>NZ_JARUXV010000002.1:182631-657895 GCF_031450975.1 Caballeronia sp. LZ065
ACACGATCATGAATTGCGTCGACGTGTGCCCGAAGGGGCTCAACCCGACCAAGGCGATCGGCAAGATCAAGGAATTGATGGTGCGCCGGGCGGTTTGAGGAAAGGCAAGCAGTCAACGCGAAAGGCGCGGTCCCTCAAAAGGCCGCGCCTTTTTGTTTGGCGTGCACAGAAGGGCTCCTGGTCCGGCAGAGTACTATTCCCGCTTGCGAAGCCAACCGTCCCAGGTGCGTTCATGCCGCGCTCACTTCATCTCAGCAACCTTCGCCTGGCCGATGGCCAGCGCGTGTCCGTCACCATCGAAGACAAGCGCATCGCCGCGCTCGGTTCCGACCTCGCCGCGCCGCCTGGCATGCCGGTTGAAGACGGCGGTGGCGCATTGCTGTTGCCGGGCTTCGTCGAGGGCCACACGCATCTCGACAAAACCCATTGGGGACTGCCGTGGTATCGCAACGAAGTCGGCCCGTTGCTGACCGACCGCATCAGTAACGAACGCGCGTGGCGCAGCACCTCAGGACACAGCGCAGAAGCCCAATCGCTCGCACTCGCGCATGCATTCGTGCAGGCCGGGACCACGCGTTTGCGCACGCACGTGGACATCGATACCGATGCGGGCCTGCGCCATCTTGACGGCGTGCTCGCCACGCGCGACACCTTGCGCGAGATGCTCGACATGCAGATCGTCGCGTTCCCGCAGTCGGGCATGCTGATTCGTCCGGGCACGGCCGAGCTGCTCGATCGCGCGCTCGCCGAAGGTGCGGACGTGCTCGGCGCGCTCGATCCCGCCTTGATCGACCGCGATCCGGTTGCCTCGCTAAACATGACATTCGCGCTCGCGCAGCGCCATGGCAAGCCCATCGACATCCATCTGCACGAACCGGGCGAAGTGGGCGCATTCACGCTGCGGCTGCTGCTGGACCGCGTCGAGGCAACGGGCATGCAAGGGCAAATCGTCATCAGCCATGGCTTCTGTCTGGGGGCGCTTCCGGAACGCGAACGCGAACCCTTGCTCGATCGCATCGCGCACCTGCGCGTGGCATTGATGACGAGCGCGCCGCCGTCAGTTACCGTGCCGCCCTTGAAAACATGCGTCAACAAGGGCATCACGATATTCGGCGGCAACGACGGCATACGCGAGACCTGGACACCCTACGGCGTACCCGACATGCTCGAACGCGCGATGCTGATCGGCATGCGCTACGACCTGCGGCGCGACGACGATCTGCAGCTTGCGTTCGATACCGTCAGTGAAGCCGGAGCGCGCGGCTGCGGTTTTGCGGACTACGGCCTGCGCGTCGGCGCGCGCGCGGATCTCGTGCTGGTCGATGCGGAGTCCGTCGCACAGGCGGTCGTCGCGCGGCCGAAGCGCAAGCTCGTGATGGCGAACGGGCGCATCGTCGCGCGCGACGGCGCACTCGTCGCGTCCTGAAGCGATATCAACGCCGCGCGCCGAGCGTGAGCTTCACGTGGCGGTTGACGTCCTTGTACAACAGATAGCGGAAGCGTCCCGGTCCGCCTGAATAGCACGCCTGCGGACAGAAGGCGCGCAGCCACATGAAGTCGCCGGCCTCGACTTCGACCCAGTCCTGATTCAGCCGATACACCGCCTTGCCTTCCAGCACGTAGAGACCGTGTTCCATCACATGCGTTTCCGCGAACGGAATCACGCCGCCCGGCTGGAATGTGACGATGTTCACGTGCATGTCGTGACGAATGTCCTCGGGATCGACGAAACGCGTCGTCACCCAGCGGCCTTCGGTGCCGGGCATTGGAATCGGCTCGACGTCGAGTTCATTGGTCACGAAGGCGTCGGGAAGCGGCACGCCATCGACGGCTTCATAGTGCTTGCGCAGCCAGTGAAAGCGCGCGGCATCCTGATGACGATTGCGCAACTGCCATGGCACGCCCGGTGGAATGAACGCATAGCCGCCGGGCTTGAGCACATGCAGCGCGCCCTGCAGCGTCAGTTCGATTTCGCCTTCGACGATGAACAACACGCCTTCGGCATCGGGATCTTGTTCGGGCTGCTCGCTGCCGCCACCGGGCGCGACTTCCATGATGTACTGCGAGAACGTCTCGGCGAATCCGGTCAGCGGGCGCGCCAGCACCCATAGACGTGTCTTGTCCCAGAACGGCAGATAACTGGTGACGATGTCGCGCATCACGCCTTTCGGAATGACGGCATAGGCTTCGGTGAACATCGCACGGTCGGTCAGGAGTTCGGTCTGCGCCGGATGGCCTCCATGCGGCGCATAGTAGGGTTGGCTTGACATACGAGAGTCTCCGTAAGGGTGGACGTCGCATGCGCGTGGCGGAGCCGTGATCGTTGCGCCGTGCCGCGCATCGAACCATCATAGTCTTTTCGGCGCTTCCCGATGGCGCCTTCGCCGTGACCGCTTACAGCGGGACGTCTTCGATCAGCGCGAAGCGCAGTGCGCGAATGCGACGATCCACGAAGTAACCGCCGCCTTCCGTGTAACGCAGATAGAGGCGCCCGCAGACCGAGCATTCCCACACGCCGCAGCGGTTATACGGGAAGTAGCGCGGCGCGATGGGCGCATCCGCTGACCAGTACTGAATCTTGTTGGGCAAGTATTCAGCGAAGGTGGGCTCCGGATCGTCTTGCGGCCACAAGGTGCCGATCTCGCGCAGCAACGATTCGTCGAGAGAAAGCGGTTGTGATTGCCAGCCGTCGAGCGGAGTCTTTGTGCAGGCGCACGGGCCGGGATCGCCGGCCTCGGCGCGTCGTGCTAGTTCGATGAGTGCTGCAGTGTCCAGAGTGTCGGGCATGACGCGTGAAGTCGAAGAGGCGAACGCGTCATCATGCGCGCGCACGCCTGGGTTCGGCAAGTCCTCAACCGTTCATCATCCGGTCACGCTGCAGCGCGACCCATGCGCGATCGAAGCGGCCTTGCGCGATGGCTTCGAGCTGTGCCGCTTCCTTCTCCGCCTGCTTGCGTGCGCCAGCGATGACCGCTTCGACATCGCCGGGCGCGATGGCCAGCACGCCGTCCTCGTCGCCCACGACGATATCGCCTGGATGCACCACCATGCCACCCACTGTCACCGGCACGTTGATCTCGCCGGGTCCGCTCTTGTAGGGCCCGCGATGCGTGACGCCGCGCGCATACACCGGAAAATCACGCTGGCTCAGTGCGCCGACGTCGCGGATTGCGCCATCGATCACGAGGCCCTGCACGCCGAGGCTCGCGGCATAGCTCGCCATGATGTCGCCCATCAGCGCCTGCGTGAGTTCGCCTGCGCCATCGATCACGAGCACGTCGCCGGGGCGGCAGTAATCGAACGCGCGATGAATCGCGAGATTGTCGCCACCGCGTGTGCGCACCGTGACCGCGGTGCCGGCCATCGGCCGCGGCCGATGATACGGACGCAGCCCGGTCGTGCCGCTCACGCGGGCCATGTTGTCGCTCAGAAGCGATACCGCGAGTTGGCGCAACGCGTCGAGCGTCGCGGGGCTCGCCTGTACCGCTGATTCATGTTCGCGCCAGCCGGCCGGGTTCATGTCGTTGCTCCTTCGATGGATGGTTGTTGTCGGTCGAGCTGCGCGTTGAGGCGTCCATACACAGTCCGCGCGTTGTCTTCGTAGATGCGCTGGCGGTCTGCATCGGCGAGCCATTCGATGGCGTCGATATAGCGGCGCGTATCGTCGTAATGATGGCCGGTCTCGGGATCGATGCCCGGCACCGCGCCAATCGTCTCCGATGCAAACAGAATGTTCTTCGCAGGAATCACCTTGGCGAGCAGTTCGGCGCCGGGCTGGTGATAGACGCAGGTATCGAAGAACACGTTGTTGAGCAGATACTCGGTGAGCAGCGGCCGCTTCATGTCCTGCGCGAGTCCGCGATAGCGTCCCCAGTGATAGGGCACCGCGCCGCCGCCGTGCGGAATGATGAACTTGAGCGTCGGGAAGTCGGCGAACAGGTCGGCGCTCAGCAACTGCATGAACGCGGACGTATCGCCATTGATGTAATGCGCGCCTGTTGCATGAAAGTTCGGGTTGCACGATGAAGAGACGTGGATCATGGCCGGCACGTCGAGTTCGACCATCGCTTCATAGAGCGGATACCAGGACCGGTCCGTGAGCGGCAGCCCGGACCAGTGCCCGCCCGATGGATCCGGATTCAGATTGCAGCCGATAAAGCCCAGCTCTTCCACGCAGCGTCGCAGTTCGGCAATGCAATTCTCCGGCGCCACGCCGGGCGCCTGCGGCAACTGACACACGCCGACGAAGTTACGCGGAAACAACTCGACCACGCGATGCACGAGGTCGTTGCATGCGCCTGACCAGACGGCGTTGGCTTCGGCGGTGGCGAGGTGATGTCCCATGCCGGCGGCGCGTGGCGAGAAGATGGTGAGATCGGTGCCGCGTTCGCGCTGGATGCGCAACTGTCCGCCTTCGATGCTCGCGCGAATCTCGTCATCGGACACGCTGGGCAGCGGGGGCGGCGTATGGCCGTCCTTCAGCGCGGCGATCTGTTTCGCGCGCCATGCTTCGTGCTGCGGGGGCGAGGTCGTATAGTGGCCATGGCAATCGATGATCATGCGTTAAGTCCGTTGCGTTGAATGCGGATTCAGGTGCGCGCGGCGGGGTCGCCGGCGGGCAGGGTGGAGGCTTCATCGTCGGCGGGCTTGACGCGCATGACCAGCGCGATCACGGTGGCCACGACGAGGAACGCCGCGATGGTCAGCAACGCAAGCTTGAAGTTGCCGGTTGCGTTGCGCACGAGGCCGATGCTCCACGGCCCGACCAGCCCGCCGAACTGCGCGATCGTGTTGATGAGCGCGATGGTCGCTGCGCCCGCCGCGCCGGTCCGGAACGACGACGCGAGACTCCAGAACAGCGGATTGCCTGCGTAGATAAAGAGGCCGGTCACGCACAGCAGCACATAGGCGATGACGGGGTTGGGCGCATAGGCGCTGCCCGCGATGGCCACGGCGCTCATGCCATAGACGAAGGCGAGATGCTTCTTGCGGTCGCCGGTGCGGTCGGAGCTGCGGCTGATGATGAAGGTGCCGAGCACGCCCAGCAGCGGCGGTGCGGCCGAGAGAAAGCCGACTTCGATGTTGCTCAGGTGGCCAAGGCTCTTGACGATCTGCGGCAGCCAAAGAAAGAGCCCGTAGATGCCGACCAGCGCGCAGCCGAACAGGCAGGCGAGGCTCCATACGCGGATGTCGCCCGCGACGCGCAACAGCGGAAAGTGCGTGGCCCCGCCCACGGCTTCGCGTTCGGCGGCGAGCGTGGTTTCGAGCCACTGCTTTTCGTCGTCGCGCAGCCAGTCGGCTTCGGCGGGCCGCTCCGTCATGATGCGCAGCGTGAGCAGGCCGAGCAGCATCGCGGGAATGCCTTCGAGGATGAACATCCACTGCCATCCTTGCAGACCCAGCACGCCGTTCGCATAGGTCATGAGCATGGTCGATATCGGGCCGCCGAGCACGGCCGAGAACGATCCCGCGATGATGTAGCCGCCCACCGCGCGCGCCCGGTAACGCACCGGAAACCACTTGGTCAGATAGACCGCGACGCCTGGCAGGAAGCCCGCTTCCATCACGCCGAGCAGGAAGCGCAGCACGTAGAAGCTCTTGTCGTCGAAGACGAAAGCGGTGGCTGCGGCCACGGCGCCCCAGGTCAGCAGGATGCGGGCAATCCAGCGGCGCGCGCCCACGCGATGCAGCAGCAGATTGCTCGGCACTTCGAGCACCATGTAGCCGACAAAGAAGATGCTGCCCGCGAAGCCGAACACGGCCGGGCTGAAGCCGAGCGCCTTGTTCATGTCGAGCGCCGCGAAGCCGATGTTGATGCGGTCGAGATAGTTGAAGAACATCATCGCGAAGAGCAGGGGCATGAGGCGCCCGTAGACCTTTCGCATCGTCTCCGCTTCATTGAAGGGGGTCATGCCGTCTCCAGGTTCTTTCATCGGATCACAAGGGCTCTGCGGCCCCGCTTTACAAACAGCCTGCGCCGTCCTTGCATTCGGGCTGGCTGACGCGCACAGCAAGCCAGCCTGTACGTTCGATCGATGATAAGAAGCGCGGCGGCGCGCGTCCAAGACGCGTTGCTTATGCTTCTATAAGCTTTCGCTTATAGTGCGGGAGGATCGAGGGAGGGCGGAAGACAGTGCAGGAAAGCGTGCAGATGCGCTGAATCGTCCTCGCTGCGAAAGGTGGCGGCGAGCGTCGACCAGAGCGATGCGCCGGGGCCCGCGAGCGGGCGGAACACGACGTCCGCGCGCCCGTGCCGCGCCACGGATTTTCCGACGAAGGTCACGCCGAGCCCGGCGGCAACGAGTGCGATCGCGGTCTGGATTTCATAGGCCTGATGCGCGATGAACGGCGTCACGCCCGCATCGCGATACAGCGACTGCACGGTGTGCTTGAACTGCGCGTTCTGGTGTTTCGGATAGACGATGAGCGGGGTATCGGCGAGTTCGGCGATGCGGACTTTCTTCCGTGCCGCGAGCGGATGATCCGGCGAGAGCACGGCCACCACGTGCTCGCGCAGCAGCGTGTAGGAGGTGCAGCCCGGGATATCGAGTGGCTGTCGCCCGATGCCGACATGGATGCGCAAGTCGCGCAAGGCATCGGTCTGCTCCTCGGTGAGCATCTCGAAGAGTTTCAGTTCGACTTCGGGGTAAGCCTGATGAAAGGCTTTGAGCGCGGGCGGGAGGATGCTGTACATAGCGGAGCGCGTGAAGCCGATTGCGAGCCAGCCCCGTCGCCCGACGCCAATCTCCTGTGCGCCGAGGCTCGCCTGCTCCCATGAGCCGAGGATCTGGCGCGCTTCCGTGCAGAGGTAGTGGCCTGCTTCGGTAAGCCGCAGCGGCCGTCGCGCGCGGTCGACGAGTTGCGTGCCGAGCCGGTCTTCCAGCAGGCGGATCTGCTGGCTCAAGGCGGGTTGCGCGATGTGCAGGCGCTCCGCTGCACGGCTGAAGTTCAGTTCCTCGGCGAGAATGACGAAGCATTGGAGGGATCTGAAGTTCATCGGGCTGTTCCTTGGGACAAGACCTCATGATGTCACAAGGCATACCTGACGCGCGCCGCTCGCTAGCCCAATCCCCCGACCAGCCGCGCCAGAAACGCATCACACGCATCCAGCTGCGCTAGCTGGACATACTCATCCGGCTTGTGCGCAACAGCGATATCCCCGGGACCGCACACCAGCGCCGGTACCGAGAGCCGCGTCGAGAACAACCCGCCTTCCGTACCGAACGCGACCTTGCGCGTGTCCGTTCCCGGTGGCAACAGCGCCTCCAGAAAGCGCACCGCGTCGCTTGCGAAGTGCGTATCGAGACCGGGATAAGCATTCACTTCCTCGATCTCCGGCAACGGCGCGCTACTGTCCGCCGCGGCGCGCGCCCGAATGCCATCGAGAATCGCTTCCGCGCGATCCGCTGCCAGCGTGCGGATCTCGAAGTCGAGCGTGCATTCGTTCGGCACGATATTCAGCGCACGGCCGCCGTGAATCGTGCCGACGTGAATGGTCGAATAAGGCACGTCGTAGCCATCGTCCTGTGCGCCGTGTTGCGCAAGCTGCTGCTGCGCCGCGCGCATCGCCGTGATCCAGTCGGTGGCGACGTGAATCGCGTTCGTGTACTGCGGCGCGAGGGCCGAATGACCTTCCTCGCCGCAACAGACCGCGCGATACGCGGCCTTGCCCTTGTGACCGGTGGCGATCTGCATCATCGTCGGCTCGCCGACCACGCACAGCTCGGGCCGCACCGGCGCGCTCTCCAGTACGTCGATCAGCCGCCGCACGCCCAAGCAGCCGATTTCCTCGTCATACGACAGCGCGAGTTGCAGCGGCTTCCTGAGCGTGCGCGTCGAGGCATCGAGCATCGCCACGACTGCGCACGCCACGAAGCCTTTCATGTCGGCCGCGCCGCGTCCGTACAGGCGTCCGTCGCGCACGGTCGCCTCGAAGGGCGGCACGGTCCACGGCTGGCCTTCGACCGGCACGACATCGGTATGGCCCGAGAGCATCACGCCGGGCACATGCGCCGGTCCGGTGCTCGCGAACAGGTTGGCGCAGGTGCCCGCATCGTTCCTGACGAGCGTGCAGGCAATCCCCGCCGCGCCGAGCAGCCCCGCGACATGCTCGATCAACGCGAGGTTGGGCGTGCGCGAGATCGTCGGGAAGGCGATCAGCGCCTTCAGCAACTCGGCGCTACGGCTTGCTGTCATGCCGGCTTCACCGCGGTCACGTCAATCTCGACCACCCATTCGGGCCGCGCGAGCGCCTGCACGACGATGCCCGTGGAAACCGGAAACACGCCCTTGAGCCAGCGGCCCATCACGTTGTAGACGGCCTCGCGATAGCGCGGATCGATGATATACACCGTCACCTTGCAGATGTCTTCGAGCTTGCTGCCGCATTCGTCGAGCAGCATCTTGACATTCGCCATCGCCTTCTCGGTTTGCGCGGTGACATCGCCGATGCCCACCGACTCGCGCGTGTCGAGGTCCTGGCCAATCTGGCCGCGCAGATAGATCGTGTTGCCGGCGATCACGGCCTGGCACAGGTCGTTATCGAGCTTCTGTTCCGGATAGGTTTCGCGCGTATTGAACTTGCGGATGCGGGTATGCGTGGTCATGTCGTGTCGAAAAAAAGTGGAATCAGTGCTGAAGAATTTTCGAAAGAAAGCGTTTCACCGCAGGGCTGGCCGCGTCCTGGAAGAACGCATCAGTGGGGCTGTCCTCGATGATCGCGCCGTCCTCCATGAACACAACGCGATGCGCGACACGTCGCGCAAAGCCCATCTCGTGCGTCACCACCATCATGGTCATGCCTTCACGCGCGAGCTCCACCATCACGTCGAGCACCTCGTTCACCATCTCGGGATCGAGCGCGGAGGTCGGTTCGTCGAACAGCATGGCCATGGGGTCCATCGAGAGCGCACGCGCGATGGCGACGCGCTGCTGCTGGCCGCCCGACAGTTGCCCGGGATGCTTGTGCGCATGCGCCGAGAGTCCGACGCGATCGAGCAGTTCGCGCGCCTTCTCACGCGCACGGGTCTCGTCGCGGCCCAGCACGATGCGCTGCGCGAGCGTCAGATTGCGCGTCAGGTCGAGATGCGGAAACAGCTCGAAGTGCTGGAACACCATGCCGACGCGGCTGCGCAGCTTCGGCAGGTTGGTCGACTTCGCGGCGAGCGAGGTGCCGTCGACGAGAATGTCGCCTTTCTGGAACGGTTCCAGCGCGTTCACCGTCTTGATGAGCGTCGATTTTCCGGAACCGGAAGGCCCGCAGACCACGACGATCTCGCCCTTGTTCACGTGCGTGGAACACTGCTTGAGCACGTGATGCGCACCGTACCATTTGTCGATGCCGCGAATCTCGATGACCGGTGTCGTCATTTGTCGAAATACCCCGCGCGGATCGACGCGCCGATCAGATTGAGAATCAGGCGGCCCGCCGTGATGCACGAGATCAGGTTTTTATCGTCCTTCTCCGGCTGGATCTCGACGATATCCATGCCGACCACGCGCCCCTTCTTCACCAGACCGTGAATCAGCTTGCGTGCCTGTACGAAGGTCACGCCGCCCGGCGCCGGTCCCGCGACCGCTGGCATCACCGAGGGATCGAGACCGTCCGCGTCGATGGTCAGGTAGTAGTTGCCGCCATCGGGAATGCGGGCGAGCACCGCTTCCATGCCGATGTCATGCAGCTCGTAAGCCGTCACCAGGTCCGCGCCATACGCGCGTGCCGCGACCAGTTCCTCCGGACGGCCGCTGCCTTGCGCGCGCAGACCGATCTGGATGATGCGATCGACGTGCGCCATTTCGGAGGCGCGGCGGATCGGGCTCGAGAGGCCTTCACGCACGCCGTTGACATCGTCGCGCCAGTCGAGGTGGGCATCGATATGCACCAGCGTGATCGGGCCTTTCTGGTCGAGGCCGCGCAGCACCGGCGTAGTGATGCCGTGATCGCCGCCGAGCACGATGGGCATCGCGCCGCCCGCCGCGATGCGGCGCACTGCTGCTTCGGCGCGCGCATAGTGTTCGCCGGGCTTCGTCAGGTCGGGGATGATGTCGCCGCAATCGACGAAGCGCACATCGGTGCGGCCTTGCAGCAGCGGACCGTCGATATCGAAGTCGTAGTGATAGGGCTTGCGCACGACGCGATCGGTCGCCTGGCGGATCGCCGAGGGCGCGTTGGTCTGGTCGTTGCTGAAGTCGGACGGGTCATAGGGCGCGCCATACGGCATGCCGAGCACGGCGATATCGGCCTTCAGGTTGTCGATGTCGAGATCGAGTTCCGAGTACAGCAGCGTGGGATGACCGACGCGCGGCGCGACAGTGTATTGGGTCATGGGGTGTCTCCAGAGTGAGGGGAGGGCGCGTCAGACATGACGCGTGCGGCGGCCGATCACGGTCTCCAGGCGCCGGCCGACGCCCGCCAGCAGAACGCTGCAGATCCAGTACATCAAGGCCGTCGTGCCGAGCACTTCGACATAGGCGAACGTGTTCGCGGTGAGCAGGTTGCTCTGGTACGTCATCTCCGGGAGGCTCATCACGGAGAAGATGGCGGAGTCCTTGAACATCATGATGACGAGGCTCGTGGTGGGCGGCGTGATGAAGCCGAACAGCTGCGGCGCGATGATGTGACGCTGCGCCTGCCAGAAGGTCATGCCGAGCGACAGCGACGCGAAGGTCTGGCCGCGCGGCACGGAGCGCAACGCGGCGCGCAGGATCTCGCAGAAATAGCCGCCGGTGTAGAACACCGTGCAGCCGATCGCGACCGACATCGCCGAGGCCGGCACACCGAGCTTCGGCAGGCCGAAGAACGCGAGATACACGAGGATCAGGTACGGAATGTTGCGCACCAGTTCGACGTAGGCGAGCGCCACGGGCCGCAGCACGGTACGCGACTGCGCCGCATAGGCCGCGGCGATGCCGGCCACGATGCCCAGCGGAATCCCGGTCACGCTGACGAGCGCGGTGATGCGCAATCCTTCGAGCAGCGGGGGAATGGCTTCACGGACGATCGAGAAATCAATGGCCATGGGGAAGCATCCTCGCAACGCGGCGTTCGCATACTCGCGAAGCAGCGGAAATCAGGAACAGGATCACGAAATACACGGCGGCCGTGATCGCGAAGACCTGCAGCGGCAAGTCGGTCTGCAGTGTCGCGTTGCGCGCGACGGTCGCGAGCTCGGGCACCGCGATGATCGACATCAGCGACGACGCTTTCAGCAGGATCGTGAACTCGCTGGTGAGCGGCGGAATCGAGCGATAGATCACTTGCGGCAGCAGTACATGACGCCAGACCTGCGAGGTGCGCATGCCCACCGCATAGCCTGCGGCGCGCTGACCCCAGGAGATCGTGCCGAGCGCGCCGCGCAGGATTTCGACGATATACGCGCTGGTGTTGCAAGCCAGCGCGGCGATCCCCGCCGTGACCGGCGAGACCGAGATGTCGAGCAGCGCGGGCACCATGTAGTACGCGATCAGCATGTGGATCAGCGCGGGCGTGCCGCGAATCAGGCTGACCCACAGAATGACCAGCGAGCGCAGCGGCGCGAATGGTGAAATGCGCGCGAGCAGCAGCACGATGCCGAGTGCGAGCCCGATCACGAAGGCGCACGCCGACGCGCCCAGCGTGAGCGCCGTGCCAGACACGACGCCGTCGAGGAAGGGCGCAATGACGCCGCCCGGGTCGATCCAGTCGAACATGGCGTCAGATCGAACCGGCCGGCAGATAGCCGCTGCGCGGCGTGTCCATCGCGGCGCCGAACCACTTCGTCTGCAGCGCGGCGAGCTTGCCGTCGTTCCGGAAAGATTCGAGCGAATCGTTGATGAATTTGCGGATCTCGAGATCGTTCGGATTCGCCACCCACGCGAGCAGCTTCGGCTGGCCGATGGTGCCCGCGATACGGAACGCGTTCGGCTGGCGCTTCATCTGCACCGCGGCGATGTTGGACGGCATGAGCGCGACATCGATGGTCTTGTTCGCCAACGCGTTCGATACGTCCGGATAGGCCTGGAACAGCTTGGTGTCCGCGTAGCCCTTGCCGGTCTTGACCTTCAGTTCCTTCTCGAACTCGGTGGCCACCGGCTGCGACGACGAACCCATCTGCGTGCCGATGATCTTGCCGCCGATGTCGAGATCGCGGTTGATGCTCTTGTCGTCCGCGCGCACCATCAGCACCGAACGCACGACGCCCACCGGCTCGCTGAATGCGAAGCGCTTTGCGCGCTCCGGCGTGATGCCGACGCTCGTCGCGACGAAATCGAACTTGTGCGACATCAGGCCCGGCAGCAAACCCTGGAACGGCAGGTTCATTTGTTCGAGCTTGACGCCGAGTTTCGCCGCCATCAGTTCCAGCACGTCATGCCCATAGCCGACGATCTGGCCGTTCTCGACGAATTCGAACGGCTCGTACGCGGCCTCGGTGCCCACCACGAGCTTGCCGCGCTTCTTGATATCGGCGAGCGTGCCGCCTTCGGCGCGCGCGATACTCGGCAGCGCCAGCGCGGCGCCCGACGCGAGCGTCGCTTTCACAAAGGATCGTCTGGACCAGTTTTTCATTGCTTTCTCCGCTTGAGGGACGGCTTGAGGGACGCTCGGGGGCGAGGCAGCCGAAATGTATGTCGCCATAAAGAGAGTGAAAAATGATTTTTTTATCGGTATGGTTCCGAAAAACGTAACCTTTTCCCTGAATTTTTTTCTCGCTGCCATGTCCGAACGATGTGCCGTCAAACATCCCGCTACCAAGCGCCCCGACTTCAGCGAACGCGACCTGCGCTCGTTGCGCATCTTCTGCTCGGTCGCGCAAGCGAACGGTTTCGCCGCCGCCGAGAAGCAGCTGAACATGTCGAAGGCGTCGATCAGCCGGCATATCCGCGAGGTCGAAGAGACGCTCGGCGCGCGGCTGTGCGAGCGCGGGCCGTCCGGTTTCGTGCTCACGCATGCGGGCAAGGTGGCGCTCGAACTCGCACGCGATGCGCTGATGTCGCTCGCGCGCATCCGTCCGGAAATCGATGCGGTGCGCGGCGTGCTGTCCGGAACGCTCGCCATCGGCATGGTCGAGCACATCGTCAGCGACGAAGGCTGTCATCTGGCGGAAGCGCTGGCCTCGCTGAAGGAACTGGCGCCGGACGTGAGCGTGGAATTGCGCGTGATGACGTTCAACGAACTCGATCTCGCGTTGCGCGAGCGTCGCGTGCAGGTTGCGATTCGCGGGATGTACCGGCGCGAGGCCGGCTTTCACTACCTGCCGCTTTTCATCGAGCGTCAGCAGCTTTATGTGGTGCGCCGCAGTCTCCGCGATGCCGCGACGCTGCCGCTGGTGTATCGCTCGCAACCCTTCGTGCACGAGGCGCTCAACACGCTCGGCATGGTGCGCGGGCCTTCGGCTTCGGGTCTGGAGGCGGTTGCGATGCTGGTGCTGTCAGGGCACTATGTCGGCCTGCTGCCGCAGTTCTATGCGGCTTCGTTCGCGAAGCGGCAGGCGCTCGTCAAGGTGCCCGGCGTGCCGGTGTACGAGAATACGATCAGCGCCATCACCGAGATTTCGCGACCACGCACGCGTGCGCTCGATCTGTTCCTGGATCTCTTGCAGCAACTGCATGGCAATGTATAGAAGGAGGGTGCCATGTGCTCAGACGACGCGGTTCATGCGATCGACGACGAGCTCGCCACAGGCGGCAATCGCGCCGGCCACGACAGGAACGAGATGATCGGGCACGTGCCACTCGGCGGCGGTCGTATCGGAGAGCAACTGCTCGGAGAACAAGTGGAAGACTTCGGAGCAGGCAACCTCGGGTCGCGGGTCACGGCTGCCGTGCTCCCGGTAAAGACAGGCAAAGTGCAATACGCACCGGCTGAGCGAAGCACTGGTCAATTGCGCCCATGAACAATCCTCCCGGCCCGCCAGACTCATCTGCATCTCGCGCACGGTAGCCCACAGCACGCCGGCCAGACGCTCGGGAATCCCGAGATAGCTGTAACCCACGCTTCCGCTTTCCATGATTTCGTTCTCCATCCAAACGTGTGACTGGCGCGACCAATGTGCAATCGTCATGCCGAGTAATACGCCGGTAAGGCGGGATTCCTTTTCTAACCACGCGTCCTTTCCGTTACTCGCGATATGCAGCGGCGGAGAGGGCCCATTCCCGTTCCTTTCGCAGGACCCACCGATAACATCCTGGGTCATTAATGCAATACGTACGCGCGGGACGAATGGACGTAACACCTGTGTGCATGTAACGTAACGGACCCCGTGACGCCCGCCGCGCATGGGTTACGCGGCGCCCGTTTTTGGTAAGACAATTGGCATGGAACCTGCATAAAGCTTTATTCGGAAACAGACCGTTCGAACGTTTCATCACGGGCTGATTTAGTGCACGAAAATGCTGTGACAGTTGCGCACGTTCGGTTCAGAATGTCGCGTGCATCTGTTTCGGACGCAGATAGGCACGAGGTTGAAGCTGTTCATTCTTGGAACACCAGCAACACACAAGCGTTGCTGAAAAAAAAGCAATCCGGAATAAATGCTCGCCACTTCCTATAATCCGCTCCTCGTCGTCTGCTCGCTGCTCGTAGCGATCCTGGCTTCCTATACGGCGCTCGACATGGCCGGCCGCGTGGCATCGGCCAAAGGGCTGGCCGGCTATCTCTGGCTCGTCGGCGGCGGTTGTGCAATGGGGCTTGGCATCTGGTCCATGCACTTCGTCGGCATGCTCGCCTTCGACCTGCCCATCCCCGTGGGCTACGACCCGACCATCACTTTTCTTTCGCTGCTGATCTCCGTCGCGGCGTCCACCTTTGCCTTATGGCTCGTCAGCCAGTACGGCTTGCCGTGGCGCCGGCTGATGCTGGGGTCGCTGCTCATGGGCCCTGCCATCGCCGGCATGCACTACACGGGCATGGCCGCCATGCAGATGAACCCGGTCATCGACTACGACTGGAGCCTGGTCGCGCTGTCCGTTGTCATCGCCGTTGCCGCTTCGGGCGCGGGCTTGTGGACGGCTTTCCATATACGCGGCAGACAAGCCGGAGTATTCCTGTTTCGCGGCGGTGCGTCGCTGCTGATGGGATCGGCCATCGTCGGCATGCATTACACCGGCATGGCGGCCGCGCATTTTCCGCTGGGCACCATTTGCGAGGCGGCCAGTCATGGGACCAACACGTCATGGCTGGCGGCCATCGTGATTGTCGTGACCGTGGCGGTGCTGAGCATCGCGCTGATCGTATCGGTGCTGGAACTCAGGCTCGAACTGCGTACTGCCGCGCTCTCCCGGTCGCTCGCGGAGGCCAACAAGGAGCTGATCCATCTTGCCCTGCATGACAGCCTGACCAAGCTGCCCAACCGTGTCCTGCTGGATGACCGCCTGAACCAGCTCATCCAGCAGGGCCGGCACTTCACGCTGATGTTCCTGGACCTCGACGGCTTCAAGGCGGTGAACGACGCGTTCGGGCACCAGATGGGAGACCGCCTGCTGGTCGATGTCTCGCGGCGCATCGGCGCGAGCGTGCGCGCGAATGACACCTTCGCCCGCGTGGGCGGCGACGAGTTCGTCCTGTTGTGCGACGTCACCCGGCCGGCGGACGTGGCGAACATCGCGGCCATGCTGATCCGCATCGTGGAGGAACCCTATTCGGCGGGCGAGCATGAGATTCAGGTGTCCACGAGTATCGGCATTGCCTGTCATCCCGAGCATGGCAGGACCCAGAGCGAGTTGCTGACGAGCGCCGATACGGCGATGTACCGCGCCAAGGCCATGGGCCGCAACAACTACTGCTTCTTCGAGCCCTCGATGCACGCCGACGCCTACGAGCACATGCAGCTGGCGCGTGATCTGCGCGTGGCGCTGTCGGGCGGCGAACTGATGCTGCACTATCAGCCGAAATTCCAGGCGCGGGGCGGCCCCGTGGTGGGGGCTGAGGCACTGCTGCGCTGGAAGCATCCGTCGCGGGGCCTGATGGCGCCGGACGAGTTCCTCCCGATCGCCGAAAAGAGCGGACTGATGGTGCCCATCGGCGAATGGGCCCTCAATGAAGCCTGCCGTCAAATGCGCATCTGGGTCGAGGCGGGGCACACGGACTGGAGCGTCGCCGTGAATCTCTCGGCCACGCAGTTCGTCCACACCAGCCTCGTGCAGGTCGTGCGTCAGGCGCTCGTTCAGCATCGGCTCGAACCGCGTCACCTGATTCTGGAGATCACCGAATCCACCGCGATGCACGACGTCGAACTCAGCCTCAGCGTGTTGAAACAGTTGCGCGAGACAGGCGTGCGGATTGCTATTGATGATTTCGGAACGGGTTATTCCAGTCTTCTTTATCTGAAGCGCTTGCCTGCCCATGAACTGAAAATCGACCGGGGCTTCATCCGCGATCTGCGGCGCGATACCGAGGACGCGGCCATCGTGGCGGCGATCGTCGCACTGGGACGCACCCTGAATCTGCGCGTCGTTGCGGAGGGCGTCGAAACAGAGGAGCAGCAGGCCTTCCTGGGCCAGCTGGGCTGCGACATGTTGCAGGGTTTCCTGCTGGGACGGCCCATGGCGCCGGAACAGTTCATGAAAACCGTCGAAGCCGGCAGGGTCGTGTCCGATTAGCCCCAAGCAGCCGCTGTCCACCGGAATGGCGTCCGAAACGTTAGGATGCGAGGCTGTTCCGGAAAAAACCGGAACGGCGGACGAAAAATTATTCAAACGAGAGAGGGCGCGCGGTCTCGAACAGAGCCGCGTTCGCGAAGGAGAGCACGGTTGAAGCAGTCATCAACCCTCGGAAAGGAATCACGCTGGACGATGTCCTGGGTCGACAGGCACGCGATTCTTATCGCGCTGTGCACGACCTTCGTCTGCTTCGTGGTTCTGGTCACGACCGCCGTGGTCCTGGTGTCCGGCAGGCAGGAGGCGGTGGACAAGGCGCGCGAGACCTCAGCCAACGTGGCCGCCGCTCTTGCGCGCGACATGAGCCGCAACCTGCAGGTCTACGACCTTTCCTTGCAGGCCGTGGTGGACGGCGTGTCGAATCCGGAGATTCTCGCGTTGCCGCCGGAGTTGCGCAGGCAGATGCTGTTTGACCGCGCGACCATGGCGCCCCACGTGATGGGCATCTACGCCGTGGATGAGGAGGGCCGGATCGTGCAGGGACGCGCACGGCTCTTTCCGACGCTGAACTTCGCCGATCGCGATTACTTTCTCGTGCACAAGAACCGCGACGACTTGGGGCTGTACATCTCGAAGCCGTATGAATCGCGGCTGAGGAACGGCAGCCCGTCCATTGCGTTCAGCCGCCGCATTTCGAAGGCTGACGGCAGCTTCGGCGGCATCGCGCTGATTGCGCTCGATCTCGACTACTTCCAGCAACTGGTCGATGGCGTCAAGCTGGGCAAGCATGGCGCCGCGACGATCATGCAGACCGACGGTTTCATCCTCGCGCGCTATCCGCAGGTGAGCCGCAACCGGCTGCTTTCGGTTGCCTCGCCTTCGTTCCTGTCGATGCTCGGACCGAAGGGCGGCTCTTTCGTCGCGACGTCGCCGGTAGACGGTGTCGAACGCCTGTCCACCTTCGCGAACGTGGAGGGCAGCAATCTCGTTGCCATGGTCGCGCCGGCCATGGATGAAGTCACCGAGGAGTGGAAACATCGTTCGCTCATCATCGGCGCATTGAGTGTCGTGGTGTCGTGCGCGTTCACGATCGTCGTGTGGCTGCTCGTGTTCGCGGTGCGGCAGCGCGATGCGGCGCAGGCGCGGCTCATCGCGATCGCAGACACGGACGGACTCACGGGCGTCGCCAACCGTCGCGGGCTGGACGCAACGCTGCCGGCAATGTGGGCGCGGGCCGTGCGGCATCGGCTGCCGATGGCGATCATGTTCGTCGATGCCGATCACTTCAAGGCCTATAACGACACGCATGGCCACGTGGCGGGCGACCGGGCGCTGCGCTTCGTCGCGCATTGCCTGACGAGACGGGCGCGCCGGCAGAACGACATCGTCGCGCGCTATGGCGGCGAAGAGTTCATCGTCGTGCTGGCCGACTGCACGCCGCGCCGCGCCGAGGATGTCGCCGACGCCATCCTCACCGACGTCGCCGCATGCGCGGAAGAAAACGACACGCCGCAGACCATGCCGCTCGCGCCGGTGACGGTGAGTATCGGCGTGGCGCTTTGTCAGCCCGATGACGGCGCGAGCCTCGAAACCGCGATGCGTCGCGCCGATGAAGCCCTGTATGACGCAAAGCGCGACGGCCGCAATCGCGTATCGATCGTCACGGTGGGAGTGAACCCGGTCCGCAAGGCGAAGGTTTCGCGCGACACGCTTCACGCCGATCCGGCGCGCGGATCCCGCAGCCTCGCGGACGAGGCCGTCAAATGACACGCGTCTCTGCTCTCGACATCGAACGATGCGTGCTCGATCTGCTGCGCAGTCGCGCCGGGACGGCTTCCATTTGTCCGTCGGACGTCGCGCGCGCGCTCACCAACGATGAAGACGGCTGGCGCGAACTGATGCCTGCAGTGAGGGACGTGGCTGCACGGATGGCGCATCGGCAGCGCTTGCGGATCACGCAGGGAGAGGCAACGCTGGACCCGGATCAGATCAGCCATGGTCCGATCCGGTTGCGGCGCGGACCGGGCTTTCCGGCGCGCGACTGACGCCAGGCTCAGAGGTCGTGCAACGGATCGGGCGACGGCCGGGCAGCGCGCGCGCTTCATCTGCCAGACGGTGCAGGGAAACCCCGGTACGTTCGCGCCCTCGCGTGGCCAGCGTCATCGACGTATCGAGTTTCTTGCTGTCCGTATCCCTCACGTCCCATGCGCTGAGCCTGGAACATGCCGTCGTCCGACATTCGTCCATGACCACGCACCCCCCGCGTGAAAGACGTTCCTTTTCCCGCCCGACTCGCGCGCAAGCTTATGACATGCTTCTGAAAGAAAGCGCGTCCTGAGCGCTGCGGCCTCATCCCACAGGCACCGAATTTGCGGACCGTGAAAGCTCATCGATCACGCCATCCGCACCCAACACGAACATGCTTTCGTCTGTTACCTCCTGGCTGAGAGACATGGCCGGTACCGCTGTGCCTGTCCTTGCGCTGGTGGCCATCGCGGGGGGCACCGACGCGCTCATCATGCTTCACAGCAAGGACCTGCTGGCTGTGTACATGACCGGCAATTCGACCAGGCTCGGCCAGTCATTGATCGCCGGCGCATGGAGCAAGGCGCTGCCGCTCGCGAGCGTGATCGCCTGCTTCTTCGTAACGGCGACGTTTGCCGCGTGGCTCGCATCACGGCTGCCGAACTGGCGCGCGCCTGTTTGCCTCGCATCCACCGCATTGCTGCTCGCATGCGCCGTTCCGTTGGCGGGCACAGCGTATCCAACGACGGCGACCTGTCTGATCGCGGCGGGCATCGGTGCGATCAATCAGACACGCGCCGATGAACCGGGCATTTCGTTCATCACGGGCAATTTCATCCGCGTCGCGCGGCATCTTGGTGAAGGGAAGTTCAGCGCGGCAGCAGCCGGCGTCGTGCGATGGATGGCGTTCGTCGCCGGCGCGGCGCTCAGTACGTTGCTCGATTTTTTATATGGCACGGGTGCGCTTGCGATTCTCGCGGCGACGGTGCTCGCGGGTGCATGCGTCGCGCTGCTCGCACGCGACGCGCAGCAAGCCCGAACCGAATGAATCACTCAACGCAGGAGGATGCTTCATGTCCACACACGACAAAACCGAGTTCAACGTCACCGGTCCCGGTACGCCCGATGGTCCGATGCTCCCTGCATCCGGGCAGCCGCAGCCGCCCGCCGCCATCGATCTGGGCACGGTCGAGGACGGCAAGGTTCGCTTCGGGAACTGGAAGGGCGACGCCGACAAACCTTCGCCGCCACCGCCCGCGCCTTCAGCGCCGGAGCAGCGCGTGGGCTTTGCGGTCGTCGGTCTGGGCCGTCTGGCGCTGGAGCAGATCCTGCCCGCCTTCAGCGCCTGCAAGCACGCGCGCGTGACGGCGCTCGTCTCGGGCAGCCCGGACAAGGCGCGGGCAGTGGCGAAGCAATACGGCATCGACGAGCAGTCGATCTATTCCTACGCCGAGATGGCGCGCCTCGCCGGGAATCCGGATGTCCACGCGGTGTACGTCGTCACGCCCAACGGTCTGCATCTGGAACACGTGAGCGCTGCGGCGCAGGCGGGCAAGCACGTGCTGTGCGAGAAGCCCATGGCCAACACCGCCGACGAGGCGCGGCAGATGATCGACGCCTGCGCCAAGGCGGGCGTGAAGCTGATGATTGCCTATCGCTGTCAGTTCGAAGTCTTCAACAGCGAGGCCATGCGCCGCGTGCAGTCGGGCGAACTCGGCAAGGCGCGCGTGATCGAGGCGACCAATGCGCAGGTGCAGGGCTCGGGCGAGCAATGGCGCCTGCGGGCCGCGCTTGCCGGGGGCGGCGCATTGCCCGACATCGGGCTGTATTGCCTGAACGGCGTGCGCCATGTGCTCGGCGAAGAGCCTGTGGAAGTCTTTGCGCAGATCGTCAATCCAGCGGCGGACGAGCGCTACCGCGAAGTGGAAGAGACGATTGCGTTCATGCTGCGCTTCCCCTCCGGCGCGCTTGCGAACTGCGCGGCGAGCTATGGCGCGCATGAGTCGAAGGACATGCGCATCCGGCTTGAGAAAGGCTGGATCGACGTGGAGAATGCCTTCGCTTACAAGGGACAGCGCATGCGGATCGCGCATCGCGCAGGTGACATCGAACAGGTCGATGAGCCGCGGCTCGAATTCAAGGATCAGTTCATGCTCGAAATCGATCACTTCGCCCGCTGCGTGCGCGACGGAAGCGAACCGGACACGCCCGGGGAAGAAGGTCTGCGCGATCAGGTGCTGATGGAGGCGCTCTACCGCTCGGCGCGGGAAGGCCGGCCAGTGCGGCTCGACGAGTAAGGGGCCTGCATGCCTCGTTCAAGCACCTGAGAACCGCTCGGCCCGAAACGGAAACGGGTCCGCCACCGGCGCGGCGCCCGTCATCATCTCCGCGATCAACCGCCCGGTCACGGGGCCGAGCGTCAGCCCGTGATGCGCATGACCGAACGCGAACCACAGGTCCGCATGACGCTGCGCCCGGCCAATGACCGGCATCATGTCCGGCGTGCATGGACGCCGGCCGAGCCATGGCGTGTCATCGAGACGTTCGCCCAGCGGGAAGGTCGCGCGCGCGATGGGTTCGAGCGCGTCGAGCTGCGCCGGCGTGGCGGGCGCGTCGCAGTACGCCAGTTCCGCGCCCGTCGTCAGGCGGATGCCGCGCGCCATCGGCGTGATCAGATAGCCGCGCTCCGCATCCAGCACCGGTTGATGCAGTTGCGCGCCATCGGCCGCCGCGTAGTGCATGTGATAGCCGCGCTTCACGGCAAGCGGCAGCGTATAACCCAGACGTGAAGTCAGCCGGTCCGACCATGGCCCCAGCGCGATCACGGCCGCACGCGCCTCGATGCGTCCCGCTACCGTCTCGACCTGCCATTGCGGCGCGAGCGTCGCAGCATCGCCGCTGAAAACACGGCCCCCCAGCTGCTCGAAATAACGCGCGTAGGCGGTCACGAGTGCATTGGGATCGCTGACGGACACGGCGTCGGTATAACGCAGCGCCCCGCTCAGCCCGTGACTCAGCGAGGGTTCTTCACGCTGCAACTGCGCAGCATCGAGCACCTGAAACGAGACGCCGTATTCGTCATGCCAGCGCTGAGCCGTGCGCCATTCCGCGTCCTGCGCGGCCGCGCTGCGAAAGACCTTGAGCCAGCCGCCCGGACGCAGCAGCGCTTGCGCGCCCGCTGCTTCGGCAAGCTCCCGATGTTCACTGACGCAGTGCTCGATCAACGTGGCGTATGACCGCGCAATAGCCGCATGCCGGTCCGCGCGCGAGTGATGCCAGTAGCGCAGCAGGAACGGCACGTAGCTGGGCAGGGCGCGCGGGTGATAGCGGACATCGGGCGAACGGTTGCCGGCATAGCGCATCAATGTGGCGGCGTCGCGGGGCAGCGCATACGGATACACGCCTTCGCGCTGGATCAACCCCGCATTGCCCAGCGAGGTTTCGTTGCCGGGCGCCTTGCGGTCGACCAACGCAACCGCGAGCCCGCGGCGTTGCAGATGCACGGCAACCGATACGCCCACCATGCCGGCGCCGAGTACGAGGGTATCGAACTTCATTGCAAAGGCTCCGTGCAGGCGTGGCGCATAAGATGTCCCGGAAGGTGTGAACGGATTGTCTCAGGTCAAGCCCGTTTCGGGTGACGTGACGATCAACGCCGAGTTGCTTTCATTGAGCAGAGGTGAAACAGGCTAGACTGATGCCGCGCTGCTTCCTTTCAATTTTCTGCGACGGCCCTGCGGCCATTCCGACAGCCCGATCATGCCCGGCTCCCCGTTCGACAGCGGTCCTGCCGACGACGCGACAGCAGTGGTCTATCTGTTCGCGTCGTTCAGGCTCGTTCCGTCGCAGCAGATGCTGCTCGATGGCGATGTGCGCGTGCTCATCGGCGGGCGGGCGTTCGAGCTGTTGACCGCACTGGTGGAACGTCGCGGGGAGCTCGTCACCAAGCAGGAACTGATGGCGCGCGCCTGGCCGCGCGCCGTGGTGGAAGACAGCAACCTCAAGGTGCATATCGCCGCGTTGCGCAAGGCGCTGGGCAAAGCGCCCAACGACCAGCGTTTCGTCGCGACGGTAGTGGGCCGCGGTTATCAGTTCGTGGCGCCCGTCGAGCGCGAGGCGATTCCATCCGGCGCAGATCTGCCGCAGGCCCCGCACGCGGCGTCGCACAACCTGCCTGCGGCGCTGGTGCGTCCCGTCGGCCGCACGGGGACGATCCGCACCCTGCTGGACCGGCTGACGCGAGCGCGGATCCTGACGGTGGCCGGTCCCGGCGGGATCGGCAAGACCACGGTCGCGCTGGCGGTCGCGCATCAGAGGGAGCAGGCGGGACGGCACGATGTCTGGTTCGTCAATCTGTCGCGGTTGTCCGATGCGCGTTTCGTTCCTCATGCCGTCGCGCACGCGATGGGTCTCGCCGTGCATTCGGACGACATCCTGCAGGCGCTGACGAACACCTTCCGCTTGCAGCGCCGCCCGCAACTCGTGGTGCTGGATAACTGCGAGCACGTGATCGAAGCCGCGGCGGTCGTCGCCGAGAAGCTGATCGCGGCGGCGCCCTGCCTCACGGTGCTGGCGACGAGCCGCGAGCCGTTGCAGGCAACCGGCGAACATGTGTACCGGCTGGAGCCGCTCGAAAGCCCGCCCGACTCCGTCAGCCTCACGATGGCCGAAGCGCTGCGCTATTCGGCCGTGGAGCTCTTCGTGGCGCGTGCCGAGGCCGCGCGCGGCGGCTTCATGCCGACCGACGAGGAAGCGCCGCTGCTCGCCCGCATCTGCCGCAGGCTCGACGGCATTGCCCTGGCGATCGAACTGGCCGCCACGCGTCTGGATGCGTTCGGCGTCCGCGAACTTTTCGAGCTGCTCGACGACCGCTTCGGGACGCTCGCTCAAGGCCGCCGCACCGCCCCCGAGCGCCAGAAGACGCTGCTCGCGACACTCGACTGGAGCCATCAGCTATTGCCCGAGGCCGAACGTGTCGTGCTGCGGCGGCTGGGCGTGTTTCCGGCGGCGTTCTCGCTGGAATCCGCCGCGGCCGTGGCGAGCGACGCGCAGTTGACGCACGCCGGCGTGATCGATGCCATCGCAAGTCTCGTGGCGAAGTCGATGCTGTCGGCGAATCTGAGCCATGCCAGCGTGCGCTACCGCTTTCTCGACACGATGCGCGACTACGCGCGCCGCAAGCTCGCGGAGGCGGGCGAGCTGAATGCGCTGCGCCGCCGCCACGCGGAGCACTTCGTGGCGCTGTATGCACGCGTGGAAGACTGCTGGAACCGCCCGCCAGACGAACGCTGGCTGAGCGACCATCTCCCGACCATCGACGACGTCCGCGCGGCCCTTGGCTGGGCCTTCTCGCCGCAGGGCGACGCAGCGCTGGGCATTGGACTGACGGTGCTGGCGATTCCGGCGTGGATTCGTGCGTCATCGCTGGAAGAGTGCCGCGGCCGCGTGGAGGAGGCGTTGCGCCATGCGCAAGCGTTGCCCGCGCTCGAAGCCGAGCGCATGCGGCTCTATACGGCGCTGGCTGCGTCGGCGCTGTACACGCGCGGCATGGTGAGCCAGGTGGAGGCGGCGTCGCGCCATGCGCTGGCCATTGCGCAGCGGCTGGGCGATACCGGTTTTCAATTGCGCTCGCTGTTTCCGGCCTGCTGCGGGCTCGTGTATGCGGGCAGGCATCGCGATGCCGATGCGCTCCTCGAAACCTTCCGCGCGATTGCCAGCACGTCTGGCGATGAAGACGCGATGTCGGAAGGCAGCCGGCTCACGGCCTTCGCGTGGCATCACATGGGCAGGCAGGCCGAAGCGCGGCAGTTGCTTGCCGGTGTGCTCGAAGCCTTCGACGCCCAATGCCGCCAGTCGCAACTGTCCGACAACCACGTGAGCGGACGCGAGGGAACGCGTTCGCTGATGGCAAGCGTCCTGTGGTTCCAGGGCTGCGCGGAACGCGCGCTGGAAGAAGCCTACCGGGCGCGCAGGGATGCCGAGGCGAGCGGTCATGCGCTGACCATCGGCTACGTGCTGGTGTTCGCGTTCATTCCGCTGACCTTCCATGCAGGCGATCTCGACGCCGCTGAAGAAGCGCTCGACATCCTGCAGGACTGTGTGGCAAAGAACGGGCTGGCGCTCTTCGATGCCATGGCGCGCGGTCTTCATGGCGCCTTGCTGATCGAGCGGAACGAACGTCAGGGCCTGACGATTCTTCACGATGCGCTGGCGCAGCTCGAACGCGAGCATCTCGGCATGCGCCAGACGCTGTTTGCCGGGCTGTACGCACATGGTCTGCTGCGCTTCGGGCGGCGTGCGGATGCGCAGGCGGCCATCGACGACGCCCTTGCGCGCGCGAAGCAGCACGACGAACTCTGGAATCTGCCGGAGCTGTTGCGCATTGCGGGCGAGATTCGCGCGGCATCCGGCGGCGGCGCTGCCGAGGGCTTGTTCACGCAGGCGCTCGACGTCGCGCGCCAGCAGGGTGCGCTGTTTCTCGAACTGCGTGCGGCGAAGAGCCTTGCGCGTCTCAAGCACGCACAAGGTGAGAGCGATCATGCACACGCACTGCTATCCGCTGTGTGCGAGCGGTTTCCGTCGAACTGCGCGATCGTCGATGTCAGGGAGGCGCGGGCGCTGCTCGACAGCTTGCGCGCAGCTGATTGATTGACGGCCGGGTGACCGCTTCAGAACCTGCGCGGTCTCAGTCCGCCCTGGAACCACTGCACCATGCTCACGATGTCATAGACCGCCACGCCGAAGCGCTCCGCAATCAACCGCTCGACATCAGCGCGCCCGAGGGATCGATCCTCAACGTGCAACGGCCCTGGCCCGTGTGCGCGCGACACATCATCGGGCAGTTCCTTCCGGATGTCGTGTTCGGTGCGCTTGCCGGCGTGCTGCCGGATCGGGTGCCGGCCGAAGCCGCGTCGTGTGTCTGGGGCGCGCAGTTGCGCGGCGGCGCGGCGGCGTGGATGGCGGCGGACGAGGCCTTGCCCGATGCATCGTCGGCGCAGCAGCCGCGCGCGTTCGAGACGCTGTTCTTCAACAGTGGCGGCGCGGGCGCGCGTACCGGCGACGACGGCATGTCGGGCACCGCATTCCCGAGCGGCGTGCGGGCGATTGCATGCGAGATCGTCGAATCGCTTTATCCGGTGGTGATCTGGCGCAAGGAATTGCGGCCCGACAGCGGCGGCCCCGGACGCTGGCGCGGCGGACTGGGACAACGGCTGGAGATCGCATCCGTCGATGGCGCGCCGTTCCAGTTTTTTGGCATGTACGACCGCATCGTCCATGCAGCGCGCGGTCGCGACGGCGGAGGTTCAGGTGCGCCGGGCGCCGTGACGCTCGATGACGGCACGCCGCTGGCCGCAATGGGCCTGCAAACCGTGCCGCGCGGACGGCGCTTGTGTCTGGACCTGCCGGGCGGCGCGGGCATTGGCGCGGCGCGTGAGCGGTCACGCGAACAGGTTGCGGAGGATGTACGCCTCGGCTATGTCAGCGAGGCGTGCGCCGTGCAGGCGTATGGCCTGGGTTGAGCCTGGAATATTGGCTCGTTAGAAGCCATCGCTAGAATGGACGCCCTGTTTCCGACGATGGAACCGCGCCGCGCGGTGGCATTCATGGATCGAGCTTCAACTTCTGGCAACGCTTCCGTGGAAGCGCAATCGCTGGACCTCAACGACGAACAACGCGCCGGTCTCTTTCGCACCGCGCTTGCCCATGCAGGCGCGCCGCTGACCGAAGCGTACCGGCGCCTGCGCAACGATGCGCGTTGCGTCGAAGCGCAGGCGCTGGGGCTGTATGGACGCATCGTCGAGGTGCCGGGCGACGGTCAGGAAGGCGCCTGGAAGATGATCTCGATCCGCGATGAGATCTACGTCGCGGTCTCCGATTGCTGCTACGCGCACGCGCGCACCGAGCCCGTGCCGCCCGAGGGCTTGATCGAATTCCACTATCTCGTGACCGGGACGGCGAGCGTCGGCGTGGACGATGCGGATGACGTGCAGGTCGAGGCGCCCAATTTCGTCATCTGTTATCAGGGCAGGGAGCTTCGCTATCAGATCACCTGCCCCGAAGGGCCGCGCCGCACCGCGCGCTTGCGCTGTATGTCGCGCCTTCGTGCTTCCGGCGCGTGCTCGACGCGCTGGGCGGCGAAGGCGAGGTCATCCGCGCGCGCCTGGCCGCCGTGCAGCCCGACGAGTTGTATCACCGCCGGATGCGTCTTACGCTGGACGCGGTGCAGGCCATCGAGCGGCTGCTCGCGAGTCCATACCAAGGGGCGCGTGACCTGTTGTTTGTCGAGGCGAAATGCATGGAGATCTTGTATGCGAGCGTCGGTGTATGGATCGACGGCTTGCAGAGCGATGCACCCGACGAGATTCTCTCGTCACGCGACCTGACGCTGATGGAGCGCGCCCGCGCGATGATCGACGCGGACCTCAAGCGCACCATGACGATTCCCGATCTGGCGCGCGCGGTGGGCACGAACTCGTCCAAGCTGAAGCGCGGCTTCAAGTTCCTGCATGGCGTGACCGTGTTCGACTACAGCCTGCGGCGGCGGATGCAGGAAGCCTTGCGTCTGCTCGTCGATGAACGGCAGTCCGTGGGCGAGGTCGCGGCGGCGGTCGGCTATCAGCATCCGACCAGCTTCACGACTTCGTTCCGCGACTTCTATGGCTTCGCGCCCAAGGACGCGCGGCAGTTGCGGGGCGCGCAGCGGCCGCGCTAACGTTGCGCGTTGGCGTTCAGCCCGGCCCGTCGCTGGCGGCGGCCAGCAGCGGCACGATGAGATCGCTGATGGGTGTCGCCATGCCGTGCGCGCGGCCACGGCGCTGCACCACGCCGTTGCGGCAATCCCATTCGAGCGGGCGGCCCGCTTGCCGGTCGGCGAGGATCGACGTGCCCAGGTCGGCCGGCGAACGGCGAAAGCCATCGACGACTTCCTGCGCCACTTCATCATCCAGTGTCGCGCCCTCGGCCCGCGCCACCGCGAGACATTCCTTTGCGTAAGCGAGCGCCAGCGCGGCGATATCGTCACGGGCAAACATGCCGGCGCGGCGGCCGCTCAGCACCATCAGGCCCGCAACCGCATTCAGCAGCAGCTTGCGCCAGGCGAAGGAGGTGTAGTCTTCGGCGATGTCGGCCCGGCAGCGCGTGCCGTGCAGCGCTTCGATCACGAGGCGGCTTTCCGGCAGGTCCGGCAAGGTGAGACGCGCCTCGCGGCGCAGCCACACCGAGGCGTCCGGTTCGCGTTGCGCGGGAAACCAGACGACCGAAGGCAGCACCGGATTGCCCGACAGATACGGCGCGAAGAGCTGCTGCTGTTCGACGCCGTTCTGCAGCACGCAGACCACGGTCTTGTCATGGCACAGGACGGAGAGCCAGGGCGCTGCGGCTTCGATCTGCGTCGACTTGACGGCGACGAACACCAGGTCGTAAGTGTCCGCGATCTCTTCCGGACGGGTCAGCACCGGTCCCGGCACGATGATGCGCTCGCCTTCGAAGCGCAGTTCCAGTTGCGGGAGCGCGGAGCGGCCGCACAGGGTGGGCGTGCGGCCAGCCTCATGCAGCGAGGCGGCGACGGTGGTGCCGATCGCCCCCGGGCCGATCAGAGCGATTTTCATGGTGTCACGCTGGGTCATCGTCTCTTGGCGTCCCTTGTGTGTTTGCCGGGCGAAGGCCCGGGCGTCAGCACGCGAGGGTAGCGCAACTTGCTTCGGGCTGCCCGAGGATGCGCAGGCTGCATGCTTGCTGTAAGCGTGGCTGCCCAGATACCCGATGCGGCACACGTCTCTCACTCACACGCCGCCCGAATGAACTCCGGTATCGCCACCGCCTTGAGCGTGCCATCCGCCTGCTTGACGCACAGCGCGCGCGTCGCGCGAAACTCGCAGATCAGCGTCTCCCCGCGCAGGATGCGATGCGCCTGAATGAAGACCTTGTTGCGCCATTCCTCGGTGGCCGTATGAATCTCCAGCGTCTCGCCATACGTGGCCGACGCATGAAAGCGGCTGTGGATTTCCAGCAGCGGCGCACCGACGCAACCGGGCAATGCTTCCAGATTTCGCCACGGCGGCAGACCGCATTGCATGAAGTAATCGTGCGATGCGGCATCCATCCAGCGCGAGAAGTTCGGGAAGAACACGATCCCCGCAGGATCGCAATCGCCGAACTGCACCTCGACACGAAAAATCGTTTCCTTGAGCACGCGTTCGACCTCGGAACAAGTTGAGCAAGCCGTATGGTAGTGCGCTGGATCGGCCAGCGTCCAGCCAATCCGTCCGTGAATTCATCGACTTGCTAGATCGATCTACTTGGCATAGAGTAACGCTCACGGATCAGCCGATCACGGCACTGAAACGCAGGTTCACAACCGAGGAGACGAGGTGATTCTGTCCACCGAGCATCAACAGGTCGCCGACATGGCCCGGCGCTTCGCCAACGAAGTCATTCGTCCGCAAGCGGAGCGGCTGGACCGCGAAGAAAGCTTTCCGGCGGAGATCTACCGGCAGATGGGCGAGACCGGCCTGTTCGGCATCACCGTGCCGGATTCACTGGGCGGCGCGGGGCTGGATTGCCTCGCGTATGCCATCGTGATGGAGGAGTTGAGCCGTGGCTATGCGTCCGTCGCGGACCAGTGCGGGCTGGTCGAATTGCTGGGTACATTGTTGAGCCGGCACGGCACGCCGGCGCAGATCGACCGCTGGCTCGGACCGCTGGTGCGTGCCGAAACACGGGGCGCGTATTGCATCACCGAGGCCGGCGCGGGCAGCGATGTCTCCGGCGTGAAGACCACGGCCGTGCGCGACGGCGAAGGCTGGCTGCTCAGCGGCTCCAAGCTGTGGATTCACAACGCGCCCGTCGCCGACGTGGCGCTCGTGCTGGCCCGCACGGACCCCGCGGCGGGCAAGCGTGGCATGAGCATCTTCATCGTCGATTGCGCGTCGCGCGGTGTGTCGCGCGGACCGAAGGAGCACAAGCTGGGGCAGCGCGCGTCGCAGGTCGGCGAACTGCATTTCGATGAAGTCAGGCTGCCCGCCGATGCACTGCTCGGCACCGAAGGCCGCGGCTTTCACATGATGATGAGCGTGCTCGACAAAGGGCGCGTAGGCATCGGTGCGCTGGCCGTGGGCATCATCCAGGCGGCGCTGGAGGCGGGCATCGAACAGGCGAAGATGCGCAAGCAGTTCGGCCAGGCGATCGCCGAGTTCCAGGCCGTCCAGTTCATGCTGGCCGACATGGCCAAGGATGGCGAGGCGGCGCGTCTGCTGGTGCGCGCCGCCGCAAGCAAGATGGACGCGGGCCTCGAAGCGACCGCCGCTGCCTCGATGGCCAAGTGCTTCGCTGGCGACGCAGCCGTTCAGCACACCAGCAACGCCATTCAGATCTTCGGCGGCAGCGGCTATATTCGTGGCTACGAAGTGGAGCGCCTGTACCGAGACGCCAAGATCACGCAGATCTACGAAGGCACGAACCAGATCCAGCGCATCATCATTGCGCGTCAGTTAATGAAGGCATGAGCATGAGCAGAACTGCAGTCGTCACGGGCGCGTCGCGCGGCATCGGACGGGCCGTCGCACTGGCGCTGGCCGCGGAAGGATTCGATATCGCCGCCATCGCGCTTGGCGACACGGAGCGTCTCCAGACGCTCGTCACCGAAGTCGAGGCGCTCGGGCGCGCCTGCCTGCCGCTGGATCTCGACATCGGCGACATCGACCGTCATGCGGGCGCGCTGGAGGCCGTCACGGCGCGCTTCGGCGGCATCGACTGTCTGGTGAACAATGCGGGCGTTTCGGTGCTCAACCGTGGCGACCTGCTCGACGTGAATCCGCAAAGCTATGACCGCTGCTTCGACATCAACACGCGCGGCACGTTCTTCCTGACTCAAGCCGTGGCCCGGCAGATGACGCAGCAGACGCCCGCGGGCGAGGGCGCGCGCAGCATCGTATTCGTGACGTCGTCGAACGCGGTGGTCGCTTCGGTCGAGCGCGGCGAATATTGCATGTCGAAGAGCGCGCTGTCGATGGCGGCGCGCCTCTTTGCGCTGCGTCTGGCGTCGCATGCAATCGGCGTGTTCGAGGTGCAGCCCGGTTTGATCCTGACCGAGATGACCGCGCCGTCGAAGGCGAAATACGACGCGCTGATCGCCGAGGGCATGACCGCGACGCCGCGCTGGGGCCAGCCCGACGACGTGGCGCGCGTGATCCGCACGATGGCGGCCGGACTGTTGCCCTATACCGTCGCGCAGGAAGTGCGCGTGGACGGCGGCCTGATGATCCAGCGCTTCTGAGGCACGCCATGCGCGAACTGAACGGACGCGGCGATCTCTGCTGCATCAATACGGCGACGCTGGGCCATCGCGAGGCCATAGACGTGACGGCGGCGCGGATCGCGGAACAGGGCTTCGGATGGATCACGCCGTGGCGTCATGAGGTGGACGAGACGCGCCCGCACCTTGCTGCCGCTGCGATTCGCGCGGCCGGTCTGAAGGTGAATGCCTATTGCCGCACCGCGTACTTCGCGGCGCCTGACGCGGCGGGTCGTCGCGCTGCGCTCGATTCGAACCGCCGGGCGCTGGAAACCGCGGCGGTGCTCGGTGCGCCGGTGCTGGTCGCGGTGGTGGGCGGCCTGCCGCCCGGTTCGCGCGACATCGACGATGCCCGCGAGCAGATTCTTGACGGCCTCGCCGCCTTGCAACCGACGATCGACGAAACCGGCGTGCGCATCGCGCTCGAACCGCTGCATCCGGTCTACGCCGCCGACCGCAGCCTGCTCAACACGCTCGATCAGGCGCTCGACTGGTGCGAGCGGCTCGACCCGTCGCACACGGGCAGTTTCGGTGTGGCCGTCGATGCCTACCATGTGTGGTGGGACCCGGCGCTGATGCCGGCGATCGCCCGCGCGGGGCAACGCATTCTCGCGCTGCATGTGTGCGACTGGCTGCTTGAAACCCGTGACCCGTTGCAGGACCGGGGCATGATGGGCGATGGCGTGATCGATCTCAAACGCCTGCGCGCGGCCGTGGAGTGCGCGGGCTACGACGGTCCGGTGGAAGTGGAGATTTTCTCGCGACTGGACTGGTGGACACGTCCCGTCGACGAAACGCTGCGCGTCTGCCGCGAGCGTTTGTTCGAGTGCTGCTGAAGCGCTCGAATCGCGTCAACGTCCCTCATAAACCGGCGGACGCTTCTCCCGGAAACTGCGAATGCCTTCCGCCGCGTCTTGCGTGGTCGCGGCGAGCGCGCCTGCCATTGCTTCAAGCGTCGCAGCGGATTCCTCGCCGCTGGCGGCGTTCAACAATTGTTTCGTCAGCTGCAATGCAACCGGCGCGCGCGCGGCCATCTCCAGCGCGAGTTCATGCACGCGCGCCGTCAATTGCTCACGCGGCACGACTTCATGAACCAGCCCGCAGGCGTGGGCATCGGCGGCACTCACGCGCATGCCGCTCAACGCCAGATACTTCGCGCGACTCCCGCCGATGAGCCGCACCAGCCGCTGCGTGCCCGACCATCCGGGGCACGTCGCGATGGACGCTTCCGGCAGCGCAAAGCGGGCTTCCATGGCCGCGATGCGCACGTCGGCCGTTATCGCCAGTTCGAGTCCGCCGCCGAACGCATGGCCGTTGACCGCCGCGATCACCGGTTGACGCAGCCGCGCCCATTGATCGAAGATTTGGTGTCCCCGGCGGACCCAGCGCCGCCACATGTCGAGCGGTTCGAGCGTCGCCCATTCGTTGATGTCCGCGCCGACGCAGAACGCTTTGGCACTGCCGCCCGTGAGGATGACGACGCGTGTTTCATGGTCGGCTTCGAATTCGCGGGCGATCTGTTCCAGCCGTTCCAGCATCGAGGGCGTCAGCGCGTTGAGCTTGTCCGGCCGCTCCAGCGTGACGGTGGCGACGCAAGCCTCGCGGGCGACGGAAACAAAATGGTCAGTCATTGCGGGTCTCGCGAGGTTTTCAGGCGCAATCCGAAGGGCGCGTCGGTGAACAGCGCGGGGTCCATCGTGCGCAGGTCCGTCGCCACGTTCAGCGCGACTTCGGCTTGCTCGAGAATGTCGCGTTGCAGGTCCACGCCGGGCGCGATCTCGGTCACGGTGAGGCCATCTTCGAGCAGGTCGATGACGCAGCGCTCGGTGACATAGGTCACGCGCTGCCCGCGCTCGCGACCGATGCGCCCGCTGAAGGTGATCTGCTCGGCGGCCTGCACGAACTTGCGGGTGCGGCCTTCCTTCAGGATCGCGAGCTTGCCGCCGCCCGCTTGCAGTTGCGCGCCAGCGGTAAAGAAGCCGGAAAACACGATGCGCCGCGCGTGGGCTGTGATATCGACGAAGCCGCCGCAGCCGGCAGTCAGATACGGTTTCGACGCGAGCCGCGAGACGTTCACGCTACCGTCGCTGTCCACTTGCAGGAAGGACAGCAGCGCGATATCGAAGCCGCCGCCTTGGAAGTACGTGAACTGATTCGGCGAAGGCACAATGGCATCCGCATTCGACGCACAGCCGAACGCGAAGCCAAGCAGCGGCATGCCGCCGACGGCGCCTTGCTCGATAGCCCATGTCACCGCGCCATGCAGGCCCTCTTCGAGCAGGATGCGCGGCACATTCGCCGAGATGCCGAAGCCCAGGTTGGCGGCATGGCCGTGCGCGAGTTCCATCGCCGCGCGTCGGGCGATGACTTTCTCCGGCCCCCACGGCGTAGGCTCGAAAGCGCTCGACGGCAGCGCGATCTCGCCGCTGATTGCCGGGTCGTAGGGCGTCTGGGTGGTCTGCCACTGTTCCGGATCCACGACGATGTAATCCACCAGATTGCACGGCACGCGCACATCGTGCGGACGCAGCGTGCCGGACTTCACCACGCGCTTGACCTGCGCGATCACGATGCCGCCGTGATTGCGCGCGGCCAGCGCCTGATCGATCCCGCCCAGCAGCGCGCCTTCGTGCTCATAGCTCAGGTTGCCTGCTTCGTCGGCGGTGGTGGCGCGGATGATCGCCACGCGCGACACGAGCGCGGGGAAGTAGAGCCAGTCCTCGCCGTCGAAAGACACGCGCCGCACGATCGGCCGCGCGGACGCAGCGGCGTTCATCGCGCAGCCTTGCAATTCCGGATCGACGAACGTGCCCATGCCGACTTTCGTCAGCACGCCGGGGCGTCGCGCGGCGGCGTCGCGATGCATGTCGAACAGGATGCCGCTCGGAACGTTGTAGGCCTCGATCCGGTTCTCGACGATCATGCGCCAGATGTCCGGCATCGGCAGCGAAGAAGGCCCGCTTGGATACGAACCCGCCAGCGTGCGCGCGAGCAGCCCGGGCCGCGCGAGATGGTCGATGCCCTTTACGCCGTACATGTCGCCGGCGGCGATCGGGTTCAGCGTCGTGAGATTGCGCGGCTGGCCCTCGCGCTCGAAGCGCGCGCCGATGGCGGCCAGTACCTTGTCCGGACAGCCGAGCGCACTGGACGAACTGATGCTGACCACATCGTTCGTGCGGATCAGCCGGGCTGCTGCTTCGGCGGTGATGAGTTTGTTCATGTCGTGAGGAAGAGGAGGCGTGTTCAGCGGTGCAGGTCGAACAATGCCGCGCCGCGCTTCAGCGCATTGCGCGCGATGATGCCGCGATGAATCTCCGAGGTGCCGTCGAAGATGCGGTAGACGCGTGCATCGCGGTAATACCGTTCGATGGCCAGTTCCTTGCAGAAGCCCATGCCGCCGAACACCTGCACCGCGCGGTCCACCACGCGGCCGAGCGTTTCTGACGACTGGACCTTGACCATCGCGATCCAGTCGCGCGCGTCCAGCCCCGCGTCCATCATGCTGGCTGCGTTGAGCAGCATCAGCCGCGCGGCGTTGATCTCCATGACGCTGTCGGCGATGAGCTGCTGGATCATCTGGAAGTCGCCGATGCGTTCGCCGAACTGCCGCCGCTCGCCCGCATAGCCGATCATCATCTCCAGCACATGCGCTGCCTTGCCGATGCCGCGCGCGCCCACCAGCGCGAGGCGCACGCGGCCGAGCATCCGCATCGCGAGCCGGAAGCCCTCGCCTTCACGTCCGAGCAGCGCGAGCGGCTCCAGCGGGACGTCGTCGAAGAAGAGCTCGTGATGCGGCGTGCCGCGCAGGCCCATCATCGGTTGATCGCGGCCCACGATGAAGCCGGGCAGCGCCTTGTCCACCACGAACAACGAGATCTCCTGTTCGCCAGTGCGGGCCGAGACGAGGAAGAAGTCGCTCCATTGCGCGTCGCTGATGAAGTGCTTGCTGCCGTTCAACACCCAGCCGGACGCGGTCTTGCGGGCCGTGGTTTTGATGGCTTGAGCGTCCGAGCCCGCGCCGGTTTCCGTGATCGCGAGACCGCATGTGCGCTCGCCGCGGATCGCGGGCGCGAGCCAGCGCTCGATCTGCTCGCCCTCGCAGGCCAGCAGCGCGTCGTAGACGTTGCCGAAGGCGCGCCGCACGAGGATGTCCGAGCTATGGCCGAACTGTTCCTCGCACAGCATGGCATCGACCGTGTTCAGTCCGCCGCCGCCCAGTTCGGCGGGCATGTTGACCGCGAACAGGCCGAGTGCTTGAGCGCGCCTTTGCAATTCGCGCGCATGCTCCGGCGACAGCGCGCCCTCGTCCTCCACCTGTTGTTCGAGCGGCTGCAATTCGGTCCGCACGAAGCGGCGCGCCGTTTCGATCAGCATCTTCTGCGTGTCGCTCAGCGTGAAGTCCATCGGCTTCCGTGCTCCTTCTGCCTGTGATTTAACCGCTGCTTCGCTTCAGCCCGCCTACGCCGTGGCCGCGCGCTCGCGCAGCGACGGATGCAGCGCCACCTCGAAGGGCATGCGTTCCAACACGTCGCGCACGAGATCCACGCCGGGCGCGACCTCGATCAACTGCAAGCCTTGAGCCGTCAGTTCGAACACGGCGCGCTCGGTCACGTAGAGCACTTGCTGGCCGTCCGCGCGGGCACGCTTGCCGCTGAACGTGATATGGCGCACCTGCTCGACCAGCTTCGGCACCGCGCCATGTCGGCGGATATGGACCTTGCCGTTTTCGTGCTCCACCTCCAGTCCCTTGGCTTCGAACGCGCCGCAGAAGACCACCTTGCGCGTGCGCTGCGTGATGTCGACAAACCCGCCCGGCCCGACGATGTTCTCGCCCAGCCACGAGACGTTGACGTTGCCTTGCGCGTCCAGTTCGCCCATGCCGAGAAACGCAATGTCGATGCCGCCGCCGCTGAAGAAGTCAAACTGGTCGTTGGATTTGAGGATCGCGCTCGGATGACGCGTCGCGCCGAACAGATCGCCGCCCAGCAGTTCGCCGTTGTGCGAGCCCTGTTCGATCACGGTCCAGCTGATCTCGCGGCCTTCAGCGTGTGCGACGGCGGGAATGCCATCGGGCAGGCCGTAGCCGAAGTTGACGCACGCGCCCGGCGCCAGTTCCTGCGCGGCGCGTTTCGCGATCAGATAGCGGAGGCCCTCGGGCAACGGCGGTGGCGTGCGCGTGCCGGGCGCGGCCAGTTCGCCGCTGATGGCCGCGTCATAGGCCGCGCCGGTGGTCTGCTTCTGTTCCGCATGCACGCAGATTTGATCGACCAGCACGCCCGGCACCGTGACCGCGCGCGCGGGCGCGATCGGCGTTGAAGATACGTCGCGCACCTGGGCGAACACGCGGCCGCCGCTGTTGTGGGCGGCGAGCGCGGCGGCGAAGGCGTCGATGTCGGCGGGCTCCTCGCGCGAGGTCAGATTGCCTTGCCCGTCCGCCGTGGTGCCGCGCACGATGGCGAAGTCGATCCGCAAGGGCTTGTACCAGAGCAGTTCCTTGCCGCCGAGCGTGACGACCTCGACCAGATCCTCGCGGGCGCGGGCGTTGACCCGGCCGCCGCCGTGACGCGGATCGGCGAAAGTGTCGAGGCCGATATGCGTGACGAGTCCATGACGGCCCGCACCGGCTTCGCGGATCAGCGTCTGGATCACACCGGCAGGCAGCGTATAGGCCTCGATGCGTTCTTCCCGCGCAAGCGTCTGCATGCGCTTCGACCAGGTCCAGTGGCCGCCGATCACGCGCCGCACCATGCCCTCGTGTGCAAAGCGGCTGACACCGCTTTCCCGGCCGTCGCCGATGCCCAGGCCATGGATCAGCGTGAGATCGCAGGGATGACCCGTCGCGAGAAAGCGCCGCTCGATGGCCGCCGCGATGTGATCCGGCTCCACCAGCCCGCCGCCCGAACCGCTCAGCACGATCACCGCGCCGTCGAAGACCGCTGCCGCCATCGTGTCGGCGTCAACCAGATTGGCTTGCTTCATTTCATCGTTCCTCGTTGCTCGTCTTTTCGGCGTGCGCGCGCGTCCGCACCATCAGCACGTTGACACCTTCCTGAATCACCACGTCGTCCTGATTGCGCACCTCAACCTGCAAGCGCACGATGCCCCGGTCGGCGCGCTTCGTCGGACGCTTGTCGAGCACGCTGATGCGCCCCTGAATGCGGTCGCCTATCATCACCGGCTTGTGGAAGCGATAGGTCCATTCCAGCGTCGCGACCGAAGCGAGACGGGTGGCCGCGCGGTTCTTCAGTCCGTCGACCATCGCGAGGCACAGCAGGCCATGCGCAATGCGGCCGGGGAAGCCGACACTGCGCGCGAAGTCGTCGTCCATGTGGACGTCGAAGAAGTCGCCCGAAAGGCCGGCGAACTGCACCACATGGCTCTCGGTCACGACGATGCCCGAGGTTGCGAAGCTGAGCCCCGGCTCGATCTCTTCGAACAGCAGCGCTTGGGTCATGAGGTTTCCTTCAGTCGAAGTCGGGCGCGTCGGGCATGCGCTCGCGATTGACGATGCGGTAATTCGTCGAGTTGAGCGCGTCGATGCGATCCATGTCGATGCTCGACAGCGTGAAGTCCATCACGTCGAAATTGGCCTGGATGTTTTCGCGCCGGGTGGACATCGTGTTGATGGTCACGCCCTTCTGCAGGATCCAGCGCAGCGCGGCCTGCGCGGCCGTCTTGCCATAACTCGCGCCGATCTCCTCGAACAGCGGGTATTTGAAGATCTCGCCGCGCGCCACCGAGCAATACGACGACAGCGGAATGCCCGTTTCCGTGGCGGTGCGCAGCAGCACGCGCTGATCGAGCAGCGGATGGAACTCGACCTGGTTCGTGATAAGCGGGCGCTTCGTCGCGGCTTTCGCGGTGCGCATCATCGCGGCGGTGAAGTTGCTGATGCCGATATGACGCGCGAGGCCCGCCTGCACCGCTTCTTCGAGCCGTTGCACCGAGGGCGCGACATCTCCATGAGCGGGCGGCCAGTGCAGCAGCAGGATATCGACCCGATCGATTTGCAGCTTCGCGAGGCTCTCGCGCAGCGATGGCAAAAAGGCTTCGGCGGAGTCGTTGGCGGGCGCGATCTTGGTCGTGATGCACAGCTCCTCGCGCGTCACGCCGACGGCTTGCAGCGCTGTACCGACATCGGCTTCGTTGCCGTACATCTGCGCGGTGTCGATGGCGCGGTAGCCGGTTTCGACCGCCATACGCAACGCGTCCTGGAGCGCCTGACCTTGCAGCGGCCAAGTGCCGAACGCACGTTGATGAGTACCCTGGAAGAGTGGATTCATGGTGTCAGAAGGAAGCAGTGGTCTTGTCGATGAACGCGCGGATGCCGCGTTCGGCGTCCGCGCTGGAACGGATCGCGAGCGCGGCCACCGGATAGGCCGTGCGGGCGTCCTTGTGGTCGTCGATGATCAGCGCCTTCGCCAGCGCGGCGGCGCGCGGCGAGACGCGGCACAGGCGCGTGGTCCAGTCGGTGAGGCGGGCAGGCAGGTCCGCGGGCGCGCAGACCTCGTTGAGCACGCCCCAGTGCAGTGCAGTCTGCGCGTCGATCTCCCGCGACAGCAGCACGGCTTCGAGCGCGCGTCCCCGGCCCGCGATGCGTTGCAGCCGGTCGCCGCCTTCCCAGCCCGGAATGGCGCCGATGGCGACTTCCGGGAAGCGCAGGCGGGCAACGTCGGTGGCGAGCCGCAGATCGCAGCACAGCGCCAGTTCCAGTCCACCGCCGAAGCACAGGCCCTCGATCACGGCGACGGTCGGGCAACGCAAGCGCTCGAAGCGTCCGAACAACTCGTTGCCCTTGCCGATCCATTGCTGCGCGAAGGCCTCCGGATCGAGCGCCGACCATTCGCGGATATCGGCACCGGAGGAGAACACGCCGCCTTCAGTGCCGTGCAGCACGACGGCGCGAATCGTGTCGTCCTGCTCGACGCGCGCGATGGCGTCGTCGAGTGCGGCGAGCATCGCGAAGTCGAGCGCGTTGGCCTTGCCCGGGTTGCTCAGTTGCAGCGTGAGCACCGCATCTTCGCGGCGTGCGAGTAGCTGTCCCATGCGCGTCGCCTCAGTCCTGGGTGACGCCGTGGACGGCGAGGAAAGTTTTCATGCGCATGACCGCGAGTTCGGGTTGCCGCAACAGACCGGCGGCATCGGCGAGTTTGAATAGCTCGACGAAGTACGGCAGCGGACGCATGGCCTGATGGCCGGCCAGCATCGTCATGTGCGGCTGATGGCCGTTCAGATGCGCAAGGAAGACGATGCCGGTCTTGTAGAAGCGCGTCGGCGACCGGAAGATATGGCGCGACAGCGGCACCGTGGGCGCGAGGATGTCGAGGAAGCGCTCGCGCCGTCCCGCGGCCAGTTCGCCGAGCGCGGCCGATGCGGCAGGCGCGATGGCGTCGAAGATACCCAGCAGCGCGTGCGAATAGCCTTGCTCGTCGCCGGCAATCAATTCCGGGTAGTTGAAGTCGTCGCCGGTGTACATCTTCACGCCAGCGGGCAGCAGGCGGCGCATGTCGATCTCGCGTTGCCGGTCCAGCAACGACACCTTGATGCCCTCGATCTTCGAGGCGGACTCCGTCATCACTTCGAGCGCGACGTCCCGCGCGGCGCTCAGGTCATCGGCGCCCCAGTAGCGGACCAGCGCGGGATCGAACATGTCACCGAGCCAGTGCAGGATCACTGGCTGGTCCACCTGCGCCAGCACCCGCCGGTACACCGAAACATAGTCCACCGGCGTGCGCGCCACGCGGGCCAACGCGCGGCTCGCCATCAGGATCAGGCGGCCGCCTGCGGTCTGGATCGCATCGACTTGTTCGAGCCAGGCGCTCACCACGGCGTCGAGCGAAGTGACGGAGGCGGGATCGAGATGATCGGTGCCGCAGCCGTTGAAGACCGGCACCGGACTGTCCGACAACTCGGCGCGCGTGCGGCGGATCAGTTGCAACGAGTCTTTCCAGCTCAGGCCCATGCCGCGCTGGGCGGTATCCATTGCTTCGGCGATGCCCAGACCCAAACCCGCCAGATAGCGGCGGTATTCGAGCGTCCGGTCCCAGTCGATGGCGCCGCCCTCGGACGGTTCGACGTCCGCGAACGGATCGGCCACGACGTGCGCCGCCGAAAGCGCGATACGGTTGAACGGCGCGGCGGGGCGAGCTTCTGGAAGCGGCGTGCCGGTAAGCGTGTAGCGCTCGAGCGCACCGGTCGATGTGGGCAGTTTCAAGCTGTTCATAGGGCGTTATCCGGGGTAATCGGAAGAAGAGGGAACGCGCTCACAGGCGCGGAACCGACAGCGCGCCGTCGATGTTGAGCACGCTGCCCGTCGCGAACTGCATCTGTCCGGAGGCCAGCGCCGCGACCGCTGAAGCGACGTCGGCCGGAACGCCCCAGCGCCGCATCGGCACGACGCCGTCGGCGATGCGTTCGTCATGGCGCGCGGCGACGGCCTCGGTCATCGGCGTGCGGATGATGCCGGGGCGAATCTCGAACACGCCGATATCCAGCGGCGCGAGGCGCAGCGCGAACAGCTTGGTGAGCATGCCGAGGCCGGCCTTCGACATGCAGTATTCGCCGCGCTCCGTCGAGGCCAGTTCGGCGCTCACCGACGACACCGTGACGATGGTGCGCGCGTGTTGTGCAGGGTGCGTGTCCTCTGCCATGTGGCGCGCCACGGCCTGCGTGAAAAAGAACGTGCCGCGCATGTTGATGTCGATGACCTTGTCATAGGAGCGTTCACCGAGTTCGAGCAGGTCGCCGCGCGCGTCGGCGGACACGCCCGCGTTGTTCACCAGGCAGGCGATCGGCCCGCATGCCCCGACGATGCGCTCGACCAGCGCGCGATGCGCGCCGCTGTCGGCGAGATCGTGCTGCCAGAAGGCCGCCCGTGCGCCGTGCGCTTCGGCGGCAGCGAGAACCTCGTCAGCGCCGTCTTCCGCGATGTCGAGCAGCGCGAGATCGAAGCCCTGCCGCGCCAGTTCCGCCGCGATGCCCGCGCCGATGCCGCGTCGCGCGCCGGTAATCAGCGCCAGCGGCCGGACGGCGCGCGCCGCTAGTAGAGAAGATGAGGAAGCCATTCGGAGAACGCGGGCACGAAGGCCAACAGGAGGATGGTGACGAACATGATCGCCATGAAGGGCAGCATCGGGCGCATCAGGTTGACCATCCTGATGTTAGCGACGCCGGTGACGATGAAGCATGCGGTGCCGATCGGCGGCGTCACGAGCGAGATGCCCACGATGGCAATGGCGAGGATCGCGAAGTGCACGTCGCTGTAACCGGCGTCCTGTGCGATCGGCAGGAACAGCGGGATCAAAAGGATGAGGGCGGGAATGCCGTCGAGCAATGCGCCCAGCAGCCAGAACACGACGACGATGAACACCGTGAAGACGAAGCGGTTGCCGGTCAGGTGCGAGGCGAACTCGGCGACCTGCTCGCCCACCGAGTTGTACGCCAGCATGTAGCCGAGAATCTGCGCGACGCCCACCAGCGACAGCACGATGGCGCTGGTGCGGCCCGCCTTGATGAGAATGCCGGACCAGGCGCGCGTCGGAATGGAGCGTTGCAGCAGCGTGATGATGGTCACGTAGGCCACTGCTGCCGCCGCCGATTCTGTCGCGGTGAAGAAACCCATGAAAATGCCGCCGAGGATGATGACGGGCGCGCCCAGGGCCGGGATCGCGAGCAGGAAGGCGCGGCCCAGTTCGCGCACGCTGATGTGGACCGGCGCCACTGGCGGCTCCGAACGCGCGCGGTACATGATGATGAACATCTTCGTGACGCCGACCAAAATGGCCGGCAAGGTGGCCGCGAGGAACAGCTTGGTCACCGACATGTTCGCGACCGTGGCGAGCACGATGATGGTGATCGACGGTGGAATCAGGATGCCGGTGCCGGCCGCCGCCGCGATGATCGCCGACGACCATTCCTTGCGATAACCGGCTTTCTCCATCGAAGGCAGCATGGCCGAGCTGATGGCAGCGGCATCGGCGTTGACCGAGCCGCTCAGGCCGGAAAACACCATGGTCGAAGCCACGGCGCTGACGCCCAGTCCGCCCGGCACGCGGCCCACCAACAGGTTCATGAAGCTGACCAGCTTGCCGGCCGAGCCCGAGTGAAACAGGATCTCGCCGGCAAGGATGAACAGCGGCACGGCGAGCAGCGTGAACGAGTCCACGCCGTGATACATCGCCTGCGCGATGTTGGTGAGCGGCAGGCCCTGCATCAGGCCGTCGATGGTGCCGACCACGCCCAGCGACGCGATGATCGGCGCGCCCGCCAGCACGAACAGCGCGAGAAGTCCGATGGTCAGAATCATTGCGTCCTCGTTTCGGCGGAGCCGTGTGCGTGGGCATGAGCATGGTCGGCATCGGCATGGGCGAGCAGGTCCCAGGCATGCGCCAGCAGATGCAGCAGGCCCAGCGCGCTGCCGGCCGGGATGGCGGCGAACGAGATCCATTGCGGGATGCCGCTCGGCGTGATCTGGTCGAAGCCCAGTTGCATGAACTGCCAGCCGCCCCACGCGAGCGCGACGAGCAGCGCGCCCATCAAGAGCATTTGTACAAGCGACGCAAGCACGAGCCAGCGGCCCGAGAGCCGGTCTTCGAACAGTTCGAAGGCCACGTGCACCCGGTCGCGCACGCCGACCGCGATGCCGATGAAAGTCATCCAGATCATCAGCGTGACGCTGACCTCGATGTTCCACGAGAGCGACACATGGAAGACGAAGCGGGACACGATGCCCGCCAGCACGACGCAGAAGATCGCGAAGACCAGAACGGCGATCAACAGATCTTCGACGCTCGCGAGCACGCGGAACGGCGCAGTCTGATTGATGCCGTCCCTGCGCGCGGAGGAACGCGAATCGGGTTTCATGGCGGGCACCTGGGGCGGTTGATCAGAGGTCCGGCAGGTACTTCGCCAGTTCGGAGAAGTTCGAGCGGTACTTGGCATAGATCGGTTTGACGGCTGCGCGGAACGCGGCGCTGTTCGTGTCGTTGAATTCGACGCCGTTCTTCTTCGCTTCAGCGAGATACTTCGCGTCCGACGCCAGCCACAAGTCGCGCTCGTGCTGCTGGGCCTGCGCGGCGGCCTGCTTCACGGCGTCCTGCTTCTTCGGGTCGAGCGAGTCGAACCACTTCTTGCTGGCGAGCATCGGGTCGATCGAGAAGAAGTGATTGGTGTACGAGTAATGCTTCGCCACCTCGCTGTGATGCTGCTGGACGAAGAAGGTCACCGAGTTCTCGGCCCCGTCCACCACGCCCTGCTGCAATGCCGAATAGATCTGCGTCGTGTCCAGCGGCGTGGCCTGCGCGCCGAACTGGTTGAACGTCGCGATCATGATCTGGTTGCCCTGCGTGCGGATCTTGAGACCCTTCATGTCGTTCGGTTCGTTGATGGCGCGCGTGCGGTTGTAGACGCTGCGCAGACCCGAATCGAACCAGCCGAGCAGCACGAAATCGAGCTTCTCCAGAATGCCGCCGTAGGCCTCGCCCAGCGCGCCGTCCTGCGCGGCGAACAGCGTCTTGCGATCCGGAAACGCGAAGGGCATCGCGAACAGACCGAGGCGCTTGTCATAGCCTTCGAGGTCCGCCACGTTCGCCACCGTGATTTCCAGCGTGCCATTGCGCAGTTGCTCGTTCATGCGGGTGTGCGAACCGAGCACGCCGTCCGGGAACACGCGGGCGTCGAAGCCGGTGGTCTCCTTGAGACGCTTCGCCATCAGGTTCTCGGTGATCACTTCCGGGTTGTGCCGGTCCACCACGTCGCCGATGCGGATCGTCTGGCTGTCCGCGCGGGCTAAACGCGGCAGGCAACCGGCCGCCGCCGAGGCGACCGTGAGCGTCAGGAGTTTTCTGCGAGAGAGGAGGTAGTCGCGCATGCGTCGGATTCCTGTGGTTCTTGTGGTCGTGACGCACGACGGGCGGCACGGATGGGCCTATGGCCGTCGTGTTTGCGCACACGCTTCCGGCCGTCAGGTCGATTGAGTAGATCGATCTACCTGAAAGGTTAGGGGCTGCGCCGGTGTGACGCAAGCGGATTTTTATAAGGGAAACCCGAACCGGGCGAAGGGGTAAAGCGAGCGATCAGGCCGCGTCGGGACGTCCGCCGCAGGTGCCGCGAATGATGAGCACCGGGTCGGAGAGGATGCGCGTGACGGTGCGCGACGGCTCCGTCATGCGCTTGAGCAAGAGGTCTGCGGCGCTCTGGCCGATTTCGTCCTGCAAGACCTGGACCGTGGTGAGCGGCGGCTCCCAGAGTGCGGCTTCGGGGACGTCGTCGAAGCCGACCACGCCGAAGTCGCGCCCCGGTTCGATGCCGTGCGCGCGCAGACCGAGCATCACGCCGAACGCGACGATGTCGTTGCCGCAGACCACAGCCGTAGGCGGATTCTTCAGGCGCAAGAGTTCGGTGATGATGCGCTTGCCGTCGTAACGCGTGAGCGGCGAGGGCACGAGCAGACGTTCGTCGAACTTGATCTTCGCGGCCTGCAAGGCTTCGCGATAGCCTTCGGCGCGGTCGCTGCCGGTGGAGGCGCGCATGATGCCGCCGATCATCGCAATGCGCTTGTGGCCGAGCCCGATCAGATGCGAGGTTGCGAGCGCCATGCCGCGGCGGTTGTCGACGCCGACGTAATCGGCCTGAAGTCCGCTCACATAGCGCGACGCAAACACGCACGGGATGCCCCACGCCAGCACCTGGCGCATCTGCGCGGCCGTGGTGGATTCGGTCGGACAGACGATGAGGCCGTCGATGTTGTGCTGCCTCACGGTTTCGAGAAAGCGGCTTTGCCGGTCGAGTGACTCGTCGGTGTTGCCGAGCAGCGTCATGAATCCCTTCGTGCTGAGGCTCGCCTCGATGGCGCGGACCAGCATCGTGAAGTAGGGATTGGCGAGGTCGTTGACGACCACGCCGACTGTATGCGTCTGGTTGCTGCGCATGCCCGCCGCATGGCGGTTGTAAACATAACCCTGGCGTTTGAAGGCTTCCAGTACGCGTTCGCGCGTGGCTTCGGAGATGCGGGGGCTATTGCGCAGCACGAGGGAAACCGTGGCGCGGGACAGGCCGAGTTCGTTGGCGATGTCCAGCAGCGTGACGGGAGAGCCTGGTTTGCCTCGGGACATGGGGAGCGCTTGAAGATTCGTATGTCCGGAGTGTATATGAATCAGATGCGCCGGCCGGGGCGCACTACATCGGTTTCAGGCCAAAGAATTCAGCGACGATCTCCGCCTGGTTCTCCAGCAAATGCCTTCCCAGATGCGTGCGATGGCCGCGTTCTTCAGCGCGGCGCAGCAGCGGCGTCCATTCGGGCTTCATGATGATGTCGGCCACGAGCGCGTTGCGGTCCAGTTGCTCGATGGAAAAGGGCAGCGCATCGCCTTCGGCCATGCCGCAGGGCGTGGCGTTGACGACCATGTCTACGTCATTGGGTTGAGGTTCGCCGGACGCGACGTTCACCTGCGGATACGCCTGCGCGATCTCCGCGACGAGCGCGTCCTGCTTCGTTCGGTCAACATCGATCAGGCGCAGCGACTTCACGCCGGCGCTGGCAAGCGCGTGCGCCAGCGCCTTGCCCGCGCCGCCCGCGCCGGCCTGGAACACGGCCATGCCGCGCGGGTCGTGGCCCTGCTTGCGCAGGCCGCGCGTGAAGCCTTCGCCGTCGTACATCTCGCCGACCCACTCGCCGGATTCCGCGCGGCGCATGCAATTGATGGCGCCGACCTTCTGCGCGATCGGCAATAGCCGGTCGACCCAGCTGGTCATCGCAATCTTGTGCGGCACCGTGACGACGATGCCGTCGAGATTGGCGATGCGCTTCAATCCGGCAATGGCGGTTTCGAGCGATGCCGCTGGAATCTGCATCGGCACGAGCACTGCGTTCACGCCCATGCGCTGGAAGATGGCGTTGAACACCAGTGGTGAGCGCGCCTGCGCAATCGGATCGCCGACAATGGCGAACAGGCGTGTGTCACCGCTAACGGCGGCATTCAGGGCAGAAGTCATGATGTCGAACCTGGGCTGACGTGCATGGGTTGGCGGGCGGCCGACGAAGCGATCAGCGCATCGATCAGCACATGGACATCCAGTGCGCTGCGCAACGAGGCAACCGGTTCGACGCCGCGCGTTGCGGCCTCGACGAAGCTGGCCATCACGGCCCGGTGTGCATGATGCGAGAAGGCCATCGGGTCCGCGCCAGAACCGAGCGAGGCCGTTTCGCCTTCTTCGAGCGCCGAGCCGTCCATGTATTGCACGCTGAGCTTGCCGCCGCCGAGCGTGGCGCCGCCCTTGCTGCCGCTGATCTCGATGCGTTCGGGAAAGCCGGGATAGATGGCCGTGCTGGCGTGCAGCGATGCCACACAGCCATTGCGATAGCGCATGACGCCCGCGACCGTGTCCTCGCATTCCATCCGGTGCGCGGGACTGGTGACCGCATAGGCGAAGACTTCATCCGGCAGCCCGACGAGCCACACGAACAGGTCCAGCGTATGGATGGCCTGGGTCATCAACACACCGCCGCCGTCGCGCGCGAGCGTGCCGCGCCCCGCTTCGTCGTAATAGGACTGCGGACGCCACCACGGCACAGCCACGCTAACGCTGTGAATCTCGCCGAGCGCGCGTGCATCGAGCAACTGGCGCAGCTTGCGCGCTGCATCGCGCGTACGGTGCTGCAACACCGCCGCCGCGACGATGCCATGCTGCTCGCAACACGCAACCAGTTCGCGTGCGCGCGCAGTGGTGACGTCGATGGGCTTCTCCACCAGCAGATGCTTGCCCGCCGCCGCGATCCGCGCGCCGAGTTCGAGATGCGTGTTCGGCGGTGTCAGCAGCAGCACGCCGCTCACGTGTTCGTCGTTGAGGGCCGTGTCCAGATCCAGCGTGACGCGCGCGTGCGGGAAGCGGCTGGCGAAGGCGCCCGCGCGTTCCGCCGAGCGCGCCACGACGTGACGCACGCTCACCCGGTCCTGCAAGTCGAGCAGCCCCGCCAGATGCGGCGCGGATGCCATGCCCGCGCCCACGACGGCAATGCCAAAGCCAGTCTCGTTCATAGAATGTCTCCGTGCGAAGACATTAAGGTAGATCGATCTAATTGTCCAGTAGGCTTAACGCCGACTGGGCGATCCGCAGCGTGTACGAGAGACTTACCGGGTGTATTTCGCGAGCACGACGCGCGAGAACGAGTTCATGAACTGTTCGACGCGTTCGAAGCCGCCCGCGTCCTGCGCGAACACCGAGAGGCTGTCGATCAGATGCGTCAGCAGAAGAATCAGGTCTTCCTTCGGCGTATCGCGTTTGAGTTCACCGCTGCGGCTCGCTTGCTCGACGGCCACTTCGACCGCCGCGTGAATCTCGGTGGTGAAGCCCGCGAGCGCGGCGCGCGCTTCGTCGGTCAGCACGTCGCTTTCCATGCGCAGGCGTCCGATCAGGCTCCACGGCTTGCGTGTCTTGCCGCCGGGATTGTATTTGCGGAACAGGCTGCGGTTGTAGCCGATCTCGGCCTGCAACTTGTCCTGCAAGGAGAGCGCTTCATCGAGCCAGATCTTCTTCTGGCCTTCCGTGGCGCCCGCCACGTAGTCCTTCACCACTTCCTCGACGAGGCTGTTCTTGTTGCCGAAGTGATAGTGGATGTTGGTCGTGGTGATGCCGAGTTCCTTGGCGATCACGCCAAACGTTGTCTTGTGATAGCCGTGCGCGATCAGGAGCCGCTTCGCCAGGTCCTTGATGCTGTCGTACATCGACGAGCGCTTCGGCGCGGCGGCGCTCGGGTCGCCCTTGCCGGCCTTGGTGGCTTTCGCGGGCTTCGCGGGTTTCGCGGCTGCTGTGGTCTGACTCAACGTGGCACCTCGGTGAGGATCGGAGGGTTGACTGGGCCTCACACGGGGCGAGAAGAAACGGGCGTGACGGGCGGGAACCGGAGCATGCCGCGTTCTGCGATCCGGCACTTTTCCGCGGCTGATTTTACACGACCCTCATTCTTTTCCCTTGGCCGTCCTTGCCGAAAAAGCACTGCGCCGCCTTCGTTCGCTGCGCCTCAAATTTCCGTTGCATGACGCCCGGGATTGATGATAATGTCCGCTAAAGCTACTTACTAGTAAGTAAGTATGAGGGAAAACGCGAACAGCGCGAGACTGCTCCGGCGGTCGATAAAACAGGAGGCGCGATGCAGGTGAACATGGTGGTGCGGCGTCACGGCGCGGTGGCCGAGATCGTCATCAACCGTCCGGAGAAGATGAACTCGATGACGCCCGAGATGACGCAGGCGCTGGTCGAGATCCGTCAGGACATCGAGCGCGATGCGGCGATCCGCGTCGTGCTGCTGCGCGGCGAAGGCGAGCGCGCGTTCAGCGCGGGCAGCGACCTGCACTCGCTCAAGACGTACCAGACGGCGTGGGAGTTTCGTGCGCGCACCGACTACGCGATGGTGGTGCGCGACTTCACCAAGCCCGTCGTCGCGGCCTTGAAGGGCTGGGTGCTGGGCGGCGGGCTGGAGATGATGCTCGGCGCGGATATCCGGGTCGCGGGCAAGAGCGCGAAGTTCGGCGCGCCCGAAGTGCTGCGCGGCTGGGTGGGCGGCGGCGGCGCGTCGCAGATGCTGCCGCGTCTCGTCGGTTACGGTCAGGCCATGCGTCTGCTATTGACGGGCGATACCATCGACGCCAACGAAGCGCGCGATATCGGGCTGGTCGAGATGGTGGTGGAAGACGCGGAAGTCGTCGATAGCGCCATGGCGCTATGCCGCAAGATGGCCGAGTTCAGCCCCATCGCGACGCAATCGGTCAAGGCCGCCGTGCGCGCGGCGCTGTCGATGAGCGTCGAGCAGGGCATCCGCTACGAGAACGAATTGACCTCGCTCTGTTTCGCGTCGGGCAATTACGAGTCGGGCGCCAACGCGTTCGGCAACCGGGCGAAGTCAGACTGATTCATGCAGCAGTACCGTCCGCCGCAACAGGCGGAGGGATTTCCGTCAACGTGCACCGCGAGATCGCGGTGTCGCACAAAATCAAAAGTGAAGCAGGAGACAGCGCCATGCAACCAGCACACGCGCAGAAGGCAGACCGCAGGAATATCCGACGCGCCGTGTTCGCGTCGACCCTCGGCACCATCATCGAGTGGTACGACTATGGTCTGTACGCCGCGGCGTCGGGCCTCATCATCAACAAGCTGTTCTTTCCGCACCTCTCGTCGCTGGCCGGCACGCTGGCCGCGTTCGCGACTTTCGCCGTGGGCTTCATCATTCGCCCGCTGGGCGGCATCGTCATTTCGCACATCGGCGACAAGTACGGCCGCAAGCCGGCGCTCGTGTTTTGCGTGACCATCATGGGGGCGGCCACGGTCGGGCTGGGAATACTGCCCACCTGGGAACAGGCGGGCATCATCGCGCCGCTGTTGCTGGTGCTGATGCGCATGATGCAGGGCTTCGGCGCGGGCGCGGAACTGGCGGGCGCGATCACGCTGATCGCCGAATACACGCCGCCGAGCCGGCGCGCGTTCTTCACGTCGATCCCGAATGCGGCCACCAACTTCGGCGTGATGATTGCAATCGCAACTTTCCTGCTGATCTCGTATGTGCCCGAGGACATCCTGTTCTCGTGGGCATGGCGCGTGCCGTTCCTGCTGTCGCTTGGGTTGTTCGGCGTCGCCATCTACATTCGCTCGAAGCTCGATGAAACGCCTGAGTACGTCGCGGCCATGGAGAAGGCCAGCAAGAAGTCCAAGGCCGAGAAGGTGCCGTTGGCGCAACTGTTCCGCAACAGCCGGCGCGAACTGCTGTGCGGCTTCTTCGCGATGGGCGGCCATCAGGCGCTCAGCTACGTGCTCAATACCTTCGCGCTCAGCTATATGACGAACACGGTCGGCATGGCGAAGTCGGACAGTCTGGTGGTGCTCATCATCGCGCTGGGCTTCTCGCTGTTCTGCGCGCCCATCGGCGGCATGCTCGCGGACCGCTTCGGCAGCGCCAATATCTTCGCCGCCGGCGCGATGATCGCACTCGCGCTCGTGTACCCGCTGTTCCTCGCGATCGATTCGAAGAACGTCGTGCTCGCCACCATTGCCATGAGCGCGGTCTACGGCATCAGCTGGGGCTGCACCTGCGGCGCGCAGGGCGCGTTCCTCGCCAACCTGTTTCCCACGCAGTACCGCTTTTCAGGCATAGCGATGTGCCGCGAGATGTCCGGCGCACTCATAGGCGGGCCGACGCCGTTCATCGCCACCGCGCTCGTGGCTTATGCGAACGGCAAGCCGACCTACGTGATGGTGTTTCTTGCGGTCTTCAGCTTCCTGACGCTGGTCGCGGCGGTGCTCGGCAAGCAGCTCTCACGGCATCGGGACGATGAGCTCGCCCTGCCGGAAGCGCGCACGGCGGCGTGACGAGAGCGACACTGACACATAGAAACAAGCAGAAACGAACGGAGTTGAAACCATGCAAATCTTGACCGCCGACCAGGCTGCATCCCTGCTCAAGGATGGCGATACATTGATGATCGGCGGATCGGGGAGCGGGCATGCCGTGCCGGAAACGCTGATCGAAGCGCTCGAACGGCGCTTTCTTGCGAAGGGCGAACCGCGTCAGTTGACGTCGGTGCATCCGGTCGGTCTGGGCGATCGCGGCGAGCGCGGCGCGTCGCGGCTCGCGCATGCCGGTCTGCTCAAGCGCGTCGTGTGCGGCACGCTGGTCGATTCGCCGCCGCTCGCGCAGATGGCGCTGAACCAGGAGATCGAGGCGTGGACGCTGCCGCAAGGCGCGCTCTCGCTGCTGACGCGCGAGATGGCGGCGGGGCGTCCGGGGCTCATCAGCCATGTCGGCCTGCATACTTTCGTGGATCCGCGCAACGGCGGCGGCATTCAGGGCGCGCCGAGCGACGACAAGCTGGTGAGCCTGATCGAACTCGAAGGCCGCGAGTGGCTGTTCTACAAACCCTTCGAAGTCGATGTCGCGTTCCTGCGCGGCACCACGGCCGACGAGGACGGCAACATCTCGATGGAACACGAAGCCGTGTTCGGCGACATGCTCTCGATGGCGCAGGCGACGCGCCGTAACGGCGGCATCGTCATCGTGCAGGTCAAGCGGCTGGCGAAACGCGGCACGCTGCCGGCCAAGACGGTGAAGATTCCCGGCATGCTGGTGGATGTCGTGGTGATCGATCCCGAGCAACCGGTCACCTACCAGACCGCCTACGACCCCGCCTTCACCGGCGAGATGCGCATTCCGCTGGAAGGCTTTCCGCGCCTGCCGCTCGACGAACGCAAGATCATCGCGCGACGTCTTGCGATGGAACTGCGCGTTGGCGCGGTGTGCAATGTGGGCTCTGGCGTGTGTACCGGCATCGGGCTCGTGGCGGCGGAAGAGGACGTGCTGCATCACATCGTGCTCACCAACGAGCAAGGGCTGATTGGCGGCGCGCCGGCGGCCGGGCTCGATGCAGGCGCCGCGCGCAACTACAGCGCCATCGTCGACATGCCGTATCAGTTCGACTTCTACGACGGCGGCGGCATCGACATTGCGTTTCTGTCTGCCGTCGAGATCGATGCGCAGGGCAGCGTCAACATCAGCCGCTTCGCGAACAAGCTGATCGGCGTGGGCGGCTTCATCAACATCAGCCAGAACGCGCGCAAGATGGTCTTCGGCGGCACCTTCACGGCAGGCAGCCTGAAGGTGGCATGCGAAGGCGGCCAGTTGCAGATCCTGAAGGAAGGCACACATCGCAAGTTCGTGTCGAAGCTGCAGCAGGTGTCGTATAGCGGACCTTATGCGCAGGAACGCGGCCAGACCACGCTGTTCGTGACGGAACGCGCGGTGTTCCGCGCCATCGACGGCGCGCTCGAACTGATCGAGATCGCGCCGGGCATCGATCTCGAGCGTGACGTGCTCGCGCACATGGCGTTCCGTCCGGTCATCTCGCCGGACCTGAAGCTGATGGACGAGCGCCTGTTTCGCCCCGAACCGATGGGGCTCGACGCCGCGATGGACGAGCAAAGCTGGCCGTCGCATCCGCGCCTTGCCGTGTTCAAGGAGCAGCAGTCGTGACGAAGCACGCGCAGCAGGGACCGCGCATCGGCGGCGCGACGCGGCTGTTCGGCATTCTCGGCAATCCCGTCACGCAGGTGAAGACGCCGCAGTTGATGAATGCGCTCTTCGAGACCGGCGGCATCGATGCGGTCTGCCTGCCGTTCGATGTTCCCGTGAACGTGTTCGAGCCGGCGGTCGCGGGTCTTCAGGCGCTCGGCAATCTCGATGGCCTCGTGGTCACGGTGCCGCACAAGGTGCGCGCGATGTCGATGGTCGATGAAGTCTCCGACACCGCCGGCCGCGTCGGCGCGCTCAACGTGATGCGCCGTCAGCCGGACGGCAGCTGGTACGGCGACCTGTTCGACGGCACCGGTCTCGTGCAGGGTCTGACGCGTATCGGCTTCGAGGTGCGCGGCAAGCACGTGAAGCAACTCGGTGCGGGCGGCGCGGGCGCGGCTGTCGCGCATGCGTTAGCGGACGCGGGCGCGGCGAGCATCGCGCTGAGCGATCCGCAGCGCGAACTGCCCGAGCAATTGTCGGCGCGGCTGAATCGTTACTATCCGGGCTGCCTGGCGAGCGTGGATGTCGATCCCGCCAATCTCGCGGGCGTGGACGTGCTGGTCAACTGTTCGCCTGTCGGCATGAAGCCGGGCGACGGTATGCCCGTGGCGTTCGGCGCGTTCCCGCCTGCGCTTCAGGTGGTCGACATCATCATGACGCCCGCTGAAACGCCGCTGCTGAAACATGCGCGGGCATGCGGCTGCCGCGCAACCAACGGCCAGCCGATGATCGAAGGACAGCTCGCGGCCTTCGCGACGTTCTTCGGCATCGAGATGCCCGCGTCGTAACCGAACCATCAAGCCTTCGACATCATGCAAATCGTTCTTCCGGCCGCTTCCGGCCAGTTGGAAAACTACCGGCTCACGGGCAATCCGATCGGCGGCGCGCCGGCGGGCGCGAAGTTCAATCGCATCGCCTACTCGGCGGCGCACGTCGTGGCCGATCCGCAGCGCAGCGGCGAACTGAACCAGCCCGCTGCACTCGACTGGGCGCGCACGATCGAATACCGGCGCTATCTGATCGGGCAAGGCCTGGGCATCGCCGAGGCCATGGACACCGCGCAGCGCGGCATGGGCGTGACGTGGGACACCGCGCGCGAACTCGTCGAGCGCACGATGCAGGAGACCCGCGATCTGCACGGCGCACTGATCGCTTCGGGGTGCGGCACCGATCATCTGCCGGCGCACGAGGCCACGTCCTGCGACGACGTGATCCGCGCCTATGCGCTGCAACTCGATGCCATTCAGCGCACCGGCAGCCGCGTGATCCTGATGGCGAGCCGCGCGCTGGTGCGTGTGGCGCGGCATCGCGACGACTATCTGCGCGTGTACCGCGAAGTGCTGGCGATGTGCTCGCAGCCCGTGATCCTCCACTGGCTCGGCGACATGTTCGATCCCGAGTTGAAGGGCTACTGGGGCAGTAACGATCTCGACGCGGCCGCCGATGTCTGTCTCCAGGTGATCGCGGAGAATGCGCACAAGGTGGACGGCATCAAGATCTCGCTGCTGGACGACGCACGCGAGATCGCGTTCCGGCGCCGCTTGCCGGAAGGCGTCAAGATGTACACCGGCGATGACTTCAACTATCCGTCGCTCATCAAGGGCGACGAGCAAGGCTATTCCCATGCGCTGCTCGGCATCTTCGATGCCATTGCGCCCGCTGCATCGCAGGCGCTCGCTGCGCTGGCCGCGGGCGACGTCGCACGCTATGACCGCCTGTTCGAACCTACCGTCGCGCTGTCGCGGCACATCTTCCGCGCGCCCACGCAGTACTACAAGACGGGCGTCGTGTTTCTCGCGTACCTGAACGGATTCCAGCCGCACTTCTTCATGCCGGGCGGACATCACGGCGCGCGTCCGCCGCTGTATCTCGCGGATGTGTTCCGTCTCGCGGATGCTGCGAACCTGCTGCGCGATCCCGACCTCGCGGTGCAGCGCATGCGGCTCGTGATGGAAACCTTCGGACTGTAAGCGGAGATACGCATGGAGATCCTTGAAAACCGGCTCGACCGCTGTTCGATTAATACCGCGACGCTCGGACATCGCGAGTCGCTCGACGTCACGCTCGAACGCGTGGCGCGTGCCGGCTTTGGCGGCGTCGCGCCATGGCGGCACGAAGTGGAGGCCATGGGCGCCGCCGCCGTGGCGCGCAAGCTGCGGGCGCTGCAACTCACGGTGACCGGGTATTGCCGCTCCACGTATCTGACCGGCGAGACGCAGGCCGCGCGGCGCGCGAGCATCGACAGCAATATCAGGGCGCTGCATGACGCAGCGGAACTCGAAGCGCGCTGCTTCGTGATGGTGGTCGGCGGCGTCAGCGCGAACGGGCGCGATCTTCCCGGCGCGCGTGCGCAAGTGGAAGAGGGCATCGCCGAGTTGCATGCGGAGGCGCGCAAGCTCGGCGTGCCGCTGGCCATCGAACCCTTGCATCCGATGTACGCAGCGGAACGCGCCGTCATCAACACGATCGGGCAGGCGCTTGCGCTGTGCGAGAAGATTGCGCCGGGCGATCCGTCGATGCTGGGTGTCGCCATCGATGTCTATCACTGCTGGTGGGATCCGCTGCTCAAAGAGTCCATCGCGGCGGCGGGACGCGCGCAGCGGATCCTCGCGTACCACGTGTGCGACTGGCTCGCTGATACAAACGACATGCTGCTGGACCGCGGCATGATGGGCGACGGCGTGATCGATCTGGCGGGCTTTCGTGGCGAGATCGAGCGCGCGGGTTACGCGGGCAGGGTGGAAGTCGAGCTGTTTTCGCGCGACCGCTGGTGGAAGGTCGAGCCGGACGAAGTGCTGAAGGTGTGTGCGCAGCGACTGCAAACGGTCTGCTGAAGCCGCCGCTTATCATCAAGAATGGAGACAAGTACGCTCATGCAAGTACGACAGGATACCGATGCCATCGCTCAAGGCCGTGCACTCGCGCCGGGCATGTACGACCTCAACGATATCGAGGCCGGCGACCACTTCGCGACCTCGGGCATGACGGTCACGGAAACGCACGTGGTCAATTTCGCGGGCGTATCGGGTGACCTCTACGATATTCATCTCGACGACGTCGCCGCTCAAGAGGCTGGTTTTCCCGGCCGCATCGCGCATGGGCTGCTGGGCCTCGCGCTCGCGGACGGCCTCAAGACCCGTTGCGCGGTCCGCCTGAAGGGACTGGCGACCTTGAGCTGGAACTGGTCGTTCCGCGCGCCGCTGATGATCGGCGACCGGATTCATGTCGAGGTCGAAGTCGTCGGGAAGCGGCCGACCAAGCGCGCGGATCGCGGCATCGCGACGCTCCGGCTGAAGGTGCTGAACCAGGCCCACGAGGTGGTCCAGGATGGAGAAACGCTGCTGCTGATGGCGAACCGGGCCTGACTCCGCCTGTTGTCAGCGGCCTTCGGCCGTCGCTGTCGAATCGCGCACGATCAGACACGGCTCGATGGTCACATGCTCGATGTGATCCTTCCCGCCCAGCATGTCAACGAGCTTTCGCATCGCAACTTCGCCGATCGTCTCGCTCTGCGTGTCCACGCTCGTCAACGTGGGCGCGGACAGCTCGCCATAGGGAATGTTGTCGATGCCGGTCACGGCGACATCGTCGGGCACGCGGATGCCCAGCGCACGCGCGGCCTTGATGAAGCCGAGCGCGATCAAATCGTTGTAGCAGATCACGGCCTGCGGACGGCGCGGCCCCAGCATCACGCGCGAGCACGCATGCTCGCCGGCGCGGCTGGTCGGCGCGTGGGCGTCGTGTACGTCGAGTTCGATGCCGGCGTCCGCGAGGCCGTTGCGCACGCCCGCAATGCGCGCGGCGTTGATCTGCGCGTGACCGAATCCCAGGTAGGCGAAGCTGCGGAAGCCGCGCTCCAGCAGGTGCCGCGTGAGCATGTAGGTCGCGAGGCTGTTGTCGATGCCCACGCTGGAGATGGGCAGCGTCTCGCTGTGGCGGAGCATGACCAGCGGCCGGTCCAGATCGAGCAGCCAGGGCGATTCGTCTTCGGGCAGGCGCGAGCTGAGAATCAGGCCATCCACGCGGCGCGCGAGGGCTTCGACGAGCGGACGCTCGCGGGCCTGGTTTTCATCGACGTCGACGAGCAGCAGCGTGTAGTTGTGTTCGAGCGCGATGCGGTTCGCGCCCTTCACGACGCTGGAGAAATGCGGATTGCTGATGTCGAGGATCGTGAGGCCAATGGTGCGCGTCTGCTTCGTCACCATCGAGCGGGCAAGCGGATTGCCCTGGTAGCCGAGCCGCTCGATGGCGGCCTTGATCCTGGCTTCAACGGGGCCGGTGAAACGCTGCGTGCCGTTGACGAACTTGGAGACGGTGCCCACGGAGACGCCGGAGTGGGCGGCGACGTCGCGAATGGTTGGCAACGGCTTCCTCATGAGCGAGGCCTTGCGGCTTTTACCGCCCGTGCAACGAGATTGCGCGTCATCTGACATCTCCTCACGAGCGGAAACAAGCGGTGCGGAATGGTCTCGACTATATAACAGCCTGCTCCGCTTCCGCATGAGCCGTTACGGTTGGCAGACAGCCGGCTGACGAGAACCTGTTTTACCCTTCTTAACCTTAATTTATTTGGAAACCGTTTTCCGGGCGACCATACTCGATCTCATGCTGCAACGGAGAACCGAGATGGCCGAGCGATGCCGCCAGAACGACATGCACGAAGAAGCGCTCGAAGGCTTTCATATCGAGTTCATCAAGGAAGACCGGCGGGCGGATATCGTGTTCGACAGCGTCGGCTTCCAATCGATCACCCACCGGCAAGGCCGGCAGCTCGACCATGCGTTCCGTGCACTGGAGGCGCAGGCGGAGGTTCAGGTGATCGTGCTGCGCGCGAGCGGCGAGCATTTCTGCCGCGGAGGGGCCGGCGCGCCCTGGCATGCGGGTCATGCGGCGGACTGGAAGACCGATGCCCCCGCGCGTTGCACCAAGCCCGTGATCGCCGCGTGCCGGGGCTATTGCTTCGACGCGGGGTTCGAGCTGGCGCTGGCGTGCGACTTCCGTATCGCGACGCAAACCACGCTGTACGCGTTTCCTTCGGATCAGGTCGTACAGATTCCGGGCGCTGGCGCGTTGCAGCGGCTTGCTGGAATCGTGGGCGGGGGACGGGCGCGGGAGATCCTGATGCGCTCGCGCTATGTCAGCGGGTCGCAGGCGTATGAATGGGGACTGGCGACCGACTTCGCCGTGGATAGCGATCTGGAAAGCGCGACCGATTTGCTGGTTCAGGAACTGCTGTCGCTTTCGCCTTCGGTCCAACGCGCGGCCAAGATGTTCTTCAACGAGATCGACGACGAACCCGAGCCTCTCGCGTTGGCTCCTGCTATCGAAGCCTGTACCTGAGGCTCGGGTCTCTGTTCAGCTGCGCAGGAATTCGAGCAGGTCGGCGTTGACCTTGTCGGCGTCGGTGGTGCACATGCCGTGCGGCGCGCCCGGATACACCTTCAAGGTCGCGTGACGCAATATCTTCGCCGACATCTTGCCGGCCACGTCGATCGGCACGAGTTGATCCGCATCGCCATGCAGGACCAGCACGGGGATATCGATCTTCTTCATGTCGGCGGTGTAGTCCACCTCGAACTGCTGCACGCATTGATACTGCGCCAGGATCGAACCCGCCATGGCTTCGCGTCAGAACTCGTCCACTGTCGCCGGGTCTGCTTTCGCGTCCGGCTTGTTGAAGCCATAGAACGGACCCGCGAGCGTCTTGTAGAACGCCGAGCGGTTGCCGGTGAGATTCTTGCGGATGTCGTCGAAGGCCGATGCCGGCAGGCCTTCGGGATTGCTTTCGGTCTTCAGCATCAACGGCACGACGGCGCTGATCAGCACCAGCTTAGACACGCGCGAGGCGCCATGACGCCCGATATAACGGACCACTTCGCCGCCGCCCATCGAGTGGCCGACGAGCATTGCATCCTTGATATCGAGCGCATTCATGACGGCGGCCAGATCGTCCGCATAGGTATCCACGTCGTTGCCGCCCGACGACTGGCCCGAGCGTCCGTGACCACGCCGGTCATGCGCGATGACGCGATAGCCATTGCGCACCAGGAACAGCATCTGGGCGTCCCACGCGTCTGCATCGAGCGGCCAGCCGTGCGAGAGCACGACCGGTTTGCCGGCGCCCCAGTCCTTGAAGAAGATGCGCGTGCCATCCTTTGCCGTGACCGAATCGGCCGATGCGCCGCCCGGCGTCCGGTGCGCAGGCGCCGCGCGTTCGGCAGCCGATGCCAGCGGTACCGCCGCGGCCGCCATCGCGGCGATGGCGGTGCCGGCGCTCACGGTGAGCATGTTCCGGCGTTCGATCATGGGTGTTTCGATCAGCTTTGCCACAGTGTCCTCCCTGGATGCTGCTGTGAGATCAGTCAGGACCGGGCTTGAAGCGCGTGAACACGTGCGTGGTTCAGGTCCCGGCTCTCGAAGGGATTCACCTTCGAGCCGGGTTCATGCTAAGTCGGGAAACCCTTTTCGTTCTTTCGGCAATGCACGCTATTCGCCGAAACCGTCTTGAGTTAAAGGCCTGTCAGGCGAGCAGACGCGTGATGAGTTCCGGCGTCGCCCTGACGCCGTACTTGCGCAACAGACTCGCACGATGAATATCCACCGTGCGTGGGCTGATGTTCAGTTCCTTGCCGATCTCCTTGCTCGTCAGGCCATGCACGAGACAGGCGGCGACGTCGCGTTCGCGTTCCGTCAGCGTGCTGGTGACATCGGGCGGCTTGGCGCTGTCCGACAGATCCGTGAAGGTCCAGACGGCGAGTTCGAAAGGGCGCTGCGGGTTATAGCCGAAGCCGCGCACGGTGACCCAGAAATGACTGCCGTCGATGCGGCGCATGATGCGGTCGTCGCTGAAGACCGCGCGCTTCGCGATCAGTGGCCCGAGACGGTGGCCGGTGCTCGCGAAGTCCTTCTTTTGCGGGTAAAGCTTGGAGAACGACTGATCGACGATATCGTCGCGTTCCGCCCGGAACAGTTCGAGCGCGCGCGCATTGCAGTCCACCATGATGCGCTCGCGGGCCACGATCACCGCAACGGGCAGATGCCGGAAAAGATCCTCATAGTCCAGCTTGGACGTCGTCTCGCTCGGGTTCGGCATGATGGCGTGCATTGGGGTACACAGGCGTCGGGATTGTACGCCCGCGCAACTGGCCAGCACGTTCAGACGTTCCACACTTCGCCGAAGAAGCGCATCCAGTTCTCGCCCATCACCTTCTTGATGCGTGACTCGCTCCAGCCCGCGCGTTCCATCGCGGCCGTGAGATTCGGGAACTCGCCAATGGTGCGGATGCCTTCCGGATTCACCACCTTGCCGAAGTTCGTCAGACGGCGATAGCGGCCCTTGTCGTGCGTGATCCAGTCGAAGAACTCGGTGCTGTAGCCCTGCGTGAAGTCCGTGCCGATACCCACCTTGTCTTCGCCGATCACGTCGATCGTGTATTCGATCGCCTCAAGGTAATCATCGACGGTCGCATCCGGGCCTTTCTTCAGGAACGGCGAGAACATCGTCACGCCGACAAAGCCGTTGGCATCCGCTATCTCGCGCAACTGGTCGTCGGTCTTGTTGCGCGGATGATCCTTCAGGCCCGAGGGGCAGCAATGCGAATACGTGACCGGCTTCTTCGAGCACGCAATCGCGTCCGATGACGTCTTCGCGCCCACGTGCGAGAGATCGACCATGATGCCCACGCGATTCATCTCGTGGATCACTTCCTTGCCATAACCCGACAGTCCGCCATCGGGTTCATAACAGCCGGTGCCCACCAGGTTCTGCGTGTTGTAGCAGAGCTGCACCACGTTCACGCCGAGTTCCTTGAACACTTCGATATAGCCGAGGTTGTCCTCGAACGCATACGAGTTCTGGAAGCCGAAGATGATGCCGGTCTTGTTCTCTTTCTTCGCGCGCAGGATGTCGTCGGTGGTGCGCACCAGCGTCAGGATCTCGCTGTACTCGCGGATCTGCTGCTTCATTTCCGCGATGTTGTCGATAGTCTTCTGGAAGTCTTCCCACACCGAGACAGTGCAGTTCACAGCGGTGACGTTGCCTTTGCGCATGTCCTCGAACACGGAGCGCTCGAACTTCGAAATGTTCAGGCCGTCGATGATGATGCTCGAATCGTGCAATGCACTCATGGTCGTGGTCCGTTAGTGAGTACGGGAGAACGCGTCGGCGCTCGCGGTGCCGCCTGCGTTCCGGTTCGCGAAGCCGGCTTCTTCCAGCGCCGTCTTCGACGTCTCGCGCAGCGAGAGGCCGCCGATCATCGCGAGAATGGACACGGCGATCAGGTAATACGCCGGCGACAGGTTCGTGCCGGTGACCGAGATCAGCCAGGTGGCGACGAGCGGCGCGGTGCCGCCGAAGATCGTGTACGCGAGGTTGTAGGTGATGGCGGACGCGGTATAGCGCGTCTTGGTCGCGAACACTTCCGACAGCAACGGCGCCGTCACGACGCCCGACAGCACCGCGCCCACGGCCAGCAGCGCGACGCCGAACAACGACTGCGGCAGGTCGCCCGAACCGCCCAGCGCGAAGGCTGGATAGACCGATGCGATGATGAACACACAGGTGCTGCCGATCGTCACGCGGCGGCCCACGGCATCGGAGAACAGGCCTGCCAGCGGACACAGCGCGGCGGCGAAGAAGAGCGCGAGCACGGTCACGAGCAGCGATGTGCCGCGCGACAGATGTCCGGCCACCTGGAGATAGGTCGCGAAGTAGGTGGTGAAGGTGTAGAAAGACAACGCGGTCACCGAGACGAACGCGCCCAGTTTCAGGATGTTCCAGGACTGCGAGCGCAGGGTTTCCGCCAGCGGCGCATGCGCCACTTCATGCTTGCCTTCGAGCGCCTTGAAGGCGGGCGTTTCATTCAGATTGACGCGCAGATAGACGCCGATGAGACCGATCGGCGCGGCGATCAGGAACGGCACGCGCCAGCCCCAATCGACCATTGCCGACGAGGACAGCGACGATTCCAGCGCATAGGCGACGACGGCCGCGCAGGCGAATGACGAGAACGTCGAGACCGGCACGAAGCTGCCGAAGAACGCGCGACGGCGGCGCGGCGCATGTTCCATCACATAGGCACAGGCGCCCGCGTATTCGCCGCCGGCCGAGAAGCCCTGCACGCAGCGGATGATCGTGAGCAGCAGCGGCGCCCAATAGCCGATGCTCGCGTAAGTGGGCAGCAGGCCGATCAGCGTAGTCGAGCCGGCCATCAGCAGGATGGTGAAGGCGAGGGTGCGCTTGCGTCCCACCCGGTCCCCGACGACGCCGAAGAACAGCCCGCCGAGCGGCCGGAACGCGAAGGCCACCGCGAACACCGCGAAGGTCTTCAGCAGACCCACGGTGGGATCGCCGCTGGGAAAGAACTCGCGCGTGAGGATCGTCGCGAGAAAGCCGTATGCGGCGAAATCGAACCATTCGACGAAATTGCCAACGGAGGCCGCCGCGATGACGCGCCGCAGCGTTCGGGTGTCGACTTCCTGGCCTGGTTGAGCTGACATGGTTCGCCTTTTCACGTGTCGATGTGCATCGGAGGGGTGAAAACGAGAGTAGGCGCTCAAATTACCTAGGTCCATACGTGTCAATTACCTAGGTAATCCGGGTGTCGAGGCGCAGGATTGCGCGATTGCTTCGCGCAGGCGATATCATCGCGTGCCCGGATTCCACTAGCGCCGCACCTTACGCCGACATGAACAAAGCTTTCAGCGACACGGATCGCGACGCCGTCTACCGCGCCATTCACGAGCGTCGCGACATGCGCCATTTCGTCAGCGATCCGGTCGATCCGCAGGTCATGCGGCGGCTCATCGACGCGGCGCTGCATGCGCCGAGCGTCGGCTTCATGCAGCCGTGGCGCATCGTGCGGGTCACATCGAAAGCGTTGCGCGCGCAGTTATGCGATGCCGTCGAGCGCGAACGCCTGCTCACCGCCGACGCGCTCGCCGAGCGTCGCGACGCGTTCATGCGTCTCAAGGTGGAGGGCTTGCGCGAGTGCGCTGAAGTGCTCGTGATGGCGCTGATGGACGGCCGCGAACAGCATGTGTTCGGCCGTCGCACACTGCCGGAAATGGACCTGGCGTCGGTGGCGTGCGCGGTGCAGAACATATGGCTCGCGGCGCGCGCGGAAGGGCTCGGCATGGGCTGGGTATCGCTGTTCGATCCCGCCGCCGTGGCCGCTTTGCTGAACATGCCGACGGGCGCGCGGCCGGTCGCCATCCTGTGCGTGGGGCATGTAGAACGCTACTACGATGCCCCGATGCTCGAAACCGAACGATGGGCCGCGCGCCGCTCCTTCGACGAATGCGTGTTCGAGAACGCGTGGCCGGCGGCGCAGACGCTGTAGCGGCTCAGTCGGCGGCGCCGAGGTCACGCAGGCGCTTGCCGGCCATCAAATCGTTGCCCAGCTTCTCCAGCGATACGCCGCGCGTCTCCGGCACATAGAAGAACACGATGACCGCGAACAGCGCGTTGAGAAACGCGTACAGCACGAAGGTATTCGCTTCGCCGATCGTCGAGAGCAGGCTCAGGAAGGTGGCCGCAACGATCATGTTCGCCACCCAGTTGACCAGCGTGGAGGCGGCGACGCCGAAGTCGCGTCCCTGTTGCGGCTGAATCTCAGAGCACAGGATCCACACGAGCGGCCCGGCGGACATCGCGAAACCCGCGATGAACAGCAGCAGCGACACGACCGCCATCCCCTGCGCCGCCGTACCCGAGACGCCTGCATGCAGCAGGAAGCCCAGCGCGCACATGCCGAACGCCATCACCGCGCAGCCGGCATAGAGAATGGGCTTGCGTCCCCAGCGATCGACGAAGGCAATCGCGCCGAAAGTCGCAATGACGTTCACGAGGCCGACGATCACGGTCGCCCACAGTTGCTGCTCATGCGTTGCGAATCCGGCCAGCTGGAAGATGCGCGGGGCGTAGTACATCACGACGTTGATGCCGGTCAGTTGCTGGAAGATCTGCAGCACGATGCCCAGCGCCACCGAACGGCGAAAATTGGGATTGCTGCGTAGAAGGCTCCAGCCGCGTTGCGGTTGCTTGTTGTCGTCGCCGACCTGTTCGAGTTCGCTCTGCACATCGGCGGGATTGGCATACAGGCGTTGCAGAACGGCACGCGCCTCGTCGCCGCGATCGCGTTGCAGCAGCCAGCGCGGACTATCGGGAAGCGCGAGCACGCCTGCCAGAAAAAACGCCGCCGGAATCGCGATGACGCCCAGCATCCAGCGCCAGTCGGCGATATAGGTCAGCGCAATGTTGGACAGGAAAGCAGCCAGGATGCCGACGGTGATCATCAACTGATACGTCGAGATCATTGCGCCGCGCCATTGCCTCGGCGCGACTTCCGACAGATACAGCGGCGCCGTGAACGACGCCATGCCCACCGCCAACCCCAGCACGAGGCGTGCGCCGATCAAATGGGCGGGTCCGCTCGCGAACGCGGACCACAGCGAGCCGATGATGAAGAGAATGGCCGCGAGCACCAGTGAATAGCGGCGTCCAAGACGCCACGAGAGCCAGCCGGCCGCGAGTGCGCCGAGCGCTGCACCGACCATCATCGAGCTGACGATCCATTCCTGCGAGCGATCGTTCAGAACGAACTGTTTCGCGATGAAAGGCAGTGCGCCGGAGATCACGCCGATATCCAGCCCGAACAACAGGCCGGCAAGCGCGGCCATGAAGCAGACGAAGAGGCCGTAGCGTTTGGATTGCGCAGCGGCGGGAGCGCGGCGGTCGGCGAGGGTGCTCATGTGAGGATCTCCAGGTGAGGTTCAGAGGATCGTGGCGGCCCGCATGCGATCGGCGCGAGATCGCTTCGCCGAAACGATCTTGCGCTTATCCGGACGTGTGCGCTCTTTTCCTGCGCAGGCACGCGATGGCTCAGGTTCCGCAACGGGAAGACGCGCGCGTCGCAGCGGATGTTCATTGGACTGCCTGGGTGCAGATTTCGGACCTGACGTGCTCGCCGTTCCATTGAGGCTGTCGCATCGGGTTTTCCCTTACTTGCTCGTTCTGTTTTGGCCGTGAACAATCGATTCATCCCAATGAATCGAGTTCGTATATATGAACGACGCAGTCCGATCAGCCGCCCGGGTCCTCGACCTGCTCGAATATTTCGCATCGACGGAGGAGGGCGTCGCGCTGACCACCGTATCCACGATGTTCGCGATGCCCAAGAGCAGCACGCTGGCGCTGCTGCGCACGCTGCTTTCGCGCGGGTACCTGGAACGCGACGACCACAACCTCTACCGCTTGAATCCGGCGTTCCGCAGCGGCGGCTTTGGCTGGAACGGCGACCTCGGCGCGCGCCTGACCGCCATCGCCAAGCCGGCCATGGACGATCTGTGCGTGGAAGTCGGTGAGACTGTCGTGCTCAGCGTGCTCACCAACGACGGACAGTTCAGAACAGTCGCGAAGTCGCTCGCGCAGACCGTGGTGCGCTACGACCTCGAAATCGAGAAGTCGTATCCCGCCTATTGCGGCGCGATGGGCCGCGCGATGCTCGCCTGCCTGCCGCGCGAAAAGCGCGACGAATTGCTGGCGGTCTGGCCGCTGGAGCAGCGCACGCCGTACGCGCTGTCCGACCTTGCCCGCATCAACGAGAAGATCGATCAGGCGGCCATCGAGGGCGTGGCCATCGTCGAGGAAGAGTTCGCGCTGGATGGCGTCGGTATCGCGATGCCGATCTGCGATGCCAGCGGCGCGCCCATCGCGGCGCTGGACGTGGGCTGCGTCGCCAGCCGCTATCCGGCGAAGCGCGAGAAGATCCTCGCGGCGATGCGGGCCTGCATCGACCGCTTGCCGCCGCCCTTCGGCGCATTGACACCGGCGGCGGCGCCTTCGCCTTCGCCGCGCGAATCGGCTTAAGAGTCGCTTGACCAACATCGCATGCCGGGTTCCGGCATCTCCACATCGAAAAATTAGGGTTCCTGTATGCTCAATCAGGCTGATACGCAAGCTGCCGTCCCGCCTCTAACGGCAGACGCCCCGCAAGCCCATTCGACACGCCAGCAACTCATGGCCGCCATGATCGGCAACGTGCTCGAGTACTACGACTTCATCGTGTACGCGTTCCTCGCCGCCACGCTTGCGCGCAACTTCTTCCAGGGCGACAAATACGGCGGCCTGCTCGCGAGTTTCGCCGCCTTCGGCGTCGGCTTCCTGGCGCGGCCGGTGGGCGGCGCGATCATCGGTCGCATTGCCGACGTGCACGGCAGACGCGCCGCACTGCTCATCACCATCTTCGGCATGGCGGTCGGCACGGCGGGCATCGGCCTGTTGCCGACGTATGCCACGGCGGGCGCGCTCGCCCCCGCGCTGCTCGTGTTCCTGCGGCTCGTTCAGGGCCTTGCGGCGGGCGGCGAATGGGGCAGCGCCACGTCGTTCATCGTCGAATCCGCGCCGCCGGGCAAGCGCGGTTTTTACGGCGGCATGGGCCAGGCGTCGATTGCCGCCTCGTCGCTGGCGAGCAGCGTGGTGGCGACCATCGTCAGCGCGTCCTTCACCGCCGATCAACTCGATGCCTGGGCCTGGCGCCTGCCGTTCCTGTTCGGCGGCATCCTGCTGCCGATCGGTCTCTACATGCGCCGCAACATCGTCGAGACGCCTGCGTTCACGAAGGTGCAGGAGAACCTGGAGCAGGTCGAACGCACCAGCAAGTCTGACGCGCTCGGCATGATGTCGAAGGCCTTTGGCTTCACCATCATCTGGACCGTGTCGTACTACGTGATGCTCAGCTACATGCCGACCTTCCTCGGCAAGTACGCCGGTCTCAGCACGACGCAGGCGCTCATGTCGAACTCGATCGCGCTCGCCGTGCTGGTCGCGGCCACGCCGTTCTTCGGCGCGTTGTCGGACCGCGTTGGCCGCAAGCCATTGTTGCTCGGCTGCTGCGTCGGCTTCCTGCTGTTCTCGTATGTGCTGTTCCGCGTGGTGCTCGGCGGCGCGAGCTTCGGCTCGATCCTGGCCATCCAGATCTTTTTCAACCTGTTCATCGCGGCGTTCTCAGGCGCGGGTCCTTCGGCGCTCTGCGAGCTGTTTCCGACCTATGGCCGCACCACGCTGATGTCGATCGGCTACAGCCTCTCGACCGCGATCTTCGGCGGCTTCGCACCGTTCATCTCGACCTGGCTCATCGGCGTGACCGGCTCGCCCATCGCACCGGCCTTCTATCTGACGGCGGCGGCGATCGTCTCCGGCATCGTCATCTCGACTTTCCGCGAAACCGCTCGCGAGCGGCTTCGCTAAACCAACGGGCAAACCTTCAATGAAACAACGCATTCTGATCTGGGGCGCGGGCGCCATCGGCGGAACGATTGGCGCGTACCTCGTGCGCGCGGGTCACGACATCACCTTCGTGGACATCGACCGTGAGCATGTGGAAGCGATCCGCGATCCGGCGCGCGGTTTGTCGATCACCGGCCCGGTAGATCGATTCACGGTCAGTGCGCCGGCCTTCCTTCCCGATGAAATCGACGGGCAATGGGACCACATCTTCCTCGCGGTGAAGGCGCACCATACACGCGACGCGTGTGAAGCACTGTGGCCGCATCTGACGAAGGACGGCTATGTGCTGTCGCTGCAGAACGGACTGTGCGAGCACGTCATTGCACAGGTCGTGGGACGCGAGCGGACGGTCGGCGCATTCGTCAACTTCGGCGCGGACTGGATCAAGCCGGGCGAGATTCACTACGGCAACCGGGCTGCGGTGGTGGTCGGGGAAATCGATGGCGCCTCCACGGAGCGTATTCGCGCGCTGCACACACTCATGCAGCAATTCGAGCCCGACGCGGTCCTCACGAACGAAATTTTCTCCTATCTGTGGGGCAAGCTGGCCTACGGTTCGCTGCTGTTCGCGCAGGCGGTTGGGCAACTGGGCATCGCGGATTGTCTCGAACGTCCCGAACTGCTGCCGCTGTGGCGCGAGATGGCGACCGAAGTGTTGCAGGTAGCGCAAGCGGAAGGCGTGAAGGCGCGCGGCTTCAACGGCTTCGATCCGGCCGCGTTCACACCGCAGTCCGACGAAGACGCGGCCCGCGCAAGCGTCGCGGCGATGGTGGCGTTCAACCGGCCGAATGCTAAAACGCACTCTGGCGTGTGGCGCGATCTTGCGGTGCGCAAGCGTCGCACGGAAGTGGACATGCAGATCAAACCGGTGGTGGAGACGGGCCGTACGCACGGCATCGATTGCGCGAAGCTGAATGCCTTGTGCGACATGATCCACGAGATCGAGGACGGCGAACGCCAGCTTTCCGACAGCAACCTCAACGAACTACTCGAGACATGAACATTTCCTTCGAAGGGCAGGTGGTGGCCGTCAGCGGCGCGGCCATCGGGTTTGGGCGTGTGATCGCCACGACGTTCGCGGAACTCGGCGCGCAAGTCTATGCCTGCGATATCCGCGCCGACGAACTCGCGACGCTCGCCGCGCCGCGCATCCAAACGGAGGTCGTTGATCTGACGGATCGCGCGGCGGCTGCCGCGTGGATTCGCGGGATCGAGGCGCACAGCGGCCGCGCGCTCGACGTGCTCGTCAACAATGCGGGCGGCGTGGCGGGACAGGCGCCGCGTCCCGTCGATGAAGTCACCGACGAACAATGGGACCGCGTGATCGAGATCAATCTGGGCACGACCTTTTCGCTGAGCCGCGCGGCCGCGCCCGGCATGAAGCGCGCGGGACGTGGCGCGATCATCAACATCAGTTCCGGCGCGGCCTTGCAGGCTTCGCTCACCGGCGTGCAGGCGTACTGCTCGGCCAAGCATGCGGTGCTCGGCCTCACGCGGCAACTCGCGCATGAACTCGGACCATATGGCATTCGCGTGAACTCGGTCGCGCCCGGCTTCGTGCGCACCAACGACGCCACCGAAAAGCAATGGGCCGCGATGGGCGAAGCGCGCCAGCGCAGCCTGCTCGACGGCATCGCGTTGCGCCGCTTCGGCACGCCCGAGGACATCACGCGCGCGGTGCTGTTCTTCGCGTCGGAGCTGTCGGGCTTCGTCAACGGGCAGATCCTGTCCGTCGATGGCGGCCGGTGAAGCCGGTCCCAAACTGAATCAAAGGAAACCACGATGACAAACGATCTTTCGAAGCAGACCCTCGAACCCTGGCAATGGCCGGAAGAAACCTGGCGCGCGAAGGTGAATCACACGCGCGCGGGACGCAGTCTGCGGCCTGCGCACTGGCCAAACGGGGCACGTTGCGCGGTGGCTCTGTCGTTCGACAGCGATCACGAAACCAATGAACTGCGCGACGGCGGCAAGTCCATCAGCCGGATGAGCTGGGGGCAATACGGCGCGCGCGTCGGCATGCCGCGACTGCTCGAACTGCTTGAGCGGCATGGTGTGAAAGCAAGCTTCTATGTGCCCGCGGTCGCGGCTATGCTGCATGAGGACGAACAGCGTCGCGTGATCGCTGAAGGACATGAGATCGGTATTCATGGCTGGATTCACGAACTCAATTCAGTGCTGCCCTACGAGGCCGAGCGTGATTTGATGCTGCGTTCATCGGACGCGCTCGAGAAGATCACCGGCGTGCGTCCGGTCGGCCTGCGCACGCCTTCGTGGGACTTCAGCCCGCATACGCTGCGCATCGCGAAGGAAATGGGCCTGCTCTACGATTCGTCGCTGATGGCCGACGAAGACTGCTACGAGCTGATGCTCGAAGGTGAGCCGACGGGCGTGGTTGAACTGCCGGTGGAATGGATTCGCGACGATGCCGTGTATTTCAGCATGCATCGCTTCCAGTCGCTGCGGCCGTACACGCCGCCCACCGATGTCTTCGAGATCTTCCGCCGCGAGTTCGATTACGCGCACGAGAGCGGCGGTCTGTTCCAGCTGACGATGCATCCGCACATCATCACGGCGCGCTCGCGCATCTGGATCCTCGACGAGTTGATCCAGTACATGAAGACCAAGGATGCCTGGTTCGCCACGCACGCGGAAGTCGCCGCGTATGCGAAGGCGAACGCGGCTTGATTATTTCGACTCTCCGCGATGCTGACGTGGAGTGCTTTCAACTATCTGGACCAAGCATGACGAGCATTCTTTTTTCCCCATTGCGCATGGGTTCCGTCGAACTCGATAACCGTATCGTGGTGGCGCCGATGTGTCAGTACAGCGCCAACGATGGTTGCGCCAGCGACTGGCATCTGATGAACCTCATGCAACTCGCTGTCTCGGGGGCGGGTTTGGTCATGCTCGAAGCGACCGCCGTCGAACGGCATGGGCGCATCACGCACGGCTGCCTCGGGCTTTATAGCGATGTCACCGAAGCCGCGCTCGGGCGCGTGATGGCGGCGGCGCGTGGCGTCGGGCAGGGTGTGCGCTGGGGCATCCAGTTGGGTCACGCCGGCAGGAAGGCTTCGGCGCAACGACCGTGGGAAGGACGCAGCGCGCTGGCTGAGGGCGAGGATCCGTGGCAGACGCAGGGGCCATCGGCGCTTGCGTTCACGGACGGCTGGCCTATTCCGCAGGCGATGACCAAGGACGACATCCGCCGCGTGCGTGACAGCTTCGTCGATTCGGCTAAGCGTGCGGCGCGCCTCGGGTTCGAGGTCGTCGAGATTCACGCGGCTCATGGCTATCTGCTGCATCAGTTTTTGTCGCCGCTGGCGAACCAGCGTGATGACGAATACGGCGGTAGCCTTGAGAACCGCATGCGTCTGCCGCTCGATATCGCCGCCGCAGTGCGCGACGCGCTCGGCGCAGGCGTCGCGCTCGGCTTTCGCATCACCGGCACGGACTGGAAGGATGGTGGGATTACGATCGACGAATGTGTCGCGTTCACGAACGCGCTCAAGGCCGTCGGCGCGGATTATGTCTGCGTGACGTCGGGGGCGGTCATGCCGGCTGCCATTCCCGTCGAGCCGGGCTATCAGGTGCATCTCGCCGAAGAGGTGAAGCGCCGTACCGGCATGGTGACGCGGGCGGTCGGCTTTATTGCAGACGCGCATCAGGCAGAGGCCATTCTCGCGAACCAGCAGGCCGATTGCGTGGCGCTCGGGCGTGCGTTCATCGATGACCCGAGATGGCCGTGGCATGCCGCTGAAGTGCTCGGCGAAGTCGGGCGGATTCGGTATCCGGGGCAATACGAACGCGGCGGTGCGCAGTTGTGGCCGGGGGTGGCGTTGCGGCAGAAGAAGCGGGAGACGGTAGTGAACTGATGCGTCGGGCCGCGCGCGATTCTTCTTGCGCGCGGCGTTGATGTGTCATGAGGGCATGTCCGTGAACTGCGGAATGTCGGGATGCTTCAGCCAACCATGACGGCGCTTCGTGAACATTTCGAGCATCGGCTGGATCGTTTCGGCATTGTCCAGGCTGCCCAGCATCACGAACACCGTTCCGGGGAAGGCTCCGGCGTGGTTCGTGAAGAGGCGCGAGCCACAGTCGGGGCAGAAGTTGCGGTCGATTCCCTTGCCGGAATCGGCGATATAGGCGAAGGACTTGGGCTTGCCGCTGAGCACAGTGAAGTCGGTTTCGGGGACGCCGAAGAAGGTGGCCATCACGCCGCCGCTCGCCCGTTGGCAGTCCCGGCAGTAGCAATCCGCGATGAATCCGGGTTCGGTGTCGAATTCGAATCTGACCGCGCCGCATGCGCAGCCGCCTGTGTGTTTTTTGGGCATTTTGGTGCACCTCCGACGTGGGGTATCGATGTTCGGATAGCGTCGCAGATGTGGGATCTTCAGGTGGTGTCGCAGTGCGAATGTGAAGGCGTGCGGGCTGAATGAGAATTTCGACGTGGTGGAAGGCGCTCAGGTGAGGTCGACGATCGGCTGTGCTTTCACGCGGTCGTGCAGGGCGCCGATTGTTGGTTGATATCTTCGAATCTGATGCGCCGGGTCAGCGGGCGGTCCCACGACAGGCGTCCCTGGGCTACAAGCTCATGTAACGGGAATGTCCCGCGACGTTTCATCGGTGCTGTTTTCGCCGCCCTTGAGCGTGCGTTTTTCGCCGACTGGCTTCGTCCCGGACTGTCCGAACGATGATGTGATGGATGGCAGTCGGGGCGTCGCAGTGGGCGGGGACCAACGAAGGGAAGTTAAAAGCCTGAATTCTTGCGCGGCGTGCTTTTGTGCGGCTTGAATAAACTAGTTTCCTCCGCTGGCCTGAATTCCAGGAGGGTCACTTGAACGGCCGGGCCGGCTCGAAAGCCGTCCGACGCTCAACCAGCGCATAGCAACGAATGCTTAGACTGCACTGAGTGTCGTTCTCCAACAATGAAGAAGCGATTAAGAGCACGGCTTGAACCGGGTGAGATCAAACAACGCCAACAATCTACTCCACTTCCGACCCGCTTGTTTGCGTCATCCGCGCGCGACCACGGCCTTCGCCACCGCATTCGAGATGTTGTAGATAAGATCTTCGAGTGACAAGCACAGCATCGTCATTTAAAAAGATCTTATCCTCCATGGTTTCCAGTAAGGCGAGTTCGGCGATCGGACCTTAGTGTGACGGGCGTCGTCGCGGTACGTCCCGCTGGCGACACCAAGATGCCACGTCTTATGCCGGCTTTTTGCAGGCGATCAGCATGGTCCGCATGCGCAACGTCGAAGCGAAGAAGCTCGAAGAACTGTTGCCACCAAACCCCGCGCGACTGCCGGAAATTGACGCGCCTGCGTTACCGGCTGCAAGGTAGCCGTCCTCCGAACTCGCCCGCATCACCTCATAGCCTCGCGTATTGCAGAGGTCTCCAGCTTTCTCAAGACACATACCCCAGTTCCGAGCGGAGCCTGAGCAGTCGAGCGAGAACGCTTCACGGCCATCTGGCGCGAAGGTATGGGACGCCGTCGCGCAGGCGCACAAGAGTAGGGGAAAAAAGGAAGGCGATTTTTTCATGGGATTTCCGTTTGGCGTATCAGCCTTGATATCGGCCAGGGCCCGTGAGGTCTTGAGTTTCAGTTGAGGTACAAATGGCCCAGACGTTGTCTTTGAACAAGGGAAGACTATGACTTTGCACTGTCGAAGTTAGAGCCGCAGGGCGGAGGCAGCGATTCTATTTGCAAACAAGGTTAATTTTTGGAGCTTCATTGAGGCGGAATTCTTGTTCCTGAATGCCGACTTGCATGAATGGACCACGTTTTTTTGCCTTGCGATGTCCGCCCGATCGGCTGCTGTGGGTGACGCTGCCTTCCTCGGACGATTTATGGCCGTCCACGCCCGTCCGTCTATGTTGGACCGCGAACGGCCACAAATCGCCATTCATCTAACGCCGGAAAATGACCGGTCGCCGCGCCATTGCGGTCGTTGAGCGGCGATGAATCGTATGGAATCACCGCTCTCGACATCAAGACAGGCGCGGAGTACACGGCGCGACAGCGTCGACAGCCAATTCCGGGCCGAGCACGCGCGGCGAATTCACGCTCAAACCGCCAATCGTCGCGTAGCCTGTGGTCGACCAGAGCCATCCAGGCAATCGATTCATGCAGGTGGGCCGCTCTAACGCTGCTGTCGAGAGGCTATCGCGCAAACTGTGCCCATGCTTTCGGGTCGGCGCGCTCGCCAACCACATCGTTCTCGCGAGAACGTGCTTGCTTTTTTCGTCCGCACGTAACAGGCGAACGAGCCGCTTTGACCATCAGCTTCGACCGCATGCATCAGCGTTACGATCTTGGCTTTTGCTCAACGCTAGAAGATCCGCATGAAGCTCAGCAGATAGAGTGACACCGTGTTTGACACTTCGCTCACGAGCTTCAAATCGTCGTTGGGATGGTAGGCGCGCTCCTTGTCCTACGATACCCGCAAAAAGCGCTTCGGCTCGGTGTGCATTGTCGCCTGCGTCTGCTCCGCCAAACACCGAAGGGTCGAAGGCAATGACGAGTTCGCCGTGACACGGCGCTGCTCCCAAGCCTTCATCGAATTCGAGCGATTCCTGGCTAATCATGTCGCCGATCAACGGACCCGCCAGCAGTTCCACCATTGCTGCCAATGCGGAGCCTTTGTATCCACCAAACGTCATCATGGCGCCCTTCAGCGCTCTTTCGGGATCGTCCGTCGGTTGCCCCTCGTCGTCGATCGCCCAGTCATTAGGAATCTTCAGGCCAGCACGTCTATGTAACTCAATTTCGCCTCGTGCAATCCTGCTGGTCGCCATATCGAACACGAACGGAACCCCTTCTGGACGCGGCCAGCCAAACGCTATCGGGTTTGTTCCAAACAGTGGCCGGGTGCCTCCGGCAGGCGCCACGCAGCTATGACTGGGCACCATCGCGAGTGCGGCTACCCCTTGCGCGGCAAGGGCTTCGATCTCCGGCCACAATGCGCTGAAGTGAAAGCAATTGTTGATCGCGAGCGCCGCAATGCCCGTTTTCCTTGCCTTCTCAACGAGGATCCGGCTGCCGATTTCAAATGGAAGCGGAGAGAACCCGAATTGCGCATCGACCTTTACAAGCGCGGGCGCGACATCATGCACTCGAGGTTCGGCGCTGCCATTCAGCTTGCCAGTGCGCAGCGTCTTGACGCAGCCAAGCAGTCGCCAGACGCCGTGGGATTGGCATTCGTCACGCTGACCCGCCACCAGCACTTTGGCCAACGCTTCTGCATGAGAGTTATCAAGACCATTTGAAGTCAGCACATCGACAGCGAGCGCGTGCAAGTATTCCAGAGAAAGGGCGACGTCGGCCATTGTTAGTACCGCTCCAGCGCAGGTTCGAAAGAGTCGAAGGAATTTGTTTAGCCAAAGCGATCCAGAACCGGCTGATTCGTCTCGCCATGCCGGCGCTCAACTGGAAATCAAAACTTTGCAGTAGCGTTATGAAGGAGTCATTTGGGCGCGATGTCGCGTCGCACGCGCTTGATGTGTTGCTCGACATAAAATGCCGCGGCGTCAGCATCGCCGAGGACGATGGATTCGTAAATGAAGCGGTGTTCCGACGCATACAGGCGAATCCGATTCGGCTCGTAGATTCCTTCGTCTTTCAGTCGCTTCCAAAGGGGTTGATCCATTGTTTTTGCGACTTCGTCGGCGATTTTCACCAGCAAGGCGTCCCCGGTCATGACCGCCAACTGGCGGTGAAACATCCGGTCACTGTTATTCCATAGAGCGCGTTGTTCGAGATTGTCTATATCGACGATCGTTTCCATCTGGCTGAGATACTGTTCGGCGAGTCGATCGCGCTTTCCTCTCGCAGCAGCGCGCCGCGCAATCGCGGGCTCCAGAATGAACCGCGTCTCTAGAGTGCCAGTCGGACTAAAATCGGGTTCGCTTTGACCCGCTTCCTGATCGGCACTTCCGCCGTCGGTCAGAAACTGGGATGCGGACGCCGTCACGTAGGTACCCGAATTCCGCCTCGTCACGACTAGCCCTTCGTTCTGCAGGGCTCCGATCGCTTCGCGGACAGCGGGTCGGCCGACCCCATAGAGCGCTGCGAGTTCACGCTCGGAGGGAAGACGAGATTCCGGCGCGAACCGTCCGGTCCGGATCTCGGCCTTGATTTTTTCTTCGACCTGTTCGTACACCTGCAAGGGCCGAAAGTAAGACTCCAAATCTTGTCTCGTTGCGCTCATGTTGCTGTCCTTACGCGTTTCTAGGGCTCGGTTCGCTGCTTTCCTCGGGAAAGCAGCCGTGCAGGAACGTATGATAAGCGCCCTCGAACGACGACTTGCTTACCGAACAAGAAATCCGTAGGTGAGAGGATCGCGTTCGTCGATAAGCCAGGTCCCGTAACCGCAGATGAACGCATTTCCCTCGATCTCCGGGATGACCGCGTCGAATTCACCGCATTGAGTTTCTTTGAGCACTCGTCCGTTGAAGACGGTGCCGATAATCGACTCGTTGACTAGCGTTTCCTGCGCGGATAGCTCGCCTCGTAGATAAAGCTGCGCGACGCGTCCCGCGGTGCCGGATCCGGTGGGCGACCTGTCGACCTCGCGATCCGCAAAGATGCAGCAGTTTGATTGCGTCGATCCGGGGTGGCGCGCAAGGCCCGAGATGATCGTGCCGTACAGACCTCGAATCTCCGGAACCTCGGGATGCACGATGTCGAATTGAGCGTTCACTGCCTGCTTGATCTCGTCGCCGAATTTCTTCAACAACTCCACGTTGTCTTCCCGAACCGCGACATCATATTTGCGACCGTCGACGTAAAAATAAAAGGCCCCGCCGTAGGCGATGTCACCCGTGACGGGGCCGAAGGTGGGCGTGCTCACAGTGACATCCTGTTTCCAAATAAAGGAAGGCACGTTTACAAAGCGCACGTTTCCGGCGTGCTCACCGTCCCATTTGACGAATGCCTCGATAAATCCGCAGGGTGCATCGATCCCGACTCGCGTCTCCGGAGATGTACGTTCGATCCAGCCCAGCTCGACCGCCGCTGTCGACAGGGCGATCACGCCGTGGCCGCAGTGCGGACTGTAGTCTGCGTTCTGCATGAAGATGATTCCAAAATCGGCGCCGTCGGTTACCGCTTCGGTCAGAAACCCGCCATACATGTCAGCGTGTCCGCGCGGCTCGAGCATCAAGGCTCGTCGCAGTTGGTCCGCGTTCTCCTGGATCCAGGCGCGGCGCTCGTTGATGGTTTTTCCCGTGAGGCGTGGAAAGCCATTCGTCACGATCCTGAAGGGCTCACCGCCCGTGTGAACTTCAACCGTATTGAGTGTTCGGGTAACTTTCATAACTGCTCCACAAGCGTATGTTTAGTGTTCTAGACCATTACTTGTCGTAGGTGACGACCGAGCCGTCCTTGAACGTGTACACGGTCGTGGCCGATGCCTTCAGGTCGTGATGAGCGTCGAAGGCGTACTCGCCCGCAATCCCTTTGTACGGCGTTTTTTCCAGTTGAGCGACGATCTTCGCGCGGTCGGTTGTCGTTCCTGCCTTCACCATCGCATCGGCCAGCAATTTCAACCCGTCATAGAAGCTGACGCCATACACTTGTGTATCGACATTGAACGTCGTTTTGTATTTCTTCAGGAACGCGCTGCCTGCAGGCGATTTGTCGAGTGAAACGCCGCCTTGAGAGCAGTAGGCAGTGGCTGCATCAGGGCCGCCGATTTTCGCCATGTCGGACGTGCAAATGCCATCTCCGCCCAGCAGCTTCGCGCGGATGCCGAGCTGTCGCATCTGCTTGACGAGGGGAGCACTCTGCGCCGCATATCCGCCATAGAAAATCACCTCCGGGTTGACGGACTTGATTTGCGCCAGTATCCCCTTGAAATCGATCGCCTGGCCGCTCGCGTATTGTTGCTGCACGATCTTGAGCCCTCTGGCCTTTGCAACAGTAATGAACTGTTCGGTGACCCCCTGACCATACGCGCTTCGATCGTCGATCACCGCAGCGGTCTTTGCTTTCAGCTTGTCGACCGCAAAGTCAGCCATCGCTCCGCCAAGCTGCGAATCACTTGCCCCGATCCGGAATACCTCGGGAAATCCTTGCAAGGTGAGCGTGGGATTTGACGCCACGGACAGCATCGGAATTCCGGCGTTGTGGTACAGCTGCGAGGCAGGGATGGCGACGCCGGAGTTGTATGGGCCGAGGACGGCGCTGACTTTCGCGTCGACTAGCTTTTGCGCGACTTGCACGCCGATACGCGGATCAGCCTGGTCATCTTCTGATACCAATTTAAAAGTGACTGTCTTTCCCGCCACCTTGATCCCATTCTTGTTCAGCTCCTCGACAGCCAGCCGCGCGCCATTCTCGTTATCCTTCCCTTCAGAGGCCTGCGCACCAGTCAGAGGCCCGGATATTCCGATGTTCACGACTTCCTGGGCGCCGACCGCTGGCGCCGCCGCAAGTGCCAAAAACGCCAGACAAAAGCCAACTGTCTTTTTCATCGCACCCTCGAGTGGTTGGAGAATTGGATCTATAATGACCACGTTTGGTTCTATTTACAACCCTTAGAAGATCTGATCTCTTTCAGAGTTAACCCTTAACCCTTAACCCTTAACCCTTAACCCTTGATCTTTCATCACGACGCTTGCTCAACTCACGATGAGTGCGATAACCATGGAACCTCGAAACAGCGGAACGCCCCCGATCGTTGGCTACGTCACTCCGTGGAGTGCACACGCGGGGCAGGAACTCGCTTTCAAGATCAGTTCTCGCCACGGGCGGCCGTTCGTGGCGCAAGTGCAGCGCGTGGATTGCTGCGACCCGAATCCGCTCGGACCGGGAATGAAACTCGTACCTGTCGATGTTCCGCTCGAGGCTTCGTATCCAGGACAGGACCAACCCGTGTTCGCAGGCTCGTGCGCGGTGGGTCCCTTATCCATGCCGGTCAGCGCTCAACAGTTGAGACTGGAGTTAAATATTTGCTCCACACTGGACACGATAGCGCCCCAGACAGTCGTTTCGCTTCAAAACGAATCGGGCACGAGTGGCTTCGCCGTGGTTCTTACCGAGGGGCGGCTTGGGTTCCAGGACCTGCAGACAGGGGAACTGGTCTATGCGGATGTCACCGTTCACACCGACAGATGGACGAGGCTGCGCCTTTTACTAAGCCAGGATGGCCGGGTACATGCATCCTCCGAGACGACCATTACGTTTGAGCGCTCCGTCACGACCATTGAGACTGAGGTTTCGTGCAGCTTCGCGTCGAAGGCGTTCGAGGCGACGATGATCTGCTTCGCAGCGGTGTGGAACGAGCATCCCCAAGCGGCATTCGATGGGTCGATCGAAAATCCGTCGCTATATGTCGTTCGGCGAGACGCGGTCGCACCTGATTCGAGCGAGGCACAGGTCTTCGCGAGCTGGGACTTTAGCGCGACGCTCGATCTCAACCGTGTCCCCAACACGCTTGACGCAAACCAGCCGCTGACATTGGTGAACTCCCCGATGCGAGCGATCCGATCTTCCACATGGACCGGAGAAGAGATGAATTGGCAACGTGCGCCCGACCAATATCGGGCCATGCGTTTTCATTCGGATGATCTTGCCGATTGCAAATGGGACACGTCGGTCACCCTTCGAATCCCTTTGGAGCTGCCGTCAGGCGTCTACTGTCTGCGCGTCGACAACGGTGAGGGAGTGGATTCGATTCCGTTTTATGTCACGGTTGCGCCGGGCTGCGAACGGCAACGAATCGTCTTCCTCGCGCCCACACTGACGTATCTTGCGTACGCCAACAACGCGCGCGGGAATTTTCGGGGGCCGCTGGCTCAACGAGTAAAGGAGTGGGGTGGGTATCCGCACAACCCTGATGTTGTAAGAGCGTTTGGGCTTTCGACTTACAACAACCACATCGATGGTTCGGGCATTCACCTGTCCTCGCGCTTGCGTCCTGTCCTCACGATGCGTCCTGGATATCTCACGTTCTTCGATGAGCACGGCTCCGGGCTCAGGCATTTTTCGGCGGATTCGCATCTTACGAACTGGTTGAAGGAGAAAGGTTTCGGCTTCGATGTCGTTACCGACGAAGACCTGGACGACCTGGGCGTCGAGGCCCTCAAGCACTATGACGTAGTGTTGACCGGATCGCATCCCGAGTATCACACCCGCCGCATGCTTGATGCGATCCTTGCATATCGTGCTGCAGGTGGCAGGCTTATGTATCTTGGAGGAAACGGCTTTTACTGGAAGATCGCCCGGCCCACATCGATGCCGCACATGTTGGAAATAAGACGCGCGGAGGGTGGCATGCGCGTTTGGGCAAGCGAGCCGGGCGAGTACTACCATCAGTTGGATGGTGAATACGGTGGGATGTGGCGTCGAAACGGATTACCGCCGCAGGCCGTTGCCGGAGTCGGCTTCACTGCTGAGGGCGATTTCAAAGGCACGCATTACGTGCGCGCGCCGGCCTCATTTAAGCCGGAATTTGAATGGCTATTCGATGGCGTAACAGCAGGTGCAGGCCAACCCATCGGCGATCACGGGTTGTCGGGCGGAGGAGCGGCTGGATTTGAAATTGACCAGAGTGCTGCCGACCTTGGTACGTCGGCGTTTGTCTCGGTCGTTGCCTATTCGGAGGGCCACGATGAGAGCTATGCGACCACGCCCGACGAGGTGCTGACGCCTGATCGAATTGTTGGCAAGCCGCGTCAATTCGGCGGAATTCGTGCACACATGGTATGCGGCTTTGCGCCGAACGGTGGCGCCTTGTTTGCCGCCGGTTCGATTTGCTTTATCGGCAGCTTGTCTGAGGGTGGGGAGCGTAACGACGTTTCCATAATAGTTGAAAACTGCCTACGCGAGTTTCTCGCGCGGGACGCGGGTCGACGGCGAGTGGCCCCTGATTACGCGGGAGCGGACAGTGGGGCACGAGCCGCTGAATGACTCGGAAGGGTCGACTGCCAACAGTCGCGCTACCCCGGAGCTTGCAGATCTAGCCGGAGCGCTTTGAGTCGAGCAAGAAGCGAGATGTTTTGAAGAGATGTGAACCAGCCATTCAGAGTTGATTGATCGAGATGAGTGACGCACAACCGTCGCATGGCCCAAGCTCAGAGCTAGCTGAATCAACAACTCGCGCCCGAAAAACGGGCGCTTTCCTGCAGATCAAACAATGCCCTTAATGGCAGCGACGTTCCCAATGATGATGCACGCGCACCTTATGGCACACGACATGATGATGGGGCGGCGCAGCGAAGGCGGGAGCGACGGACAGGAATGCGAAGCCGGAGGCGAGCAAGGCGATGACTGCTTTCTTCATGGGTTGAGGGGTTATTCGAGTGGAAAGAGGCGCCATGCTAGCAACTGGAGATTACGTCCGGCTTTGGGTAATTTATGCCGTGCTTCCAGAGCTACAACTTCCTCGAACTACCGACTTCAACCAACCAAAATCGCCCCCGGCGCAAGCACGACCGGCGCTGCGCCTTGCTCGAAATACCTTGCGTCATGCAAGCCACGCAATGTCATCCCCGCAGGCGTCACCTCGAGCCAATCTCCTTCCGGCAAACCAAGTACCTTCGCTCCCGGATTCGCCACCAGAAACTCCTCGATGCGCTGATCGCGCGTCTCGCCCTGATGCCCTTGCGGCAGCGCGTTGGTGTAATGCGGGTTGATCTGAAAGCCAACGAGATCGAGCGCATCGAAGCCACGAGGATCAACGATCGGCATGTCATTGGTCGTGCAGATAGTGGGACACGCGAGATTCGCCCCGGCGCTCCAGCCGAGATAGCGCACGCCGCCCTGCACGGCCTTTCGAATCGCCTGAAGCAGACCACGCGCGCGGCATTGCGCGAGCAACTGGAACGTGTTCCCACCGCCCACCACGATCAATGCCGCCTGCGCAACAGCCGCCTGTGCCTCGGCATCGCTCGCAAAAGCATGTACCGAACGCAGCTCGATGTTAGCCGGCGCCAGCGCCGCGGCGACCGTGCTCGCATACTCATCCCAACTCAACGTAACGCCAGCGAACGGCACGAACAGCGCCTGCGTCGTGGTCTGCGCGCGGCTCGGCGTGAGTGCGCGGATGGCGTCCAGCGCATGAACGAGGTAAGCGCCATCGGGACTTCTTGAATTGCTCAACAAAAGGGCGTTCATCAAAAGTCTCCGGAATCAATCGCGCAATCAGCGCAAGGGAAAGCCAAGTCACGCTCCGCACTCACCGGACATCACACGCGACGCCCTTGAGATGCACAAGCGAGCCGTAAAGTTCAAGCAGACGCGCATAGTCCACTTCATCGTAGAACGAACACGTGCCGCGCCCGAACTCCTTGGCGACCTCGACCGCGAACTTCACCACCAGCGCAATGTTGGTTTCATGACTCGCGCCCGTGCCGCAGCCCGGCACCGCGACCTGCGTCGTGAGCGCAACACCGACCACTGGTGCGCTCGTCGCGATCGACGGCTGCATGATGCTGTTCAGATGATGCACACCGTTGTCATAAGGCGTGATGTCCTGCGTCGTCACCGGAAAGGTGATGGCGGGCTTGCCGGTCGTCATCTCCATGATGCGCAGCAGGTCTTCGGAGACACGCAGGATATACCCGTCCTTGACCGTCGGCGAGAGGGCATAGCCGCTGTGATTGATGATGCGGTTGCCCTTGGTCGTGTCGAGCGAGAGCACGGCGTCCATTTCGCCCCGGACTTCATACGCAAGAAGGCGGTCGGTCTCCACCGGCGTGTCCATGAATTCGACCGGATCGTGCGGGCGCGTGGGCGCGGTCGGGCAGATGTGCGTCGTCAGCACGACGTCGCCCGGCAGCGGGTCGCCGTTGCGGCGCATCTGCGCAAGCTTGAGCGCGGTGGCGACGGTGGCGATGGCGCCGTCGGCGTCGGACACCATGCCGATCCGTGACGGCCGCGCGCCAATGCCGCCCAGCCGCCCGATGACGCCAAGCGTCTTCGCATGGCGGCCGCTGTGCTTGCCCCAATCGCCCGGAATGCCGATCCGCACGAAGTCGGTCGTGCCCTTCGGGCCGCTCAGTTCGAGCACCTCCACACTCACGCCGACGTCGGCGAACGGCGCGAGCAGATCGATCACAGTCTGGCCGCTCGCATGGCGGCTGTCGAAGGCTTCGAAGACTTGCAGGGTTTGCGCGAGGCTCATGAAGGCGTTCTCCGTGTTGGGCACTGCGTTGAAAGGGTGGATGAATCAGCGCGACTTGATGAGCGAGCCGCAGAAGCCGGTCAGCGCGTCTGCCGCAATCACGCCCGCTGCGAACACTTCCGTGCGACTCTTCGCGCCCGGTCTGAGGCGTCCGATCACGAGGCGCATGCCGATCCCCACGAGCAGCGCCCAGCCCGCGAGTGGGCTGGCGATCAGCAGGCCCGTCGCGAACAGCACGCCCAGCTGGCGCTTCGGCCCGCCGGCCCACTGGAGCGCCGCGCCGGCCACGGCCCACACGAGCAGCGCATGGACGACGCCGGGCGCGATGCCCGCCTGAATGGTCGAGACGTAGACCCGCGCAACAGGCGGGATCAGCCCCTTCGCAAAGAGCCCGCGATACGCGAGCAGCACGACCGGAATGGCGATGACGAATGCGAGCATCGCGGCGATCAGCTGCTGGCGTCGGCCCGCGAGTTCGAACGCCGGATCCTGGCCGTGACCGCGCAAGATGAAGCCCGCCTTCAGGTCATAGCCCATGTCGGCGAAAGCCGGCCCGGTGGCGGCGGAAAACCCGCACAACATCACGAGCGACACCGCCGGAAAGCCGATCAGCATGCCGATCAGCAACGTGATGAGCGCCACGGCGAAGGCCGGGAACCAGCCCGAGTGCATGGCCGCAATGCCGACGATCAGTTCATGCACGAACGCGGCCGCCGCCGCATAGAGAACGAATGCCGCCAACATGCCCGGCGACATCTCGCCCCACAATCCGCTCAACAGCGCGACGAGCGCGGCGAGCACGAGGTAGGCGATCCCGCCGAAGCGCAGCGAACGCGCGATGACCGAATCCGTACCCGACGCGAGCGGCGCACGGCCTGGCGGATTCCGGTCGCGCAACACGAGCATGCCGACCTGGAGCAGCGCGACAAGCCCCGCGCCGATCATCATGCCGTGCGGAATAAGGGCCTTGCTGATGTCGAAGTGGAACAGCAGCGTCGCATAGCCGCGAATCAGGAAGCCGATGCCCAGCATGCCGAGCGCCCACACATTGCCGATGAACGCCGTGCCGAACGCGGACATGGGAATGCCGAGCCACGAGCCGGTCAGGCCCATCACGATGCCGGCGCCGAGCAGACGCGCCTGCTTGCCGCCCTGGTCGCCGGCCTTGATGGCTTCCGCCGCCGCGACACCATGCGGCCACGCGCCGGAGGCCGGAAACACGCTGGTGTTGAACAGCCGGTACAGCATGTAGCCATCGAGCAGCATGCCGAGCGCGACGCCCGCGAGCATCGGCGCGACGAGATCTTCGCGGCCGAACAGGAACGGAATGGCGATGGGCAGCAGCAAGCTGTTGGCCGCGCCGAACGTGGCGGCCGAGATGGCGCTTTGCGCCAGGTTCTGCACGTGCACCGAGCGATACGCCCGAAAGAAACGCAAGGGCACGCGTGCGCAGAACATCGCGGCCAGCGCGCCGACGATGGACGTATTCGGCGTCACGCCCACCCGCACCAGCAACTCGACCCCGATGATCGCGCCGATCACGCCCAGCACCGCGAGCAGCAGCAGGTTCGACGGGTTCAGCGCCGAGGGATGGATCTGCAACGCGCGCGGCGCGTCCTGGAGGACGGATGCCGTCGCGCAGGACCGACGGTGTTTGGGCAATTGTGATCCATGCATGGCGTGTTCTGGTTGAATGCCCGCCGCGATGGCGGTCGTGAAAGCAGGTTTATCTTTCGGCGCCGACCCAGAACGGGTCGCCGAGCGAGCGCCCGATCGTGCTCGCCTGCTCCAGCAGCGCCTGCCCCAGTTCAGCGAGCGCGGCGTAGTCCCGCGTGCCCGCCGGGAAGCTCAGGCAGAACGCCAGGCATTCGCCGCTCGAAGGATCCGCGACCGCGCAGCCGAGCGAGCACACGCCGTACAGCGCTTCGTTTTCCGCGATCGCATAGCCACGCGTGCGGGTCACGGCGATCTCCTCGAGCAACGCGTCGAGCCGGGCGGGGCCGCGCGCCACGGCGTATGCGTCCTCCAGCGCGGCGCGGGTGTCCGCCAAGCCGGCGGTGAGTGGCGTGTTGCCGCCCGGCAGTCCGGACGCGAAGCGCGCGCGGATGGCCTGGTCGGTTTCGCGAGCCAGCAGCGCGCGCCCCGTGGACGTGGCCCAGGACGCCGAACGATGGCCGGGATGCGTCGTCGCGCGGAAGGCAAGCGAGCCGGGCTGCACGCGCAATACCACGACATCGTTGCGTTCCAGAACCGAGATATAGCCGGTGTGGCCATAGCGTGCGCCGAGCGTTTCTAGCGCCTGTGCGCACATGTCGATCAGCGGACTGGCCGAGCGCACGAGATGGCTCAGTTCCAGCAGCAGCATCGACGGCCGATAAGCCAGCGATTGCTTGTCGCGTTCAAGCAGACCGCAGTCGGTCATCTGCTTGAGCACGCGCGATGCCGAACTCTTCGGCATCTCGAGGTGATCGACGAGGTCGATCATCCAGACTTCCCGCTGATGCCGCGCCATGAGGCGCATGACGGTAGTGGCTGTGTCCAGGATGCTCATGTGTCTCGCTCTCCTTATCATGGTTCCGTAAATTGGAACCGGGTTCCAGCGCTTGATTTATGGTAGCGAAGGACACGCGCGGCGAGAAGCGGCACAAGAGTGTTTTGTGTGGATTGGTCCTGCTTTTCAGAAACTGCGACGTCGTTTCTTGCGGACGCGGAAACGGGTCTTCAGCGTGAGCCCGCAGAAACGGAGAGAAGAGCGTCCAGTGTTCAATACACCGGCGTCTGTTTGGCGAGAAAGGCTTGCACGCCGATGCGCGCGTCGGCGCTCGACCGCATGTCCGCAGCCCGTCGGCGTTCCGCGGCTTCGAGCGCCTGCCAGTCGGATGCACGGCGCAGCAGCGCGGATTCCTTGGTGAAGCGCACGGCCTTCGGGCTATTGCCCGCGATCCGCCGGGCCAGCGCAAGCGCGGTGTCCAGCACGGCATCGGCCGGCACCACGCGATTGACGATGCCGTAGTCCCGCGCCTCTTCAGCGGAGATGAGTCCGGCGGTCAGCAGCAGTTCCATCGCGCGCGCGTGGCCGATCTGTTCGATCAGCTTCATCGCGCCGCCGCCCGACGGCACGATGCCCCAGTGCACTTCCGGCAGGCCGAGCCGCGCGTCCTCGCTCGCGATGCGGATATCGCTCGCCATCATCAGTTCGAAGCCGCCCGCGACGCAATGGCCGTTCACCGCCGCCACCAGCGGCTTCGGGAAGAACACGGTCTTGAGCAGCGCGCGGCAGACCATGTCGTCCACCTCGGCGATGCCCGAGAAATCCGCGCCCAGTTGCGCGCCGGAACAGAACGCCTGCGTGCCGCGTCCGGTGACGACCGCGCAGCGCACCTCGGGGTCGTCGGCCAGGCGCGGCCAGGTCTCGCCCAGCGCGATGAAGTCGTCCGGCGCGAGCGCATTGCGGCGTGCTTCGTTGCCAATGGTGACGAGTGCAATGCCGGCTTCGGGACGCGTGACCTCGATGCTCATCGTGTGGGCGGCTCCGGTTTCGCGCCCGCGATGCGCAGTGCATAGCGGGCCATGTGATCGGTCAGTTCGTCGACGCTCAGGCGTCCGGTAGGCCGATACCAGCTATACGTCCAGCTCAGCATGCCGCCGATCGCGAGCGTGGCCGTGCGGGTGTCGTCGAGTTCGAATTCGCCGCTCTGCACGCCGATGTCGAGCAGCGACGCCAGCGCGTCGTCGAAAGCGCCCTTGCGCTCGTTCATCACTTGCAGATGCTCGGGGTCGAGCGAACTCTCCTCGCGGAAGAAGATGGTCACCGATTCCCGATGCTCGATACAGATCAGCGTGAGCTTGCGTGCGACCTGTGCCAGACGTTCGCTCGCGCTGCCTTCGCCGTGCAGCGACTCGTTCACGGCGTCGAGCGCGAGCGTGATGTTGCGCAGCACGATGTCGAAGAGGATGTCGGTCTTCTTGTCGTAGATGCCGTACACGAACGGCTTGGTCACTTCCATGGCGTCGGCGATGGCTTCGAGGCTCGTGCCCTTGAAGCCGCGCTCGAAGAACAGCTGCCGCGCCACGTCGAGAATGCGTTCCTTCTTGAAGTGGCGCAGTTGCTCGCGCATGTTTTGCGAGCCGGTGGGTGGCGTATCGGACGATGTCAGCATGGAAGGTAAGGATGCGGCTAGGGCGTAACCTGGGCAGGCGCGCGTGCCTGCCGGGCCAGCAGGAAGCGCTGGATCTTGCCGGTGGGCGTGCGCGGGAATTCATCGACGAAACAGATGCGGCGCGGCACCTTGTAGTCGGCCATGTGCGAGCGGCAATACTCGATAAGCGCTTGCGCCGCCGCTTCTTCGTGTTCTTCACCTTCCGGCGCGTCGTGCAGTTGTACGAAGGCGTGGCCGACTTCGCCCAGCCGATGGTCCGGCACGCCGACCACGACAACCTGCTTGACCTTCGGATGGCTCTGCAACATGCGCTCGATCTCCGCCGGATACGCATTCGACCCGCCGACGATGAACATCTCCTTCAGCCGGCCCGTGGTCTTCAGATAACCGTGTTCGTCGAACAGGGCGAGGTCGCCGGTGCGGAACCAGCCGTCGGGCGTCATGACTTCGGCGGTTGCCTCGGGATTGCGGTAATAACCGAGCATGACGATATGGCCGCGCACCCAGAGTTCGCCTTCGCGATTCACCGGCATTTCGCGGCCTTGCGAGTCGCGAATGGAGAGTTCGAAGTCGCCGATGGGCTTGCCTTTATTGTCGCATAGGACCTCCAGCGGCGCATCCCATTCGCTGAGCGCGGTGCAGGCCGTGGTCTCGGTCATGCCATAAGTGCATTGCAGTCCTTCGATGGTCAGCGCCTCGCGCGCCGCGAGCGCGATCTCCGGCGTGACCGGCGCACCGCCGATCCACGCCGACTTGAGACACGTCGTATCGCGCGGCTTCTTGCGCAGCGCATCGAGACAGTCGATGAAGTGCGTTGGAATGCCGCCGAAGATCGTCACGCGTTCGCGCTCGATGATGTCGAGCACGTCGTCGGCCACCCAGTGCGGCACCGGCACGAGCGTGCAGCCCGCCATCATCGACAACGCGACCTGCGCGACGCAGCCCGCGACGTGATAGAAGGGCATGTGGCCGAGCAGCACGTCGTCCGCGAAGACGCGTTCCGCGCGCGCCATGTTGGCGGCGTTGCGCAACAGGATGTGCGAATGCATCGCACCCTTCGGATGCCCCGTCGTGCCCGACGTGTAGACGATCACGATGGGATCTTCCGCATGCGCTTCGGGCAGCGTGGCCCCGGCCGCGACCCGCGCCTCGCCGCGCCCGGCGATCTCGTTCAGGCTGAAGAAGCCCGGCGCCTGCACGTCCTTCCAGACGATCAGCGAGCGCAGCATCGGCAGGTCGTCTGCGTGCAGCGCGCCCGGCGTCATGTTCGCCACGCCCGGCATCATCTCGCGCGCCATGCCGAGGAAGTCGATGTTCCAGAAACGGTCCATCATCACCAGCGCGCGGGCATCGGACTGCTTCAGGATGTAGCGCACTTCGTCAGTCTTGAAGCGCGTGTTGATCGGCACGACCACTGCACCGATGCGTGCGCACGCCACCCAGCACGCCACCCAGTCCGCGCAGTTCGTGAGCCACACCGCGACATGCTCGCCGCGCCCGATGCCAAGATCGCGCAGGCCATGCGCGAGCGCATCGACACGATGATCGAGCTGCGCATAGCTGATGCGTTCGGGACCATCGATGATGGCAAGCGCGTCCGGGCGGTCGCTCGCATTGCGCGCCAGCGCCTCGCCGAGCGTGAACGTGTTCCAGTCCATGGTCTAGTCGTCTCCTGCTGTCGCGTGGATGTCGGGGCGGCCGCCCAGATAGTGCTGCACGAGCGCTTCGTTCTGCATGATTTCATCGCGGCGGCCGCGCAGCGCGATCTCGCCGTTCACCAGCACGATGGCCGAATCCGCGAACTTCACGGCCATCGATGCGTTCTGTTCCACCAGCAGCACGGAAAGGCCCGTGCGGCGCAGACGTTCGAGCGTCGCGTAGATCTCGCGGAACACGATGCGAGCCAGCCCGAGCGAAGGCTCGTCGAGCATCAGCAAGCGCGGCCGGCCGAGCAGCGCGCGGGCGATCGCGAGCATCTGCTGCTGGCCGCCCGACAGATTGCCGGCGGCTTCGTCGCGGCGCGTGGCTAGCAAGGGAAACAGGTCGAACACTTCGTCGAAGGCATGCCGCGCATTCGACGGCTCGTTGAGGTTGTCGAAGGCCACTTGCAGATTCTCGAACACCGTCATGCCGCCGAAGATGTCGCGCGTCTCGGGCACGTGCAGCACGCCCAGGCGCGCGATGCGGTCGGGCGAAAGCCCGGTCAGTTCGTCCGCGCCGAAGCGCACGCGGCCCGAACGCGGCCGCAGGCAGCCGGAGATCGCCTTCAGCAGCGTGGACTTGCCCGCGCCGTTCGGTCCCACGACCGCCAGCACTTCGCCCGGATTCACGCTGAAGCTGAACTGGTCGAGCACGAGCGAGCGGCCATAGCCCACGCTCAGGTTCTCCACATGAAGCGCCGGCGCGACGGGCGGCGCGGCGCGCTCGACGGCGGTATCCCGTGCGTTCATGCGTCGTCGCTCCCGAGATAGGACGCGATCACGTCCGGATTGCGCTGCACTTCGGCGGGCGTGCCCTCGGCGATCTTCCTGCCGAAGTTCAGTACGACAACCTTGTCCGACACGCTCATTACCATCGACATGTCGTGCTCCACCAGCAGCACCGTCACGCCTTCGTCGCGGATGCGCCGCACGTCGCGCACGAGCTGCGCGGTTTCCTTCTCGTTCATGCCGGCGGCCGGTTCGTCGAGCAGCGCAAAACGCGGCCGGCCCATCAGCGCGCGCGCCAGTTCCACGCGGCGTTGCGTGCCGTAGGGCAGGTCGGTGGCGATTTCGTCGGCGAGCGCGGTGAGGTCGAACATCGCGAGGACTTCGTCGGCGCGGCGGCGGCCGGCGGCGTCGCCGAGGTTCATCGGCAGGAAGCGGTGCAGCCAGCGCCACCCCGACAACTGCCGGTAGCCGCCGACCGTCAGGTTCTCGCGCACCGTGAGCTTGTCGAACAGCCGCACGGTCTGGAACGTGCGCCGGATGCCGAGGCTCGCGACCTGATGCGGCCGGCGTCCGGCAATCGGCTGGCCGGCGAACAGCAGCGCGCCGCGCGTCGGCGCGAGCACGCCGGTGATGACGTTGATCATCGTCGTCTTGCCGGCGCCGTTCGGACCGATCAGCGAGGTGATCGAATTCGGTTCGATCCGGAAGCTCACGTCCTCGATCGCGTGGATGCCGCGGAATGCCTTCGATACGGCCTGGACTTCAAGCATCGTCGGCTCCTTGTCCGGTGACGGGCACGGGCAGGCGTTTAGCGGCGCGGCGTGGCGGCGCGCTGCGGCGCGGCTTGAACCAGCGGCCCAGCCGGTGGCGCGGCAGCAGACCCTGCGGCATGTAGATGGTCATCAGCATGACGATCACGCCGTACAGCGCGGGCGCCCATTTCTCCAGCGAGGTCACGACCTGCGGGATCGCGCTGAGCACCGCCGCCCCGAGCACCGCGCCCGCCGGCGTCAGCCCGCCGACAATCAGGAACATCAGCACGTCGGTGCTGCGCAGGAAGCCGAAGTTGGCCGGCGAGATGAAGCTGTAGAAGTGCGCGAAGCAACCGCCCGCCAGGCCCGCGAGCGCGCCGCCCAGCGCCAGCGCCGTGAATTGCAGCGCGGGCACGTTCAGGCCGTGGCACGCGGCCACCGTCGGGTCCGAACCGACCGCAACCAGCGCCTTGCCGAAGCGCGACGCGAACAGCAGCCCCGATATCAGCGCCGCGACCACGGCCAGCGCGAGGATCGGCACGGCGCCGAGATACGGAATGCCCGCGAGTCCCATCACGCCGCCGGTGGTCTCGTAGTGCGAGAAGAACAACTGGATCAGCTCGGCCGCCGCGAGCGTGGCGATGGCGAGATAGATGCCGCGGATGCGCAGCGTGAGCAGCGCGAAGGGCAGCGTGACGAGCGCGCCGGCGAGCGCGCCCATCGGCAGGGCGGCGGCGACGGGCCACGCATGCGACACCGTCAGCCACGACGCGGTGTAGGCGCCGACCGCCATGAAGCCCGGCAGGCCGAGCGACCACACGCCCGCCGCGAACGGAAAGAGCAGGCTGAGCGTGAGCAGCACGTTGATCGAGATGAGCGCCTGTACCGGCTCGGAAAGAAGAACGTCCAATTCAGATCTCCCTCGATTCGACGCGTGCGCCAAAGATGCCGGACGGCTTGATCAGGAACACGGCGATCAGGAACAGCCAGATGAAGGCCTCCGACCATCCCGGCGAGCCATACGCGGCGAACAGCACTTCGCAGACGCCGAGCAGCAGGCCCGCGAGCATCGCGCCGCGCACGTCGCCCAGGCCACCGATGATGATGATCGCCAGCGCCTTGATCGCGTAGGTGTCGCCCATGAAGGGTGTGATCGATTCGAAGCGCATCGCGACCAGCAGGCCGGCGAGTCCCGCAAGCCCCGACGACAGCAGGAACACGAGGATCACCGCGCGCTGCACGCCGACGCCGAGCAGCGCCGCCGCCGTGGGATTGAGCGCGATCGCGCGGATGTTGCGGCCGAAGCGCGTGCGGCGGATCACATACAGCAGCGCGAGCATCAGCACGGCGGCGATGCCGAGGCTCGCGAGCTGCATCCCCGAAAGGATGACGTTGCCAATGGACCAGTCGGGCAGCGCGAGCTTCGCGGGAAACGGCTTCGAGAGTCCGCCCCAGCGATTCACGGCGATCACCTGCAACACGATGCCGAACGACAGGCTCGCGACGAAGCCGCCCAGTGCGTGCTCGCGCGGGATCGGCCGGAACACCAGCAGATACAGCACGAGCCCGAGCAGCGCGGCGCCGACGAGTCCGAGCGCGAGCGCGACGAACGGCGGCACGCCCGCCTCGACCGCGCCGAGCACGATGAACGGCGCGGCCATGAACACATAGGCGTGCGCGAGATTGAGCATCCTGAGCACGCCGAACACCAGCGTGTAGCCAATGCCGATCAGCGTGTACACGCTGCCCAGCATCAGCCCGTTGACGATCTGTTGCGCGAGCATCGGGCGGTTCCTCGTGATGACTGCGGCGCGGCGGCCGGGCTTACTGCCGTTCCCACTTGCCGTTACGCGTGCGATAGACCATCGTGTCCTTCAGCGCGTCGCCTTCCGGTCCCATGGTGATCGTGTTGCCGAGGCCCTTGTAGTCCTTCACCGCGCCCAGATAGTTGCGCAAGCCCTCGCGCACCTGCTTCGGGTCCGAGGCGGCCGTGGCCTTCAGCGAGCGCAGGCCGTCCGCGAGCACGTAGATGCTCTCGTATGCGCTAGCATCGATATAGGTTGGCGACGTGTACTGGCCCGGCAACTGTTTCTCGACGCGCGACTTGAACTCGTTCACGAACGCGACCACCTTCGGGTCCTTGATCTCGGGATCGAACGGCTGGCCCGCCCACAAGTCCACGCCTGCCGCCGCGCTCGCCGTCGAGGTCGTGATGAAGCCCTGACCCGCGAACATCGGCGCGGCGAGTTTCTGGCGGTTGGCCTCGCGCAGGAAGCCCTGGCTCGGCTCCTGGTTCATCTGGATCAGCACGAGATCCGGATTCAGGCTCTTCACGCGCGTGACGTAGACGCTGAAGTCACTGGTGTCGGCGGGGACGTCGATATTCGCGCCCTTGTTGATCAGCGTGAGGCCGTTCTTCTCGGCAATCGGCGGGATCACCGTGTTGGCGAGGAACTGCGAGTAGGCGTCGCGCGGATCCACGACGATCGCAACCGTCTTCGCATTCGGATGCGCCTTGCGCATTTTCTCGACGACGTTGGTCATCGTCACCGAGTCGATCGCGGAGATGCGGAAGGTCCACGGCCGATTCTGCGCGGTCAGTCCGGGCGCGCTCGATCCCGGCGAGATGGTGGGCAGCGCCGCGCGGTTGGCCGCCGGGAACGCGGTGCGGCATTGCGAGGTCTGGATCGGCCCGAGCATGGCGACGACTTTCTCGCGCTCTAAAGTGCGCGTGACGATCACCGCCTGTTCCGGGCTGCTGCGGTTGTCCTCGATCACCAGCTTGAGCGGCGCGCCGTTCACGCCGCCTGCGCGGTTGATTTCATCGATGGCGATCTGCGCCGCGATCAGCATGTGCGTGCCGTAGCCGGTCGCGACGCCGGTGCGCTCGACGTTCACGCCGAGCGGGATGCTCTCCTGCGCCATCGCGGGCGCAGCGCTGTACAGGGCCGTGGCGAGCACCACGGCCAGGAAGTGTCTCCTGCTCCTCATTCTTCAGTCCTTCGATATGGGTTGAAGGTCGTGATCGACTGCGGTTTCCTTGCACAGCGGGTCGTGTCGGGCGGTGCTCCTTGTTCGAGTGTTCGGGTGTTTGTTATCAGCGTGCGGCCGGTTCGACGCTGCGTGCGTGAACCATCGCCATCGCCATGGCGGCGAGCTTTTCGCCGATCTGTTCGGGCGTGTCGCGGCCCTCTTCGGAATACCATCGATGCGTCCAGCTGACCATTCCGGTTATCGCCAATGCGGTGACGCTGGCATCGTCGATATCGAAGTCGCCGCTGCGCATGCCTTCTTCCAGCAACGCGCGCAAGCCCTGATCGAACTGGTTCTTGGCCGCGTTGATCTCCGCGAGCTTCGCCGAAGGCAAATAAGGCTCGTGGTGAAAGAAGCTGCGCGTGACGGGCGAGTGCGCGAGGTTCAGCGAGGTGAAGCTTTTGACGAACATGCGCAGTTTGTCGGTGGGCGAGCCGGCGTGCGCGGCCGCCTGATCCACCGTCTTGATGGACTGCGCGACCGTCGCACCGTATTGCTCGATGGCCGCGCTGTTGGCCTGGATCAGGCTGGCCCATTCGCCGTCGAGGAACAAGAGCGGATGGTCGCCCGGATTGACCCGCAGCGCGCGCACGTCGCCGATCAGCAGCAGATGCGTGCCGATCTCGACCGCCGATTCGATCACGCAGTCGAACGAGGCGGCGGCGTCGTGCAGCACCGGCGCACCGGTGTCGAGCACGCCCCAGGCGCCGTGTTCGAAGCGCGCTTCGCCGCGCGTCTTGCTGCTCGCGAAGCGGCTGGCGATGGCGTCCTGGTCGTAGCGCAGCACGTTCACCGCGAACGCGCCCGCGCCGAGGATGAAGGGCAGCGCGCTCGCGCTTTTGTTCACGGCGATGGCGAGACGCGGCGGCTCGGCGCAGACCGACATCGCGGCGGTCGCCGTCAGTCCGTTGCGCGCGCCTTCGTGCGCCGCCGTGATGACCGTGACGGCGGCCGCGAGTTGCCGCATGCCCTGCCGGTAATGTGCTTCGCTGACGGCCATGATGTCTCCTTCCTACGCTTCGGCCAGCGCCCGTTGCTTCTTCAGGCGCGGCAACACATGCTCGGCGAACGTGCGCATGTTGTTCTTCGCCAGGTCGAAAGGCATGCCGCCGTAGCTGAAGATGCCGAGCACGGCGTCGGCATCGACCATGTCGACGTATTCCATCAGCTTGTCGTGCACCTGGTCCGGCGTGCCGCGCACTTGCAGGTTGGCGAGGAACTCCACGAACTTGTCGATGCCGTGCTTGTTGATGTTGTTCGCGAGCGCGGCGTAGTACTCGTAGCCCTTGATGTCGGCGAGACCTTCGTTGTTGAACTCGTAGTGTTCCAGCGCCGAGCGGCTGTAGCGCAGCACGTACTTCTGGTACATCTCGTTGGCCATCGCCTCGTCTTCATGGCAGGCAATCCAGCACGCGATGATCGGCTTGGGCGGCTCGCAGTTGTTGATTTCGCGATAGATCTCGCGATACATCTCCAGTTCCGCGACGGTCTTCTCCCACGGCTTCTGCGCGATCACGAGCAGCCCGATGCCGAGTTTCGCCATGATCCGTGCCGATTCCGGCGACACCGCCGCCGCGTAGGTGCGGCCGCGGAAGCTGCGCAGCGGCGCGGGGCGGATCTGCACGCGCGGCTGCCGGTAGGCGGGCGAGTCGCTTTGCAGATAGCCGGTTTCGAGACTGTTCAGGATGGCGTCCGCATAGGCGACGAAGCGGTCGCGCGATTCGCCCATCGGCACGCGGAAGCCTTCGAACTCGATGCGTCCAAGACCGCGCCCGACGCCCAGGATGGCGCGCCCGTTCGACATGTGCTCCAGCACCGCGACCTCTTCCGCGACGCGGATGGGGTCGTGCCACGGCAGCACGTTGACCATCGAGCCGAGCTTCACGCGCTTCGTGCGGCCGGCCATGTAGGTCAGGAACTGCGTGACGTTGGGGCACATCGTGTAGCCGTTGAAGTGATGCTCGGCGGCCCAGATGGAATCGAAACCCAGCGGCTCGGCGAGATCCGCCATCGAGAGCTCGTGCTGGTAGATCTCCTCGTCCGTATGCCCGACGCCGAGATTCTGAAAGATCGTCGTCATTCCCACGTGCATGTGCTGCCTCCCTGTCGTCGGCGCCGCCGGTTGATCTCGCTAAAGATCCGCTTGTGAATTTTTACATTCCAACCAGTATCAAAAATGCTGAGTGGAATGTCAATGATCTTTTCAGAATGGAAAGGGTGGGGATTTCCCGCGTATGGGAAGTCGGCCCGACGAGGAGGGAGAGGTGTAGCGTGTCGCGCGAACGGCGACGAGAGGAATGCGCCCGGCGGCAGAAAACAGCCGCGCGGGCGCGGGCAGCGTTAGCCCAATGCGATTACGGCGATTTCAACCAGCAAGGTCGGCGAAGCAAGTTGTGCCTGCACCGTCGCGCGGGCGGGCGCGCAGCCTTCCGGCACCCACGCGTCCCACACTTCGTTCATGCCGGCGAAATCGCGCGCGATATCCGAGAGCCAGATTTGCGCCGACACGAGCCGCGTCTTGTCGATGCCGGCCTTCTCCAGGAAGCCGTCGATTTTCTCGAGCACCTTCGACGTTTGCAGCTTGATGTCGGGCGTGGGATCGGCGGATGTCTGGCCGCCGACGAACACGAGACCCGCCGCCTTCACGACGCGGCTCATGCGCTGATTGGTGTCGATGCGAACGATATCGCTCATGGGTTGTTCTCCAAATGGGATGAGTGAAACGAAGCCGCAGTCGCGAAAGCCCGCGAGCGTGCGGCGCAGGAAAGGGCGATCAGTGGACCGCAGCGCCGCGTCCGAAGCGGTCGATGGCAAACGCATCGAGCGACAGCGAAGGCGCGCCGTCGAGCATCAGTTCGGACACGAGCTTGCCGCAGCCCGGCCCAAGTTGGAAACCGCTGCCGCAGTAGCCGAACGAGTAGTACAGATTCGCGGCCGTGCGGCTCGCGGAGATCACGGGCAAGTCGTCTTGAATGAAGGCTTCGACGCCGGCCCACGCGCGGTTGACGCCGAGATGCTTCAGATGCGGGAACAGGTCGGTGACGGTGCGGGCGCTCTTCACGAGCCGCACGAAGTCCACTTCGCCATGTCGGTTCGGCAGATCCGCGATGCCGATCAGCTTGCCGCCGATCACCACCGTACCGTTGTCGAACTGCTTGAACGACAGCGGCCGGCCGGTGCCGATCAGCGTCGAACGGCAGAACGGCGCGACGCGCTGCGTCACCATCAGCATCAAGCCTTCGGGACGCACCGGCACCGTTTCGCCGACTTGCTGCGCGAGTTCTCCGGACCACGCGCCCGCGCTCACGAGCAGCTTTTCGGCGCTGAACACACCGCGCGGCGTCTGCGCGATCCAGCGGTTGCCACGCTGTTCGATACGCTTCACCGGCATGCCTTCCAGAAAGCGCGTACCGAGCCGCTGCGCGGCGCGCCGGAAAGCGGTGGTCGTGCGGAAGGGCAGCGCATAGCCGTCGCGCGCGGCCCAGATGCCGCCGGTTACATGCGGCGCGATGGCGGGTTCGAGTTCGAGCACGGTCTTCCGGTCCACGAGTTTCTCGTGCGTGAAACCCTGCGCTTCGAGCAACGCAACGCGCTGACGGCAGGCTTCGAGATCGTCCTCGGATTCGGCGATCTTCAACTGGCCCGACGCCACGAAGCCGCCGTTCTCGCCGATCAGATCGGTCATGCTGTGCCAGATTTCGCGCGACATCAGCGCAAGCGGAATTTCCGGCAGCGGCCGTCCGAGCGTGCGCACGCCGCCGGCATTGACGCCCGACGAATGGCGCGCGACGTAATCGGCTTCCAGCACGATGACCTTCGCGCCGCGCCGGGCCATGTGGAACGCGCTGCTCGTGCCGTGCAGCCCGCCGCCGATGACGAGCACATCGGCTTCGGTGACTTGATTGGCGTCATTCACCGGCGAGTTCCCCGAGCGTGAGCGGCTTGATCGGCGGACGGATGCGGTAATAGCCGACTTCGGCGGGCGACACACGCCGCGCATCCGCGATGACTTCCGTTACGGTCAGCCCGCACATGCGGCCCTGACACGGCCCCATGCCGCAGCGTCCGAACGACTTTGCCTGATTCGGCCCGACGCAGCCGAGCTCGACGAACTCGCGCAACTGGCCCGCCGTGACTTCCTCGCAGCGGCACACGACGGTTTCGTCGCGCGGGATGCGGTTGATGTCGCGCGGACGATAGAGGCTGTCGAGGAATGGCCGGATGCGCATCACGCCCGCGAGCGCGCGGCGCAGTGGCGCGGCTTCTGCATCGCGCCGGGCGATGTCGAGCGCGCCGAGTTGCGCGGTTACGCCAAGCGCCGCCAGCGTGCCCTGCAAGGCCGCTGCCTGCGCGCCGCCGATGCCCGCGCCATCGCCTGCGACGAAGATGCCGGGCACATCCAGCTCGCCCCATGCATCGACCTTCGGCGTGAAGCACAGCTGCGCATCGTCCCAGCGATGCGCAGCACGCAGCGCCTGCGTGAACTGCGTGTTCGGCACGACGCCCTGATGCAGCAGGATCACGTCCGCCTCGATGCGATGCGCCGCGCCTTGCGTCGTGAAGCTGAGCGCGGCCGCGCGTTCGACTCCGTCCGCGCCGATACTGGACTCCACGCGCAAATCGTCGGCGGCTTCGAAGATCGGCACGTTCGCTTCGCGCAGCGTGCGGATCAGCTGCAATCCCTTGGACAGGAACGGCCATGCGCGCAGCGCCGACAACATGTGCTTCTTCGCGCGCCAGCGGTCTTCATGGCGCGTTGTGTCGACCAGCGCGCGGATCGGCACACCGGCGCGCACGTATTGCCAGCCGAGCAGATACAGCAAAGGCCCGCAACCCGCCAGCACCGGCGGCGCGGCGGGCACTTCGCCCGCGCTTTTCAGCAGGATCTGCGCGGCGCCCGCGCTCAGCACGCCGGGCAGCGTCCAGCCGGGAATCGGAAACGGCCGCTCCAGCGCGCCGCTCGCGAGGATCACGCGTTGCGCCTCGAACGAACCGATCTTGCCGTCCTTCAGATAATGGACGCCATGCTCGCGCGTGACCTGCCAGACGCTGGCCTGTGTCACGTGCCGCGCGCCGGATGCCGCGAACGCTGCCGCGATCGCCGTTCCCGCCGCGTAGTCGGGACCGAGGATTTGCTTGCGGCGCGCATCGGCCTTCCCGATCGCGCGATAGATCTGTCCGCCCACGGCGTCCTGCTCGTCGATCAGCACAGTCGAAAGACCCGCGCGCGCGGCGCGCGTCGCGGCGCTCATGCCGGCGGGACCGGCGCCGATCACGACGACATCGACGGCTTCGGAAGTGAAATCAGCGGCCATGGACGTTCTCCAGCGGAGCATCGAATTCAACCGAAGGCGGCAGGTCGCGCGCGCCTTCCTGCGAGCGCACTCGCATACCGGCGCGCACTTCCACCATGCAGCTCTGGCGGCTCGGCACGCCGTCGATCTCGACGAGGCATTCGAAGCACGCGCCCATCATGCAGAACGGCGCACGTGGCGCGCCGGAAACCGGCGTGGCCCGGAACCGCGAGACGCCCGCCGCAAGCAGCGCCGCCGCGACCGAACAACCGGCGGGCACGGTGAGCGGCTGATCGTTGAAGGAGATGTCGAGCGTGGCCACGGCCTCGCCATCCAGGGTCTTGAAGAGTGGGTGATGCGTGTGGACTGTCATGTCGAACTCAATGTGCGGGAGTCAGTTCTTGTGCATGTTCGAAGCGGCGCGCGGAGAAGGTGGGCAGTTCGTCCGGGATCGGCGCGCCGGTGATCCACGGCGCGACGCGCATCGCATGCGCGGCGGCGAGCGTCACGCCGCTATGGCAGGTGACGACGAACGCCCCCGGATGCGCCTCCGACTGGTCGTAGACCGGAAAGCCGTCCGGGCTGTAGACGCGCAGCGCGGCCCACATGCGCACGAGCCGCACGTGTTGCAGCATCGGGAACGCGCGCACGCCGCGACGGGCGATGTCCGACAACACGGGCGTCGTCGTGAAGTCGTTGAAGCCGACTTCCTCCATCGAATCGCCGAACTGCACGCTGCCTTCGTCGGTCTGGCGCACGTTGAGCGTCGGATAGTCGAGGAACGGCGCGACGCGCTCGCTCACCAGCACCTGTCCGCGATTCGGCGCGACCGGCGCATTCAGTCCGACGAACGGCGCAAGCGTCCGGTTGCCAAGCCCGGCCGCGAGCACCACGCGGGCCGCGCGATGCGTCCCGCGCCGGCCATGCACGGTGAAGCCGCCGCTCTCCGGCACGATGCGCTCCACGCGCTCGCCGGAGACAAGCCGCACGCCGCGCGACTGCATCGCCCCGTGCAGCCCGCGCAACAGCTTGAGCGGGTTCACGTGGCCGTCCATCGGTGTATAGCTCGCGCCGATCACCGCCGGGCCGATCTGCGGAATGCGCGCGCGCACCTCGGCGGCGTCGAGCATCTGGTACGGGTAGTCGCCGAGTTCGGCTTGCAACGTCGAGAGGCGCTTTTCGCGTTCGGCGAGTTCGGCGTCGTCGAAACAGAAGTGAAAACCGCCGGGCTGGCGCAGCGCGACATCCACGCCGGTTTCGGCCCGCAGCGCCGCTGCGAAGTCCGGCCAGCGCGTCGCCGAGCTGCGCGACCAGCGCGCATACGGCGACAGGCCGTAGCCCTTGCCCTGGATCCACACGAGGCCGAAGTTGCCGCGTGAGGCGCGCAGGCCGCCGTCGTCTTCGTCGAGCACGGTGACGCGCGCGCCTTCGCGGGCGAGTCCGTAGGCCACGGCCGAGCCGACCAGCCCGCCGCCGAGAACCAGGACGTCGGGGCTGGCGGAGGAGGAAAGAGTCATCGGGCTTCTCCGATCAGGATTCGGTCCAGTCCGACCATGCGGTCGAGCAGGATCATCAGCAGGACCGTGCCGACGATCAGCACCGCCGACACGGATGCCACCAGCGGGTCGATGGTCTGCGCGATCTGGTTGTACATGGCGACGGGCAGCGTCGTGGTGCCGGGCGTCGCGACGAAGATGGTCATGGTCAGCTCGTCGAAGCTCTGGATGAACGACAGCACCCAGCCGCCCGCGACGCCGGTACGGATCATCGGCAGGACGACGCGCCGGAACGCGGTGAAACGGCTCGCGCCACAGGAGAGGGCGGCGCGTTCGGCGTCGCGGTCGAGGCCAACGGCCGCGGACAACGCAAGCCGCAGCGCATACGGCAGCACGATGATCACGTGCGCCGCCACCAGCGACCAGAACGATCCCGACAGATGCAGCAGCGACAGGAAGCGCAGGAACGCGATGCCGAGCACGACGGCCGGGATCATCATCGGCGAGAGGAAGAAGCTCGTAAGCGCCGCGCGCCCCGGAAAGCGATAGCGCGCGATAGCCAGCGCCGCCGGCACCGCCAGCAGCACGCCGATGCTGGCCGCCGCGAACGCGAGCCGCACCGAGAGCCAGAACGCCGAGACGATGTCGCCGTTCTCGATGATCGCGCGGAACCAGCGCAGCGACGCGCCGTCGAAGGGCATCGAGATAAAGCCCTTGTCGGTGAACGCGACGAGCATCACCACGACGAGCGGCGCGGCGATGAACGTCAGGAACAGCGCATTGAAGGTGAGGCCGAGCCAGCCGTTTTCTTTCATGACGGGAGTCCTCCGCTCAGTCGAAAATGTGCTTGAAGCGGCGTTCGGCGAGCCGGCTGCAACCCATCACGATCGCCACGTTGGCGATCAGCAGCAGCACCGCGATGCTCGCGCCGAGCGGCCAGTTGAGCGTGCCGAGGAATTCGTCGTAGGCGGCGGTGGCGACCACCTTCAGGCGCCGTCCGCCGATCAGCGCAGGCGTCGCGAACGCCGAGGCCGACAGCGCGAACACGATGATCGAACCGGACAGCACGCCCGGCATGATCTGCGGCAGCACCACGCGGCGGAACACCTTGAACGAAGAGCCGCCGAGCGAGCGGCCGGCCCATTCCACTTGCGGATCGAGCTTCTGCATCGTGGCCCAGACCGACATCACCATGAACGGCACGAGTACGTGTGTCAGCGCGATGATCACGCCGGTCATCGTGAAGACGAGGCGAATGGGTTCGTCGGTGATGTGCAGCGCCTGAAGCACGTTGTTCAGCACGCCGTTGTTGCCGAGCAGGATCTGCCAGCCGAGCGTGCGCACGACGACGGAGATCAGCAGCGGCCCGAGCACGATCAGCAGGCACAGCGACTGCCAGGGCCGCTTCATGCGCGCCAGCACGATGGTTTCCGGCACGCCCAGCACGATGGACAGCAGCGTCACCGCGAAGGCGAGGCCGGCCGTGCGCAGGAAGATGGTGCCGTAGTACGGGTCGCTGACCACTTCCCAGTAGTTGCCGAGCGTGAATGCGGGCAGGACGCCGGCCGTGTCGCTGAAGACGCGGAACGACAGCATCAGCGTGAGCAGCAGCGGCACCAGCAGCAGGCCGATGAACAGCAGCAGCGCGGGGCCCGACAGCAGCCACGGCGCGGCGCCGGGGCGGGCGTCTTCAAGCGTGGCCATGGGCGTTCCCTTGCGGTTCCTGCGTGAGCACGCGCAGGTCGTCGTCGGTCCAGTCGAGGCCGACTTCGTCGCCTTCCTCGGGCGGCGGCGCGCCATGGTTCGGCTGCGCGACACGCAGCTTGCCGAGCCCGGTCTCCACTTCCAGAAGCCACTGATTGCCGACGAACACGCGCGTCGCAATGCGGCCGCGCACGCGGGCCTCGCCGTTGCTGCCATTGGCGAGATGGACCTTCTCCGGACGGATATAGACGTTCACCGCGCCGTCCACGTCACGGCCCTCGTGCGGAACGTGCAGCGTCGTCCCCGCGACTTCGACGATCGCGCAGCGCGGATTGCGTTGCAGCACTTCGCCGGCGAATGTATTGGTGCGGCCGAGGAACGTCGACGCGAACGGCGTGGCCGGACGCTCATAGGCGTCATAAGGCGTGGACAGCTGCGCGATGGTGCCGCGATGCATCACCGCGATGCGATCGCTCATCGTCATGGCCTCGACCTGGTCGTGCGTGACGAGAATGGTCGTGATGCCGAGACGCTTCTGGATCGCCCGCAATTCGATGTGCATCTCTTCGCGCAGTTTCGCGTCGAGGTTGGACATCGGTTCGTCGAGCAGGAGCAGTTGAGGCTCCATCGCGATGGCGCGCGCAATCGCCACGCGCTGCCGCTGCCCGCCCGACAGCTCCTTCGGATAGCGATGCCCGAGGCCGTTCAGACGCACCAGCGCGAGCGCTTCGGCCACGCGCTCATCGCGTTCCTTGCGCTTCACCTTGCGCATCTCCAGACCGAAGCCGACGTTGCCGGCCACGGTCATGTGCGGAAACAGCGCATAGCTTTGAAACACCACGCCGAGGCCGCGTTTCTCCGGGCGCTCGTGGGTGATGTCGCGGCCATCGAGCAGGATGCGGCCGGTGGTCGGCGTGACGAAGCCGGCCACCATCTGCAGCGTGGTGGTCTTGCCGCAGCCCGACGGGCCGAGCAAGGACAGCAGTTCGCCGCGCTCGACCGAGAGATCGAGTTGTTCGATCGCCGTGAAATCGCCGTAGCGTTTCGAAATGCCTTGCAGTGTCAGAAAGGCCATATGCCTTGCTCCTTCGTCACGTCAACGGATCGCGTGTGCGGCTCAGCGCTCGACCGAACGGTTCCAGCGCTCGGTCCACTCGGTGCGATGCTGGTTGATCGTGGCCCAGTCCATCGCGGTCAGCTTGGCGACCTGATCGGGACCATAGGGCACGCGCGCGACGACTTCAGGCGTGAGCTTCACTGTCTTGTTGACCGGACCCAGGCCGATGTTCTGCGCCTGGAGCATCTGGACTTCGGGCGTCAGCAGGTATTGCACGAACTGCTGCGACAGCTGCGGCTGCGCGTTCTCCGCGATGGCGCAGGCGGCCACCTGCAAGGCCACCGCGCCTTCCTTCGGGTAGATGAACTTGAGCGGGAAACCGGTGTTCTGCAACGCGACGGCGCGGCCGCTGCCATACGGCGCGAGGATCACGTCGCCGGACTGCATCTGGCCGTCCATCTCGCCGGGCGTCGGCGCCCACGAGAGGACATTCGGCGCGACCTGCTTCGTCATTTCGGTGAAGCCGGGATCGATGTTCTTTTCGCCGCCGCCCGACAGGCGCGCCAGCATCACGAGCGTGTGCAGGCCGTAGGTGTTGGTGATCGGCGGGACACCGAGCTTGCCCTTGATGCGCTTGTCGGTGAGCACCTTCCACGAATCCGGCGGCGGCAGGCCGGCCTTCTTGAAGGCTTCCTCGTTGTAGCCGATACCCGTCGCCACCATGCCGACGCCCACGGCAGTCGGCCCGAGTTTCGCGAGCGGATACACGTCCTGCATGATCGGCGCGTCGTCGAGCTTCGCGCACAGGTTCATCTGCATGGCCTGGTACATGGGGCCGTCGTCCATCACCGCGACGTTGATCTGCTGATGACCCTTCTGCGCCTGGAGCTTGGCGAGCGTGTCGCTGGAATTGCCCGCGACGTAGACGATCTTGACGTTGTGCGCCTTCTCGAAGGGCGGGATGATTTTCTGCCGGTAGAGCTGTTCGTTCGAGCCGCCGACATTGGCGACATAGAGCGTGGTTTCAGCGTGGGCAAGGAGCGGCGCAGCCAGCGCGCCGGTGATCGAGACGCCCGCGATAGCGGTGCGGGACAGGACAGACAGACGGCGGTTCAGCGCGCTTCTCATGACGACGATCTCCAGATCCGGTATGTGGGGGAGCGGGCTGTTGCGCCCGTCGCTGAAAAGCAGTGTCGCGCCGTCAAACCATATCGTCCAATACGAATAAAATAGCTATCCATGCAGGAATGATATGGATTCGGCTTAACGAGAACAGGGAAAACACGAGGAGAAACCCACGATGAACCTGAAGCACATCGAGGCATTCCGGGCGGTCATGGTGTCCGGTTCGATGACCGCCGCAGCCAAGGCGCTGTTCACATCGCAGCCCAATGTGAGCCGCCTGATCTCGCAACTGGAACGCGAAACCGGCCTGCAATTGTTCCAGCGCAGCGGCGTGCGGCTGATCCCGACCAGCGAGGGCACCGCGTTCTTCCGCGAAGTGGAGCGCGCGTTCGTCGGCTTGCAGGGACTCGCCAACGCGGCCGCGCAGATTCGCAATCTCGGCAGCGGCCGTCTGCGTATCGCGGCGATGCCCTCGGCGGGCATCACGCTCGTGCCGCACGCGATCAAGCGCTTCGTCGAGCGCTTTCCGGAAGTGACCGTGTCGCTGCACGTGAACACGTCGGGCACGGTGAACCACTGGACGGCGTCGCAGTTCTGCGATCTCGGCGTGGCCGTGTACGTGAGCGAGGCATCGGATTGCGAAGTGGAGCAGCTATCCAGCGTTTCGGCCGTGTGCGTGATGCCCGCGCAGCACCGGCTCGCGAGCAAGCGTGCAATTCGGCCGGAAGACCTGGAAGGCGAGTCGTTCATCTCGCTGTGTCACGGCGACGGCACGCGCGCGCTCATGGACGACGTGTTCCAGCGCGCGGGCGTCAAGCGCGTGCTGGCCATCGAGGCGCAGTACACGGCGATGTGCTGCGAAATGGTGCGGCATGGAATGGGGGTGACGCTGGCGCATCCGATCGTCGCGCGGGACTACCGGGGGCCGGATATCGCGATTCGGCCGTTCTTGCCGGACACGCGCTTTCCTACGTATCTGCTGTTTCCGCCGCATCGGCCGCGCGAACGGTTGGCGTCGGCGTTCGTGGACGTGCTGCGCGAATTGCACGAGGAACTGCTGGAGGATGTCGTCGGGCCGCCGCCGCGGCGGGCGCGGCGCGCGGTGGCGGCCGGTCGCTGACGAGGCACGCGCGGGCAGGGCGCCCGCGCGTCTGGACGCTTAGCCGGGCTGGCGCTCGGTTTCGGCCACGCTGTGCGCGTTGTACGAGGCCGCGCCGGCATCGTCCGGAAGGGACGAGCCTTGCGCCGCCGAGAGGAAATGCTCGACCGAAGGACCAATGGCATCCGTGAAGGTCTTCGGATGCACGCCGATGCCGAGCACCAGCACCGCCATCGCGCCGAACAGCACGAACTCGCGCTTGCCCAGGTCGCGCAGCGAAGCCACGCGGTCGTTGCGGACCGCGCCGAACATCACGCGCTTGACCATCCACAGCGTGTAGGCCGCGCTCAGGATCAACGTGCTCGCGGCAATCGCGCCGATCCAGAAGTTCAGGCGGATCGCGCCCATCAGCACCAGGAATTCGCCGACGAAACCTGACGTGCCCGGCAGGCCGACATTGGCCATCGAGAACAGCATCGCGTAGGTCGCGAACTTCGGCATGGTGTTGACGACGCCGCCGTAAGCGTCGATGGAGCCGTTGCGCGTGCGGTCGACCAGCACGCCGGTACACAGCAGCATCGCGCCCGAGACGACGCCATACGACAGCATCTGCACGACCGCGCCTTCGGTGCCGAGGCGGTCGAAGGTGAAGAGGCCGAGCGTCACGAGGCCCATGTGCGCCACCGACGAATACGCGAGCAGCTTGCGCATGTCGGTCTGTGCGAGCGCCACGAGACTGCCGTAGATCACGGCGACCAGCGCCAGCGTGATCATCGCGGGGGCGAAGAAATGCGACGCGTCGGGCACGATGGGCAGCACGAAGCGCATCAGGCCATAGCCGCCCACCTTCAGCATGCCGAGCAGCACGGCCGCGCCGGTCGGGCCTTCCGCGTTGACGTCGGGCAGCCAGGTATGCACCGGCCACATCGGCACCTTGACCGAGAAGGCCGCGACGAAGCACAGGAAGATCACGACCTGCGGCGTGAAGTCGAGCTTGAGCGCGCGCCAGGATTCGATGTCGAAGCTGTGCGCCTGCGTCCACAGGTAGACGAGCGCCGCGAGCATGGCGAGCGAGCCGACCAGCGAGATCAGGAAGTAGCGCAGGGCCGCATAGACGCGCCGTTCGCCGCCGCCCCAGGTGCCGATCAGCAGATACAGCGGAATCAGCGAGGCTTCGAAGAACACGAAGAACAGCATGCCGTCGAGCGATGCGAACACGCCCTGCATGCAGCCCGAGAGCACCAGGAACGCGCCGTAGTACTGCGCCACCTGCTTCGTCACCGATTGCCACGACGCGATGAAGATGATGAGCGTGGTGACGGCGGTGAGCACCGTGAACCAGAGCGAGATGCCGTCCACGCCGAGGTGGTACGAGATGCCGAACTGCGGCAGCCAGTCCATCTGCTCGACGAACTGCATGGCGCTGGAGGATGCATCGAAGTGGGCGACGAGCGGGACCAGCGGCAGGATGCCGAGCACCGCGCCGAACAGGGCGACGGCTCGCGAAAGGGTGGCCGACGCGCTGAAGGTCAGCACGAAGATGCCGGACACCACGGGGATCCAGATAAGAAAGCTGAGAACGGACGGCAGATGCATACGGTTGCTTTAGTTCGGGCAAAAAAACGCGGCGGGCACGCGGTGGGGCGGGCTCGCGACGGACTGCGCGGCGGCTTGAGGGACGACGAGCGGGAAAGTTGCGCGTAAGGAAAGGCCTCGCGCGCGTATGAAATGGAAATGAAAGTCTGTTGCCTAGGGTTAACGAGAATAACTCAAAAGAAATAGTTTCGTGGAATTTGCCGCGTATCAAGTTCATTGCGCGGCATGGCGTTGACATGGCGGGCGATGTCCGCATGGGGCGGCGCAATCGTTTGCTGCATGGGCGGGCACGTGTCTCCGGGCTTGCCCTGATTTGCCTTCGGGAGTCTGGCCCTTAGCCTAGAGCCAAGGAGACAAGCATGAGAAAAGCATTCAACATTGCTGTATTCGCGCTCGTTGCGTATCTGGTCGCCGATCGCACCGCGCTGCACGCGCAGGGCCGCGATATCGATAGCGCGTCTTGTGTCCGCCACGCCTCGCAGGTGGAGCTCGACGCGCTCGGCAAGGGTTTGAGCCATGCCGCCGCGAGCAGTCAGGGGGAAGCGTTCCGGGCGCAATGCCTGGTGATGGGGGCGGCGGAGCGGGTTCGCTGACAGTTGCCTTTCCGTTTTTTGCTTGCAATCCCTTTCGTTTTTCTGACGCGGTGTGGCGGACTTCGTCAAGTGTCGCTGTCGTTCTTGTCGAACGAACGCATGCGGCGTTCGAGCTCGGCGATATCGGCGGCGTCGCGCAGATATGAATCGCGACGGCCGTGCTCAGCAAGTTCGAGCGCCTTCTCGAACAGCACATAGAGATAGAAGATCATGCGTTCCTCCGAACCATGATGTCGCTGCGCGCCTTGCCGAGGCCACCGGGCCAGGCAAGGCGCGCAGCGTCAGGCCGCTACGCCATATACCGAAAGCACGAAACGAAACGCGAAGAAGCACATCGACGAGCACAACGGCAGCGCGACCAGCGTGGAGCCGTAGCGGAGCCTCGCGAGGAACACGAGCGAACACAGGTGCAGGCAGACGTCCGGCGCCCCAGAGAAATGACGTTTGAGCAGGATCATTTTCGTTCCACCACCACTTCGAGATATTCACTGGGCAACACGAGCGTCCGGTCGCCGGAGCAGTTGCGGCTGTCGATCAGCGCGGTCAGATCGCGCAGAAACGCGGCTTGCCGTTCACCTTCCAGCGCGGCGAACGCCTTGTTCATCGGGCCGTAATACGTGCGGAACACGTCGATGAAATGCGCCGCCGAGCGATAGCGGAACACGAACTGCCGGCTCATCGTCGAGATGCGCGCCGCATGGCCGCCGAACAGTTCCGCGAGGCGTGCCTCGCTGCCCCATAGCGCCGGCGACATGACGCCCGCAGGCGGCGCGATGTATTTGCCGATCGTCTTGAACACCTGGCCGATGAAACTGTCCGGCGTCCAGTTCGCGAGCCCGATCTTTCCACCCGGTCTGCATACGCGCATGAGCTCGCTGGCGGCGCGTTCCTGATCCGGCGTGAACATCACGCCGAAGGTGGACATCACGACATCGAACGAGGCGTCTTCGAACGGCAGTGTTTCGGCATCCGCTTGCTCGAAGTGCACATTGAGTCCTTCCGCCTGCGCCCGTGCGCGGCCTGCATCGAGCAACGCGGCGACGTAGTCGGTGGACGTGACCTCGCACCAGCGTCGCGCGGCAGCGAGGGTCGCGTTGCCGTTGCCCGCCGCGACGTCCAGCACGCGGCTTCCCGCACGCAGGTCCAGCGCCTCGCACAGTGCTTCGCCGACGATCTGCAACGTCGTGCCGACCACGGCATAGTTGCCCGTCGACCAGGCGGCTTGTTGACGGCTTTTGACAGCGGAGAGATCGGTGACGGACGGGATAGCGGAAGCAACTGCGGACATGTCGTGACTCCTGATGGATGAGTTGAGCGAAGGCAGCCGGACGTCTCGAATCAAGCTTTTGTCTTCGGCACTTCCTTCATCGTCTCCGGACCGCACTGTCCCGTTGCGCCGCATGCGGCGACCGTTTGCGGGCATCCCCCGCAGTTGCGGGTTGGCGTTTCGATCCGGTGCGCTTAACCTCTTGTCGAAGAGGCATCGCGTGAAGAGAAGTATTGGCGCGCGGGCGAATTTTATGAATGACCGTGCGTCCAGATGTCTTGCGCAGGACGCCGGATCCTGGACTCCTCATGGATGCGCTTTCCGACGTTCTCCGCCTGTTGCGTCTCAGTGGCGCGGTGTATCTCAACGGCGAATTCACCGCGCCGTGGTGCGTGATCGGTCACGTGTCGCCCGCGCTGTGCTCGGCCTTCCTGCCGCGTGCCGAGCGCGTCGTGTCGTATCACCTGATTGTCGAAGGCAGTTGCTGGGCATCCCTGACCGATGACCCCGCTTCGGCCATGCGTGTCGATGCGGGCGAACTCATCGTGGTGCCGCAGGGCGAAGCGCATCTGATGGGCAGTTCGCTCGCGCTCGCGCCCGTGCCGGCGGACGTCATGGTGGCGAGATATCTGGAAACCTCGCCGGGCGAAGTGATGCGTCTGAACTATGGCCCGGACCCGACGAGTGTGGCGCATGTGGAAGAGGGCACGCGCACGCGCATCATCTGCGGCTTTCTCGCGTGTGACGACATGCTCGCCAATCCGGTGCTGTCTTCCTTGCCGCGTCTGTTCAAGGTCGACATGCGCAACGATCCGCACTCGGCGTGGCTCGAATCGTCACTGAAGTTCGCGGCGGCGGAGGCGGCCGAGTGGCGGCCCGGCAGCGCAACGGTGCTGGCGCGGCTGTCGGAACTGCTGTTCGTCGAGGCCGTGCGGCGCTGCATCACTGCCATGCCCGCCGACCGGCGCGGCTGGCTGGCGGGCGTCGGCGACCGCTTCGTCGGCAAGGCGCTCGCCGCGCTGCACGCGCAGCCCGGTCATGACTGGACCGTCGATGAACTCGCGCGCCGCGTCGGCCTGTCGCGCTCCGCGTTCGCGCAACGCTTCACGCAACTGCTCGGGCAAGCGCCCATGCAATACCTCGGCAGCTGGCGCTTGCAAATCGCAGCGCAAGACCTGTTGTCCGGACTACACTCCATCGCGGCGGTCGCCGAGCGCGTGGGCTACGACTCGGAAGCGGCATTCAACCGCGCGTTCAAGCGCCAGTTCGGCATGCCGCCCGCCAGCTGGCGGCGCAGTCAGGGCAAGGGCGTGATCGATGGAACGGCATCGGACGGCATCGCTGCATAAAGCTCATGCGCGCTCGCGCCGTTGCTTCCTCGTGCGTTGCAGCGACGGCGACCGTTCGGTCAGACGAGCCGCTTCATCCTGCGCGGCGCCACGTTCAGTCACGAAGCGCCGCCTATATTCAGCCGGCGTCATCAGCTTCGCCGCCTTGAACTGCCGGTTGAAATTGGCGACGTTCGCGAAGCCTGAACGGGTGGCGATCACCGAGATGGGCAAGGACGTGTCGCCGAGCATCCGGCACGCATGGCCGATGCGAACCCGCGCGATATACCGCCCGACGCTCTCGCCGATGTGTTGCACGAAGTAACGCGTGAGCGTGCGTTCCGAGAGGCTCGCAGCCGCGCTCAGGTCCGCGAGCCGCAAGGGTTCGGCGAAGCGTGCATCGATGAGGGACAACACCCGGTTGATGCGTTCCGGCTCATGACCGGAAGGGCCGGTATCGGTCTGATTGAAGGCGCTGGGCGAAGCGAGCGGGCGGCCGGGTGCATCGGCGAGTGTGCAGAGGATATCGAGCGCGGCGCTCAGGCGTTCGCGCGCCACGTTCGACAGCAACGCTTCCAGACGGCCGCGCATCCATTCGCCCGCCGGCGGCTCGAACGCCAGCCCGCAGGCGGCGCGGCGCAACAGCCTGCGCAGCGGCTCGTATTCGCGGCAGCAATCCGCCATGCGCCGCGCCCAGTCGCCGTCGAACCAGATGACGATGGCCACCTGCGGCGCGGATGGCTCGACGGATCGGTTCGATGACCACGTATGCGGCAAATCCGGCGGCACGAGCACGAGATCCTGCGCAGTGTAGTCATCGACGGAATCGCCGATATAGCGCTTGCCGTGACTGTTCATCGTGAGCGTGAGTTCGTACTCGGGATGATGGTGCCATTCGAACGGAATGCGCGGCAGCCGCCGATGGTATACCCGCACCGAACAATCCTCGCCGAACTCCACGTGTTCGTACGCTGGTTTCATGACCGGATACGCGAAGAGATTGCCTGAATAGTATCACCGGCGTTTTGGCGCGCGTCATATGCTTTCGCTCAAGCTATTCACGAGGGAGACGATCATGGCGCTGCATATCGACGACTTGCCGGGCGCGATCCGTCAGGCAAAGAAGGAACTGCGCGCGGCCTTGCCGAACTATCGCGAGGTGTTCGCGGAAGTGGAGCAAGCCATTGGCGAGGAAGCGCGGCGCATTGCTGCACAGCGCGATCGCGGCGAGAACGTCATCCCTGAAATCCAGTATGCGGATATCGCCGGCAAGTGCGTCTCCGATGCGCACATCGCGCTCGTCAAGGCGCGCGGCGCGTGCGTGATTCGCGGCGTTTTTCCGCGTGCGCGGGTGCAGGACTGGGACGATGACATCGCGGCCTATGTCGAGCGCAATCATCTCGACCAGCGTCTCGAACATCGCGCTGAAGACAAGTATTTCGGTCAGCTGGCGTCCAGCAAGCCGCAGATCTACGGCGTGTACTGGTCGAAGCCGCAAGTGCTCGCGCGCCAGTCGGAAGCGCTGACCGAGGCGCGCATGTTCCTCAACGCGCTATGGCGTCACGAGAGCGAAGGACGCGTGCATTTCGATCCCGCGCGCGTGCCCGTCTATGCCGACCGTTTGCGTCGCAGGCCGCCGGGGTCGGCATCGCTCGGGCTCTCGGCGCATTGCGACGGCGGCTCCGTCGAGCGCTGGATCGAGAGCAATTTCCGCAAGGTCTATCGTCACGTGTTCGCGGGCAACTGGCGCGCCTACGATGCCTTCGACGCCGCGCGTCGCACCGAGGTGGAGGAGATCGCATCGCCTGCCGTGTGCTCGATGTTCCGCACCTTCCAGGGCTGGACCGCGCTGACGCCGCAAGGTCCGGGCGACGGCACGCTGCAACTCGTGCCCATCGCCAACGTCATGGCGTACATCCTGTTGCGCGCGCTTCAGGACGATGTCGCCGATGACGACCTGTGCGGCGCGATGCCCGGCCGCGCGCTCTCGATCCAGCCGGAGTTTCATGCGCCGCTGTTCGAGGCCTTGTCGTCGATCCCGAAGATGGAGGCAGGCGACACCGTGTTCTGGCACAGCGACGTGATTCATGCGGTCGAGGACGAGCACAAGGGCGCGGGTTACAGCAACGTGATGTATATCGCGTCGGCGCCCGCGTGCGCCAAGAATGACGCTTATCTCAAGCGCCAGCGGCCGAGCTTCCTGAAGGGCGAAAGCCCGCCCGACTTTCCCGCCGATCACTTCGAAACCGACTTCATCGGCCGCGCCACGGAGGACGACCTGACGCCGCTCGGCCGGTCGCAACTCGGGCTCGATCTGTAGTCCGGCGGCGCACACGCTGCATTGCGTTGCATCCATAAAAAACCTTCGGAGACTGGAATGAAACGACACCTGACGTCGATGGCGGCGGCAGTCGCACTGCTCGTCGCGGGCATGCAGGCAGGACACGCGGCAGAAGCGCTTTCGGTGCTGCACTGGTGGACATCGGGCGGCGAATCGAAGGCCATCCGCGTGCTCAAGGACGACATGAGCAAGCAGGGCTACGAATGGAAGGACTTTGCCGTGGCGGGCGGATCGGGCACGGCTGCAATGACGGCGCTGAAGACGCAGGTGATTTCGGGCAATGCGCCATCGGCGGCGCAGATCAAGGGGCCGTTGATCCAGGACTGGGCCGACCAGGGCGTGCTCGTCACGATCGATCCGGCCGCCACCGACTGGAAGAGCCATCTGCCCGCACCGATCGATCAGGCGATGAAGTCGCGCGGTCACTACGTGGCCGTGCCGTTCTCGGTGCATCGGATCAACTGGCTGTGGATCAACAAGGCCGACCTCGACAAGGTAGGCGGCCAGCCGCCGGCCACCTGGCCGGAGTTCTTCGCGCTGGCCGACAAGTTTCGTGCGGCGGGCATCACGCCGGTCGCGCACGGCGGACAGCCGTGGCAGGACATGACCATCTGGGAGACGGTCGTGCTGTCGCAGGGCGCGGAGTTTTATCGCAAGGCGCTCATCGATCTGGATCAGAAGACGCTCACGTCGCCACAGATGGTGCAGGTCTTCGAAACCGTGCAGAAGATCCGCGGCTACTTCGACAAGGCCTATCACGGCCGCGACTGGAACCTCGCGACGGCCATGGTGATCTCCGGCTCGGGCGGCATGCAGTTCATGGGCGACTGGGCCAAGGGCGAGTTTCTGAACGCGAACAAGAAGGCGGATGTCGATTTCGTGTGCGCGCCTGCGCCGGGCACGGCGCAGTCCTTCACGTACACGGCGGATGCCTTCGTGTTCTTCCAGCAGAACGGCAAGAAGGACGCGACGCCGGGACAGCTCGCGATGGCCCGGACGATCATGTCACCGGGGTTTCAGGAGCAGTTCAGCCTGAACAAGGGATCGATTCCGGTCAGGCTGGATGTGCCGATGGACAAGTTCGACAGTTGCGCGAAGAAGTCCCGCGCCGACGAGCAGGCGACGCTCAAGTCGGGCAGCTTCTTTCCGTCGCTTGCGTTCGGCGAACTGCAATCGCCGGTGACGGCGGGCGCGATCACCGACGTCGTGACCACCTTCATGAACTCGAACGAGGATGCGAAGGAGGGCGTGCGAAAGCTGGCCGCTGCGGCGCAGGTGAAATAGCGGCCTCGGGCGTTCGGCTCGCGCGCTGGTGCACTTACTCCGTGGACTTCGGCATCTGGCGCGTGTCGCGGCTTGCGGTTGTCGACGCATCGTTCTCACGCGGGCGTGCATTGCTGCTCATGCTCATGTCGCCCGGTACGCGATTCCACGGACTCGAAACGGGCTCGCTGTGATAGGTCATGCCGGCCGTGGCGGCGCCGTGCGAGCCGCCGCTGCCGTTTCCACCATTGCCGTTCCCGCCCGCAACAGCGACGGATGAAGCAAGCGCGATCAATGCGCCCGCACCGATGATAAAGACCTTGCTCGAAGCGGTTGACTGATTCATGGCGATCTCCTGATGGTGTTCCTGTGACCGATCCCAAAGCAGTGAAAGAGCGCCTGGGTTCTTCACTTGAATACGGACGGGCGCGCGTGCCGGATGCAGGAAGCCTGGCCTTCGCTTACTCGGACGATCGGTTCAGGTTGCCCGGCGAACCGCCGGGTCCAGCCGGATCCGGATTGCCGAAGCGAGGCAGGGCGCCGTTGCTTCTTGCGGCGCGCAGTTCGTCTTGCACTTGCTTGCGGGTTTTTGGACCGGTCGATGTATCGGCTGATGGAGTTGATCGAACCGGTTCGGGCGCCGTCGTGTTGGACAGCGGTGGCTCGCTTGGCAACACGGCTGGCTTCGCTGTCTCGGCCGCTTGGGGTTCATTGACGGGCAGCGGGTCAGCCTCACGCGCCGGAGGCGGTTGAGAGGCTGTCGTCGGCTTGTGAGCCTGCGCTACGTCATCGCGAAGACGCGCGGATCGTTTGGCTTGTGCTTTCGCGCTCGACGGGCGGTCCGAACGGACGCTCTTCGCCGCCGGAGCCGGTCTGGCTTCTGCATCGGGCCGATTGGCTTCGGGTGTGCTCTTGCTCTCGTCCTGCACTGCACTCGCCACACTGGGCGTTTGTACAATCGGAGCCGCAGGAACGGGCTGCTCCCGTACCGGCCCGGCGGACACCAGGTCGCGTTGCCGTGCGGATTGCATTTGATCGTCCACGCGCGGCGCATCATGTTTGAGCCACAGGCCCGCGAGCGCAACGGCCAACGCCGCAACGCTCACACCGACAAGCACGGATCGATCGAATAGCCGGATCATCAAAACGTGTTTTCCTCCTGATAAATGGATTCAAGTGAAGATTGAAAAACGATCAGTGCAACAAGGTTCACCGTAAGTGAAGCAATTGCAAAGCCACGCCCGTGAGCAGGAATGAAACGCCCATCACGAGCCGGATTCGGACACGCCATGCACCCGCGGACAAATCGCGCATGAAGAAACTCCAAAGGTTTGTTGGCCCGATCGCGAGCCTTGAAGCCCTCGCGACCGGTCATCCAGGTGATTGAATCCGTTTTAGGCGAAAGCGCTGCTCATGTGAAGCGTGCCATTGACGCCGGCAGGAAAGAACCCGCCCTGCGTCACCGCGCCCTTGTTCAGATAGACGATGTTGAGCACGTCGTCATAACTTCTGCTGAAGGCGATGCCGTTGTTATCGAGCGGCACGATGTTGGAGATATCCGCGTTCACGCCGGCGATGCCCTGATCGACATCACTGGATGAATCGAGCGAATCGCGTGCATCGGAAATGGCCTGCGTTGCAGTCACCAGACTCGGCGTCTGGATGCCTTTCGAATAGAGCACGGTCCTGACGAGGCTCGCATGATAGGCCTCGGCTGCCAGAATGCCGGCGGCCGCTTCGAGATAGGTCTTGTTGGTGATGAGCGGCGCAGCGCCTTTATAGGCAGTGACGCCCACGTCTTCAAAGATAAAGGCGCCGAGCAGAAAGTTATTGTCATTCAGATAGGGATTGAACGGCGTGCCGGCGGGCGCAAGGCCCGCAGCCTGAGCCGCGAGGGAGAACGCGCCGTTGGGATCGGTGCCGCCTACATCGAGCGCAGGCATGGCCACGGCTGACGTGCCCAGCGCCGTGCGCAGAAAGGCCACGTGCTCGAGTTCATCCTTCGCGATCTCGCGTGCATAGGCGGCCACGACGGGATCGGAGAAGGTCACCTGCTGACCCGGAATCACCTTGCCGGGCGTGCCGGTTCCGCTCATGAGATTGGCGGGCAGGCCGGCGCCAGTGGTCGCATAGGCGTAGAAGGTCGCTTCGAGATACTCCAGGTTCAGCGCGAAGTTGAGAATCTCGGCATCGGTCGGGCCGGTCGCTGCGTTGGCGTTATCGCCCGAGCCTCCCCCGCATGCGCCGAGAATGGTCCCGCCTACCAGCCCTAAACCAAGACCGCCCGCGCTGCGAAAAAACTGGCGGCGCTTCTCGCGGCGTTCGACGCGCCGCTCGAGCACGTGGGTGATTGAAGCATTGTCTGCCATGTCCGTCTCCTTGCGTGTGAGAGTTGGACGGTGTTTGCCAGCCTGTGTCGGGCTGAGCAGGAACACCGCGGAGAGCGGACGTGTTGGATAGAGCCTTCCCGATCAGCTCGTACCGCTCATTCGGCGATACGGGAAGCCGTGGCAAGCCGGATTCGCGCCGTAACAGATGCTTTCACTTCCTCCATCGCTTCGCGCATCTTTACCGGGCGGGGATGCGGCGGTCGGTATTGCGCGCCAATTCAAAAAGGCGTTCGGCACACAATGAGGCAGCTGCGCCTCGACCGTCCGCTATCGGCGTGACTCGCTCAGCCAGCCGCGCATGTCCTCGACAAAGAACGCTGGCGCTTCCATCGCGGCGAAGTGTCCGCCTTGCGGCGCCACGTTCCAGCGCCTGAGATCGTAGCCCCTGCGCACCCAGCTCTGCGGCGGCGCCGGCATGCGTGGATCCGGATAGCAGGTCACGGCCGTCGGGACATCGACGGTGTGCCCGGACGGCATCTGCCGGACGCCTTCCATCCGGCTGCCGAGATAGAAGGTCGTCGCCGATGCGAAGGCATCGTTCATCAGGTAGACCAGAATGTTGGTCAGCAGTCGCTCTTTCGAGAAGATTGCTTCAAAGCCTCTCTCCCGCCGATCCGACCAGTCGTGGAAGCGTTCGAGTATCCATGCCGCCTGTGCCGCCGCGTTGTCATGCATGGCATAGGCAAGCGAAGCGGGCTTGCTCTGCTGAAGTTGCGCGTACGCGCCGAGTGTCTGTTGCGTGCGCTCGACCTTGATTCTCCATTCGCGCTCTTCGTCCGTTTGCGGCTGGGTATCGGGATGGACGAGCACGTAGTTCAAGTGGATGCCCTCGATGGCGGCACGATGCTCGATACCCAGCCACGCTGCGATGCCTGATCCCCAGTCGCCGCCTTGCGCCCGATACCGGTCATAGCCCAGTTGCCGCATGAGCGCGTTCATGATGCGGGCGGTCGTCCGCGCGCCGATGGGAGAAGCGGGCTTCGCGCTGAAGCCGAAACCCGGCAGCGAGGGAATCACGAGATCGAATGCGTCGCTTGCGCTGCCGCCGAACCGCGACGGAAACGCCAGCGGTTCGATGACATCGCGGAACTCGACGATCGAGCCAGGCCAGCCGTGAAGCAGCAGAAGCGGATTGGTTCCGCGCGCCTCGCCGACGACATGAATGGCGTGGATATCCAGATCATCGACCCGGGCCATGATTTGAGGGAAACGGTTCAGTTCGCGCACACAGGCGTCGAGGTCGAACTCGTTGACCCAGAAATCGAGGAACGATCTCAGGTAGGCTGGATCGCACCCGTAAGACCAGCCGTCCTCGGGTGGAAGAGAAGGGACAGTGAAGTTCCTGACGTTGTTGCGGAGTTGATCAAACTGTGCTGCGGTCCAGTCGACCTTGAATGCGTTCATCTGAGCCTCCTTTTGAAAATGCGGTCAAGCGCCTCGCGCTCCAGTTGCATGAAAACACAGAAGCGCCTAGATTGACGTGGTCTCCTCCATGTCTCCAGTGACGTGGCTTGGCCCGCTGACCACGCGGGCTTTTGTTTGCCGTCTTGGCGGGGCGCAGGCATCGCGGATTTCGGCCAAAAGTGCCCGGACCGTGCTGCAGTCGCGTCGTGGGCAAGGCACTTTTTGCCAGCGAGCGTCACGCCGGATCGAACCACATGCATAACGACGAACTCACCACACTGCGTCAGCGGATCGCAGAACTCGAAGCGCTTCTGCAAGAATCCGGCGACGCGATGAGTCCCACCCCCGGCAGCACACAAACCGTTGCGGAGCAGCGCCTTCGCGCGATCTTCAGCAGCAGCGTGAACTTTGCGATCATCGCGACGGATCGGGCCGGCATCATCACCGACTGGAACCGGGGTGCAAGCCAGATCTTCGGCTGGTCCGCCGAGGAAATCCGCGGCGACGCTGCGCGACGCCTCTTCACGCCGGAAGACTGCGCAGAGAGGCGCGTCGAACAGGAAATGAGCGACGCGCTGGCCCATGGCCGCGCCGACGATGAGCGCTGGCATTTGCGCAAGGACGGCACGCGCTTCTGGGCGTCCGGCGAGATGATGCCTTTGCGCGCCGATGACGGCGCGCATCTCGGTTTCGTGAAGATCGTCATGGACCGGACGGCCGAACATCGCGCGGGCATGGCGCTCGATGCCGCCGAGCAGTCCAGACGGCGCACGCAGCACATGCAGCTCGCGCTTGCCTTGCTCAGCGAGCGCATTCGCGATCTCGCGTCGCCCGACGACATTTCATTCGCGGCAGCCGAAGTGCTCGGCACGACGCTCGAGGTATCGCTCGTCGGTTACGGCATTGTGGACAGCACGGCGGAAACGGTCACGATCGAACGGCACTGGGTGGCCGGAGATGCGCAGAAGCTGCACGGCCCGCTTCAGTTTCGCGACTACGGTTCGTATATCGACGATCTCAGGAACGGCGTGACCGTCGTGATCGACGATGTCAGGCTTGACAGCCGCACGGGCGCGCACGCGCAGGCGCTCATCGACAAGCACGCCGCGTCGTTCGTGAATGTGCCGATTCACGAGCGGGGGACGTTCGTCGCCATGCTGTTCGTCCTGAATGCGCAGCCGCGCGACTGGCGCGACGACGAGCTGATGTTCATTCGTGAAGTCGCTTCCCGGGTGCGCGTGGCGGCCGAGCGCTCGCGCACCGAACGCGCACTGCGCATCAGCGAAGCTCAGTTCGGCGCTTTTGCGCAAGCCATGCCGAATCACGTATGGGCGGCGCGCGCCAACGGTGACTTCTACTGGTTCAACGAACCGGCCTTGCTCTATACGGGCAAGACGGCAGGCAGCCTGTTAGGCCCGGCCGCATGGTTCGACATCATCCATCCCGACGACCGGCAGAGCGCGCGCCATGCATGGCAGCGGTCGCTCGAAGCCGGTACGCCGCTGCAGGTGGAATGTCGCGTGGCCCGTTTCGACGGTGCGTATCGATGGTTCCTGGTGCGGGCGAGACGGGTCATGAACACGGCGCTCGAAGTCGAAGGATGGGTTGGCACCAATACGGACATCCATCAGCAACGGCAGCAGTCTTCGGATCTCGAACGGCTGGTCAGCGAACGCACCGAGGACCGGAACGCGCTTTGGCAATTGTCATCGGACATCATGCTGCGCTGCACGTTCGAAGGCCGGATCACGGCCGTCAATCCCGCGTGGGAAGAAGTGCTTGGCTGGACCGAAGGCGAGCTGCTCGATTCGAATCTGTTCGATCTCATTCATCCCGACGACCTGGTCCGCACCGAGCAGGGCGCCCGGACCTTGTCCGAGGGCGGCGCGCACAACCGATTCGACAACCGCTACCGGCATCGTGACGGAAGTTATCGCTGGATCAGCTGGTCGACGAGGCCGGGCGGAAACCTGATCAACGCCGTCGGGCGCGACATCTCATCCGACATGCAGCAAAGCACGGCCTTGCGCGATTCAATGGATTTCACGCGCCTGGCCTTGAGCGCCGTGGGTGGCGTGGGCGTTTGGACCTATGACGTGGCGAGCGACGAGTTCACCTGCGACCGCAACATATCGGCTCTCTATGCCATCGATGCCGATGAAGGCGCGGCCGGTATCAAGCGCGAGCGCTTCCTGGCGAATGTCCATCCCGACGACCGCAAGACGCTTGCGGCCACCATGGCGGGAGGGCTCGTCAACAGCGGCGATCTGGAACTCGAATATCGCATCTGCCACCCGGACGGATCAGTTCGATGGGTGCTGTCGCGCGGTCACACTTATTTCGACGGCGACAAGAAGCCGCTGCGGCGCACCGGTGTCGGCGTTGAGCTGACGCGTCAGCGGCATCTTGAAGATCAGCTGCGGCAATCGCAGAAGATGGAAGCGGTGGGACAACTCACCGGCGGCCTCGCGCACGATTTCAACAACCTTCTGATGGGCATCACCGGCAGCCTCGACTTGCTTCGCCTGCGCATGCAGCAAGGCGATTTGAAGCACACGGAGCGTTATCTCAGCAACGCGCTCAGCGCCGCGAAGCGGGCCGCGGCGCTGACGCACCGGTTGCTGGCCTTCTCGCGGCGCCAGACGCTCGACCCGAAGGCAACCGACGTCAACCGGCTCGTCTCGGGCATGGAAGAACTGATCAGACGCACGGTGGGACCGGGAATCGTGATTGAAGTCGCCCCCACGGCGGACCTCTGGACCACGCGAGTCGATCCGAACCAGCTCGAAAACGCGCTGCTGAATCTGTGCATCAACGCCCGCGATGCAATGCCGGATGGTGGCCGGGTGAGGATTGAAACGTCGAACCGTTGCTTCGATGACGAAGCAGCGCGTGCGCAAGACGTGACGCCCGGCGAATACGTATCGCTGTCGGTCGCGGATACGGGCGTCGGAATGACGCCGGAGGTCATCGCGAAGGCTTTCGAACCGTTCTTCACGACCAAGCCGCTCGGCGCGGGAACCGGTCTTGGGCTCTCGATGACGTATGGCTTCGCGCGTCAGTCCGGCGGACAGGTCCGCATCCTGTCCGAACCGGGGCAGGGCGTGACGGTCTGCATCTATCTGCCGCGGCACGTGGCGGCGCCCGTCGAGGAAGAGCCGGCAACCATGCTCGACGAAGTACCGAAAGCGCGCACCGGCGAGACGGTGCTCGTCGTCGACGATGAGCCGGCGGTGCGCATGCTCGTCATCGAGGTTCTGCGTGAGCTGGGCTATGTGGCGCTCGAAGCGGGTGACGGTGCGGCCGGGCTCGCCGTGCTGCAATCCGGCGTGCCGATCGATCTCGTGGTGAGCGACGTCGGCTTGCCGGGCGGCATGAACGGCCGCCAGATGGTGGACGCGGCACGTGTGAACTACCCGACGCTCAAGGCATTGTTCATCACCGGTTACGCCGAGAATGCCGTGATCCGCGACGGCTATCTCGAACCCGGCATGCATGTGATGACCAAGCCCTTTGCACTCGATCACCTGGCGGCGCGGATTCGCGAAGTAATCGAGTCGACGTGAACGCGGCGCGGCCGGGCGGCGGTTTTGCGCTGTTGCGGAATCTCGTCGATGCCCGAAGGGTTCTGCGCAGTGACGCCGTTCTGTTCGTGACGGAACGTCGATAGCGCGCGGTACACCTGGAGCCGCGCCCGCATGACCGAAGCGAGCGGGCAGTAAGCGGCGAGGCCATAAGCGGCCCGACGCGGAATGCGCAGCGTCGCAATCGTTCGATACGGGCTTCCTCGACCGGCCATTCCACGGATGCGTCCTTGAACGGCTGCGTCTCCGCCTGGGTCCACCATTGCGCGTGCAATTCGAAGATCGCATCGCGCCCGGCGAAGTACGCCACGGCGGCGTGCCGGAAGCCGTCTTCGTCCTCGTGCGGATCGAGTGTCCAGTCCTTCAGTTCATCCTGCGCCGCCGGGACAGGAAACGCGCCGAGCTTCGCCACGTAGTCGCCGACGCGCACCGGCGCCTGGCTGATGTACGCATCGACGAGCGGATGGCTGTACGGGTGGCCGAAGACGTCTGTTTTGGCGCTCGGCTCCGCGACCTTTGTCAGCAGGCGGTTGAGATTGCGCGCGAGATTCGACACCGCGCTCTTCGCGCGTCACGCAAGAAGCCTTGCGCGGTGCCCGAGGGAAAGGTCGGGCCGGTCGCGAACACGAAGTCCTGCGTGTCGTCCATATGGCCCGGCAGCTTCTCGCCCTTGACGTCGAACCCCTTGACTGCAATACCGCGATGCGTCGAGACGCGAGCGCCCAGTGTCTCGCCCGGACCTTGCGCGAACCGTATCGCGACCGCATGGGTGCCCGGCGTGGCGAACAAGCCCTGCGCCAGCTCCGGCGGCAACTCGGGCATATAAAGCTCACCGGTCACGCACGCCGAACTCTTCGCGTGACTGACGCCCACCGCGTGGCCTTCGCGCTTTTCCACCGTGCTGGTCTGTTGCGTCATGCCTTGAATGATGCCGTCGATCTATTCCTGTTCGTCCGGCTGAATCTTCTCGATGTTGTCGCTATAGGGAAGGTAGGTCATCGTGTTCTCGTTTGAATGGAAAGGCATTGCGTACAGACATGGTCGTACGCAATGGCCGTTTCCACGACGAGAGCCGGGACGCTTCAGTGCTTGTTCTTTGCGGAGCGGTGCTGCGCGTCGGCCAGGCGGCGAGCGATGTCGGCGGCGGCATTGACATCGGGGTCCGCGGCGCGCGGCGCGCCGTTTTCGCCGGAGGCCAGCTTCAGGTACGCTGCCGCCAGCTTGCGCAGCTCGTCTTCGGATGCGTCCTCGATCCCGATCAGCTGATTGTTGGCCTTGCGGTTCGACGCCAGCAACTCGTTGAGTTTCAAATGGACAGCGACGCTGTCCTTGTTGGCGCTCTGCTGAATGAGAAAGACCATCAGGAAGGTCACGATCGTGGTGCCGGTATTGATGACCAGCTGCCAGTTTTCGGAATAGTGGAATACGGGCCCGGTGACGATCCAGGCCACGACCGAGATGACCGCAAGCGCAAAAGCGAGCGGCGACCCGGCCCAACGCGTGACCGCGCTGGCGAAGGTGTCGAAGGCGCGCGTGAGCGGATGACGGCCCGCGTAGGCCGGCGTAGAGGTTGAGGGAACCGTGTCGATGGGATCGGCTTCTACGAGGTGCGGCTTGCTGTTCAAGGCTGCGTCGAAAGTGGAGATTCAGGCAATAATTTAAGCTGTCCAGCTTTCGACTAACCTACGTCGACAAGTGCGCTTCGTGTTCGAGGGAAGCCACGGTCTGACGGTCGGAGCGGGCGAACAATTGATCAACGCTTCAAGAGTGTCGAGCTTTTGCTGAATGCCCAACGGAAAAAATGCGTGAGCTTTGATAAAAGTAGTATCTGGCCTTCCTGAAGACTCAGGCGAACGAGCCTCGCCATGGCACAATCACCCGCCTTGGCAACACTTTTCTTCATTGGAACGACCGTGGTCACCTCCGAAGGCTTTGACTTCTCCGAGACGGTAGTTCGCCCCCGTTCCTGCGCGGGATGGCGCATCGAATTTCCGCACGGCGACGGCTGCTTCGCGGTCGTCACGGCGACTCAGGCCGAAGCGCTGCGCCTGGCTGTGCGAGTCCGGCCCGATGTCCCCGTTCGAATGCTCCTCGACGCTTCGGCGTCGCTCTGAATCTCTTCGTTTCAGCTGCCTGTCTCGCGCAGATGCCGTCCCAGCATCAGCGCAATCGGCACGATGACCAGCGCCGTCAGCGCGGTCGCGATCGTGGCGTCCTGCACGCCGATCCTGTCGCCAAGCAGCCCATAAGCCACCGGCGCGAGCGCACCTGACGCAATGGTGCCGGTATAGAACAACGCGAAGGCGCGCTCGGTGCGTTCCACCGGCGTCAGTTCCGGCACCGTTCCATACAGCACGGACGATGTGCCGTTGAGCATCAGCCCCAGCAGCGGCAGCACGGCGAGCGCAGGCGCGAGCGGCAGATGGATGACGGCGAGAATCAGCGCCGCCGTGCCGCCTTCGGTGACGAGAACGGTGCCGATCGGACCCATGCGCGCACCGAGCCAGCCGCACGCGAACTTGCCCGCCGCGCCGCCGATGAAAACCAGCGCCAGCGCCGTGCCCATCATCGCGGGGGAGATGCCTTTGGCTTTCAGCAGGAAGGGCAGGAAGGTCAGCAGACCCATGCGCACGGCGGTGTCGAGCACGCCGATCGTGAGCAACAGCGAGAAGCCGGAACGCGCGCCTTGGGCGGCCTGCTTCGAGGGCGCGTCGTCAACGGTGGCGCTACGCGGGATCGACGGGAAAAAAAGTGCAATGACCGCCGCGATCAGCATGCCGATGCACGACATCGCCCACAGCGCGTGGCGCCATGGCATGACGGTGATGAGCAATGAGATGGTCGCGGGCAGCGCCGACTTGCCGAGGTCGCCCGCGAAGTTGTAGACGCTCAGCGGGCCGCGCGCCTGGCGTCCATACGCGCGCGAGACGGCGCCCGAAGCCAGTGGATGTTGGGTGCTCGAGCCGCTCCCGGAGATGGCCAGCGCCACGCACAAGCCCAGCAGGGTTCCCGACAAGCCCGCGACCGCATACCCCAGCGCAGCCAGCAGCGTGCCGCAGGCGAGCGTCGCGCGCGTGCCCCACGTGCGCGCGAGACGTCCGGCGGGCAACTGGAGCGTCGCCATGGTGCCCGCGTACACGCCGCGCAGGATGGCCAACGCGCCGTAGCCCAGGCCGAAGTCCGACTGCCAGACGGGCAGCAGCGCGTAGATCATGTCGGTGTAGCCGTCGTGCAGCGCATGGGCCGTGCAACAGAGCCACAGGACGCGCTTGCGCGTTTCGACGCCCGGCTGGCCGCGCTCGTCAGCCACGGGCGTGGCCGGGGAAGAAAAAGAAAAGAGTCGCATGCCTCGATAAGCGTGATGGTTCTGAGCCTCCGAGTCTAGGTCGCCCTGAAATGCACGTCACCTGACGTAAAATCGGGTGAGACGGGAGAAAAAGTCACCTCATGAGCCTGATGAGTACACGCGGACGCACCTCGAACGAGCCCGACAGGCTGCCGCCCCTGAACGCGCTGCGGCACTTCGAGGCCGTGGCGCGCCTGGGCAGCTTCGCCGCCGCGGCGGAAGACCTGCACGTCACGCACTGGGCGGTCGGCAAGCAGATCCGCCTGCTGGAAGACTGGTTCGGCGTGCCGCTGTTCGAGCGCCGTTCGCGCGGCGTCGTGCCCACCGACGAAGGCGCCGCCTTGCTCAATGACGTCAATGGCGCCTTCGCGCGCCTGAGCAGTTCGGTCACGCGGCTGCGCCACGAATCGATCACGCGCCGGATCACGGGCGTCGTGCGCGTGAATGCGCTGGCGAGCTTCGCGCTGTGCTGGTTGATCCCGCGCCTCGCCGACTTCCAGGCGCGCTATCCGGATATCGATGTGCGGCTGTCCACCACGTCGCGCAGGCTGCGTTATGTCGGCGATGCCTTCGACATCGGCGTGCGTTCGGGTCCGGAAGAAGCCAGCGGCCTGCTCTCGAAGACGCTGATGCCCGACGTCCGTCTGCCCGCGTGCAGTCCGTCCATGCTGCTGAGCCATCCGATTCATACCGTCGCCGATCTGCGCCACCACACGCTCCTGCATTCCACGAGCACGCGCACGGCGTGGTCCGACTGGCTGCGCGCGGCGGGCGCACCGGGCATGCAGGGCGCACGCCATCTCGACTTCGACCATGTTTTTCTGCAACTGGGCGCGGCGTCGGAAGGGCTTGGCGTGACGCTGGCGTCGCTGCCGTTGATCGAACGCGACATGGCGGCCGGACGTCTCGTCTGTCCGCTTGCGGGGCCGGTGTGGCGCGGACCGGATTACACGCTGGTCGTGAATGCCGAGCGCGCTGACGATGACGCCGTGATGGCCTTCGAGCGCTGGATCGGGGAGCAGGCGTCACATCACGCCGTGGAGCCGTGACGCGTTTTCTCTTCCAGAAAGCTCTGCGCAAGCTGCTTCCATAGGTGATCCGCCGCAGGCGACAAGCGACGCCCGACGCGCGTCATCATCTGGCTCGCGAAGCCCGCCGCGATCGGATGATCGATCGGCACCGCCACCAGTTCGCCCAGGTCGATGCCGCGCCGCGCCGTGATCGACGACATGAACGCCACGCCCAGTCCCGCCGCCGCGAGCGTCTGCGCCGTGTTGAACAGATCCACGCGATACGCCGGGATCACGGTGAGGCGCACGTCGTCGAGCAGGGACTGCACGAACTGCTGCACGCCGAACGCCTCCGTCATGAAAATGAGCCGCTCGCCGTCCAGCTCGGCGGGCGGCACCTTCGGCATCGAGGCGAAACGGTGCGTCGGCGCCACCACCGCGCACAGCGGGCGCGCGGCGAACGGATGGATGCGCATCGCGGGGTCGTCGGCGGAACGGGCGGAAAGGCCGATGTCCACGGCATCGTCGCGCACCATCGAGAGCACGGCGGGCGTCGGCCCCGAGCGGATCTCGACCAGAATGTCCGGATATTTCATCGAGAAGCGCTGCAGCGCGCGTGCAATCAGATTGCCGATGAATCCTTCGCCGACGCCTAGCGCCACCCGGCCGCGCCGCAGGTGGCGGTATTCCTCCAGCCGCGCGGCGAGGTCGCGCTGACGCCGCTGGCCGTCGCGGTAATGCTCGATCAGCACCTGTCCGATTTCCGTCACCACCACCTGCCGGCCGCGCCGCTCGACCAGCGGAAAGCGCAGCCGCCGCTCCAGCGCCGCAATCTGCCGGCTGATCACCGATGGATTCACGCCCAGCGTTTCCGCCGCCATCCGCATGCCGCCGGTCGCGGCGATTTCGGCGAGATAGCGCAGCGGGCGCTCGCCGATGTCCTCGATCGAATCGCTCACTTCATCCGTCCATTGTTGACCTGAAAGCAACATTCTGGATGCGTTGCAGTCATCGGTCGAGTTTTTCGTCGGTGCAATACTCGCCGTATGACTTCCGCGCAGCCATAACAGGAGGAGCCCCGCGCCATGAATCACGCCCACGAACCGCATTTCTGCCAACTCGCCGATCTCGCCGACGCCCGCCCGCAACTCGACGAAATCCGTCATCACATTCACCAGCATCCCGAGCTGTCGTACGAAGAAGCGGCGACGTCCCAATTCGTGGCCGAGAAGCTCGAAGCCTGGGGCTATGCGGTGACCCGCAATGTCGGCGGACATGGGATCGTGGCGTCGCTGACGGCCGGCACGAGCAAGCGCACGGTCGGCGTGCGCGCCGACATGGACGCGCTCCCGATCAAGGAGCTGACCGGCCTGCCCTACGCGAGCGTTCACGACGGCAAGATGCACGCGTGCGGCCATGATGGTCACACCACCGTCCTGCTGGGCGCGGCGCAGCATCTTGCGAAGACGCGCAACTTCGACGGCACCGTCCACCTGATCTTCCAGCCCGCCGAGGAAGCCGGTTCGGACAGCGGCGCGGAACGCATGATCGCCGATGGCCTGTTCGAGCGGTTCCCCTGCGAAGCCATTTTCGGTCTGCACAATCATCCGGGCGTCGCGACCGGCACCTTCGGCTTTCGCGCTGGCCCGCTGATGGCGGCCTGCGATACGGTCAAGCTGCGCATCGTCGGCCGGGGCGGTCACGCGGCGCGTCCGCATCTCGCCGTGGACCCGATCGTGGTCGGCAGCAGCATCGTGATGGGCTTGCAGACTATCGTCGCGCGCAATGTCGATCCGAACGAGGCGGCGGTCGTCACGGTCGGCGCGTTCCGTTCGGGCTTCGCGGCCAACGTGATTCCCGAAGACGCCACGCTCGAAATGAGCGTGCGCTCGTTCTCGCCCACGGTGCGCGCGACGCTGGAGCAGCGCATTCGCGCATTGGTCGAAGCGCAGGCGCAGGCGTATGGCGCGACGGTCGAGATCGATTTCATTCGCGGCTATCCGGTGCTCGTCAACAGCGTGGCCGAGACGGAGTTCGCGCGTCAGGTCGCGGAAGAACTGGTCGGGCCGGAGAAGATCATCTCGCCGTTTCCGCCGATTGCAGGCAGCGAGGACTTTGCGTTCTATCTGCAGAAGGTGCCCGGCTGCTTCGTGCGGCTCGGCAACGGCGAAGGCCAGCCGATGCTGCACAACGCGCGCTACGATTTCAACGACGACAACCTGACGGTTGGCGCGGCCTTCTGGACGCGGCTCGTTGAACGTTTCCTGAGCCAGGACCGCGCATGAACGCCACGACGCAATCGCTTTCCGGCGCGGGCGCGCACGACGTGCAGATGTCGCCCGCGCAGCAGCGCAAGATCGTCTTCGCGGCGGTCATCGGCAATCTGCTCGAATTCTTCGACTTCACGGTCTACAGCTACTTCGCGCTGACCATCGGCCGGCAGTTCTTCCCGTCGAACGATCCGGTGACGTCGTCGCTGCTCGCGTTCGCGGTGTTCGCGGTCGGCTTCGTGATGCGTCCGCTCGGTGGCTTCGTGCTCGGCCGTTATGCCGATCGCGCCGGCCGCAAGCCCGCGCTCACGCTGACTATCCTGCTGATGGCAATCGGTTCGGCGTCCATCGGCCTTGCGCCCACGTATGCGCAGATCGGACTGGCGGCGCCGTTGCTGATCGTGGTCGCGCGTCTGGTGCAGGGCTTCGCGCAAGGCGGCGAGTTCGGCGCGGCCACGGCCACGCTGCTCGAAATGGGCGGCACGGCGAGCCGCGGCTTTCGCGCGAGCTGGCAGCTGGCGAGCCAGGGCGCGGCGGCGCTGCTCGGCTCGGGTCTCGCGGCGAGCCTCGGCTTCCTGCTCTCCGACGACACCATGCACAGCTGGGGATGGCGCATTCCGTTCATGATGGGCACGCTGATCGCGCCGGTCGGCATCTATCTGCGCCGTCATATCCAGGAAGAGCCGCCTGCCGCGAAGGCCGCGGCCACACGCGACGATCCGAAGCGCGGCCTTTACGTGCGCAACTGGTTCCTGACGATCTTCTCGATCATGGGCATGTCGGTATCGACGTACGTGATGATGTACTACATGCCGACGTACTGCATCCAGTACCTCGGGCTGCCGCCGAAGATGTCGATGCTCGCGGGCGTCGCGTCCAGCGTGATCTCGCTCGTGATGTGCCCGATCTATGGCGCGTGGTCGGACCGCATGGGCAAGCGCAAGCCGCTGACGCTGATCGGACGTGTCGCACTGATCGTGCTGCTGTATCCGGCGTTCTGGGTGATGACGCATTTTCCGTCGCTGCCGGTGGTGCTTGCCGCGCTGATCGTGCTGATGCTGTGCTACACGATGGGCTCCGCGCCCGCCTATGCGCTGATGCCCGAGAACTTCCCGAAGCATCTGCGCGCGGGCTATATGTCGAGCGCGTATGCGATCGCGGTGTCGGCGTTCGGCGGCACGGCGCAACTGGTCGCGGCGTGGCTGATCCGCGCGACGGGCAACAAGATGGCGCCCGCGTGGTACATGATCGGCTGCGTGCTGATCTCGCTGATCGCCGTCTCGATGTTCGAAGAGACGGGCGGGAAGGCGCTGGACTGAAGCGTCACGTAGCCAGAAGATCCGGAATGAAGAGATCTTCGATCGTATGACGCCTGCGAGTGAGCCCCTGCTCGTAGTGATAGCGCAGGATGGCATCGAGCGCCTTGCGGTTGCGCTCGATGCCGTAGGGCCACCAGTCGTCGCCCAGCAGCGCTACGTTTTGCTGCATGAGATCGGTGAGCCAGGGCGTCATCATCGCCATGTTGTTGAAGGTCATGCCTTTCTTTAGGGCTTCGCGCGTGGCGTCTTTCGCGAGACAGAATGCGCGATAGATAGCCTTCACGATCTCAGGCTGTTCCTCCGCCAGCGAACGGCGCACCGCCACCGTGTGCATGATGGGAAAGATGCCGGTGCGCGCGAAGTAGTCACGTTCCTTTTCCACGAAGTTCTCGAAGAGCCGGCCTGCCTTGGGCGAGCCTTGCAGCACGCATGCGGGGACATCGGCGGAGATCAGGGCGTCGATCTCGCCTGCTTCGAGCAGCTTCCCCAGGTCGACTTCCTTCGATGCCCATTCCACTTCGATACCCGGCGGATGAGGCCGTTCCACGAAATCGATGGGGTCCATCGGAAAGTCGATTCCGCCTGTCAGCCAGCGGGACTGTGCCGGGTCGAAGCCGTAATCGTCGGACAGCATGCCCTTTGCCATGACGCCCGCGTCGTGTCCGTACAGCGCCAGTTCGCCGATCCGCTTGCCCGTCAGATCAGCGGGGCTTTCGATGCCGCTCGCCTTGTTGACGTAGATGGCCGAGTGGCGGAAACACCGGTTCAGGAATACCGGGAGCGCGAGCAGATCCTCGCCTGAGTCTGTCGCGCGCAGAAGATAGGTCATGCCGAGTTCGGCGACATCGAAACGCCGCGCACGAAGCATGCCCTCGAAAATCTGCGTGACGATGCGCTCGGTGTGATAGCGCGCCTCCACGCCCTCGATGCCGACCGTGCCGTCCCTCAAAGCCTGCACGCGGTCGTAGTTCCAGAATGCGATGTCGAGTGGTACCTGATTCATGAAGCGTCTCCTTCGAGATGGGCTTGAAGAACAGAATAGTAAAGATATTTACCATGCGCAAGTGCTGGTGGATGTGAGATATTCTTCACAAAGAACGATGGAGCGCAACGGAGATGAAGACCCAGGCGAATGAACTGAAGGAGATGTTCGCGAGCGTGTCGCTGGGCGCGCCGGAACGTGCCATCGGCTTCGTGCTGTGGCGCATGTTTCATCGCTATCAGCGGGCGATCGACCGGGCCATGGCTCCGCTCGATCTGACGCATCTTCAGTTCACGGTGCTGACGCTGATCGCCTGGGCCACGCGACATGGCGAAGAGGTGTCACAGGCCGAACTGAGCCGCACCAGCGACATCCACAAGATGCAGCTCTCACAGATCCTCAAGACGCTGGAAGCGAAGGGCTGGGTGCAGCGGGTGTCGAGCAGCGTCGATGTGCGCATGAAGAACGTGCAACTGACGCGTACCGGACTGACGCGGGTCCGGAAGGCGCTGCCGCTTGCCATCGACGTGCAGCGGCGCTTGTTCGGTGCAGAAGGGATGCCCGAAGGCGATCTGCTCAAGACCTTCTCGACGCTGCTTCATCGCATCGAACAAGAGACGGATGAACCGTAGCCCGCGCGCGCTAATGCCACCCGCCGCCGAGCGCCCGATACGTCGCCACCGCCGCGCGCAGCCGTTCAAGATGCAACTGCACATGCTCATCCTCCGCGCTGTATAGCGTGCGCTGGGCGTCGAGCACGGTGAGCGCCGTTTCGGCGCCCGCGCGATAGCGGCTCTGTGCCAGTTCCAGCGTATGCCGCGCCTCGCTTAGCTCGTCGTCCTGCGCACGCGTCTGCGCATCGGCGCCGGCGCTGGCGTTGAGCGCGCGCTCGACATCCGCGAACCCGCTCACGATGGCTTTACGGTACGCCGCCAGCAGTTCCTCCTGCTGCGCCTGCGCAAGATCGCGTCCGGCCGCGAGCGCGCCGGCATCGAAGATCGGTGCGGTCAGGCCCGCCGCGACGCTATAGAGCGGATTGTCGAAGATGCGCTGCGCGCGGTCGCTGCCGGTGCCAAGGTAAGCACTCAGCGTGACGCTCGGGAACATCGCGGCGCGCGCGGCGGCCACGTCGGCGTGAGCGGCGGCGAGTTGCGCTTCCGCATACGCGATATCCGGACGGCGTGTCAGCAAGGACGCGGGCACGCCCGCATCGACGCCCGGCGCGTTGACGGCATCCAGCGTGCGCGTCGTCACGGTGAAGCCGCTGGCCGGCACGCCGAGCAGCGTGGCGAGCAGCGCTTCGCTGTCGTTGCCCTGCTGATGGAGGGCAGCCGCCGCACGCTGCTGCGACGCCACCAGCGTGCGCTGCTGCGCGGCGTCGAGCGCGGTCACATAACCCGCGCGGTATTGCGATTTGACGTTGCGCAGGATCGCGCGCGCGGTTTCCAGATTGCGTTGCGCGATCTGCTCCCGTTCGCGCAGCGCGACGGTTTGCAGCCAGCTGTCGGCGACATCGGCGGTGAGCGTCATCTGCACGGTCGCCTGGTCGAAAGCGAAGGCGCGCACGCGCTCCACGGCGGCGTCGCGCGTGGCCTGGTTCTTTCCCCAGAAATCGAGCTCGTAAGTCGCCGACACACCCAGGTCGAACGCACTGCCGCTCGGTAATTGATTGTTCACCATGAGGCCGCCCTGGCGGCTGGCATCGGCGAAACCGCTTACCGAGGGCAGCAGCGCCGCGCCCGCGATGGTCGCGTTGGCGCGCGCCTGCTTCACCCGCGCGACGGCGGCGGCCAGATCAAAGTTCTGCGCCGTCGCCTGCGTGACGAGGCGGTCGAGTTCGGCGCTGTCGAAGCGTCGCCACCAGTCGGCGGTGACGGGGTCCGCCGATCCGCCTGCCATGGAATAGCGGTAGGTGGCGGGCGTCGCGACATCGGCGGGCGGGATGGGCGGCCGGCTCAGGCAACCCGCAAGCACCATACAGGCAGTCATGGATGCGAAGGAGAGGAAGCGTCTCATGGCGTCCTCATTCGCTGGCCAGCGCCACGACCGGATCGAGCCGCGCCGCCTTGCGCGCGGGCATGAAGCCGAATACGAGGCCGGTAAGCAGCGCGCATGCGAACGCAGCGATGATCGCGCGCACGGAAAAGATGGCCGGCACGCTGGCCGCAATCAAACCCGCGCCGATCAGCACGCCCGCCAGCACGCCGAGCGCGCCGCCGATGCCCGAGACGAGCGTCGCTTCGGTGAGGAACTGGCGCAGGATGTCGCGTTGCCGCGCGCCCGTCGCGATGCGGATGCCGATCTCGCGCGTGCGTTCCTTCACGGTCATCAGCATGATGTTCATCACGCCGATGCCGCCCACCAGCAGCGAAATGCCCGCGATCAGCCCGAGCATCAGCGTCAGCGTGTCCTGCGTCTCCGACTGCGCCTTCACCGACGCCGCGCGGTTATAGACGTGGAAGTCGCGCAGATGATGCGCCCCTTCGAGCACCGCGCCGATGTCGGTGGCGGTCTGCTCCGACTGCGCGATGTGATCCACCAGCACCGAAATCCACGACAGATACGTGGTGCCGAGCACGCGGCGGCTGCCGGTCGAGAAGGGGATGAGGAGGACGTCGTCGTCATCGGCGTCGCCCGAGGTCGCGCCTTTCTCCTCCAGTTCGCCGATCACCAGAAACGGCGTGTTGTTCACCAGCACGTACTTGCCGACCGGATCGGCCGGGCCGAACAGCTTCTCGCGCAGACGCTTGCCGAGCAGCGCGACCGTGGCGAGCCGGCGCTCGTCTTCCGCGTTGAAGAAGACGCCGCGCGCGGGCTTCCAGTTCAGCACGCGCGAGCCTTCGGGACCGACCGCCCACAGCGACGTGCGCGTGTCCGCGTTGCCGTAGCGCAGCGTGACGCCGCCGGTGAGGAAGGGCATCGCGTATTCGACGTTCGGCACGTGCGAGACGAGATCGACGTCCGCCACGGACAGCGTGCCGCCCGGCGCGTGCGCGGACGGCCCGTCGGGCGTCACGTACATGCGGTTGGTGCCGAAGCTCGCCATCTTCGCGATCACTTCACGCTCCGTGCCGGTGCCGATCGCCAGCATCACGATCACCGACGCCACGCCGATGATGATGCCGAGCAAGGTCAACAGCGTGCGGAAGCGGTTGATCCATACGACGCGCCAGGCGGCGCGCATGGCTTCCTGCGCGTCGGTGAGGAACGATGCGGTGTGCGCGGAACCGGTCGACATCGAGCGCAGCAGCGATGCGCCATCCAGCGCGGCGGGGTTCGGCGCGGGTTTGTCGTCATTGGCTTCGAGAGAATCGGCGACGATGCGACCGTCGCGAATCTCGATCGACCGATGCGCCCGCGCGGCCACTTGCCGGTCGTGCGTGATGAGGATGATCGTGTGACCGGCCGCCGACAGCTCGGCGAGCAGCGCCATCACTTCCGTGCCGCTTTTCGAATCGAGCGCGCCGGTGGGTTCGTCGGCGAGGAGGATGTGGCCGCCGTTCATCAGCGCCCGGCCAATCGACACGCGCTGCTGCTGTCCGCCGGACAACTGGTTCGGCCGATGATCGAGCCGCTGTTCCAGCCCGAGCCGCTCGAGCAGTTCGGTGGCGCGCGCGCGGCGTTGTTCCGGCCGCACGCCCGAATACACGGCGGGCACTTCGACGTTCTCGCGCGCGGATTCGGTCGCGATCAGGTGATAGCCCTGGAACACGAAGCCGAACGCCTCGCGACGCAGCCACGCGAGTTCGTCGGCGGACAGCGTCGCGACGTCGCGCCCGGCGAAGCGGTAGCTGCCCGACGAAGGCCGGTCCAGGCAGCCGAGGATATGCATCAGCGTGGACTTGCCCGAACCCGATGCACCGACGATCGCGACAAATTCGCCCGCCGCAATCGACAGCGAGACGCCGCGCAGCACCTGCACCGGCGGTTCGGTGCCGTCGCCGCCATAGGACTTGCAGACGTCGCGCAGTTCGATCAGCGGCGTGCCATCCTGCGGCAGCGAGGACGCCGGCGTCACCATTCGAACTTCCCGTCGGCGCCGCGCACGCGCCGGATGCTGGTCACGAGACGTTCGCCCGGCGCGAGGCCCGAGCGAATCTCCGCGTTGAGCCGGTCATGCACGCCGACGCGCACGTCGCGCGTGACGACCCGGCCGTCCGCCAGCACCCGCGCCCGGTAACGGTCGCTCGAACCGGCCACCGGCACGAGCGCGGACAAGGGCGCGAGCGGCACGTCATGCGCTTCCCGTGCGACGAAGAACACTTGCGCGCTCATCTGCGGCAACAACTGGTTGTTCTGATTCTTCACGTCGAACAAGACCGTGTAGGACACGACCTTGCCGGTGTTGATCGCGTTGGCGTTCGGCGCGGCCTGCTGGTCGCCGCCGCTCGGCGGGGCCGTGTTCGGCGGCGCGGGCAGCACTTGGCGCACCGTGCCGTTCCAGCGCGTATCCGCGCCGAGCGTCGTGAACCAGACCGGCATGCCGGGCTTCACCTTCAGCACATCGGCTTCGGAGACTTGCGTCCAGACCGTCATCGTCGAGAGATCGGCGATGCGCAGGATGATCGGCGTCTGATACGTGGCGTTGAGCGTCTGGCCTTCGCGTGCATCCAGCGTGAGGATGGTGCCGGACATCGGCGCGTAGATCTTCGTGTAGCCGAGCTGGGCTTCGTCGCCCTGCAAGGTGGCGCGCGCGCCGTCGATTTCCGCCGCCAGGTCGCCTACCGTCGAACGCGCGCTCTGCCACGCGGACAGCGCGCTTTGCAGGTCTTCCTCGCGCGTCGAGCCTTCCGACATCATGCGGCGCTGGCGTTCGTACTGATGTTGCGCGAACACGAGTTTCGCCTGCTCGCCTTCGAGGCGTGCGCGCAGGCTCTTGAGCGCCGAGGCATCGACGTCATAGCGGGCCTGCTGCACGCTCGGATCGATCTCGACCAGCAATTGGCCTTTCTTCACGGTATCGCCCGGCTGCACCGTGATGCGGCGGATTTCGCCGGAAGCCTGCGCGCCGATATCGACGTAACTGTGCGGCTGCAAGGTGCCGAGCGCGGTGACGCTCAACTGGATGTCGCCGCGCGTGATCGCGACGGTATCGACGTGCTCGACCGTCCTGAACAGCAGCGCCCACAACGTGAGCAGCACGAGCAGCGCGACGGCGAGCAGAGCAAGGGCCCGTGGGGAGGCTTTGATGGCGTGTCTCATCGATACAGTTTTGAGCCGGCGGCGTGCGTTCTGCTGGCGGAACGCCGCACGACACTGATTCTTCAAGGAACTGCCGCTGCAGGATTTGCTGCGTGTCAGGACGCGGCAGCGGGGACGGTCAGTTCGCGCACGAACTCCGCGCGCTCGGGGCGCGCGGGCGGCCGTTCGGACGAGCGCTTTGGCGTGCCGATGAACAGGAAGCCCAGCAAGCGCTCCGACGCGCCGAAGCCGAGCGCCGCGTGCATCGCGGGTTCGTAGGTATCGTCGCCGGTGGCCCAGAAGCCGCCGTAGCCGAGCGCGTGAATGGCGTTCAGCAGGTTCATCGTCGCCGCGCCGACCGACATCAGCTGCTCGATTTGCGGCACGTGCGAGGTTGCGTCGATGGCCGCGCCCAGCGCGATCACCACCGGCGCCGCGAACGCCTTCTGCCGCCGGTGCGCATGCGCCGAGCGCGGCTCCTCCGGCATGCGGGCGCAGGCGAGGTCCACCAGCACGTCGCCGAGCGCGCCGCGCGCCTCGCCGCGCACCAGCACGAAACGCCACGGACGCAGGCGCGCATGGTCCGGCGCGCGTAACGCGGCATCGAAGATCTGCGCGAGTTCGGTATCGTCCGGGCCCGGCTCGGCAAGCGGCCAATGCGATTGGCGCGACAGCAGCGAAGCAAGCACGGCCTGCGCGCGATCAGGTTGTTCTGCGATAGGTGCAGCGTTCGGAATAGGCGAGTTCATCGCGAGTATGGGCTGGTTTCGACCGCCGTCATCATGGCCGAACTCGACGTCAAACGCAAACGATTCGCATTTGGTGAAAGTCAAGATTTGCCTCGCATTCCGCTGTTTTACGGACCGCTTACAAGGCTTTCACGTGGTTTGGCGATCCGCGCGTCAGCTTGAGAAAGACCGGCGCAGCGCTCAGCGTGGCGCACTCCTGATCGTGGCGGCGCTATTGACGGCGGCATCGACGTTGATTGTCGGACCCTTGTCGTTCGTCGGCCTGATCGCGCCGCATGTCGCGCGCTATTCGGGCGCTCTTCGGGCACGCGCCGTCCCGGCGTGCAGATCTTCGTCGCCGCGATCTTCGGTGCGCTGCTGATAGGCGTTGCGGAATGGCTCGGCCGCCAACTCATGTTCCCCGAGGAAATGCCCGCGGGGCTGGTCGCGACGCTCATCGGCGGGCCTTATCTGATCGCACTGACGCTGCGCAAATCCATATCAGCCACATGACGAATTTCTCTTGCGCAGGGGATTGGCACGTCGGTTTTTTGAAGGTAAGACATAAGCTGTATCAATACGTTACAAATGCGAATCATTCTTGTATAGTGTCGATGTCGAGACGGAAACGCGCCAGAATTTCACTTCGTCTCGTCACGTCGATGACGTGTTCAGCATTCAGCATGACGTGCGCGCGACGCTGTTCCCGGCCATGACGGACAGGCGTGCACGCCGTCCGTTTGGCGCCTCGCTGTATCTCCAGATTCTCACTTGGCAATCCAGAACACGTCCATCGATGCGATGGACGCCGGGGCTTTCCATGAGTCTTCTTCGGGTCTTCAACGGGTTTCCACCATCAGGCAGATTCGATCAGCACAATGAATAACAACAGACACCGGCGCCGCGCACCGCGGCTCAACCACCGCTTGCCCGTTCGATCGGGACTCACGCCCATTGCGCTGGCGCTGGTCGCCATGTGGGGCGCACCCGTGCATGCACAGCAAGCGACGGACACGCAGCCGTCGAATCGCGACTTGCCGGCCATCGAAGTGAATGCCACGCCGGACGCCACCACCGAAGGCAGCGGGACCTACTCGGGCCGCACGGCGACGATCGCGGGCAAGACGGAGCAGTCCATCAAGGAGATTCCGGCATCGGTGTCGGTGCTGACGCGTCAGCGCATGGACGATCAGAACCTGACGACCATCCAGGACGCGCTCAAGTACGTGACCGGCGTGCAGTCGGTGGATTACGGCGACGGCACCGCGTACTACAAGGCGCGCGGCAACTTCCTGGGCGTGCAGTTCGACGGCGTGTCGACGCCTGGCGGCCTCCAATATCTGCAACAGTTCGATCTCGCGATGTACGACCGCATCGAAGTGTTGCGCGGTCCGACCGGCGTGATGGACGGCGTGACGGATCCGGGCGGCACGGTGAATTTCGTGCGCAAGCGTCCGCAAGACACCTTCCATGTATCGACGGAAACGCAGGTCGGCTCGTTCGGCAGCTTCCGTCAGATGATCGACGTGACCGGCCCGCTCAACAAGGACGGCTCGCTGCGCGGCCGTGCGGTGCTGGTGGGCAGCGACGGCTTGCAGTCCGTTGACCGCACGCGCCAGAAGGAAGTGATGGCCTATGGCGCGATCGACTACGACTTCAACCCGCGCACCACGCTGTCGCTGTCGGCGGGTTATCAGATCAACCCGATCAACGGTATCGACTACGGCGTGAGCGGCGTAACGGATCCGGACGGCAATCTGCTCGGCCGTCTGCAAAGCTCGTACACGCAGAATTTCAGCCCGAGCTGGAACTACTCGTACACGTCGCTGGAAGAAGTAAACGGCAATCTCGTGCATCGCTTCGGGAACGGCTGGAAGTCGAACACGACGCTGTTCTATCGCCACGAACTCACGAAGGCCGACTACGCCTACGCAGGTCCCGGCGCGACCGCCGAAGGCCTGAGTTACTACGGCGAGCAACGCCAGCGCAACACCTACAACTGGTGGGGCGTGGACAGCAACGTCAGCGGCCCGATCCAGGCGTTCGGCCAGACCCATACGCTGACCATCGGCGCGAACTATTCGCTGCAGACGGGCACGGCGGAATCGGGTTTCGTCGCGCTCAACGGTCCCTTCGATGGCCAGACCTTCAACGTCTTCGATCCCAACGCGGTGCCGAAGACGGACGTACCGTTCACGTTCGGCTCGAACAATCGCACCGAGCAGTACGGCATCTATGCACAGGCGCGCATCAAGCTGCTGACGCCGCTGACGCTCGTGCTCGGCGCACGCGAGGCCTTCCTGCAGGAGACTTCGCAGTCCACCATTCCGACTGTCGAGGACTGGAGCACGCAGGCGCAGGTCAATCACCGCTTCCTGCCGAGCGCGGGCCTGGTATACGACATCACGCGTTCGCTGACGGCCTATGCCAGCTACTCGCGCTTCCTGACCGCGCAGACTGCGCTGACCTACACGGGCGCGCTGTTGCCGCCGCGTTCGGGTGAGCAATATGAAATCGGTCTGAAGAGCAGCTTCCTGAACAACCGCCTGACGACGACGGCAGCGGCGTTCCACATCAACGACAACAACCGCGCGATCACCGACCCGAACAACCCGACCGGATCGATCCCCGGCGGCAAGTCGACGGACGAAGGTTTCGAGTTCGAGATCGCGGGCCAGCCGGTGCCGAACTGGAACGTGTATGCGGGCTATACGTACCTGAACGTCAACTACGAGAACGATCAGCCGGATCTCACGACCGGCACCGATCCGAAGCATCTGTTCAAGCTGTGGACGAACTACCTGTTCACGCAGGGCACGCTGCGCGGCTTCTCGGTGGGCGGCGGCATGCTGGCGCAGACGCGCATTTCGCGCGGCGTGGAGCAGGGCGCGTACGCGATCTTCAACGCGCAGGTGGGCTATCAGTTCAACAAGCACCTGCAGGCGTCGCTCAACCTGAACAACATCTTCAACCGCGATTACTACATTCGTCCGCCGGGCAACTTCTATAGCGAGTTCGGTCAGCGCCGCAATGTGATGCTGACGGTCCGGTCGGATTTTTGAGGACTTGAAGGGCGCGTCGAGCCGGCATGCCGCGACATGCCGGCCGACTGGCAGCAGCAGATGCAGATCCGGCGAGCCGTGCGAGGTCGGCACGGCTCAACACACGGATGCAACACGAAGCTCGGCCCCGCGAACCTCGCGTTCAAGCCGGGCGAACTGGCGTATCTGATCGGCGGCAACGGCAGCGGCAAGACCACGCTCGCGAAGCTGATCGTCGGACTGTATGCGCCGGAGAGCGGGACGATCGAACTGAACGGCCGGCCGGTGAACGAGGCGCACCGGGACCGTTATCGCCAGCATTTCCCGGTCGTGTTCAACGACTTCTTCCTGTTCGACGAACTGCATGGCTTCCCGATCGAAGGGCTCGATGCGCAGGCGCAGGAGCTGCTCGAACTGCTCCACCTGGAGCACAAGGTGACGACCCGCAACGGCAAGTTCTCGACCACGGATCTCTCGCAGGGCCAGCGCAAGCGTCTCGCGCTGCTGGTCGCGTATCGGGAAGACCGCCCGTTCTACGTGTTCGACGAATGGGCCGCGGATCAGGATCCGTCCTTGAAGGACGTGTTCTACCGGCGGCTGTTACCCGATCTGAGGGCGCGCGGCAAGGCTGTGCTGGTCATCACGCACGATGACCGCGAGTTCGCTTTGGCCGAACGTTATATCAGACTGGACTATGGTCAAATCGCCGCCGTGGCCGATGGCCGGGAACTGGCGCAACACTCGCTTGACGCAACAGCCTGACCGGCTGCCTCCTTCATGATCATGGACCAGGATGCAGATGCTTTTTTCGTTGGTTTGGGGACGCTGTCGTGCGGTGGCGGCCCAGTGTATGGGTATCGGTTTCCTGCTGGCGCTCGGCGCGTGTAATTCCTCGGACGGGCAGATCGCTCAGACCTCTTATGACGTAACGGTCCAACGGACACAGGACGGTGTGCCGCATATCAGCGCGGCTGACTGGTCCAGCCTCGGATACGGCGTCGGCTATGCGCAGGCGCAGGACTCGCTGTGTACCCTGGCCGAGTCGTTCGTTACGTGGCGTGGCGAGCGCGCAGCGAACTTCGGCGCGGACGGCACGGTATCGTGGCCTTCCTCATTTGGCACGCCCACCAATGTCGATTCGGATTTCTTCTTCCGCTCCGTCATCGACGACGGCGCCGTCGCGCAATTCCGTGCTGAGCAGCCGAAGCGCCTGAAGGATCTGGTGGCGGGCTATGTGGACGGTTATAACCGCTATGCCGACAGGCTTCGCGCCGGTGATTCTCCCGGTGCTCATGCCGCGTGCACGGCTGCGCCGTGGGTGACCCACATCACTGCCGATGACCTGTATCGCCGCTTCATCGCGGTGAATCTGCAAAACAGCTTGGCGCTATACGTGCGTTCCGTTGCCCAGGCGCAGCCGCCGGGCGCCGCGCAGGCCGCCGCATCGCTCCGCCGGTATGCGGCCTGGCCGGCACCCGGCCACGGCATGACGGTGAAAGGAAAGAGCGGGATCGGCAGCAATGCAATGGTCTTCGGTGCGGCGGCGACGCGCAACGGTCCCAGCATGTTGTTCGGCAATCCGCACTGGTACTGGGAAGGACCCGACAGGCTCTATCCGATGCAACTGCGCATTCCGCACCAGCTCGACGTGGCCGGCGCAACGTTTCTCGGCGTCCCGGTGATCATGCTCGGCTTCAACGAGAATGTCGCATGGACGCATACGGTGTCGACTGCGATGCGCTACGGCATCTTCGAGTTGTCGCTGGTCGCGGGCGCGCCGACGCGCTACCGCTATGACGGCAACGAAGAGGCCATGCGCGCCGTGCCCATCACGATCCAGGTCCGCGATCAGACGACGGGCGCGCTCGCTCCGCTTACGCGCACCCTGTATCGCACGCGCTTCGGTCCGGTTGTCGATCTGTCCTCGCTGGCGCCGGGATTGGGTTGGAGCACCACGCATGCCTATGCGTTCGCCGACGTGAACCTGAACAACCCCGGCACGATCTCAAACTTCCTGGATTGGAATCAGGCCACCTCGCTCGACGACTTCATCTCGATCCAGAAGCGCAACGCCGCGGCGCCATGGATGAATACGCTCGCCATCGGCCGCAACAATCCCAACGTCTGGTACGCGGATATCGGCGCGGTGCCGGGCGTCACGGATGCGCTTGCGGCCGCCTGCACGACGGAGACGGGACGGTCCGTCGATGCGACGATGCCGGGCCTGCCGTTCCTCGACGGTTCGCGCGGCGCATGCAACTGGACTTCGTTCACCTTGCCCGGCGCCGTGAGCGCGGGCCGCATGCCGGTCAACGCGATGCCAAGCCTCGAACGCACGGACTATGCCGCCAACTTCAATGACAGCTATTGGTTGACCAACCCGAAAGCGCCGCTGACCGGCTTTGCGCAGGTGCTCGGACCGACGGGCACCGTGCAGTCGCTGCGCACGCGGTTGGGCGATCAGATCGGCTCACAGTTGATGGGCGCCTCTGGAGGCGTCCAGCGGACCGTGCTGGAGCAGACGGTGCTGGGCAGCACATCCATGTCCGCGCAACTGTTCCTGCAACCGGTCATCGATTCCGTCTGCGGCACGAATACCGTGGCTGTGGCTGCCGATCCCTCGCAGCCCGACCAGACGCAGGCGGTGAACATCGAAGCCGCATGCGCGGCATTGCGCCAGTGGGACGGCACCGCGAACGCGAATTCGCGCGGCGCGAATCTCTGGGAAGATTTCTGGGGCTGGGCGGACTGGGCCGGCACGCTGCGCTATACGAAGCCGTTCGACGCGGCCCATCCGCTTGTGACGCCCGACGGTCTCGACACGACGAATCCAGCGGTCGTGAAAGGGTTGGCCGAGGCACTGGGTCGCGCGGTGCTCGATCTGACCGCCTACGGCATCGCGCTGGATTCGCCGCGCGGCGACGTGCTGTATATCAAAGATGGCCAGGCGCGCATTCCGTTGTATGGCGGCTGCGACGTGCAGGGCTACTTCACGGTCACCTGCTCCTCGAATCCGCTGGGACCCCAGGGCGAACCGATGGACAGCAACGGCTTCGGGAACAGCTACATGCAGGTCGTGAGCTTCAGCGCGGACGGTCCGCAGGCGGACACCATGTTCACGACCGGCGTATCCGAAGATCCGGCGTCGCCGTGGTATCGCGTCAGCACGCGCATCTACGCGCAGAAAACCTGGACGCCGTTCCCGTTCAGCTCCCAGGCGCTCGACTCGATGCCCAACGTGACGAAGACCGTACTGACGGGGACACGGACGTCGCAACATTGAGCGCGTCCGGCGCCTTTGCACGCCTCGCCCCGGGCCACGGCCGGCAGCCGTGCCGGCTGAGGGTTCCAGCTGTCGATGGTCGCGGTCAACGGTCTGTTGCCCGTGATCGCGGCTGGAATCGTCGTCTCCGCCATGTGGCACGCCAGGCCGGACCGGGAGCCCGTACACAAGGGGCTGCGCGATACCTTCGTTTCCGTGTCCCGGGAAGCGCCCGGGGCCTGATCGCGGGACGGCGGGAACGGGCCGCGGCCGGTCCTGTCCGGGACTCGCTCATTCGAATCCCGGACCGCCCTTCCGAAATGCAGTGAGTTCCATCGGTTTTGTTTATCGGCGGACACCGGGTTCGACATCGCCTCGCGCCCGGACGCAAGCTTGCCGATCCCGCCTGCGCCTTTGAACAGCGGCGCGCAGCGCAACTTTTCCCTCTCGCGCCGCCGCTGCCGATGCGCGCGTCCACGGCTTGTAACCATGGTTAACCCTAGCCTGTTTCCCGCGCGGGACCCGGCTAAGGTGCGCCGTTTGCAAGCAGATGAAGAGGGAAGCATGCGTCTGGGTTGGTACTCAAGCCTCAAGCCGGTGGAGCGGCGAACGTTCTGGGCGTGTTTCGCCGGGTTCGGTCTCGATTCGATGGATTCGAGCATTTTCTCGCTGGTCATCCCCGCGCTCATCGCCACCCTCGGGCTGACGCATCCTCAAGTGGGTTATCTCGCCACGGCGGCGCTGATCGGCACCGCGATCGGCGGCTGGGGCGCGGGCATTCTCGCCGACAAGATCGGACGCGTGCGCATCCTGCAGTTCACCATCGTATGGGTGGCGATCACCACCATCGCGGCGGCCTTCGCCAGCTCATTTCCCGTGCTGTTCGGCATCCGCTTCCTGCAAGGCCTGGGCTATGGCGGCGAAGCGGCGGTGGGCGGCGTGCTCATCAGCGAGGTGATCCGCCCCGTGCTGCGTGGCCGGGTCGCCGCCGCCGTGCAGAGCGGCTATGCGCTCGGTTATGCGTTGTCGGTGGCGTTGCTGCCGATCATCGCGTCGCTGTTTCCCGAGCAGTTCGGCTGGCGCGTGTTCTTCGCGCTCGGCGTGGTGCCCGCCGTCCTCGTGTTCTTCATTCGTCGGCTGGTGCCCGAATCGGGCGTCTATGCGGAAGCGAAGGTGGCCCGCGCCAACGGCGTGGCGGCCAGCCCGTTCTGGGAAATCTTCGCGGCACGTCATCTGCGCCGCACGCTGGCCGCCGTCATCATGGCGACCGGCATCTTCGGCGGCGCGTATGTGATGATCACCTGGCTGCCCACCTACCTGCGCACGCAGCTGCATCTGTCGGTCGGATCGAGCGCGGGGTATCTGGCGTGCAATATCCTGGGATCGCTGGTCGGTCCGCTGCTGTACGGGCTGCTCTCGGACCGGCTGGGCCGCCGGCCCGCGTTCATGACCTTCCTCGTCTTGCAGGCCGTCAACGTGGCCATCTATCTGCTTGCGCCGATCGGCGCCGGCGTGACCGTCATCCTCAGTTTCTTCCTCGGTGCGTTCCAGGGCGCGCTGGCATCGGGCATGTTGCCCACCTTCGCCGAGCTGTTCCCGACCACGATCCGCGCGAGCGGTCAGGGCTTCTGTCTGGGTGGCGGCCGTGGCTTCGGATCGGTCGTGCCGGCCACGGTCGGGCTGCTTGCCGCGAACCTGCCGCTCGGCACGGCGATGGGGACTTGTGCGCTGTGCGCGTATGGCGTCGCGTTCATCGCGGCCGTCTTTCTGCCGGAAACGAGCGGCAGCAATCTGCATGAGGCGACGAGCGAGCGCGGTGCATCGGTCGAGATTCGTGCGCCCGAAGCGCGTCTGGATCGCGAGCAGGTATGAAGCCGGACGGCGCACCATCCGGCTTCGATCTCACAGGTGGTAGAAGCCGTCGCTGACCGAGTTCTGCAGCGAGCCGTCGACGTACACCGACACCGGCTCGCCGTCGGGCGAGACGAGAATCGCGCCTTTGGGCTGCTGTCCGGGCAGCTTCATGCGGCCGCCGTGAATGTCCTTCATCTGCTCGCTGTCCAGATCGACGGCGACGGGAATGTCGCTGATGGTCAATAGGTTCATGTTGCGCTCCTGGCAAGGTTGAGAAAGTGAACGAATGGGCGGCCGGACGCTTGCAGCAGCAGATGCATTTGTTATGCCATTGGCGTCGGGCCGCATGGAGCGTTCTTTCGATGCGATGAAGCGCTGGCTGGTGTGGGCCGGCCACCACCATTCGACGTCATTGGGTCAGCCGCGTCCCAACAGTGCGGCGTTTCAGTCGAGCGGGATGGCGAGGTGACCGAGTACCGCGTCGAGGCTCGGGATGGAACCGGCGCGCGGGCTGACGCCACGGTCGAGATGCAGCGCCGCGAGCCCGCTGCGGGTCGCGCCGAGAGTGTCGTCCGCATACGTGTCGCCGATCATCAACGCCTCGTCCGGGCGCACGCCGAGGGTCCGGCACACGAAGTCGAACAGGCGCGGGTCGGGCTTGACATGGCCGACTTCGAACGACCATGCATAGGCGTCGAGGGTAAAGGGCAGCAGCGCCTGAAGCGGCGCCGCATAGGGGAGCGCAAGGTTCGACGCGACAGCCAGCGCATAGCCATGCGCGCGCAAGGCCCGCAGCACGCGCGGCACTTCGGGATAGAGACGGATGCTCGCGAGTTCCGCCTGGAGGTCGCGCTCCAGCGCATCGATACCGTCGAGTGCGACATCCAGTGCCGCGGCGGCCTCGCGCAGCGACAGCGGGGCGCTCATCAACTGCGCGCTTGTGCCGGGCCTGTCTCGTTGAGCGCGTGCCAGCCGGGCATAAGGCCGCCGCTTGTCGCCGATTTCGCACAACGTGCCGAACGCATCGAAGACCACGGCCTTGATGGTCATGGCCGCGTTATTCCTGCGTCGCCTGGGCCTCGCGGCGGCGGCGCTTGCGTTCACGCTTGTCTTCGTACATGGCGGTATCGGCGAGCGCGATGGCCTGATCCGCGCTGACGAAGCGCACCGCGACCACGCCGACGCTGACCCCGAACGCGTGATCCTCGACCTGCCCCGGCAGGCTCGTGCCGCTGCCCGCTTCCGCGATGCGCGCGCGGATCTCGCCGGCAATGCGATGCGCTTCGTCCGCATCGTGAGCGCCCGGTCCGACGAAGGCGAACTCGTCGCCGCCGATGCGCGCAAGCATGTCCGTGTCGCGCGTGACGCCGGACACGAGACTGGCGCAGTGCTTCAGATGGCTGTCGCCCGCGGCGTGGCCGAATTCGTCGTTGATCTTCTTGAAGTCGTCGAGATCGATCATGCCGACGAGCACATACGACCCATCGCGACCCGCGCGCGCGAGCAGCCGCCCGAGTTCGTCCTGCATGGCCCGGCGATTGGGCAGTCCGGTGAGCGAGTCCGTCAGCGCGAAGCGGGTCAGATAATCGTTGGAGCGGCGCAGTTCGCTCATCAGGCGTTCGCGTTCCACGTGCTGCGCGATGATCTTCGAGAACAGGTTGAGCGCACTGCGCGCCCGCGGGCCGATGGCCTTGCTGCGCCGGCTCGCGGCGCACAGCGTGCCGATGACCGCGCCGTTGCTGCCGCAGACCGGCGCGCTGGCATAGGTCTCGATGCCGAGCGCCTTTGCTGCCTGGGAGTCGCCCCAGATCTCGCTCACATTGGACGTGAAGCGGCGGCCTTCGTCGATGCAACGCCTGCACAGCGTGTCCGACCACGGCACTTCGAGGCCTTCGCTGATGTCGAGATCGCCGGAGTTGCGTGCGAAGTCGACGGTCTGGATGCCGGCGGCCTCGTCGATGGACGTCAGGTAGACAGACTCCAGACCGGTGACGATCTCCAGCATTTCGAGGAGCGGCCGGGTGAGTTGTTCGAGACTCTCTGCCGAGGCCACCGTCTCCGACAGCCGCTCAAGCATCAATTCCATGGATCCTGTCCGCGAGTCTTGGGGAAGCAGGATTGTAAACGGGAAAGAATAGGCCTTGCAGGACTGCGCGGCGCAGATGAACATGCGCCGCGCATATGGGTTTTACGCGCCCTGGATCAGCAGGCGAAGCGGCGCGAGCGGACCGAGCGGCATGAACTCGTACTCGGCGAAACCTTCCTCCACAAGCGGCAGCGCGCTGGTGGCCGCCCGCGCCGCTTCGACGGACTCGACGTCCATCAGGAACACGACGCCCGGCTTGTCCGAGCGAAACCAGAACTGCTCGATCTTCGCATCGAGATAGAGCTGCAGTGTGGCGGGCACTTCACGCGGCATGATCTGGCCGCGCTGTTCCGGGGTGACGGGTTTGACGATGTTGCCGATGGCGAGGACTTTCATCGAAGACTCCTTGAGGAATGAGTTGAAACGCGGAAATGCGGTGCGACGGAATGGAGTCTAGCGAAGGCATGGTCGAAGCTGTACAGTCACAAACGCCAACTTTAGAGGCGTTTACGCCATGCGTATTTCCATCCTCGCACTCGACGGCTTGTTCGATACCGGCCTGTCCGTCACCCTCGATACCTTCCTCGTCGCCAATGCGTTGTCCAAGCGGATGATGGGCGGCACGCCGCGCTTCGACGTGTCCGTCGTCGGCGTAAGGAAGCGCGTGCGCTCGCGTCACGGGCTTGCGGTGCCGGTGCAAGGCATCGTCGCGCGTCCCAAGCCGGATTGGGTCGTCGTGCCTGCGCTGGCTACATCGATGCCGGACGAACTGGTCGAATCGCTCGAACGTCCCGACGTGCGCGATGCCCGTGCGCAACTGCTGGCATGGCAGCAGGCCGGCGTGCGTCTGGCGGCGTCTTGCCTCGGCACCTTCATCCTCGCGGAGACCGGCTTGCTCGATGGTCTGGAGGCCACCACGAACTGGGGACTCGCACCGTTGTTTCGCCAGCGCTATCCAAACGTGCGTCTCGATGAATCCCGCATGCTCGTGCCGACCCGTCTGGGCGTCACAGCCGGCGCGGCGATGGGTCATCTGGATCTGGCGCTGTGGCTGGTGCGAACCGTGAGCCCCGAACTGGCGACGCTGGTTTCGCGTTACTTGCTGGCCGATATCCGTTCGTCGCAGGCGGCGTACATCATTCCGAATCACCTCGCGCAGGCGGATCCGCTGATCCAACGCTTCGAGCAATGGTCGCGGAAGAATCTGCGCTCGGGCTTCTCGTTGCAGGACGCCGCGAGCGCGCTGGCAACCAGCACGCGGTCGTTGCAGCGGCGCTGTCAGGACGTGCTTGGCAAATCGCCGCTTGCGTATTTCCAGGACCTTCGCGTGGAGCATGCACAAGCGCTGATACGCGCCGGCACGCTCGATCTCGAATCCATCGCGGCCGAAGTCGGCTATGGCGATGGAGCGACCTTGCGTTCGCTGTTGCGTCAGCGGCTGGGACGCGGCGTGCGTGAGTTGCGCACGGACTTGCTGTAAAGCAAGCCTTCCCCATTCTGTGCTTCACTCAAAGCTGATTGAAAAGTGATGTCGGCACCTTGTAATTTGTGAAGCGTGAGCTAACGTTTCCGATAGGATGCCGATTCAACCCGGTAGGCCGCATTCTTCCACGACCGATTCGAACGGCTCAAGCGGGCGGGTCGATGTGTGCCCATCGAACCGTCATGTCCCGTGGGACCGAGCCCGACGACGGAGGTTGAAATGCGAGCGAAAACGACTCTGCTGAGTGCGTGCGTGTTGATGGCGTTTTCAAGCGAAGTGCTGGCGGAAAGCGTCAGCATCTCCAATAACAACTCCACGCTGAAGGTCACGCGTGATGACCCCATCTATAACCTCGCGCTGCCCAGCGATCCCGTGCAGTTGTTGAGAACCCTCGAATGGACCGTCGATGGCCGACGCATCCTGGTCTATCCATCGGGGCCGTCGAGCTTCCTCGATATCGGACACATGCACTCGAATGCGCACGTCAGTGCGAATCAGATCCACGTGCAAGGTTTGATGCTCGGCTATGTGACGGGCGCGAATGCAGCCACGGTGGTGGGCGGCGTGGTCTATACCGTCGAGGGCGAAACGTCCGGGTCGCTCAACTCGCGCATCACCGAAAAGGTCGACATCCTGAACAAGACAGCCTCGGCCATCACGCTGTCGATGACCGGCCTCGGCTTCAAGCCGACCCAGGCGAGCCTCGAAGTGCCGAACTACAGCGGACTGGATGTCACCGGCACGACCGTCGCGGTCATCACGAACGGCCCGATCACCGAGACGCCGCCGCCGTTCGGCCAGGTGACCGTGCTGCCGGTCGTGTCGTTCACCGGCTTCAATCCGTTGTTCAACAAGGACGTCTCCGTGCCGCCCGGGTCCACCTTGTCGATGATCACGGAACTCAAGGTGTCGCGCGCGAGCAAGCTCCAGGAGTTGCTGCGCGAGAACCTGCCCGAGCGTTTCAGGAACTCGCCATTCCTGAATAGTCCGTTCATCCGCCTGCCTTGAAGCAGACCGCAACCGGCATCCAGGCGAGGCAATCGTTTGCCAATCATGCATGCGCGGCGCACTTTACAAAACGCACGAGTGTGCCGCTTCTTCGTTTGCGGATAGCGTCGGGCGTCGGGAAGGACGGCGCCTGTCACGGGTTCATCGCTATGTGTGAAATCGCACGGATTAAATCGGCGTTCGAAACGTACGCTATAGGGTTTCACGCCGCGCCTCCGACCCGCCGCATTCGCTTGATCGATCACATCTGCGCGCGCTTTAGCGCAACGCTCAGCGCGCTTAAGCATCCGCTGCTAAATCGCTAACGGCATCGTAGCGAAGGCCGCTTCGCGTTTGCGTAGCATCATATGAACAAAGAAGCACCGCATGTCCTTGCCACGCTTGGGAAACAAGCTTCCGTTGCTTGCTAAACAACGTTGAAACGCCGCCGCAAAACGCGGGCTTTAAACTCTTGTCTGCAATGTGACAAAGGTGTTAAAAGAAATAATTACCTGGTTCGCCGCGTTTGATTAAATCGATTAATCATTAATCATGGCGGCTAAAGTATTAATCTCGAGATTCACGTCCAGGCTTTAAAAGACTTCAGGCGATTCAGATAAAAAATTCAACCGCCCGGTTCTGGATCATTGGCGAATCCAGCGCGGGCTGGCAACCCGGATCCGCCCCGCAAGCCCCGCCACAGCGGACGCGGACGGCGCGTCCAAGGTAAGAAATTACAATGCGGTACGGTGTCAGTGCATAAGCAAGCTCATGCGCAAGCGTTTATGCCGATGCGCTAAAAAAAGTTATCCGCTCACGGTTTTCCGTCTTGTAGACGTAAAAAGTCTGTGCTCTAATGCAGCCGAAATCATCAGGCAAACAAACGTTCACGAGACACACTTCCGCCTGGTTCAAGCAAGTAATTTTTCCTTCATGCAGGCCATTACCTCCGACCAGGGTAGTGCTCATGGCCCTTGAGGAAACGGGGACGAGCGCTGACTCTGCTTTTCGGCGTTCTTCATGGCGGCTTGCTGTTCGCGCAAGGCTCGCTCGACCCTTCGTGTTGGGTAGTCCGGTTCCACGAAAGCTAAAGAAACATGCCCGCGCTGACGATAGCCATCGTCAGCGGGAAGGCGTTCGCGCGTCCTCTGCACCACAACGTTGCGTTCTCCACCGGCTTTTGCACGTCGTACCCAAGGCTCGCGGGCCATGCGGGCAGTCAGTCATCTAATCAGAGTCAAGCGTCTCCGGAGAGATCCATGTCGAACAGTTTGCAAAAGTGGGTGGGCCGCAACCGTCCCCCGCGTGTCCAGATCACCTATGACGTCGAAGTCGGCGATGCCACCGAAAAGCGCGAGCTGCCGCTCGTGGTGGGCCTGCTGGCCGACCTCTCGGGTCAGCCGGAAACGCCGCTGCCCAAGCTCAAGGAGCGTCGTCTGGTCGAGATCGACCGCGACAACTTCGACGAGATCATGGGCAACGTCGCCCCGCGTCTCGACCTGTCCGTGCCCGACACGATGAAGGGCGAGGGCAACCTCAAGGTCGAACTCAAGTTCGAGCAGTTCTCCGATTTCCATCCCGAGAGCATCGTCAACCAGGTGCCGCGTCTCGCGAAGCTGCTTGAAGCGCGCCAGCAACTGCGCGATCTGCTCGGCAAGCTCGACGGCAACGATGAACTCGACTCCATGCTCGAGCGCATCGTGCTGAGCAGCGAAGAACTGAAGGCGGTTCAGAGCCAGGCACAAGCCAGCGCCACGCCGGGCGCCTGAGAAAGTCCCAGGCCTCAGGCCCCAACCGCATAGCAGACACGATCGGGACGGGAAGCGTCCGCTCGTGAGCGCAACGAACTTGCAAAGGTGATTCAGATGGAAAGCACGACTGCAGCCGGCGCGGCCGGCAGCGAAGCCCAGACGCTCGACGCGGCCACCGCCGAACTGAGCCTGCTGGAGCGCATCGTCCAGGAAGGCAACATGGCCGTGGAGCCGTCGCAAAGCGGCTACGCGAAGAAGCTGATTGGCCAGCTCGCGTCGCAGATCCTCGACGAAGGCATGCGCACGAGCCCGGACAAGAGCGTCGTCGCGATGATCAACGAGCGCGTCGCCGAAATCGACCAGCTGCTCACGGACCAGCTCAACGCGATCATGCACGACCCGGCATTCCAGGCGCTCGAAGCGTCGTGGACCGGCCTGCACGACATGGTCCAGGGCACGGAAACGGGTCCGCAACTGAAGCTGCGTCTCCTGAACGTGACCAAGAAGGAACTGCTCAAGGACCTCGAAACCGCGGTCGATCACGACATGAGCACGCTCTTCAAGAAGGTCTATGAAGACGAATACGGCACGTTCGGCGGCCTGCCGTACTCGCTGTTGATCGGCGACTACACGTTCGGCCGTCATCCGCAGGACATCGCGCTGCTCGAACGCATCTCGAAGGTCGCAGCAGCGGCGCACGCGCCGTTCGTCGCAGCAGCGGCGCCGAGCCTGTTCGACCTGAAGTCGTTCACCGAACTCGGCGTGACGCGCGATCTGTCGAAGGTCTTCGAAAGCGCCGAACTCGCCGGCTGGCGCAGCTTCCGCGATTCAGAAGACTCGCGTTATGTGTCGCTGGTGCTGCCTTCATACGCAGCGCGTCTGCCGTATGGCGCGCAGACCAACCCGGTCGAGAGCTTCAGCTTCGAGGAAGACGTCGACGGCACCGAGCACGGCAAGTACCTGTGGGCCAACTCGGCCTATCAGCTCGGCCTGCGCATCACGGATGCCTTCGCCAAGTACAGCTGGTCCACGGCCATTCGCGGCGTGGAAGGCGGCGGCAAGGTGGAAGGCCTGCCGGCGCACGCGTTCAAGACCGGCGAGGGCGACATCGTCCTCAAGTGCCCGACGGAAGTGACCATCACCGACCGCCGCGAGAAGGAACTGAACGACCTCGGCTTCATCGCGCTGGTGAACTCGAAGGGCTCGAACTCGGCGACCTTCTTCGGCGGCCAGACGACCAACCGTCCGAAGGTCTACAACAAGGACTCGGCCAACGCCAACGCGCAACTGTCGGCGCGTCTGCCTTACGTGCTCGCGGCCTCGCGTTTCGCGCATTACCTGAAGGTGATGATGCGCGACAAGATCGGCAGCTTCCAGACGCGCAGCGACATCGAGTCGTATCTGAACAACTGGATTGCCGACTACGTGCTGCTGAACCCGTCGGCTTCGCAGGCGCAGAAGGCGCGCTTCCCGCTCGGCGAAGCACGCGTGGACGTGACGGAAGTACCCGGCAAGCCGGGTGCGTATCGCGCCACCTGTTTCCTGAAGCCGCACTTCCAGATGGAAGAGTTGACCGCTTCGATTCGCCTGGTCGCGGAACTGCCCGCAGCTGCAGCGTGATGGCACGGCGTGCGGTTCATGCCGCACGCCGACCCGATTCCACCTCATTGATAACAATTGGTCATGGATACGATTCTCCTCAAGATTGACAAGATCAAGGGCAACAGCGCGCTGACCGGCCACGCCGACCAGATCATCCTCAGCAGCTATTCGTTCGGCATCCAGCTGCCGATGAACCCGGACCCCTCGGCGACCGAACGTACGCTCGGCCGCGCGATGTTCAGCGAAGTGCATTGCACCAAGATCACCGACCTGGCCACGCCGTCGCTGTACCGTGCGTGCGCGGCCGGCGACAAGCTGGGCGACGCGACCATCAGCATCGGCCGCACGGAAAACGGCAAGTTCATGGAGCTGATGACCTACGTGCTGAGCGACGCGATGGTCTCGAACGTCAACACGTCGGGCGCGGGCCAGCCGAGCGATGCATTCGCGATCGGCTACTCGAAGATCACGGCGGTCTACACGCAGCAGAAGACCGACTCGACGCAGAAGGGCAAGACGTCGTTCGGTTGGGATGTCGCCGCAGACGCCGACGCTGCGCCTGCCGCAAGCTGATCCTGTCCCAACGCGGCGCGCCTCGCACAAGCGAAGCGCGCCGCGCAGTCGTGGTTTTCTGGAGTACGCGCGCCATGCCGGCAGTCAGCGGTTCACCGATGCCTCTGTTCGACCGCCTCGCCGGCGACGGCGAGGCGCAGCTCTCGGGCGCCGATGCGCTGCGGGAGTCGGTCGCGCGCGAACTCGGCCGGCTGTTCAACACGCGCTCGCCGTTGACGCTCGATGCCTTCGCCGCAAGCGACGGCACCGTGCTCGACTACGGCCTGCCTGACTTCTCCGATCGATCGCTGCAATCCGCGCCGGACCGCGAGGCCATCGCCGCCGCGCTCAGGCAAGCCATCACGCGTTTCGAACCGCGTCTCGTCAATGTCACCGTGAAGTTCGGGACGCGCGCCGTGGTGTCGGTTGGCGGCGAACTGCGCGCCGGTCGCAACGTCACGCACGTGGCCTTCGAACTGGCCGCCGACGGCGACGCCTTCGCCGTCCGCGAAGCGGAAGCGGTCTGACATGGCGCCCGACGACATCCTTCAGTACTACAAGCGCGAGCTGTCCTATCTGCGGATCCAGGGCGCCGATTTCGCGCGCCGCTATCCGAAGATCGCGGCGCGGCTTGCGCTGCATGGCACGGAATCGCTGGACCCGCATACCGAACGCCTGATCGAGGCCACGGCGTTTCTTGCCGCGCGCGTGCATCGCGATCTGGATCAGGAGTTTCCGCAAGTGGCGTCGGCGCTGCTCGACAACGTCTGCCCGACGCTCGTGCAGCCGGTGCCGTCGATGACGGTCGCGCACTTCGAACTCGATCCGAGCCAGGGCAAGGTGACGGCCGGCTTCGCCGTGCCGCGCCATACGGCGTTGCAGGCCCATACCGAAAGCGGCGACGTGTGCCGCTTCCGCACCGCGTGGGATACCACGTTGTGGCCGCTCGTCATCAGCCGCGCGCAATTCGGCGACGACGCTACGCTGCGCCTCACGCTCGAATGCACGGGCGGCGCGGACTTCAGCGAACTGGAACTGGCGCAATTGCGCGTGCATCTGCATGGCGACTGGATGGTGACGATGCCGCTCTACGAGCTGCTCGTGTCCGGCGTCGCCGATGTCTCGGTGCGGCCCGAAGGCGCGCGCGCCGCAACGCTGCTGCCCGCGCGCGCGTTCCGCGAAGTGGGCTACGGCGAACACGACGACGTGCTGCCGCGTCCGCCGAACGCGCAACCGGCCTACGCGCTGATGCAGGAATATTTCGCGTTCCCGCGCAAGTTCCATTTCTTCGACCTGCATCATCTGCAAGGGCGTCTGGGCCGTGGCCGCAGCTGCGAAATCATCTTGCACCTGACGCGCGCGCCGCGCGGTCTCGGCATGCTGAACGCGGGCAACTTCCAGCTGGGCTGCACGCCGGTCATCAATCTGTTCTCGCAGACGAGCGAGCCGATCGTCGTCGATCAGCGTCATTACGAATACCGCCTCGTCGCCGATCAGCGCCGCGAGTCGATCACCGAGATTCATTCGGTGGTCTCGGTCGTCGCGTCCGATCCTTCGCTGGAACGCGCGGAAACCGTGCCGTGCTTTTCCGCGATCGATCACGTCGAGGCCGATGGCGAAACCGTGTTCTGGTCGGCGCGGCGCGAACACAGCCTGCGCGAGAACGTGCAGGGCACCGATACCTTCCTGAGCTTCGTCAACGCGGCCAGCGCGCTCGCCGAACCCGGCGCGCCGGTGGTCTACGCGAACGTGCTCTGTACCAACCGGCGGCTGGCGGAACACGTGCCGATCGGCGCGCGCATGTTCGTCGAGAAGGTGTCGCAGAACGCCCGTGTGCGCTGCCTGTACGAGCCCACCGCGCAGCGCAGTCCGGCACTGGGCAGCGAAACGCTGTGGCGTCTGATCTCGCTGCTCACGCTGAACTATCACTCGCTCGTCAGCGGCGCCACAGGCCGCGCGCAGTTGCAGGAAATGCTGCGCCTGTTCGCCGCTGAAACCACGCGCGAGCAGGAGCAGATTCGCGGCATCCGCAGCGTGGAGGCGCGCAGCGTGACGGCGCACGTCGGCAGCGACGCGTGGCGGGGCTATTGCCGCGGCACCGAAGTGGCGGTCGAGTTCGATCCGGACACCTTCGTCGGCGGCTCGCCGCTGCTGATGGGCGCCGTGCTCGCGCGCTTCTTCGCGATGTACACCTCGGTCAATTCATTCGTGCGGCTGGTCGTGCGCCGCGGAGACGAGACATGGAAGCAATGGGAGCCGATGACCGGCTGCCAGCAGCTGCTCTGATCGCGCGTCTCCAGGCGAATCCGCAGCGTTTCGATCTGTTCCAGGCGATCAGTCTCCTGGAACGCGCCGTGCCGTCCGCGCGTCCGCTCGGGCGCGGCAACGGTCTTGGCGAAGGCGTGCGGCTGACGGGGCATGTGTCGCTCGCGTTCGAACCGAGCGATGTGCGGCGCGTGCAGGCGCACACCGCAACCGATGCCGCCACGCCCGACTACACGCCGCGCGCCGCCTGGACGCTGACCACGCCGGTGCTCACGCTGGCGGGCGCGAACGGTCCGCTGCCGGTGTCGTTCACCGAACTCGTGCTGGAACGCCGCGCGAAGCGCGATCACGCGACCGCCGACCTGCTCGACATCTTCAATCACCGCTTCCTGTCGTTCCTGTACCGCAGCCGCAAGAAGCACGCGCCGGGTCTGAACTGGCGTTCGCCGCATGCATCGGCGCTGGCGGGGGCGCTCGATGCGCTGTCGAATCTCGGCTTGCGCGCGGGCGTGCGCGGCCCGGAAGGCGTGCGGTTCTGGATGCGTCACGCGGGCCTGATGAGCGCCGCGCCGCGTTCGATGAGCGGTCTCGTCGCGCTGCTGTCCGACCGGCTCGGCCTGACCGTGCGCGGCACGCAGTTCGAAGGCGGCTGGCGCGAACTGGATCGCGCGGATGCGCTGCGGCTCGCGCGCGCCGGCTCGGGCGCGCCGCGTCTCACGTCCTTCACCGTGCTCGGCCAGCGGACCTGGGATCAGGCGAGCGGCATCAGTCTTGTGTTTCCCGATCTGTCGAAGGAACACTTCGATGCGCTCCTGCCCGGCGGACGCCTTCACGCGCTCGCCGCCTGGCTGACGCGCGCGTATCTCCAGCAGGACCTCGAGGTGCAGTTCGTTCTGCATCTCGCTCCGCAACGCACTGCCTGCGAGGCCGGCGGCCCGCGTGCGTCCCGCCTCGGCTGGACCTCGTGGCTCGGCGGTTCGCGCGGGTCCGATCACGCGCCGGCTCCGGTGCGCCTCGCCCTGCGCGAGACGCCCGCAGCCGCGCCGACGAACTCCTGAAGCGCATGGACATCGATATCCGCACCTTGTTGGGCCGTCTCAATCCCGAATGCAAGCTCGCCATGGAGCAGGCCGCGCAACTGTGCGTGCGCCAGACCCATTACAACGTCGATGTCGAGCATCTGCTGCTGGTGCTGCTCGAAGCCGACGCGCCCGACCTGAAGGCGATCCTCGGGCACTTCGGCATCAAGCCGGAGACGCTGACGGCGCAGCTGCAAAAAGCTGTCGATGCCTTCAAGCGCGGCAATGGCCGCACGCCCGCGCTGTCGCCGAACTTCTCGCCGCTGTTCCAGGAAGCGTGGCTGCTCAGTTCGATGCTGCTCGGCGAACAGCAGATCCGCTCGGGCACGCTGGCGCTCGCGCTGCTCGAAGTTGACAGCCTGCGCGGCATGCTGCTCGAATCCGCGCCCGCGCTGCTGAACATTCCGCGCGCGAACCTGCGCGAGCGGCTGGCGGCGATTCTCGCGGGTTCGGCGGAAGATGCGGGCGGTGCGCAAACGCCTGCGGCCGCGCCTGATGCCCAAGCGGCGAAAGCCATGCCGACCATGGCACCGAACGCGAACGGCCGGCAGTCGGCGCTGGACCAGTTCACCGTCGACATGACCGGCCTCGCGCGCGAAGGCAAGATCGATCCGATTCGCGGCCGCGACAGCGAGATCCGCCAGTTGATCGACGTGCTGCTGCGCCGCCGCCAGAACAACCCGATCCTCACGGGCGAGGCGGGCGTCGGCAAGACGGCGGTGGTCGAAGGCTTCGCGCAACGCATCGTGCAGGGCGACGTGCCGCCGGCGCTCGTCAACGTGTCGGTGCGTTCGCTCGATCTCGCGCTGTTGCAGGCCGGCGCAGGCGTGAAGGGCGAATTCGAGAACCGGCTCAAGTCCGTGATCGCGGAAGTGAAGGCGTCACCGGTGCCGGTGATTCTCTTCATCGACGAAGCGCATCAGCTGATCGGCGCGGGCGGCAGCGAAGGTCAGGGCGATGCCGCCAATCTGCTCAAGCCGGCGCTGGCGCGCGGCGAACTGCGCACGATTGCAGCCACCACGTGGGCCGAATACAAGAAGTACGTGGAGCGCGATCCGGCGCTGGCGCGGCGCTTCCAGGTCGTGAAGGTGGAGGAACCGAGCGAGGCGGTCGCCATCGACATGCTGCGCGGCATGGTGCGCAAGCTCGAAGAACATCACGGCGTGGAAATCCTCGACGACGCCGTGCGCGACGCCGTCAAGCTGTCGCATCGCTATATCTCGGGACGGCAGTTGCCGGACAAGGCGATCAGCGTGCTCGACACCGCCTGCGCGCGCGTCGCGATCGGCCAGAACGGCGTGCCGGAGGACATCGAGGCGCTGGGCCGTTCCATCGATACCGCCGAGAACCAGTTGCGCATCTATCGCCACGAAGCGGCGACGGGCACGGATCGCGCGGAAGCCATCGCGGCGCTGTCGAAGACGCTGGACGAGGAGCGCACGCAGCGCGCGCGCCTGACCGACAAGCTCGCCACCGAAAAGCGCGCTGTCGATGAAATCCTCGCGTGGCGCAAGAAGATCCGCGATTTCGTCGAGCAGGACACGCCCGCCGCGCACGAAGACGGCGACGATGCCGAGTCGCTGACCGCGAATCTGTCGCGTCTGGAGAAGGGCCTCGAAGCGGTGCAGAACGACGAGCCGCTGGTGCCGGTGTGCGTCGATTCGGAGACGGTCGCCAAGGTCATCTCGGGCTGGACCGGCATTCCGGTGGGCCGCATGCTCGCCGACGAACTGCATACCGTGCTGTATCTGCAGGACAAGCTGGCGGAACGCGTCGTGGGCCAGGACGAGGCGCTCGACGCCATCGCGCGCCGCGTGCGCACCTTCCGCGCCGATCTCGACGATCCGGGCAAGCCGGTCGGCGTGTTCATGCTGGTCGGGCCGAGCGGCGTCGGCAAGACGGAAACGGCTTTCGCGCTGGCGGACATGCTGTATGGCGGCGAGCGCAACATGATTACCGTGAACATGTCGGAGTTCCAGGAGGCGCACAGCGTGTCCGGGCTCAAGGGCGCGCCGCCGGGTTACGTCGGCTACGGTCGCGGCGGCGTGCTGACGGAAGCGGTGCGGCGCCGTCCGTACAGCGTCGTGCTGCTCGACGAAATGGAGAAGGCGCACCCGGACGTGCTGGAACTCTTCTTCCAGGTGTTCGACAAGGGCGTGATGGAAGACGGCGAAGGCGTGCCGATCGACTTCAAGAACACGCTGATCCTGCTCACCTCGAACGCGGCGCAGGACGTCATCACCGACGCCTGCCGCGGCGGCCGCCGTCCGCCGCCGGAAGAGATCATCGAGAAGCTGCGCCCGGCGCTGCTGCGCCAGTTCAGCCCGGCGTTCCTCGGGCGGCTCGTGCTGGTGCCTTACTACCATCTGGGCGACGCGCAGATCAACGCAATCGTGACGCTCAAGCTGGAGCGCATCGCCAAGCGTTTCGAGCGCAATCATCACGCGCCGCTGACGTGGGACGAGAGCGTCGCCACGCTGATCGCGCAACGCTGCAAGGAAGTGGACAGCGGCGCGCGCAATGTCGATCACATTCTGACGCAGGCCGTGTTGCCGGAACTCGCGCAACAGGTGCTGGAGCGCATCTCGATCTCCGAGCCGTTCGGCGGCGTGCATCTGACGCTGTCGGCGGCGGACGAGATCGTGTTCCGCTTCGCCCCGGCGGAGGCGTAAGCGCATGTCCACGCCGACCCAGACCAACAGCTTCGCCACCGTCTCCACGCCGTTTGGAGCCGACGTGCTGCTGCTCGACGGTTTCGGCGGACACGAGGCGCTGTCCGAGCTGTTTCGCTTCGACCTGCGGATGCGTTCCACCGAGATGTCGCTGGACGCGGCGCAGATCGTCGGCAAGAGCGTCACCGTGACGCTCAAGGACGGCAGCGAGACGGCGCGCTGCTTCAACGGCATCGTGACGCGCTTCGCGCATGCGGGCGCGGATGCCGGCCACGCGTTCTATTCCGCCGAACTCGCGCCGCGCCTGTGGCTGCTCGCGCTCGGCCAGGACCGCGTGATCTGGCAGAACAAGACACCGCTCGACATCATCAAGCAACTGCTCAACACCTACGCGGTGACGTTCGCGGACCGCACCAAGGGCGCGGGCAGCACGGCGCGCGAGTATTGCGTGCAGTACGACGAGAGCCCGTTCGCGTTCATGTCGCGACTGATGGAAGAGGAAGGCATCTTCTTCTTTTTCGAATTCGCGGCGGACCAGCACACGCTGGTGCTCGCCGACGACACCTCCGCGCACCTCGACGGCCCCGTGTCCACGCTGTACTACACGCCCGAGAGCCAAGTGCCGCAGGCGCAGCATCTGGGCCGCTTCTCGATGTCGCAGGGCGTGACGGCGGGCGAGCACATCACCGGCGACTACGACTACGCGTCGCCGAACGTCGCGCTCTTGACGACGAAGAAGGGCAGCTCGACCATCCAGACCGCGCCGCGCTATGTGTTCCCGGGAAAGTACACGGACACCGGGCGCGGCGGCACGCTGATCGGCACGCACTTGCAGGCGCATACGCTCGACGCGCAGACCGGCCATGGCGAAGGCGGCTGCTACAGCCTCGCGGCGGGCGCGAAGTTCACGCTGAGCGGCCATCCGAGCAGCGCGCTCAACACCAGCTACGTGGTGCGCGCGGTGCGGCATACGGCATCGAACGCGTCGTATCGCAATACCTTCGACGTGTTCCCGGCCACCGTGCCGTTCCGCGCGCCGCATGCGAGCAGTCGTCCGCTGGTGGCGGGCACGCATACGGCGAAGGTCGTCGGGCCGTCGGACGAGGAAATCTGGACCGACTCGCAAGGACGCGTGAAGCTCAAGTTCCACTGGGACCGCTCCGAAGGCGCGAACGAAGACAGCTCGTGCTGGGTGCGCGTGGCGCAGTCGATGGCCGGCGCGGGTTGGGGGCATCTGTTCCTGCCGCGCATCGGCCAGGAAGTGGTCGTGAGTTACGTCGATGGCGACCCGGACCGGCCCATCGTCACCGGCTGCGTCTATAACGGCCAGAACGCGCCGCCCGTCGCGCTGCCCGACAACCAGACGCAGAGCGTGATCCGCTCGCGCTCGTCGAAGAACGGCGCGGCGGGCAACGAGATCCGCATGGAAGACAAGCTCGATGCCGAGGAGTTGTTCTTTCACGCGCAGAAGGACATGAAGGTCGATATCGAGAACGCGCTGACCACGACGGTCATCGCGGGCGCGGAGACGCACACGGTGTCGAAAGGCGACCGCACCGTGGCGGTGAGCGAAGGCAACGAAACGCATTCGGTGAAGGGCAAGCGCACGCTCTCCGTGACCGGCGACGAAGCGCACACCAACGACGCGAAGTTCACGCACACCGTGAGCGGCGACCACGCCCACACGGTGAATGGCAATTACACGCTCAAGGTCGGCGGCAATCTGACGATAGAGGTGACAGGTTCCGTCAGTATCAAGGCCGGAACGTCGTTCGCGACGGAAGCGGGCACGACGCACGCGAGCAAGGCAGCAACGACGCTCAGCACTGAAGGCGCAATGATTTCGCACAAGGCTTCGGCGACGCAGACCGTCGAGGCATCGGCGCAACTGGCCCTGAAGGGCGGCGTCGTGCAGTTGAACTGAGGCACGTGATGACCGAAGCCGCTCCGGTGGAAACCACCTTGGTCGAAACGCGCGATGCGCTTGGCAATCTCGTGGGCCACATGCACTTCGCGAACGGCGTGCCGCACGGCGAAGCCATGCAGTGCACGCCGGAAGGCACGACGCTGCTGCGCGCGATGTACGCGCACGGCGTGCTGGACGGTCCGACACAGACCTTCGGCACCGAAGGCGCGCCGGTGCAGGCGTCGCACTATCGCGGCGGCAAGCTGGACGGCGTGATGTCGCTGTATCAGGACGGCCGGCTCGCGGCGCGCCAGCACTACGTGCTCGGGGTGTTGCACGGCGAGAGCGTGACGTATGCGCCGTCGGGTCTGGTGACGTCGCGGATGAAGATGGAAGCGGGCAAGCCCGAGGGCGAAGCGGTGTTCATGCATGACGGCGTGGTCACGCGCCGCGTGCGCTACGCGCGGGGCCAGTTCGAAGGCGAAACGCGCGAGTACGACATGCACGGCGGGCTGGCGGCGAGCCTGCCGTATCGCGCGGGACTGCTGCACGGCACGGCGCGCCGCTACGCGCCGGACGGCGCGGTGACGCACGAGCGCAGCTACAAGCTCGGCAAACCGCAAGGCGAATGGCGCGCGGTCGAGGCCGAGGCGCAGCCCGGCGACGGCGCGCGCGGTCCGCGTCTGGTGAGCAAGCTGGAAAAGTGGGTGCGCGGCTGATCGGCCCGCACGTGAACGAGGAACAGGGACATGGGAATCCAGGTGACAGCGGGGGCGACGTTGCAATGCAGCTTTGGCGCGGCGCCGGGCACGCTGCAAGTGTTGCCCGTGAACCGCGTGCTGTGCGGCACGCCGGCGGCGACCATCATGGACAACGCGCCGATGGTCAACGTGCTGCCGTTCGGCACGTGCACCTCGATGGCGAATCCGGTCGTGGCCGCCGCGACGGCCGCCGCGCTCGGCGCGCTGACGCCGATGCCGTGCGTGCCCGCTACTGTCGCGCCGTGGGCGCCGGGTTCGCCGACGGTGCTGATCGGCTCGCTGCCCGCGTTGCAGAACTCTTCCAGATTGATGTGCATGTGGGCCGGCGTGATCCAGGTGGTTGCGCCCGCCCAGGTCACGACGATGACCGCCTGAGGACCGACGATGCAATACGTTTTTTCGATGACCTCGCGCATGGTGACGATCGCCGCGGCGAGCGCGTTGCTGCTGTGTGTGCTGCTGTTCCTGCTGGGCGTCGAGATCGGCGCGCGCATGGGGCATCCGGCGGCGGTGTCGGCGGGCCCTGTGCCTGCCGTCGCCGCGTCCGCGCCCACTGATGTGTTGCCGCCGCAAGATCCGTCCGCGGCGTCGAGCGCTTCTGCTTCTTCCAATTGAGACCGTCTTTCATGCCGTTGACCTTCATTCGCCTGCTGTTGAAACACCTTCGCCGCATCGGCGCGCTGGCCGTCGCCGTGCCGATGCTGTGCGCGATGGCGAACGTGTTCGCTGCAACGCCTCCGCTCGCTGCTCCCGTCACCGCCGCGCCCGCCGCACCGCAAGTGCTCACCTCGACCGGCCTCGTGCAGATGCCCGATGGACGCCTGCTCGCGCCGGAGTTCGCGCGCATCATCGGGCGCGGTGAACTGGTGGTCGCGGTGCTGAGCGTCGATCAGCCGCCATTCTTCGAAGAGAAAAACGGCACGCTGACCGGCCTCGATATCGATCTCGCCAAGGACATCGCTCAAAAGCTGCGCGTGAAGGTCCGCTTCAACCGCGACGCCAAGACCTTCGACGAAGTCGTCGATCTGCTCGCGCGCGGCCAGGCCGACATCGCCGTGAGCAAGCTCTCCCGCACGCTGACGCGCGCGACGGTGATCTCCTTCAGCACGCCCTATCTGCGGCTCGAACGCGCACTGCTGCTGAACCGCGTGAAGTTCGCGCAACTGGCGCACGGCCGCTCGGTGCCGGAAGTGATCCGCAACTACGACAGCACCATCGGCGTGGTCGCGAATTCGTCGTATGCAGGCTATGTGATCAACAACTTCCCGCATGCGCAAGTGCGCAGCTTCGCGACCTGGGAAGACGTGCTGAAGGCGCTCAACGCCGGCGAAATCACCGCCGCATACCGCGACGAATTCGAAGTAAAGCGCGTGCTCAAGGTCGATCCGACCGCGTCGCTGCGACTGCGCGTCGTGACCTTGCAGGACCTGGAAGATACGCTCGCCATCGGCGTCAATGTGAACGCCCCGGCGCTGCTGTCCTTCATCAATCAGTTCCTCGCGGAACGCAGCGTGAAGCTGAACGTGAGTTCGGTGCTTCAGGCGACGGACCACTGAGCGTTGGCGGTACGCGACGAGACCACAAGACTTCCATAAGAGAAAGCCATGAATTCCAGCAGGATCTACGCATTCGTACTCAACCCGTGGGTGGTGATCGGCAGCCTTGCGCTCGGCGGCACGTTCGGCCTGCTGATGCCCGCCGAAGCCCAGAAGCTCGGCCTGCTCGGCGACATCTACGTCGATCTGCTCAAGATGACCACGCTGCCTTTCATGATCTCGGCGGTGATCTTCAGCCTGCAACGCCTGTTCCGCGACGGCGGCACTTCACGCCTGCTGGTGCGCGTGCTGACCGTGTTCCTCGGCGCGTCGGCGACGGTCGCCGCGGTGGGCGCCATCGTGTTGCTGGTCATGCATCCGGGCGCGAACATCTCGACGGCGACGATGCAGACCTTCGGCCTGATGGTGGGCAGCGACAGCTCGTCGAGCGACACGGTGATGAACCTCTACGGCGCTGACCTGCCGCAGAAGACGCTGAGCCTGGCCGACGTGCTGTCGAGCCTCGTGCCGACCAACATCTTCGCGGCGCTCGCCAGCGGCGACGCACTCAAGGCGCTGGTGTTCGCGCTGCTGTTCGGCCTCGCGGTGGGCCGCGTGCCGGAGCGCATCTCGGCGGGCCTGAGCCAGTCGCTCGAAACGGTCTATCACGCGTGTCAGAAGCTGATGCACTGGCTCAGCTACCCGCTGCCGCTGATCCTGTTCTGCATGAGCGCGACACAACTCGGCAAGTCGGGCGTCGGACCGCTGCACGCGATGCTGCAATTCGTGATCGCGTTCGTTATCGCGACGGCGCTGCTGATCGTGCTGGCCGCCGCGATCATCTGGAAGCGTTCGAATCACAGCCTCGGCAAGACGCTCGATGCGCTGCGCGCCCCGTTCGCGCTGGCGCTCGCCACGCGCAACAGCGCCGCCTGCATGCCGAGCATGATCGAGAGCCTCGTCGATGACCTGGGCTTCGCGCGCTCGCGCGTCGAACTGCTCGTGCCGCTGACCATTTCGCTGCTGCGCGTCGGCCCGATGGTGTACTACGTGTGCGCTACGCTGTTCATCGCCCAGTTGTACGGGCATTCGCTGGGCGTGGTCGAGATCGTGACGGTGTTGCTCGCGTCGGTGCTGGCGGGCTTCGCGTCGGCGGGCATGACGGGTCTGGTCACGGTGTCGCTGGTCGGCATGACCTGTTCGTACCTGCAACTGCCGTTCGAAGCGGCATTCATCCTGTTCCTCGCCGTCGATCCGATCTGCGACATGCTGCGCACGCTGGTGCTGGTGATCGGCAACGCGGCGGCGGTTTCGGTGATCTGCCCGCGTCCGCTGAAAATCTAGGAGCCACCGCTCATGGCACTGATCGGCATTCTCGGCGGCATGGGACCGCTCGCCACGGTCGACTTCATGGACAAGGTCGTGCGGCTCACGCAGGCGAGCCGCGACCAGGACCATCTGCCGATGATCGTCGCCAACCTGCCGCATATCGACGACCGGTCGAGCGCGATCATCGACAACGGCGCCAATCCGCTGCCGGCGCTGCTGGACGGTATCGACCTCCTGAACCGCAACGGTGTGGGTCTGATCGCGATTCCGTGCAACTCGGCGCATCACTGGTACGAGCCGATGCGCGCGCGCAGCGCCGCGCCGGTGCTGCACATCGCGCAGACCTGCGTCGCGGCGGTGCCGCGCACGGCGCGTCGCGTGGCGTTGCTGGCGACCGGCGGCGCGCTCGTGTCGGGTTTCTATCAGCAGGCGCTGACCGAGCTCGACATCGAACCCGTCGTGCCCGACGCGGCCATGCAGCCGCTGGTGCGCGACTGCATCCGTGAAGTGAAGGCCGGCGATCTCGACGCCGCCGCCGCGCATCTCGAAGCCGCGCTGACGCTGCTCGCGGAGCAGGGCATCGGCACGGCGCTGATGGCGTGCACGGAGATTCCTTTGGCCGCGCGGCGCATCGACAAGCCGCCGGTGACGCTGATCGACAGCACGCTGGAACTCGCGCGCGCCACCGTCCGTTACGCGTGCGAACGCGGCTGGAACCGCCCGCAATGAAGGCACTGCATACGCTCTCGCAAAGCACGCTCGGGCTCATCGTGTGTATCGCGGTGGGCGCGCTGTGCGGCGTCTTTGCCGAGCCGGCCGGCGCGGCGGCGTATTTCGTCGGCCAACTGTATCTCGCGGTGGTGAACATGGCGGCGATTCCGCTGCTGGTCGTCGCCACCTTCTTCGGGCTGCGCCAGGTAATCGCGCTGCCGCGTCCGCGTACCCGCATCGGCATGATGCTGCTGGTTGCGCTCGGTCTCGTGGTGCTGGGCAGCGTGGCGGGCACGCTGATCGGCGTGGTGGCCGGTCCGGGACAGGATCTGTCCGACGCGGCGCGCGCGCAACTCGGCCGCCTCGTGCTGCAAAGCGCGAGCAGCGCCGAGGACATGCAGGTCACGCTGTTCGATCACGACGCCGCTGCCGCAACAGGCGCGAGCTTCGTCGGCGTCGGCGACATCTTTCCGGACAACTTCTACCGCGTGCTCGCGCAGGGTCATTCGCTCGGCATCTTCACCGCGACGATCCTGTTCGGCCTCGCGTTCGCGGCGCTGTCGCGCGAACAGACCGGCACCTTGAGCAGCGTGTTCGAAGGCGTCTATCGCGCGCTCGAAACCATCATCGCGCGCGCCAATCTGCTACTGCCGGTGCTCGCGTTCGGCGTCGCCGCGCATCTGGTCGCCAACACCGAAGCCGCCACGCTCCACGCGATGAGCAGCTTCCTCGTGTGCTTCGGCCTGGCCGCGTGCGCGCTCGGCGGGCTGGCGCTCGTGACCATCGCGGTGCGCGCTGGCCAGCCCTTCATGCAGGTGCTGAGCCAGTTGAAGGCGCCGCTGCTGGTCGGCCTTACGTCGGGCAGCGCGACCGCGCCGATCCCGCACACCATCGAAGCGCTCAGCCAGCGGCTGGGCTTCTCGCGCGGCGTCGTGGAACTGGTCGTGCCGTTCGGTTCCGTGTTCGTGCGCGCCGGCGCCGCGCTGTATTACGCGCTCGCCGCCGTGTTCGTCGCGAACCTGTATAACCGGCCGCTCGGCGCGGGCGAAATCCTGATCGTCTGCGTGGCGTCGGTGATCGCCGCGCTGGTGTCGGCGGGACAGGGCGGCGTGGCGTCGGTGGGCTACATGGGCATCGTCCTGTCGATGTTGAACCTGCCGGTGGAAGCGGCGGGCGTGCTGTTCGTGACGCTCGACCTGATTTGCGAAGGGCCGCGCAATGCGCTGAGCCTGTTGTCGGCGTGCATGGTGATCGCGCTGGTGTCGGCGGGCCTGCCTTCGGAGCGCCATGCGGCGGTCGAAGCGACAGGCGGCGTGGCGCGCCTCGATACGACACTGCGCTTCACGTTCACGCGTGGCCAGCTCGCGCTCGCGACCGGCTGCCTGATGACGGTGGCCTCGCTGATCGTGCTGCTGGGAATTGGAGTGGGAGCAAGATGAAGAAGGTGAATCTGATCGTGACGCTGCTGCTGGCGGCCGCGCTTTCGGGCTGCGGCGCGCTGGGCTTGTCGGGCGACAAGGCGAAGTGGTCGGAAGTCACGCTCGACGCGAGCGACGACGTCAACAACAACAGCCCGGTCGCGGTGGACATCGTGCTCGTCAGCGACGAAGCGATGCTCGCGCGCATCGCGGAACTGCCCGCGTCGAAATGGTTCGCGGGCCGCGAGGATCTCGCGCGCACCTTCCCGAAGGCGCTGCGCTACAAGAGCTGGGAGATCGTGCCGGGCTTTCGCATCGAGGTGAATGGCGAGACGTTTGCGGGGCCGCGCGTCGCGGGCGCATTCGTGTTCGCGAACTATCGGGATCCGGGCGCGCATCGCGTGCGGATCGAGCGCTTCAGCGGCCGCATGGTCGTGCAGCTGAATGCCAACAACCTTATCGTGACGGATTCGAAATGATGCATGACCGCACGCCGGCGGTGACCGAGCGTATCGAGTGGTACGAGGGCATGCTGCTCTCGCCGCAGCATTTCCAGCAGATGGCTGCGCGCGTCGATACGCTCGTCGCGTGGCAGACGCTCGCCGCCGCGCCGTTCAGCTGGGGCGTGCGCAAGCTGAGGTTCGATCAGGGCCTGCTGCCCGCGGGCCTGCTGCGCGTGCTCGAACTCGACGCGATCCTGCCCGACGGCACCGCCGTCACCTACGATGCGCAGCACAGCGACGGCGCGCGCCTCGAACTTTCGCTGGAGCCGTTCGCGGAGCAGTTGTCGAACGGGCCGCTCGATTTCTATCTGACGCTGCCGGGTGCGGGCGCGATGCGCCGCGCCGCGCAGGTGCGCCGTTTCCGTTCCACTTCCGGCGAGCCGGTGGACGACCAGGTCTCCGATGCCCCGCCCGCCGATATCCCGCGCCTCGTGCCGAACCTCGCGCTCTCGGCAGGCGAAGTGCCTTCCGCGATGCATGTGTGGCTGCGCCTCGGCTCGCTCTACAAGGACAATGAAGTGGTGCATCTCGGCGAGCATCAGCCGCCGCTGCTCGAAATCGCCCGGGACAATCCGCTGTGGACGAGCGTTGCTTCGCTGCTGGGCCAGTTGCGCGGCAAGGCGGCCTTCGTCGCGCGCCAGACGGCGAATCCTTCGTCAAAGGTCGATGACCGTCTGACGCAGCTCGAACTGAAAGACCGTCTGCGCAGCCTGATGAGCGCGTTGCCGCTCGCGGAAGCCGTGTTGCGCACGCCGCATCTGCATCCGCTCGGGCTGTATCACGCGCTCGCGGCGCTCAACGGTTCGCTCGCGACGCTCAAGCCCGGCGGCCTGCCGCCCGCGCCGCCCGACTACGATCACGCGGATCCTCTGGGCGTCTTCACGCCGCTGCTGCGCTCGCTGCGCGAATCGATGTCGGAAGTGAACGAGGAATATCGCGAGCACAAGTTCGAATTCCGTCATGGCGCGTTCGAACTGGCGCTCGATCCGGACTGGATCGGCGAGCGGCTCGTCGTGGGCCTGCGCGGCCAGTCGGACCGCGACCTGCTCGCGTGGATGGACGGCGCGGTGATCGGCTCGCAGTCGGTGTATGCGTCGCTGCGCAGCCGGCGCGTGCTGGGTGCGGCGCGTCGCGGGATCGACTACGCCGAGGATCTCGGCTTGCGCTCGGGCTCGGGCTATCTGCTGTTCGAGCTGATGGCGGAGCCGGCGCTGGTGCTCGCAAGCGAACTGCTCGTGATCGGCAACCCGAATGAAGGCGCGAGCGCGCAGCGACCGCAGGAAATGCTGCTGTTCGTGAAGGGCTGACGCGCGGCGTATCCATATAGATGAAAGCAGAGACGAAAGCAGGCTAAGCATGGCACGCAACCGACCCGAACCCGAAGAAGACGACGTCGTCACGGAGCAGTTCCGTACCTTTCTCGATGAACTCGTGAAGGCTCAGGCGCGCTTCTCCGAACTGCCCGACGCCGATCCGGACCTCGCCGCGCAAGGCATGAGCCGGCACCTGATCAACCTGCTCGAAATCCAGACGCTGCAATCGCGCCGCGACACGACGCGCTTCGAGATGGAGACGGTGTCGGACGCACGCTATCTGAAGGCTGTCCTCGCCGACGAACTGCTGCTCAACACGCCGTGGGCCGGGCAGGAGCGCTGGACCGCGTATCTGCTCGAATCGACGCTGTTCCGCACCAATGTCGCGGGCGACCTGGTGTTTCGCCGTATCGAGCAATTGCTGTCGGACCGCGAGCCGTCGCGCCGCAATATCGCGCGGCTGTATCTGTTCACGCTGGCGATGGGCTTTCAGGGCCGTTTTCGCGGCACCGACGCCACCGCGCGCCTGCGCAGCTATCGCGAGGAACTGTATGAGTTCGTGTATCAGCGCCGCGCGGATCTCGGCGGGCGCGACCGCGTGTTGTCCGAAGCCGCGTATGCGAACACGCTGTCGCACGTCGCGCCGCGCAAGCTGCCGACCGTGAGCCGCTGGACCGTGATTTTCATGCTGGCGGCGGTATCGCTGCTCGCGGTGTCGGAATTGTTGTGGCTGTGGCAGTCGTGGCCCGTGCGCGAAGCGCTGCATGCCGATCCGGTCGCGGGAGTGAGCCAATGAAGCGCCTGAATTCAACGATGAACATGGCGCGCCGCGCGCAGCAAGGAGCGCGGCCATGCTGACGAGCAATCTCTTTCTGCTGTCGATCGGCGTGCTGACGCTGGTCGTGCTGGCTGTGCTCGGCGCGGTCGTCTACTTCGCGCTGCATGGTTCGCATGCAAAGCCGCAGGCCGAACGCAAGATCGTGCGGCTGCGGTCGGATTCGCTGCGTAGCGCGTTCCGGCAGGCGGTCGAACTGATCGAGGGCAACATCGCCACGCGCGCGGAACGCTACAACATTCCGTGGGTGATGATCCTCAACGAAGGCGACGATCCGCGTCCGCTGCCGATCGCGCAGGCAGGCGTGGCGAGCGTGCTCGGGGCGGATGCGTCGAGCCTCGCGGCGACCGATGGCATCTCGTGGCACTTCTTTGATCGCGGCATTGTCGTGGATATCAAGGCGGCCTATCTCGGCTCGCCTGATGACGACGAAGGCAAGCCGTGGGACGAGTTCCTGAGCCTGTGCCGGAATTATCGGCCGCAGCGTCCGTTCGATTCGGTGGTCATCACGGTGCCCGCTGCAACGCTGCTCGCGGACGACACCGATGCGCGCCTCGAACTCGTGCGCCATGCGAAGTTGGCGCACCGCCGCCTGTGGCTCGCGCAGAACCGCTTTGCGATGCGTTTCGCGGTGTATGTCGTGGTGACCGGTTGCGATGCGCTGCCGGGCTTCGCGACCTTCGCGCGCGCGTTGCCGGAGCCGTTGCGGGCCAGCATGCTCGGCTGGTCGTCGCCTTACGATCTCTCGACCACGTATCAGCCCGGCTGGGTCGATACGGCGATGAACAGCGTGATGCGTTCGGTGTCGGACGCGAGCGCGGAACTGTTCGCGCTCGATCCCGCGCATCTGGACGCACGCCAGTTCCTGCAACTGCCTTCGCGCATCGACGCCATGCGTGCGCAGCTCCAGTCCTACGTGGATGAACTGCTGCGCGCGAGCGCGTACCACGAGCCGTTCTTCTTTCGCGGCATCTACCTGACCGGCGATGCAAGCGAGTTCGCGCAATGGAGCGTCGCGCAGGAAGCCGTGAACGCCGCGCCGGAAGCCTTGCTTGAAGAAGCCCCGGAAACGGAACATGAACTCGGCGATGGCCGCCGCGAGCCGAACGCGCACATCAACGACCTGATGTTGCAGCCCGCGTTCCTGCGCGATCTGTTCGAGAAAAAGATCTTCTCCGAGTACGGTCTCACGCGTCCTTCGCGTTCGCAGCATCTGACGCGGCCGGTGCTCAATCGCGCGCTGCGCTGGGGCGGCGTGGCGTTGCTGGGCGGCTGGGGTATCGGACTGGTGGTCGCGACGGCGCAGCTGAGTCATCGCAATGGCGAACTCGTCGCGGCGCTCGGTTCGCTGCATCGCGATTCGGCCGAGCGTGCCGCCGCCGCGCAGCAAGGCCAGGACATGCCCGCCGACTGGTATCGGCGCAAGGCGCTCGGCCTGATTGCGCTGAACCAGAACATCAAGACGGGCACGGGCTGGACCGTGTTCATGCCGGGCTCTTGGTCCTTCATCGACGATCTCAACGCGCGCGTGAAAGAGCGCTTCGAGCGCGAGTTCGGCGAGATTGCGGTGGCCGCGCTCGAGCGCCAGATGGTCGCGCGCGTCGGCACGCTGACCGGCGTGGGACGCGACCCGAGCACGGGGCAACTGATCATCGGCGACGACTGCGCCGCGCCCGCGGGCGCGCGCAGCGATGCGCTCGCGCCCGCGAGCCTCGCCATCGACGATCTGCCGCAGATGCGCGCGCTTCAGCTGTACGTGAACAACGTCGATCAGTTCGACGCCGCCTTGCAGGCTTTGCAGCGCTTGCAGCAGCCCTCGTCGGGCAACGCCGACGCGCTGCGGCTCGTCGTGCGCTACGCGCTCGGCGCGGAGTTGCAGGGCAGCGTGGCAGACAGCGTGCCGTACTTTCATCGCGCGCGCGCGAACCGCGACGGCGTGGCGAGCACGGATGCGGGCGTCGACGTGAATGCGGTGCGCCAGGCGTTCCGCTGCACGCTCGACAAGGGCGCGCAGCAACTCGACAACGGCCTGTTCGCCAACAATCCGCTGCTCACGGCGGAACGCGGCATCAGCGAGCATCTGAATGGCCTCGGCATGGCCGAGGGCGACAGCGGCGACATCACGCGCATCGCGGCGGGGTATCGCGCGGTGGTGGCGGGCGTCGATACGCAGCGCGAGTTGCTGGCCTCGGGCAAGGGCGGCTGGCTGCATCAGACGCAGTTCATGCCGGGCGCGGTGTATGACCGCACGCTTTCACGCATCGCGCAGAACCGCCTGCTGGGCGCCGATCTCGCGAACCAGATGCGCCAGCGCGACGACACCGGCTTCCAGGCCTTCCGCAGCGAACTGGCGTTGCGTTTCGGCGGTGCGGACAGCGGCGTGCTCTGGTCGGACAAGGACGCGCGCTACACGGTATCGCCGGGCCGCGCTGCATTGCGCGATGCGTTGTCGAACCTGCTGAACCAGCCGTTCATGATCGCGCCGCGCGACCGCGAACTGCCGACGCTCGTCGATGGCAGCGCCATCGCCTGGGATCGCACGCAGCTCGATCAGGCGCTCGCGCTCGGCGACATGCGCAAGCGCTTCCTGACCGATGGCCTCGTGAACCTGCCGGCAACGGCGCGTCCGGCGGTCGAAACGGCGCTCGACCAGCAGTTCGCGCGCTTGCTGATTGCGCAGACGGCGTCGGCGGCGAACATCGGTCCCGCAGCGCCGCTGAGCGATGCCGACACGGCCGCCTTCGATGCGGCGCGGGCACGGATCGCGCGCATCGGCGCGTTGCTGACGGAACTCGGCGCGAGCGCGCAGATCGACGAGCTGAACTCGCTCGTATCCGGCGATGCGATGCAGCACCTTCAGCGGGTCGACGAGGCGCTCTCGCAATCCGAGTTGTACGCGACGCGCCAGGACATGCCGGACACCGCGCACAGCACGCGTGCGCCGATTCTCGCAGCCTTCGGCGTCAACGATGCGGCCGGTCTCGCGCCGTATCTGGATCAGCAGGCGCAGCGCGCGCTGGCGCTCGGCAAGCAGGCCGCGACCTATCTCGCCGCGCTCGATACCGCCGATGCCGCGTCACCGCTCGCGCAGCGCTGGCAGGCCATCGAACGCGATCTCGAACGCTATCGGCTCAAGAATCCGAACAGCAGTCTGCTGCGTCTGGAGCAGTTCGCGTTGTCGGTGGCGGCGGATCCGAATGGCGCGGGCTGCATGTCGAAGTTCTCGGGCCGCGTGTCGAGCGGCGGCGGCGACGATTACTTCGCGACCCTTCATGCGCGTCTCTACGACCGTCTGCTCGCGCGCTGCCGCTCGGGCTACGTGTTCGACCTGCGGCAGGAATGGGGCAACTTCGCGAGCGCGTTCAACGAGAGCGTCGCGGGCCGCCTGCCGTTCGAGAGCGCCAGCATGCAGCCGGTGGCGGCGCGCGCGAACGCGGCCACGCCGAGCGTCGCGGACTTCGGCGAACTGGGGCAGGTGCTCAAGCGCTATGACGCCGTGTCGGAGACGTTCCATGCGTCGGGTTCCACGGCGTCGCTGACCAACAACAAGGTGCGCCAGTTCATCGACAACTTCGATCAGGTGAAGGCGCTGCTCGCGCCGCTCTATCCGTCCGACGACGGCGCGCCCAACGGCTATGACCTGAACGTCGAGTTCCGCGTGAACCGCAATGCCGAAGTGGCGGGCAACCAGATGATCGACTGGACGCTCACGACGGGCTCGCAAAGCCTGTCGATGAACGACGCGCCGCGCACGCTGCACTGGGACTTTGGCACGCCTGTCGTGCTCACCGTGCACTTCGCGAAGGACTCGCCGCTGGCCGCCGCCGCCGATCCGCAGCAACGCGGCTACAGCACCGACGGCCGCACGCTGACGTGGCAGTTCAACGATCCGTGGGCGCTGATCTCGTTCGTGAACCGTCAGCGTGTCGCGGATGCGGGGCCGCGTGGCGATCGCGTGTCGCAACTACTGCGCCTCGAATTCCCGTTGAGCACGGCCAATCCGGCCGATCTTTCGCTGTTGCCGAAGCAGGCGCACGGACGCCTCTTCATGCGCGTCACGCTGATGCCCGCAGGCAAGAAGACGCCGCTGCCGTGGCCCGGCAGCTTCCCGGTTCGTGCACCCGAATGGAGCGCGTTATGAAACAGGCCTATCCGATGGACACCGTGGCGACGGTCGTAATCGACTTCGACGCGCTGCTCGAACCGATCATCAACGATGACGACAACCATGGCGCAGGCGTGTCCCTGCGTTATGACCCGGTGTATCAGCAGATCCGCGATGCGCGCCGTCACGACGATGCCACGCTGCCGATGGGCGAATGGGAACGGCCGCTCGTCAAGGCGGACTGGAAGCGCGTCGCGGTGCTGTGTTCCGAGGCGCTCGCCACCCGCAGCAAGGACTTCCAGCTGGCGGCGTGGCTGTGCGAAGCGTGGACGCGGATGCATCGCGTCGAAGGACTGATCGCGGGCACGCGGCTCATGATTGCGCTCGCGGACCGCTACTGGCCGCACGCCTGGCCCGAACTCGAACCTGGCGACGCCGACGCGCGCATTGCCCCGTTCGCGTGGCTCAACGAGACCTTGCCGCTGGTGCTCACCGTGCACCTGCCGCTCCTGATGATCGAGGATCGCGAGCCGGAGTACGTGAACCTCGATGAATGGCAGCACGTCATCACGGCGCAGGCGGGCGAGGGCGCGACGCTTACACGCGATCTGCTCGACAAGCATGTGCGCCGCGCCGGCAACCTCGCTGCGCTGGTGTCGCTGCATCAGCAGGTAGAAACCGCGCAGGCCGCGTGGCGCATGTTCAGCGCGCGGCTCGACGAACGGCTCGGACACGATGCGCCGCATCTGGGACGCGTCGCGGAGACGCTCGGACGCGTGCTGCAAGCGGTGACGAGCCTGATTGGCGACAACGCGCGCCCGGCGCCGGCCGAGCCGATCCATGTCGGCGATGCACTCGCCCACACTCAATTTGCCTCGCAGGAGCACGCCATGGACACCGTGTTGCACGAACTCCCGACGACGCCGGTCTCTCCCGCGATGCCGCTGAGCCCGGCGGGCGCCGTCCCGCTCTCGCGCGTGGAAAGCCGCGCGCAAGCGTATCAATTGCTCGAACTCGTGGCGGACTACCTCGCCGAACAGGAGCCGCACAGCCCGACGCCGTTCCTGTTGTGGCGCGCGGTGGCCTGGGGCAAGATGCCGCTGCCCGAACTGATGCGCGAAGTCGTGCGCAGCGAGGGCGACATGGCCCGTTATCTGTCGATGCTCGGCATCGAATGACGCTGGTTCGCTCCATCACCAAGACAACAACCATTGACCAACGGGTCCTGTCATGAACATGCCTGCCAGCTTTCCGAGGATTTCGTCGCTCACGCCCACGCTCGGCACACTGCCGAGTCCCGACGAATGGATCAAGAAGACTTCGCTGACGTTCTCGAAGCGGAGTCCGTCGACGCTCGCCATGGACGAGTGCTACAAGGCGTTCTACGCGCAGGTCAACAAGTCGCCGGATCAGGAACGCTATGCGGCGCACATGCTCTACAACCAGATGAAGGCCTATCTGCGCGAGAAGCATGGACTGTGGAGCAAGTGCGAGCGCAACAAGGCGAGCAAGGGCTTCATGGCGGACCTCTTCAAGGCGTTGGAAAAAAGCGTGGCGGTCGCGCCGTCGGTCGTGCATGCGACGGCGCTGTCCAGAATCGACAACCACGAGATTCCGCATGCGCGCTTCGGCGTGCTGTATCTGCTGTCCAATATCACGGTGGAACTGAGCGCGGCGAACTACGCGAGCATGGCAATCGAAGGCCTGAGCGTGGCGGGCACGGCGGTTTCGCTCGGCACGACCTTCGACATCTCGAAGAACGATCCCACCAAGCTCTCCGGCGACAGCGGCAACGCCATCTTCAGCGCGACCGGCAACAAGATGACCTCGAAGTCGGTCGGGATGGGCAAGCTGCCGAGCCAGGATGCATCGACGTTCATCAGCGCGGGCGGCGGGGCGCTGGGTCTCGGCAAGACGGTTGCATCGGGCGACGGCACGGAAATGGCCGCGCAGCAGGTCATCAAGCGTCAGGCGCTGGCGGGTGCATCGTTCCGTACGCTCGGATCGTGGCAGATCACCACCGAGTGGGAAAAGTTCAAGCAGTGGGTGTACAACAAGATTCGCGGCGTCGTGGATACCGTGCGCACGAAGATGCTGGCGGACGGCGACTGGCCCGCGTCGCTGGCGGGCAGCGCGATCAAGACGCTGATCGAGAAGGCAGTCGTGGCGATCTGCCAGGCGTCCGCGCCGTATGTCGGCTCAGGCATCGAGATTTTCACCGGGCTCGCCAAGACCTTCGCAGCCGTGGCCCAGAAATTCTCCATGGTGTCCTTGCGCAAGAAGTTCGAATTGCGCGAAGGACATCCGGCCGAACTCGCGCGCGCCATCGAGCGTGAGATGGAGATGGATATCGGCGGGGGCGTGAAGGACGTGCTGAAGGGTGTGGGCGGCCTGTCCGCGCAGATCTTTCTGCCGGGCGCGGGCGCGCTCGTCAGCGCGGTGATGACGGCGATCGAATGGCTCGTCAAGACCATCATGCGGCTGGCCGAGGCGCATCGCATCGCGGACTTTTTGAAGCTCGCACGGCAGATGTACGACCGCGAGCCGCGCGAGAACTATCAGGAAGGCAACTTCAGGCCGGCGACCATGAACCGCGGCGGCCTGGTGCACGACACGGCGCGCTTCACCGAGTTCTTCAAGGAAGGCTGCAAGGCCAGTGCGATCATCCCGATGCTCACGCTGAACACCGGCATCTGCGGCAGCCTGATGACGATGATCCGCATGGTGAACGATCTCGGCGATACCTCGCAGCGCAGCTACGACGCGGGCACGGACTACTTCTCCGCGTTGAAGCACTACGCGGCCAAGTACATGCGCGATTCCGGCTTCTCGTTCAAGGCGCGCGAGCGCAAGGAAGTGGTCCTGCACACGAGCGATGAAACCACGAAGCAGAAGGCGGCCATCAAGAGCGTGCAGGGCTTGTTGAATCACGCGCTCAATTCGCACCAGGTCATGTCGGACTGGAAGACGAAGGTAGGCGCGGCGGTGCTGGCTTGAGTGAAGCCGCGCGGCGGAGACGTCCGCGCTAAGCGAAGCGCCTCGCCGAAAAACGTTCGAGCAACGCGGGTCGTTCGCCCGCGATCAGTTGCGCGACGAGCTGACCCGTGGCGCCGCCCAGCGTGATGCCGAGATGCTGATGGCCGAACGCATAGATCACGCGCGGGTCCGCCGATGACGGCCCGATCACCGGCAGATAATCCGGCAGGGTAGGCCGCACGCCCACCCAGCTGCTGCGCACCGGCGCTTGCAGTTGAATATTGCGCCGGATGTTGCGTTCGATGAAGTCGGTGCGCTTCGTGTTCAGCGGCATCGACAGTCCGCTGAGTTCGATCGTGCCCGCCGCGCGCAGGCGTCCATCGCGTAACGGCGTCATGTAGAAGCTCGATTCGGCGATGCAGGTCGGCCGGGTGAACAGCGGCTTGTCGAGCTGGAATTCGACGTGATAGCCGCGTTCCGCCCCGAGCCGGATACGGTCGCCCATCTGCGCCGCGAGTTGCGCCGACCATGGCCCGCCCGCGAGCACCACGCGGTCCGCGAGGATGCCGCGCCCATCCGCCGTACCGATCTCGATGCCGCGCGCGCTTGCGTTGAGCGTCGCGACCTCCATGCGGGCACAACGTCTTTCTTCGATCAACGGCCGCGCCAGCGCTTGCACGAAGCCTTGCGGATCGAGCAGATGACGCGCGGACGGAAACAGGATCGCGCCCAGCGCGCGGCCATGCAGCGCCGGTTCGAGGCGCGTCAGTTCGTCGTGACCGAGCACCTCCTGCTGTACGCCGAGGCTGCGGCGCAACGCGATGTCAGCGGTGGCGCGGCGCATGCCCCGCTCGGTCCTGTAAGCGTAAAGGCAGCCCTCGTGACGAATGAACGCGCGCGCCTCGGGGCTGGCGTCGAGCAGCGGCGCATAGCCTTCGAACGTGTGCTGGAGGATCGCGGCGAGCGCCTCCGTATTCGCGACATACGCGCGCCGGTTACATTGCGCGAGGAAGCCCGCGAGCCAACCGGCGAACTGGCCGATGCGCGACCAGCGGATCGACAGCGGCGACTCCACGCCGAACAGCAGGCCCGGCATGTCGCGCCAGATACGCGGCTGCGGCACGGGCGTGCACGCATAATCCGCGATGGTCGCCGCATTGCCGAACGAGGCCGCGCCTGCGATCTCGCCGCGATCGACCACCATCACGTCGTGTCCCTGACGACGCAGCCACAGCGCGCACGACACGCCCACCACGCCCGCGCCTACCACCACGACCTCACGCCTTTCCATGCTTGACCCTTTGGCCTTGACCCTTGGCCTTGACCCTTGACGATTACCAGAAGCTACGTGTGAGACTGAAGGGCGAGTTGCGCCCGTCCGTTTGACCGGTGACCATCGACGTAACGAGTTCCGCCGAACCGCACGCAAGCGTCCAGCCCAGCGCGCCATGGCCGGTATTGACGAACAACTGCGGCACGCGCGTGGCGGAGACGAGCGGCAGGCCATCGGCGGCCATGGGCCGGAGGCCGCACCACGGCCGCACGTTGTCGGGCAGCGTCATGCGCGGAAACAGCCGGCTCAGCGCGCGCCTGAGATTGTCGACGCGTGCCGGGCGCAAGGTCTTGTCGAAGCCGTCGAACTCGACCGTGCCCGCGACCCGCAGCGTGTCGCCAAGCGGCGTCACGCCGATATGCTCGAAGTCATCGACGATGGGCCGTGCCGGCATGAAGTCGAGATCGCTGGCGGCGAGCGTCAGCGAATAGCCCTTGACGGGCGCCATCGGCAGGCGCACGCCGAGCGGCGCGACCAATGCAGGCGAGAGCGCGCCCGCGCAGATCACGACGCTGTCCGCGCTCAGCGTCTCGTCATGCAGGCGCACGCCGCGCACCGCGCCGGTTTTTGCGTCGATGCCCAGCACGTCCGTGTTCCAGCGGAAGACCACGCCCTGGCGCTGCGCTGCGGCGGCCGCCGCGACGCTGAACGCGCGCGCGTCGCCCCAGGCGTCGCTTTCGAGCAGCAAGCCGGTGCCGATGCTGTCGGCGATGGGCGCCAGTGTGGGTTCGAGCGCGGCGGTCTGCGCGCCGTCGAGCCGCGTGACCTTCGCGCCCATGCGTTCGAGCATGCGCGCGAAGTTTTCCGCGTGACGTTCGGCGTCCTTGCCGCGAATGAGTTCGAGCAGGCCGCCGTGCCGGATCTTCGCCTCGATGCGCTGCTCGCCGAGCAGACGCTCCATGATGGCGAGGCTGTGCTGCCCGAATGCAGTCAGCGCCGCGGCGGTCCGCTGATACTTGCTGGCACGGCAGTTCGCGAGAAAGCGCAGGCCCCACATGCCGAGTCCCGGAATGGCGCGCGGGCGCAGCAGCAGCGGCGCATCCTCGCGGCCGAGCCATTTGAGCAGTTGCAGCGGCGTGCCGGGCGAGGACCACGGCAGCGCGCTGTTGGCGGCGAGCAGGCCGCCGTTGGCGAAACTGGTTTCGAGGCCGGCCTCGGGACGGCCGTCGATGACCGTGACGCGGCAGCCCGCGCCCGCGAGCGCGAGCGCGGTCGTCGTCCCGATGATGCCCGCACCGATGACGATGACATGCTTCATCAGGCGGCCTTGCTCACATCCGCGTGGGCGAGGATTTCGATCTTGCCGCCCGGCACCATCAGGTCGGCGATGATCGTCGCACGGTTCGGATACGGCTTCGTGAAGAAGCGGCGATACACCTCGTTCATGCCTTCGAAATAGCTCTTGTCCGTGAGGAAGACCTGGACTTGCGTCACGTCGTCCATCGTGGCGCCCGCCGACTCGACGATCTGCTTCAGGTTGTTGAACGTGAGCTCGGCTTGCTTGACGATGTCGCCGTCTTCGATCGAACCGTCCGCGCGTACGGGAATGCTCGCCGTGTAGAGCGTGCCGTTCGAGACGGTTGCCCATTCCACCGGTGCGGTTCCATCCGGCAAGCCGGTTGCGATGACCTTGCGCATACTGGTACTCCTGAAAATGAGCGTGAAGCTCGGGTTGGAAAGCGTGGCTGTCAGCTGTGCGACGGATGACGCCGCTCGATGTGCCGCATCAGCTGCGAGAGCGGATAGCACAGCACGAAGTAGAACGCCCCCACGGTGACGTAGATTTCGAACGGCATGAAGTATTGCGAGCTGAGATCCTGGGCGCGCAGCATGAGATCGGGTGCGGCGATCAGCGAGGCCACCGAGGTGTCCTTGAGCAGCGAGATCGCGACGTTGCCGGAGGGCGCGAGCACGAGGCGAATGGCTTGCGGCAGCACGACCCAGCGCATCGCCGCGCCGCCGGTCATGCCGATGCTGTACGCCGCCTCGCTCTGGCCGCGCGGCACGGCCGCGATGCCCGCGCGGAAGATCTCCGCGAAGTAGGCGGCGGCGTTCATGCCGAGTCCGATCACGGCTGCCTGATACGAATCGAAACGGATGCCGATCGCGACAAAGCCGAAGTACACGAGAAACAGCTGCACTAGCGCGGGCGTACCGCGAAACACTTCGATATAGATGCGCGCGATGCGTCCGGCGAGGCCGCTGCTGCCAATGCGCACGATGGCCAGCACGAGTCCCAGCACGATGCCGATGACGATGGCCCCGCACGCCAGCCGCAAGGTGGCCCACGCGGCCTGGAACAGTTCGTCGTGCATCGAGGCCCACAATTCCGCGTAGCTCATGACAGCGCCGTCCTCGTTTTGCCGAAGCCGCGTTCGGTGGCCGTCGAGAGGCGCGACAGCGCGAGACTCAGCAGCAGGTAAATGACCGCGACGATGAAATAGATGAGGTTGGTCTGATAGGTCTCGCTGACCAGCATCTTCGCGCGGAACACGAGCTCGGGCACCGCGACCGCGGAGGCGAGCGACGTATCCTTCAGCAAGCCGATGGCGAAGTTGGCCAGCGCCGGCAGCGCGAGCCGCATCGCCTGCGGCAGTACGACCGTGGCGAGCGCCAGCGGCCAGGTCATGCCGATCGCCATCGCGGCTTCGCGCTGGCCGCGATCGACCCCGTTGATGGACGAGCGGAACACTTCGGACAACAGGGCCGCGCCGTTCAATCCGAAGCCGAGGGTTGCCGCGACGAACGCGGGCAGCGACACGCCGATGCGCTCCAGCCCGAAGTACAGCACGAACAGTTGCGTCAGCAGCGGCACATTGCGGAACAGTTCGAGATAGACATTCGCGATGCCCTTCAGCCACACACTGCGCGACAGACGCATCAAGGCCAGCACGAAGCCCAGCAGGAATGCCACGCAGAACGCACTCGCGGCGAGCGCCACCGTCGTGACGGCGGAGACACACAGGACGCGCGCGAAGTACGGCAGGAAGTGCAGGCTGTTCGCCCATGCGGTGAGCAGCGCCATGTCAGTGCTCCAGCACGGCGCGCAGGAACGCGCGCGTGCGTTCGGCCTGCGCCTCGTGAAAGATCTGGCGCGGCGGCCCTTCCTCGACGATCTTGCCGTCCGCCATGAACACCACCTTGTCGGAGACGCTTTCCGCAAAGCGCATCTCGTGCGTGACGATGATCATCGTCATGCCCTCTTCCGCGAGCTTGCGCATCACGCCGAGCACTTCGCCGACGAGTTCCGGATCGAGTGCGGACGTGGCTTCGTCGAACAGCATGAGGCGCGGCTTCATCGCGAGCGCGCGGGCAATCGCGACACGCTGCTGCTGGCCGCCCGAGAGCTGGTCCGGAAACGCATCGCGCTTGGTGTCCATGCCGACTTTCGTCAGCATCGCGCGGGCTTCGTCGATCAGGTCGCGGCCATTGCGCTTCTGCACCTTGCGCGGACCGAGCAGCACGTTGTCGAGCACGCTGAGATGCGGGAACAGGTTGAAGCGCTGGAACACCATGCCGATGTTGGCGCGCATCGCGGCGAGATCGCGGCCGGACATCGGTAGCCAGCGCGTGCCCTGCTGCCGTTCGCCGATCGTTTCGCCGTCGATCAGGATATGGCCCGCGCTCGGCGTCTCCAGGAAGTTCACGCAGCGCAGCAGCGTGGTCTTGCCCGAGCCGCTCGGGCCGATCAGGGACACCTTCTGCCCGGGCATCACGTCGAGGTCGATACCCTTCAGCACGTGATGCGCGCCGAAGGACTTGTGCAAGCCGTCGATGCGCACCAGTGGCCGGGTGGCGACGGACGGAGGGTTGATGAGCGTGGCTGCCATGTCGCGGTGTCCCATGAGCGCGCCTTAAGCGAAGGCCTGGCTGAAATCGCGCGGCTCGTGCGCGAACGGTCCGATGAGCGCGCCCTTCGCGTCGCGGTCCACGCCGATGCGCGGATCGGTGGGCATCGGCTGCAGATAGTCCGGATTGTCGATGCCGTACTTCGCGAGGATCGGCTTGATCTGGTTGGTGCGCCACAGCCAGCGCACGCCTTCGTTGATGCCGTCGAACAGGTCCTTCTTGTCCGGACTCACGCCCCAGATCGATGCAAACTTGCCGGTAAGACTCGGATAGGCCGTGTCGAACGCGATGGGAATCTGCTTGAGTCCCCACGACGGATTCTGCTGGATCATGTAGTCGACGGTCGGAGCGTAGAGCACCGCGAAGTCCAGGCGGCCGGCGGTCACGTCGCGCAGGCACGAATCGATGCCGTCATACAGCTTGACCTCGACCACGCCCGGCACCTTCTTCATGTCCGGCACCACCGAATAACCCGTGGCCGTGCCGATGGTGTGACCGCTCAGGTCCGCCACCGCGAGCGACGTCTTGGCCGTCTGGTTCTTGCGCATGATCACGTAGGCGCCGGTATAGAAAACCGGATCGGTGAGCAGCAGCAGCTTCGCGCGGATCGGCGTCCAGGCGAAGTTGCCACCGAACCAGTCCACGCGCCCCGACTTCACCGCCTCGATCACGGCGGAGAAGCTCATGTTCTGCACGTCGATCTTCAGTTGCAGGCGCTCGGCGATCAGCGCCAGCATGTCGAAGTCGGTGCCGACCAGCTTGCCGTCGCGGACCGAGGCGATCGGCATGTCGCCGAGACACGCGGCCGTCAGATAGCCCGGACGCACCGTCTTGATCGCGCTGCCCACGGGCGCCGCCGCGAAGGCGTTGCCGCCCAGCGTGCTGGCGCCGAGGCCCGCCACGACCCCATAGCCCGCCGTCTTGAGAAAGCCTCGCCGTGACGACTTGACGGTTTCGATGGCGCGCTGGATTGGATCGTCGATCATGGTGGTCAGCCCTTCCTTGTGTGAGTGAACGGGTAGCGGCGGCTTGTTTTTGCATTTATGCAAAACCGTGCAAACGATCGTAGGAAGCTAAAATCGCGCGGTCAAGCAATAATTTTGCAAATATGCAAACTAGCGCAAAGTGGCCGCGCCTGTGTCACCATGTCGGGATGGCGTTTCCCCGTCATGCATCGAACAGATCAGAAGAGACACCATGAAGACAGAGAACCGGGCACGCAAAACGCCCGTGCGCAAGACCGCGGCGAAGGCGGTCGCCACCCGCAGGCAGGAGACGCCCGCGCCGGCCGAAGAAGCCAGTCCAGGCGAGACCATTGCGCAGCATCGTCACGCGCGCGGCATGACGCTCGCGAAGTTGTCGGAGTTGTCGTCGGTGGCCATATCCACCATCTCGCGTGTCGAGAACGGCCGCATTTCTCCTACGTATGCCGTGTTGTCGAGGCTGGCGAAGGCGCTCGACATCCGCTGGCCGGACATGGTCGGGGGCAACGACAAGTCCTTCGCGCAAGGCTGCCGCGCGGTCAGCCGCGCGGGGCACGGCATCAAGCACCCCACGTCCACCGGCGTGTTCGAGTGGCTCGGCACGGAGCTGGTGACCAAGTCGATGGAACCGACGCTGATCGAGGCCACTGCCGACACGGGCAAACATGTGCTGTCCGCGCACGACGGCCAGGAGTTCATCTATGTCACCGAGGGCACGCTGCTGTTCCTGATGCGCGACTACGCGCCGCTCACGCTGGAGAAGGGCGACAGCATCTATTTCGACGCCGGCACGCCGCACGCCTGCTATGGCGTGAAGCTGCCGACGCGTTATCTGTCGATCGTTGCAAGGCCCTGAGCGCGCGTGTCCGAAGGCCTGACGCCGAACAGCCTGCGATAGTCGAGCGCGAACTGGCTCAGATGCCAGAAGCCCCATGAGGCAGCGATATCCTGCACGCTTTGCGCACGCTGCCCGGCGTGACGAAGATCGCGGCGCGCGCCGTTGAGGCGCAGGGCGCGCAAATACACGTTCGGCGCCATGCCGAACGCTTCCTGGAAGCAGTACTGAAGCGTGCGCCGGCTGACATGCAGGTGCGCGCACAGTTCGGGCACGTTCACCGCGCGGTCGCGGTGCGCGAGCACATGACGGCGTGCCGCTGCCGCGATCTCGCCGCGCCGCGAGGGCGCAGGCAAGGGCGCATCCGCGCCGCAGCCGAGCGCGCCGCTCTCGAAGATCCACGCGAGCGCCACGGTGGGCATTGAAGCGCCGCCGCGCAACATCGACAGCAGCGCCGCCGCGAGTTGCGCGCGCTTCGCGGGGTTGATGATGACGATCTCGCCGCGCGGCAACGCGTCTTCGAGTGCGAGGCGTTCCACCGTCTGCGCGTAGTCGCTCAGCGCAGCATGCTTCATGACCACGCCGAGGATCTCGTAGCCGGGCGGCGTCGCCAGCTCGAACTCGACCCCGCCGGGCCGGAAGGCAAGGGCATCGTCGGCAAGCGTGCGGGCATGGATACGGCCTGTTGCGCCGCGCGAGAGCGGGATGCCGAACCAGCATGAATCGGCGGGCACTTCGCAGGTCTGGCGCAGACACTGGCTCGTGGTTTCGCGAAACAGATGCATGCCGTCGACGTGCGTTTCCTCGAGCATGCCGACGAAGCGGCCCGCGCTCAGCTGGTCGTAGAGCTGCCGCCAGCCTTGCAGATTGCCGGCCTGTTCGTCCGCGTCGTGCGAGACGACATGGCGCACGCCGGCAGGGCTCGATGACTTCGATGCTGTCGCTACACTGTTCATGCATCGACTATAGATCGCCAAAATGCCGTGTCGATTTCATTCGATCGACATGGGATAACCGTTCAGCGTGACGAAGGCATCGCTGTCGTCCTTCAGGCCGACACCGGTCATCTCCAGGCGGCGTGCATGCGTCAGCAGATAGTGCAGCTTGTAGGCGGCGGCCTCGTAGCCCAGACCTTCGGGACGGACATTGGAGATGCAGTTGCGCTCGGCGTCGCTGCGTCCGACCTTCGGTTCGAAGGTCAGATAGATGCCGAGGCTGTCGGGCGAACTCAGTCCCGGCCGCTCGCCGATCAGCATCACGACGATGCGGGCCCGCAAGCGCTCACCGATCTCGTCGGCCAGTGCGACGCGGCCTTGTCGTGCAATGACCATCGGACCGATCCGCCATCCAGCGAGCCTTGCGCGGATCGCCTGAAGCAAAGGCACCGCCTGTTTCGAAGCGGCAAAGGCGGACAGGCCGTCGGCGATGACGAACAGCACGTCGTGGTCCTTCGGCGCGTCATCGAGGACGCTGCGGCTCGCGTCGGCCAGACGCCGGCCGCGATCGGGGCAGCGCAGATAGTGCGCGCGATCGGGTGCGTCGCTGTGTACGTCGATCACGCCCATAAAGCCGGCATCGTGGAGACGCGCGCGCAGTGCGGCGCCATCGAGCGGGTGATGCACCGCGTCGCGCGCCTGCGCGTGCGAGAGCTGGAACGCGAGCAGCGGTGCGGTCGGCAGCCCGCTGCCCACGCGCCCGAGCGCGATGCGCGCCTGCGTGAACGCGCGCAGCGCCGCCCAAGGATTCCTGGTGACATCCTCGCTCATTCGTGCGCCATCCATTCGAGCAGCGGAATGCGCGACGCGTTCTCCAGCAATGCGCCGCGCGCATCGGTGATGCGCATGGCTTCGAGCCACGCCTCGAATTCCGGCGCGCGCTTCAGGCCGAGCACGTCGCGCGCGTAGAGGGCGTCATGGAACGACGTGCTCTGGTAGTTGAGCATCACGTCGTCCGCGCCCGGCACGCCGATGATGAAGTTGATGCCCGCCACGCCCAGCAGCGTGAGCAGCACGTCCATATCGTCCTGATCCGCTTCGGCGTGATTGGTGTAGCAGATGTCGCAGCCCATCGGCACGCCGAGCAGCTTGCCGCAGAAATGGTCTTCGAGCCCGGCGCGCATGATCTGCTTGCCGTCGTAGAGATACTCCGGTCCGATGAAGCCCACCACCGTATTCACGAGCAGCGGTTCGAAACGGCGCGCCACCGCATAGGCGCGCACTTCGCAGGTCTGCTGGTCGACGCCATGATGCGCGTTCGCCGAGAGCGCGCTGCCCTGGCCGGTTTCGAAATACATCACGTTGTTGCCCACGCTGCCGCGTTGCAGCGAGCGCGCGGCATCGAAGGCTTCCTGCAACAGCGCCAGCGAGATGCCGAAGCTCGCATTGGCTTTCTCGGTGCCGGCAATCGACTGGAACACGAGGTCCACCGGCGCACCTTTCTCTATTGCGCTGATGGTGTTGGTCACGTGCGTGAGCACGCAGGATTGCGTGGGCACCTGGAAGCGTTCGCGGAACTCGTCGATCATGACGAGCAGCGTCGTGATGGCGGCGAGACTGTCGGTGGCGGGATTGATGCCGATGACGGCGTCGCCGCAGCCGTACATGAGGCCGTCGAGCATGGACGCGGCGATGCCCTTGACATCGTCGGTCGGATGATTGGGTTGCAGGCGCACGGACATGTGTCCCGGCAGTCCAATGGTATTGCGAAAGCGCGTGACCACCGGACGCTTGCGCGCCACCGCGATCAGGTCCTGATTGCGCATCAGCTTGGAGACGGCGGCGACCATCTCGGGCGTGAGGCCGTCGGTGATGCGCGTGAGCGCCGCCGTATCGGCGGAGGCGCTCAGCAGCCAGTCGCGAAAGTCGCCCACCGTCAGATGAGCGATCTCGGCAAAGGCGGCGGGCGAGTGTCCGTCGAGGATCAGGCGCGTGACTTCGTCCTGTTCGTACGGGATCAGCGGCTCGTTCAGGAACGCGCGCAACGGCACGCGGGCCAGCGCGTGCTTCGCGGCGACGCGCTCTTCCTCGCTGGCCGCGGCGAGGCCCGCGAGCTGGTCGCCCGAACGCAAAGGACTGGCCTTCGCCAGCAGGGTTTTCAGATCGGCGAAGCGCCAGGTCCGATGGCCAATGGCTTCTGCATGACTCAACGGCTGCTCCTGGACTGATCGCGATCAGTCCATGTTAAGCAGGGCAGTGCGTCGGGCGTTATCGAAAATCGGCAAACCTGCGGACCTGTACGGGTGTTCGTGACGCCTTCAGCCTGACCGTCCGACCGCACCAGCCGCATCTCCGCCGTCCAGCCCGTGCCGCTCGGAGGCATCGTCGATCGTGCGGTCCGGGTGAATTTTGAGCGTCATCAACGCGCCCAGCAGCAGGAACAGCAGCGAGCCGACGAACGGCAGGCTCCAGTTGCCGGTGGCGTCGATCACCACGCCGAACACGACCGGCGAGATGATCGTCGCGAGCGCCGCGCCCGTGTTGAGCATGCCGCTCGCGGTGCCCGCGTGAAGCGGCGCGATGTCCATCGGCACGGCCCAGATCGGGCCCACCGTCAATTCGAGCATGAAGAACGCACCGGACAAACACGTGGTGGCCACCGTCAGGTCGCGGCTCAGCATGACCGGGATCATGAAGCCGAGCGCGCCGAGCAGGCTGAACGCAATCACACCCTGACGCGCCTTCCTGAGACTGCCGGTGCGCTTGAGCACGCGGTCGCTGAGGAAGCCGCCCGTCACGTCGCCCACCACGCCCGCGAGGAACACACCCGACGCAAAGATGGCCGACTCCTTCAGGTTGAGTCCATAGCCATGCAGGAAGAACAGCGGCACCCAGCTGAAGAACAGCGTGTTGCTCCACACCTGACAGAAGTACACGAAGATGGTCGGCGTCATGCGGCCAAAGATGCGTCGCCAGGGTGTCGCGGCGCGCGCCTGCGAAGGGTCGGCGGCGGGCGGCAGCAGCGCCAGTTCGGCTTCGTTGATGCGCCGGTGCGCGCGCGGATCGTCGCGGTAGTACCAGACCCACACGACAATCCAGATGGCCGTCAGCACGCCGACGATGACGAACGACAGACGCCATGAATACAGCGTGGCGAGCAGCGCGATGAGCGTCGGCGCGACGGCATTGCCGAGCCGCGACGACGAGTGCGTGATGCCCTGCACGAAGCCGCGGTCCTTCATCTGGAACCAGTTGGCGATGGCGCGGGCCTGCGCGGGCAACGCGGCGCCTTCGCCGATGCCGAGCAGCAGCCGCGCCGCGCACAGCGAGGCCAGCCCGCCGACCATGCCGGTGGCGATGGTCGCGACCACCCAGATCGCGCCGCAGACAAACAGCGTGCGGCGCGCGCCCATGCGGTCGGCGAGCCAGCCGCCGACGATCTGAAAGATCGCATACGTGTAGCCGAACGCCGAGAACGCGACGCCGAGCGTGGTGTTGGACAGTCCCAGCTCGGCCTTGATCGGCCCGGCGGCCGCGGCGAGATTCACGCGGTCGAGATACAGGATGAACGACATCGCGCAGAGCAGCGCGAGCACGACCTTCTGAACCTGCGTGCGCGGGGCGCGCAGCGATTGCGAATCCATGTCTCCTCCAGATGCGATGACCGTGTCGGCGCGAGCGTGCGCCGCCGGTCCTTTTATTCACATTTGCCTTGGTCAGGCGGCAGCTGCTTGCGTCGAGCGCGCCATGCGGCAGGCGAGATCGAACGCGCGCGCCATGGCGGTGCCGCTCGCGCGACCCTGGCCGACGATGTCGTATGCGGTGCCGTGCGCGGGCGTCGTCACCGGGATCGGCAGGCCGCCTTCCACGGTCACGCCCACTTCGAAGCCGAGCAGCTTGGTCGCGATCTGCCCCTGGTCGTGATACATCGTGACGATGCCGTCGAGTTCGCCGGCGCGGGCGCGCAGGAAGATGGTGTCGGCAGGATAGGGGCCGGTGGAGGCACAGCCGCGTTGAGCCGCGAGACGCATGCCCGGCTCGATGATGTCGGTCTCCTCGCTGCCGTAGTTGCCATGATCGCCGTTATGCGGATTGAGCCCGCACACGCCGATGCGCGGCTCCGCGACGCCCGCCGCGCGCAGCGCCGCCGCGAGCATGCCGATGGCGTCCGCCACTGCTTCCGGCGAAAGCCGCTCGGATACTTCGCGCAGCGGAATGTGCGAGGTCACGCGCGCGGTCCATAGCGGATCCAGCACGTTGAGCTCGCCGCACACGCCGCGATGATCCAGCAGCTTCGCGAACCAGCGCATCTCGTCTTCTTCCTGCATGCCGCCGGCGCGCAGCGCGCTCTTGTTGAGCGGGCCGAAGCACACGGCATCGGCATGACCTTCGGTGACCTGCTGCACGGCGAGCCGCAATGAATCGAGCATGAAGCGGCCGCTCGCCTCGCTGATGACGCCCGGCTCGAACACGGTGTCGCTGCCGGCCCATGCAGGTATCGCGAGCCAGTCGCTGGCCTGCGGAACCGGCACGTTCGCGGCGGCGGCGCCTCGGGCGAGGGCGTCGCGATTGCCGATCAGGGTGACGTGGGCATGCTGGCGCGTGGCGGGATCCGCCAGCAGACGCGCGATGATCTCCGCGCCGATACCGGCGGGGTCGCCGATGCTGAGCGCAATGCGTACGGAAGTGGAAGTCATGAAGCTCCGGCGATGACGGTGGGAACGCTCCGCTTCTTGCGAGCGGAAAGTCCTTACGTTAAGGACAAACACGCGCCCACGCCATCGCTCATTGGCTTATGCAGGTTTCGCCTTTTGCGAAACCGGCTGCGCCAGCAGGTCCAGCACGGCGAGCGTCGAGGACGACAGTTCGTCGGCGGGAATATGGCACAGCAGCATCTGGCGCACGGGCCACGCGCCTTCAATGGGCAGGATGCGGAAGCGCTTGCCGCTCGCCAGCACGCGCGCCACGCCCAGCGGCATCACGCCAATGCCGACGCCCGCCGCGACCATCGCCGTCATGCTGTCGAAGCTGCCGACGCGAATGCGCATGTGCAAGCTGCGGTCCATCTGGCTGGCGAGACGGCTGAGCGCAATCGAGATGGCCGAGCCCACCGTGAGGCCGATCACATCGCAGTCGAGCAGATCGGCGGCGCGTACTTCGGCGTGCACGGCGAGCGGGTGATCGGCGGTGGTCAGCACGACCAGCCGGTCTTCGCGATACGGGCGCGTGGGCAGATCGAGCCGCCCGAGCGAGGCTTCATAGATGCCGATATCGACCGTGCCGCGCGTGAGCGCCTGCATCACGCCGTGGCTGTTGGCTTCCTGCAAGTCGATGTCGATACCCGGATGCGCCGCGTGGCAGCGCTGCACGTCTTCAGCAAGGAACTGCAATACCGCCGAGGTACACGCCGCAATCTTCACGACGCCCCGCGCGCCTTGCCGGAACGCGGCGGCATCTTCATGCATGCGCTCGGCGGTGTGGATCATGCTGCGGGCGTGAGCCAGCAAGGCACGGCCCGCGTCGGTAAGGGTCATGCCGTGCGGACGGCGCTCGAACAGCGCCACGCCGAGCTGCGTCTCCATCTCGCTGATGCGCCGTGAAGCGGCAGCGGGCGCCAGCGCAAGGCGTTCGGCGGCCTTGGTGATCGCGCCCAGTTCCGCGGTGGCCTCGAACAGGCGCAGCGTTTTCAGGTCGAACTGGATGCGGTCGGAGCGGCGCGTCATGGCTTGCCTGATGAAAGTGACGTGGCGATTCTAGCGCGGGTGCAACCCGACGCCGCCAGCCGATTATTCACACTTCGTGCAGAATCACTTCACCGTTATGCGGTCGAAGCGTGCACGCGCGGCGACTAGAATGGCCACCATGGATCAGTCAAAGGAGACGAGCAGCATGAGCAAGTCCTATCGCATCGCCGTGATTCCGGGAGACGGCATCGGCGTGGAAGTGATGCCCGAAGCGCTGCGCGCGCTCGATGCCGTGAGCAAACGCTTCGGTATCGCGCTGGAATACGAGCATATCGAATGGGCCAGTTGCGATTATTACGAAGCCTACGGCCAGATGATGCCCGACGACTGGAAGGCACAACTGCAAGCCTGCGACGCCATCCTGTTCGGCGCGGTTGGCTGGCCCGCGAAGGTGCCGGATCACATCTCGCTGTGGGGTTCGCTGCTCAAGTTCCGCCGCGAGTTCGACCAGTACATCAACCTGCGGCCCGCACGCCTGTTCGAAGGCGTGCCGTCGCCGCTGGCGAAGCGCAAGGCCGGCGACATCGACTTCATGATCGTGCGGGAAAACACCGAGGGCGAGTATTCGTCGGTGGGCGGCGTGATGTATGAAGGCACCGAGCGCGAGTTCGTGTCGCAGACCTCCATCTTCACGCGCAAGGGCTCGGAACGCGTGCTGAAGTTCGCTTTCGATCTGGCGCAGAGCCGCGCGAAGAAGATCACCGTGGCCACCAAGAGCAACGGCATCTCGATCAGCATGCCGTGGTGGGACGCGCGCGCCGCCGAAGTGGCCGCGCAGTATCCGGACGTGACGTGGGACAAGCAGCACATCGACATCCTGTGCGCGCGCTTCGTGCTCAGCCCGGACCGCTTCGACGTGGTCGTTGCCACCAATCTGTTCGGGGACATTCTCTCGGACCTGGGTCCGGCGTGTACGGGGACCATCGGCATCGCGCCGTCGGCGAACATGAATCCGGAACGCGACTTCCCGTCGCTGTTCGAACCGGTTCATGGCTCGGCGCCGGATATCGCGGGCAAGGGCATCGCCAATCCGATCGCGATGATCTGGTCCGCCGCGATGATGCTCGAGTTCCTCGGCGAGCAACAGGCGCACGACGCGATCCTGGCCGCCATCACCGACGTGCTGAAGGACGGCCCGCATACCGGCGATCTTGGCGGCCAGGCCAGTACGAGCGAAGTGGGCGGCGCGGTGGTTGCGCGCCTCGGCTGAAGCGGATCATCGACAACGAGGACACGGCATGACTCAGACCGATGCAAGCAGCGACGGCGACGTCCGTCTCGTCATCGAGGGCGCGGCGGCGCACGTGGTGTTCGACCGCGTGGCCGCGCACAACGCGATGACCTGGCACATGTACGAGCAGCTCGAGGCGATCTGCGAACGTCTTGCCACGTCACGCGAGGTGCGCGTGGTGACGTTTCGCGGCGCGGGCGGCAAGGCTTTCGTCGCGGGCACCGACATCCGGCAATTCGGCGCGTTCAAAAGCGGCGAGGACGGCGTGAACTACGAGCATCGCATCGAGCGCATTCTCGGCGGCATCGATGCGTTGCCGATGCCGACGCTCGCCATCGTCGACGGCTGGTGCGTGGGCGGCGGGCTCGCGATTGCCGCGTGTTGCGACCTGCGCATCGCGACGCCCGGCGCGAAATTCGGCGTGCCCATTGCGCGTACCTTGGGCAACTGCCTGGCGATCGGCAATACGGCGCGGCTCGTTGCGGAGTTCGGCATCGGGCGGGCCAAGCGCATGCTCGTGCTCGGCGACATGCTGAACGTGGATGACGCGCTGTCCGCAGGCTTTGTCTTCGAATGCTGCGAGCCGGATCAGCTCGATGCGCGTGCAGCGGCGCATGTGGATCGACTGGCTCGCAACGCGCCGGTCACGATGCGCGTGACCAAGCAATCCATCTCGCGCATGCTCGCCGCTTTGCCGTTGCAAGGCGACGATCTGGTGCGCGAGTGCTACGGCAGCCGCGATTTTCATGAAGGCGTTGCGGCGTTCACGGAGAAGCGTCAGCCGGTCTGGACCGGCGAGTAACGCCCGCTGGATTCACCCCTTCGTGCCGCGCGCCGGCTTTTCGATCACCGTATCGAGCCGCGCGCGCGACAGCCTTTGCGCGGCCGCGCCGCGGTCGCCGCTCCAGAAACTGCGATCCACCTGCTGGATGCGTATGGCCGTGCGCTGCATGTGCGCGTGAGCCGCATGACGCGCGGCGTCGGGATCGCGCGCCTCGATGGCGGCCGCGATGGCTTCGTGTTCCGCGCGCACGTCGTTGGCGAGGTCGGCGCGGCGCGCTTCGTTGGTTCGCGTGATGCGAATGGCGTCCTGGAGCGCGTGCGTCAGCATCGACAGGAGTTCGGTGAAGTAGGGATTACCCGCCGCGCGAGAAATGGCCAGATGGAACTCGAGGTCGGCCTCGACGCCGTCGCCCCCTTCGGCCACCGCGCGGTCGATAGCCTTGAGCGCGCGCCGGATCACACTCATTTGCGCCACCGTGCGGCGTTCGGCGGCCAGCGCCGCCATCTCGGCCTCGATGCCGCGCCGCAACTCGATGATGCGCACCACACCCGCCGCCGGATTGACCTCGTCGCGCGCGAGGCGGAACACCTGCGCGGCCTTCGGATCGAGCACGATGGTGCCGCTGCCCTGGCGCGTGTCCACAAGACCTTCGGACTTGAGTCGCGAGATGGCCTCGCGGACCACCGTGCGGCTCACGCCGTACTGCTCGGTCATGAACTTCTCGGTGGGCAGGCGTGCGTTCACCGGGTAGTAGCCGCTGCGGATCTGATCCACCAGCAGCCGCGTCACACGGTCGGCGAGGGTAGGCTCGTCGTTGTTCATCCTGGCGTCTTGCATGATCAGAAGCGATGAGTTCGGGTCACCCGATCATAGCATCGCCGAGAAATTCGCTTGACAAATGTGTCGTATAAATTTGTACTATGACTTGAGCGATGCGAGTCAGCGGTCTCGCATCCATCGGCAAACATACACCAGGAGATGGCATGAAGCAGATTGGCGTGATCGGGGTGGGCATGATGGGACTTGGCATCGCGAGCAATATCCAGAAGCATGGCTATGCGTTGAGCGTGCTGGAGCATCCGGGCAACCAGCCGCTCGATGCGCTGTGCGCGGCGGGTGCGCGCACCACGGCTGATCCGAAGGAACTGGCCTCATCCGTGGACGTGCTGATCCTCTGCGTCACCGGCACGCCGCAGGTGGAAGACGTGTTGTTCAATCATGGCGTGCTGGAGGCGTTGCGTCCGGGGACGGTGGTCATCGACTGCTCGACGGCGATTCCCGAATCAACGGTGCGCATTGCGGCGGCAGTGCAGGACGCCGGCGCGCGCTTCCTCGATGCGCCCATGACGCGCACGCCGAAGGAAGCCGCCGAAGGCCGCATCAATCTGATCGTCGGCGGCGAGCGCGCGGTGTTCGACGAATGCCTGCCCGTGTTGCAGACGTTCGCGGAGAACATCGTGTATGCGGGCGAGGCGTCGTCCGGGCATCGGCTCAAGCTGCTGCATAACTTCGTCTCGCTGGGCTTTTCGGCCGTGCTGGCCGAAGCGGCCGCGTGTGCGAACCGCGCAGGCGTGGCCCCCGATGTGCTCATCAGCGTGCTGGCGGCGGGCGGCGGCGATGGCGTCGTGTTCAAGCGGCTGCGGCCGTTCATCGAATCGGCGGACAGTTCTGGCTTCCGCTTCTCGATGTCCAATGCGCTGAAGGACATGAGCTATTACGTCGCGATGACGGGTGAAGTCGGCGCGGCGCATACGGCGGCAAGCGCGGTGCGCGAGGTGTATCAACAGGCCGTGACCGAAGGCGGCGAACACACGCCGGTGCCGGAACTGATCGCGCTGCTGGCGGGCCACGTCGAGCAGGCCGCGTGATGCAGGCAGCGGACGCGCCGCGCAATGCATTGGGCTTCGATTTGCCGATCCTCGATGCGCACCATCATGTCTTCGATCTCAACGATGGCCACTATCCGTGGCTGACCGACGCGTACAACCCGGACTTCTTCCTGGGCGATTACCGCGCGATCTGCCGCGACTTCCTGCCCGCGGACTATCGCGCGGCGACGGCGGGCTTCGACGTGATCGGCACGGTGCACATGGAAGCCGAGCGCGCCCGCAGCGAGCAGACCCGCGAGACCGAGTTTCTGGCCCGGCTGAAGGCGCGTGAAGTCTTGCCGTGCGCGGCGGTCGCGCATGTGACCCTCACCCAGGACGATTGCGAAACGGTGCTCACGGCGCATGCGGCGCATGCGCTCGTGCGCGGCGTGCGTTCGAAGCCGGTGACGGCGCCGGATGCTTCATCGAGCGTGCGCGGCCAGCCCGGCACGATGCAGGACGACGCCTGGCTGCGCGGCCTCGCATTGCTCGAACGCTTCGACCTGTCGTGGGATCTGCGCGTGCCGTTCTGGCATCTGGAGGAAGCCGCTGAAGTGGTGCGCGGCATTCCCGGGACCACGGTCGTGCTGAATCATCTCGGCTTGCCGCTGGATCGTTCGGAGGCGGGTCTTGCGGTGTGGCGTCGCGGTATGCAAGCGCTCGCCGATTGCCCGAACGTTGTTCTTAAGGTTTCCGAACTCGGGCTGAAGGGCGGCGTATGGGACAGCGCCAGCAACCGGCGCGTGGTGCGCGAAGCCGTGGAGATGTTCGGCTATGAGCGCGCGATGTTCGCGAGCAACCTGCCCGTAGGCGGTCTGTCCGCCAGCTTCACGCAAATGATTGCCGATGTGACCGCCGCGCTGCCCGACGCCACTGACACGCAATTGCGCGCGCTGTTCGCGGACACTTGCCGGCGCGTGTATCGGGTCGAGGTGCCATGAAATAAGCCCATCCCAGCGCATGATCATAAAGAAAACCCAGGAGACAAACATGCAGGCAATCGATGAGAACCGGCTCTTCCGGAAGATATCCACGCGGATACTTCCGGTCCTGATGCTGGCGTTTTTCTTTTCCTATGTGAACCGCGTGAACGTGGGCTTTGCCAAGTTGCAGATGGCGAGCGACCTGCATTTCAGCGATGCGGTCTACGGTTTCGGCGCGGGCATTTTCTTCATCGGCTACTTCCTGCTGGAAGTGCCGAGCAACATCATCTTGCACAAGGTCGGCGCGCGCCGCTGGATCTCGCGCATCATGCTGACCTGGGGCCTGCTCTCGTGCGCGACGATCTTCGTCCGCACGCCGATGCAGTTCTATGTCATGCGCTTCTTGCTCGGTCTTGCTGAAGCGGGCTTCATTCCGGGCGCCATCTACTACATGAGCCAGTGGTATCCGGGCGCGCGGCGCAGCCGGGCGTGGGGCGTGTTCTATGTGGCGCTGGCGTCGTCGGGACTGTTCGGCAGTCTCGTGTCCGGCGCAATCCTGCATTACATGAGCGACCTCGGCGGCCTGCGCGGCTGGCAATGGCTGATTCTCTGCGAAGGCATTCCCACTGTGTTGCTCGGCGTTTATATCTGGTTCCGCATGAACGACAGCATCGCGAGCGCAACCTGGCTTTCCGACGATGAGAAGCGGCATCTGCAAACCGTGCTCGCGAGCGAGAACCGTCACAAGCTGGAGACGGGCTTCGGCGCGCTGCTGGCAAGCGGCCGCATGTGGGCGCTGATCGCCATCTACTTCGGCTTCACGATGGGTCTCTACGCCATCAGCTTCTGGATGCCGACGCTCGTGCAGCGCATGGGCGTGAAGGATGCGCTGAGCATCGGGCTGCTGACGGCGATTCCGAGCGCCTGCGCAATCGTCGCAATGGTGCTGATGGGCCTCAGTTCGAGCCGCCGCAACGACCTGCGCTGGCACCTGACCATCGCCTATGTCACGGCTGCGGTGGGCTTCGCGCTGTGCGTCGTGTGGCAGCGTCAGCCGGCGCTCGGTGTGTTCGCACTGTGCGTCGCGAACATGGGCGTGTACTCGATTCCCGCGCTATTCTGGGGCTTGCCCACCGCGTTGCTGACCGGCGTGACGGCGGCCGCAGGCATCGCGCTCATCAATGCGATCGCGAATCTGGCGGGCTTCGTCGCGCCTTATCTCATCGGCTATCTGAACACGGTGACGGGCCGCACCGACGTGGCGCTGATCGTCGTCGGCGCGTGTCTTGCGTTCGGCGCGGCGCTGGTGCTGATCGTCACGCGCGAACGCCGGCTTGCCGCCGGCGGCGTGGACCGGCGCGCGGCCTGATGCAAACGAGTCAAACGAATCGACCTGAAAGGAGAAAGACATGGCAGGACCTTTGAGCGGCATGCGCGTGATCGAACTGGCGCACATCATGTCGGGACCGGTGTGCGGCATGATGCTCGCCGACATGGGCGCGGAAGTCATCAAGGTGGAGAAGATTCCGCATGGCGACGACTCGCGGCGCTTCTCGCCGATGCTCGACAACGGCGAATCCGCATCGTTCATGATCGTGAACCGCAACAAGCGCGGCATCGGCCTCAATCTCAAGACCGAAGGCGCGCGCGATGTGCTGCGCAAGCTGCTGGAGAGCGCGGATGTCGTGACGGAGAACTACCGCGAAGGCACGATGGAGAAGTTCGGTCTCGGCTACGACACGCTGAAGCAGATCAATCCGGGCCTCATCTATTGCTGCATCTCGGGCTTCGGACGCACCGGTCCGTGGGCGAGCAAGGGCGGCTTCGACCTGATCGCGCAGGGCATGAGCGGCATGATGAGCCTCACCGGCGAGGAAGGCCGGCCGCCGGTCAAGGCGGGCTCGCCGGTCGCGGACATCAACGCGGGCATCCTCGCGGCGCTCGGCATCTCGGCGGCCTACACGCACAAGCTGAAGACGGGCGAAGGGCAGATCGTCGATACGTCGCTGTTCGAAGCGGCGTTGCAGCAGATGTACTGGCCCGCCGCGAGCTGGTTCGCGCAAGGCACGTTGCCGAAGAAGATGGGCTCGGCCAACACGACGAGCGCGCCGTATCAGGTGTTCGCGTCGAAGGACGGGTGGATCAACATCGGCGCGGCGAACCAGAGCAATTACGAGCGTCTGCTGTCGGTGCTCGACATGCCGCAGCTCGCCGCCGACCCGCGCTTCGCCGACAACGCCGGGCGCATGGCCAATCGCGACGAACTCGTCCGCCTGTTGACGGAGCGCCTGATGACGCGCACCACCGACGATTGGATTCGCGCGTTCGATGAAGTGGGCCTGCCCGCCGGTCCCGTGCTCGATGTCTCGCAGGCGCTGGAACATCCGCAGGCGCAGGCGCGCGGCATGGTGGTGGAGTCGCACCATCCGCTCGCGGGCGACGTGAAGGGCATTGGCCTGCCGATCCGCTTCTCGAACGGCAATGCATCGCAATCGGGACTGGCAGCGCCTTTGCTCGGCCAGCACACGCGCGAAGTGCTGCGCGAGATCGGCTATGCCGATGCACAGATCGACGCGATGCACGAATCCGGCACCGTGTTCGCGCGGGCCGAATGAAGCGGGATCGTCTCACTGACCTCAAGGACCATTGCATGTTTCTCGAACTGACGCGACCGGAGCTCGTGCGCACGGGCAATCTGATCGACGGTAAATGGAGCGGGGCGGCCGAAGGCGGACGCTATCCGGTCATCAATCCCGCCAATGGCGAGCGCTTTGCAGAAGTCCCCGACAGCAGCGCCGCCGATGCACGCGCCGCCACCGATGCCGCCGCCCGCGCCTTGCCCGCCTGGCGCGCGATGTTGCCGCGCGAGCGTGGGGCCATCCTGCGCCGCTGGCATGGGCTGATCCTCGCGAACCTGGAAGACCTCGCGCGCATCATGTCCACCGAGCAGGGCAAGCCGCTGGCGGAGGCGCGTGGCGAAGTCCGTTACGGCGCGTCGTATGTCGAATGGTTCGCGGAGGAAGGCCCGCGCGTCTACGGCGATCTCATTCCGCAGCAGCAGCGCGGCAAGCGCATGAGCGCGGTGAAGGAGCCTATCGGCATCGTCGCGGCGATCACGCCGTGGAACTTCCCGCTCGCGATGATCGCCCGCAAGATCGCGCCTGCACTTGCAGTGGGCTGCACGGTGGTGGCGAAGCCCGCCGAGGACACGCCGCTCACCGCATTGGCGCTCGCGCAACTGGCCCTCGAAGCCGGCGTGCCCGATGGCGTGCTCAACATGATCGCGGCCTCGCGCGAACACGGCGTCACGGCGGTGGCCGACTGGCTCGCCGATGCACGCGTGCGCAAGATCACCTTCACCGGCTCGACGGCGGTGGGCAAGCATCTCGCGCGGGCGTCGGCGGATACGTTGAAGAAGCTGTCGCTCGAACTCGGCGGCAACGCGCCCTTCATCGTGTTCGATGATGCCGATCTCGATGCCGCCATCGAAGGACTCATGGCTTCGAAGTTCCGCAATGGCGGCCAGACGTGCGTGTGTCCGAACCGCGTGTATGTGCAGGCCGGCGTCTACGAAGCGTTCGCGCGCAAGCTGGGCGAGCGCGTGGCGGCGTTGAAGGTCGGGCCCGCTACCGACGACGCCGCGCAGATCGGCCCGATGATCAACGCGCGCGCCGTCGAGAAGATCGCGCGGCACGTGGACGACGCGCTCTCGCACGGCGCACGGGTGCTGACCGGCGGCCGCAAGCTCGACGCGCTCGGCCCGAACTACTACGCGCCGACCGTGTTGCTCGATGCCCGCGACGGCATGGCGGTGTGCTGCGAGGAGACCTTCGGGCCGGTCGTGCCGCTGTTCCGCTTCGAGCGCGAAGAAGACGTGATCCGCACGGCAAACGACACGCCTTACGGCCTCGCCGCCTACTTCTACACGCGCGATGCACGGCGCATTCATCGCGTGGCCGGGCAACTGGAAGCGGGCGTCGTCGGTGCGAACGAAGGCGCGGTGTCGAGCGAGGCGGCGCCCTTCGGCGGCGTGAAGGAATCGGGCTATGGCCGCGAAGGCTCGCGCTATGGGCTGGACGACTATCTCTCCGTGAAGTACGTGTGCGAGGGCGGGCTCGATTGAACCGTCATGTCGATCTGAACGATCTGCGGGTCTTCCATGTCGTCGCGCAGAAGGCGAGCTTTGCCGCGGCGGCGGATTTTTTGTCGGTGTCGCCTGCGTATGTCAGCAAGCGCATCCAGTTGCTCGAAAGCGCGCTGGATGCGACCTTGCTGTTCCGTTCGACACGCCGCGTCGCGATGACCGAAGCAGGCGAGCGTCTCTACCGGCGCGCGCAGCAATTGCTCGACGATGCGGATCAACTGATCGACGACGTCTGCGGCGTCAAGCACGCGCCGCGCGGCATGCTGCGCATTTCGAGCAGCTTCGGCTTTGGACGGCGCGTGGTCGCGCCGGTGCTGGCGCGCTTCATCGAAAGCCATCCGCAACTGAACGTGCGGCTCGACTTGTTCGACCGCATCGTTGATGTTGCGGCCGAAGGCTATGACCTGGACATCCGCGTGGGCAACGACATCGCGCCGCACCTGATCGCGCGGCGTCTCGCGATGAATCACCGCATTCTGTGCGCGTCACCGGACTATCTGCGCGCCCGTGGCGCACCGGACAGCATCGAGGCATTGCAGACGCACGAATGCCTGTGCATCAAGGAGCGCGATCATCCGTTCGGCGTGTGGCGCTTCGCCGTGAACGGCGCGGACGTGCGCGTGAAGGTCAGCGGCGCGCTTGCATCGAACGATGGCGAAGCTGCCGTGCAATGGGCGCTGGCGGGTCGCGGCATCATGCTGCGCTCGATCTGGAACGTCCGTTCGTACCTCGACGACGGCCGGCTCATCCAGGTGCTGCCCGAGGTCACGCAGCCCGCCGATATCTTCGCCGTGTATCCGGCGCGGCTCGCGACGTCGGCGCGCGTGAAGGCGTGCGTCGAGTTCCTGGAGTCGGAGTTCGAGCGCGGCGCGTGGTCGCCGCGCGGGTGATGCACGCAGCATTTCTTCAGGCTTTTCGCTTTCGTCGATTGTTGCGCTCGCAACAACATCACGGTCCCCTCCGCGACGCTACTGGCGTCCGCCTCTCCTGACTACACTTCGTCGCACAGCTGACCGGCACGCAAGCGCAGCGTGCCAACTTAGTCGCCCTGTGCGGCCATTCCCCATCGATAGAAGGAGTAGCGAACATGAGCCAGACCACCCGCAATGTGCAGCCGGTCATCACGAGTCCGGGCAAGCAGGCGTCGGGAGAACTCGTGCCGTCGCGTTACGCGGTGCGTATCGGCGACGTGGATGTCGTGCTCATCAGCGACGGCGTCCTGCCGCTGCCGACGTCCACCATGTCCACCAACGTGAGCGAGGCGGATCGCAACGCCTGGTTCGACAGCCGCTTCCTGCAGCGCGACCGCTTCGACTGGGCGCTGAACATCGCACTCGTGCGCAGCGGCGAGCAACTGATCCTGATCGATTCGGGCGTGGGCGACGGCTTCGAATACTTCACGCGCGCCGGGCAGTCCGTGATGCGCCTCGAATCCGCCGGCATCGATCTGAAAGCGCTGACCGACATCGTGATTACGCACATGCACATGGATCACGTCGGCGGCCTGAACGTCGATGGCATCAAGGGCAAGCTGCGTCCCGACGTGCGCATTCACGTCGCGTCTGAGGAGGTCGAGTTCTGGAAGAACCCCGACTTCAGCAAGACGGTGATGCCGGAAACGGTGCCGCCCGCGCTGCGCGAAGCCGCAGCGAAATTCGTGAAACTCTACAGCGAAAATCTGGTTCGCTTCGATCAAACTGCCAATGTGGCGCCGGGCGTCTCGGCACGCGTGACGGGCGGACATACGCCGGGTCATTGCGTCGTGGATATCGCATCGAACGGCGAGAAACTGACCTTCGTCGGCGATGCGATCTTCGAGGTCAACTTCGATCATCCGCATTGGCAGAATGGCTTCGAGCACGACCCGGAAAAGGCCGCGGAGGTGCGTATCGCGCTGCTCGACGAAGCCGCGCAAACCGGCGCCCTGCTTGCCGCTGCACATGTCGCCTTCCCGTCGATCGGTCACGTTGCGAAGCACAAGGAAGGCTTCCGCTTCGTGCCGGTGCTGTGGGATTACTAACCCGCGTCAGTGCGGATTGCGCGCGCTGCTTCGGCTCATGCAAGCCTGTCGCATCCGTAACCTCGCGCATTTTGATTTTTGATTGCGGTTGACAAGCAAAAATTCAGCGCCTTAGACTTGGGCTCATCCTCGCGGCCCGACAAAGATGTCCGCCCGGGGACCCGGCACAGAAGCCCCCTGACGAACCGACCGTTCGTCAGGGGGCTTTTTTTTGTCCGAATTTCCCTGTTCAAGCGCCTACTTCTGGAGAACCCGCATGTTGCTGAAGCCGTCGGGCTGGATGCGTCTCGCCCTTACCGCAGGACTCGCACTGACCTCGCTCGCATCGAGCGCCGCCGATCCCGTCAAGATCGGCTTGCTGGAAGACGCTTCGGGAAACTTCGCATTGGCTACCATCCCGAAGATCCACGCCACCCAACTCGCCGTTGAAGAGATCAACGCGAAGGGCGGCATACTGGGACGTCCGGTGACGCTGATCGCCTACGACACGCAGTCGGACAACACCAAGTTCCAGGAACTCGCCCGGCGCCTCGTGCAGACGGACAAGCCCGATGTGATTTTCGGCGCGTTCTCCAGCGCGTCGCGCGAGGCCATCCGTCCGATCATGGACCGCGCGCATCAGCTCTATTGGTACGACAACCAGTATGAAGGCGGCGTGTGCGACACCAATACCTTCGTGACCGGCGCGGTGCCCGAGCAGCAGTTCTCCACGCTCATTCCATGGATGATGCAGAAGTACGGCAAGAAGGTGTACACCATTGCCGCCGACTATAACTTCGGGCAGATCTCGGCGGAATGGGTGCGCAACATCGTGAAGGAGAATGGCGGCACGATGGTGGGCGAGGAATTCATCCCGCTGTCCGTGTCGCAGTTCGGCCAGACGATCCAGAACATCCAGAAGGCCAAGCCGGATTTCGTGGTCACGCTGCTGGTCGGCGCGAACCAGGCGTCGTATTACGAGCAGCAGGCGTCGGCGCATCTGAACCTGCCGATGGCCAGTTCGGTCAATGTCGGCCAGGCCTACGAGCACAAACGCTTCAAACCGCCGGCGCTGAAGGACATGTATGTGACGGCGAACTATGTCGAGGAAGTGGATTCGCCGGCAAGCAATGACTTCAAGAAACGCTTCCACGCCAAGTTCCCGAACGAGCCGTACATCAACCAGGAAGCGGCCAACGCCTACGACGCCATCTATCTCTACAAGGCCGCCGTCGAAAAGGCCAAGACGACGAACCAGGATGCGGTGCGCCATGCGCTTGAAAGCGGCGACATCTGCACGACGGGCGCGCAAGGCAAGGTCTGCATCGACCCGAAGAGCCATCACGCGAGCCATACCATCTATCTGGTGCATGTGAAGGAAGACCATAGCGTCGAGATTCCGAAGGTATGGGACGACGTGCAGCCGTACTGGCTTGGCAAGGTCGGCTGCGATCTGCCGAACAAGCCGGATCATCGCCAGTACACGCCGTCGAACCTGCCCAAGAAGTCCTGATCCGAAGCTGGCGCGCGCTGCCTTGAGGCCGCGCGCGCGTCTTCCTGAACGTGGAGCATGCATGGCCACTCTTACCACGCTGTATTCGCTCGTCTACCAGTTCGGCGACAACTTCGCCTATCTGGTGCTCGCGGCGCTCGGTCTCGCAGTGATCTTCGGCATGATGGGCGTGATCAATCTCGCGCACGGCGAGTTCATCATGTGCGGCGCCTATGTCACCATCATCGCGGCGAAGCGCGGCCTGCCGCTGCCGCTCGCGATGCTGCTCGGCGCGCTGGCGGCGGCCCTGGCCGGCGTGATCGTCGAACGGCTCGTGATCCGTCATCTCTACGACCGCCTGTTCGATTCCGTCGTCGCCACCTGGGCCATCAGCCTCATCGTGCAGCAAACCATGCTGCTGGTCGCGGGGCCGTCGATGGAAGGCATCGCGACGCCGTTCGGTTCCTTCTCGCTCGGCGAATATTCGTTCTCGACCTATCGCGCCGTGCTGCCGCTCATCGCCCTCGCGATTCTCTTCGGACTCTATCTGCTGTTCTTCAAGACCAACTACGGCGTGTGCGCCCGCGCGACCATCCAGAACGCGAGCATCGCGCAATGCCTCGGCCTGCGCACGGACCGGCTCTATACGTTGACCTTCGCGCTCGGCGCCGGGCTCGCGGGCCTCACGGGCGCGCTGTATGCCCCGACCATGACGGCGGTACCTACCATGGGCAGCAACTTCATCGTGCAGGCCTTCGTCTCGGTGGTCGTGGGCGGCGCGAACGTGATCGCCGGAACGACGCCGGCCGCCGGCGTCCTCGCCATCATCCAGACGGCGCTCACGGCTTCGTATGGGCAATTGTTCGGGCAGATCGGGCTGTTGCTGACGGTGATCGTGGTGATCCGGTTGATGCCGCAAGGCCTCGGCAATCTCTTTACCCGCCTGCGCTAGGAGGCCTGCATGAAGCAAACCGGAATGGCTTCCATCGGTGCGCCTGGCGCCTGCGCACGGACCTTGCGCGTGCTTCCGTGGCTCGTTGCGCTGTGCCTGCCGCTCGTTGTCGATGCAACTACCAGCGGCAATCTCGCGTATTGCCTGCTGTGGGCCTTCAGTGCGATGGGACTGGCCGCGATGTGGGGTTACGGCGGCATCCTGTCGTTCGGGCAGACCGCGTTCTTCGGGCTGTCGGGGTATAGCTACGGCATCTTCACGCTGAACTATGGCGACTACTGGTTTCAGTCATGGCTAGGTCTCGGCGCGGGCCTTCTGGTCAGCGTGCTGGCGGCCGCGCTGATCGGCTACATGATCTTCTATGGCCGCATCAAGGGCGTGTTCATCGGCATCGTCACGCTGTCGGTAACGCTGGTCCTCGAAACCTTCATGGCGCAGACGGCGGGGCCGCAATGGGCGATCGGCGAGGCGCGGCTCAACGGTTATAACGGCATGGGCGGCATGACGCCGCTGACCATACCCTGGCCGGGCGGCCCGCTGACGCTGGAAAACGCCAGCTTCTATTACCTCGTGCTGATCCTGCTGATCGTGGTGTATGCCGTCATGCGCAAGCTGCTCGACGGCCCGTTCGGCCTCACGCTCATTGCCATCCGCGAGAACCCGCAGCGCGCGGAGATGCTGGGCGTCGACATCCGCCGTCACCAATGGCTCGTGTTCGTGCTCGGCTGCACGCTGGGCGGCCTGTCGGGCGCGCTCTACACGATCTGGGGCTCCTACATCACCCCGTCGACGATGGGCCTCACCGCCGCCGCCATGCCGGTGATCTGGGTCGCCACGTCGGGACGCAAGACCATCGGCGGCACGATTCTCGGCACCGCGCTGCTGGTGTGGCTCTCGCAGAATCTCGCCGTGTACGGCAGCCAGTACGCGCTGATCCTGCTCGGGGCGATCCTGCTGATCGTCGTGCTGGCCGCGCCCGAAGGCCTGCTGCCCTTCGTCACGCGGCAACTCGGACGGCTCGCCGGCCGCGCGGGCGGCGGCGCGCGCCACGGCGGCCCCTGTCTCAAGCGCGAGGAGGGCAAGTCATGACCACGCTGCTGGAAACGCGCGGACTCAAGAAGCACTTCGGCGGCGCGCACGTCATCAATGGCATCGACTTCAGCATCGACGCGGGCGAGATCCGCTGCGTGATCGGGCCGAACGGCGCGGGCAAGAGCACTTTCTTCAAGCTCATCACGGGAGAGCATCGGCCGTCAGAGGGGAGCGTGATGTTTCTCGGCGAAGACATGAGCCATGTGCTGCCGCACGAGCGCATCCGCCTCGGCATGAGCATCAAGTTTCAGATACCCGGCGTGTTTCCCGATCTCAGCGTGCGCCAGCATCTGCAACTGTCGCTGCATCGCGCCCGCGACGACCGGCCCGAAAGCCTCGACGACCTGCTCCAGCGCTTCATGCTGGAGCACGAGGAACACGTGCTCGCGCGCAATCTGTCGCACGGTAAGAAACAGTGGCTCGAAATCGCCATGGCTGTGTCGCTGCGGCCGAAGCTGCTGTTCCTCGATGAACCCGTGGCCGGGATGTCGGTGGAGGAAACCCATGCAACGGGTGAGCTCATCAAGCGGCTGTCGGCGGCCGGGCTCACCATGATGGTGGTCGAGCACGACATGACCTTCGTCAAGCAGATCGCGTCGCGCGTCACGGTGCTGCACGGCGGCAGCGTGCTGGCGGACGGCCCGCTCGACGAGATCCTCGCGCGCGACGATGTCGCCGAAGTGTATCTGGGGAAAAAGAAATGAGCGCGTTGCTCGAAGTGTCGGGCGTGGAAGCGGGATATGGCGGCGGACGCGTGCTCAACGGCGTGTCTTTCAGCATCGGGCGGGGCGAGGTGCTGGCGCTGATCGGCCGCAACGGCGTCGGCAAGACGACGCTGATGCGTGCGCTCATCGGGCTGGTCCGGCTCGACGGCGGGGAGATCACCCTCGACGGCACGGCAATCGGGCACGAGAAGCCCTACGTGAGGGCGCAGCAAGGCATGGGCTACGTGCCGCAGGGCCGCGAGATCTTCGGCGCGCTGACGGTGGCGGAAAACCTTCAGGTCGGCGCGCAAGCGAACCGGGCGAAGGCCGCGCAGATGCGCGAGAAGGTGGTCGGCTATTTTCCGATCCTGAAGAAGCGCTACGCGCAGAAGGCAGGCACCATGAGCGGCGGCGAACAGCAACAGCTCGCCATTGCCCGGGCGCTCATCAGCGCGCCGAAGGTGCTGTTACTCGACGAGCCGTCGGAGGGCATCCAGCCTTCCATCGTGGATCTGATCGGCGAGACCTTGCAGCAGATCGCGCGTGAAACCGGCATCGGCGTGGTACTGGTCGAGCAGGACATGGGCATGGTCGAGCGCATCGCGACACGCTGCTGCGTGATGGACAAGGGCCGTATCGTCGAGACATTGAGTCCCGCGCAACTCGGGGACGAGCAACTCATTCGCCAGTATCTGGCACTGTGACGGAGAGCGAGACATGAAATGGCTTGAGGACTCGATCATGATGAAGCGCGGCGCAGGCGCGGGCCGCGAACCGGTGGAGCATCATCTCACCGAGCAGATGCAGAAGACTTTTCACTACACCATCGGTCCGTACTCGGAGCCGGTGCTGCACGTGAAACCGGGCGACCGCATCGTGGTGGAAACGCGCGACGCCTTCGAAGGCAAGATCAAGGAGGAAACGGACAAGCCGTCGCAGGTGCTGCAAGTGCCGTTTCTCAATCCGCAGAACGGGCCGATCATGATCGAAGGCGCGGAGAAGGGCGACGTGGTTGCGGTGTACATCGAGAAGATGGCGCCGCGCGGCCCGGACCCGCATGGCTTCTGCTGCATGATTCCGAACTTCGGCGGCCTGACGGGCACCGACTACACCGCGCTGCTCAACGAGCCCTTGCCGGAAGTGGTGCGCAAGATCAAGATCGACGAGGAGAACGTGTACTGGAGCAAGCGCAACACCTTGCCGTACAAGCCGCATATCGGCACGCTGAGTCTTTCTCCGGAAATCGATTCGATCAACTCGCTCACCCCTGATAATCACGGCGGCAACATGGACGTGCCGGACATGGGACCAGGCAGTATCACCTATCTGCCGGTGCGCTCGCCGGGCGGACGTTTGTTCATCGGCGACGCGCATGCCTGTCAGGGCGATGGCGAAGTGTGCGGCACCGCCGTCGAGTATCAGAGCACGACCACCGTGCGCGTGGACCTCATCAAGGGCTGGCGGATCGACTGGCCGCGGCTCGAAAACGAAGACGCGCTGATGAGCATCGGCAGCGCGCGGCCGCTGGAGGATGCCACGCGCATTGCCTATCGCGAACTCGTGCTGTGGATGGCCGCGGACTACGGCTTCGACAAGTGGGATGCGTACATGATGCTCAGTCAGGTCGGCCGCGTGCGCCTGGGCAATTTTGTCGATCCAAAATACACGGTTGGCGCGATGGTCGCGAAGCACTATCTGAAGTAGCGCATCATTCAGTCGGAAGAAACGACACCAGACGGCACCAGACGACCCAGGCGCGAGGCCACGGCTTCGCGCAAACAAGAGAGCGTGTCAAGAAATGGCTTTGTCCGATCCCATTCGAGTGGGCCTGTTGTGCTCGACCAGCGGTTCGACCGCGCTGCTCGAGCAGTCCCAGTGGCGAGGCGCGTGTCTCGCCGTCGACGAGATCAATGCGCGCGGCGGTATTGGCGGACGCGAACTCGTTGCGCTGCACTACGACCCTGGCTCCGACCCGGCCGCCTTCCGCGAACTGGCGGAGCGGCTGATCCTGAAGGACGGCGTCAACACCATCTTCGGCGGCTACACGTCCACGAGCCGCAAGGCCATGTTGCCGGTCGTCGAAAAGCACAATCGTCTGCTGATCTATGCGCAGATGTACGAGGGCTTCGAGTACTCGGACAACATCATCTACAGCGGCGCGTCGCCGAATCAGAACGGCGTGCAACTTGCGGACTTCATGACCGAGACCTTCGGCGCGCGCGTGTATTTCGTCGGGTCGAGCTATGTCTATCCCTACGAATGCAATCGCACGATGCAGGAGCTGCTGCTCCAGCATCCAGAAGGCGCGATCCTCGGCGAACGTTATCTGCCGCTCGACGCCACGCGCGATCATTTCGAACAGGTCATCGCCGACATCCGCCGCAAGTCGCCGGACTGGATCTTCTGCACGGTGATCGGCGAGACCGTGCCGTATCTCTACGACGCCTACGCGCACGCCGACTTCGATCCGGCCCGCATGCCCATTGGCAGCCTCAATACCTCGGAGACGGAAATCCGCGCGATGGAGCCCGGCAGCGCCGCCGGTCACATCACGGCCGCGCCTTATTTCCAGAGCATCGACACGGTGGAGAACCATCGTGCGGTCGCGCTGCATCAGTCGCGCTACGGCGCGCAGACGCCCACTGACATGAACTGGGAAGCCGCCTACTACCAGATGCACATGTTCGCGGAAGCGTTCGCGCGCGCGGGCTCCGACAAGCTCGCGAGCATCATGCCGCAGCTGCTCGGTTCCGAGTTCAATGCGCCGCAAGGCCGCGTTCGCATCGATCCGGTGAATCATCACATGGCGCTGTATCCGCGCATTGGCCGCGCTTCGGCTGACGGCCAGTTCACCATCCTGCGCGAATCGAAGTTCGCCGTCGGCCCCGATCCCTACATGACGCGCCAGACGCTCGGGGACTGGGTCACGAAACTGAGCACACGGGATTCCTGACGTGAACGCGCGCCCGGACCGAGGCCAGCGGAGCCTCACCAGTTCGATCCTCGAGCGCCATGCGCGGGTGCTCGTCTTCCATCCCGACGACAACGACGGCCAGACGCTTGCGAATCATCTGCGGCGCATGGGCTTTCAGGTGGAGCGCTGCTGGCCGCCGCTGGACACCTTGCCCGAACGCGTGGATCTCGTGTTCCGCGCGCTGCTGCCGGAAGAACGCGCGCCGAGCGGCGAGTGGTCCGGACCGGATGCGCCGCCCGTCATCTGCGTGGTGGCCTACGAGAATCCGACCTTCATCGACCAGGCCATCAAGCTCGGCGCGGACGGCATCGTTACGACGCCGGTGCGCGCGTCAGGGCTGCTTTCCACGGTGGTGATGGCGCTGTATCACTCGAAGCGCTCGCGTCAGCATGCGCAGCGCATTGCGAAGCTCGAACAGAAGCTGCTCGACAGCCGGCATCTGCAGGAAGCCAAGAACATCTTGATGATCATGCATCGCGTGAGCGAACGCGAGGCCTACGACATGCTGCGCGCGCAGGCAATGGAGAAGCGCGTGACCATCGACGACATCTGCCATTCCGTCATCCAGGCGGGCGAAGTGTTGCAGATTGCGCGCGGCATGAGTTCCGGGGACGGCGGCGAGAAAGCGTGAGCGCGCCGTCACCACGTCTGACCGACATGCACAGGAGCGGCGAACATGGACCTGCAACTGAAGGGCTTGAGGGCGATCGTGACCGGCGGCACCAAGGGCATCGGGCTGGCGATTGCGCGGACATTGGCGGCGGAAGGCGCGGATGTCGCCATTTGCGCGCGCGATGCGGCCGCCGTTGAAACCACCGCGCAGGCGCTGGCCGGGTTAAGCGGTGCGCGTGCATCGGGCGCGGCCGTCGACGTGGCCGATGGCGCCGCGCTCAAGGCGTGGGTCGCGCGCGTCGGCGCGGAGTGGGGCGGGCTGGATATCGTCGTCGCCAACGTGAGCGCGCTTGCTATTGGCAACGACATCGAATCATGGCGCAAGGAGTTCGAGACGGATCTGCTGGGCACCGTGAATCTCGTCGATGCCGCGATGCCGTTTCTCGAAGCAAGCAAGGCGGCTTCCATTGTCGCGATATCGAGCGTGTCGGGGCGCGAGATCGATTTCGCGGCCGGACCCTACGGCGTCTTCAAGGCCGCGCTGATTCACTACATGCAAGGGCTCGCGAATCAGCTGGCCGCGAAGGGCATCCGCGCGAACACGGTATCGCCGGGCAATGTGTACTTCGAAGGCGGCGTGTGGGACTGGATCGAGCATAACGATGCCGCGCTGTTCGAACGCGCGCTCGCTTTGAATCCGACCGGACGCATGGCGCGGCCACAGGAGATTGCCAACGCGGTGGCGTTCATCGCGAGTCCGGCGGCGAGCTTCGTGAGCGGGGCAAATTTCGTCGTCGATGGCGCGCTCACGCGCGGCGTGCAGCTTTGAGCGTTGTGCGTTCGACACCACTTCAACAGGAGCCACGAATGGAACGAGGCAGTGCGATGGACATCGATCTGGACGCGCTCACCGTCGAAACCGTGCAGGCGGGTTTCAAGGCCGGCACGTTCACGGCAGAACAACTGGCGCAGGCCTGCTTCGAGCGGATCGAGCGCGATAATGGGCGCTACAACGCGCTGATCTTCCTGAACCCCGCCGCACTCGACGATGCGCGCGAGATCGACCGGCGTCGGGCTGCTGGCGAAGTGATGGGGCCGCTCGCCGGCGTGCCGGTCGTCATCAAGGATCCGATGGACATGGTCGGCTTTCCGACCACGGCGGGATGGACGAAGCTCTACAGCAAGCACGGCGGCGTGGACCTGATGCCCGCACGCGATGCGCCGGTCGTCGCACGCATGCGGCGCGCGGGCGCGATCCTGCTCGGCAAGACCAACGTGCCCATCTTGAGCCACACGGGCACGCATGCAAACGATAGCTGGGCAGGCCCGACCCTCAACGTGCCGATGCCCGACCGCGCACCCGGCGGCAGCAGCGCGGGAACGGCATCGGCGGTGGCATCGGGCATGGCGGTGCTCGGGCTCGCCGAAGAGACTGGCGGGTCGATCCAGAACCCGGCATCGGCGCAAGACCTCGTCGGCATCAAGCCGACCATCGGGCTGGTGCCGAATGCGGGCGTGGTGCCCCTGTCGGGCAATCGCGACGTGGTAGGGCCGATTGCCCGCACCGTGCGCGACGCGGCGCTGTGCCTCGATGCGCTCGCAGGCTATTCGAGCGAAGACCCGAAGACGTTGGCCGGTGTCGGCCGTCAGCCTGCGGGAGGGTATGCAGCAGGGCTCGCTGTGGATGCGTTGAAGGGCAAGCGTATCGGCCTGTACGGACCGGGCTGGCGCACGCAAGCGCTCTCCGACGAAGCCGCCGGGCTCTATCAACGCGTGCAGCAGGAATTGGTGGAACTGGGCGCGGTGCTGATCGACGATCCGTTCGCCGGTTCGGGCTTCGCTGACTTGCGCAAGCCGACGCCGCCGCTCGAACATTTCGATGCGCGTGGACTCGAATCCATTCCTTATGATCTGGAGAAGTATCTGCAGCGATTGGGCAAGGACGCGGCGCTCAAGACGTTCGCGGAATTCGCTGAAGCGACGCGGGATGAGGATGCCTTCGGACCACAAGGCGTGCTGCGCTATCTGCATAGTCTGGCGGATTTCCGGACCGCGCTGGCGGATCCGTCGCTGCCGCCGGAGATGCCGGAATTCGTCGCACTGAAAGCGCGTTATCTGACGATCTTCGACAGCGTGATGAGCCAGCATCGTCTCGACGCCCTCGTGTTTCCGCAGATGCGCGGCGAGCTTCCAACGCTGCACGGCAAGGACGTCATCCAGGAAACGACCGTCGGCGAGATCAATATCGCGGGCTTGCCGGGCATTGCCGTGCCGGCTGGATACTACGAATCCGGCTCGCCGTTCGGTCTGATCTTCGTCGGACGGCAATGGGACGAGGGCGCGTTGCTCGGCTATGCCCATGCGTATGAATGCGGCACGCGGCACAGGAAAGCGCCGCTGCGCGTCTGACCTTTGCGCGACCGGACCGCCTGTGCCGGTCGCTTGAAAACGCCCAGTTAGTCTGCCTGCTTCGGGTAAACCGCAGGGCCTCGATAAATTCTTGGATATAGTTGGTATGCGGAGTATATTTCGATCCAGAGAAATCGAGACCTTGTGGAGGCAGACATCATGCAATTTCATCTCAACGGTTTTCGCACGGATGACCCGAGCATCGAACCCGCTGCCGAAGGCGCGCCTCACGTTGCGATGCCTGACGCGGTGGATGTGCTCATCGTCGGCAGTGGTCCGGCGGGACTCGTGCTCGCGGCGCAGCTGGCGCGGTTTCCGTCGATCAATACGCGTATCGTCGAACGGCGTGCGGGGCCGTTGCTGATGGGGCAGGCGGACGGCGTCGCGTGCCGCACCGTGGAAATGTTCCATGCCTTCGGTCTCAGCGAACGTCTGCTGCGCGAAGCCTACTGGGTCAATGAGACCGTCTTCTGGCGGCCGGATGCCGATGACCGGGGCGCGATTCGTCGTACCGGACGCGTTCAGGATACCGAAACCGGCATGTCCGAGTTTCCGCATGTGATCGTGAATCAGGCGCGCTTGCAGGCTTATCTGCTCGATCTGATGCATCGTTCCGCGCAGCGCCTCGAACCGGATTACGCGCTCGAAGTCGTCGATGTCACGCGCGACGACACGCATGACCATCCGCTCACCGTCACGCTGAAGCGCACGGAAGGAGAACATGCCGGTGAAGAGGTGAAGGTCCGCGCGCGCTACGTGGTGGGTTGCGATGGCGCCCGAAGCCGCGTGCGCACGGCTATCGGCCAGACGCTCAACGGCGACGCCGCCAATCATGCATGGGGCGTGATGGACGCGCTGGCGGTGACCGACTTCCCCGACATTCGCCTCAAGGCCGCGATTCAATCGGCGAGCAAGGGCAATCTGTTGCTCATCCCGCGCGAGGGCGGCTATCTCGTGCGCTTCTATGTCGATCTCGGCGAGGTGACGCCGGAGAACCGCGACGGCATCAGGCAGATCAAGGTGGAGCGCATCATCGAGACGGCGCAGCGCATCCTGCATCCCTATACGTTCGATGTGAAGGAAGTCGCGTGGTTCTCGGTGTATGAAGTGGGCCAGCGTCTGACGGAACGTTTCGACGATGCCTTGACACCCGATGGCTCAGTGCGCGAGCCGCGCGTGTTCATCGCGGGCGATGCCTGCCATACGCATAGCGCGAAGGCGGGGCAGGGCATGAACGTGTCGATGCAGGATGGCTTCAATCTCGGCTGGAAGCTCGGCGCGGTCTTGCAGGGGCGCAGCGATGGGAGCCTGCTGCGCACCTATTCCGATGAACGCCAGCCGGTCGCGCAGGAGTTGATCGACTTCGACAAGGAATGGTCCGCGATGATGGCCGCGCCGCCGAAAGACCCGGCGCATCCGGAAGCGGGCGGCGTGGATCCGGCGGAGTTGCAGGCGTATTTCGTGCGCGCGGGCCACTATACGGCGGGCGTTGCCACGCATTATCGGCCGGGTCCGCTGACGGGCGAGTCGACGCATCAGACGCTGGCGCGTGGCTTTACGATCGGCACGCGCTTTCATTCCGCGCCGGTCATTCGCATCGCCGATGCCAGGCCGATGCACCTCGGTCACGCAGCGCTCGCCGATGGCCGCTGGCGTCTGTATGCGTTCGAGGATGCGAGCGGCCAGGCGTTCGATGCGCTCTGTGAGCATCTGGTTGCATGGTTGCGCAACGTGACGCCACCTGATGCCGATATCGACAGCGTCATCGATCTGCGCGCGGTGTTGCAGACGCCGCATCGCGACGTGCGCTTGCAGGACTTGCACGCGGTGCTCTTGCCGCGCAAGGGCCGCTATGGGCTGGTGGATTATGAAAAGGTATTTACGCGCGACGAGTCGGCTGATATCTTCGACGCGCGCGGCATCGATCGCGAACGGGGTGCGCTCATCGTGGTCCGTCCGGATCAATACGTCGCGCATGTGCTGCCGCTCGATGCGTTCGACGAACTGAACGCATTCCTGCATCCTCTCCTCCGAATTCGTTCCACTGCTTAACCCTGTCGAACCGTGCCCGCTCAAACTCATTTCCCCGCCGCGCTTTCCCGATTCACCGGCAGTCTGGTGCGGCGCGCGCAGCAGCGGCATCTGGCGGTCTGGCAGAGCGAGGTGTCGACGGAGATTACGAGCGTGCAGTACGCCGCGCTTGGTATCCTGCAACGGACGCCGGGCGTGAACCAGCGTCAGCTTGGCGACGAACTCGACGTGGACCGCTCGACTATCGCGGAACTCGTGGCGCGCATGGCCCGCAATGAGCTGATCGAGCGTTCCGACGATCCCGTGGACAAGCGCAGCTATGTGCTGTCGCTCACGCCTGCCGGGAAGAAGCAGCTTGCGACGCTGCGGCCTCGCGTGGAGCAGGTGGAGCGCATTCTGACCGCAAGGCTGACGGCAGCGGAGGGCCGCGAATTGCGACGCCTGCTGCTGGCCTTGTTGCCGGAAGAAGCTTGACGCTTTAGTTCGGGCTTTCGAACGGCACGCGCACATTCCCTTCCATCAGCACGCGCGCGCTGCGGCTCATGATGGCCTTGGTGACTTGCCACGCGCCTTCCGCCTGCACGGCCTCCGCGCCGACCCGCAGCGTACCCGACGGATGCCCGAACCGCACTGACTGACGCTCCCCGCCGCCTGCCGCGAGATTGACGAGCGTGCCGGGAATCGCCGCCGCCGTGCCGATGGCCACCGCCGCCGTACCCATCATCGCGTGATGCAGCTTGCCCATCGACATCGCGCGCACCAGCACGTCCACATCTTCCACGCTCACTTGCTTGCCGCTCGATGCCGTATACGCCGCCGGCCGCGCGACGAACGCGACCTTCGGCGTGTGCTGGCGCGTGGCGATTTCATCGAGGTTCTTGATCAGCCCCATGCGCAGCGCACCGTGCGCGCGAATGGTCTCGAAGCGCTTCAAGGCCGCTTCGTCGCCGTTGATGGCGTCCTGCAACTCGGTGCCGGTGTAGCCGATGGCGTGGGCGTTCAGGAAGATGGTCGGAATGCCTGCGTTGATCATCGTGGCCTTCAGCGTGCCGATGCCCGGCACGTCGAGATCGTCCACCACGTTGCCAGTCGGGAACATCGCGCCGCCCGCGCCTTCTTCTTCCGCTGCCGGATCGAGGAATTCGAGCTGCACTTCCGCCGCCGGAAAGGTCACGCCATCGAGTTCGAAGTCGCCGGTTTCCTGCACGGCGCCGTTCGTCATCGGCACATGCGCGATGATGGTCTTGCCGATGTTCGCCTGCCAGATGCGCACGATCGCGATGCCGTTGTCCGGCACGCGTTCCGGATCGACGAGTCCGCCGCCAATCGCAAACGGACCCACCGCCGCCGAGAGATTGCCGCAGTTGCCGCTCCAGTCGACGAAGGCTTTATCGATCGACACCTGACCGAACAGGTAATCGACATCGTGACCGGGCCGAGTGCTCTTTGACACGATCACGGTTTTGCTCGTGCTCGACGTCGCGCCGCCCATGCCGTCGATCTGCTTGCCGTATGGATCGGGGCTGCCGATCACGCGCATGAACAGCTTATCGCGGGCCGCGCCGGGCACGCGCGCGGCCTCGGGCAGATCGTTTAGGCGGAAGAAGACGCCCTTGCTGGTGCCGCCGCGCATGTAGGTCGCGGGGATCCTGATTTGAGGTGCGTGTGCCATGTGAATCGAATCCTTTGGTAGAAAGACAGCGCGTCAGGCGGCAGCCTTCGACGACTCCAGGAAATCCTGCGCAAAGCGTTGCAGAACGCCGCCCGCTTCATAGATGGACACTTCTTCGGCCGTATCGAGCCGGCACGTGACGGGCACTTCCACGCGTTCGCCGTTCTTGCGCTGAATCACGAGCACGAGGTCCGCGCGCGGCGTGCGTGCGCCGATCACGTCGTAGGTTTCGGTGCCGTCGAGCGCGAGCGTCACGCGGTTCACGCCCGGTTTGAATTCGAGCGGCAACACGCCCATGCCGATCAGGTTCGTGCGATGGATCCGCTCGAAGCCTTCCGCGACGATTGCCTCGACGCCAGCGAGCCTGACGCCTTTCGCGGCCCAGTCGCGTGACGAGCCTTGTCCGTAGTCCGCGCCCGCAATGATGATGAGCGGCTGCTTGCGCTCCATGTAGGTCTCGATGGCTTCCCACATGCGCGTGACCTTGCCTTCAGGTTCGATGCGCGCGAGCGAGCCTTTCTTGATCTGGCCATCGACCACGGCCATTTCGTTGATGAGCGTCGGATTGGCGAAGGTCGCGCGCTGTGCCGTCAGATGATCGCCGCGATGCGTCGCATACGAATTGAAGTCTTCTTCAGGCAGGCCCATCTTCGTCAGATATTCGCCGGCGGCGCTGTTCGCGAGAATGGCGTTCGACGGCGAGAGATGATCGGTCGTGATGTTGTCGCCGAGCACGGCGAGCGGCCGCATGCCGCGCAACGTGCGTTCGCCCGCCAGCGCGCCTTCCCAGTATGGCGGACGGCGGATATACGTGCTCTGGCCGCGCCAGTCGTACAGCGGGTTGATGGCGTCGCCGCGCGCTTGCGTCAAAGCGAACATCGGCTCATACACGCGGCGGAAATGCTCGGGCTTCACGCTCTGCGCGACGATCGCATCGATCTCCGCGTCATCGGGCCAGATGTCCTTCAGATACACCGGCTGGCCGTTCGCGCCGGTGCCAAGCGCATCCTTCTCGATGTCGAAGTGGATCGTGCCCGCAATCGCATACGCAACGACGAGCGGCGGCGATGCCAGGAACGCCTGCTTCGCGTACGGATGAATGCGGCCATCGAAGTTGCGATTGCCGGAGAGCACGGCGGTCGTGTACAGCTCGCGCTCGACGATCTCCTGCTGGATCACCGGATCCAGCGCGCCCGACATGCCGTTGCAGGTCGTGCATGCAAACGCGACGATGCCGAAGCCGAGCTTCTCGAGTTCAGGCAGTAGGGCGGCATCCTGCAAGTAGAGTTCGACGGCCTTCGAGCCCGGTGCCAGCGACGACTTCACCCACGGCTTGCGCGTCAGGCCTTGCGCATTGGCATTGCGCGCGAGCAGCGCAGCGGCGATCACGTTGCGCGGGTTGCTGGTATTGGTGCAGCTGGTGATGGCCGCGATGATGACCGCGCCGTCCGGCATCTTGCCGGGCGTCTCTTCCCACTTGCCGGCGATGCCGCGCGCGGCAAGCTGCGACGTAGGCAGGCGCTTGTGCGGATTCGACGGCCCTGCCATGTTGCGTTCCACGCTCGACAGATCGAAGCGCAGGATGCGCTCGTAGCGCGCGTTCGTGAGCGTATCGGCCCACAGGCCGGCTGTCTTCGCATAGGTCTCGACGAGGCGGATCTGCTCTTCTTCGCGGCCGGTGAGGCGCAGATAGTCGATGGTCTGCTGGTCGATGTAGAACATCGCGGCGGTCGCGCCATACTCGGGCGCCATGTTCGAGATGGTCGCGCGGTCGCCGAGCGTGAGGCTCGCTGCGCCTGCGCCATAGAACTCCAGATACGCGCCGACGACCTTTTCCTTGCGCAGGAATTCAGTGAGTGCGAGCACGATGTCCGTCGCCGTGATGCCCGGCTGGCGCTTGCCCGTCAGATCCACGCCGACGATATCCGGCAGGCGCATCCACGACGCGCGGCCCAGCATGACGTTCTCCGCTTCAAGACCGCCGACGCCAATCGCAATGACGCCGAGCGCATCGACGTGCGGCGTGTGGCTGTCGGTGCCGACGAGCGTATCGGGAAACGCGACGCCGTTGATCGCGTGAATGACCGGCGACATGCGCTCAAGATTGATCTGATGCATGATGCCGTTGCCCGGCGGAATCACCTCTACGTTCTCAAAAGCTTGTTTAGTCCAGTCGATGAAGTGAAAGCGGTCTTCATTCCGGCGGTCTTCGATGGCGCGGTTCTTCTGGAACGCATCGGGATCGAAGCCACCGCATTCGACGGCCAGCGAATGATCGACGATCAACTGCACCGGCACCACGGGGTTCACCTTGGCGGGATCGCCACCCTGTTCGGCGATGGCGTCGCGCAGGCCCGCCAGATCGACCAGCGCCGTCTGGCCCAGGATGTCGTGACACACCACGCGCGCCGGATACCACGGGAAATCGCGTTCGGTCTTGCGCTCGATCAATTGCAGCAGCGACGCGTCGAGCATGGCCGGATCGCAGCGCCGCACCAGATTCTCGGCCAGCACGCGCGACGTATAGGGCAGGGTGTCGTAGGCACCGGGCGAGAGGGCGTCGACGGCGGCGCGCGCATCGAAGAAATCGCACGGGGTGCCGGGAAGAGGTTTGCGGTTTGCAGTATTCATGGCCGTGTCTCGCTCATCGCATGGTCTGGTTTCAGTCGCCATGCTGCAAGGGTATTGTCGGGGGTCGAACGTTGACTACGATATCAAAAAAGGCCTTGCTGCCGTGTAAGGCGGCAAGGCCTGTGCGTCACATGCGCTTTACTTGCGCTCGCGCAGCGGCGTGAACTTCAGGTTGTCCGGTCCCGTGTAATTCGCGCTCGGCCGGATGATCTTGTTGTCGATGCGTTGCTCGATGATGTGCGCGCTCCATCCCGACGTGCGCGAGATGACGAACAGCGGTGTGAACATCGCCGTGGGCACGCCCATCATGTGATACGACACGGCGCTGAACCAGTCGAGATTGGGGAACATCTTCTTCGCGTCCCACATCACCGTTTCGAGCCGCTCGGCGATGCTGAAAAGCTTCGTGTCGCCCGCTTCCTTCGAGAGCTTCTTCGCGACTTCCTTGATGACCTTGTTGCGCGGATCCGAGATCGTATAGACCGGATGTCCGAAGCCGATCACCACTTCCTTTCGTTCGACGCGCTGCTTGATGTCGGCTTCGGCTTCGTCGGCGTTCAGATAACGCGACTGGATTTCAAAGGCCACTTCGTTGGCGCCGCCGTGCTTCGGGCCGCGCAACGCGCCGATGCCGCCCGCAATCGCCGAGTACATGTCCGAACCCGTGCCCGCGATCACGCGCGCCGTAAAGGTCGACGCATTGAATTCGTGTTCGGCGTAGAGGTTGAGCGACACGTGCATTGCATCGACCCATGATTTCGACGGCTCCACGCCATGCAGCAGATGCAGGAAGTGCCCGCCGATGGAATCGTCATCGGTTTCCACTTCAATGCGCTTGCCGTTGTGCGAGTAGTGATACCAGTACAGCAGCATCGAGCCGAGCGAGGCCATCAGCTTGTCGGCGATGTCCTTCGCGCCCGGAATGTTGTGATCGTCCTTCTCGGGCAGGATGGTGCCGAGCACGGAGACGCCGGTGCGCATGACGTCCATCGGATGTGCCGAAGCGGGGATCCATTCGAGTGCGGCCTTCAAGTTAGCGGGCAGGCCGCGCATGGCCTTCAGCTTGGTCTTGTAGGCCTTCAGCTCGGCGGCGTTCGGCAGCTTGCCATGGACGAGCAGGTAAGCAATCTCTTCGAACTCGGACGTGTTGGCGAGATCGAGAATGTCATAGCCGCGATAGTGCAGATCGTTGCCGGTGCGGCCGACCGTGCACAACGCGGTATTGCCCGCCGTCACGCCGGACAGCGCGACGGACTTCTTCGGCTTGAAACCACCGGCTGCGGTGCTGTTGTCTGCTTCGCTCATTGTTCGTCTCCTGAGTGCGGTTATTTCTGGGCGGAAAACAGCTGGTCGAGCTTGTCTTCGTAGGCGTGATAGCCGAGGTACTTATACAGGTCAGCGCGCGATTGCATGGTCTCGACGGCGGCCTTCTGCGTGCCGTCGCGCCGCACGGTCTCGTAGAAGTTCAGCGCCGCCGCGTTCATCGCGCGATACGCGCCGCAGCAGTACAGCGCGATATCGACATTGGCGTCCTTCAGTTCATCGACGGTGAAGAAGGGCGTCGAACCGAACTCGGTCAGGTTCGCGAGGATCGGCACCTTCACCGCTGCCTTGAAGCGCCGGTAGTCGTCGAGCGTCTTCATCGCTTCCGGGAAAATCATGTCCGCGCCGGCTTCGACATAAGCAACCGCACGCTCGATCGCGGCATCGATACCTTCGACAGCGGCCGCATCCGTGCGCGCCATGATGACGAAGGAGGCGTCGGTGCGGGCATCGACGGCCGCCTTGACGCGATCCACCATCTCGCCCTTCGAGACGACTTCCTTGCCCGGACGATGGCCGCAGCGCTTCTGTCCGACCTGATCCTCCATGTGCACGGCCGCCACGCCCGCCTTGATGAACGAGCGGACCGTGCGCGCGATGTTGAATGCGCCGCCCCAGCCCGTATCGATATCGACCATCAGCGGCAGCGACGATGCATCCGTGATGCGCCGCGCGTCGGTCAGCACGTCTTCCATGGTGCTGATGCCGAGGTCAGGCATGCCGAGCGAGTTCGCGGCGACGCCGCCGCCCGACAGATACAGCGCCTTGAAGCCGACGGCCTCGGCCATCTTCGCCGCATAGGCGGTAATGGCGCCGACGACTTGCAAGGGGGATTCTTCCCGGACGGCCTGGCGGAAGCGCGCGCCGGCGGTCTGTTCGAGTGGGGAGTTTGAATTCACGTTTGATGTCTCCATAGAAGGCACCGATCGTTTGCAAAATCCCTGCCATGTGAGGCGGGCGGTGTAAGCCGTTGATTTGCCTGAAGTTGACTCGCAGCCGCGCGCACCGGATGATTTCAAAAATGAAATTCACGTTTCGAAACGGGGATTCGTGCGTTACGCTGTAGTTTCGATCGACCCCGTTTCCAGCAACAACATGAAACCCGAAACCGCCTCACGCCCCCGCATCTGGGCGGTCGGCATCAGCCGTCTGCGCGACCTGTTCATGGACGTCGGCGAGGAATACGCCGACCGCGCCGATCTCGACGCCATCCCGCTCGGCTACGAAGATGCCGTCACGCGCATCGAGTCCGAAACCGGCGAGCGGCCCGATGTCGTCGTCGCGGGCGGCTCGAACGGCGCGTATCTGAAGACGCGCGTGTCCGTGCCGGTGGTGATCGTCAGCCCGACCGGCTTCGACGTGATGCAGGCGCTCGCCAAGGCGCGCCGCGAGGATGCCCGCATGGCGCTCGTCACGCACGGCGAGACGCCGCCGGAGATTCGCCGCTTTCTCGCCGCGTATGCGATTGACGTGGCTTGCGAGTCGTATCGCTCGGCGCAGGACGCCGAACATCTCGTGCTCGATCTGCGCGACCGCGGTATCGACGTGGTCGTGGGCCCGGGCCTCGTGACCGATCTCGCCGCCCGCGCCGGCATGCAGTCGGTGTTCCTCTATTCGCGGACTTCGGTTGCCTCGGCGCTGGAGACCGCGCTCGAAGTCGCGCAGGCCATGCGTCGCGAAGCCGGGCGGCGCGCGCGGCTCGACAACCTCCTGCAACATCTGCGCGACGGCGTCGTCGCAGTGGATGCCGAAGGCCGCATCGAAGCGATCAATCGCCGTCTGCTGGATGCGTTGGGCCTGCCCGATGCCGCCCGCGCCGCCGGCCGCGCGCTGCTGGAAGTCGCGCCCGCGCTCGACGGCATCCTGCCGGCTGACGGCGAGGATGTCGTCGGCCACGTGCGCGGCGTCAGCTACGCGATCCATCGCGGCCCGCTGGGCGCGGACGGCGCCACCGGCGGCACGCTCTTCACGTTCCAGGAATCGCGCGCCGTCGAGCGGCTGGACCGGACCCTGCGCGCGCGGCAAGGCGCGCAGGCGTTCGTCGCGCGCTACCGGCTGGACGCGATCGTCGGCGAGTCGGACGTGATGCAGCGCGTGAAGGCGCTGGTGCGCAAGTACGCCACGTCCGACGCCACGCTGCTGATCCTCGGCGAAAGCGGCACCGGCAAGGAAATGGTCGCGCAGAGCATGCACCAGATGAGCCGCCGCAAGGACTTTCCGTTCGTCGCGATCAACTGCGGCGCGTTCCCGGAAGCCTTGCTGGAAAGCGAACTGTTCGGCTACGAGGAAGGCGCATTCACCGGCGCGCGCAAGGGCGGCCGGGCGGGGCTGATCGAAGCGGCGCATCGCGGCACGCTGTTTCTCGATGAAATCGGCGAGATGCCGTCTTCGCTGCAAAGCCGGCTGTTGCGCGTGTTGCAGGAGCGGGAAGTCGTGCGGCTCGGCTCGACCGAACCGACGCGCGTGGATATCCGCGTGATCGCGGCGACGCATCGGCCGCTGGCGCAGGCCGTGCAGGACGGCTCGTTCCGTGCCGATCTCTTCTACCGCATCAACATCCTGAGCATCGCATTGCCGCCGCTGCGCGCGCGTCCGGGCGATATCGCGCCACTGGCCGTCGAACTGCTCGCGCAGGCGGCGAGCCGCGATGAAACGCTCGGCACGCGGCTGCCGGATCGCGAGGCAATGAGAAAAGTGCTTGCGCCGTTGCAGGCGGCGCTGGGCGCCTACCGCTGGCCGGGCAACGTGCGGGAATTGCAGAACGTGATCGAACGCGTCGCCGTGGAAATGGCGCATTTGCCGGGCCGGAGCGGGCGGGAGCCGAAGCTGTCGCTGGACGATTTCGCGGCCCTCGCGCCCGAAGTCTTCGACACGGCGCAGGAAGCGGACGCCAACCCCGGTCTGCGCCAGCTGAGCCGCACGGCGGAGGCGGATCAGGTCCGCGCGACGCTCAACGAATACGGTGGCGATCGCGATGCGGCGTGCCGGGCGCTCGGCATCAGCAAGACCACGCTGTGGCGCAAGCTGAACGACAAACGCTGACGGGAGTCGGGAAACTACGGAGAAAACGCCTGCCCGGCGGAAAGCTTTCAGAAGGGCACGGTTTTTTATACTTCCTGACATGGCAGGCGATTGTTTCGGCAAGCGCCTTGAAGCTGTTCAGGAGACTTTCTCGATGCCGTTGCGTGCAGGCTCGCTCGTCCGTCTGGCTTATCTGCTGCTTGCGCTGTGCGCGGCGCAGGCGGCGCGCGCCGAACCCATCCGGCTGATGACGGGCGGCGTCGCCAAGCTGATCTATCTGCCGGTCATGCTCGCCGACCAGCTCGGCTACTTCCGTCGCGAAGGACTCGACGTGCGCGTGCTGTCGTCGCCTGCGGGCATCGACACGTCCACCGAACTCGTCGCGGGCGCCATTCAGGGCGCGGTCGGTTTTTATGACCATACGATCGGTCTGCAAAGCCGTGGCATGGACGTGCAGTCGGTGATCGTGCTGGGGCGCTCGGCGGGGTTGATCGAACTGACGCGCAGCGCGAGCGCCATGCGGACGATGGCCGATGCCAAAGGCCGCAAGCTCGGCGTGACCGGTTTCGGCTCATCGACGGATTTTCTGACGCGCTATCTGGCCGCGCGCGCGGGCGTGCTGGCCGGCAGTTATACCGTAGTGCCGCTCGCGACCGAAGCAGCGTTCGAGCGGGCGCTCACAGCCGGTGAAGTCGATGCCACCATGACCGAGGAACCCACCGCCACGCGTCTTTTGTCGCGCGGCGTGGCGCGGCCGCTGGTGGACTTGCGCAGCATCGCCGACTCGCGCGCGCAACTGGGCGGTTCCTACGTGGGCGCGTGTCTTTACATGCGCCGCGAATGGATCGACGCCCATCCGGATGAAACGGCGCGACTGGTGCGCGCGCTGCTGGCCGCGCTGCGCTTCATCCAGACGCACAGTGAGCAGGACATCGCGGCCGCGATGCCGGCGGCGCTGGAGGGCGACGACCCGGCCATCTACCGGCAAGCGCTGACGGTGATGAAACCGGCTTTCTCGACCGACGGACGCATGCCCGCCGATGCCCCCGCGACCGTGCTCGCGATCCTGGCCGAAGCCGATGCCGAAGTGTCGGCGCGGCATGTCGATCTCGCGCGCACGTGGACCGACCGGTTCGTCGCCGCCGCGCAGTAACGCGATTCCTATCACAACGGAGACACGCTCATGCGAGCGATTCAGATTCATGAGTACGGCGGCCCGGAGGTTCTGCGCCGCGTCGAGATCGAGGTGCCGAGGCCGGGGCCGGGTGAAGTGCTGGTGCGTGTCGTCGCGGCGGGCATCAACTTCATGGACGTGCATACGCGTCAGGGCAAGTATCGCGATTCACGCACGTATCCCGTGCGCCTGCCGTGCACGCTCGGCATGGAAGGCGCGGGCGAGGTAGTCGAATGCGGCGCGGGCGTCATGTCGTGCCGTCCGGGCGACCGCGTGGCATGGTGCATCGCGTGGGGCGCGTATGCGGACTATGCGGTGATTCCCGCCGCACGTCTCGCGCGACTGCCGGACGACATTGCCTACGATGTGGCCGCCGCCGCGATCTTCCAGGGTTCCACCGCGCACTATCTGCTCGGCGATGGCGCGCAGCTCGAAGCCGGCATGACCTGTCTCGTGCATGCGGCGTCCGGCGGCATCGGACAGTTGCTCGTGCAACTGGCGAAGCGGCGCGGCGTGCAAGTGTTCGCGACGACCAGCACCGCAGACAAGGCCGCCATCGCCCGCGAGCGCGGCGCCGATCACGTGCTGCTCTACGAGAACGGCGGCTTCGCGGACCGGGTGCGCGAACTGACCGATGGACGCGGCGTCGACGTGGTGTTCGACGCTGTCGGCAGAACGACCTTGCGCGACAGCTTCCGTGCGACGCGCGTGCGCGGGCTGGTGGTGAACTACGGTTCGGTGACAGGCCCGATGCGCGATCTCGATCCTTATGAACTCGGCGAAGCCGGTTCGCTGTTCCTGACGCGCCCGCGCCTCGCCGACCATCTCGCCGATGCCGCCACCGTGCAGCGCCGCGCCGACGATGTCTTCGCCGCGATCCAGCAAGGCGCGCTGCGTGTGGAGATCAATGGCCGCTACACGCTGGACGACGTCGAAGATGCGCATGCGGCGCTCGAAGAGCGGCGTCAGTCCGGCAAGGCCGTGATGGCCATCGCCTAGGCTTCAACGCTTCCCGATTCTTCCGACGGCGCAAAAGCGTCGCCGGTGCCCCAACTCGTCCTTTCGCTATCCGAGGATGCTGATGAAAACCGATATTCCGAATCGCTCCGAATCGCCGTTCCGCTCCGTGTTTCGCGTGGTCAGCGGCAATTTTCTGGAGATGTACGACTTCACTGTCTACGCCTATTACGCGAGTGCCATCGCGCATACCTTCTTTCCGGCCGAGAACGAATTCGTCTCGCTGCTTCTGGCGCTGTCAGTGTTCGGCGCGGGCTTTGTGATGCGGCCGATCGGCGCGCTCGTGCTCGGCGCCTATGTGGACCGGCACGGACGCCGCAAGGGGCTGATCCTGTCGCTCTGGCTGATGGCGGTCGGCACCGCGTGCGTGGCGCTCGTGCCGGGCTATGCGGCCATCGGCATCGCGGCGCCGGTGGTCGTGCTGTTCGGACGCCTGCTGCAAGGCTTCTCGGCGGGCGTGGAACTGGGCGGCGTCTCGGTGTATCTCGCCGAAATCGCGACACCCGGCCGGCGCGGCTTCTTCTGCTCGTGGCAATCGGGCAGCCAGCAGGTCGCGGTGATTTTCGCGGCATCGCTCGGTGTGCTGCTCAACCAGACCCTGCCGCCTGCCGACGTCAACGCCTGGGGCTGGCGCATTCCGTTCCTGGTCGGCTGCCTGATTGTGCCGTTCCTGTTCCTGATCCGCCGCACGCTGCGCGAAACCGATGAGTTCGCGGCCCGCAAGCATCATCCGTCGATGAGCGAGATCTTGAAGTCGATGGTGCAGAACGCCGGGCTGATTCTCGGCGGCATGGGGCTCGTCATCATGACCACGGCGTCGTTCTATCTGATCACCACCTACACGCCGACCTTCGGCAAGAACGTGCTGCATCTGTCGTCGATGGATTCGCTCATCGTCACCGTCTGCGTGGGTCTCTCGAACCTGATCTGGCTGCCGGTGTCGGGCGCGATGTCGGACCGTTTCGGACGCCGGCCCATCCTGCTGCTCTTCACCGTGCTGACCATCCTCACGGCCTATCCGGCGATGCAATGGCTGGTCGCGGCGCCTTCGTTCGAGCGCCTGCTGGCGGTGGAACTGTGGCTCTCGGTGCTCTATGCGTGGTACAACGGTGCGATGGTGGTCGCGCTCACCGAGCTGATGCCCGCGCACGTGCGCACGACCGGTTTCTCGATGGCCTATAGCCTCGCCACGCTGGTGGGCGGCTTCACGCCGGCCATCTCGACCTCGCTGATTCACTTCACCGGCGACAAGGCCGCGCCCGGCGCGTGGATGGCGGTGGCGGCCGTGTGCGGCGCGGTGGCGACACTGGTGCTGTACCGCTCGCGCGAGGCCCGCAATGGGTACAGGTGGCACGGCGTGACCGAGCAATGAAACTGCTGCTGATCGAAGACAATCATCAACTGGCGCACTGGCTCGCGAGAACCCTGACCGACGAGGGTTTTCTCGTCGAGCATGCGCCGGACGGCGAAGCGGCCGAGGCGTCGCTCGCCGGCACGCGCTACGACGTCGTGCTGCTGGATCTCAATCTGCCGGGGATGTCGGGCAAGGCGGTGCTGCGGCGCATGCGCGACGGCGCCAACGACACGCCCGTGCTGGTGCTGACGGCCACCGGCGATATCGGCGAAAAGGTCATCTGTCTGAGCGACGGCGCGGATGACTACGTCGTCAAGCCCTTCGACGACCGCGAACTGGTTGCGCGCATCAAGGCGCTGGCGCGGCGTCACGCGCCGGTGCGCTCGAACCGCCTGCGCTGCGGCACGCTGCTGTACGACATGGACCGCCGCCAGTTCTTCGTCGACGACGACGCGCTCTCCCTCACGCCGCGCGAGCACGCGGTGCTCGAAGCGCTGATCCTCCAGGCCGGGCGCACGGTATCGAAGGCCGTGCTGGCGGAAGCGGTGGACGACCGCGATGCGCCGCCGAGCGGCGATGCCATCGAAATCTATATCTCGCGGCTCAGGAAGAAGATCGAGAAGAGCACGGCGGCGATCATCACGCTGCGCGGGCTCGGCTATCTGCTGGAACATGAAGAGTCGCACGCGTAGCCTGCGCACGCGGCTGCTGCTCTGGCTCATCGTGCCGATGACGGCCTTCGGCCTGATCGCGGCCTGGATCACGCATGCGAACGCGCGCCGCACCGCGGACCTGCTGCAGGACGCGGCGCTGCTGGCCGCCGCCCGCGTGCTGGCTGCCGATGTGCGCTGGAGCGGCGACGACCTGGTGGCGTCGGTGTCGCCGAGCACGATCCAGATCGTCGGCACGCCGGAGGGCGATCAGGTGTTCTATCGCGTGCAGATTGCCGGAGGCGCGGTGATCGCAGGCACGTCCGATTTTCCGGGCCTGCCGCGCACCGGCCTGCCGCAGTGGTACGACGCGCGCGTGTCCGGACTGCCGGTGCGCGCGGTGTCGCTGACGCGGCCGATGTTCGACGCGGGCCGCACCGTCGAAGTGCTCGTCTCCGTGGGGCGCACGCAGGCGGCGCGCGACGCGCTCGTCGCCTCGCTGTGGAAGCCGCAGCTCGCCTATATCCTCGGCAGCATCGCCGTGGCGATGGCGCTGATCTGCGCCGGTCTCGCGCTGGAACTGCGCCCGCTCGAACGGCTCGCCGCCGCGCTCACCGCGCGTCCCCGGCAGGGCCGCAACCGCATCGACGCCACGGATCTGCACGCCGAGTTGCAGCCGCTGGTCGCGGCCTTCAACGCATCGCTCGACGTCATCGAGCAGCAGACCGCGACGCAGCGGCGCTTCATCGCCGACGCCGCGCATCAGATTCGCACGCCGCTCACGCTGCTCGGCTCGCAGCTTCAGTACGCGCGCCGTCAGCATAATCTCGACGAAGTGCGCGAGACGCTCGCGGCCATGCATCACAGCAATCGCGCGATGGTCGCGCTCATCAATCAGTTGCTGATGCTGGCGCAGGCCGAATCGGCCGATTACACCCGCTTCGAGCGCGAGTCCGTCGATCTGAAGGAGGTCATCGCGCGTGCGGTGGAGAAGCTGGCGCTGGCGGCGAGCCGTCGCGAGATAGAACTGGCCGTGTCCTTCGAGGACGCCGCGCTCGTCGTCAAAGGCAGCAAGCCGTTGCTGTCGGCGGCGCTTTCTAATCTCGTCGATAACGCCATCCGCTATTCGCCCGACGGCACGCGCGTCACGGTCGAAGCGCGGCGCGTCGACGATGCGGTGCAAGTCTGCGTCCTCGACGAAGGGCCGGGCATTCCGGCGGAACTGCGCGAGCGGGTGTTCGAGCCGTTTTTCCGGGCGTCGGAGGAAGAGGGCAGCGGGTTGGGGCTTGCCATCGCGCGGGAAATCGTGCGCGCGCACGGCGGGACGATCGAGATAAGTGAAGCCGCGCCGCAGCGGGGCGCGAAGTTCACGGTGATCCTGCGGGGCTGACTAACCGCGTCCGCCCCCGCCGTCCTGAAACGTGCGCGCCATGAAGTCCACGAACGCGCGAATCCGCGTCGACATCTGGTGACGTTGCAGATAGACCGCGTAGATATCGGCGTTGGGCGTTTCGAAGTCGGGCAACACGGGCACGAGGCGGCCGTCGTTCAGATATTCGGCGATATCCCACTCGGCCCGCATCAGGATGCCGTGGCCGTCCAGCGCCCATTTCACGGCGATCTCGCCGTCGTTCGTCGTCAGATTCCCGCCGATGCGCACCGCCTCCGTCCTGCGCGCGCTTCCGCGTCCGGATGTCAGACGCCACACGCCATAGGCTTCGTCGCCCTGACGGATGCCGATGCAGTTGTGGCGCGTCAGATCATGCGGCGTGGCCGGGACGCCGTGTGCGCGCAGATACTCCGGCGTCGCGCACAACAGCCGCCGGTTGGCCGCGAGCCTGCGGGCCACGACGCGCGTATCGGGCGGCTCGCCGAAACGGATGCAGACGTCGAAGGCGTCATCCGTGAGCGAGGGCGGCGCGACCGACAGCTGCAACTGCGCCTGTACCTGCGGATACTGCCGCACGAAACGCGCGAGCGCCGGGCCGACATGACTGCGCCCGAAGCCGAGCGTCGCGTTGACGCGCAGCAGCCCCTTCGGATTCTTGCGCGCGCTGCCGAGCAGTTCGGCGAGTTCGTCGATCTCGTCGAGGATGCGCCGCGCCCGTTCCAGATACAGCTCGCCCTCGGGCGTCAGCATCATGCGGCGGGTCGTGCGCGTGACGAGCGGCACGCCGGCGCGCTGCTCCATCTGCGCCAGCCGCTTGCTGACCGCCGCCGCCGTGAGGCCGAGTTCGCGCGCTGCGGCGCTCAGGCTGCCCGCAGCCGACAACGTCGAAAAGAACGAAAAGTCCGCAGCCTGGACGGTCTCGGCCATATTCCCACTTTCAACTCAAAGTTAAAGATGCCTTGAGTCTAGCACCGGTTGATGCACTCCCGCTTCGGTAAAGTGAACCCACTCGAACCCAACACACGGAGACAGCATGAAGACCTATCGCATCGCGATCATTCCCGGCGACGGCATCGGCAAGGAAGTCGTGCCGGCGGGCAAGCAGGTGCTTGAAGCGCTCGCGCAAACCGTCAGCACGTTCCGCTTTGAATTCGAGGACTTCGACTGGGGCGCGGACCATTACCGCCAGCACGGCGCGATGATGCCCGCCGACGGCCTTGACGCGCTGCGCGACAAGGACGCGATCCTGTTCGGTTCGGCGGGCGATCCGGACGTTCCCGATCACATCACGCTGTGGGGTTTGCGCCTGAAGATCTGCCAGGGCTTCGATCAGTACGCGAACGTGCGGCCGACGCGCATCCTGCCCGGCATCGATGCGCCGCTGAAGCGCTGCGGTCCCGGCGACCTGAACTGGGTGATCGTGCGCGAGAACTCAGAAGGGGAATATGCGGGCGTCGGCGGGCGGGTGCATCAAGGGCATCCGATCGAAGCGGCCACGGACGTTTCCATCCTCACGCGCGCCGGTGTCGAGCGCATCATGCGCTACGCGTTCCGGCTGGCGCAGTCGCGTCCGCGCAAGCTGCTGACGGTGGTCACGAAGAGCAATGCGCAACGTCACGCGATGGTGATGTGGGACGAGATCGCCACGCAGATCGCCGCCGAGTTTCCGGATGTGACGTGGGACAAGGAACTCGTCGATGCCGCCACCGCGCGCATGGTCAACCGTCCGAAGTCGCTGGACACGATCGTCGCGACCAATCTGCACGCGGACATTCTCAGCGATCTCGCGGCCGCGCTGGCGGGCAGCCTCGGCATCGCGCCGACGGGCAACATCGATCCGGAACGCCGCTATCCGTCGATGTTCGAGCCGATCCACGGCTCGGCCTTCGACATCATGGGCAAGGGGCTGGCGAATCCGGTCGGCACCTTCTGGTCGGTGGTGATGCTGCTCGAACATCTCGGTGAGCACGAGGCCGCGCAACGCGTGATGCAGGCGGTGGAAGCGGTGACCGCGAATCCCGCGCTGCATACCGGCGATCTCGGCGGCAACGCGACCACGGCGCAAGTCACCGAAGCTGTCTGCGCACTGCTCCAGAAGGTCGCGGCCGCAGCCTGAAAATCCTTTTTCGAGCGCCGGCCCCGCGAGGGCACGGCGCCGCCTCGTCCGAAGGAGACACATGCAGAACGACATCGAAACGCGCGTATCGCGCAAGCTGATGTGGCGCATCATTCCGCTCGTCATGCTGCTGTATTTCGTGAGCTTTCTCGACCGCGTGAACATCGGCTTCGCCGCGCTGACGATGAACCGCGACATCGGTCTTTCGCCGGCTGCCTTCGGGCTCGGCGTCGGGCTGTTCTTCATCGGCTATTTTCTGTTCGAAGTGCCGTCGAACCTGATACTCGACCGCGTCGGGGCGCGCATCTGGATTGCACGCGTGATGGTGACGTGGGGCATCGTGTCGGCGGCATCGGCGTTCGTCTCCGGGCCGCAGAGCTTCTATGTGTCGCGCGTCCTGCTCGGCATCGCGGAAGCGGGCTTCTTTCCCGGCATCATCCTGTATCTGAGCCAGTGGTTCCCGAAGCGCCAGCGCGCCGTCGCCGCCGCCTGGTTCATGGCGGCCGCGCCGATCTCGACGGCGATCGGCTCGCCGCTCTCCGGCGCCATCATGCAGTTGCCGCCGATGTTCGGCCTCGCCGACTGGCAGATCCTGTTCATCATCGAAGCGCTGCCTGCGGTCGTGCTCGGCTTCGTCGTGCTGCGTGCGCTGACGGATTCGCCGCAGAAAGCAGGCTGGCTCGCCGACGATGAAAAGACCTGGCTCATCGACCGTCTGCGCGAGGAAGCGGACGCGCGCAGCCAGCATGCGGGCCACACGGGCGCCGCGCTCGCCGCGTTGCGCGATGTGCGGGTGCTTGCGCTGGCGCTGGTGTATTTCGGCACGTCGGCGGGCTTGTACACGCTCGGCTTGTGGGCGCCGCTCATCATCAACCAGTATGGCTTCGGCGCGCTCCAGACCGGCTTGCTCGCGGCCATTCCCGCGCTGATCGCGGTGCTCGCGATGATCTGGTGGGCGCGGCGCTCGGACCGCTTGCAGGAACGCACGTGGCACGTGGTGCTGCCGTGCGTGCTGGCGTGCGTCGGCCTGATCCTGGCCGCGAATGCCCATGGCGCGGTTGCGATCGTCGGGGCGCTGGTGCTGGTGAATGTCGGCATCAGCGCGGCCAAGGCGCCGCTGTGGGCCATTCCGAGCACGTTTCTCTCCGGCGCGGGCGCGGCGGCGGGCATCGCGATGATCAATTCGATCGGCAATCTCGGCGGCTTTGTCGGGCCGTCCGCGATCGGCTGGCTGAAGAAGATCACGGGCGGCTATGCGGCGGGCCTTTATGTGGTGGCGGGAACCCTCGCGTTGTCGGCGATCATCACGCTCTTGCTGGCACGCAAGCAGGGCGGCCCTGACATGCATGCCGCAGGCACGGCAGTGAGTTCGACGCCGCGTTGATCGACTCGTCAGCCGATGTCGCGAAGCAGCGTCGCAAGGCGTTGCGTCCCGGCATCGGACAAAGCCTTGAGCGGCGCGCGGGGAATGCCCGCATCGAAGCCCTGGGTTCTCAGGCCCGCCTTGATCGTCGTCGGCAGGCCGCCCTTGAGGATGAACTCCAGCATCGGCAACTGCTTGTGAGAAGCAGGCCGATGGCCCGTTGACCTCCGAAGCACTCGGTGAAATGCTGGGCACGAACGCCGTGGTCGTCAGACGCTTGTTCGGCGGGCTGCGGGATAGCGGTCAGGTTGCATCGGAGAAGGGACACGGCGGAGGGTGGGCGCTGGCGCAACCGCTCGATAAGATCACGCTGCTGGACGTGTATCGGGCGGTCGGCGAACCGCCTCTCTTTTCAGATCTGGTTTCCGAAGACCATCCGGAATGTCTGGTCGAGCAGGCCGTGAATGCGCATCTCCCGGTCACCTTGCGCGACGCCGAAGCGGTCATGCTCGCAAGATTCGAAAAGCTCACGCTTGTGATGCTGATGCGCGGCGTCAAGCTTCCGGTGTCGCGCGGGAAGGCTGCCCGGAAGCCTTCATAGCTTTCTGATGGGCGCGTAAAGCGTCATCACCATCTCATGCCACGCCATGCCGCCGTGATCCGAACTCGACGGCCTGACATAGCGATAGCCCAGTCTTTCGTAAAGCGCGACGTGACGGTCCTTGCACATGAGGTGGATCGTCTTCTTTCCCGTGGCGGTCATGTGTGCAACGAAAGTGCGCATCATCAGCGAGGCATGGCCTTGTCCCTGGCATGCCGGATCGATCACCACTGACATGACCACGACATTCGGCGCGGCGGGATCGTGGCCGATCAGTTCCTTGAATGCCTCATCGGACATGACGACATCATGGGCACAGCCGCCATTGATGAAGCCGATGACGCGTCCATCCTGTTCCATGACGATGAACCCCTGCGGATACTGCTCGATGCGCGTGGCGATCTTCTCGCGCGTCGCGGCTTCGTCGCCTTCATAGGCGCAGTTTTCTATTTCAAAGCAGCGGTCGATGTCGGAAGGCGTGGCCTGGCGGAAGGAAGGTGGGTTCATGGGTGGTTGGGATCAAAGGCAAGGTATTCACACCGTATCACTCGTAAGTCTTTCCTCCCCGAAAGCCATTGGATTGTGATCCGGTAAATGACGATCCAGATGTAATAGTTCAGTAACCTTGCAGTAACAGTCCGAACGTTTCTTTATAGTCATCAAACTGTCATCAGCGTGCAATTGAGGTGATCTTTTGTCATCTCATTGCTTTTAATAACAAGGACGGTTTGAATAATCATGCTGGAAATGTTACCGGACACACAGACCCGAACGCGCAAACAGCATTTGGCTTCGACTGCCGCTTCCATGCTTTTATCGGTACTTCTCGTTGCTTGCGGAGGCGGTGGAGGCAGCGACGGTTCATCGACACCCGCAACCAGCGCAAGCGGATCGCCGACGAGTTCAGCGAGTGAAACGCCTGAAGCATCGGTACCTGCTCAAGGAGGAAGTACCGCGCCGGATAACCAGCAGGCGACCGGCTCCGGATCATCGACACCGCCTGCGGATAACGGCGCTTCGACGCCGGCAGCCGCCGATCCTGGCGCATCCGCCCCTGCCACCGCGGATAACGGCGCATCGGCTCCCGCCGCTATCGGCAACACCTTGCTGCCTGCCAAAGTAAGCATCACGACGGACGGCGCCGCACCCATCGCCGACAAGGTCAACTATGTGGGCGCGACGATCAGCATCGCGCAGACCGACAGCAACTACGCTTATTCCGGAAGGGCATCGATTCGCGGACGCGGGCATAGCACATGGGACATGCCGAAGAAGCCGTACAAGATCAAGCTCGACGAGAAGGCTGGCTTGCTCGGCTTGCCCAAGGACAAGAACTGGGTGCTGCTGGCGAACTACTCCGACAAGACCTTGTTGCGCAATCGCGCCGCCTTCGAGCTGGGCAAGCGGCTCGGCATGGACTGGACGCCGCGCGATCTGCCTGTTGAAGTGACGCTGAACGGCGAATACCTCGGTGTGTACGACCTGGTTGAATCAGTGCGCGTGGACAAGAACCGCGTCAACATTGCCGACACCGATAACACTGTGGCCCCGGAGAACACCGGCTTCATTCTGGAGATCAACGAGCGTCTGGATGGCGACTCGTGCTGGACCACGACGCATGGCGTGCCTCTCTGTATCGATACGCCGTCGCCGGCGTCGGATGCACAGGCGGCGTACATCAAGCAGTACGTGCAGGCGGCAGAAGATGCGTTGTTCTCCGACGCCGCGACGGATTCCGCTTCCGGCTATGAAAAGTACTTCGACGTCACCTCGCTGATCAACTGGTATCTCGTGAATGAGCTGTTCAAGAACCAGGATGCACAAGGCTATGCGAGCATTTATCTCTACAAGGAGGTGGGCGGCAAGTTGAAATACGGTCCGCTCTGGGATTTCGATATCGGCGCCGGTAACGTCAATTATTCGGGCGCGCAATATCCGCTCGGATGGTGGATCGCGGACAACAAGTGGATCTCGCGCATGAAGAGCGTGGATCCCACCTTCGAGACGCGCGTGCGGGCCAAATGGGTGGCAACGAAGGCCGCGCAGATCGATACCTTGCCCGCGTATTTCGACACGAGCGCGGCCGCGCTGGTATCGAGCGGAGGCGAGGCGCGCAACTTCCAGCGCTGGCCGATTCTCGACCAGTCAGTGTGGCCGAATCCGGTTGTGACGGGCTCTTATCAAGGCGAGATCGACTACGTGAAGAACTGGCTTCAGCAACGCACGACCTGGCTGGAGGAGAACCTCTGACAGGGCATGCGGACCCGAGCGCCAGGCGCGCTCGGGTTTGCCCCTAGTTCGCGATAAACAAATGGAATTGCTTCGCGAGGAATATTGATTGGATTTCTAACGGTCGCGGACCTATTGTGCGTCAGTCCAATGCCGCAATGCGCGCGTGCGGATCGATAAAACGGCCTCGCCGATTAGAACAAAACATCCAGGAGACATTCCCATGGAGCAATCCTCCACGGCGCCGCGCGTGCCGGAGTCGGACGCCGGCGGCGTCCATAACCTCGCTTCCAGCGATCAGGCCTCACCCCGGATAAAGCGCATTCAACGCACTGCGCTGGCGCTGCTGCTGCTGAGCGGGGTCATCAATTACATCGATCGTGCGACCCTGTCCATCGCCAATCCGCTTATTCGCCAGGATTTGGGATTGTCGGTCGGTGAAATGGGCTTGCTGCTTTCGGCGTTTCTGTGGGCCTATGCGTTTGCGCAATTGCCGGCCGGCGCACTGGTCGATCGCTTCGGCGCGCGCGTCATGCTCGCCGTCAGTCTCGCGACGTGGTCGGTGGCGCAAGCTTTCGGCGGGGTTGTAACCAGCTTCGGCCAGTTCTTCGCTGCGCGCATGGTGCTCGGCGTCGGCGAGGCGCCGCAGTTTCCGACGAGCGCCAAGGTCGTGCGCGACTGGTTCGGCAAGAAGGAACGCGGCGCCGCGACCGGCATCTGGAACAGCTCATCGACGCTCGGCACCGCGATCTCCGCGCCGCTCCTGACGGTGGTCATGCTGACCGTCGGATGGCGCTGGATGTTCGGCATCATGGGGATCGCCGGTTTGGTCGTGGCGCTGTGCTTCTATCTCGTGCATCGCGATCCGCGACAAGTCGACCTGACCCACAGCGAGCGCGCCTATCTGACCGACGTCGAAGGCGAGTCACAGACGCGTCCGACCTGGAGCGACTGGCGTCGCCTGTTCGAATTCAGCACCACGTGGGGCATGCTGCTCGGCTTCTTCGGCACCATCTACGTGCTGTGGCTCTACAACGCGTGGCTGCCGACTTACCTGCAAATGGAGTTTCACCTGACCATCTCCAAATCCGGATGGGTCGCGGCAGTGCCTTATCTGTTCGGCGTGGTGGGCAGCCTGTCCGGCGGTAAGATCTGCGACGTGCTCGCACGCCGGGGCGTCTCGGCGATCAACAGCCGCAAGTATCCGATGGCGGCTTCGCTGGTCGGCGTCGCGGTGTTCACGCTCCTGACCGGTCTCACGCACAGCGCGACGCTTGCAGTGGTCTTCATCTCGATCTCGATGTTGCTGCTGTACGTGTCGAGCAGCGCGGCCTGGGCGACGGCATCGGTGGCGGCGCCCGCCAACTGCACCGCGTCCATCGGCGCGATGCAGAACTTCGGCGGCTACTTCGGTGGCGCGCTGGCGCCGGTGGTCACGGGCTTCATCGTGCAGCAGTCGCACTCGTTCCAGCCCGCGCTGTTCGTTGGCGCGGGCGTGGCGGCGGTTGCGGTCATCGGGTACTGGGTGCTGGTTCGCGGCCCGATCCCTCCGGCTGCGCTCAGCCGGGACGCATAACGTCAATGCAACAAGCGAGAGCCTTGGGCTCTCGCTTGCCTTCACTCAGAAAGCACTTCCGGAAGCCCGATATCGTAGCGCTGCGCGCAGGCCGCGAGCGCCGGTGCGATGGTCGGATGCAATGCCACCCCGTCGCGCAGTTGCTCGCGCTTGAGGGCAAGCCCGCGATCGCCCGGCATACGCACGCTCGACGTGCCGGGACGCGGCGGGTTATCCCGGCACGCTTCACCAATCCAGTCCATCTGCCGCGCGAATGCAGCGGGGCCGCCGAACGCCGCCGGATCATACAGCGACAGGAAGACGGTGGCGCCCCAGCCATCGGCGGGATCGGCCCGGCCGTGACCTGCCAGCCCCCCCGTCATTGCCTCGATCAGCAGCGCGAGCCCAAAGCCCTTGTGTCCGTACGTCATGCCGCCGACCGGAAGAATGGAGCCCGGCGGATCGGCGGACAGCACGCCAGGATCGCCGCTCGGATGTCCCTCCGCATCGAGAAAGCACGCCTCTTCGAAGACTTGTCCGGCCTTGTGCTGGCGCGCGGTCATGCCGTTCGTCACGGTCGATGCCGAGATGTCGATCAGGAACGGCGTGCCCGAAGTGGGAATGCCTGCAGCGATTGGATTGGGCGTGAAGACCGAGCGCGTGCCGCCGTGAGGGGCCACGCTCTGCACGGCGGGATCCGAACTGCTGAGCACGATCAGGAAGCCTTCGGCCGTGGCCTTCTCCAGATAACTTGCCAGGCATGCAATATGGTGGCTGCGCCGGATTACCAGCGTCGCGCTGCCATGTTCGCGCGCCTTCGGCACCAGTGCATCGATGCCGCTCAGCACCAGCCAGGGACCGGGAAGACGCCGGCCATCCCATAGCAGGCTCGCGCCGCGCTCCGATATGACCTCGGGTGCGCCGGAGCAGGTCATCGTGCCGCGCTCGATTTCGCCGACATAGCCCGGCAGCAAGGCGAGGCCATGTGTGTCGTGTCCCATCAGGTCGCCGTCCAGCAGCGTCTGCGCGACCGCTTGCGCCTTGACTTCTTCCATCCCGGCCTTGACCAGCAGGCGCCGTGCGAAGTCCTGCAATGCATCGGCGCGATATCGGACTCGTGCATTCATCTTGATTGTGTCCGTCAGAGTGATTGAAGCGATTGTTCGAAGACTGCCGCTTGATTGATTGCGGAAGGCCGGTCTGAATTGTCCTTTGGGCTTTCGATCAAGGTCCAATCGCGAATTGCGTAAAATCAATTCCATCTGGTTATGAGTCGGCGTTTCCCTTCCTAGGTCTTACACTTATGCCGCAAGATTCCACGCTGTCCGCTGCGCAAGTGCTGCCCAAGCTGCGCTTCAGGCATCTCCAGTTGCTGGAACTGCTCGGACGCACGCGCAACCTGCGCATCGCGGCCGAGCAGATGCATATCACCCAGCCTGCCGCGACCAAGATCCTCAGCGACCTCGAGGCGCTGTTCGGCGCGCCGCTGTTCGACCGGCTGCCGCGCGAGATGCGTCCCACAGACCTGGGTTCGCTCTCGGTGCGCTATGCCACAGCGACGCTGTCCAATCTCGGCAAGTTCTCGAACGAGTTCGCGACGTTGAAGAACGGCGGTTATGGTCATCTCACGGTGGGCTTCATTCCGGCGTCCGCCGCTCAACTCGTGACGGCTGCGATCAAGGAGATTCAGCGCAGGCGGCCGAGACTCATCATCAGACTGGTCGAGCAAAGCAGCGATCAACTCGCCACATGGCTCGAGGAAAGACGGCTCGACGTCATGATCGGGCGGCCGACCGAGCCGCGCCATCAGGCGCTTTTCCATGTGGTCGATCTGCTGGCCGAGCCGGCGCGTGTGGTGGTCGGACGGCATCATCCGTTGCTGAAGCGGCGGCGCATGGAGATTGCCGATCTGGGCGAATGGCCCTGGATCCTGTACCCGCAAGGCACCGCCATGCGGCTGCTGTTCGAAGAGACGTTCGCGGCGACAGGCTTGCTGCCGCCGGTGGGGATCGTGGAAACGCCGTCGATCTTTTCGACGCTGGAACTGCTGCAAGCCACCGACATGATCTCCCTTCAGCCGCAGGCGGCGATGGACAAGTATGTGAAGCATGGGTTGCTGGGTTATCTCGATGTGCCCATCCGGCGGACGATGTCGAACTACAGTGTCCTGACCCGAAAGGAAGAAACCAGCTCGCAGGCGGCGGAGGAATTCGTTGCGATTGTGCTGGGCATCGCGGCGCAGTGCTAGAGCCGGACACCAGTTCGCTCAATCCCGCGTCCCCTCCCTCAGCAATTCGATGAGCCGCGCTGCAATAGGCGAAAGCACGCTGCCGCGCCGCGTGACAATGCCGAAGGTCTGCGACGGCGAACGCAACGCAATCGGCAGGATGCTCAGCATCTTGTGGCGCGCGAACATCTCGGCGATATCAGTCGGCAAAAGCGAAGCGAGATCGCGTCCCTGATTGAGCAGCGCGACCGTGACGAACGTGGAGGCGGTCGAAACCGTATTCGGCGGCATGTCGATGCCGGCCAGATCCATCTCCCGCTCCAGCAGTTCGCGCAGCGGCATCTTGCTCGGGTAGGTGACCCATCGGCAATGCGCGAGGTCGTGCATGTCGAGCGGCTTGCGCGAACGGGGCGCCGAGCGATAACCGACCACCACGGACAAGGGCTCGTCGGCGAGCTTCACATAGCGGTACTTCGCCGGTTGCGCGCTGACCGCCGAGCGCCCGATGACCAGATCGAGCCGCCCTTCGTCGAGTTGCGTCAACATGCGCGCGCTCGTGTCCTCGACGATTTCAATCGTCACGTCCGGCCGTTCCGCGTGCAGCGCGTCGAGCGCCGGCACGACGTGCGCGGGTATCGCGCCCATGATCGCGCCGATGGAAAGCCGTCCGCCGCGCCCCGCCTTGATATCGGTGAGGTCGTGGCACAGCTGCGTGAGGTCCGTCGTCAGCAGCCTTGCATAGTCGATGACGCGCCGCCCGTAAGCGTTCGGAATCATGCCGGAGGCCGAGCGTTCGAAGAGCGCTGCATCAAGCATGGTTTCGAGTTCATGCAGCGCCTTGCTGGCTGCCGATTGCGTGATCGACAGCACGACGGCCGCCTTGTGCAGCGACTTGTGTTCGTCGAGCGCGATCAAGAGTTGCAGTTGCTTCATGCGCAACCTCGACAGCAGCATTTGGACGGTCTTCATCGGCGAGTAGAAAAAGTGATCGGGGGATGGAAACAATTCAATATACAGGGGCCGAACCGCGCCCGTATATTGAGCCCCGGAGACAATCACAGAGACCCGCCAGACGGGCCAGCTCAATGCACGATACCCACGTATCTTCCAGCGGCGCGTTCACTGAAACCGCCACACGCCCCCTTGTCATCCGCCTGCATCGTGACGACGACGTCGTCATCGCACGGGAACAGCTCATTGGCGGCACGCGTCTTCCTGCCGAGAACATCGCCGTATCCGGACTGATTCCGCCGGGCCACAAGGTGGCGACGCGCAGTATCGCGGCGGGCGAGGCGGTCAAGCGCTATGGCCAGATCATCGGCTTCGCGAGCCGCGCGATCGAGGCGGGCGAGCACGTTCATATCCATAACCTCGCGATGGGCGAGTTCGATCGCGATTATGCGTTCTGCGCCGACGCCCGCCCGACACCCCGCGCCGCCGCGCCCGCGACCTTCGACGGCATCGTGCGTGCCGATGGCCGCATCGCCACGCGCAACTACATCGGCATCTTGACCTCGGTGAACTGCTCCGCCACGGTGGCGCGGGCTATCGCTGATCAGTTCCGCCGCGACACGCATCCCGATGCGCTTGCCGCCTTCCCGAACGTCGACGGCGTCGTGGCCCTCACGCACGGCGTGGGCTGCGCGGTGGACCCGGAAGGGGAAGGGCTCGCGCTCTTGCAGCGCACGCTCGGCGGCTATGCGGTGCATCCGAACTTTGCGGGCGTGCTCGTGATCGGACTGGGCTGCGAGACCAACCAGATTGCGCGGCTCCTGGAGACGCAAGGGCTCGTTGAAGCGCCTTCGTTGCAGACGTTCAATATCCAGGAGACGGGCGGCACGGCGAAGACGATCGCGCACGGCATCGAACGGGTGCGGGCGATGCTGGCCGAAGCCAATCGCGTGGCGCGTCAGCCGGTGCCGGCGTCGCATCTCGTCGTCGGGCTGCAATGCGGCGGCTCGGACGGTTACTCGGGCATCTCGGGCAATCCGGCGCTGGGCGCGGCAGTCGATCTGCTGGTCGCGAACGGCGGCACGGCGATTCTCTCGGAGACGCCCGAGATCTACGGCGCGGAACATCTTCTGACGCGCCGCGCGGTGAGTCGCGAAGTGGGCGAGAAGTTGGTGGCGCGCATTCACTGGTGGGAAGACTATTGCGCGCGCAACCGCGCGGCGATGAACAACAATCCTTCGGCGGGCAACAAGGCGGGCGGCCTGACGACGGTCCTCGAAAAGTCCCTCGGCGGCATTGCGAAAGCGGGCGAATCGAATCTCGTCGAAGTGTATGAATACGCCGAACGCGTCGAAGCGAAAGGCCTCGTGTTCATGGATACGCCCGGCTACGACCCGATCTCCGCGACCGGGCAAGTTGCGGGCGGCGCCAACCTGATCTGCTTCACGACGGGACGCGGTTCGGCATACGGCTGCGCGCCGACGCCCTCGCTCAAGATCGCCACCAACGACGCGCTATGGAACCGTCAGGCGGAAGACATCGACCTGAACTGCGGCCCCATTCTGAGCGGCGAGAAAAGCATCGAACAGATGGGCGCGGAGCTATTCCAGATGATGCTCGACGCCGCTTCCGGCAAACGCACGCGCAGCGAGATCCACGGCTACGGGCAGAACGAATTCGTGCCCTGGCAAATCGGCGCGATCACGTAAGCGCTTTTCACTTCACTCTTACACGTCAACAGCATGTCAAACGATAGCCACTATCGCGGCGTCTTTCCGGTCGTCCCGACAATCTTCAACGACGCAGGCGCACTCGACCTCGAAGGCCAGAAGCGCTGCATCGACTTCATGATCGATGCAGGGTCGAACGGCCTGAGCATTCTCGCGAACTTCTCCGAGCAGTTCGCCCTCACCGACAATGAACGCGACGCCGTCATGCACGCGGTGCTCGAACACGTTGCGGGCCGCGTGCCGGTCATCGTCACGACGACGCACTTCAGCAGCGACGTCTGCGCGCAACGCAGCCGTGCCGCAGAAGACGCGGGCGCGGCGATGGTGATGATCATGCCGCCGTACCATGGCGCGACCATCCGCGTGACCGAGAAGGGCATCTATGACTTTTTCAGCAAGGTGTCGGACGCGATCCGCATTCCGATCATGATCCAGGACGCGCCCGTCGCGGGCACGCCGCTGTCCGCGCCGTTTCTTGCACGCATGGCGCGTGAGATCGAGCACGTGTCGTACTTCAAGATCGAGACGGCGCAGGCTGCGGCGAAGCTGCGCGAGCTTATCGAGCTGGGCGGCGACAGCGTGATCGGTCCGTGGGACGGCGAGGAAGCCATTACGCTGATGCCCGATCTCGATGCGGGCGCGACCGGCTCCATGACCGGCGGCGGTTATCCGGACGGCATTCGCAAGATCGTCGATGCGCATTTTCGCGGTGATCGCGAAACGGCGGCCGCGCTCTATCAGCAATGGCTCCCGCTCATCAACTACGAAAATCGCCAATGCGGGCTGGCCGCCTGCAAGATCCTGATGAAGGAAGGCGGCGTCATCGGCTCGGATGCCGTGCGTCATCCACTGGCGCCCGTGCATCCGAAGATCCGTGAAGGCCTGCTCGAAGTCGCGCGCCGTCTGGATCCGCTCGTGCTGCGCTGGGGCCGCTGAACCTCTCCCGCCCGCACTGCGGGCGCACCGCTACACGTTACTTCACAAGAACAAACAGGAGACAGGACATGGACATGTCCGGTGTACAGACCGCCAGAATGACGAGCGTGCGATGGAAGATCTTTCTTCTTTTGCTGCTGCTCGTGTCGATCAACTATATCGATCGCGCGGCGCTGTCCGTTGCGATGCCGGCCATCGCCACGGAATTCGATCTCTCGCCCGAGCGGCAAGGGCTCATTCTCAGCTCGTTCTTCTGGACCTATCTGTTCATGCAAGTGCCCTCGGGCATGCTTGCCGACCGCCTCAAGCCGCGCGCGTTGATTGCGGCGGCAACCATCGGCTGGGGCGCGTTCCAGGCGCTCGGCGCGCTCTGCACGGGCTGGTTCGCGTTGCTGCTGACGCGTCTGGGTCTTGGCATCACGGAAGCGCCGATCTATCCGGGCGGCGTCAAGCTCAACGCGCTCTGGCTCACGCAGAACGAGAAGACGCGTGGCGCATCCATCGTCGATGCAGGCAGCGCGCTGGGCTCAGGCGTGGGCGCGGTGGTGGTCGCCGCGCTGATGACGTGGTTCGGCTCGTGGCGCGCGGCCTTCGTCGTGGCGGGCGTCGGTACGATTCTGTGCGGCATCTGGGCATGGTGGTACATCCGCAATACGCCGCGCGAGCATCCGTCCATCAGTCAGGCGGAGATCGACTACATCGAGCGCGCGCACGCTGAAGAGGACGCACGCGAGCCGAAGACCGCGGCAGGCGGCTCGATGCTGCGGTTCTTCACATTCCGTTCGGTGTGGGGAATGTGCGCGAGCCACACGTGTACGAACCTGATCTTCTTCGGCCTGATGACCTGGCTGCCGACCTATCTCTACAAGGCGCATGGCTTTGATCTGAAGTCGCTCGGCGGCGCGACCTTCATCATCTTCTTCGCGGGCTTCGTCGGCGAAGTGATCGCCGGATCGCTCGCCGACAAGTGGAAGGCAGCAGGCGGCAGTTCCAATCTGGTGTATCGCAGCATGATGATGGTCGGCGCGTTCGCGGTGGCCGTGTCCATGCTCGGCGTCGCCAACGTGCGCTCACCGTTCGCCGTGGTCAGCCTGCTGTGCGTCGCGCTGTTCTTCCTGCGCTGGTGCGGCGGCTGCAACTGGGCCACGCCCGCGATGCTCGCTACCCGCGCGCGCACCGGTACGCTGAATGGCATTATGAATTTTGTCGGCAATATCGCGGGCATCTTCGTGCCGATCTTCATCGGCTATATTGTGCAGACGACGGGTTCGTACTTCCTCGCGCTGATGTTCTTCGTCGCCGTCGCGGTGTTCCAGATGATCGTGGTGCTCGCGATCGACTATCAGAAGAAGCTGCCGGTGTGAGGACAGACGAGAACATGCAGCGTCGTCTTTACTCTGGAAACGACCCGCGCCGCGCGCACAGTATCGAGGATTTGCGCGCGATGGCGGCGCGTGCCGAACTTCTGCTTCGAATATGTGGAAGGCGGCGCGGAGGAGGAAGCCACGTTGCGGCGCAATCGCGACGTGTTCGCGGAGATCGCGTTCAGGCCGCGCTCGCTCGTGGATGTCTCGAAGCGCGATATCGGCATCCACCTCTTCGGGAAGCGCAGTGCGGCGCCCTTCATGATCGCGCCGACGGGTTTCAGCGGCTTGTTGTCACACGAAGGCGATATCGCGCTGGCGAGCGCGGCGGCTGCGGCGGGCATTCCGTTCATCTTGAGCAATGCATCGACGGTGCCGCTCGAACGCGTGATCGAGCGCGCGGGCGGGCGCGTGTGGATGCAGGTCTACATGTATCGCACGCGGGACTTCGTGGCGAAGCTTGCGGAGCGCGCGCAACGCGCGGGCGTCGAAGCGCTCGTGGTGACGACCGACAGCGCCATCTATGGCAAGCGCGAATGGGATCTGCGCAACTATGCGCGTCCGCTCAAGCTCGACATGCGCAACACGCTCGATGTACTCGCGCATCCGCGCTGGATGATGGACGTGCTGTGGCCGCGCGGCATGCCGCGCTTCGCCAATCTCGGCGATCTGCTGCCGCCAGGACAGGACAGCGTGCGCGGCGCGGCATCGGCGCTGGCGAAAGAACTGGACCCTTCGTTGTCTTGGGAGGATATTCGCTGGCTGCGTGATCGCTGGCCGGGACGGCTCATTGTGAAAGGGCTGTTGCATCCGGACGATGCAATGCGCGCGGCGTCGCTGGGCGCGGATGGCATCGTGCTGTCGAATCATGGCGGACGCCAACTCGACGGCGCTGTCTCCGCGATGGATGTGCTGCCCGACGTCGTCGATGCCGTGAAAGGACGCCTCGCCGTGATGCTCGACGGCGGCTTCCGGCGTGGCGGCGATATCGTCAAGGCCATGGCGTACGGCGCGGACGCGGTGCTGGTCGGCCGCGCGACGACGTATGGACTCGCGGCGGGCGGGCGTGCTGGGGTGGATCGCGCCATCGAGATACTGATGACCGAGGTCGATCGCGTCATCGGGTTGCTGGGCTGCGGCAGCATCGGCGCACTGGATCGGCAGTATGTGAAATGGAGCATGCGAGCAGCAGCGTTGGAACAGGCACATGAGATGGAGTTGCAATGAACCTGACCGGACATGAGGCGACACCGGCCGCGCGCATCGAGCGCGTCGGCATGGTGGGATTGGGATTGATGGGCAGCGCCATTGCGGCCCAGGTGTTGGGCAAGGGGTTCAGCCTGGCGGCGCTCGCGCATCGCAGCCGCACGGCGATCGATGCGCTCGTCGCGCAAGGCGCAACCGAAAGCAACAGTGCGGCCAATCTTGCGCGCAACGCCGATGTCATCATTATCTGCGTGACCGGCACGCCGCAAGTGCGCGACGTCGTGTTTCGCGAGGACGGTCTGCTTGCGGGCGCGCATGAAGGGTTGATCGTCATCGACAGCAGCACGTCGGATCCCGAGTTCGCGAAGGAAGCCGCGGAGGCGTTCGCGAAGAAGGGAGCATGTTTTCTCGATGCGCCGGTGAACCGCACGCCAAAGGAAGCGCGCGAAGGTCGCCTGAATGTTCTCGTCGGCGGCGAGGCGGACGTGCTCGACCGCGTGCGTCCGTTGATGGCCGCCTACGCGGAAACCGTGCATCATCTCGGCGCTCACGGCGCGGGGTATTGCGCGAAGCTGGTTCATAACTTCATTGCGCAAGCCAATGGCGCGATCCTCGCGGAAGCGTTCGGCACGGCGGCGAAGGCCGGTCTCGACCTGCATGAATTCGCGGCCGTCTGCCGTCTGAGCGGGGCGCATAGCAAGACGTTCGATCGCATCATGCCGTATCTGCTCGAAGGCGATGACAGCGGTCAGCAGTTCGCCATCCGCAATGCCGCGAAAGATATGCGCTCGTATGCGCAGCTTGCGTCGGCGCAATCGTCGACGGCAGTGATCGCGGAAGCGGTGCGGCAGATGTATGTGCTGGCGACCAATCTCGGGCATGGCGATGCTTACGTGCCGCGCATGTTCGATGTGTTGCGGGAGTTGAATGGGTTGCGGTAGGGCTGCCGCCGGACATCACAACCCGGCGGCCTTTTGCTCGCTCAGCCAATGATCGAAAAGTCTTCCAGATACCGCTCGGACAGCGTGAGTCCCAGTCCGGGCGTCGTATCGGACAGTTGCAGGAAGCCTTGCTCCGGTTGCGGCTCGCCCTCGAAGATGTAGTAGAACAGTTCGTTGCCGACCTCGACATCATGGACCGGGAAGAACTCGGACATGGGACTCGCCGTGCTGGACAGGGTCAGGTGATAGTTATGCATCTGCCCCGCGTGCGGAATCACGGGAACGGACCACGCTTCCGCCATCGCGTTGATCTTTTGAGCAGCCGTGATCCCGCCCACACGATTGGTGTCGTACTGGATCACATCCACCGCGTGGCGTTCGAGCAAGTCCTTGAATCCATAGCTTGTGAATTCGTGTTCGCCGCCGGACACCGGCACGATGTTCATCTTCTTCAGTTCCCGATAGCCTTCGATATCGTCGCCAATGACGGGCTCCTCGATCCAGCGCGGATTGAAAGGCGCGAGACGCGGCAGCATGCGCCGCGCGTATTCCAGCGTCCAGCCCATGTAGCACTCCACCATGATGTCGATGTCATCGCCCGCGAGTTCGCGCAGCAGCCGCAGTTGCTCGATGTTCTTCGCCATTCCCTTCGGCCCGTCCTTCGGTCCATAGCCGAAGCGCATCTTCATGGCGGTGAAGCCCTGGTCGAGATAACTTTGCGCCTCGGCGAGAAAGGCATCGCGTTCGTCGTTGTTATACAGCTTGGAGGCATAACACCAGATTTTTTCCTTGGTGCGTCCGCCGAGCAGTTTGAACACCGGCTTGCCCACGGCCTTTCCCATGATGTCCCAGATCGCGATGTCCATCGCGGAGATCGCGGCCATGCCGATACCCTTGCGACCCCATGCAAGTGTGCGCCGATACATCTTCTGCCAGATATATTCGTTGTCGAACGGGTCTTCGCCTATGGCTATCGGGGCGAGATATTCGTCGATGATCTGCTTCGCGATGCGCGGAGCCAGCGCGCAGTTGCCGATGCCGATGGTGCCGTCGTCGCACTCGATCTCGACCACCAGCCAGCCGTGAAAGCGGAATGAACCCATCGCGTCACCGCGTTCATACAGCGTGTCCACCGCATTGGTACAGAAGTGCGCTTGCGGCGGAAGGACCTTGCCTTTCCACTCGAAGACGCGTGCGCGAACGTGTTTGATTTTCATGAAGCTGTCCCCTTGAAGATGCCTTTGCTTGAAAGAATCGCACCCAGGTGCGACTGCGCGAAGCGTTCTGTGAAGATGTGATTCGCCGAACTATTGTGCGAAACTACGCGATAACCGACCACTGAATAAATCGTATCGGGCTATTCGTTGAGGTTATGGATCGATGATCGCGCTTTCCTCCGCTATCCGTAAGCGGCTTCGCTTGCGGCACCTGCAACTCATGCTTGCCCTCTCAGCCACCGGTTCGCTGCGCCGGGCCGCGGATGAACTCGCGATGACCCAGCCCGCCGCCACCAAGGCGCTGCGCGAACTGGAAGACGCGGTAGGCGCGCAACTCTTCGTGCGGCATGCGCGCGGCATGAACGCCACCGTGTATGGCGAAGCGGTCATGCGTTATGCGCGAGTCGTCTTCGAGGACCTCGACGAACTGCGCGAAGAACTGGCGGCCATCGAAGCAGGCGATGTCGGCAAGGTGCGGATCGGCGCGGTCATGGCGCCCGCGCCGGAACTGCTCACGCGCGCCATCGTGTCATTGAAGGAAGCGCATCCGCGCTTGCAGATCACCATTCAGATCGATACCAGCGACGTCCTCATCCAGGCGCTACAGCAAGACCAGCTCGACGTGATGATCGGCCGCATTCCGGACGGCGTGCCCGCGCTGGACCTGAGCTTCGAAATCCTGTCCGAAGAAGCGCTCTCGCTCGTGGTGCGGCCCGACCATCCGGCGCGCAAGGCCGCACGGCCAAAGCTCGCGTCGCTGGCTGCTTATCCGTGGATCGTCCAGCCGCATCCGAGTCCCATGCGGCAGATCATCGACCAGACATTTCGCGAGTCGCGCGTCGGCATGCCGGTCAGCATGGTTGAAACCTCGTCAATTCTCACCACGCTCTCGCTGCTGCGCGACGCCGACATGCTCGCGGTCCTGCCCAGTTCGGTCGCGCTGTATTACGAAGCGCTCGGACTGCTCGCGCCGCTCTCCACGCCGTTGCGCGGCCGGCTCGCGCCATACGGCCTGATCCTGCGGAAGAACCGGCGGGTCAGGCCGGCCACGCAGCTTGCTATCGACGCGATCCGCGCCGTTGCATGACGCCCCCGACGCCTGCCGACGCCTTCAGAACGAGACCGTCTGCTTGACCACGGCCATGTTCTCCTGAAGGTTGTCCTTCGTGATGACGATCACCGGGACCACGATGCTCTTCTCCGGCGTCTTGCCGTTGACGGCCTGCACGAGCGCAGCGGCGGCCTTCTCGCCCATCAGGTTGGGCTGCTGCATGCCGAACGCGGCAAGGCGTCCGTCGTTGAGCATGGCGATGAAGTCCTCGACGCCATCGAACGCGCCGAGCACGATGTCATCGCCCTTGCGCGCGGATTGAATCGCCTTCGCGCTGCCGAGGGCCGCCACGTCCACTTGCACGAACAGGCAGTGCATGCCGGGGTGCGCCGTGATCATGTCCTGCGTGTACTTGAACGATTCCTCGCTGGTATAGCGTTGCAACTGGTTGAGACCCAGCTCGGACACGCCCGCTTCCTTCATCGCGCGGCGGAAACCGGCGGAACGCAACTGGCCGTTCTTTCGCGCCAGCGACACGGTGATCATGCCGTATCCGCCCGACGTCCAGCCCTTGGCTTTGAGCACAGCCGCGACTTTTTGCCCGGTTTCATAGGCGCCTTTCTCGTTGTCGGAGCTGATGAAGCTGGCATACGTGCCGCCATTGGTGCCGATATCGGCGATCACGACGGGCACATGAGCCCGCGCGGCAAGCGCGAGCACGCTGGGCGCGGTCGAGGAGTCCGTCGGCGAAAGCACGATGCCGGCCACGCCCTTCGAGATCGCATCCTGTGCGTTCTTCAACTGCGCGGACGCATCGTTGCGCGAGTCGAGCGTGAGGACCGTGCCGCCCTCCTTGGTGATGCCGGTCTCCACGCCTTTCGCGATATGCCGCCAGAACGGCAGGTCGAGTCCTGGCGTGATGTAGGCGAAGGTCTTGCCCTTGACGCTTGCATCCTGCGCATGGGCTGACATCGCCGAGAGGCCGAACGCGGTCACGCACAGGACTCGCTTGATGAATGAGAGGGGCATCGTGTGTCTCCTGCTTTCGCATTGTTGTCGATGGAAAAGGGGTACAGCGGAATGCACATTCAGCGTGTCTGCTTGCCGAAGCGGCTGCTCAGAAGCCTTTCGCCCAGCACGGCGACGATGATCACCGCACCCACTGCGCTGCCTTGCCAGTAGGGGCCGACGTTGAGCAGGTTCAGGCCGTTGTGGATCAGCACGAGAATGAGCACACCGAAGAAGGTGCCGATCATCGAGCCGCGGCCGCCGAACAGACTGGCGCCGCCAATCACGACGGCCGCGATCGAATCCAGTTCCAGGCCGGTTCCTCCCACCGGGTCGATGGACATGAGACGCGAGGCCAGCATGACCGCCGCGACCGCTGCGAACATGCCCGCCAGCACATACACGAGCACGTTGTAGAAGTCGACGCGCAGGCCTGCGGCACGCGCTGCCTCGCGATTGCTGCCGATGGCGTAGATGGTGCGGCCGCCTTTGGTGAAGGTGAGGTAATACCAGGCGACGGCGAACAGCACGATCAGCAGGATGAAGTTGACCGGCAGGCCGAACACCATCGCGGCCGATGGCGTGGCGAGCGCGTCGGGCAGCGTCGAGATGGAGTTGCCGTTGGTGAGCACGAAGGCGACGGAGCGGCCAATCGACATCATGCCCAGCGTGACGATGAAGGGCGCGATGCGTCCTCGCGTAACGAGCAGGCCATTGATCAATCCAAGCAGTCCGCCGCGATGGCGAGCAGGATCGCGGGAATCACCGGCAGGCCGAGCGACGTGATGGCGAGGCCGAGAAAGATGCCGCCCACGCCGGTAATCGAACCCACCGACAGATCGATGCCGCCCACCAGCACCACGAAGGTCTGCCCGATCGCCGCGATGCCGGTCACGACCGCCTGGTCCATCAGGTTGAGCACGTTGCCGAGCGAGAGGAAGTGCGGGGACACGACGCCGAGCACCACGCACAGCAGCACGAACAGCAGCATCATGCGCACTTCGAGCTGGAACTTGCCGAGCGTGGCGCGCCATGTGGGCGCTGCCTGAGTCACCATGACGTCTCCCTTGTCATCGGGCTTGATGAGCGTTTTACTGTTCATGCGTTGCCTCCTCGCGGCCTGCGGAGTCCGTCTTCAGCCGGATGTGAGCGATATCGTGTCTGCGCAGCGCTTCGGCTATCTCCGTAGCGCATTGTTCGAGCCTTGCGTCGCCGGGCGAGGGCATGCTGATGCCGATCTCGCCGAACGCATGGCCCGATGCATTCGCGAGCCGATGCTTGACCGAGGTGAAGGCCGCATCGCGGACCACGACGCCGTCGGCCACATCGGGCGCGAGCAGGGCGCTTATAGCGGTCTCTTCGATCAGCGGAAAGCGGTCAGGCGCAATGCCGAGTGCCAGCGGGCGAGGCTCGGCAAGATCCAGGCAGAACGCACGGCCGCCTTCCACCTGGACCCAGAACGCGCTGGCATCGACCGCTTTCGATACGTCTTCCAGCACGCGCTTCATCCGGCGCGCCGAGGAACGCGGCATCGAGAGCATGGTGAGGATGGTCGGGTCGAGCACGTTGGCCGGCACTTCGGCGACCGAGACGCCGTCGCTCATCACGACGATCCGGTCGCACAGGCCGAGCGCTTCCTCGAAGTCCGACGACACGACGATCACGCCGACACCGCTCGCCGCCACCTTGCGAATGATCCGGTAGAGCGTGCTGCGCGCGCCGATGTCGACGCCGCGCGTGGGCTCGTCGAGCAAGAGCACCGAAGGGTCCAGCATCAGCCAGCGCGCGAGCAGCACCTTCTGTTGCTGGCCGCCGCTCAACGCGAGTATCGGAACGTCGCGCGTGTGCGCGGGCATGTCCAGATCCTTCAACAGCGCATCGACGCGGGTCCGTTGCTTGCCGTAATCGGTATGCACGGTCTTGCTGCGTCCAAGATGGGCGAGCAGCAGGTTCTCTTCCACCGTGAGATCGGGCACGATGCCCTGTCGCCGCCGGTCTTCGCCGATCATGCCGAGTCCCGCGCGGATCGCATCGACCGGCGAATGCACTGTCAGCGGCTGGCCGTTCAGCAACACTTCGCCGCCCTGCATCCTGCTCAGGCCGAAGATGGCTTCGAGCGCTTCGGAGCGTCCTGCGCCCACCAGCCCCGCGAGACCCAGTATCTCCCCGCGATGCAGCGTGAACGACAGATCGTGCACGCGCGGCGCGGCCGCGAGATGGCGCACGGTCAGTGCGGGCTGGAGGCTACGGTCCGTCGTGGTCGTGGCGAGTGCGCGGTCGTAGACGTTCTGGATGTCGCGTCCCACCATCAGTTGCACGAGGTCGCGCGAAGTGATCGAGTGAGTGGGAATGCCGGCGGCAACGGTGCCGCCATCGCGCATGACGGTGATCAAATCCGTGATCTCGAGAATCTCCTCCAGCCGGTGCGACACGAAGACCAGCGACTTGTCGCGTGCGCGCAGGAGGCGCATCACCGCGAACAACTGCTCGACTTCGAGCGGCGAGAACGACGCAGTCGGCTCGTCGAAGATGATCAGCTCGGAGTCGTTGTACAGCGCCTTGCATATTTCGATAATCTGCCGCTGCGCGATCGACAGACTGCCCGCGCGTGCGCCGAGCAGCGCGCGCGGTTGCTCGATGAAGTCGAGCGCGGCGGCGGCCTTGCGTTCCATCGCGCGCCAGTCGGCCCGTCCGCGCGCGCCGAACTCGGCTAGCGCAATGTTCTCCAGCACCGTCATGTCCGGCGCAATGCTGGTTTCCTGCATCACGATCGAGATGCCGGCCACGAGTGCCTGGCGCGGCGATGTGAAGAGCGCTTCGCGGCCATTGAAGAGATAGCTTCCGGCAGACTTGGTGATATGCCCCGCCACCACGCGCGACAGCGTGGACTTGCCCGCGCCATTGACGCCGATCAGCGCATGCACTTCGCCGCGCCGCAGTGTGAGGCTGCAGCCGTTGAGCGCCTTGACGACGCCGAATTGCCTCGTGATGCCCGTCAGTTCGGCGAGCGTGGCGTGGCCGGGTGGTGTCGATGGCGTCACGCTGCCTCCAGCACGAGGTGAGCGATGCCGTATGCGTCGAGGTCGACTGGCGTGTCGTGCGGTGACTCGCTCGCGATGGTGCATGACACGGGCTCGGCGTCGAGATTGGCGATCCATACATGACGCTGGCCATTCTTCATGAGCGCAAGGGCCGACACGCGTCCGGCAAGGCCGTCCAGATCGATATCGAGCAAGGGGCAACGCGCGAACCCCGCAAGCCCGGCGAGCAGATGGCCCAGCGGCGACAGCCGGATGCCATCGGCGTCCGCGATCGTCACGCCGCGCGGGCCCGTCAGTTCCGAAAGCGCCATGCGCGCCGCGCCGTGTGCCGCGAACGCCGCGATGTAGCCGAGCGCCCACGCGGCGGCGAAGGGTTCGAACTGGCGGACGTCGTCGTGGGTCAGCGCGATTTTTGTACGCGCCGGATTCGGCGCAGTGCCCGCGCCATAGGGATTCATGCGCGCGCCGATGCTCGATGGCCCGACCCAGAACGGCACGTCGCCGAACAGGGCATGCGTGGTGCGCGCAATGTGCGTCAGGCAGGCGAGGGTCTGCATCACGGAGATGTCGTCGGCCGCATGCACGATGGGGCAGGTCGTGAAGCTGATGAAATCCAGTGCCGCTGTATCCGGCCGCTTCCGGTTGAGTTCAGTGAAGAACGCGAGCGTGCCGCCGCCGATCAAGGCCGCTTCAAACGACGCCTGCGCGGCTGCATACAGTTCGCCGAGCGGAGGGCATGCCGGCCACTCGGAACCGGGCAGGACGCCTTTGAGATCCACCGCCGGCGTCAGCATGATGGCTTCGGGCTCAAAGCGCGCAGCGTCCGCCGATGCCCGCACACGCGCGAGTTCAAGGCGCGGTTCGTTGTCGCAGGGAAGCACGAGTTCGAGCACGACCGGGATGCCTTCAGCATCGTTCAATGCAGCCAGCCGGGCGAACGTGCGCTCGATCTCCGGATCGTCGGCGCGGACTTGGGCAACCACATAGTCCGGTCCGACGAGCTGCGCCTGATGGGCGGGCGCGGACGGGTCGATGCCCAGGCCGAGCAACGGCATGTACGCGCCATTCGCGCTGCCTACCGCGATGCGGGTGGACGCATCCGTTGCCACAGCATTCCCGCCGATGCTTCGAGCTTCGAGCGTGAACGACTGTGTCAGCACTTCGCCCTTTGCCAGCGTGTAAGGCCACGGAAGCCCGATGGGACGGCTATAGGTCTTGAACGACGCGTCGGACCAGTTGCGCTGGTCTTCCATCTCGAACACGTCGCCGCGCAGCACGAGATCCACCGATACGGCGTCCATCACGTCATGCCGCAAGCCATTGAACGACATGAACGGCTGATAAGGGTCGATCAACTCGGGGAACGTGCCCGCGCGCGTGCCGCCATCGGAAGCCGTAACGGTGACCGGAGTGCCGGCAAGCGAAAGCGGATGCAGGACCACGATGCCGGTGCGGTTCGTCGCGACGCTTTCCTGTACGGTGACCTCGACCCCGAAGACGAGCTGACCGCTGGACCGGCCGTCGATCTGAAGCTTCACCGCCAGTTCGCCGCCATTCGGCCCGGCGGTGCCCTCTATCTCGACATGAAAGCTGTCTTCGCTCAACGCGACCTGATTCGAGTGTGCACGAATTTCAAACGTCTGCCAGCTCTCGTCGCGCATGGCGAAATACACGGCCCGGACGATCTCGTGGCCATCGAAACGAATGTCGCGCAAGCCGTTGGCTTCGAGGCGCATGGCAAGTGCGCCTGCCCGCAGTTCGCGCTGAAGCGGAGGAGTTTCGCGATCGGATATCACGGCCATGTCCCCTGGTCGTCCGTTCTGATGTCGGGCTTTTGCGGCTTGCCCGATGCTTTATGTTCACGAATGCGGGATGCTGCCGGTGCGCCGGGAGCGATCCGTCTCCTCTGGATCCACGCCAGGCCACGCTGTAGAACCGCAGTGTGCAAAAAATGGCGATAACGCGCCATTGAATAAATGGCATAGGGCGATCACCCGGAGTTATAGATCGCGTGACGCCCACGTGACGGTGCCGGTGTCAATGGGTGGATATGCTCAAAGGCGTAGAATGCATCGACTCTGCTGACCTGGAGACTTCATGCGTGCCGTGCTGAGTGGGCTATGCGCCTTGTGGCTTTTCTTTTCCTTCAACGGTGCGGCACAGGCCGACATCATCGCTTCATGGCAATCGACGCAGATGCCGGCGCCGCCGCCGCTGAAGCCATTCACCGTGACGGATCCTTCGCACACGGCCTTGCTGCTGCTGGATTTCGATACCAGTACCTGCAACAGCAAGGAGCGTCCGACATGTGCGGCCTCGCTGCCCTATGTTGAAGATCTGCTGAAGAAGGCACGCCGCGCGAATCTGATGGTCGTCTATAGCCTGACGAGCACGGGCACGATGGCGGCAGTGCCGCCGGCCATCGCGGCTATCGGCGATGAAACGGTGGTGCAGTCCGGCGTGGACAAGTTCTTCGGAACGGATCTGGAAGCGGCGCTGAAGGCCAAAGGAATTCAGACCGTGATCGTGACCGGCACGATGGCGCACGGCGCGGTGCTGTACACCGCGAGCGAAGCCGCGCTGCGTGGCTTCAAGGTCGTCGTGCCGACCGATGGCATGTCGAGCAAGGACCCGTTCGGCGAACTGTCGGCCGCCTGGGTGCTCGCCAATGCACCGGCCGGCGTGAGCAGGAACGTCACGCTCAGCCGGTCGCGCATGATCGGGTTCGGGCAGTAGGCGTCTCTGCCATTCAGCGGTTCAGAAGCTCCGCCAGCGCCGTCAGGCTCGGAGCGAACGCGTCAAAGCAGGTTTCATCGCGTGTATCCGGGTTGCTGTCAGGACCGAATTCCAGCGGCCGGGGAATGAAAGCCACACGAAAGCCAAAAGCCTTCGCCGCCTCGAGATCGTACTTATGGCAGGCCACCATCAATATCTCATCGGCGGCGAGACCGAGGGATCGCTGCGCCAGCGCGTACACCTTCGGATCGGGCTTGGACGAGCGCACCAGCTCGGCGGTCAATACGCAATCGAAGGGCAGGGCGCGTTGCTTGACGATGTGGATGAGGGACGACATCGAACCGTTGGACAGGGTCGAAAGCGTGTATCGATCGCGCAATTGCAGAAGGCCCGGCCGCGTGTCCGGCCAAGGCTTCAGGTTGCTCCACGCCGCGCTCAGTTCAGTGCGATCCTGCGGCGTCAATGCGTCTTCCCACGACGAGGCTTGTAGCGCCGTATCCAAGGTTTCACGGTAGATCTGATCGGTCGAGCGCCAGCTTATCGTTCCGTCGATAACCTGATCCAGCTGCACGCGATACGCGTGGCGCCAATGCGCCAATAAGCCGGACCATTCGGCGGCCGTGGCGTGCTTCACTGAAAACTTCGATCCCGCCTCGACGATCGTGCTGTAGAAATCCAGCAGCGTACCTTGCATATCGAATGCGATGGCCTTGATGCTGCGTGGATCAAGCTTCGAATAAGCACGGGTCGCCGGGGATGATGCGGTGGTCGTATTCATGCTTCCCTCTCTGCGGGTCGTCGACTGGTTTCAAGATGTGGCGCCCAGATTAGCAGCCAATATTTAAGCTGGATTTATGCAGAGGAATTCAGCGCACGGGATCGCGCCGGCTCCGGATAATTTGCAACTCATTCATGGCAATCAGCATAGGGAGCGTTGTAAGAAACGGTGGGTATGCCATGGGTCATCGTGGTTGATCTGATCTTTGGGGCATACGTTCGTGCCGACCCTGAACGTCTATGACGGCAATCGCGATGTCATGCGCGCCCGTCGCGCCGAATGGCACGACGCGAGGACAGCACGGCGGAGGAGGTCGCGCCGGCCGCCGACCGGGCGGCATCGCTGCGCACCAAGGCGTGCTATCCGCTGATCCTGCCCATTACCGTCGGACCCGGATCCATCGCGGTGGCTATCGCACTGGGCACCGGATCGCCGCACGCGGGCCTGCAATCGAACCCCCTGGACGGTGTAGGCGTGGCCCTCGTGCTGCTGTGCTTGAGCATTTTCCTGTGCGTGCGCTATTGCGGGCGACTGGAAAAGCTGCTGGGAAAAGTGGGCACTCAGATCGCAATGCGACTCTTCGCGTTTGTCCTGTTCTGCATCGGCGTGCAGCTCTTGTGGATCGGCGCGTCCGGATTGCTCGAAAACCTGAAGCTGCATTGACGTCCGGCGCGCAAGCACGCGAAGCGATCATTCCGGGCTAACTGTCGCACCGTACAGTGAATCTACGACATTCGACCCGAGGAAAAGATCATGCTCGCGCCACTGAAACAAACGGGATCCGCACTCTTTCAATCCAATAACTTTCGAAGCATTCCGGCTCACCTGAAAGACGCGATTCTAGAGCCATACAAGGCGGAGTGCGTGTATATCGAAAGGGCTTTCCGGGATATCTCGTTCGATCATGAACTGGTCGCGTTTGCCGAAGTCTGCGTTCCCGAAACGTTCTATGGATCGCAGACAGGCCATTTCAATGCGGTGGAATCGCTACTCTGTCTGAATCAGATCGCGTTTCTCACGATAGCCGACTTCGTCACCGATGATGCGCCTCATGCTTTTCGCGAGGCTATCGGCACGGCGGATCTTCAGAGCTTCAAGGAGAATGTGCTGAAGCGGACGTTCATCACGTCCGTGAAAACGCAGTTCAGGCGCACGCTCGATGGCCGGAACGTCGTCATGCGCTTCTCGTTCACGAAGATGCGCAAGCATGCCGGGATGGTGTTCATGGCATCGGAATTCGAATTCACCGATACGGAAAGTTCACCGGACAAGCCGCCTGCGTTTTTCGGGCACGCGACCTTTGCCATTCCGGTGATGCGACGATGAACCCGGCGCTATGCCTCGCCGAGGTCATGCGCCGTCAACAGGATACGCGAGCCGCGCAGCACGCGGCTCTTCTTGTCGGCGGCTTCCAGAATGCGCTTGAGTCCGCGCTCGAACACCGACAACAAGGTGCGCTCGTCCGAAGTCCGGCGCTGCAGGAAGTGTCGCTCCAGGGCGTCGCGCGTGACCGCGCAGGTAATGGCCTTGCCTCGCGACCGCAGCGTGAAAGTGATGAGGCGCCCCTCGGCAAAGAACCGCGGGCCACCTTCCAGTGCAAGCATTGCATCCTCGACGTTACATTCAACTGCGGTGGGCTCAAGCCGTGCGCAGAAGGATCGGTGTCATGCGCTCTGATGAGCTATTGACGATGGCGCAGGTTAGCAAGAACAAAAACCACGCGCCACGTGGAAAAAAATTAATCCACCGTTACGCATCGGGAATGCAGTGACGCACTCAAGCCGCGCGCTCATCCAGCGTGAACGCAGCCGCGGCCTCCGCCAGCATCCGGGCCTGATGCTCCAGCGAACTCGCGGCGGCCGACGCCTGTTCCACCAGCGCGGCGTTCTGTTGCGTCGCGCTGTCCATGTCGGTGACGGCGATGCTGACCTGGCTCAGCCCGTGACTCTGCTCCTGCGTGGCGGCGGAAATTTCGGCCATGATCGCGTGGGTTCGCGACACGGCGTCGATCAGTTGACTCATCGTATCGCCGGCCTCCGAGACGAGCTTCGCTCCGCCGTCGATGCTGGCCGTCGAGTTGGAAATCAGCTCGCGAATCTCCTTCGCCGCGCCCGACGAGCGCTGCGCCAGCGTGCGAACCTCGCCCGCCACGACCGCGAAACCCCGGCCCTGGTCGCCGGCCCGCGCGGCTTCCACCGCGGCGTTGAGCGCGAGGATATTGGTCTGGAACGCGATGCCTTCGATGATGGAAGTGATCTCGGCTACCGCCGTTGAATCGCGGCTGATTTCGCCCATGGTGGTCACCACGCGCGAAACAACATCGTGGCCGCGACGGGCAATGTCGGAGGCCGACGCGGACAGTTCGCTCGCACGATCGACGCTGTCGGCATTCTGGCGCACCGTCGTCGACAACTGTTCGGCGCTGGTCGCGGTTTCCTGGAGCGACGAAGCCTGCGATTCGGTGCGCGCGGAAAGGTCCGCATTGCCCGCAGCAATCTCCCGCGTGGCCGTGGCAATCGCGGCGCTGCCTTCGCGCAGCGTGCCGACCGTCTTGCGCAGGCTCGACTGCATTTCCGAGAGCCCGTGGAGCATGTTGCCCATCTCGTCATTGGACTTCACGGTGATCTGGCTGCTCAGGTTGCCCCGAGCGATCAGTCCAAAGTGGGCGATGGCATCGTTGACGGGCGAGAGAATCGCCTTGCGCAGGAAATACCATCCGCCGGCAGCGGCGCATACGCCGGCCACGATCGCCGCGATGCTGCTCCACAACAGCCACTGATAGCGCTGTTCGGTCTCAGCGTACTGACTCGCGGATTGTTCGAACTGGTACTTCTTGAGCGCATTGGCGGCTTCCTGCATGCTCGTATAGATCTTGCCGACGCTGAACATCAGCTTGAGGATCTCGTCGCGATCAGCGCGCTGCGTGGCTTCCCGAAAGCGTCCGAGTTCGGCTTCGGTGGCCTCGTACTGACGCGTGACGCTGGAGGCCAGTCGGTCTTCCTCTTCGTCGCGCGGCAGTGAAAGATATTTGTTCCACGCCGCTGCGGCCGCGACCTGGACCTCCTTTTCCTTCTCATACATGTTTCGGGCGTCTTCCGAACCGGGGTCGATAGCGGCGCGGTCGAGCGACGTGCGTTGCCGGCCGACCATGATGGTCATTTCACCGACCGCGATCGACTTCGGCAACTGCTCCGAGTAAGTGCGTCGATTCGCGTTGTTGCTTGTAATCATTCCAGTGAGGCCGAGCGCGCCAACGACGATCAGAAGAAAGGCCAGGAAAGACATGGCTGCTACGAGACGAGCATTGATTGAGAGGCGGGTGCGCTGCATGGTGAGAGGTGAGGGATTGTTATTGGAAGTATGGGAAGAATGAAGCGGCGGTCGGTCAGGAACGGCAGACCGACGCGTAGGGGATAACGGCACATTTAAGCGAATGCTTTAGAGGAGCGGGCTTGAAATCGTGATGCTTCCGCTCACCGTCATCAAACCGCGCCTTCACTGGCACGCATGCCGCTCATACAGCGCCCACTTGCCCTCACGTGCGAGCAAAGCCACATCGCACTCGCCATTGGCGAAGTAGCCGGCGGGCAAGGGCTGCGTCGAGCGCACGAAGATATACCGATACAAGCGGGCGTTGTCTTGCTTCCAGTCGAACGAGCCGGGGAAACGATCGAGCTGTGACGCATGAACCGGAAATTGCGCCGGCCTGAAACGCACGATCTGCGGCACGAACTGAGCGAAATTCGGATCGACGAAACCGTGCTTCTCGGCCTGATACCACAGCGCCTGATGCTGATAGGCGAAGGGACTCCAGTACGCCTCGCTGGCCCCGTCCATCACCAGATTGAGCGCGCGCTGATTCGGCTCGGTTCGCGACAGCAGGTGCTCCAGCGGCGCGATCTCCATTGCGAAACGGTGCAGCCGGACCGCCTGATTCGCGAGGAATATCCAGCAGCCGGCGATGATGACGAGCTGCATGCCGAAGCCGCGCATGTCGCGCTTCACGCCGGCACGAGGCTTCGGCGCGACGAACATCAGCGCATAAGCGGGCAGCAGAAAGAGCGCGAAGCGCTGATAGAGATACGCCGTGCCGAGCGCGAGGTTCGGCACGGCGAGCCAGATGAATACCATGACGATCATCGGCACCAGCACGGCGCGATCGGGATTGATGCGGTCCCGCCAGAGCCACGGCGCAATGCCCATCAACATGAAGAGCGGCAGATAAACCGCGCTCCACTTCGTGAGCCCCCACACCATCATCGGAAACAGCAGCAGACGTTTGCCGCCGGTGTCCGACCAGCCCCAGTCGATCTTTGCGGCATTGTCGATGGTGTGGCCGAGAACCGGGTCGCTGGCGTGACTCCACAGCGTGTAGACAATGCACAGCAAGCCGAGCGGCACGAACGCCGCCAGCGCCAGCAGCTTGCCCCTGATCCGGCGCGGCTTGACGAGCGCGAAACCCGCACCGATCCCGCAGGCGAACAGAAAGACGAGACCGTGACAGAAGAACAGCGCCACGCCCGCGACGAACACGCCCACGCCCCGGCTGAACGAAGGGTGGGTAGCGGAACGATGCGCGAGCCACATGAACAGCATGCCCACTGGCGCCGCTACCAGAAACGTATAGAAGCCCCATGCAAAGGCGAAGCCGAAGAAGCCGGGGATGAAGAGCACATCGAGCCGCGAGTCGCCGTTCAGATGCCTGCGAAAGCCGACGCACGACATGACGAAGCCGACATACGCGATCATCAGCACGAGCTTGAGCGCTGCGGAGATCGACATCACGTAAGTGAGCGGCAGCGCCAGTCCATAGCCGATCAGATAGGGCGTGAACAGGTTGATGCGCACGAGGCTCTGCCACGCCGACGCATGATCGATCAGGTCACGCAGCAGCATCACCTGCGCGGCGTGCTGCGGCAGGTCCACGAGCGGCGGACGGGGCGCGATCCAGAACAGCAGGGCGCCGCCGAGCAGGGTCACGATGAACAACGCACGCGGCATCCATTCGAGGAGTGAACCGCTGCGCGCCACCGACGTACTTGCGGACGACCCAAGCATATTCATAAGGTTCGTTCGATGATGAAGCGCGGACGATGCTTCGTCTCCGCATAGGTCTTCGAGATATACCCGCCGATGACGCCCAGGAACAGCAATTGAATGCCGCCGAGGAAATACATCGGCACTACGGTGGACGCCCAGCCGGGCACGGCCAGATTGGTGAAGAGGCGCGCATACGCGGCCCACGCGCCGAAGCACAGCGAACCGAGCGCGAGGAGCGCGCCAATCCGCGTGCTCCACTGCAAGGGCACGGCGGAAAACGACGTGATGCCGTCGAACGCAAAGGCGAGCATTTTCGCGAGCGGATATTTGCTCGTGCCGGCGAAGCGTGCGGCGCGCTCGTATTCCACGATCGCTGTCCTGAAGCCCAACAGCGGAATGATGCCGCGCAGGAAGAGATTGACCTCCTGGAATTCCTTGAGGGCATCCAGCGTCTTGCGGCTCATCAGGCGGAAGTCCGCGTGACCGGGCAGGATATCGACGCCCAGCGCCTTCAGCATCTTGTAGTAGTTGCGTGCGGTGAAGCGCTTGAAGAAGGTATCGCTGTCCCGCTTGTGCCGGACGCCGAACACGATCTCCGCCCCTTTTCGATATTCGTCGAGCATGCGCGGAATCGCTTCGATGTCGTCCTGAAGGTCGGCATCGAGACTGACGAGCACATCGCCTTTCGCCACCAGCAGGCCTGCGAGCAGTGCATTCTGATGCCCGCGATTGCGCGACAGCTTGATGCCTCGGCATCGCGCATTGGAGGCATGCAGGGTCTCGATGATCGACCAGGTCCGGTCGCGGGAACCGTCGTCGACAAAGGTAATCCTGCTCTCGTCACTGACCACAGACGCGACAATCAGCCGCTCAAGAAGCGCAAGCAGACGTGAGCATGTTTCCGTGATGACTTCCTCTTCGTTGTAGCAAGGTACGATGAGATTCAACGTCGTCATAGGCGGAACCCTTGATGCCCAAGTCGTTGGGCGACGTGCGAGGCAAATGGATTTCCCTGTGATTGCAAGGGACGGGCGCGGCGATGCAGCCTTTGATGTCGAAGCAGCACGCGCGATGCAGACGAATGCGGGACATGAGTGTCACGTACATACTAAGCGCAGTGCGAAATCAAACACAAGAATTTCATGACTCGATCCGTGTCTGATTCCCATGAAAGAAATTGTAAGCACAGTACATCTGATGAATCGTCATGGCGTTGTCGAGGACGCATTGCGCTACAGTAGCGAGTAGCCTGTATTCAAGCAAATGAATGAATGAAAGGGAGAGCGCACGCGCATGGACAAGGCCGAATTCGATAGCTTTGCAGACGAATATCTCGCGCTACATACGAAAAATATTTCTGCATCCGGAGAAGGTCCGGCGTTTTTTGCCGAGTACAAGATTCGCGATATCGCGCAGGAAATGGCCCGCCGCAACGCTGTGCCCGCGCGCATGCTCGACTTCGGCGCAGGCGTGGGCACGTCGGTGCCGTGGGTGCGCCAGTACATGCCTGCAGCGCAACTGACTTGCGCAGATGTATCAGAGCGCTCTCTCGAACTGGCAAAAAGCCGTTTCGCGGGTGATGCAAGCTTCGCTTATTTCGACGGGCGCACGCTCCCGTTCGAGACCGGCGAATTCGATCTGGCCTATGCGATGTGCGTGTTTCACCACATCGATCATGCCGAGCATGTGAGTCTGCTGCGCGAATTGCATCGCGTGGTGGGTGCGCGCGGCACGCTCGTGATATTCGAGCACAACCCCTATAATCCGCTGACCGTGCGCGCGGTCAATACCTGTGAATTCGATGTGAACGCGAAGTTGATTACCGCGTCGAATATGCAACGCGCATGCCGTGAAGCCGGTTTTACCGATGTTCAAGTGCGCTACCGTATTTTTTTCCCGCACGCACTCGCGGCGTTGCGTCCGCTGGAAAAATATCTGACTCACGTTCCGCTCGGTGCGCAGTATGCCGTGTATGCAACCGGCGCCTGATCGTGTGTCGCCGGACTCCGATGCTTCCTCAATGATTGCGAACGCAACTTCCAGTCGCAATGTCCGCTTGCAGTTCGTGAAGTATCTGCTGGTCGGCGGCCTGAACACCGCGCTCGCGGCGGCGGTCATCCTCGGCGTGCAGGCGGCGGGCGCAAGGCCGGTGGTCGCCAACCTGATCGGGTACGGCGTCGGCGTGGTGATCAGCTTCGCGCTCAACAGCAAGTTCACTTTCCAGACCGTCGCCACGCGCTACGCGGCCATGCGTTTTCTCGTCGTGGTGCTCGTTTCGTATCTCGCGAATCTCGGCGTCGTCCTGCTCGTCTTGCGCATCACGCATGCGCCGTACATGGCGCAGTTGAGCGGCATCCCGGTGTATGTGATCGTGGGATTCATCGGCAACAAATATTGGGCCCTGCGCGAAGCGCCCGCGCGTGGGTAGCCGGGCCCGCTACTTGTCGGCATGCAGCACACACGAATCCTGAACATGCTTCGCCAACCGCTGCGCGATCATGTCGGACTCACCGGCTTCTTCCAGCTTGCGCTTCGCATAATCGCGCGTGGTGTCGAGCAAACGATACTGCACACTGTCGCCGCGCACTTCGGCTGAGAGCATCGACTTCGTGACCAGGCTCGCCACGGCGCCCACGATGCCGGCCGAGGTGACGCCTTCGTCCGATATGACCGCGGTCGCCGATGACAGCGTGAACTCCCCGGGAAAGACCGAGATACGCCGCAGCGCGAGACGCTCGATATCCGGCAGCAATTGATGGCTCCATTCGAGCGTGGCGAGGAAGCTCTTGTGCCGTTCCGGCGCCGTGCGCCGTCCCTGTGCGAGCGTGAAGAAACGGTCGTCGAGCAGGTTGAGCACCTCTGCCGCGCCGAACGCGTTCAACAGCGTGGCGGCCAGTTCGATGGCCAGCGGAATGCCGTCCAGCCGCTTGCAGATGCGGCCGATCGTCGACGCCTCTTCCGCGCTGACCGTGAAGTCGCCGCGTGCGGCAAACGCGCGTTCCAGAAACAGTTCGACAGCGGGATGGCGCAGTGCTTCGTCGGGGAGGAGCCGCGCGGGATCGACGGGACAGTCGAGCGGTTCAAGCCGGTAGACGTGTTCGCCCATCGCCTGCAACGGTTCACGGCTGGTCGCGAGAATCCGCGTTTGTGCAGCGCTTGCGCTGATGCGTTCGGCGAGGATGGCCGCGGCCTCGATCACATGCTCGCAGCCGTCGAGCACCACGAGTTGCGGGCGGTTGCGTGAACGGAAATGACTGGCGAGCGCCGCAAGCGGAGCATCGCCATGCGGTGTCAGCCCCAGGGACTGAACGACGGCGCGCGGTACCAGACGCGGGTCGACGAGGCCGGTCAGATCGACGAAACACACATCGTGCTCGGCGGCTTGCGCGGTTGCATGCGCAACCCCCAGCGCAACGGTCGTCTTGCCAATGCCACCGGTGCCTGCCACGGTCAGCACGCGCACGCGCTGCAAGCGTTCAAGCAGATCGGCGATGACCGCCGCCCGTCCGATGGGCCGCACCAGCGCGGCTGGAAGGTTATGCGTCACGGCCTGCGGCGCGCGTGATCCATCTGCGGCGTCGGCAAGCGTTTCGCGCGTGACGGGCGCCACGAACCGATAACCTTGCCCGACGACGGTCGTGACGAAGCGCGAATGCACGGGCTCGTCGCCGAGCGCCTTGCGCAAAGCCGCGATATGCACCTTGAGATTGCTTTCCTCGACCACGACGCGAGGCCAGGCCCGCGCGAGCAGCTCCTGCTTCGTGATGAGTTTGCCGTGGCCCTCGACAAGCATCGTCAACAGATCCAGTACGCGGCTGCCCACCGGCACGCGCGCTTCGCCGTCGAGCAAGGCCTGCTGCGACGGAATCAGGCGGAACGAGCCGAACCGGTAGGCAACGGCCGCTTCAGCGGGCGGGCTGACGGGGCCGCTTGTCACGCCTGGGGCGCGGACTGCAGTCTGTGCATACATGATGCGTCGTTCCGGTAGGCCGCGGGATACGCACCGCGGAAGAGGGTTTCGTCCATGAGAGACCTCGCTGTTCTGCCTTCGTGCGCCGCGTTTCCTGCGGCCGCGGGGTTGATCGGGTGCGTGTTCAGACCGGACGGGTCGAAGCTCGCAAGATGACTTCACAACGCAGACTGGTCGTGCTGTACGGCGTTTCACGCGCCGTCCGCAGTCTTCTGTCCAGTACGTCGGCAATGGCTTGCGCCACGCCGTTGATGGGCTGCGCCACCACGGTGATGCCGGGCTCATAGAGTCCGAAGAGCGGCGGGTCGTCGAACGAGACGAGCGACACACGCTCCGGCACGCGCACCTTCGAATCCTTCAGGCAGCGCAATACCCCGAGCGCCATCACGTAGTTGCCGCAGAAGATCGCCGTGGGCGGCTCGGGCAGCGCCAACAGGCGAGCCGCCGCATCCGTGCCGCCCTGGATCGACCAGTGTCCGGAGATCACATAACGCTTGTCCACGGTCAGGCTGCGCTCGGCCAGTGCATCGCAATAGCCGAGGTAACGTTCGTTGGCGGCGGTGTCGATCAGTTCGCCCGTCACGATGCCCACGCGCCGGTGGCCAATGTCGAGCAGATGCCGCACCAGGTTCGTCGAGGCTTCGCGGTTGTTGACGAACACGCGATCCGCGGGAAGCCCGGCAAGGTCGTTGTCGTACAGGACCAGCGGCAGGCCGGTCGAGATCAACTGGTCGACACGCTCGAACAGATGCTCGACGCCCGACATCACCAGCGCATCGATGCGCTGCGCCGACAGATAATCAAGGCCGTCTTCCATCAGGCGCGTGTCGCCGCCATGGCAGTAGATCAGCAGCGCACGTCCGTCGCGACGCAGCGCGCGCGACAGATGTTCGAGCATGGCGCCGTGGAATTCATCGAACGAAGGCGCGAGCAGGCCGACGACATGCGTGACATCGGTCTTCATCGCGACGGCCGCCGCGTTCCGCTTGAAGTTCAATGCCCGGATCGCTTCCTCGATCTGCTCGCGGTTCGCACGACGCACCGGGAAGCCATTCAGATGGCGCGATACGGTCCCCACCGCGACTTTCGCGCGGCGCGCCACGTCCACGATCGTCGCGGAACGGGGTTTGACGGCTTCGTTCGAGTTGTCGTCTTTCATGAGTCGCCGCTGTGCCGTGAGGTGTCCGTCATTCGGTTTCGAAGACCACCGCCGCGTGGATCCGCAGGCGGGGCACCGTGATATGCACTGCGCCTTCCGCGCCCGAAGTCCAGTCGAGCGGCTCGCCCGAGAGGGCGTCGTAGCAGCGCTTAGGCGGGCGCGGAAGACGCACGCAAGCCGATACCGGTCCAATCGCCGCAATGTCCTCGATGATCTCCATCACGCGCGTGCCGCCCCCTTCGACCGGCATGGCCTGGCCACGCACTTGCGCCGGGCCGTGGAGCAGGTGCAGCACGTAACGCTTGCTGCGCGCCTGATACGTGAGCGCGCGCCGCCCCGACGACGGCAGGTCGGTGGTCACGATCGCATGCGGCAGCAAGCGCGCGATCAACGCTTCCACGATGTATCGATAGACCGGTTGCCCCACCGCCCGGTACAGCCTGAAGACCGGATGAGCGAGATAGGCACGGCCCCGGTGTATCGATGCGGCCACGCCGGACGGTGTCGCGTGCACGTCATGGGGCGCGTGCATGTGCGAGCAGAAACGCTCGGCCGTGCGGTTGAAGTAGGGCGGGCGGATCACGCCGAGCACGTCGGCGCCTTGCGTGCGGACCTGCAATGCATCGTCATAGAAGACGACCGGGCTGGCCGGAATGCGCGCGTCGAGGCCTTCGTTCATCGTGACGTAGGTGGGCTTGAAACCCGTGTTCCCGGCTTCGATGCACAGACCGAAATCGAGGGCGAACGCGTCGTCTTCATTCTGGCCAGAGCGCCATGACGCCAGCAAGGTGCCGCCATCCGCGAGGAAGGCTTCGAGCCGCTGTGCAAGCGCGCGATCCACCGGAATCTCGTCCGGCAGGATGATCAGCCGATAGTCCTCGAAGCGTGCGTGACGGTCGATGACATCGAACGGACGATGCGCTTCGAGCAGCATCTGCACCGCGCCTTCATCGCTGGGATGCGCGCGGTTCGCGCCGGGCCGCATGTGTTCCGCCGAGAGAATCGCGATCTCCGGGACCTGCACCGCACCCTCCAGGAACGGTTCGAGCTTTGCAATGCGCGCGTAGGCCGGCGCGATGCGCTCGTAGGTGCTGTGATCGATCGCGCCGCTCGGATGCAACGCGTCGCCGACGAGGCACTTCGAACCGAGCGCGGCCATCTGCGTGCATTCGTATTCGAGCGCATCCGGATGCTTGAAGCCGCCGAATTCACCCCAGCCCGCGTGAAACTTGCCGGTGTGCGCGACGTATTCGAGGCCGAGCGTCGCGGCATGGCGCGCGCTCGCGGGGAAATGGGTGTAGCCCCAGCCACCCGTCGGCAGGCTCTCCAGTTCGAGATGCGTGTAGTGCCGGTAACGTCGCGAATCGCGTTTGGAGATGTGCCCCGCGTTGTAGAACACGCGCAGGCGCGGGAACTCGGCGAACAGCGCCTCGCTGGTCTCGGCGCGAAACTGCGCGAGCCCGGCTTCGTCATTCAACAAACGGTCGCCGGCGCGGGCGAGATCGAGGCCGTTCGACGCCATGCGCGCAATGCAGTTCGGGCAACAGCAGTCGCTTGCCATGACGATGTCGAAGAACAGACCCGGCGGGTCATAGCGGAAGACCACTTCACGCGCCTGATCGAGAATTCGCTGGCGCAACGGCGCGTGGCTCAAACAAAGGGTTTGCCAGCGCGAGGCGGGTGGCGCGGCATCGGGCGCGCGCTGCACGCGCCACTCGGGATGTTCCCGCGCCGTCTGCTCGTCCCACTGCACGGTGAGGTAGATCGGGCTTTCGATGCCGGCTTCTTTCAATGCAGCGATCATCTCGCCCAGCAGATCGGGCCGGACGAGGTTTGGATGGACTTGGCCCACGCGAGTCGGATAGTAGGACCAGCCGTGATGGCACTTCGCGAACACCGTGATCGAATCGACGTGCGCTTGCTGCAGCGTGGCGATGAAGTCGACGGCATCGAACGCTTCGCCGACACACGGAATGTGCTCGGACGTATGGAAGTCGAGATGAATCTGCCGGTAGCGAAGAGGATGAACGTCACGTCGCGCAAGAGAGCTCATGGCGTCATTCCTTGCCGCCGCTGCGGCTCAAGGCGCCGCCTGCGAACTGGCGCTGAAACAGGATGAACATCATGAGCGGCACGATGGCCGTGATGAGGGCGGCCGTCGCGCGCAGATTCCAGCTGGCGTCGTAGGTGCCCGCGATCCGTGCGAACGCCACCGGTAACGGAATCTGCGAGCGCAGATACAACAGCGGCAGCAGCAACGCGTTCCAGGTCCACAGGAACTGCAGGATGCCGACCGCACTGATCGACGGGAGCATGTTGGGCAGCACGACACGCCAGAACACCGCCACCGGGCCGCAGCCGTCGATGCGCGCGGCCTCGATGAGTTCGCGCGGAAAGTCGTCGAGGAAATGCTTCACCACGACAATCGACCACGCGAAGGAAAGGCCGACGTACGGAATCGCCACGGCGAGCACATGGTCGATCAAGCCCCAGTCGCGCCATAGCCGGAACAGCGGCAGGACGATCACCTGTTGCGGCAGGACGAACGTGGCGACGATCAGAAGCAGGATCGTGCGCCGCAGCGGAAAGCGCAGAAAGTGGAACGCATAGGCTGCGGGAGGCGTGAGCAGCATGGTCGCGAGCGTGGCGCTGCCGGCAAGCTTGAGCGTCACCCAGAAGGCGTTCAGCAGCGGGAATTGCGACCAGATGTCCCGCCACGAAGCGAGCGTCAGCGTGAACGGCCCGGTGGTCCACCAGCCGAGCGCGGCCTCCTGCACCGGACGAAGCGACGTGACGATCACACCGATGACCGGCACGATCCAGATGCATGCCACGAGACTGACGAGCGCAGTGGCCCAGCGCGAGGAACGGGTCATGATGCCTCCGCCGCGCGCCGGAGGATGTACGGGATCGACACGAGCAGCACCGTGGCCAGCAGGACGAGCGTGGCGGCCGCGCCATAGCCGAGCTTGAACTGCGTCATCGACTCGCGATACATGAAGAAGCCGAGCGTTTCCGTGGAACGGACCGGACCGCCGTTCGTCATGACGAAGAGCAGGTCGAAGGCGCGCAAGCTGCCGATCAGCGTGATGAACGTCGAGACTCTGACGCCGGGCATCGAGAGAGGCATCACGATGTGCCGGATCAGCGCGACGCCTTTGGCGCCGTCCATGCGGGCGGCCTCGACGATCTGCGCGGGAATCGCTTGCGTGGCGGCGAAGCACAGCATCAGCGGCAAGCCGGCCTGCGCCCACGAATACGCGATCACGAGCGCGGCGAGCGCGGTCGATGGATCGCCCAGCCACGCATGCGCGAAGCGTCCGAGGCCGATGCCTTCCAGCCCCGCGTTGAGCAAGCCGCCCGAATCCGGCCGGAAGATGCCGAGCCAGATGAAACCCGTCACGGTCTCGGAGAGGCCATAGGCTGCGAAGATCATCACGCGTGGAATGCGCGTCGCCTTTGGGGCGAGCGAGCAGGCCATCGCGAGGCTCCAGCCGGCGCCGACTGAAAGCAGTGTCGTCGATGCCGTCCAGATCAGCGTGGTCCGCCATGCACGCTGGAAGTGACTGTCCTGGAACAGGGCCTCGTAGTTGCCGAAGCCGATGTAATGGCCCGCGCTGAGGCCTTTCATGTCGGTGAAGCTCAGGCGGATCGTGTCGATCAGCGGATAGGCCACGGCCAGCCCGAACAGGATCACGGCAGGCGCGATGAGCAGGCAGGCCGCGCGCGTTTCGCTCCATCGCGAGGCAAGGATGCGCGCGCGGCGGCGTTGGCCGGCGTCTTGCGCGCACGGTCGGCACAGGGCCGACGCGTTCGCCGCGACACCCGTGAGTTGCGCCAGACGAGTTTCGTGTTCGTTCATCGAGGCTCGTGATGTTGAGGTTCACTGCCTGCGCCACCGGGCGCGGGCATCATCGATACGACGACTGGGCCTTCTGTTCGATTGCGGCGAGCACCTTGTCGATGGTGGTGTCGCTCGGGTCCTGCAGGAAGATCTGGAGTTGCACGCGATACTCGTCGACCAGGTCGCCCGGCAGAAGATCGCCGAGTACGAACTGGTTTTCCGAGGCTTTCACCGCATTCGACGACACCGTGGCCACCGGACTCAAGTGCGCGGTATCCGCCTTGGCGGAAGGCGACGCCAGCCCGCTTTTCGCTTCGATGGCCGCGGCTTCCGGGCCTGTGATCCAGCGCATGAAAGCATCGGCGGCAGCGGGGTTCGAACCGGACTTCAACGCGACGAATTCCTTCGTGTCGATGCTCGATGTGTCGTCATGACCGAGGCCGAGCGCAGGGAACTGGAACATCGCGTAGTCCACGCCTTCTTTCAGACCGTAGTCGCTCTTCGCCCGGCTGTTCACCCACATGCCGATCAGTTCATAGCCGTGCGAGCCGGACTTGAGCACCTCGTTGGCGGCGCCGTCCCATTCGGTCGCGAGCATTCGATCGGGCGCGTCGCAACATCCGGCGCGGAGCATGTCGGCATACAGGCGCAGCGCCGTGCGAACGACGGGATCGGTCCAGCGGATCTGGTGCGCCGCGAGTTTCGATGCAGCGTCCACGCCGCCCACCCGCAACAGCAAGGTCTCGAACCATTCGGCATGCGCCCAGGTTTTAGCGGGCATGGAAATGGGCGTGATGCCGGCCGCGCGCAGCTTGCTGAAGCTGTCGAGGAAGGCGCGCCAGGTCTTCGGCGGTTCAGCGATGCCGGCCTTCTTCAGCCCGTCCGTCCGATAGAAAATGCCGCTGCGGTCGCCGAACGTGAAAGTGACGCCGTAGGTGACGCCCTTGTATTGCCCGAGACGCCGCCACGGTTCGCCGAGATCGACGGTGTTCCATTGCGCGTCGAGCGGGCGGAGCATGCCTGCGTCGGCAAGCTCGGCGCGAAACGCGGGCCAGGTGTTGACGAGCAGGTCGGCTTTCTCTCCGCCGAGCAGGGCCGTGCGGATGGCGCCGCGCGGATCGCCCTGCACCGTGAGATTGATTTCGCGAATCCTGATGTCGGGATGGCTGCGCTGAAAGGCGCTTTCCATTGCATGCATGACTTCGCCTTCCGAGCCCGACAACCAGCTGATGATCACGAGCTCGCCGCTCTGAGCCGAAGCGAGCGACGGAGCCAGGATGGTTGTCATTGCAACGACTAAAGCGGACGCCGACAAGACGCTAGGCATTGCCCTGCTCCAGAGCCTGAGAGGTGGCTCGATAACAGTTTCAGTTTAATTGAAACGTTATCAACTTACTTGGAGGGTGGCAAGAATTGGTTTCGTGCCAACGACGTATTCGTCTTGACGAGGTAATGGTATGAGCGTTTCCCTTGGCAGGGTTTTCCATCTCTCCGCGCCACGCCGACAGGATTAACGACTTTTCAAGTTAATATTAGATTGGCTTAATCGGAGCGCTTATTTTTGTACTTCTGAGTGGTTACATTAGTATTTTCTTGCAATTCGACGCGTAAGACTTTTTTGTCGGACCAATTCATTACTCACGCCGGGGCACAGATCTTCTCTGCCAGAACGGCCACAATCCGTCCTTTCAAGACAGCGAGAAAGCCATGAAGAACTCATTTCCAAGGAAGTTGTGTGCGCTGCTGTTCGTTCTGGCGGCGATCATTCCGCCGGTCGCCGCGTGGTCGAAAACGGTCGTGATTGGTGGGAAGAATTTCACCGAGCAGCAGTTGATGGCGGAACTCACCGCGCAATTGCTCGAAGCAAAGGGCTTCTCCGTCGACAAGAAAGTCGGCATGGGCAGCATGGTGCTGCGTCAGGCTCAGGAGAACGGCCAGATCGATGTGTACTGGGAATACGTCGGCACCGCGCTGAACAACTACGACAAGTTCACCGACAAGCTCAGCGCGCCTGACATGTATCGCAAGGTCAGCGAGCTCGATGCGCCGAAGGGGCTGGTCTGGCTCGATCCCTCGAAGGTCGACAATGTCTACGCGTTCGCGATGAATCAGGACGAGGCGAAGAAGCTGGGCATCACCTCGATCAGCGATCTCGCCAAGGTGGTTCGCGGCGGCCAGTCGATGGTCTTCGCGTGCAACTCCGAGTTCTACGGCCGCGCGGATGGCTTGCGTCCACTCGAAAAGACCTATGACTTCAGTTTCGGTCCCAGTGAGATCAAGCGGATGGATTCGGGCCTCACGTATCAGGCGCTGAAGGACCGGCAGGTCAACGTCGCGCTCGTGTTCACGACAGACGGCCGCATTCCCGCGTTCAACTTCGTCGTGTTGAAGGACGACAAGGGGTTCATCCAGCCGAACACGCTCGCGCCGGTGGTCCGGAAGGCAACGCTCGATGCCAACCCGACGCTCGCGCCCGCATTGAACGCACTGGCCGCCAGGCTCGACACGCCCACCATGATTCGCCTCAACGCGAGCGTCGATCTCGAGAAGAAATCGCTGCAAGATGTCGCCCGCGCCTTCCTGCAGCAATCCGGACTGCTTTGATCACATGGCCAGCGCCGCACATTCCATGAAAGCATCCCCTGCTGGCTTCATTCACGAACTGACGTTCGATGATCTGCCCGATCACGTCGTGGAACAGGGCAAGCTTTGCCTGCTCGATCTGTTCGGCGTCGCGATGATGGGGCGGCGCACGGACTTTTCGCGGATCGCAAGCGATCACGCTGTTGAATTCTTTGCCGCGGGCCGACTGCGTTCCCGTCTGCTGTTCGACGGGCGCATGGCGAGTCCCATCGGCGCGGGACTGGCCGGGGCGATGACGATTGACAGCTGCGACGGCCACGACGGGCACGCCGAGACCAAGGGTCACGTCGGCGTAACGGTGATAGCCGCGCTGCTCGCCCTTGCCGATCTGCAGCGCGACATGAGCGGTCGCGAATTCCTGACCTGTGTCGCGCTGGGTTACGAGGTCGGCACTCGGGCCGGCATTGCCCTGCATGCGAGCGCGTGCGACTACCACACGTCGGGCGCCTGGAACGCGCTCGCGGCGGCGGCGCTCGCTGCGCGGCGGCTCGGGCTCGATGCGAACCAGACGCGCGAAGCGCTCGGGATCGCGGAATATCACGGGCCACGCAGCCAGATGATGCGCTGCGTCGACCATCCCACCATGGTGCGGGACGGCTCGGGCTGGGGCTGCATGGCGGGCCTGAGCGCGGGCTTCCTGGCGCAGCAGGGCTTTACCGGCGCGCCCGCGATCACGGTCGAGCAGGAAGCGTCGCGCGCGTACTGGAGCGATCTCGGCGAGCGCTGGCGCATCATGGAGCAGTACTTCAAGCCGCAGCCGGTGTGCCGTTGGGTGCACCCGGCGATCGATGCGGCGCAGCGGCTGCGGCAGGAACACGGCTTCGCGATCGGCGAGATACGCGCGGTGCGCATCCAGACGTTTCACAACGCAATCCGTCTCGATCATCCCGAACCCCGGACCACTGAAGTGTCGCAATACAGCTTGCCGTTTCCGGTGGCGGTCGCGCTGAAATACGGCGCCGTCACCCTCGACGCACTCCAGGGCGCGAGCCTCGACGATCCCGAAGTGCTGCGTGTCAGCCGTCTGATTCGCGCGGAAGAACAGGCTGACTTCAATGCGCGGTTCCCAAAGCAGCGCTACGCGAACGTGACTGTCGAACTAAACGACGGGCGACGCTTCGATTCGGGTCCGACGCAGGCGCTGGGCGATCCCGATCTGCCGTTCGGCGCTACGGCGTTGCGCGAGAAGTTTCGTCGCTTTGCCGAAACAGCCTGTGACGCTCAACACGCGCGAGCGCTGGAGTCGCGCGTCGATAACCTGGCGGACAGCGACGAAACCGTGGCGCCGCTGCTCGAACTGGTGCTCGACACGATTCGCGTCATGCCCGTCGAACGATGAGAGCCAACCCGTGAGCGATTCATCGCGACTCGATATCCGGGCCCTGCGCGTCTTCGACGCGGTCGCGTCGAGCGGAAGTATTTCGGCAGCGGCCAGCGCGCTGGGCGTCACGCAGTCCGCCGTGTCGCAGGCGGTCGGGCAGATCGAAGAGATGTTGGGCACGAAGGTACTTGACCGCAGCCGCCGTCCGATGCTGCTCACGCCGGCCGGTATCGCGCTGCGGCGGCACGCGCAGACGGTGGTCGAAGAAATGGAACGGCTGCTTGCGGTGGTGCGTGAAGCGGACCTGACCGGCCGGCCGGAGATCCGCATCGGCATGATCGATTCATACGCGGCCACGGTGGGACCGGCGGTGGTCAAGCACACGATTGCACAGGGCAATCAGGTCGTCCTGCGTGCCGGGTTCGCCGACAGTCTCTCGCTCGCGCTACTGCAACGGCAACTCGATCTGATCGTCACCTCCGATCCCATGGACGACTTGGATAACCTGGTGCGGCGGCCGTTGTTCGTGGAGCCGTCGCTGCTCGTCGTGCATGCGGCGCGGCGTGAGCAATATCGCTCGGCGGATCTGCAGACGCTCGCGCGCGAGTTGCCGTTCGTCCGCTTCAGCAAACGGTCGCACTATGGCGCGGTGACGGAGCGGTATCTGCGGCGCTGCGGCGTGAGCGCCGATCGCCATCTGGAGATCGACGCCGCCGACGTGCTCCTGGCGATGGTCGCGGCCGACCTGGGATGGTCGATCTGTCCGGCCCTTGCGCTGTTGCAGGGGCGGGCGCACTTGCAGGACATCGCGGCTATCCCGGTTGCCGATCCACCGCTGGTGCGCACGATCTTCCAGGTCTCGCGTGCGGGCGAGTACGAAGAAACCGCGGAGTTTCTCTACCAGACCAGCCGGCGCGTGCTTGAGAAAGGTGTGTTCGCCGAGATACGGGCGCGGCTTCCTGAAGTCGGGGCGAAGCTGCATCTCAGTTAGCGGCGAGGCGGGGCGCGGCTTGCATCGCCGGCATCGCCGCGCCGACCGGACAGGCCGGTCCAGTACCCTTCGGGCGTGAACGCATCAGGACACCGGCCCGCACCCACCCGCTCAAAGCCTACAGCTTGGCATCGTTGATCGGGAACGTGGGTCGCGAGTCCTTGGTCGACAAGCCCCATTTCTTGAGCAGCATGTCGTACACGCCATCCTTCTGCAACTTGCGCAGGGCCTGCTGCACGGCGCCCGCCATCTGCTTGCCTTTCTCGTCGGTGCCGAAGCCAATGCCATACGGCGCAATGTAGTTGAAGTAGACGACCTTGTACTTCTCGGGGAACTTGCTGGCGTTGTAGTTCGCGACCGGAGAGTCTACCCATGCAGCGTCGCTGGCCTTGGTGGTCAGCGACAGCAAGGTCATGTTCGTGTCGGGATAGGTCGCGAGCGAAAGAGGCTTCTTGCCCTGCGCTACGCATTTTGCACTGAGCTTGTTCGCTTCCTCCACGGTCGCGGTGCCGCGCGGCAATGCTACTTGCAGACCGCAGAGATCGTCGAGCGATCCCACCACGAGATTGCGCGACGGCGACGCAACGATGGTCTCACCGATATTCAGGTAATCGACGAACGTGACCATGTTGTGTCGCGACGGAAAGTCCGCCAGCGACAGCAGCACGTCGAAGCGATTGGCGCTGAGGCCGGGAATCAGGGCATCGAACGAGGTCTGCGTGAGTTGCAGCTTCATGCCGAGCACGTCAGCGGCGGCGGAAAGCAGATCCGGGGTAAAGCCCGCAATGTTGCCGTCGTCGTTGATGAACTTCACGGGCGCGACATCCGGATTCACCGCGGCCGTGAAGGTCCCTCGCTCACGATAGGCCTTCGGCACCAGCGCCGACAGTGTAGCGTCGGCCTTGATGCCGGGAACTTTCGGTGCTTCGTCCGCGTGCGCGGCGAAGCCCGGCGCAAGCGTGGCCGCTGCCGCCATGGCAAGCGAGACGGCGAGCAAGGTAGGGCGCTTGCGCGGCATGGACTTCGGAGCGTGATCGTTCATCGTCGTGGTTACCTGGGGTGGAGAGAAGGCCGCAAAAAGGCAGTCAGTGTGCGGTGGATGATTCGGGTCGCGCATGGCCAGCGGCAAAGCGCGACAGCGCAAAGGGCTCGAGCTCGGGCGCGCGCGCGCCGCCGAGAACTTCGTCGGCCACGGCGTTGGCGAGATACGGTGCAAGCGTCACGCCGCTATGGGTCGTGACCGCATAGAGTCTGCGCGACGCGTCGAGCCAGTCGGCGATGGTCAGGCCATCATCGGTCAGTACGCGGTTGGCGATGCCCACTGTCTCGACGCAGGTGTCGTGCAACTTCGGGAAGAGGCGCTGCGCGCGCGCGTGAAAGAGCTGCGGCAGCGACCAGATATGCGGATCGTTGCGGTCCCAGCTGCCGCCTGTCGGGTGATCGGTAAACACCACGCCGCGCCTGCGGTCGGGCCGGATGGAGATGCCTTCGCCGCGAATCACGTGCGCCACCCGGGCCAGTGTGGGCGCGGTCGTGCAGAGGAGGCCGACGGTCGGAAAGTGCGGCCCGCGCGCGGACGATGCCGGGCTGGCAAGCGGCGCGACCGGTTCAAGCAACGGGTAGTCGCGTCCGAGGGTCGCGGCGAGCGCGCGCACGCCATTGCCGGCCGCCAGCACCACGTGATCGGCGTGATAGACGGTGCGCTCTTGACATTCGTTGATGGTCACCACGCCGGTCTCGTCGAAGCCCGTCACCGTTTCATGCGGATGAAAGCGTGCGCCGCGCGCGATGGCTGCGCCGATCAACTGGTCGCACATGGCCGGGACATCGGTCCAGCCCTCGCGCGCGAACCAGCAGCCGCCGACGATGCGCGATACATCGAGGTCCGGCTCCAGCTCGGCGATCTGCTGACGCGTGAGCATCTCGGCCTGATAGTCCCGCGCATGATGGCGCCGCACTTTCAGCGCGACGCCAGCGAGGTCGGCGTCATCGGCGATCAGCTCGATGCTGCCTGTCTGGTGAAACCAGCTTGCACCGGGAATGCGCCGCATCCAGTCTTCATGCGTATCGAGCCCGCGCAGGTGAAGGTCGCCCCAGCAGGCGGGCAGTTTCGTGTTGCCGTTGACCCATCCAAAGCTTGGCGTGCCGGACGACGAAGCAGACACGATCGTGACCTCCGCGCCGCGCGCCGCGAACGCGTATGCCTGCGCCGCCGCGATGACGCCCGCGCCGACGATGATGACTCTTGCGCTTCCCATTTCAGCCTTTCATGTCGTTGGAAAAATGCTCGCTGCAAAGTGCCGCGAACACGCGCACAAACATTATTTAATCATTGTATTTCAATGAGTTAAATAAAAAACTGCACATTGTGCAATCGTCGATGCAAATCCCATGAGCTTGTTGTACCATGTCAAAAAGCGTACGCGCAACACGTTCTCTGCTTCGTGCATGGTCTTCCGTATGCCTCGTTCAACTTCCTGTGCATAACGCATGAGTCAAAGCCTCGATCGCGGATTGGAAATTTTGAAGTCGCTACTGAGCGCGCCGAAGACCGTCGATGAAATCGCCGCGGATCTCGACGTCCATGCGACCACGGCCTTCCGCCTGTTGAAGGTGCTGGAGGAGCACCGCTTCGTGAAGAAGATGGAGAACCGGCAGTTCTGTCTCGGACCGGCGTTTCTCGGGCTGTCGTCCACCTTCATGGGCAACAACATACTCATTGAGGTCGCGCGGCCGTTCATGGTGCGTCTGAACTACCGCACCATGCAGGCCGTGCATCTCGCCGTGTTCGACGCCGGCGAGGCCATGTATATCGACAAGCTCGAAGCAAAACACGGCTTTCGCACCCACTCGCGCATCGGCCTGTCCGCGCCGATGCACGCCTCCGCCATCGCCAAGGTCATCCTCGCGTATCTGAAGAAACGCGAGCGGGACGCGCTCGTCGAGTCCATCAACTACGAACGCTTCACGCCCGCCACCATTCACACGCGCGAAGCCATGCGCGCCGACATCAATCGCACGCGCGAAAACGGTTATGCCACCGAGGTCGGCGAGCAGGAACCCTATATGAACGCCATCGCCTTGCCGATCCTGGATCCGGCCGGGCGCTTGCTCGCGGGTCTGTCCGTATCGGCGCCGGCGCCCGTGATGCCGTTCTCCGACCTGCTTGAACTGCTGGACGACGTCACGCTGACCTGCAAGGACATCGCCTCCGAACTGCTTTCGCGCGACCAGCCCTGACGGCTTCAACGCCCCAGGACGCGTGCCGCGCTTCCGCCATCCCCGTTCGCTCATCATCTTCGGAGCCTCTGCTCATGACAGCCCATGCGTCATCCTCGTCCGTTCACGCCGGCCATCCGGCGGCGCCGCCGCAGCCCGCCCTCAAGCACGCGCCCGCGTGGGCCAGCGATCTGCCGGACGACGTTCCCACACCCGCGCTCATCGTGAGCGAGGCGGGCGTGCTCGCCAATCTGGGGCGCACCGCGCAGGCCTGCGGCGGCGTCGGGCGGCTGATGCCGCATGTAAAGACCCATCGCGCGCCGTGGATCGTCCGCCTGCTGCTCGAACAGGGCGTCACGGCCTTCAAGGCGGCGACCGTCGCCGAGGTCGCCATGACGCTCGAGGCCGGCGCGCGGCATGTCGTGTGGGCCTATCCCACGGTCAACCGGGCGAATCTCCACGAGTTGCTGGCACTCGCCGCACGGCATCCGGAGGCGCGCATCGGCGCGCTCGTCGATTCGCTGCACGGGCTGCGCACCTGGTCCGAACTCCTGGCGCAGAAAGCAGTGCCGAACCTGCATCTGATCGTCGACCTGGACGTCGGCATGGGGCGCACCGGTGCGTCGCTTGCCGACGGTACGGCGTTCACGCTCGCGTGCGAACTGCATGCGCTCGGCTGCTTCGGCGGCTGGCATGCCTACGACGGCCATATCCACGACCGCGACCCTGCGGTGCGACGCGCCCGCGTGCAAGACGGCATCGAGGCCGTGCAAGGGCTGCTGGCGCAAGCTGGTGTCCGCGGCCTCTCGACGCAACTGATCGCGGGCGGCAGTTACAGCTTCGATGTCTGGCCGCCCGAGCTCGCCACGTTCGTGTCGCCGGGCAGCTTCGTGTATTCGAGTTCCGAGCATGACGTTGACCTCGCGCCGCTCAGCTGGACACCGAGCGCCTACGTGCTCGCCACGGTGATCTCGCAGAACGGCGGCACCGTCACGCTCGACGCGGGCGCCAAGGCCATCGCGCCGGACAAGCCCTTGCGCGAACGCTTCGCGTGGCCTGGCGCGATCCGCCTGATGAGCGAGGAGCATGTGGTGGTCGAGAGCGCGGGGCAAGGACTGCGGGTCGGCGACCAGGTGATGCTGATGCCGCGTCACGCCTGTACGACCGCATATCTGTTCGACAGCGCCGCCGTGCGCGCACGGGATGGCGGGTGGGACGTGCGGCCCCAGCTCGGCAGCCGCCGTTGACGGCTTGCGCGCTGCGTTGGAAGACGCGGCGCGCGTGACAGGCCTGCCTTTCAGGCGGTCTCGAGCGCGCTACGAGCGAAGTCGCGCTGGTGCCACAGCAGACAGCTGACGGCGGCTTCGTCGTTGACGATGGCGTCGATCACCTGTCCGACGATGATGCTGTGCGAGAAGCCGTCGTGTATCGCGAGCACGGTGCAGTCGAAGGCGACGGCCGCGCCGGGCAGCATCGGCGCGCCGCTCTTGCCCGCGCGCCATAGCTGCGGCTCGAAGCGCTCCGCGCCGCGCGCGCTGGAGAAGCGCTGTGCCACCGCCTTCTGGCTGGCCGCGAGCAGATTCACCGCGAAGATGCGGCTGCGCAGAATGACATCATGGGCCGAAGCTGTTTTGTTCACGCAGACAAGCACGGTAGCCGGGTCCACCGACAAGCTGCACACCGACGTGGCGATGAGACCCGCCGGCACGCCATGCTCGCGGGTGGTGACGGCCGTCACGCCGCTTGCGAAGGACGCCATCGCATGACGGAACGTCTCGGCGGAAGTGTTGGTTTCGATAGACATCGTTGGAGCTCTCAGGGGTTGCAAGCGCCGCCGCGATCGCGCGCGGCGGCGAACAGGCGCCAGGGCGGATGCTTCAATCGCCGTAGCGCAGCGGCTTCAGGCCGAGATTGCCCCGCAGCGTCGCTGCTTCGTATTCCGTGCGGAACAACCCGCGCCGGCGCAACTCGGGGAGGATGAACTCGTCGAGGTCGTCCATGCCCTGTGGCAGCGTCGCGGGACAGATGTTGAAGCCATCGGCCGCGCCGGCCTCGAACCACGCCTGCATGTCGTCGACGATATCCTCCGCCGTGCCGATCAGCAGCCGCCCGCTGTTGCCCGCGGCCATGCGCTTGTAGAGCTGGCGGATCGAGAGCTTGTCGCGCTCGGCCATCAACAGCAGGTTCGCGGCGATGCTGCGCACGCGCTGCGATCCGAGGTCCGGCACCGGGCCATCGAGATCGTAGCTGGAGAGATCGCCCAGCGTGCTGTAGAGAATGGCGAGGCCGGCCAACGGATCGATCAGGTCCTGCAACTGGTCGAACTTGTCCTGCGCTTCCTGGCGCGTCTTCGCCACATAGGGCGTGAGGCCCGGCATGATCAGCAACTGGTCCGGCGTGCGGCCGTACTTCTCCATGCGGCCTTTCACGTCGTCGTAGTATTCCTTCGCCGCCTTGAGGTCGAACGCATTGCTGTAGACCACGTCCGCGTTCTTCGCGGCGATCTCGCGACCCGATTCGTTGGCGCCGGCCTGCACGATGATCGGCCGGCCCTGCGGCGTGCGCGCCGAATTCAAGGGCCCGCGCACGCTGAAGTGCTTGCCCTTGTGATGCGGCGTGTGCAGCTTGGACTCGTCGTAGTACACGCCGCTTGCCTTGTTGCGCAAGAACGCATCGTCTTCCCAGCTGTCCCAGAGCTTGCGCACGACTTCGACGAACTCGTCGGCGCGCTCGTAGCGTTCCTCGTAACCCATGTGTTCGTCGCGGCTGAAGTTCCAGGCTTCCTGCTGCGACCATGAGGTCACGACGTTCCAGCCGGCGCGCCCGCCGCTGATGTGATCGATGGAAGCGTATTTGCGCGCGACGTGGAACGGTTCGTTATAGGTAGTCGAAGCGGTCGCCACCAGTCCGATGTTCGACGTGCACGCGCCGATTGCCGCGAGCAGCGTGAGCGGTTCGAGCTCGGCATTCTTGTAGTCGCGCGCGAGCGAGCCGCGCGGCTCGTCGGACGCACGCACGCCGATGCCGTCGGCGAAGAAGATCATGTCGAGCTTGGCCGCTTCCGCTTTCTTGGCGACCGCGAGGAAGTGATTGAAATCGATCGCGCCAGCGGCCGGCACATCCGGGTGCCTCCAGGCGGCGATGTGATAACCGAGATAGCGCATCGAGAGACCGACTCTCATTTTTTCGTCTTTCTTCATCAAAGGTTCCGTAGTTCGTAAGGTGAGTGAAGCACTCAGCCGCGCGTGAGCTCGGTCGCGCAGGTTGGAGAGGAAGCGGCGGCAGCGTTCCGTGCCGCCGCCTTCGAAAATATGCGCAGGCGTCCCCTGATCGACGATGCGCCCGCCATCCATGAACACGACCCGGTTCGACACCTTGCGCGCGAACTCCATCTCGTGCGTGACGACGATCATCGTCGTGCCGCCGAGCGCGAGTTCCTTCATGACGTCGAGCACTTCCTTCACGAGTTCGGGATCGAGTGCGCTGGTCGGCTCGTCGAAGAGCATGACTTCAGGCTCCATGGCAAGCGCGCGCGCAATGGCGACGCGCTGCTTCTGGCCGCCGGAAAGCTGCGCCGGATAGTGATTCATCTTGTCGGCGAGACCAACGCGCGACAGCAGCGCGCGGCCTTTCTCGATGACGTCGCGCCGCGCCGCACCGCCCACGATGCGCGGCCCCGCGATCACGTTGTCGAGCGCGGTGTAGTGCGGAAAGAGATGAAAGCCCTGGAACACCATGCCGAAAAAGCGGCGCTGACGATCCAGCTCTTTCTTCGGCAGACGCACCCGGCGCGCGCCGCGCATTTCGACGCCAAGGGCTTCGCCCCGGAATGCCATGCTGCCGGAGTCGATCAGCTCCAGCATGTTGATGCAGCGCAGGAGCGTGCTCTTGCCGGAGCCGGAAGGGCCGATCACGGCGACCACTTCTCCGCGCTGCATCGAAAAATCGACGGTGTGCAGCGCGGTGAAGTCGCCGAAATGCTTGGTGACCGCGTGCATCTCGAGCAGCGGGGCGGCGGCGCCGATCGCGTGCAGATGGTTCATCGTTGCACTCCTTTGCCGAAGCGGCGTTCAAGCAGGTTTTGACCGATCATGGCGAGGCTCGTCAGAAACAGATACCAGAGGCATGCCACCGTCAGCAGCGGAATGGTCTCGAAGTTGGCGGAATAGATGAGCTGCACGGTGGTCAGCAACTCGACGTAGCCGATCACGGTGACGAGCGACGTGTTCTTGAACATCGTGATGAGTTCATTCGCGAGCGGCGGAATGATGATGCGGACCGCCTGCGGCATCACGACGTGCCACATCATGCGGAAGTCGCTCATGCCCATGGCTTTGCAAGCCTCGCGCTGGCCCTGGTCGACTGCCGCCAGACCGCCGCGAAAGATCTCTGCGCTATAGCCGCCGAGGTAGAGCGCGAGCCCGATGATCGCGGCGCTGAAGCGCGAGATGAGGTTGTTGGTGTCGACGTCGAACAGATTGACATGCAGGAACGGCAGCGGGAGATAGATGCGCGGCACGAGCGCGGAGAGAAAGAACAGGAACAGCAGCATGGCGAGCGTCGGCGTGGCGCGGATGATCCAGATGTACAGGTACGCCGCGCCGCGCAGCACAGGGTTCTCCGCCATGCGGCAGCCGGCGATCACCACGCCGAACGCGAGACCGAGCAGGCTTGCGAGTGCGGTGAGGATGAGCGTGTTGCCGAGTCCGGCGAGCACACGCTTGTTGAACAGATAGTGGGCGACCACGTCCCACTGCCAGCGCGGGTTGTCGATCACCAGCTGATAGAACAGCACGAGCGCCACGATCAGAAGCGCGTAGCACAGCCAGTCGGACTTCTTGGGTCGCGGGTGAATGCGCAGTTCGGCGCTGGGCTCAGCGGGACGCTCGGGTCGGGCGACCGTCGGTTCCTGAAGATAGACGGCTTTCTCTTGCATATGCGGGCGACCTTTCCGGTGGTGTGCTGAAGATAATTTAAAGTTCTTTAAATCAGAGACTTACGTAAATAATTGCAAATTGCGCAAACTCGATTTCAGACGTTGTGAAATCTTTTTAGCATGGTAAAAACGCGCTTGCAAGCCGCATGCTTCATCGCGTGACAACGAAGATGCGGATTGAGCCGCGGCGCGAGGCCGTGAAGATTCAAGCGCGTCATGCTGTGCCGGGCTTGATGGCAAGCGCATGCGCAGAGCGCTGCCTGTGCGCGCGGCACTACTGACCGGACAACGGCGGAGACAGACGGCGCAGCGTGTCTTCGAACGCGCTGGCGATGGCGGACGGCGCGCGCCCGGCGCTGCGCATCGCATAGATCGGCATGGTCACGGTGGGGCTGAACGGCCGGAAGACGATCGCACGGTTCTTCGCCAGCCGCGCCGTTTCGGCATCGACGAGACCGATGCCCAGACCGTTCTCGACCAATGCGCACAAGCCTAGTCCCAGCCCGATTTCCAGCGTGGACTTTGCCGCGACCTGATGCTCGCGCAAGGCGAGATCGAGTCCGGCGCGAATCTCGTCGCCGGACGACGACAGCAGGATCAGCGCTTCGCCGGCGAGGTCGGCGACCTTGACGCGCTTCCTCGCGCACAGCCGATGTCCCTTCGGCAACACGCATACGGTCGCGAGATCGAACAGCTTTCGGCGCAGCACCGAATGCTCGCCGGTCTTCGACTGCGCGATGCCGATGTCGATGCGTCCCTCCGCCACCATTTGCAGCGTGCGCGACGAATCGTGCGACTGGATGGTCAGCGATGCCTCCGGAAAATCCCTCATGAAGGCAGCGGTCACGGCGGGAATCCAGTCCGACGCCAGCGCCGGAATCGCGCTCACGATCAGGCGCGTGTGCCTCATGCTGGTCAGCCCGCTGGCGAAGCGCGTGAGGCTTTCGATGCTGTCGTAGGCACGCTGCACTTCCGCGTAGAGGGCATGCGCCTCGAGCGTGGCCACGAGGCCGCGGCCGGTGCGCTCGAACAGGCGCAGGCGCAGGTCGCGCTCGAGCGCATGCAGGGATTTGCTGATGGACGGTTGCGACACATACAGCCGCGCGGCTGCCTGCGTAATCGAGCCGGTTTCCATGATGACCTTGAACACTTCGGTCTGGCGGAAGTTCATCGCGACATAGCCTCAGGTTATGGACCTACGAGCAATATGAATTTGACGACTGCATTATGACTTTCCAATATTGGCGTGCGGATTCGACCCATTGCACATCAACGTGGAGAACGCAGTGAAGCGATACCTGACGTCCTGTTTGCTCGCGCTCGTAGTCATCTCATCCCTTGCCGCGCACGATGCCCACGCGGCGCCGGCCAACACGTTGCGGGTCGCGCTGGGCACCGGCGCCACCACCTTCGATCCCGCCTTCAACGACCTGCCTGCCGGCGACACCGTGGACCGGCTCGTCTTCAACGGACTGTTTCGCTTCGACGATCAGGACATCGTGCAGAAGGATCTGGCCGAGCAGTACACGTATTCGGACGATGGACTGACGCTCACGGTCGTCATTGCCCGCGGACGTGTGTTCAGCAACGGTCGTCCGCTGGACGCGGCCGCCGTCGCGGCTTCCTTCGAGCGCTTGCTGTCGCCGGCAACCGGCTCGATCTATCGCGGCCTCTATGGCGCGCTGGGCAAGGTGGAGGCGACATCGAGCAGTACCGTGGTGTTTCACCTCGCGCAAAAGAACGGTCACATCCTCACGTTGCTGGCGAGTTCGCCCGCCAAGATCGTCGACGTCAAACAGGTTGCGGAAGCGGGTACGGAATTTGGCCGCAAGCCGGTTGGCAGCGGGCCTTATCTCGTCGACCGGTTCATCGGCGGCGAATCGTACCGGCTCGTGCGCAACCCGAAATACAACGGGCCCGCGCCCGCGACACTGGACGCGATCGAGTTCGTGATCGCGCCGGAAGATGGTTCGCGCATGGCGCTGTTGCAGACCGGCGACGTGCAGATCGCCGAGCGTGTCCCAGCCGAATCGATGGACGCGATCAAGACCCTGCCGGACGCCACCGTCGTGACGGGTCCGGACATGTTCTCGCTCAACCTGGAGATGGTGTTGCGCGGGCCGCTCGCGGACAAGCGCGTGCGCGAGGCGCTGAACCTCGCGGTCGATCGCGCGGGCATCATCAAGGGCCTGCTGCGCGGGCTTGCGACGCCATCGGTGGGCATGCCCGGGCCCGGCACGCAGGACGCGCTCCGCACCACCTTCGCGCCGATTCCGTTCGACCCGAAGAAGGCGCAGGCGCTGCTCGCGGAGGCCGGCATCAAGCCCGGCCAGCTTGCGCTGACGCTGACCTGTCCGAACGGACGCTATGTGAAGGATGCGCAGATCTGCCAGGCGCTGGCGGGCTCGTTCTCGGCGATCGGCGTCAAGGTCAAGGCGAACGTGATCGACCGGGCGAGCTGGACGGTCATCGTGAATTCACCGGTCGATGCGCGCAAGGACAACTTCGCGATGGTCGGCCGCGGCACGGCGGGGATGGACTACACGCTATACCGCCTGTTCCACACGGGCGTGGACAGCAACCGGAGCGGCTTCAGCAATCCGCAAGTCGACAAGTTGCTGGAAGAGGGACGCCAGTCGACCGATCCGGTTCGACAAAAGGACATCTACGGACAGATCCAGAAAATCATCTGGGAAGAGCAGCCGTATGTGTTCCTCTGGTATCCGATGCAGGCCTACGGCATCAGCAAAAAAGTGCAGGGCTTCGTCATGCGCCCCGACGAGACCATGAGTTTCGAGCGCGCCGCACTCAAGTGAGCGTGGCTGTTTCCTGACCGGAGATGTTCATGAGATCGCTTGCCCGTCTCGGGACCTCGCTGATGACGCTCGTTGCGGTCTCGGTGCTGGTGTTCACGTTCGCCAATCTGATGCCGGGCGACCCGGCGCGCATCCTGGCTGGCTCGATGGCGTCCACGCGCGACGTCGAGGCCATTCGCGAGCAACTGGGACTGAACAAGCCTCCGCTCGCGCGCTATGTGCATTTCGTCGCCGGGCTCTACGAGCCTGCTTACGCGATGTCGTATCAGACGCGGCGTCCCGTTGCCGTGGAGATTCGCGAGCGCCTGCCGAACACGTTGATCATCGCGGCGGGCGGCCTGGTCGTCGGACTCTTGTTCGGCATCGGAGCGGGCGTGCTCAGCGCGCTCAACCGCGGTTCGATGCTGGACGTCGTCATCACCGTGGTCACATTAGCCGGCATTTCAATGCCGATCTACTGGCTCGCGCTGCTATGCATCTGGCTCTTCGCGGTGTCGCTCGGCTGGCTGCCGGCGGCGGGCGCATCGACCCCCGCGCATTTCATCCTGCCGGTGCTGGTGGTGGCGACGCGTCCGGCCGCGATGTTCAGCCAACTGGTCTCCACGAGCCTGTCTGAAGTGATGTCGCGCGACTATCTGGACCTCGCCCGGTCGAAGGGGCTGTCGGCGTCGCGCGTGATGGTGCGCCACGCGCTGCGCAATTCGCTGGTCGCGGCCGTGAGCGTGGCGGGCGTGCAGTTCGGTGCGATGCTCGGCGGCGCGGTCGTGACCGAGACCGTGTTCGGCATTCCGGGCGTGGGACGTCTGCTGGTGGACGCGGTATCGGCCGCCGACTATCCGGTGATCGAATATTCGATCCTGATGTTCGCGGTGTTCTTCCTCGTGATCAACCTGCTCACCGACGGCATCACGAAATGGCTCGATCCTCGCACCCGCTGACATGGACAACTCAACGCAAGGAGCGCGCAACATGGCGAACGTGACCGGTCTGTCGGGTGCGCTGACGAACCCGCCTAGAGCCAGGGTACGCCTGAGACTGCTGCGGCAAATCCTGTCGCAGCCGAAGGGCGTGATCGGCGTGGTCCTGGCGCTTGGCTTCATCCTGCTGGCGCTGCTGGGACCTTCTCTCGCGCCGTTCGATCCGCTCGCGCAGAGCTTCTCGGACACCTTGCAGCCGCCCTCCGCGGCACACTGGTTCGGCACCGATCAGCTTGGCCGCGACATCTTCAGCCGCGTGCTGTCCGGCGCGTCGATTTCGCTTGCGATCGGCATGGGCGGCGTGGCGCTCGCGCTGGCGTGCGGCGTGCCGCTCGGCATCGTCGCCGCCTGTCAGCGCGGCAAAACCGATACGGTGATCATGCGCGGCATCGACGTGATGCTGAGCTTTCCCGACATCATCTTCGCGCTCGCCATCGTGGCGCTGCTGGGCGCGGATACGAAGAACGTGGTCGTCGCGGTGGGTCTCGTGTCCATTCCGGTCTATGCGCGAACCGTGCGCGCGGTGACCTTGAGCGTGCTCGCCGAGCCGTACATGGAAGGCGCGCGCGCGCTCGGCTGCGGACCCTTGCGGCTGATCCTGCGCCACGTGCTGCCGAATATCAGCGGCGCGGTGCTGACGCTGTCCAGCCTGCTGTTCGCCTCGACGCTGCTGACGGCGTCAGGCCTCGGCTTCATCGGACTGGGCGTGCAGGCGCCCGCGCCGGAGTGGGGCGCCATGTTGGGCGACAGCCGTTCCTATCTGCAATCGCAGCCCTGGATGGCCGCCTTTCCCGGCGTGTTTCTCGCACTGGCTGCGCTCGCCTTCAATCTGCTCGGCGAGGCCTTGCGCGTCGTGTTCGATCCGACTGCGCGCCATGCGCCCAGGAAGTCGTCGGTCCGCACGCTGGCCGAACGACTGCGCGCGCGCGGGGCGAAGGACGCGGATGCGCTGGCAAGCCCGCCGCAAGCAGCGCAGTTGCGCGAGCATGACGCGCCTGTCCAGGTACGCGATCTGAGCGTCGATTTCATGGCGGGCCGCGCGCGCCGGCGCGTCATCCGTTCGGTCGATCTCATCGCGCAACGCGGCCGCACGCTGGCGGTCGTCGGTGAATCGGGCTCGGGCAAGAGCACGCTGCTGCGGGCGTTGGGCACCTTGCTGCCGGCGGATCGCGCGCGCATTGCGCAAGGCGTCGTGTCGATCGCCGGGCAGGACGTGACCCGGCTCTCCAACGAAGCGTTGCTCGAACTCAGGCGTGCCGCCATCGGCTACGTGTTTCAGGACGCGGGCAGCGCGCTCAACCCGGTGCTCACGATCGGCGCGCAACTCGCCGAGGCGGTCCGCCTGGGTACGAGCCTGTCCCGCGAGGCCGTGCGGCTGCGCTGTATCGAGTTGCTCGCCGAGGTCGGCATTTCGGCGCCTGAGAGCCGGCTGCACATGTATCCGCATCAGTTTTCGGGCGGCATGAAGCAGCGCATCGTGATTGCCATCGCGCTGGCGCAACGCCCGCAGATCCTGCTCGCCGACGAGCCCACCAGCGCGCTCGACGTCACCATCCAGCGTCAGATCCTCGATTTGCTGCGCAAACTGACCGGAGCGTCGGGCATGACGACGGTCATCGTCACGCACGATCTGGGCATGGTGGCGCGCCATGCCGACGACGTCGCGGTGATGTATGCCGGCGAGATCGTCGAACAGGGTACGGTGAGCCGCGTGTTCGCGCGTCCGCTGCATCCCTACACCGTGGCGCTGCGGCGCTCCACGCTCGCGCTCGACGGCACCCGGGGCCGCTTGTTGAACGCGATCGAAGGCGAACCGCCGTCGCTCGACGCGCCCGGCGTGGGCTGTCCGTTCCAGCCGCGCTGCACGCGCAGCAAGGCGCGCAGCGAATGCAGGACGGCGCGCCCGCTGCCCCGGCCGATCGAGGGCGTGACCGTGGCCTGTCATTTCGCGGAGGAAACCGAATGAGCGCCCCGCATGATCTGGTACTGCGCGTCGTCGATGTCAAGCTGCACTTTCCGGTGCGCCCCCGGCTCTTTGGCGGCAAGCACGCAGCCGCGGTGCGCGCGGTGGACGGCATCAGTTTCGAGGTGCCGCGCGGCAGTTGTTTCGCGGTCGTCGGCGAATCCGGGTCCGGAAAAAGCTCGCTCGCACGTCTTCTGGTCGGGCTGATCGCGCCGACGTCGGGCGAAGTCTGGCTGGACGGCGCACCGCTCTCGAAGCGCACGCGCGGCGAGTTGCGGCGCATGCGCCGCCGCGTGCAGATGGTTCTTCAGGATCCGCACGCGTCGCTCGATCCGCGCATGACCGTCGAGCAGATTCTGAAAGAGGCGCTCGTGGTGCATGCGCTCGGCGACAGCGCCGGCGACCGGTCGGCCAGGATTGCACGGGTTCTGAACCGCGTGGGGCTGGGCGCCTCGTTCGCCGGGCGCTTTCCTCACGAGCTCTCGGGCGGTCAGCGGCAGCGCGTCGCGATTGCGCGGGCGATCATCTGCGAGCCCGAGGTGCTGATCCTGGACGAGCCGGTGAGCGCGCTCGACGTCTCCGTGCAGGCGCAGGTCGTCAACCTGCTCATGTCCCTGCAGCGTGAACTCGGGCTCACGTATCTCATCATCACGCATGACCTGAGTCTCGTCGGTCATATGGCCGACGCCGTGGGCGTGATGTATCTCGGGCGCTTCGTCGAGCAGGGCGAGGCCGCGCAGGTATGCCGCGCCCCGCAGCATCCGTACACCCGGAGCCTGTTTGCATCCGTGTACGGCAGCGTCGGCGGCCAGCCATGCGACGGCCCGCTCGAAGGCGCGGTGCCGAGTCCGCTGGCGCTGCCGGGCGGATGCACCTTCCATACGCGTTGCCCTGCTGCGCGCAGGCTCGCGCAACGTGGTGGCGACGTCGTGACGCCCGACGGCGACGGCCCCGCCGTTCCGGCCATCTGCGCACACCACACGCCCGAGCCCAGGCGGGTCGCGACGGAACACACCGTCGTGACGTGTCATTTCGCGGGCGCGGAAACCATCGAGCACGTCTGAGTTCAACAGCGAGGAAAGGTCGAAAGCAATGTCAAATACAGTCAATGGCGTAGCCGATATCGTGATTGTCGGCGGAGGGATTTATGGTGCGAGTCTCGCGTACGAGCTTGCCGTCGCCGGCAAGAAGGTGACGCTGCTCGAAGGCGCGGAGATCGCCAGCGGCGCATCGGGCGGCCCGGGCGAGAGGGGTGTGCGGGCCAATAATCGCGACCTGCGCGAATTGCCGATTGTCGCGAAGGCAATCGATCTGTGGCAGGACTTCCAGAACCGCTTCGAAGGCGGCGTGGGCTATCGGCGTCTGGGCGGCCTGCAAGTCTACGACCTGCCGTACGGACAGCGCGAACATGAGGTATTCGGCCAGATGGAGGCGCGCGCGGCGGTCCAGAACGCGATGGGCGTGCCCACCGAGATTCTGTCCCGCGAAGCGACGCTCGACAAGGAACCGGAGCTGTTCAAGGGCGTGCGCCATGCGCTCTACTGCCCGAAAGACGGAGTCGGCGACCACACTTATGCAACGCGCCAGTTCGCGAAGGAAGCCGCGAAGGCAGGCGCGCTGATCCGCAGCAAGGCGTTCGTTACCGGGATCGTTCACGAAGGCCGCAGTGCGACCGGCGTCAAGCTCGATAGCGGGGAAATCGTGCAGGTGGGCGAGCAATTGGTGATCCTGTCGAATGCGGGCGCCCTGTCGTTGCTCAAGCCGATTTTCGGGGCGAACGAGATCATGCCGGTGTGGAACATTCATCCGCAGATGATGTATGTGACGAACCCTCACGGGAAGAAGGTGAACCATCTGCTGTCGCACGCGCACCGGCGTCTCGCGATCAAGCAGATTCCGGACGGCACGCTCATGCTGTCGGGCGGGGTGTCGGTGCGTTATACCCAACCGGACCTGTGGCACGGCTCGCTGAGCTCGACGGCGATCAACCTGACGGATTCGATCGCCACGCTGCCGTTTCTCGACGATTCGTCGTTCGTCAAAGTGGATGCGTCGCGTACCGATACCGTCGCGCTCGACGGCGTGCCGATCATCGACCGGCCGCACGCGCTGGGCAACACGATCTACGGCTTCGCGTGGAGCGGACACGGCTTTGCGATCTCGCTCGGCTTCACGCATTACTTCAGGGAATGGCTGCTGACCGGGGAGAAGCCGGCCGAGCTCGACGCGTTCAGCCCGGCGCGCTTCATCAACTGACACGGGCATGCAGGAAGATGGAATGCTCGCACAACATGTTTGGAAATCAGGATACCGCATGAATGACACATTGGATGTGAACCGTCCGGGCAAGCACACGTACAGCCTGGCAGAACTCGCTCTCGGGAACCGCGACAGCGGCGACGACACCCTCACTTGCATCACGAACGGCGCGGGCCCGTCGGTCGTGGTCTGCGGCGGCATTCATGGCGACGAATACGAGCCTCAGATCGTGTTGCGCCGGCTGAGTGCATCACTCGATGCCTCCGATGTCGCAGGCCGCCTGATCATCATCCCTTCGCTGAATTTCCCGGCGGCGCACGACGGCAGGCGCGTGTCGGTGAAAGACGGGCTGAACATGAACCGCACGTTTCCGGGCGATCGGAACGGTTCGGTGACGCAGCGGCTCTCCGCCTTCCTGAATGACGCGCTGTTTCCGCACTGTGACCTGCTGGTCGACGTGCATGCGGGCGGGAGCGGCTGCATCGTCGTGCCGATGGTCTTCGGCTGGACCTCGGGGCAATGCAGCATGACAGAGCGTGATCTGGACGGCCTGATGGAGACGTGGGGCTATCCGTACGTGCAGCATGTGCCGATCGTCGACCCGACGTCATGCGGCGCGGCACTGATCGCCAGGATACCGTCGATCGAGATCGAAGGCGGCGGGGGCAGCCTCTCTGCGTCCGAACTGGAGTTGATGCTGGCGGGCCTGCGGCGCGGGCTGCGCGCGTACGGCGTGCTGAAAGCGGCGGCGGATGCGGACGCGGTGAAGGCCGAACCCGTCATCCATCTCGACGTGACCGATGACAACCAGTACTTCGCGCCGGTGGCAGGCGTCATCGAGCACACGGTCGCGCTGCATGACTTCGTCGAAGCGGGACAGGTGGTCGCGCTCATGCATTCGGTCGACGGCGCCTATGCCACGCAAGAGGTGCTCGCGCGCCGTCCCGGACATGTGCTCAGGCAGAGCACACTGGGATGCGTCGGGCAGGGCGCGCTGGTCGGCAATACGGGGACGCCGCGCCGTCAGGCATGACGCGACGGGGAAGGCCGGTGCCTGCGGCGGGCCGCCTTCCCGCTCTCGACCGGGCATGCGGGCTGGACCCGGCGCGCATGCCGTCGAAGAACCTTCTACCGCGTCCTCCGCGAACTCACAGCCCGTCCTGAGTCGCATGCATCGGCGGGACCTCGTTCGCCGGGGCGCGGGTCTTCGTCACGGCGTCCAGGGTATCGGGCGAGGTCATCGCCGCGGCTTCCGCATGCAGGAAACGGATCAGAGGCTCGAGCAGCGGATGCGGCTCGTGCGGGTTCCGGCGCACCACGAAGCGCCACGACGCCAGCTTCGCGCCGCCATGCATGAGCGGGACAAGACGGCCGCTGCGCAGCTCGGGATCGATCAGCGGGGCGCGGCCCAGCGCAATGCCCGCACCGCCCACGGCCGCGCCGATCACCTGGCTGAAGCTGCTATAGCGGACGATCTTCGACTCGAAGTCGTCGGGCAAGGTGAACGCGGAGGTCCAGTTGCGCCAGTCGATCTCCGGGCTTGCCTCGTGCATCTCCTGCAGCAAGCGGCAGCGGCACACCGCCTTCGACGCGAACGGGACCATCTCGGGGCTGCACACCGGAAAGACCGTCTCGCGCAGCAGCACGTCGTCGTCCGGTTTCAGGCTGCCTTCATGAACGTGGACGATGGCCAGATCCACGCCGGTGCGCACGAAGTCCGGTTCGCCATCGAGCACGACCGCGTTGATCGGGAAGTGCGGATGCATGGACGAGAAATCCGCGAGACGCCGCGCGAGCCACATCGAGGAGAACGGCGCGTTCGCTGAAACGGTGAGTTGCCGCGCTGCGCCGCGAATGTCGTCGCAGGCATCGCTGATGAGCGAGAGCGCGCTGCTGGCGGCAGGCAAGAGCCGCGCGCCCGCGGGCGTGACACGGATCCCGCCCAGACCGGTGCTGCGTTCGAGCAGCCGCGCGCCCAGCGCTTCCTCCAGCGCGCGAATCTGATGACTGACCGCGCTGGTCGAGACGTTCAGCTCCGCCGCCGCGCGTGCGAACCCTCCAAGCCGGACGGCTGCTTCGAAAGCGCGCAGGGTATTGAGCGGAGGAAGACGGGTCATGGAGGTAGTGTAAGTTATTCAACACCCCCATGAGAAATGATCTTTTGCCGCGTGCATGCGCCGCGGGTAAGGTGTCGCAACGTTGTCGGACAGGGGAGAGAACGATGTATTTCGATGCGCGGCTGTGGGGCATGATGGCGGGTTTGCGCTGGCGGGTCGGGGCCGCCATCGTGCTGGGCTTGCTCGCGATGGGCGTGGGCATCCTGCGCTTCGTGTTTCTTGGGCGCGTGCTCGCGCTGGTGTTCGCGGGCGCGCCGGTGCGCAGCCTGGCGCTCGCGGTCGGCGCGGCCGCGCTGTGCGTGCTGCTGCGCGCGTGGCTGGAACACTGCCGCGCGGCGCTCGCGCAGCGCACGGCCGGCGAGCTTCAGGCACGGCTGCGTGAGCGACTGTTCGACCAGATCGCGGCGCTCGGGCCGGCCTGGTTCGGCGCGGAACGCACCGGCGGCGTGATGCTCGCGGTCGTCGACGGCGTGGAGCAGTTGCAGACCTTCTTCGGCGCCTATCTGCCGCAACTCGCGATCGCGGCCTGCGCGCCGGTGATGATCTTCGCGGTGCTGGCCTGGTGGGACGTGCCGACGGCCTCCGTGCTGCTGGTCGCCGCGCTCGTCACGCTCGCCTTGCCGCAACTCATTCATCGCGCCGACAAGCGCGCGGCGCTCGCGCGTGCCGGGGCCTTCAAGGCATTCGGGGAAGAATTCCTCGATGCCGTGCAAGGCTTGCCGACCCTCAAGGCGTTCGGCCAGAGCGGCGCGTTCGGCGAGAAGCTCGCCCGCAAGGCCAGGGCGCTGTCCGACAGCACGTTCTGGGTGCTCGCGCTGGGGCTGCTGACGCGGCTGTTCACGGACCTGGGCATCGGTCTCGGCGCGGCGGCGGCCATCGGTCTCGGCGCATGGCGCGTGCAACACGGCGCGATGAGCCTGGAGGCGTTGCTCATCGTGCTGATGGCGGGCAGCGAGATCTTCCGGCCGCTGCGCGATCTGCGCGGCGTGCTGCATCAGGGGATGATCGGTCAGTCGGCGGCGAATGCCATTCACGCCTTGCTCGATGCGCGCGGTGCGCAACCGACGTTGCATGCCACGCCGCTTGTCGACGGTCTGAAGCCCGAGATCGCTTTCGACGGTGTGACGTTCTCTTACCCGGGGCGCCGCGTGGATGCCCACGCGGGGCTGACGTTCACGATCGGCGAAGGCGAGAAGGTGGCGATCGTCGGACCGAGCGGCGCGGGCAAGTCGACGGTCGTGCGCCTGCTGCTGCGGCAGCACGATGCGGCGCACGGCGCGATCCGCATCGGCGGCCATGACGTGCGTTCGCTCGATGCCGGGCAAGTGCGCTCGATGATCGCTGTGGTCGCACAGGATGCGACGCTGTTCGACGGCAGCATCGCGGACAATCTGCGCCTCGGCCGCCCCGACGCCAGCGACGCCGACATGTTCGAGGCCGCGCGCGCCGCGAACGCCCACGACTTCATCTCGGCGTTGCCGGCGGGTTACGCGACCCGGATCGGCGAGCGTGGACTGATGCTGTCGGGCGGACAGCGCCAGCGCATCGCGATCGCGCGTGCACTGCTGCGCGATGCGCCGATCCTCGTGCTGGACGAGGCGCTGTCATCGGTGGATGCGGAAAACGAAGCGCTGATCCAGCAGGCGCTCGACCGGCTCACGCGTGGCCGCACGACTTTGATTCTCGCGCACCGGCTTTCCAGCGTGATCGGCGCGGACCGGATCCTCGTGCTCGACCATGGCCGTGTCGCCGAAGCGGGGACGCATGCCACGCTGATCCGGCAGGACGGGCCGTATCGCCGGCTGATGCAGCCGCAGATGGAGGCGGCAGGCGAAGCGGGCGATGCGGGCATCCTGGCGGCCCCTGCGAAAACCGCCGCCCATGCCGCATCCGGTCTGCCGGTTCGCGCCCTCGACGAAGACGCCGCGAAGATCGGCTGGCCCGAAACCCTGCACACCTTGCTGCGTTTCGTCGCGCCGTGGAAACCGAAGGTCGCGCTGACCGTGCTGTGCGGCGTGGGCCGGGTGCTGGGCTTCATTGGCGTGGGTATCGTGGGTGCGATGGTGGTGGCGAAGGTGTCGACCGGGCAGCCGTTCTTTTCGATGCTCGTCGCGCTCGCGATTCTCGCGCCGCTCGCCGCCGCGTTGCATTGGCTGGAATCCTGGTTCGCGCACGACATGGCGTACCGGCTGCTCGCTGAAATGCGCATCGCGCTCTATGCGTGGCTGGAGCGGCTCGCGCCCGCCGGCCTGCTGCGCCGCCGCTCCGGCGATCTGGTCGCGCTCGCGACCCAGGACGTCGAGACCATCGAGTATTTCTACGCGCATACGCTCGCGCCTGCGTTCGTTGCCGTGCTGGTGCCGCTCGGCGTACTGGCGCTGCTTGCCGTCATAGCGTGGCCGCTTGCCGTGATCCTGCTGCCGTTCCTGCTGTGGGCGGGATTGGCGCCGGTGCTGGCGCGGCGCGGTATCGACTCGCTCGGCACCGAGGCCCGCGAAGCGCTCGGACAGCTGGGCGCGCATCTGACGGAGACGATTCAGGGGCTCGCGGAACTGACGGCATTCCAGGCGCTCGGGCAACGCCGCGCGGCCTTCAGCGCCGACGTCGATGCGTATCGACGCAAGCGCGCCCGACTGCTCGCCGACCTGTCGGTGCAAAGCGCTGCGCTGGAAGCCGCGAGCGGTCTCGGCGGGCTTGCGGTCGCGGCGCTCGGCGGCTGGCTGTGCCTGCGCGGCTGGTTCCCGCATGAGACCTTGCCGTTGCTGGTGCTCGTGGCGGTCGCCGCATTCATGCCGGTCGGCGAGATAGGCCAGGTGGCCCGTCAACTCGCGGACACCATCGCTTCGACACGGCGTTTGCGCGCCATCGAGAAAGAGCCGGCGGCCGTGACCGACGGCCATCTCGGCATGCCCGCCGATGCCACCGTGCGCTTCGAGCACACGCGCTTCACGTATCCGGGCCGCGCCGCGCCGGCCATCGACGGTATGAACTTCGAGGTGTCGCCGGGCAGCACGATTGCGCTCGTCGGCGCGTCGGGCGCGGGTAAATCCACGGTGGCGAATCTGCTGTTGCGCTTCTGGGATCCGCAGGAGGGCGCCATCACGCTGGGCGGAGCCGACCTGCGCGCGCTCAGGCTCGATGACCTGCGACAGCATATTGCGCTGGTCGCGCAGGATACGTATTTGTTCAACGACACGCTCGAAGCCAATATTCGCCTCGCGGGCAATGAAGCATCGGATGCGGATGTGCGGCGCGCGCTGCAGCGTGCCGCGCTGGGGGACTTCGTCGAGCGCTTGCCGGAAGGACTGGCGACGCGCGTCGGCGAGCGGGGCGTGCAGCTATCCGGCGGGCAGCGTCAGCGCATTGCCATTGCGCGGGCCTTCCTGAAAGATGCGCCAATCCTGATCCTCGATGAAGCCACGTCGCACCTCGACACCGTCAGCGAGCAGCAGATTCGCGCGGCGCTGGAGGAGTTGATGGTGCAGCGCACGTCCATTGTCATCGCGCACCGGCTCTCGACCATCCGGAATGCGGACGCCATTCTGGTGATCGAGAGCGGCCGCGTAATCGAAGCCGGAACCCACGATCAACTGCTTGCGCGGCAAGGGGCGTATGCCCGCCTGATTGCGCATCAGGCGAGCGCGGTGGCGTTGTGACGCGCCTTCAGCTGTGCAAGCGGCCTTACTGCGTGTTCATCCGGTAGCACTGTGGCGTGCCGCCGGCCGACGGACGCTGATAGATCCACTGGTGAGCGTGACTTCCCGCGCGGCCGAGCGTCGAACTCAAGGTGACGGCCTTGCCGTAGGCGCCGTTGCCGGTGCTGTGCGCTTCGATCACGAGCGATGCAAGCGCCGGATCCGTGCGCGCGGCATCGGCGTCGATGATGCGGCGCACATGCGACAGATTCTGCCCGTACCAGTCCCCCTTCGAGCTTGCCGTCACCGCGACGAACGGCCGATAGGCGGGGCCGGCATAGTGGCTGTCGACGATCATCCACGGGTTCTTGTCGTCGCCGGTGCCGGTGCCGAGTTCGGCTGGCGGGTAGGGCAGATAGGAGGCGAGATCGCCGCCGAGACGCGAATCCGCCGAGCCCAGACGGGCCGGGTCGAAACGCCATCCTTCCGGACCATTGCGCAGATCGTTGAAGCGCTTGCCGGTCCAGGTGACCACATGCGAGACGGTTGCCGCGCCCGCTACGTTGGACAGCGGGCTGCCGGACGGCACCGTGGAGGTTGCCGTGATGTACAGCAGATCGCCCGGTTTCAGATAGGCGAGCATGCTCGTCACGTTGTCGTGATTGATGTCGAGCAGCACGCCTGGTTGTTCCTGGCCCGACGTGGACACCGCATCTGCGCCGGTCGAGCAGGCCTGCGTGCCGATGCCGGTCTCCAGGTTGCCGCCTTCGTGCGTGATGCCCGAGAAGTTGTACACCCATGAGGTGAAGTCGGAACAGTCGACGCCTTGCCAGTTGGTGTCGTCGTGCTTCAGCGGCGTCAGGCTCTGCGACCGGTCGCGGTTGCGATACGCGGTGCAGGTCATGCCCGAACTGCCGCCACCCGACGTGCTGCCGGGAGACGAGTTGCGGAACTTGAGCGGCGGCGTCCAGCCCGGGACGTGATGATGGCAGTAATTGATTCCTTGATCGACCCAGTAATTTTCTACCGCCATCAGCAATTCACGCTGGAACGTGCCGACGTCGCTGCTGCATGAGGTCGTGGTGATCGCGCCATAAGTGGCCGCGCGCGGTCCCCATGATCCGCCGTTCGCGAAGTCTTTCCAGTTCGCAGCGGTCACGCCGTGCGTGTTGTTGCCGGTCTGCGCCTGGACTTCATCCTGGCGCGCCTTGAACAGCGCGCCATGCTGCGCGAGCAGGATGTCGCGGTCGTTGCATGCCGCGCTGCTGACAATGATTGCGTCGGGCTTGCCGGGCAGCACGTTTCTCAATGCCGCGAGCGACGCAATGCCTGAGCGGTTGCGCGCGCCCTTGACGTAATCGGCGGCGCCTGCGGTGATTGCGCAATTGCCGCTGGCGGATGCGGCGAGGGTGCCGTCGGCGGCGGTGTCGCCCGCGCCGGCGTGGCAGTCCGTGATCGTTTCGCCATTGCCCGACTGCGCGACGATGTTCATCGTGCTGGCCGTGATGGAGATGCCGGCCGTCGTTCGGCTTTGCGATTCCGCGCCGAGTGCGAGCGCCATCTTTGCGCCGTCGGTGATGTCCGTCGAGGCGCCGGCCTGCACGAAGACCGGCGCGGTCTGTTGCACGTCGATGTCGCCGGCGAACGCGTTCACGCGCGCGATCGCAGCGGCGATATTGTCGGCGCTGAGGCCGCCCGCCGCGCGCGCATCCGCGACGATCGCATTCGAGTACGCCGACACGATCATCTGCGACGGCGCATTCAGGTAGACCGCGTCGATTTCACTCGTCATGGTCGCGTTCGAGCCGGTCGCTTCTTCCTGATAGGTGCCGCCCGTCACGCGCACCAGCAGCGGATAGCGCAATGTCGGTCTGAGGACGAAGGTGCCGTCTGAGGCGGTGGTCGTACTGGCGACCGGGCGCTCGGACGGCGTGCCGTCGGCGGACAGTTCGTGGATCGCCACCATGGCGTTCGCGACCGGGCCCATGTAGACGCCGCCGGAAGTCGCTGGGCCGGAGCCGCCGCCGCATGCGGCGAGGGACAGGGAAAAGGCCGTGAGCGCGGCGCCGCTGATGAGAGTGGGTTTCAAGATCGAAAGCCGGTTGGAACGTGAGGAAGCGAAGGCACGACGTACAGAACAATGAACGGGCTGTTTTACCGCACGCGCGGCATTTCTTTCCATTGTCTGACGCCTGCTTTCGTTTACGGAGACGTGCCTCGCAACTTGAGGGGGTGATTAACCCTGTCGGACTTTCCCGGATGGGCGAGCGGAACCGCGCGTTCGTTTCAGGCGAGGACTGCATGCGGATCGACCGATGTGGATCAACGAAGCGTTGAATGCTTCGACGTAGGGCTTTTGCGAATCACATCGCTCGGTGCGTTTTCAGTAGCGGAGCAGACGATAGGGGATCACTGAAGCACTGACATCGATCATGGATGCGGACCTCAGTGAGCCACAGAATCTTTGCTATAACTGAATACGCATCCGCTGCTGTCGGCCGATCTTGCAGCGTGTGGTCCGCTCCCTGTCCCGCTGGAGCGTCGAACGTTTTCCTTCGAAGATGTGATCTGAATCATTGCTTCCGGACCGCTCATCCCATGTTCACGCCGGGCTGCGCGAACGGGTGAGCGACTCGCTGAGCTGCCCTTCAACTCTTGTGAAAAGGCCTTGTGATGAATATCGATCGAAGCGATACGGCGGTGGTCTTCATCGACCCGCAGAACGACGTCTTGAGTCCTTCCGGAAAAAACTGGGGGGCCGTAGGCGCAAGCGTCACGGAGAACAAGACCGTTGAAAATATGCTGAAGATATTCACAGCGGCGAAGGCCTCGGACTTCAATGTCTTCATCTCGCCGCATTACTTCTATCCGACCGATCGTGCCTGGAACTTCAATGGTCCGCTGGAAGCCGACGAGTTCGCGACCGGTACATTCTCACGCGAGGGCGCGTTGAATCTCTCGGGTTTTCAGGGATCCGGCGCCGACTGGGTCGATGAATTCAAACCCTATATCGATGACGGCCGCACCGTCGTCGTGAGTCCCCACAAAGTCTTCGGGCCGCAAACCAATGACCTCGTGCTGCAACTGCGCAAGCGCAACATGCGCCGGGTGATCCTCGGCGGCATGCTTGCCAACATGTGTGTCGAGGCGCATTTGCGGGATCTGCTCGAACAGGGTTTCGAGGTGTGCGTGGTCAGCGACGCGACCGCGGGGCCTCGCCATCCGGTGTGGGGAGACGGCTACAAGGCTGCGATGATCAACTACGCGTTTCTCGCGCACGAGGTGGCGCCCACCGCCGAGGTCATCGCGAGAATGACTTGAACTACTTCGAATAGGTCGTGAACACCTGGTCAGCGGCGGCTGGCAATTTCGCGTGGCACGCAAAGCAGCTATTGATGATCTTTGCGCTGGGATTGGCCTTGCCGTTCTCGAACTGCCCGTAGCCCCAGCCGCCCGTACTCGCGTAACGCTTCGAGTCCTTGACTTCGACCTGGACATTGGTGGGCGCGCCTGCGACGAACGACTGTTCACGGCCGAAGATGGCATTGTTTCGATCCGATGCAACATACTCGTAGGCAAGCCGCACGATGATGGAGCCGTCCGGGAAGGGCAGCTTTCCTTCCTTGAGTGCTTTCATCGCAATGTCGTTGCCGAGGATGCCGCGAATATCGTTGTTATTGCCGGCCTCGTGCGCGACGCTGATGAATTGCCAGTCGCGATAGCCCGGGGGAAGCGCTACGCCGAACACCGGCGAGGTACTCTCCTGGGCCGTGCCCGATAGCGGAAACGAAGCCGGGAGCGACGTCAACATCAACGCCGTGACGATCGGGTGTCGAGTCATCTCAAGGGTTCTCCGAGGCGAAGGCGCACCGTTCGAGCCGGTTCGAAACTAGTCTTGCGAGCCATCCTTGTCAAGGTCAGGCCGCGGTGCACCCATGTTTCGGCGCCCGGGCGAAAGTCATGAATTTGACCGGTCCGTACGCCCGGTCGGCTATCATGCCTGTCCCCTTCGAAGTTGCCTCCTATGATTTCCGTCCGTAATGTCACGCTCCGTCGCGGCGTGAATGTCGTCCTCGACCGCGCATCCGTCACTTTTACTCCTGGCGAGAAGATTGGACTTGTCGGCCGCAATGGCGCCGGAAAGTCGTCCTTCTTCGGTCTTCTCAACGGCACGCTGCATGAAGACGGCGGCGAATTTTCCATTCCGGCTGCATGGAAGATGGGCCAGGTTGCGCAGGACATGCCGGAGACCGAGCAGAGCGCGACCGACTTCGTCATTGAAGGCGATACGCTGCTGCTGGCTGCGCAGGCCGAAGTCACGGCCGCCGAGGCCGCCGACGACGGCATGCGCATGGCGCACGCCTACATGGCCTTGCACGACGCGGGCGCACATGATGCCCCCGCACGGGCTCAGGCGCTGATCCTGGGCCTGGGCTTCACCGCCGCGCAGCTTGCACAGCCGGTCAACAGCTTTTCGGGCGGCTGGCGCATGCGGCTGCAACTGGCGCGCGCGCTCATGTGTCCGTCCGACCTGCTGCTGCTGGACGAGCCGACCAATCACCTGGATCTCGACGCGCTGGTGTGGCTTGAAGCATGGCTCAAGCGCTATCAGGGCACGCTGGTCGTCATCAGCCACGATCGCGAATTCCTCGATGCGGTGACTCAGGTGACGGTGCACGTCGACAATGCGAAGCTCGTGCGCTACGGCGGCAATTACAGCAAGTTCGAAGACATGCGCGCCGAGCAGCTCGAATTGCAGCAGGCGGCCATGGCGAAGCAGGCGGAGAAGATCGCCCACCTGCAAAAATTCATCGACCGCTTCAAGGCCAAGGCTTCGAAGGCGAAGCAGGCGCAGAGCCGCGTCAAGGCGCTCGAACGCATGGAGAAGATCGCCCCCGTGCTGGCCGATGCGGAGTTCACGTTCGAATTCAAGGAACCGCTCAACGTCCCGAATCCGTTGCTGTCGATGTCGGAGGCGAGCTTCGGCTATCCGGCGTCCGACGGCACATCGCCGACGATCATCGTGCGCGGCATCAATCGCTCCGTGCTGGCCGGACAACGCATCGGCATTCTCGGCGCCAACGGGCAGGGCAAGTCCACCCTGGTGAAGACGCTGGCGCATGAACTGACGCCGATTGCCGGCGAGATCAGCGAAGGCAAGGGCTTGAACATCGGCTACTTTGCGCAGCAGGAACTGGACGTCTTGCGCCCGCTCGACACGCCGATGGAGCACATGATCCGTCTTGCCAAGGACACGCCGCCGCATCTGCGCGCCCCGGGTCAGAGCGGCACCGAACAATCGCTTCGCACCTTCCTCGGCACCTTCAACTTCAGTGGCGACACGGTGCATCAGGCGGTCGGCACGATGAGCGGCGGTGAAAAGGCCCGGCTCGTGCTCTGCATGATCGTGTGGCAGCGTCCCAATTTGCTGCTGCTCGACGAGCCGACCAACCACCTCGACCTCGCTACACGCGAAGCATTGGGCATGGCGCTCAACGAATTCGAAGGAACGGTGATGCTGGTCAGTCACGATCGATCGCTGCTGCGCGCCGTATGCGACGAGTTCTGGCTCGTCACGAAGGGCGGCGTCGAACCTTTCGACGGCGATCTCGACGACTATCAGCAGTTCCTGCGCGACGAAGCGCGGCGGATGCGTGAGGAAGCGGCCTGAGCGTGATGTGTGTGGCGTGGCAGGCCCGCTTTCAGGCAGGAATGTCGCGCACGACCTCGATCAGATCAGCGCCGTTCATCTCATAGAAGAAGCCGTATAGCTGAACATGCCTGGGGACGGCAGGGCTGTCTCGCAGCAGCTTCACATCGTGCTTGAGCGAATCCTCGAAGTTCATGATCGCGAGACTGTCGTGATCGAACATCGTCGAGATGTCGGCGTGATGACACGTGTTGAACTTGCCGATCAGCTGGTCGGGTCTGAAGCCCGTCGCGCCGCAAAAGGAGTGATGCACCACGACGACTTTCTGGACATTGAAGAGATAGTCCATGGTCGCGACGGATTGCAGTGCCGACGCAGCGCGTCCCGCGGCACAGTACACCGCGAACAGCGTGCGCGTGTGACCGACCCTGTTGCCCTGTTCGTCCAGGATGTTCTGTCCGGGCCAGACTTCGTCGCCGAAGTGCTCGGCCACGATCTGCGGAACTTCGCTCGCACGCGGGTCGAAGCAGCAGATCACCATCGTTTTCATCGGAATGGCTTGATTGAAGCCTTTGAAATCGTCCTGATCGAACCAGGGCTGCGTCCTGAATTCGTATTCGCTGTACGGGGCTGCCATGCTGCGGCTCCTGAATGTGATGTGTGCGTCGCGTCGGAAGGGTGACGGTCAGCTTTCGAAGGGTGCGTGATCGATCAGATCGCACACGTTGGCGCAGTCGAAGCCATGCACATGACGTCGTGCGACATCCGCGAGTCCGGTGCCGATGACCGTGTGAGGCTTCTTTCGAGCCACCTCGGCAAGCGCGTGCTGGAATGCCAGCTTGAAGCCATCGCGGGGATACAGTTGCAGCACGTCATCCACGAAAGACGGCGTGATTTCCTCCAGGAACATGCCGAATACATCGACATGAGCGCCGAGGTAAATCAGTGCGATTTCCGGCTGCTTGCGTTCGGCGATGCCGCCGCTCGAATGCAACGCGATGCCGTCCCAGACGAGATCCGCCTTCGCTTTCGGATAACCGTTTGCGAGCAGGATCCGGCTCGCGGCGTCAGCGCCATCGACTTCGAAGCGTTGATCCGCGCCATGTGCGTCGGTCAGACCGAGGTCGTGATACAGCGACGCGAGGTACACCACCTCGCGGTCATACTTCAAACCGCGTTGATGTCCAAGATATTCCGCAAACCACCAGGTGCGGTGGACATGTGCCATCATCGCCCTTGAATGAAGTTGCTCGACGAGCGCCTTGGCCTGGCGCGTGTGTGCTGAATCCGGAGCGGTGAATGCGCCGATCTTGACGGGTTCTTCCATGACATCCTCAACAAAATAATCTCGACGCCTTGCGTGCCCGCCATTCTGTCGTTCTCCGGGTCGTTCTCTCAATTACCCGGCGGGTAATCAAGGCACGCGGTCAACCGTGGAGTGCGATCGAGATGGTCGAAGCGAATCCGGCATCCAGAAACACCCGCCGGGGTACGGGCGAGTTGCTCCGTTACTGGCGCGATGTGCGTCGATGCACGCAGCTGAGCCTGTCGCTGATGAGCGGTGTGTCGCAGCGGCATATCAGCTTTATCGAAAGCGGCCGGAGTTCACCGGGTCGGCAAACGCTTCTGGATCTCGCTGAATCGCTCGATATCCCCTTGCGGGACCGCAACAGCCTGTTGCTCTCGGCGGGTTTTGCCCCGATGTACACAGAGGGCACGTGGGAAGACGAGGACATGATGGGCGTGACAACGGCGCTCAAACGCATGCTGCATTACGCGGAACCGTATCCGGCTGTGGTCATGGACCGCTACTGGAATGTGCTCATGACCAACGATGCGCTGCCGCGCCTGTTCAACTGTTTCACGGATTTTTCGGCGTGGGGAGAGCCGCATAACATACTTCACGCCATCTTCGATCCTGCGCGCCTTCGGCCGCATATCGCGGGCTGGAATGACCTTGCGATCAGCCTGATTCAGCGCGTGTATCGCGAGGCGGTGGGACGGCATGTGGATGAGCAGACTCTCGAGTTGCTGGAGAGTTTGCAAGCCTATCCCGGCGTGCCGGCGGAATGGAAGAACCCAAGAGGTCTCGAGTCGGCGATGACGTTGCCGGTCGTGCCGCTCGCGCTGACGAAAGACGGTCAGACGCTGCGATTCTTTTCGATGGTCACCACGGTTGGAACACCGCAAACCGTCGCCGGGCAGGAGTTGAGGCTGGAGTGCATGCTTCCGGTCGATGCTGAAACTGAACGGCTTCACCGGGTGTGGAGCGCCCGCGGGTGAGGGCGCCAGGGTTTATTTCGCCTGCGCGCGCTTCTAGGGATTTCCTGTTTTCGCGTCGGTCTGTTAGTGCTGCCCCTCCCCGGGGCGGGGGTAACTTTCTTTGCGGCTGCAAAGAAAGTCACCAAAGAAAGCAGCTTTCTTACCGCCCAAGTCATCATACGGGCGTGACTCATAATTATGCTTCTGGCCCGGCAGTAGCGAGTGCCCTCATAGGCCACACCGGGCTTGGATCGCGGACCCACTGTGCAACCGCGCCCTCCAACTAACTGGTACAGCCCCTGCTCGCTCCGGCGCAGCGCTTCGCGCCGCCGACCAGTCAATCAGGTTCGGTTGCGCTCCGCGCTGCGGCCGCTTCAATGCTTCAGGCACGTGCCCGCATTCTTCCAAGTACACGTGTACAGCCCCTGCTCGCTCCGGCGCAGCGCTTCGCGCCGCCGACCAGGCAATCAGGTTCGGTTGCGCTCCGCGCTCCGTGCTGCGGCCGCCTCAATGCCTCAGGCACGTGTCCGCATTCTTCCACGTACACGTGTACAGCCCCTGCTCGCTCCGGCGCAGCGCTTCGCGCCGCCGACCAGTCAATCAGGTTGGGTTGCGCTCCGTGCTGCGGCCGCCTCAATGCTTCAGGCACGTGTCCGCATTCTTCCACGTACACGTGTCCAGCCCCGTGTGCACAATCGGTTTTACCGTCTTTCCCTCCGCTAGATCACGCATCACCATCGCCGCCTGATATCCCATCTCCTCCGGGCGCTGACCCACCAGCACATTCACCTTGTGGTCCTTCAGCGCCTGCAGTTCCGGCGCCAGCGTATCAGCCGACACAATCACGAACTTGCCGCTCTGGATCTTGTCCATGATCGGCGCAACCACCTGCGAATACGCCTGCGGTGCAAACAGCGGCCAGCCACCCTCCAGCACGAACGCATCAAGGCCACTCGCGTTCGCCGTCAACGTGTCCTGCATCATCTGGTTCGCTTTCGCCGCATCATCATTCACGTAGAGCGGGCAAGCACTGATCTCGTTCCAGCCATTCTCGCCCGCAAGCTTCGCAACGCCTTTCTTGCCCGCCAACGCGTCGCGCGTTCCTTGAGCCCTTTGATTGATGTTTTCAGCGGCAGGGTTACCCATCACCAGACAGATCTTTCCACCCTTCGGCATCAGCGTTTTCAACTGCTCACCGAGCTTTACCCCCAAGTCGTAGTTGTCCGTGCCGACATAACTCTTGCGCAACGACTGGTCCTTCGGCAACAAATCCGCATCCGCAGTGATGATCGGAATCTTGGTGCCGCGCCGGCGAATCACCTCGGCAATCGCAGGCGCATTCGATGGCGAGATCGCAATCGCAGCCACGCCCTTCGTCAGCAAGTCGTCAATGATCTGCACTTCCGCACTTTCGTCAGCAGCCGTCGCAGGCCCCGTGTAGTAGCAGGTATAGCCCTGCTTCTTGAGCTCCTTGTTGGCCCGCTCGCAGCCTTGATGCATGAGATCGAAGTAAGGGTTGTCAAGCCCCTTCACCACCAGGGCCAACGTCTTGTCCGCCGCGTAGGCGGGTGAGGCCAGCATCGCAAGGCCGCTGAGCGCAGCAAGGTACACCCATGCTTTCTTCATTTTCGTCTCCAGTAAGACACCGGTCTGGCGGCGCTTATGTCTGCCCCGCACGATTGCTTCCCCGCACACGCCTTTAAGTCAGTGAATGTTTCAGTCCGTCTGCCGGTCGCCGCCGAGCCGGTTGAACAGCACGGCGACGATGATGAAGGATCCCACCACCGTGCCCTGCCAGAACGAGTCGACACCGAGCAGGATCAGGCTGTTGCGAATCACCTCGATCAACGCCGCCCCAACAACCGTGCCGAACGCGCTGCCCATGCCGCCCATCAGGTTCGTGCCGCCGATCACCGTGGCGGCAATCACGCGCAATTCATCGCCCGTGCCGAGACCAGTCGTCACCGCGCCGAGCCAGCCAACCTCCAGGATCGCGGCGACGCCCGCCATCAGGCCAGCCAGCACATACACCGAGCAGATCACACGGCGCACCGGCACGCCGGTCAGGTTCGCCGCATGGCGATTGCCGCCGACTGCGAAGACGTAACGGCCCCAACGGGTCCAGCCAAAGGCAAACCAGAACAGCAGCGCGAGCACGACGAGAAACCAGACCGGATTGGCAACGCCGAGCGTCGATCCGCCGCCGAGCGCGAGCAGCTTGCTGCCGTCAGGACCGAAATCGAAGATGGTGCGGCTGCCTGAAATGACGAGTGCGAGACTGCGGCCGACACTCAGCATGCCCAGCGTCACGACGAAGGGCTGCATGTTCAGATAGGCGATCAGAAAGCCGTTCACGAGGCCGACGAGGCCCGCAGTCAGCAAGCCCATGCCGATGCCGGCCCAGAGCGGATAGCCGGCGTTCATGACGACCGACAGCACGACGCCGCTCATGCCGATGGTCGAACCGACCGAAATGTCGATGCCGCCCGTGACGATCACCGCCATCATGCCGAGCGCGACAATGGCGACGAACGCAAAGTTGCGGGTGACGTTGAACAGGTTTTGCGACGTGGCGAACGTCGAGGTCGCCAGCGACAGCACGATGCAGGCGACGACCGTCGCGAGCACCACCCAGAACACCTGGCTTGCCAGCATGCCGGACCAGCGCGTATGCGTCCTCGCTGACTGCGGATCATCGAGCACGACCGGCATCGAGGTCGGCCTTTGTTGGGCATCCTTCAAGTCAGGTCTCCAGGCGGTGAAAAGTCAGGCGACGGCAATGGCTCCGGTGATGAGACCGGTCACTTCTTCCGGCGACGTGTTTCCCGTCGTTTTGTCGGACACCTTGCGGCCGCGCCGCATGACGACCACGCGCTGCGCGACGGCGAACACGTCGGGCATGCGGTGGCTGATCAGAATGACCGCGATGCGATGCTCGGACAGCCGGTGGATGAGGTCGAGCACCTCGGCCACCTGACGCACGCTGATCGCAGCGGTCGGTTCATCCATGATGACAAGCCGCGCTTCCGACAAACGCGTGCGCGCAATCGCCACAGCCTGGCGCTGACCACCCGACATCTGCCGCACGAGATCGCGAGGGCGCGTTTCAGATTTCAATTCGCGGAAGAGTTCGCCAGCCCGCCGGTACATGGTGGCGTGATCGAGGACGCGGAAGGGCCAGAAGCCGATGCGCGGTTCCCGGCCCAGAAAGACATTGGCAGCGGCCGTCAGGTTGTCGCAAAGCGCCAAGTCCTGATAGACGACCTCGATACCCTGGGCGCGCGCATCGACAGGCTTGCTGAAATGCACGGGCTTGCCGCTCATGCGGATCTCGCCATGCGAGGGCGGGAAATTCCCGGCGATGATTTTCACGAGCGTCGACTTGCCGGCCCCGTTGTCGCCCATGAGACCCACTACCTCGCCAGGCTCCAGGCTGAAGGTCACGTCGGTCAGGGCCTGTATCGCGCCGAAGTGCTTCGAAACCTCCTTGAGTTCGAGAAGACTCATGGACAGGCGGGCTCGCTGTGAGTCGTCCGCGCTTCTGCGCGGGCGACGGTTGGGTTCGCTGACTATTTTTTTTAGAGCATGGCGCCCTTTTTAGCAAGGCACTTTCACTCAGCGCTTTCCCGAGGCCCGGCAGCGTTGCCCGTACCTTACAAGCTTGACGCAAGCAGCGTGAGGCTTACATTCTCCTCAGCGCGGCGACAGTGCCTGCGCCGATTGAAGCAGATCGTCCAGCATCGACTGACGGCGTTCAGGGTCCGTGTCGCGGCCTGTCATGAAGCACAGCGCGGCGATCGGCACACCGGCGCGGTCGCGCACGGGCGCGGCCATGCAGAGCCGGAACGCATTGGACAGACCTTCCGTGCAGCAATAGCCCAGCGCTTTCGCATGCTCCACATCGTGCATGAATTGATCGAAATCGATGCACACGCCGTTGTCGAGCACGAAGTCATCTGCGGGAATCAGCGTGCGGATGGCGTCGGCATTCATATGGCCGAGCAACAGGCGTCCGGTCGCGGTCCACGGAATCGGCACGCGCACGCCGATATCCGAGCTGATGTTGAACGGCCGCGCACTGTTCTCCGATAACACCACCGCGTACTTGTTCCCTTCGAGCATGCACAGCTGCGTGGTTTCGTCGTACTTGCGCACCAGCGCCAGAATGGACTGATGCGCGCGGCTGATAAGGTCGTTGTGCGCCGCGTAGTCCGAGCCGTAGTAATGCATCTCGCGTCCGAAGAACACACTGCCATCCGCCGATGTTTCGAGCCAGCCCACGTCGGCGAGAATGGCAACGAGTTCATAGATGCTCGAACGCGGCGAGCCGGTCGCTTCGATCAACTCGCGCATCGTCATGGGCCGCTGCGCGTGATGCAGCTTCCGGAAGATATCGATGACACGGTCCACGCCTCGCGCGCGCGACGATTCCGTTGCTGCCATTCATTCAGCCTTCAATGGTCGAGTACACGGCTGAGAAATTGCCGCGTGCGTTCGTTGGCCGGGTTGACGAAGATGTGCTCCGGGTCGCCTTGTTCCGCAATCACGCCCTTGTCCATGAACACGACCCGATCCGCTGTCTTGCGCGCGAATCCCATTTCGTGGGTGACGACGACCATCGTCATGCCGTCGCGCGCGAGGCCGCGCATGACTTCCGTCACTTCGCCGACGAGCTCGGGATCGAGTGCGGAGGTGGCTTCATCGAAGAACATGATGCCGGGTTCGACCGCCAGCGCCCGCGCAATCGCGACACGCTGCTGCTGTCCGCCCGACAACTGGATCGGATAGTGCGATGCACGGTCCGCCAGACCCACGCGGTCGAGCGTTTCCATGGCGCGGGTGCGGGCATCGGCGGGCGACATGCCACGCGCCTTGATCAGCGCAAGGGTGACATTGCCGAGCGCGGTCTTGTGCGGGAACAAGTTGAACTGCTGAAACACCATGCCGACGTGGCCGCGAATCTCGCGTGCGCGCTTCGGATCGTGCAGGGGCACGTCGTTGACCCACACGTGGCCGGAGTCCGTCGTTTCCAGTCCGGCCATGATGCGCAGCACCGTGCTCTTGCCCGAACCGGATGCGCCAATCAGCACGAGCACTTCGCCCGCGCGCACGTCGAGATTGATATCGTTGAGAACACGCGTTGCGCCGAATGCCTTGCTCACGCCCGACAGCGAAATGACGGGTTTGCTCTGGATGGAATCGCTCAAGTCAGTCTCCGGCGGTCATGATGGCGCACCCATTGCGAAAGCGGGAAGCACACGACGAAATAGATCAGTGCGACGAGGCCGTAGATCTCCACCGGCTTGCCGACACGATCCACGATGGCCTGGCCGCCGTGCATCAGTTCGGACATGCCGATCATGCTGACGATCGACGTATCCTTGATGAGCGACAGATACTGACCCACGAGCGGCGGCAACACGATGCGCCCGGTCTGCGGCAGCACCACCGAGGTGAAGGCCTGCATGCGCGACAGACCGAGAATCTGCGAGACTTCCCACTGTCCCTTCGGCACTGATTCGATACCCGAGCGAAAGACTTCCGCGATATACGCGCCCTGATACACGCTCAGGCCGATCACGCCGGCTGCGAAGACATCGATGGCATAACCGAAGTAGGAGACGCCGAAGTAGATGAACATCAGCGTGATCAATACGGGCGTACCGCGAAACAATTCCGTATAGAGCTTCGCGATCCGGTCCGTGCCCCACGGGCCGAATGTCCGCAACACGGCGGCGAGCAGGCCGATCAGCGTACTCCCGACGATCGCCGCAAGCGACAGGAGCAGCGTCGTCACGAGACCATGCAGCAGGATCGACAGACTGTTTTTCAGCAGTTCGAGTGACATGTTCTAGTCCCTCATGCACGATTCGCACGGCGCAGCGAGAATCCAGCCCTGCGGATCCCCGGCCTCACGATGAGCGGCGGATGAAACATGCGTGCGCCAAGTTGACTCGCAATCCACGACAGCACGTTGCTCAGCACCAGATACGCGACCAGCACAACGGCGAAGGTCTGCACATACAAGAGCGTGCGCGCATTGATGACGGTTGCGGTGCCGGTGAGTTCGGGCAATGCAATGGCTGACAACAGCGAAGTGCCGAGCAACAACTGGATCAGATAATTGACGATGGTCGGATACACCGCACGCGTCGCCTGCGGCAACACGATCTCCTTGAAGATCTGCCCGCGTTCCAGACCGAGAATGCCGGCTGCCTCAATCTGTCCGCGCGGCACCGATTGCATGCCCGCGCGAAACACCTCCGACAGATACGCGCCCACGTTCACGCCCAGCGCGATGACCCCGGCCCAGTAAGCATCGAGTGCAATGCCCATCGACGGCAAGCCGAAGAACACGATGAAGATCTGCAGCAGCACCGGCGTATTGCGGATGGCTTCGACGTAAGCCCGCGCGATGAAGCGCACGATGGACGACGGCGACATGCTCGCGAGCGCCGCGATCAGACCGAGCGCGAGCGCCAGCACGAACGACAGCAACGTGACCTGCAAGGTCAGCCAGCCGGCCTTCAGGAACTCGGGGACATAGCCCCAAAGCGTCATCCATTGATAGCTCATCTGCGCCTCCGCTTCAGAACTGCGGATTGAGCGGATATTTCGGATCGACGCCGAACCATTTCTTGTACAACTGCGCATTCAGCTTCGATGCGTTGATGTTGAACAGGAACAGATTCAGATAGTTGAGCCACGCCTGATCGCCTGCCTTCACGCCGAAGGCGTTGTACTCGAGCGGCACGAGTGCTTCGTTGGTCACCGCCAGTTCCGGATCGAGCTTCGCCTGATACGCAAGGAAGTTGTTGTCCTCGATCATGGCATCAGCCTGGCCTTGCTTGACGGCGAGAATGGCCGCCTGTGAACTGTCATATTCCTGAATCTTGACGGGGATGCCCATCGAGCGGACTTCGTCGCCGTTGGTCGAGCCCTTGACCGTGGCGATGGTGCGCCCGCTCATGTCCTTCGCCGACTGAATGCCGCTGCTCTTTTTCACGAGCATCGCTTCGCTGGCAACCACGTAGGGCGAGGTGAATTCGACGACCTTCGCGCGTTCGAGGTTGCGCGTGAAGTTGCAGAACACGACATCGACCTTGGCGGTTTGCAGGTTCGGGATGCGGTTCGCGCTGGTCGTGTTCACGACTTCGAGCTTCACGCCCATTTGCTTCGCGAGTTCCTTGGCGAGGTCGACGTCATAGCCATCCGGATTGCCGTCCTTGTCGTAAAAGCCGAACGGCGCGAACGTCAAGCAATCGCCGACGCGCAGCGTGCCGCGCTGAAGCACGGCTTGAAGCGTGGATGCAGGCGCTGCTGCCGATGCGCCTTGCTCAGGCGTTGCCACTTTCGTGCAGGCGGAAAGCGCGAGCAATCCGCTCACGGCGGTTGCGGCAAGCAGCAAGACGGCCTTGTTGCCCTTGGTGGCGAGCTTCATGTTCAGATCCTGGTCGAGGGGGTGGTCTGAGAAACCGCTCCGGGCTTCGCCTCGCTTTGGCAACGTTTAGTCGAATATCAGGTTGTCCGGTATATCGGACAACGATCTGGCGAGCCGGATTGATGCCAGAGTGTTGGACGTTAAAAAGGACTGTGCAAGCAGCCAGAACCCTTATTGATTTCGAAATATTGTTGAGCTAGGTCATGACGTCCGGCGGGCGATTTCGCCTAGGGCCGCTCTGTAAAGTGCTTCGTCACGACGGCTGCCAGTTCCTGTAGCTCCGACTTCTCTTCGAAGCGCTCCTCGCGCCTTGACCTGAGAAAGAATCGAGCCTTCGGAAGGGACGGAAGAGCAGGCTTTGACAGTATCCGCAGTCCAGGCCGCGCGGCTGCGGAGGCATTGAGACAACCCACGCCCAGCCCGGCTTCCAGTGCGGCGGTGAGGCCCTCGACGCCAGACGCGATGTGACTCACATAAAAGGGAATGCCCTTCTTTTGCAGGCTGTCCACCGCCAGCCGATGAAGCGAGCAGAACTCGGGCAGAAGGACAAGCGGCACGGCGCGCCCGCGCGGCGAATCCGGACGATCGGCGGCGGTTACCCATTGCAGCGGCTCGACACCGAGCTCGGTGCTGTCGTTCGAGCGGCGGGACTTCGGGCCTGTCAGGCTCATCAGTAACGCAAGATCGATTTCGCCTCGCTCATACGCGGCTTGAATATCGGAAGTCATGCCCACCAGGCTGCGCAGCCGGATCCGGGGACAGTCCGTCACCGCGCGCGCGAGCAACTGCCCGAGATCCGCACTGCGGAAGTAGCCCGTGACACCGACTCCCACCTCGATGTCCTCGGGTATCTCATGCATGTCTCGCCACGCAGCCTCCGACAAGCCGACGATCCTCCTGGCGTGGCGCAGCAGTTGAACGCCTGCGGCGGTAGGCGTGACGCCGCTCTTGGCGCGCAGCAGCAGCGTCTGGCCCGCCCGGGTCTCCAGTTTGGCCAGTTGCTCGCTCAAGGCCGATTGCGAAAGACTGCGCGCGGGCGCCGCCGCAGTGATGCTCTTTGCGTCCACCGCGGCAATAAAAGACTTCAACTGCTCGACGTCGAATGCGTGCATGTCATCCCCCGGGTTTGCCGATGGATATTAGCTTATCTTCCCGCTTTTCGAGGGCGTAAGTGACGCGCATGATTGGCACATCAATCACAGACAGGAGCGAACCATGCCACACATCACCATCCAACTCTCCGGACAACGTGACCGCGAGCTGGGCCGGCGAGCAGCGGTAGCCGTCAGCCAGCTGACAGCGGACATCCTTGGCAAGAAGCCGTCCGATATGGCCGTGACGCTCGACTACATCGCCGATGAGGATTGGCTGGTCGGTGGAAAGAGCCTGGCTGAACTGTCGGCCGCATCGTACTTTGTCGAAGTGAGCATTACCGACGAGACGAATACCAAGGCGGAAAAGGCTGAATTCATCCGCCAGGTGCACGAAGCGATGCGCGGCTTGAGAGCGGCCGTCCATGAAGTCTCTTACGTGTATCTGATCGACGCACGCGCCACCGCTTATGGATTCGGCGGACGGACGCAAGAGTGGCGGCACCAGAAGGCGGGTGTCTAGGCGAACTTCAAGGAGAAAGCCATGCTCGGAGACTTCCTGGAAACGATCGGCTCGCTGGGTGTGTTGGCCAGCGCCATGGTTCACTACCGAATTGCCGTCAGCGGTCGGGGTGAGGCGCTGGCGGGAGAAGCGGGAGCGCGTGTCGGCGATCCGGACGCGGGTCGCGTTGGCGCCGGGACGTCACCGAATCGCCATTGTCGCGAGCGCGCGTCCGACGGCTGACCGGGTCGGTCATTCGTCCGGGCCATCAGAATGGTATGGACGAGGATCTCGAACCATCAAAGCGATCTGATGCGCTTCGGCGATCGACTGGAGCGGCTCATCCTCGAGACCTCGGGCGCATCGCGTGCGAACAGAGTGTATTTGCTTACCGGATTTTCATCGATAAGACCGATCTCATTTCGAGCAAAACACGCCGCTAAATATCGAGATAATCTTATGTTGGACAAAGTAGTCGAAGCAGGATATTTTCCTTGGACTTGGTGATATGGACGTCGGCAAGCGTGGGTATCGATCCGCGTGTTTTTCAGACAAAGACTACTTATCAATAGTCACTCCGCCACGCGGAACACCGATAACAACGCATCCTAATCAGAGAAGAAATCGAGGAGTTTTAATCAAGATGAAATGGGCACTTGGATGTTTGGTGGGCGCATGCCTGATCTCGGGCTCACACGCAGAGAGCGCCTTGCCAACGCCCGCCAGCCCGCCCGGCGCCGCTCTTCACTGGAGCTACCATGGGTCGGAAGGCCCCTCGCATTGGGCCGAGATCGACGAGGCGTTTCGGGCTTGTGAGCGTGGGAAGTCAGAATCGCCCATCGACATCAACAGCAACACAACGACAAAGGCGCCCCCGAACACGCCGAAAATTCAATTCTTCTACGAGCCCATGCCGGTGCATTTGCTGAATACCGGTCATGCCATTCAGTTCGGGGCTCATCCGCGTAAGGACTCGGTTACGCTTTCTGGCAGGCGCTATCAATTAATTCAATTCCACTTTCATTCGCCTGGTGAAGAGCGTTTTGCTGGACGCGCTTCGCCCATGGACATGCATCTCGTCCATGCAGATGCTGACGGCAAGCTGCTCGTTGTGGCGGTGCAGTTCATCGTCGGGCCCAAGCCGAACCCCGTACTCGGGGCTTTGCTCCAGGACATACCTCAACGTGCTGGCGGCGAGAAGATGGATGAAGCGGTCATGATCAATCCGTCTGGCCTGCTTCCGAAACCGACCTCGGGCTATTACACCTATTCCGGTTCCCTTACGACGCCGCCGTGCAGTGAAGGCGTCACCTGGATCGAGCTCAAGGAGCCTGTGACGATCAGCGCAGCGCAGTTGAAGGCGATGCGTCGATTTTATTACCACAATCAGCGCCCCATACAGCCACTCAACGGACGTGAAGTTATCGAAGTCAATTGAGGCATAGCCCGTGTTGATGCAGAGATCCACGCGGACGTTGTGCGAGGCCGCCCCGGCAGTCATCCAGCGGCGTGAAGTGGCTGCGAGCCAAACCGCCACGATCATCCGCATGCAAATGCAAATGGATCAGTGACTGATCATCCAGGGGCGGCCCGCGGGGCGTCCCTTCACACCGTTCCCGTTCGACTTGCCGCAACCGCAATTCGGACCATGCCGATGCCCTGCCGTGGACGAACTCTTCGGTGCATGCGCACTGCGTTCATTGGTGGCGAAGGCATCGCGACGCGACTGCGGCATCAGCGACAGCATGACGCCACCGGCCACGTCGCGACGCATGCTCGCGCCACAGCTCGGACAGGGATGCGGCGCGTCGCGATCCGCGATCCGGCGCATGGCATCGACCGGCCCGCATGATGGACACAGGTATTGATAAAGGGGCATGGGATCGAACTCCTGCGCGATGCATACGGCGCATGCATCGCGCTCATCGACGGATTGAGCTTCAGGCCTTGTCCTGCGACAACGGCAGATCGGCGCCGCCTTTGACATGCTTCGTGGGACCATCGGCGTTCGGGCGGATATCGAAGTCGAAGATCTGTGTCGGCAGCCATAACGTGGCGCACGCATTCGGAATGTCGACCACGCCGCTGATATGCCCCTGCACGGGCGCCGTGCCGAGAATCGAATACGCCTGCGCGCGCGTGTAGCCGAACTTGGTCAGATATTCGATCGCGTTCAGACACGCCTGCCGGTAGGCGATATGCACATCGAGGTAATGCTGCTTGCCGGCTTCGTCGACGGATATGCCTTCAAAAATGAGGTAATCGTCATAGCGCGGCGTGATCGGGCTGGGCTTGAAGATCGGGTTCTTGATCCCGTATTTCGCCATGCCGTCCTTGATGACGCTCACGCGCATATGCACCCAGCCGGCCATTTCAATCGCGCCGCAGAAGGTGATCTCGCCGTCTCCCTGACTGAAATGGAGATCGCCGACCGACAGACCCGCGCCATCCACATACACCGGGAAAAAGATCTTCGAGCCGCGCGACAGGTCCTTGATATCGCAATTGCCGCCGTGTTCGCGCGGCGGCACCGTGCGCGCGCCTTCGGCCGCCGCCTTTTCGCGGCCGTTGCCGCTGAGCTTGCCCATGTGCGCGGTGGCCGCGAACGGCGGATTCGCCAGCGGCGGCACGCGATCCGGCTGCGTCTTGATGAAATCCACTTCGCGCTTGTTCCATTCCGCGAGCAGCTTCGGATCAGGCAGACAGCCGATCAGCCCGGGATGAATCAACCCGGCGAACGAGACATTGGGCACATGGCGCGAACTCGTGAACAAGCCATGAAAATCCCAGATCGATTTTTGCGCGAGCGGGAAGTGATCGGTCAGGAAGCCGCCGCCGTTCTTCTTCGAGAAGAAGCCGTTGAAGCCCCACTGACTATCCTGCTTGGTGCCGATGTCGAGCAGATCGACCACCAGCAGGTCGCCGGGTGCGGCGCCATGCACGCCGACCGGCCCCGACAGAAAGTGCACGATGGAGAGATCGATATCGCGCACGTCGTCGGCGGAATCGTTGTTCTGGATGAAGCCGCCGGTCCAGTCGTAGGTTTCGAGGATGAAGTCGTCGCCGGGCTTGACCCATGCGGCCATGGGAATGTCGGGATGCCAGCGGTTGTGAACCTGCTCGTTGTCGAATGCTGACTGTTTGAGGTCGACCTTGATGAGCGTTTCAGCCATGACACATGTCTCCTGGTTCGATCGGACCGGCGCATGCACCGGCGCATGGACAGCGGGTTCAACAGCAGGGCTAGCTCAACGTGCCGTTGAGCAGCAGGTATCCGGGCAGCCAGCCCGTGACGATCCCGGCGATGATGGTGACCGCGCCGGTCAGCTTGACGATCGGCCGCTGCAGGGCGAGCAGCACGAAGAAGAGCAGCCACAGGAACGCCCAGCCGAACCAGCACAGCGCGAACCACACGGACCACGTCGAGTTCGCGTGCGCGATCGAATCGATCCCCACGGGAATGATCGTGAGCGCGACGAACAGGCTGAACCAGCCGAGCCCGCGTCCATCCGCGCCGTTGTACCGGTTGATGGCCACCCAGAAGTACGTGAAGGTGAAGAGCAGCGTCAGCGCGGCGGCCTTGATCGATGCGGCATCGGCTCCCGCGCCGAACGCGAGCTTGAGCGAAGCAAGCAGGGTGATGCCGCCCGCGAAGACATTGATGACCCAGATCTCGCGGTCGCCGATGCGTCCCAGCAGCCAGAGACCGTTCAGAAAGAGCACTGCGCCGACGTAGAGCAGACATAAACCCAGCATGGCAATCTCCTGTCGCGCGGCGATGCGGGAAATGAGGATGAAAGCGGATAGCCGTTGGTCCGGCATGCAAATGGTAGAGAGCGGGCGTGTGGCGCGAATCCCCCGCAGTGGGGATTTTGATTCGCCCAAACGGGTCAGGCGCGGTCAGGCGCGCTCACCCATTTGGGTGAGTCCGCTGAAGAAAGGAAGAAAGGACGCTACGAAGCCAGGCAGACGCGCCCGTGCAGATGCACGAGTTCCATCTGACTGTGCGTGTCGGTTTTCCGGAAGATCTGCTTGAGATGACTGCGGGCGGTATTCTCGGAAATATGCAGCGCGAGCGCGGCATTCGCAATGGAATGTCCCGTCACGATCAACGCGTTCATGCGTGCCTGTGCAGGGCTCAGCCCGAACTGACGCACGAACGCGCAGTCCGTGTGGTCGTCTTCGGCACAGGCATTGAGCGCCGTCACGATAGCCAGGTGACGCGTTTCGCCGAGCTCGGCGCGGAACACCGGGCCTGCGTTGCGCACCGCGACCACCGCCGGCGCCGCGCATCCCGGCGCGGACAGCGACAGCACATGCGCGGTCTGCGCGTCGTCGAACGTGCGGGCGCGGGTGGCGCTGACGATTGCGTCCTGCAACGCGCGGTCGTCCGCGCTGACCGCGGCGACCAGCCGTCCATGCTCGATGCGCAAGCCGGCCGCGCCCTCGCATGCGCGCTTCGCACCGTCACTGCCGAACACGAGCTGCGCGTGTTCGTCGACCAGCATGGCCGCGCGCGCCTGGGCATTCACCATGCTCGTCAGCGCACGATTCATGTCCTCGGTTTCGCGCCGCCGCCAGCGGATATCCAGCGCCAGCGTCAGATGCGGCAACAGCGCCGCGAAGGCATGGCGTTCCCGCGTGCCGAAGCGCGGCTCCTCGGGTCCGCGATGCAGATCGAGGGTGTAGACGAGCGCATTGCGCCGCGCGATCACGCCGCATAGCCGGTGAAACAGACCGTGCGGCAGCAGCATGCCGCGATAGAAATCCGTCTTGACGAGCTCGCGATTGGAAAGCAATTCATCGCCGGACAGCACGCGGCCTTCGCGATAGGCATCGCTTGAAAGAAACCACGGATTGTTCGCTGAATGATCGGCCAAGGCTTCGCACAGGCGCGGGTCGGGTGGCGCGGCGTACAGCGCGCGCGCTTCGCGCGTGGCGAAGCTGTGTTGCGCGAGCGCGGCCCAGCGCACCTGAAACTGCGCCCTGATGCGCGCCAGCACGCCTGACCAGGCCTCGTCGGAGTCGCCTGCGGCGTGAACGTGATAGATGAGATCGTCGCTTGCAACCGGTGCAACGACGCTGGGCATCAGCGGCGTCATGGCGACTCCGTTGCGCAGAGTGAAGGTTGCGGGAGCCTCGGAGTACGGCTCGGTTCGAGCTTCGTCAGTCTTGGCAGTCTGGCCTGCAAGGTCAATCGGAACAAACCCGGCAGGCGCATTGCGGCTGGCTTGCGGCAAGGCTTCTTTAAGCGAATAATCGAGCGCGTCAGGCGCGGGCCTGATCGGCCGGCGAACCGTCATGCGAATCAAACGCGACTATCAATCCTGGGTGGCGAACGAAACACTGGAAGATTACGCGTTGCGCTATGCCGCAAGTTCGTATCGAAAGTGGTCGCCCGCGCTGCTCGCCAACACCGCGCTCGGCGGCATTTCGTTTCTCGCGCTCGAAGCCATCGGCGCGAGCATCACGCTCAGCTTCGGCTTTCACAACGCGTTCCCCGCCATTCTCGTGGTCTGTGCGCTGATCTTTCTGGTGAGCGTACCCATTGCCTTCTATTCGAGCGAAGCCAATGTCGATATCGACCTGCTCACGCGCGGCGCGGGCTTCGGCTATGTCGGCTCGACCATCACGTCGCTGATCTACGCTTCCTTCACCTTCATCTTCTTCGCGCTCGAGGCCGCGATCCTGGCGCAGGCGCTCGAACTGGCCGTGGGCATGAACATCGTGATCGGCTATCTGCTGTCATCCTTGCTGATCATTCCGCTGGTGTTCTTCGGCGTCACGCTCATCAATCAGCTGCAACGCTGGACGCAGCCACTGTGGGCCGTTTTGCTCGTCGCGCCGTTTGTCTTCGTGCTGGTTCAGGACCCCGGCGTGCTGCATCGATGGGCTGCGTTTCGGGGCGTGAATGCGGCGTCGCAGGGTGCGGGCATCGACTTGCTGCTGTTCGGCTCGGCGGCGGGCGTGCTGTTTTCGCTGATGGGGCAGATTGGCGAGCAGGTCGATTATCTGCGCTTCCTGCCCGATCGCACGGCGAAGAACCGTCTGTCGTGGTGGTCCGCGATGCTGGCGGCGGGCCCCGGATGGATCGTGGTCGGCGGACTCAAGCTGTTGGCGGGCAGTCTGCTCGCCGTGCTCGCGTTGCAGGACGGTGTCTCGCCCGTCGATGCCGTCGTGCCCGTGCATCTGTACGTGACCGCGTACCGGCATGTGTTCGATAGTCCCGCGCTCGCGCTGACGGTTGCCGTGGTGTTCGTCGTGATCTCGCAGGTGAAGATCAACGTGACGAATGCCTATGCCGGGTCGCTGGCATGGTCGAACGTGTTCGCGCGGCTCACGCACTATCATCCGGGACGCGTGGTGTGGCTGGTCTTCAACGTGATGATCGCGTTGCTGCTCACGTTGCTCGGCATCTTCAAGACGCTCGAAACCGTTCTGAGCGTGTATTCGAATCTCGTGATCGCGTGGCTCGGCGCGCTGGTCGCCGACCTCGTCGTACTTAAGCCGCTTGGCGTCAGTCCGCGGCGCATCGAGTTCAAGCGCGCGCACCTGTATCAGGTGAACCCGGTGGGCTGCGGCGCGATGCTGATTGCCTCGGTGGTGTCGACCTGCGCGTTCGCCGGCCTGTTCGGCGATGTCGCGCGCGCGTATTCCGCGTTCCTCGCGCTGCTGCTTGCATTCGCAAGCGCCATTGTCATTGCGTATGTCACGGGCGGACGCTACTACATCGCACGCGCCGATGTTCGCTATGCCGACGTGCCGCGCAACGAACTCGTGCGCTGCTGTATTTGCGAGCGAGACTACGAAGCCGCCGACATGGCGTGGTGTCCGTTCAATCAAGGCTCGATCTGCTCGCTGTGCTGCGGGCTCGACACGCATTGCCGGGACCGCTGCAAGCATCCGGATGCGGGCGTCGCGCCCACGATAACAGTCGACACGCCGGGACCCGGCACCCTCGCGCCGCATTTCGGGCGGCGCATCGGCCGCTTCTTCGGACTGTTCGTGATCGCGGCGACGGCGACCGGCGCGGTCTTCCTGCTTTCGTTCCGCCTGATCGATATCGCGGGCGAATTCGCCCGCGCGCAGATTGAAGGCGTGCTGCTGCACACGTATGCGGCCACGCTGCCCTTGCTTGCTTTCGGCGCGTGGTGGATCGTGCTGTCGCAGGAAAGCCGCGAGCTTGCGCAGGCCGATCTGCTGCAGTCGTTGCACAACCTCGAAGCCACGCGCAAGCATCTCGTCGAATCGGAGAAGATGGCGTCGCTTGGCGGTCTGGTGGCGGGCGTCGCGCATGAGATCAATACGCCGGTCGGCATCGTGGTGAGCGCGGCGTCGTATCTGCGTGACCGGACGGAGAGTGTCGGCGGGAGTCTGGCGCGCCAGGAACTGACCGCCGACGCGCTCGATGCTTTTCTGCGCGACGCGGGTCAATCCACGCGCCTCATGCTGTCGAACGCGGATCGTGCGGCGCGCCTCGTGCAGAGCTTCAAGCAGATTGCGGTCGATCAGGTGAGCGAGGCGCGGCGTCACTTCGATCTCGGCGACTATATCCGCGAGACCGTGGTGAGCGTGGAGCCGAAAATGCGTGGCACGCGGGTGTCGCTGCGCGTTGAATGTCCCGCGGGGATCGTGATGGATTCTTTTCCCGGACCGCTTGCGCAAGTGCTGACCAATCTGATCGTCAATTCACTCACGCATGCCTTCGCGCCGGGCGAGACGGGACATATCGTCATTTCGGCGCAGCGCAGGGGCGACGAGATTGTCATCGAACATGAGGACGATGGCTGCGGCATTCCTGATGCGCTGCACGAGCGCATTTTCGAACCGTTCTTTACGACGCGTCGTGGCGCGGGCGGCAGCGGCCTCGGCTTGCATCTGGCCTATGCGCTGGTGGCGCGCGCGCTCGGCGGCACGCTTGAAGTGCGCAACGCGACGCCACGCGGCGCGGTGTTCGTGCTGACCTTGCCGCGCGTGGTGCGCGTGCCGGACACCGCGGCGCCGGGCTTGAGCGGAGGCGCGTCATGAGCGCGTCGACCTGGTTGCGCAGCGCGCCGCCTCCGGTCCACGCGTTGAATGACGGACCGCTTGCGCCACCGTGGCGCGTGCTGCTGGTGGACGATGCGCCCGAAGTGCATGAAGTCACGCGTCTGGTGCTCGCGGAAACGGCGTTCTCGGGCAGGAGTATTGAGTTGTCGAGCGTGCATTCGGCTGCCGAAGCGCGTGCGTGGCTGGCTGCGCATCCGGGTACGGCGCTGATCCTGCTCGATGTCGTGATGGAAGCCGACGACGCCGGTTTGCAACTCGTGCGTCACATCCGCGAGGTGCTGCGCGACCGTGACGTGCAGATTGTCCTGCGCACTGGTCAACCCGGCATGGCGCCCGAACGCGATGTGATCGCGCGCTACGACATCAACGGTTACTACCTGAAGACCGAATTGACTGCGCAGAAGCTGACGTCGATCGTCGTGACTGGCCTGCGCGCTTACGAAACGATCCGTACCTTGCGCGAGGCCAATGCACATCGCGAAGCGCCGCATGCGGTGGACGGCGCGCGCCGCGAGCGTATTGGCGCTGAACTCGGGGAGGCGCTGCGCCAGGGCGCGGTTACGGTGCGGGCGTTGCCGCAGGTCGAACTGAACTCGGGCGTGGTGCGCGCCGTCGAGTTGAAGTTCGAATGGATGACGAGCGAGGGGCTGCTCGACACCACGGGCATTGCGGCGATGATCGACGATGATGCGCTTCTTGGATCGCTCGATGCATGGATGCTCGAGCGCGCGTGTGCGTTGGCGCGTTCCTATCGCGATGCAAACAAGGCGGGCGCGCCGCGTGTATCGCTGCCGCTGCTCTCGATGCGGCGCGATGACAGTCTCACGCAAGCCTTCGTTATCAACATGAGGGCGGCGGGCATTGACGGCCGTGCGCTCGATCTGCAGGTCAGCAGTGAGACGCTTGCTGCGCGCCGGCTTGCTGCACGCGGGTTGCAGGGGATGGGCGTGTCGATTACGTTGACGGATCTTGGCCTTGATCGCATTGCGCTTGCTGACTTGCGGGCGCTGCAACCGGACCGTATCAAGATTCACGAGAGCTTTGTCAGGGACGTGACGCGTGACGGCGAGCGTGCGGTGGTGGCGCGGGCCATCGTTGCGCTGGCGCATACGCTGGGTGTCGTCGCGATTGCGGAGGGTGTGTCGAGCAGCGAGGATCTGCAGTTTTTCCGCTGGGAAGGATGCGATCTCGGGCAGGGTGACGCGTTTGGCGATAGTTGAAAGCGATAACGACGAAACAGCGAATTCACGGAGCAATTCGCGCCGTGCCAACCGAGGTTGTCCTATGCAGACCGTGCGGCAGCGCGTAGCGCTGGGCCGGCGCTTTCAATGGCTGCACCAGATTGTTGAGCGGTGCGATGTCACGGTGGGTCCGCGATCCAAGCCCGGTGTGGCCTATGAGGGCACTTGCTACTGCAGGGCCAGAGACGGGGTTCTGTGCTGCGCCCGTGTGATGACTTTGGGCGGGAAGAAAAGCTGCTTTCTTTGGTGACTTTCTTTGCAGCCGCAAAGAAAGTTACCCCCGCCCCGGGGAGGGGCAGTGCCAATATACCGACGCGAACACGGGCAATCCATGAAAGAGCATGTTCGTGTGCAAAGCTAGCCGCAGCAAATCCACGAGCTGCGCAAATTTCAATGCGCAAGAATCCCCATAGCCTGCTTCTTGAGCTCAAGAAAATGCGGATCAAACGCGACCTGCGGCGTCCGAGGCCGCTCCAATTCGATCGGCACATCCAACGCGACCCGCCCGGGCCGTGATGACAACACAACAAGCCGCGTCCCGAGCAGAATCGCCTCATCGATATCATGCGTGATGAACACGATCGTGCAATGCAGCTGATCCCATAGCGAGGTCAGAAACGTCTGCATGGCGCTGCGCGTTTGCGCATCGAGGGCGCCGAAGGGCTCGTCCATCAGCAGGACCTTGGGCTTCATGACGAGCGCGCGGGCGATGGCCACCCGTTGCTGCATCCCGCCGGAAAGTTCATAGGGCTTATGCCGCGCGAAGTTCTCGAGCCCGATGGTCCGGAGGATGTCAGCGGAGGCCCTCCGCCGCTCGGCCTTGGAAACCGAGTGAAGCGAGAGACCGAACTCGATATTTTCCTCGACGTTGAGCCACGGGAACAATCCAGCCTGCTGAAACACGACAACACGGTCTTCGCCGGGCTGATCCTTGATTTCGCCGTCGATATGAATGCTGCCGCGCGAGGGCGAAGTCAGACCTGCGAGAAGATGCAGCAAAGTCGTCTTGCCGCAGCCGGAGGCTCCGAGCACGGTGACGAACTCGCCGCCTTGAAACTGCAGATTGATGTTCTCGAGGGCGGAGGTTCCGCCGAAGGTCTTGTAGAGCGAATCGATGAGGATAGTCAAGTCCGTCTCCTGCCTGGCGAATAAATGGTCAGCAGCACGCTAAAGCGTTCCAATCCAGCCCCCTCAATGAGCCAGCGATTGCGAATACTGCGGCGCGACATTGATCTCGAAGCTCGACGGCACCGTCTGGATGCGACCGATCGAATTCAGCACCTTGGCGGTATTCACGAGCGTCTCATACGTCGCCGAGGTTTTCACGCCGGCCCCCGAGCCCATGACGTTCGGCGTGGTCTGATCAGCGCCGGAAAAAAGCTCGTAGCCCGCCAGCTCGCTCTTCGCGACATCCACGCTGACGCCGGTCTGGCGGGCCATCTCGGCGATGGCCTTGTCCGGGTCCTTCTTCGTGATCTGATAGCCCTCGTCGAGCGCGGCGACGAAGCCGCGCACGAGATCCGGGTGAGCCTTCGCCCAGTCCGCGTTGGCAATGCAGACGTTGTAGCTGGACGCGCTGCGCGGCAGATCGCCGTCGGTCTTGATCGCCTTGCCGCCGGCCGCCCGCAACGCGCTGAACACGGGATCCCAGACGATGGCGGCGTCGATCGAGCCCGTCACCCACGAGGTGCGCATCTGCGGCGGCGCCATGTTGATCTGGGTCACCGACGTGTAGGGAACGTGTGCCTCGGCGAGGAACGTCGCCAGTTCGAAGGAGGCCTGCGAGCCCGCGACGATCGCGATCTTCTTGCCCTGCAAACCCGCCACGTCGCGGATGCCGCTGTCGGACTTGACCACGATGCCGGCCGCGTTCGTGTACCGCTCCTGGTTGTACACGATCGTCATCGGCAAGCCCTGCGCGATCGCCGTGACGAGCGGCGGAACGCCCAGGCCGCACATGAACGACAGACTGTTCGACGCCAGCGCGCTCATGGCCGCCGGACCGGAGCTGAAGAGCTTGTAATCGACATCGGCATTCATGTGATGTTCGAAGAGGTGCTCCGCCATCGACACCATGTAGGGGTCGGCGCCGTTGTCCTCGTAGCCGATGATGACCTGCGGTTTGCCCTGGGCACCGGCGGCGCCGGCGTAGAGCACGCTGCCGATCAGCAGGGCGGCGGTCACGGCTTGATTCGGGCGTTTCGTTTTCATGTCTGGTCTCCGTTGAGGGTGTGGGTTTTCAGTCGTGCCCGCGCCAGGGCACGATCCAGTTTTCGAGCTGCCGAATCACGAGTTCCATGGCGTAGCCGATGACCCCGATCACGATGATGCCCACGATCACGACGGCCACCTGCAGCGCCTGCCCGGCGAACTGCACGAGCCAGCCGAGGCCGCTGCTGGCGGCGATCAGTTCGGCGGCGACGAGGCAGGTCCAGGCCACGCCGATCCCCACGCGCATCGAGGTGAAGATCTCGGGCATCGCTGAAGGCAGTACGATCCTGCGGAAGATTTGCGCGTTGGTGGCGCCCAGAGTGCGAGCCACGGAAATACGCAGCGGCGGCGTGCTTTTGACGCCCGACATGGTCCCGATGATGATGACCGGGATGGTGCCGACGAGGATCAGAATGGCCTTCGGCAATTCGCCGATGCCGAACCACACGACCAGAAGCGGGATATAGGCAAGCGGCGGCACGGGACGGATGAACTGCAGCAGCGGGTCGATGATGTCGAAAACGATTTTGCTGCGGGACATCAAAAGCCCGATGGGCACGCCGATCGCGACGGCGCCGACGAAGCCGACGATGATGCGAAAGCAGCTGATCAGGATGTCGCCGATCAGCGACTGGCCGCCATAGCCGTTGCGCACGATGTCGACGAACGCCAGCCAGACCGCCACCGGCGAAGGGAGCGCGAACGCGGGAAAGACGCCGGCCATCGATATGGCCTGCCACAGCAGGACCGCAATGATCAGCACGGCGCTGGTCAACCAATAGGAATTCAGGCGCGGGCGCAGGCGACGACGCCGTTTGGCCTCTGGCGTGCGCGGCGCCGGGGCGGGCTCGATCGTCTTGCCATGGTCGGGTAGGGCTCTCACTCTCACTGCCGTCTCCTCAGTTTCAGAATCGAATGTCCGGGACGCAGCGTGCGCCTCGACATGCCGTCGGAGGCGCACACCGGTGAATCACGCGGGCTGGCAGGGGCTCAACCATCCCGCAAAAGGAAAGCTATTCAAGAACACATAAGCAGAGAGCGGGTTTGATTCCCGGAACGGTATGCCAAAGCGCGGTTGGCCAAAAAAGACTCGGCGGCGGCTTGCACCTTTTTGAGGCTTTCCCGGGGCATTCGATTGCAAACTCGCTGGTTTGATCAAGCATCTTCAAACAATAATCGAGCCGGTAGTGCCAGGCTGAAGGATCTGATAGGTCCAGCCGGGGTGGGATCTGGAAGCGGGGTGCGCAAACGTTGGTCGCCTGGAGCGCCGGCCTGTACGGGCGGATCCGTCCGATTGGCGGCCTTACAGCCCGATCGAGCCAGCGCGTTCGAGGCCCGCCGTCCCGCTTGCCCTTCCCTGCAGTCCCGGCGAGCTCGTGCTGCACAGCGTTCCGTTAGAATGGCCGCGCGCGGCGCCCCCTGTCCGCGAACTGGCCTCCACGCGCCTGCGGGATGAAAACGATCGCCCGATGATCAATCTGCGCCACATCGAAGTCTTCTACGCGATCATGCAAACCGGCTCCGTCACGGGTGCCGCGCGCTTGCTCAACGTCACCCAACCGGCGGTCAGCGCGGTGCTCAAGCATCTCGAGAGCCGCCTGAGCATGCCTTTGTTCGTGCGCGCGCATGGACGGCTGAGCCCGACGCCGGAGGCAAGGATGCTCCTGCCGGACGTCGCCGCCATCTTCGAACGGCTGGGTTCGGTGGAGCGGCTGAGTCAGGACCTTGGCCGGCGGCTGGCGGTTTTTTGATAGACGCGCTATGAATACGCCGCAAATGACCAACCTCTGAGCAGGCCTTGGTCAGCCGAATCGGATGAACAGATCGGATGCGAGCGCAACGTCGAAACCAATCTTCACCACGTGGCATGAATCATGAAACAGCGTGTACGGACGAAACTCGTTCAAAGGCGAATAGCGCAATGGCACGCGGTCTGCAAACTCGCAGCCGCAACGAAGGAATATGCCGGACATGATCATGGCGCGCGGCCACGGCTCGCGGCAATCTATCGTCAGCACAAGAAGTTGTTCGATCGACTCGCGTACGCCTGACCAGATAAACGCCTCGCATACGCTGGCTTCTGTCTTGCGACGCGCCAACGCATTGCTGGCGGCGCCAAAGTAACGGGTCAGGCTGAAATCATGGCAACTTGTGCCGGCGCTCCCTGCATAAGCAGGCGCTCAGCAAACAACTCCGAAGCGGTGTCGATAATTTCCTGATAGTAATGTTTGATTCGCCGTGGAGCGTGGTGGTCCCACGCATCCGGATGGAATGTCCGAAAACACTCGATGCCATTCGACCGGAAGTGCCAAAACGCTTTTGGTTCGACCTTGATACGCTGACGATCTGGAAGCACAGCTTTCAACGCGCGATCGTAACCGTGGCCGCAACCGAAGATAATCAGGTCTGGCTTCAGTAGCTCGATTTCAAATCTGACGGCGGCAACTGAAAAATTGAACAGGTGCGCGGAATGCGCGATCGATGTCCGTGAGTAGCCGCGTTTCGGGCGATGCCAGTCCATCTTCATCAGATTGTTCCAGCAAACAGCGGCTCGATTGCCGCCGGTGAACGCATCGGCAAACCGCTTCCACTGCCTTAGAAACTCGCTATTGCCCGTGCCACTGAGGTGCTGATCCTCATAACGAGCCTTCGCGACATCAATGCCGTCCGGGCGCTCGTAAAATGCTCCCAGCTTGTCGAGCCAACCGTTGGTTTCCTTTCCGATGAACATCACGCGCACGGGGGCGTCGAGGTAAGCCTGAGAAACGTTAAGGAGAAATGGCGCCGACAATTCGTGAAGATATGGAACGAAGCCGGTCTCAGCTACGGCGAGCACCTCGGCATAGTAAGAATCCAAGACTGCTTGAACACTGTGCTTGATCATGATTTCAGCGCAATTCCATGCGGAGAAGGAGGCCGACCGTCCGCGAGTTATCAGTTGGATGCCGATTGTGCCATGAATGAACTGGATGGATTGCATGCTTGAGGTTTGGCTTTCGCTTTCGGCCTTGGGTTTGGCTCTTGAATTTTAGCTTGCCGCGACGCACTCCTCGAGTGAACTGTTGTCCGACCCAAAACCATTCATGGCCCGTCACGTCCCATGCCGTGTCCGATCGAATCGTCGGTCATATCCGGCTGTTTATCCGCAGCCTGTGAAGCCGCTGACGGGCGCTACTTTGATTCACGGCTCTCCGAGTTAATTGATTACGGGATCGCCCGGTTTCTATACTGCACGCGCAGACAGGCGACTGGCATTGAAAGACTGACTGGCGCGGGCCGAATGCAAGCATGGGGATTGGCTTCGAACACTCGCCCTGGCGCGTCGTCCGGTTCTGCGACTTCGCCACCTGGAGCTATGTAATGAACAAATTCTCAAGACGATGTGCCGCCTGCGCAGTACTGGCGATGGCAGCTTCGCAAACGGCGCTGGCGCAGCATGACAAGGCGGTCGATCAGGCGAACACGGCCTGGAACGCGGCGTTCAACAAAGGCGATGCTCAAGCGCTCGCCGCGATGTACCACGAGAAGGCAGTGGTCTCGCCTGGCAACGGAACGACCGTTCAGGGACGCGCCGATATTGAAAAGCTTTTCAAAAGCTATTTCGACGCCGGCGTCCACGACCATACGATTGATGTCGTACAGGCAAAGCGCGTCGGCAATGTCATGTACGAGACCGCGAACTGGACGGCTATCGCGGAAAAGGATGGCAAGAAGACCCCATACAAAGGCGTTCTGGTGAAAGTCATGACCAAGAGCGCCGATGGAAAATGGAGCACGACCGCGCATACGTGGAACGCGGCGCCGTGAGTGAAGGGCGAGCCGCGACAGAGTGCGCTGACTGAAACGCGTGTGACTGAAACGCGTGTGACTGAACCGGATGCCCGTGTGATCAACATTCACCACGGGCATCTGTTGAGTCAGCGTTTTCCTTGGCTATCAGGGAAAGACCGGCGCTCAGATAACCTCTGGAATGTCCATCCTGCAAGACGCTGGAGACGATCTTGCAACTGTGACGCGAGCCGGCATCGTCCTCAGCCGGTGCATGACATTCACGATCCGAAGTTCTGCACGCTTGCGTACCTGCCGGTCATTCTTTGGGGATTGAGATATCCGGAGCACGCGAAAGCTTTGAAGACGTGACCGAATTGAATCAGGCGACCCTTACGGCTCATGTGAAGATCTACGGCGGAGCAGGACTCGACGAGTTCCTCCTCGACTCAAACGCCGTGCGCGCGCCGAAGCGATAGTCGAACGCGCCGACCAACATAACCTGCGCTACTGTCGCTAAGCGGCCTGATCTTGAGAGGGTGGACGCTGGCGCAGTCGGGGGCCGGCGAGACAGGCCGCATGGGCGTCAGCGGGTATCAGCGCCGATACAGAGCCACCTCAAGGCAGCGCTTGACGCTCTCGCGGAAGTCTCGTGAATTTCAACGAAACATCGCCCGTACGAGGTGCTTACAAAAGTTTTCGCTTTACCCGCCGTTAATAGCAGTCTGTCAGTCAAATTAAAAGAATGAGCACAGATGAGCACCTGCATGTCCGCCCAGACCATGGCTTCCCGGGCGATTGCGCCGATCATCACCGTCACGCTGGTCGCAACCTCGCTGCTATCCGGATGCGGCGGTAGCGACGGACAGCCGGATCCCCTCGCGACCTACAAGAGCCAACACATTGCCTGGGCCCCGTGCAACGCGGAACAGACCAGTGGAATACCCGCGCTCACGGTGAGCGCGCTGGGTTCGGACCTGAGTTGCGGGGAACTCAAGGTGCCGATGGACTACGCGCATCCCACTGCGGGCGAACTCACCATCGGCGTCATGCGCGTGGCCGCGGCCGCACCGAAGGAGCGCGTCGGCGCCATCCTCTTCAACCCCGGCGGACCGGGCGGCGACGGCTATCAGTTCGGCGCGCTCAAGGCGAGTCTGGCGCGTCTCGTCAATCCGGCGAACGGCGGGTACCGCGGTCTTTACGACATGTCGCGCAAATTCGATTTTGTCGGGTTTTCGCCGCGAGGGGTTGGCCGGAGCACCCGGCTCGAGTGCTCGATGTCCGCCTCTTTCCAGCACCTTGAGTGGCTCCCGAATCATCTGACGCAGGAGAACATCGACCGCGTGCTCTACAACGACCGGCTCTATGCCGAAGCGTGCAGTTCAGTGCCGCTCGCGCCGTTCATCAACACCGACGCCACCGCGCGCGACATGGACGTCCTGCGGGCGGCGCTCGGCGACGCCAAGCTCAACTACATCGGCTATTCCTACGGCACGCTGCTCGGCGCGTGGTATGCAGCGTTGTTTCCGCAGCAGACGGGACACATGGTGCTCGACAGTTCCGTGGACTACGACATGCCGTTGCCGCTGCAGTCGCAGGCCGTCGCGCAGCAGAAGCTCTACGACGACACCATTTCGCTCTACGCCTTCACCAAAGTCGATCAGGTCGCGCTGCCCAATACGCTGTCAGGCATCCGCTCGATTTTCACGGACGCGCCCGACTGGTCGCGTTACTTCCTCGCGTACCACCTGTATCAGGTGATGCCGTACCACAGCGCCGTCGACGGGGTGATCGTCGTCATGGCTGCGGCCCACGCGATCACACAGACGAGTGCACTGCACCTGACGCCCGATGACTACTTCGAGGCGTTGTCCCAGCGCGTCTACTTCCCCTACGACAAGCACTTCGACGATGCCGCGAGAAAGATCGCAACCGATTCGACTTCCGAGTACTACGAGTCCGTGACGGGCGATTACTCGCACACCTCGGCGCCGACGGACTGGGTCAATGCGACGGTGCGCTGTTCGGATGCGCCGGTCTCGACGAACCCGGCGTACTGGGTCAGCCGCGCGCAGGTCATCACGCGTGAAGCGCCGATCGCCCGCAGTTCCGATCTGGAAAATCCGTGCATCTTCTGGGGGCCGGTCACGGTCGCCAAGCCGGCGCTGTCGAGCGCAGCGAAGTCGGCGCCACCGATCCTGATGTTGCAGGCCGAGAACGACATGCTGACGCCGCTGGCCGGCGCGCAGGCCACTCTTTCCGCCTTGCCTTCCGCGAGCATGATCCTCGTGAACGGCGAGTACACGCATGGCTTGTTTCCGTACGGAACGGCCTGCGTCGATACGAACGTTGCCAATTACTTCCTGACCGGCGCGATGCCGCCACGCAACACCGCTTGTGCAGGCTACCTGCTGCCGGGCGTGGTGGCGGACGCATCGGGCGCTTCCGATACCGGGGGTGCCTCGGCCAGGCGCGCATTGGGCAATTCGTTCACCGATCCCGAGCAGGCCCAGGACATTCTCGAGCGTACCCGCGCGATCATGCGGGCGCACGGTTGAGCCTTCTGCTGCAATCCTTTTCATTCACGACAACATGATCCGAACTCGTACTCAACGCGCCGTGGCGGGCCTGATGGCGGTTGCCATGGTGCTGCTGTCCGCTTGCGGCGGCCACGACGATACGCCCGTGGCGCAAGACACCACCGTGCTCGTCTATATGATCGGCTCCAATCTGGAGTCGGGCGCCGATACCCCGAACGAAGGCGGCGCGGGCTCGCTCAATGTGAGCGAGATGCTGCTCGCGCAGGCGCCCGCCAACGCGAATATCGTCATCGAGACGGGCGGCGCCGCGCAGAGCTATCGCGTGGGCCCGGTGCCCGACTGGCGTAACGTACGTCGCTATAGCGTGGCAAACCAGAAGCTGACCGAACTCGCCAATCTCGGTCCCGTCGACATGGGTCAGCCCGAAACGCTCACCGACTTCATCACCTGGGCGAAACAGAAATACCCGGCGAAGAAGTATCGTCTGGTGCTGTGGGATCACGGCGGCGGCTGGACCGGTTATGGCGACGACGAGAACAGCGACCACGGGTTCACGCTGGCGCAGCTCACGCAGTCGATCCAGGCAGCGGTCGCGGCGACCAACATTCACTTCGACGTGATCGGTTTCGATGCGTGTCTGATGGCGACCGTCGAAGTGGCGAGCGCGCTGGCGCCTTATGCGGACTATCTGCTGGCCTCGGAAGAAAACGAGCCGGGCCCCGGCTGGAACTGGCAGGCACTGGTGCAGAACGCGACGGCGGATGCGAAGACTTTCGGGCAAGTCGTCGCCGATGCGTTCATCCTCAAGCAGGCGCAGGCACAAGAGCCGGCGGACGCATCCGCGACGCTTTCGCTTGTTGACCTCTCGAAGACCGGCGCGGTGCGCTCCGCGCTGGACACCCTCGCACAGCAGTTGTCTTCCGCGGTCACGGATGCGCAGAGCTGGCTCGTGGTGGCGCAGTCGCGTCTGGCCTCCACGTCGTTCGGAGGCGCGGACGAAACGGACATCGTCAATCTCGCTGCCCATCTGAGCGCAGGCGGAGTAGCCGCGCAGGCTGCGAACGCGCTCTCGGAGGCGACGGCCGCCGCGGTCGTCTACAAGAACAACGGCCGCAACTTCAAGGACGCAGGCGGGCTGAGCGTGTACTTCCCGGCCAGCGCGCTGGACACCCGGACCCCGGCGAGCTATGCCGCAATTTCGTTCGACGCAGGCTATCAAACCATGGTCGCGTCGTTCTCGAAGAACGGTCTCGGATTTCCGGGTTCGGTCAGCATCGACACGACGGGCACCACGAACGCGCAATTCATGCTGAAGGTCACGAGCCCGTTCGGCCTCCGTTCGCTGGACCGCGCGCTCCTCACGGTGCCACAGGCAGACGGCATGGCCATGATGGCGGGCACGGTACCCATCGGCATGGTGCCGACGGGTAGAGCGTCCAGCGTCATGGCGGTCACGCGCACCGGCACGTGGATGACCTTGAACGGCTATCCCGTGGTGTTCATCGACAAGCTCGGCAACGGTGACGACGACAAGACCGATCACCGTCGCTTCTACAACGTGCCCATCGAGGTGGATGGCGTGGCGGTCGCGCTGCGCGTGACCTTCGACGACGACGGCAATATCGTCCCGCTCGGCATCACCGACGGCAATGTGGACACGAGCCGCCTGCAGCCGCTCCCCGATGCGGGCAGCGAGATCCGCACGCTCGGCATCGAGTACGACACGGTGCATGGCAAGCTGGGCGGCCTGACGCCGAGTTCGCCGGTGTTCCAGGGCGGTAACTTCGTGTTTTCGACGACCACCGTGGCCGGAACGTATAACGAAGGCGTGTTCATCACGAGCATTCGCGGCGACTACACGCTCTCCGCGCTGTTTCCGCGTTCCTGATACAACGCTGACCTGACGACGAATCGCCCGCTGCACGTGTGTGCAGCGGGCGATTCGTTTTGCAACGTGGCGGGTTTAAGCGATCTGCCGTATGACGTGCGAGAAGTCGTCGCCTATCGAGGCATCGTCCGGGCGCGTGATGAGGCTGCGGCGCTTGAGTTCTTCGAAGGAGCAGGCATGGCCCAGCAGTCCGAGGCGATAGCTGTAGTCGTCCGCGTGTCCGCTCAGCAATACCTTCCAGCTGTAGCGCATGTGCGGCGCGATGGTGCGCGCGTGACGAAGGATGTTGGTGGTGCAGTTGTTGAAGAGGGTGTGGTAATGCTCGGGGCGCTCGTTGAGCTGATTCACGCGCAACAGATAGTCCCTGAACAAGGCGCGCGCGGTGTCCGGCGACACGTCGGCGCGATAAAGGTTGACGCGCTCGCGCCGCACGTCGGTACGGACGCCGATCAGATCGCGCTCGTCCGCCACCACGTAGATCAGATCGTAGTTGCGGAAGAAACCTTTCCAGGTCGAGTAGTGCTGGCCGATCCGCCGCCGGGTCTCGATCGAGATGGACAGATAGCGTCCATCGTCGAAGCCGAAGCTCACGAACACATGAGCGATCGAATCGTGCGCCCAGCGCGAAACGACCAGGTCCACGCTATGCAGGCGGGCGAGGTCGTAGTCGGCATCGAAGTAGGAGGGCGTGTAGTCGTCTCGCGCGCGATACGTGAAATGGCGGACATTGCGGATGCGCACGATATCGTCACGCCAGATGGCGGAGGCGGTACGCGCGTATTCTTCCACCCAGGCCGCTTCGTGTTTCACGCATGGCTCCACGACAGGTTCGCCACGAACAGCAGTTGCGCCAGCAGATTCAGCGCGACGAAACTCGCATGATAGATCTGATTGCGCGTGCGTATCGCAAACAGGCAGCCCACCGCGAACGCGGCCGTCTTGACCCAGTACATGTCGCCGAGACTGGCGACATGCAATTCGCCCTTGATGAACGAATCGCCGATGTCGATCACGCTTTCAGCGAAGGCGAGGCCGAAGAACCAGGCGCGCCTCGACATGAAATAGTCGCGGTAATCGGCGTAGTCGCGCAGGCTGTCGGGGAACAGCATGGCGCACATCAGATAAATGATGAACGCGTAGAAGATCAGGTAGATATAAATGCCGAAGGTCCACACGGGAATTTCGCGCAGGTTGAATTCCCACCACCAGAACTGCAGGATGTTGAGAATCAGCGAGGCGACCCATGCCATGTGGATCGGATAGATGTTCTTCTGCGAAGGATGCTGAATGGAGGAACTGAGACCCTTGAGCATGTGCGTCAGGCCGAGACTGACGATCATGCCCATCACGATCCGCACATGGGTGAACTTTTCCATGACGCGTGCCGGAGGCTAGCTGCGGCGCGCGCGGCGCGCCTGCCTCAGGCTCAGGGCCGCGAGTGCAAACCAGCCGAGCGCCGGCGGATGGGTAACAACGCGCAAGGCGCGTGCGTAGTCGAGCACGAGGCCCGGCGTCCATGCCATCGTATGCGCGCGGTGCCGGAGCTGCGCGGCGATCCATAATTCGGGCGTCGCCACGAGGCGCATCGCGTCCATCCATCCGCCTTCGCGATACGCCGTGCCTTCGAGCGCCGCCTCGATGGCTTCGGCCACCGTGCTCGAACAGTTGCGGTTCGTGTGGTTGTAGATCTCGGTCGCCTTGTAGGTCCGGGCGAAGGCATCGAGGCGCGCGGCGTCGAAGCGGCGGAAGGTAATACGCGCCGTCGATTCACACCAGCTTGCGGCTTCTTCGGGATAGTTCGGCAGAAAACGTCCGGCCACGTTGTTCGATGCATCCGCACGCAGCAGGCGGGCAAACTCTTCGGGCGAACGGTCGATTTCCGCTGCGGGATAGAGACTCAGATACAGCGCTCCCGCTTCGAGGGCGGCGTGGCCCGTCGAGATCACGCCATGCACATCGACCGCCGCGATATAGCGATCAACCACCGGACGGCTCAGCGCCTTGTTCTTCGCGGATCCAACGGGCGTCCAGACGTGCACGATCATCGGTGCGTCGTGGGCGGCTTCGGGAACGGATGCCAGCGCTGCCTCGGCCTTCGCGGCCTTGCGCAGACGCAGATACAACCAGATCATCCGGCAGCCGCTCACGGCCAACCACATGCCGATGCAATAGGGCACCGTGCCGCGATAATGCGTCGGATACGGTTGGAAGAAAATGATCGCCAGCGCGATGCTCGCGACGCCGAGCGCCATCGTGGAGCGCCAGTGGCGATACCGCACGACCCATGCCGCCGCGATCAGCAAGGCGCCTTCGAGCGCGAAGCCCGCACCGAAGATCATTGCGAGCAAGAAGTCGGAGTAGCTGTGGCGCACGATCACCAGTACGCCGATGAGCACGCCAATCAGACCTTTGATATAGCGAAAGCGCGTCTGAAGCGACAAGCCGCTCTTCGCCAGCACGATGGCAGCGAGACCTTCGGCGGCCAGCAGCACACCGAAGCCTTGCAGCGGAAACCACAAAGCGCCGTCGAGCGCATCGGCGGTGACGAACGCGCCGATACCGAGCCAGATCGCTCCCAGTACGAGCAGCTTGGGCAGATGCCGGCTGATATAGCGCGCGCCGAGCAGATGGAGCAGGAGTTGGATCATTTTGCAGCGCCTTCCGTGATCATGGAGGATTCGGCTTCGTGCGCGTCGGCCATGTCGCGACGCAGACAGAGTTGCAGCGCTTCGACGGCGCGGGCATGGCGCAACCGGGCGGCGCGCTGGCGTTTCGGATCACGTTCCGCCGCTTCGCTCTGCTGTTCCACGCGGGCGCGGCGCTCGTCTTCGAGCAGCGAGGCGACGACCGCATCGCCACGGCGGCTTTCATCGAGCAGCCGCACGAAGGCATGAACGTTTTCGATCGAGATCGAACGCGCCTTCTCGCCGATGGCGAGCGCGCGGTTCCAGATGGACACGACGATGGCCGCGACCCAGACGAGCACATTGGCGGGCACGATCCACGCCGGCAGCGGCAGCGCCTGTTCCGCACCGTGTAGCCAGTTCGGCGCGCCGGCCGTGCCGGGTGCGCCGTTCGCGGACGACACCGCGCTTTCCAGCGCATGATGCCGGGCCACTTCGATATCGACGCCTTTCGATGCGAGCAGCAAAGCCACGACGAACAGGATGATGCCGGCCACGAAGATGTTCTGCCGATGCTCGCCTTCGTAGATCGAGCCAATCGCCTCGCGCAATGAATCGAGCATCAGAACGGATGCGACGATGGGCAACTCCGCGCTGCCGAGAAAGTTCACGATGCCGTGATTGCCGCCCACCTGCGCATGCAGCATGGTCAGCACGGCGGTGACGAATACAGTAAGCACGACGCCGCCAATGGCATCGGCCAACACGGCCTTTTTCATGATGTGTAGAGCTTCCGGGTTTGAGCGATGAGGCCGGCGTCGTCGTGTCGAACGTTGCGGCCGTTACGAATCAGCTAACGGAAGATCGCGGCAGAACTTGAGGCCGCCGTTCCCGCTTCAGGCGGCTTGCCGTGAGCCCGCTCTGGCGTCCAGGTTGCGGCGATTCCAGCGCGCCAGCGCCTTCGATGCGATGGGACAGGCAACGCCGCTGGCCACCGCACTCGTTTCCATCTCGCGGAGGAAGGCGGCCGTTTCCAGCGCCACCAGTTCGCGCTCGTTGTCGGACGTGACGATATGGTAGGAGTCGTCAAGCCATACCGCGCGCGTCGTCGCCGCGCTGATCCGCTCCAGTACGCGCAGTGCGTTGTGCGGGCTGGTGGTGTCGTCATCGATGGCCTGCACGACGAGCGTTGCGGTGCTGACCGCTTCGATGCCCGCAGCCGCCGATGACATCAGACGCCCGCCTTCATGAATGGCCGTCAACGAAAGCGACGGCGGACCGATCTCGCTCAGCGCATCGCGCTCGACGGCGCGCGCGACCTTGGCGCGCAGCGCCTCGTTGCGCAGGCCGAACGGCGCCGACTCGCGATAGCGGTAATGTCGCCGGAGCGGCGTGTAATACATCAGGTTGATCAGATCGAGATACCACGGAATCGCCCAGCCGTCGAAGGCGAGCGAGACCGAGAGCAAGGCCAGCGAACGCGCGCGAGGGCGATCTTGCGCGATTCGCAGGGCGAGGGTCGCGCCCATCGACAGCCCGCCGATCGACACGTGGCGATAGCGCGCGGCGAGCAGGTCGAACTCGCGCAGTGCTGCTTCGATCCACTCCTCCATGTTGCCCTCGGATGAGTCGACGCTATAGCCGTTCAGCATCGGAATGCGGACGGTGAACCCCTTGTCGTTGAGGAAGCGCGCCAGGTAGCGCAATTCGAGCGGGGAACTCGACATGCCGTGGAACAACAGGACCGCGTGTTCGTCGCCCGGCAGATGGATGGAACAGCGACGCCAGTCGTCGCTGGACGCGCCCGCCGACAGTTGAGCCGAGGACGCGTACTCCGGATCCGGGAGGGTTGCCTCGCGCTCCGATCGCAGTGTTTCCCCGGCGGCGCGATGCGCCAGGGAACGCGCATTGTCTTGACGAAGGAGGATCTCATAGCGCGATCGCGCGACCGATCCGACGAGGCGCACGCCATATCGGGCGCGCTGCAATGCTTCGATCAACAGAATCAGCGCAAGGGCGACGATCCCTGCACCCAGCGTGACGAACAGTTCGCTGGAATGGCTGCGCGGCACGACCAGCATTCCGCCGATGCCAAGGGCCAGCGTGAACGTCCAGAGCGCAGGCGCCAGCCCGACCGCGCATTCGATGACCACGGCAGCGGCAAACAGCGGCGTGGCCGAGATCACGGAACCGGGCGATAGCAGATAAATAGCCGCGCTCGCGGCCGCTGCGACGAGCAGGGCCGTCAAAGCGGCAAGCCGGCGTTTCTGGCTGTACGGCACCCAGCTGCGCAGATTCTGGATCTTCATGGTGATGGATCGACGCGGAGCGCTCGCACGCCCGGCGTATCGTTTCAGTACTTGAGCAATTGATAGTGGATCGGGTTGTCGTCGCATTGACCCGCGCCGCACTCGAGCACCGTGGAAAGAAGGTTCGCCGCGACCAACAGCATGAAGAGCACATACATCGCGCGCGATGCGTTGCTGTTCCCGGATGCCTCGTGGATAGCGGCCCGTTTGCCGACCCTGTCTTTAGCCACGAACATCAGCGCGACATAACACACGAAACCGAGCGTCGCGATCAGCGACCACGTGTAGAAATGCAGGCCGAGAAGCGTCGAGCCGAAGCCCGCGTCACCGGGCGGCAAATGAAGCGAGACTTGACGGATCGAGATGATTCCGGTGACGAGACTGCCCACGAGAATCATCGCGTAGTGCGCGCCGCGCTCGCCGACACGCAAGTTGAACAAAAAGCCCATGCCGATCGCGATGAAGCCAGCCCGTTGCAGGAGACACAGCGGGCAGGGCAGTTCGCCGTGCGCCAATTGATAGTAGAAGGCGATCGTCAGAATCAGCGCTATGCCGAACAGGCCGAGCATATTCAGCTTCCATACGATCGACCCGTGGGGCGTGTTGCAGGTATCCATCGTCGCGTCAGAAAGAGAAGTTGAGCGGGTCGGTCGCGTGATGGAAGAACCACGCAATCGTCACCACGAGCGTGACGGTCCAGATTGCGTAACTCCACACCGCGCGCGAACGAAGACGGGTTGCGCCCAGCAACACGCAGTTCGCGAGCGCCAGCAGAAAGGGCAAAAACATGATCATGAGCGTGCGTTCCTCAATCGATCGACTTGCGCGCGGCGGCGTCAGTTGACGATGGTCACCGGGATTTCGAGCGGTCCGCCTCGCGTCGAGGGCGCGGCGGCGGCGGGCATGGTGTTGAAGCGGATGTAGTCCGTCGAGCCGACCGTGGCGTTGTCGCTGGCCTTCACCGTGACGCGCTTGTAGCCTGCATATCTCGAACCCTTGCCTGCGGAAGTGACCAGCCACGACGGTGCATCGACGAGTTGCCAGCCCAGGCGGTAAGGCGTGGAGGCATCGCCGGCGTAGACATCGACAGTGGTCGACTGGCCCGGTTTCAGCAGCAGCGGAGTGGGATTGTCCGCATCGATCGACTGATAGGTGCCGTTGTTCGCCAGCAGTCGCACATCGAAAACCGGCGGCGAGGCTGTGATCGTGTAGGGCTTGTCGTTGCGATAACCGTAGAGCGATGCCAAATTGAACAGCACGGCCATCGGGAGTGCGCCGGCTCGCTGGTAGAAGCCGAAGTTGCCGGACATTTCCTTCACCGTGACGCGCACGTCGTCGGGTTTTGCTTGAGGGCTGCCGTCGTTGGGAATGCGGAACAGGCCCCAGGCCGTCATCTGGACGCCGTTCACGGTGGTTGGGTCGGCATCGAAAAGATCGCCGCCGTAGCTGAATCCGACCGAGGTCGCGTGCGAAAGGGAGAACTTGAGCTGTCCGTCCGCCGACGAGTTGATGATGTTGACGGCGCTATAGGAATAGCTCGTCGCCACTTCGCTCGATACGCTGGCTTCCGGACCCTTGTCGCCGACCTTCAGTCCCGCGCCCACTTTCTCCGAGCGCGACTTGTTGCGAATCAAGGTCGACGGCCACGAACCTTCGATGATGCCGGCCACGGAGCTATCGTTGCGAAGCACCGTGAGATCGAAGGCGAGCGTATGGTCGTTGTTGAAGAAGCCGCAGTAGCTGGAATCGCAGGCGCCCTTCACACGCGGATTGGCCGCCCATACCGCGCGCACGAGATAGTAGTCGTCGTTCAGATAGGAGTTGAGCCGGAAGACCGACAGGTTGAGCGTCACGTTGCCCGTGGACTGGTCCGCGAAGTACGTGTTGGTGCGCGTGTTCAACTGGAGTGTCTGACGGCTCGAACCGATCAGGGTCCAGGCGTTGGCGTCCGGCAAGGCGAAGCCTGGCACCTGCGAGTCCTTCGCGACTGCGCGCAACTGGGACTTCGCGGTGGCGACGGCGGTGACAGCCGCTCCGTCGGTCTGAGCCGCGCGCAACGTGGCAAGGCAGTCGGCGACTTGTGCGTCGATCTGGTCGGTGCTTCCTGCATACGTGCATTCGGTCGGCGCATTGCTGTCATCGGTCGACCGGGCGAGTACGAAGCGTTGCGTGACCGCGTCGCCGCTCGACGTTCTTGGTGCGGACGATGCCGGCACCGAGTTGATCACCAGGCTGTCGGAGGCGGGATCGACGGCTTGCACGCCGTCGAGCGCGGCGAAGGTCGGCGCCTGATCCGCCGGACTCCAGGGATCGATTTCGGCATCGGCAACGATGGCGTAGCCGGCGTTGTAGTGCGCGATGACGGCGCACATGTCGGCGCTGCGGGAGTCGACCTGGAAGATCGGATAGCCCGTTACATCGGCCACCGCGGCGGTCGACTGGCAACTGGCCGGCGCGTTGATCATGGCCGAATTGACCGAAGCCGGCGTATGGTCCGTGCCGCCGCAGCCGGATAGCGCCGCGCTGGCGACGACGAGGCCGATGCTGGCGGTAGACAGAACTTTGCGTTGCAACAGATTGATAAAGCGTGCGTCCGATTCCATTTTGGGTTCTTCTTCCACGAATAGCGCTGAATGGACTCATTAACGGCAAGCTTTCAGAAATCTGATGCGATTACTTAAAAGTTTTTCATTTGAAAGGGTGGAGGCCGGGACTTGCTGGGTTTCGGGGCTGTCGGTTGATACGGTGGAATGCGCGATTGAGCGTGCCAGCGATTGGTTTGTCCGGTGACGCGCCCATGTAGCGCCAATCTCCTGCAATTCGTTCCGAGCCTTGTGGTCGCCTATCAGATAGCCCGCCCGCACCGGGGAGTCCTGTACCAGCACTCCAGCAAAGCGAGCGATTGCGTCTGCGCGGCGTACACGGGCGCAAGTCCTTTCGGGTTCCCCTGCTGATCAATTTCCTGATCATTGGTGTCGGCCTTGGAAGCGCCGCGTCGCTCATGCGCGAGGAATCGGTGAGCGTGGGGGGCGACCGGGGAGTCTTACCCGGTTTGGAGACGCCCATGCCTTACACCCTTACTCTCTCAAGCTTGAGAACGTTCAATCTCTCGCTCTCTGCTCAACGATAGTTGTTTCCTTTCGCCGTCGATCAGGAACAATGCTATCTAAGCTATGGGGGCATCCGGTTCGTGGACCTATCCTAAGACAAGTTCTTCCATTCCATGATGCTGCGTTAGAAGCGTGTCACCGCTTATGGAGACGCCATGCCATCCGCTTGTGTAAAACCACATCGTGCAGCCTGGTTTCTCGGCGCACTGATCCTTTGTATTTGCTCAGTCGGAACAGGTCGGGCCTCTGCACAGGATCCTTTGCCAACCGCGCGCTCTCCAGTCGGTATGACGCAAGTCGAGTTCACCGATCCTGACGATGCCAGCAGAACGCTCGACTTCATGCTGATTTATCCGGCCTCTCCACAATCCGACGCTCCCGTTTTCAAGGTGATGCTGTCGACCAATCTGCATCTCTACAAGGACGCGCCGCCGCTGGCGGATGGCCTGAAGCATCCGCTCGTCATGTTTTCGCACGGGGCGGGTGGCAATGGTTCGGGCTATGCATGGTTCGGTGAATACCTCGCTTCACACGGCTATATCGTGGCCTTGCTGTACCACTACCGCGCCAATACATTCGATTCAAGCGCCCTCTACGTGCGTAACCGACTGTGGCAGCGACCGCGCGACATCAGTATCGATATCACCCATCTTTTGAACGACCCGGCGTGGGGACCCCGTATCGATGCGAGGCAAATCGGCGTGGCGGGACATTCGCAAGGCGGGTTCACCGCGCTGTGGATCGGCGGTGCCACAGTGAATCCCGAACGGTTCGCGACCTTTCAGCGTGCATGGCAGAACAACGAGAATCTGCCGCTCTATCTGCGTGAACACATGCACGCAGATCCAACGCCCGCGTTGCACGTGCGTGACGGCCGTGTGAAAGCTGCGTTCGCAATGGCGCCAGGGGATATCCAGGGTTTCGGCATGGACGCAGCCGGGCTTCACAACATGGCGATTCCGGCCTATATCATCGTCGGCGCTGGCGACACCACGACACCCCCCGAAGACAACGCTGAGTTTGCGGCGAAGCATATCTCTCGAGCCACGCTGGACATCATGCCGGGGCCAGTTGGCCACGAAATCTTCGGCAATGAATGCGATCAGCTGGGACGGGAGAACTATCCGGAGGCCTGCGCCGATGCGGCTGGCATAGACCGGGTCAAACTGCATGACTACATCGGCGACGCTGCGGTGCGATTCTTCGACATGAGTCTCGGGGTCCAGCGGAAGGCCCGGCAATAGCGGGGTGCGAAGGTCCGCCCGTCATCAGCGGCCATCGCAATGCACAGATCGTCAACTGCCGCGATAGGTCCCAAACGTCCACGGTGAGCAGAGCAGCGGCACGTGATAATGCTCGGCCGCTTCGGCCACGGTGAAGCGCACGGGCACGACATCCGCGAACACGTCCGGCGTCTTGAAGTAGTCCGCCACGTGAAAGCGCAGTTCGAAGTCGCCCGCGCGCGCCTTGTCCGATGGCAGGATCGGCGTGTCGGTGCGGCCGTCGCGATTCGTCTGCATGCGGGCGATGAGCGTCGGCGGTTGCATCGCCATGTCATAGAGTTCGATCTGCATGCCGGCCGCGGGTTTGCCGAGCGCGACGTCGAGTACGTGAGTCGTGATGCCTGCTGCCATGATGCAGTTCTCCTTGCGTCTCGCGCCGCGTTAGCTGCCGCGATAGTAGTTGTAGCTCCAGGGCCCGAACAGCACGGGCAAGTGAATGCGCTGGCTTGCGTCGGTCACGCGAAAGCGCACCGGAATCTTCGACAGGAACAAGGGCTGCGACAACCTGGCCTTGCGCGCCGCGAAGTAGTCGTCCGCGTGCAACAGCAATTCATAGGTACCCGTGCGGTATTCATCGCCGATCAGAAGCGGCGGTTCGCTTCGGCCGCTCGGCGCGAGCACGATGGTCTTGAGCAACTGCGGCTTGCCGTTTTCCACGCGGAACAACTCGACGCTCATGCCCGCAGCGGGCGTACCGTGCCACGTATCCAGCGCGTGCATGGTGAGCCGCGGGCTCAGGCCGTCCTGCTGAACAGGACCGCCCGTCTGATTGGGCGCTGTCTGCGCCTGCGCCCCGAGCGGGCTTGCCGCCATCAACACACTGCCGCCGAGTGCGACCGCGAAGCGCCGCCGTCCTGCGTCGAAAGTCGAATCGTCTTGCATGATCGGTCAAGCCTCCTGTTTGTTCTTGTCGCGCAGGGTGCGGATAAAGAGGATCACCAGCACGGCCGCCATGATTTCGATGAACGCCACGAGATACAGTCCCGCCGATACCTTGCCGGTCGCGTTCTTGATGAGGCCCATCGCATAGGGTGCGCCGAAGCCCGCGAGATTCGACACCGAGTTGATCAGCGCCACGCCGACGGCCGCCGCGCTCCCCGCGAGATAGCGGTTCGGCAATTGCCAGAACACGGGAATCGCGCTCATGGTGCCGATCAGCGAGGCGGTCATGGCGAGCAGCGCGACCATCGGCGGGAGGGCGTTCATGCCCATCAGCACCGCGAGCAGCACCATCGCGATGCCGCCCACGAGCGCCGCCCCGCTGAAGTGCCAGCGCACTTCGTTGCTGCGATCCGAGTGCGCGCCGTTGACGATCATGCCGACTGCGCCGCACAGATACGCAACCGCCGCGATCCAGCCCACCGCCATCGGCGTACTGACGCCGAGGTCCTTGATGATGGTCGGAATCCAGAAGGTCAGCGTGGAATTGGCGCACAGCAGGCAGAAGAAGATCGCGATCAGCAGCCACACCTTGCTGTTCGTGAAGAGCTCGCGCACCGAATGACCGCGTTCGCCCATTGCCGCGTTGTCGCGCTCGAGCGCGTCCTGCACGACGCGCTTTTCCGAGTCGCTGAGCCAGCGTGCCTGCTCGGGTTTGTCGGTCATGTAGAAGAACGCGAAGATCCCGGCGAGCACCGAAGGAATGCCTTCGATGACGAACAGCCATTGCCAGCCGTGCATGCCATTCATGCCGTTCATCGACGTCATGATCCAGCCGGCGAGTGGGCCGCCGAGCACGCCGGCGATGGCGGAAGCCGACATGAAGGTGCCGAACGCACGTGCGCGCCGCTGCGACGGATACCAGTACGTGAGGTAGAGGATCACGCCGGGATAGAAACCCGCTTCGAATGCGCCGAGCAGGAAGCGCAGGATGTAGAACTGCGTGGGCGTCGAGACGGTTGTCTGCAGCATGCAGATCACGCCCCAGCAGATCGTGATGCGCATGATGGTCTTCTTTGCGCCGATCTTCTGCAGGAGCATGTTCGACGGCACTTCGAACAGGAAGTAGCCAAGAAAGAAGATGCCTGCGCCCAGACCGTACACCGCTTCGCTGAAATGTAGCGAGTCCAGCATCTGCAGTTTGGCAAAGCCGATATTCACGCGATCCAGCCACGCGAGCACCCACAATACGCCGAGAAACGGCAGCAGGCGCCACGATACCTTGCGATAGACGCTGGCTTCCGCGCTTTCCGCAACGGCCTCGAAGACCGGCATCTCTTGCTTGAAGATCGACATGGTTTCTCCTTTCCAGTCGGTTTGCGCTGCACGGTTCTGGCGCGTTGCCCGGGACGTTTTCCCGAAGCGTCGGCTGATCGTGCGGCGTGATGGAAGCAGTATGGAAATCGCCAAAAGAAACGCCTACGCGGGCAGACCGATTTAGCCTATAGCAATCAAAATATGGGCCGCAGAGCCTTGTCCGGCGGGGCTCCGCGCAAGATGACGGCGTGCGGCTTCCTGCTCATGGATTACCCTGACGCGCCGCTTGACCGCTCGCGCGCAGGCAAAATACACGATCACTCATGCTTTTCCTCGCTGCAGGGAGCACCATGAACCGCGCCGACGACCCGTTCGACACTTATCTGCTGCGCGTGCTGTGCGCGCTGATCGCCGAACGCAGCGTGTCGCGCACCGCCATCCGCATGAACCAGTCGCAGCCCGCCATCAGCGCGGCGCTGAAGCGCTTGCGCGCGATCTTCAACGACCCGCTGCTCACGCGCGAAAAGAACGTCATGGTGCCCACCGAACGCGCGCTGCAACTCGCGCAGAGCGCGCAAGCGGCGTTGAGCGCGCTCGACAACCTGCTCGTATCCGACGACCATTTCGATCCGGCGACCACCGAACAAAGCTTCACCGTCGGCATGCCGGACTATCTTGCGCCGCCGTTTTTCGCCCAGGTGGTGCGCGAATTCCGGCGTGTTGCACCACGCGCGCGCATTGCCGCCATGCCGCTGTCGGCGTCGTTCAACTATGAGGAAGCGTTGTCGGAAGGCTCGGCGGACATCGTCATCGGCAACTGGCCCAACCCGCCGGAGCATCTGCACTTGTCGGTCCTGCTGGAAGACGACGTGGTGTGTGTCGTCGCGCAGGACAGCGTCTACGCTCAAGCAGGCAAGTTCGGTGCCGAGGACTATCTGAGCGCGTCGCACATCGTGCCGGCACCGTACTCGCGCGACCAGCGCGGCGTAGTGGAAACGGGACTGAGCACGATGCGCGTGCATCGCGACAACCGCGTGACCTGCCCGTACTTCAATCTCGCGCCGAGTCTGATCCCCGGCACCGACCTGATCCTGACGACCGGGCGTCACTTCGCCAATTACCACGCGCAGCATTTGCCGCTCGCCGTGCTCAAGCCGCCAATCGAGTTTCCGTTCATGCGCTTCTATCAGCTATGGCATCCGTCGCGGCATCGGTCGGCCTCGCATGTGTGGCTGCGCGGCCTGCTCACGACGGCGGCGCAGACCTTGCGCGATCTGCGCGACATGCATCGCGGCTAGCGTATTTGCGTTTGTTATGCGGTTCATAGGATGGCGCTCGTCGCCGCCGCGGCGCGCGCTTCCTATACTCGACGCGACAGTCAAGCACAGGAGACGCAAGCCCATGTCATCGTCGATCAACCTGCGAGCCGTCGACACGCTCGATCGCGACGCGTTCGTCCAGGCCTTCGGAAGCGTATTCGAACATTTTCCGCAGGCCGCCATCGGGGCGTATGAGAAGCGCCCGTTTGCATCGGTCTCGGCCTTGCATGAAGCGATGATGAACGTGGTCCGTCATCTCGACGTGGATGCGCAGCGCGCGTTTCTGAACCGGCACCCGTTGTTGTCGGCCGCGAATGTTCGAGCCGGCACCATGACAGCGGATTCGGATGCCGAGCAGAAAAGCGCCGGCCTCGGCGAGCTGACGAGCGAGGAGGACGCGTTGCTCGACCGGCTCAATGCCGTCTATCTGGCGCGGCACGGTTTTCCGTTCATCGTGTGCGTGCGGCATTACACGCGCGAAGGCATTTTCAGTGCGTTCGAGCGGCGTATTGCGCGTAGCACCCGTGACGAGCTGGATGAAGCGTTGGCTCAGATTGCAGCGATCACGCATGCGCGCTTGAACGCGCGGCTGAGTTGAAGAATCGAAGCGCGGGACTTGTCCTTCTGTCTCGACTCAGCCAGCAAGATCAACTGGCGGCTACTGTCTGAAGGCGACCGAAGCAATCAGGCCGATAGTCGTCGAGAAGAGCGGCGAAACAACCGATGCCGGCGTTGAGTCATACCGGCATTCTCCACTGCACGTTCAGCAAGTGCTCCCGCATGCGTGATCCTGCGGTCGCGCCGTCGCGCTCCATCATCGCGCTGACGATGGCTTGATGCTGCAAAGCGAAGTGCCGGCGCGTCTCCTGATCTGCGGTCTTTTCACGCAGGCTCGGCGTCATGCGCATGCCGTTCACCACATCCATCAGCGCGATGATCGAGGGGTTGCGCGTGGCCTGCGCGATCAGCAAATGGAATCGATGATCCCATTGCTGCCACTCGTCGTCATCGTTCGCCATCGCATTGCGGCGCGCGCATTTCTCCAACTCCGCGAGATCGTCAGGGCTCGCCTTGCGCGCCGCCAACTCGACGAAAGCGGGCTCGAGCACAAGCCGCATTTCGGCGATATCCGCCGGACTCGCGCCCGCGCGCAGGCTGCGTAGCGACGCCGTGAACCTGAGCGGGCGCGCGCCGAGATACGTGCCTCGCCCGACCCCGCGCCACACCCGCCCGGCCGCTTCCAACGATGCCAACGCTGCACGCAGGTCGCGCCGGCTGACCGCGAGCGCCTCAGCGAGCTTGCGCTCCGGCGGCAATACGTCGCCCTCCTTCAGGCCACTTTGCGCAATGTAGTCGAGCAGCAGGTCGAGTGCGGGCTTTTGCATGATGGGTTATCGTGAACCAATATATATTGGTTCAATCGTACCATGCAGTTCCGCAAACGAGCCAATTGCACGATTTTATTGAGTGCAGTACGCTAAAAAAAGTTAATGAACCGATCGAAAATATGAACCAATAATTATTGGTTCAGCATAACGGAATCTTTCCATGGCCTTCACGACACGACCTGAACTCATCGGCACCTTCGGCATGGCGGCATCGACCCACTGGCTCGCGAGCGCCTCCGCGATGGCGGTGCTTGAAAAGGGCGGGAATGCCTTCGACGCCGCCGCCGCCGCGGGTTTCGTGCTCCAGATCGTCGAGCCTCACCTGAACGGACCGGGCGGCGAGTTGCCGGCCATCTTCTACAGCGCGAAGGAGGACCGCGTGCGCGTGCTATGCGGTCAGGGCGTGACGCCCGCCGCCATGACCATCGCGCGCATGAGGGAACTCGGGCTCACCGTGATGCCCGGCACCGGTCTGTTGCCGGCGGTCGTGCCAGGTGCGTTCGGCGGCTGGATGACGATGCTGCGTGACTACGGCCAGTTGCCGCTCGAAGACGTACTGAGCTATGCGATCGGCTACGCGGAGAACGGCTATCCGGTACTGCCGCGCATGGCGTCGTCGATCCTGGCGATTCAGGACTTCTTCAAGAGCGAATGGCATACGTCCGCCGAGCAGTGGCTGCGCGACGGTGAAGCGCCCAGGCCGAATCATTTGTTCGCGAACCCGGCCATCGCCAGCACGTACAAGCGCATCCTTCGTGAAGCCGGCACCCGGCGTGATCGTGCCGAACAGTGTGAGCGGGCGCGGGTGGCGTTCTATCGTGGCTTCGTCGCGGATACGATCGACCAGTATTTCCGCTCGACCGATGTGCTCGATACCTCGGGCCAGCGCAATCGCGGCCTGCTCGATGCCGCCGATCTCGCGCGCTGGGAAGCGACCTACGAAGACGCGGTCTCATACGACTATGCCGGCTTTACGGTGCACAAGACCGGTCCGTGGGGGCAGGGCCCGATGTTCCTGCAACAGCTCGCGCTGCTGAAAGGCTTCAATCTCGCGGACATGGACCCGCTCGGCCCGGACTTCGTGCATACGGTGATCGAATGCGCGAAGCTCGCCTTCGCCGATCGCGACGTGTTCTATGGCGACCCGAACTTCGCGGACGTCCCCATCGACACGCTGCTGAGCGACGCCTATAACGACGCGCGGCGCCGTCAGATCGATCCGCAGCGCGCCTCGTTCGAGTTCCGTCCCGGCACTCTCCTCGATAGCGAGGTGCGCGCCGCCAAGATTCTCGCGAGCGCGGGCCGTCAGCAGCCGGGCGGCTTCGGTCAGGGCGAGCCGACCTTCGCACCGTTGCCCGAATTGCGCGGCGACACGGTGCATCTGGATGTCGTGGACCGCTGGGGCAACATGGTGTCGGCCACGCCGTCGGGCGGCTGGCTCCAGGCATCGCCGGCGGTGCCTGGGCTGGGTTTCAACGTCACTACGCGCGGCCAGATGTTCTGGATGGAGGAGGGCTTGCCCTCATCGCTCGGGCCGGGACGCCGCCCGCGCACGACGCTCTCGCCCACGCTCGTCACGCGCGACGGCAAGCCTTACGCCGCGCTCGGCACGCCGGGCGGCGATCAGCAGGACCAATGGTCGCTGCAACTGTTCCTGCGTCACGCGCATTTCGCGATGAACCTTCAGGCCGCCGTCGATGCGCCGTCGTTCCAGACCGCGCATTTTCCCGGCTCGTTTTATCCGCGCGAGATCCAGCTGGGGAAGATGTCTGCCGAAGCCAGTTTCCCGCAAGCGACGCTCGACGCGCTGCGGGCGCGCGGCCACGATCTCACGGTGGCCGAGCCGTGGTCGCTCGGGCGCGTGTGCGCGGTGGGCATCCGCAACGGGCTCATGCGCGGCGCGGCCACGCCGCGTCAGATGCAGGCTTACGCCATCGGGCGCTGACTTTCAACGGGAAACCCACATCATGTCCGCTGTCGCCGCCCGCCTCGAACGGCTGCCTTTATCCGGCTTTCACCGCAAGCTCCTGATCATCGGCGGCATGGGTTATCTGTTCGACGGACTCGATTCGTCGTCGCTCGCGTTTCTGCTTCCCGTCGTCAGCAAGCTGTGGAATCTGACCAGCGCGCAGACCGGGCTGGTCGCGAGCAGCACCTACATTGGCTACTTCTTCGGCGCGTTTTTGTCGGGCGTGCTAGCGGATGTGATTGGCCGCCGCCGGATCATGATGAGCGCGCTCGCCATCTATTGCGTGGCCTCGCTCGCGAGCGCCACCGCCCAGGACTGGCATACGTTCTTCGCGCTGCGCATTGTCGCGGGCTTTGGTTCGGGCGCCGAGACGGTGGTGATCGCACCGTTCCTTGCGGAGTTCGTGCCGCGCCGCTATCGCGGCATGTTCTGCGGCGCGCTGGTCGGTTTCATGTCGTTCGGTTATCTCACCTCGTCGATTCTCGGCTATACCGTCGTGCGCAATTTTCCGGACGGCTGGCGTTATCTCGCTGTCATCACCTCGCTGCCCGTGGTGATGCTGCTGTGGTGGCGGCGCACGCTGCCCGAATCGCCGCGCTGGATGGAAAGCCAGGGCCGCACAGCCGAGGCCGGCAGCGTTGTCGATGGCATCGAAGCCTGGTATGCGCAGCGTGGGATTCCGCTCGCGCCGCTCGCGTCGGTCGGCGCGATTCCCACCGCCGCGACGAGCAGCGGCAACGCCTGGCGCAACGTGAAGTCGCTCTGGTCGAAGCGTCTTGCGGGCACCACCGCCGTGAGCTGGCTCATGTGGTTCGCGGTGGCCTTCGCGTATTACTCGTTCTTCTCGTGGATTCCCAGCCTGCTCGTCAAGGAAGGACTCACGATGACGAAGAGCTTCGGCTTCTCCATCGCCATCTACGGCGCCCAGATACCGGGCTACTTCTCGGCGGCGTGGCTCAACGAAAAGATCGGCCGCAAGGGCGTGGTCGCGTCCTACATGACGCTGGGCGGCATCGCGGCCATCATGCTTTCGCTGTCGCATACCGGGCCGCAGATCATCGCGGCGGGCATCGCGCTGTCGTTCTTCATGAACGGCGCGTTCGCGGGCGTGTACGCCTATACGCCGGAGATCTTCCCGACTTCGGTCCGGACCACCGGCACGGGGTCGTCGTCGTCGTTCGGGCGTATCGGGTCGGTCAGCGCGCCGATTCTGGTCGGCATCGTGTATCCCGCGTTCGGCTTCTTCGGCGTATTCGCAATGACCACGGCGGTGCTGCTCGCGGGCGCATGTGTCGTGTTCTTTCTGGGCATCGAAACGCGCAACCGGTCGCTCGAAGACATCGAGATCAACGGCGACGTGGACAGCGAGGCGCGAGAACGTCTCGCGCGCGGCTAGTCAGCTCCTTTAAAAGACCTCATCCTCATGCGCTCTGTTCAGTCACAAGATCTGCAACGCCTCGCGCTCGCCATGCGCGAGCCCGCTCAACCGCACACGCTGTTCGAAGCGATGGAGGCGGTCGCCGCTGAAACCATCGGCTTCCGTCTGCTTACGATCATGGCTTACGACGCAAGCCGCCACGAAGTGCAACGCCTGCATACCAATATGCCTGACGTCTATCCTGCCGGCGGCCGCAAGAAGAAGCAAGGCACGGCGTGGGCGACGCGGGTGCTCCATGAATTGAGGCCTTTTCGCGGCGAAACCGCGCAGGACATCCGCAGCGCCTTCGATGATCATTCCGTGATGGCCGACATGGGCCTGGGCTCGATCCTCAATATTCCTATTGCCTACGACGGCGTGTGCGTGGGCACGATGAACCTCACGCATGTCGAACATTGGTACACGCGCGATCACGAAGACGCGGGCCTGCTGCTCGGCGCGTTCCTTGCGCCTGCACTGATCGCGCATGCCGCGCAATGTGCGCAAGAGGACTCGCGCGCATGAACGGCGCAACGCTGGACCGACGCCGCTGGCTGGTGGTTTTCGTGCTCGGCTATCTTGCGCTGCTGGTGGACGGCGCAGACGTGATGATGTATGGCCTCACGCTCACGCGCATCAAGAGTGAATTCGGCCTGAGCAACGTCGAGGCGGGCGCGCTCGGCAGTTTGACGCTGGTCGGCATGGCCGTGGGCGGCATACTCGGCGGTTGGGCCAGCGACACGCTTGGCCGCGTGCGCGTGGTGGTGTGGGCGCTCGCGCTGTTCTCGCTCGGCGCGGGACTGCTCGGGTTCACACACAGCTTCTGGCAGTTCGCAGCGGTGCGCTTTGTCAGTTCGCTGGGCATCGGCTGCATGGTGCTGGTGAGCACGCTGGTTGCGGAGTATGTGCCGACCGAGCGCCGCTCGTTGATACTCGGCATGCTGCAAACGGGGGTGTCGGCGGGGTATATCGTCGTCATCGCGCTGAGCAACTGGATCTTGCCTCACTACGGCTGGCGCATGCTGTTCTACGTCGCGACGATCCCCGTCTTGTTGGCCCTGGCGATTCACTGGTTCGTTCCCGAGCCGCCCGGCTGGCGCGCGAGCATGTCCATGCAAGACGCCCCGCGTGAACGCCGGACGTGGCGCGAGAACCGCTACGCCCTGATCTTCTCGGATCGCGAAGCACGCAAGATGTTTGTCCTCTGGGCGCTCGCATCCGTCTTCGCGCTGTCGGGCTTCTACGGCCTCAACAACTGGCTGCCGACGTATCTGGAGAAGGAACTGCATGTGCGCTTCAGCTCGATGGCCGGCTACATGATCGGCACCTATGTGGTGGCGTTCATCGGCAAGATCTTCGCGGGCTGGCTCGGCGATGTCTGGAGCCGGCGCGGCATGTATGTGATCGGCTGCATCGGTGCGGCGTTGTTTCTGCCCGTGATCATCTTTTTCCACACGCGCGAGAACATCATGGTCCTGATGCTGTTCTTCGGCTTCCTGTACGGCGTGCCGCTCGGCACGATGGGCGCGTTCATGTCCGAGAGCTTCGCCACGCGCATTCGCGGGACGGCGGTAGGCGGCTCGTATAACGTCGGGCGCTTCTGCTCGGGCGCGGCGCCGGTCCTGATCGGTTATGTCGCGACCCAATTCTCGTTCGGCATGGGTTTTCTGCTGGTGGGCGCGGTCTTCTTTCTGAGCGGCGTGTGCTCGCTGTTCATTCCCGACCGGCTTTACGATACGAGCGCGCGCGATCCCGCCGACATGGCGCCGCGGGATCAGGACGAACCGTTGACCGACGGACGGTCACTCGATCTGGTTCAACCGGCGAAGCGCTGAAGCGCTTGACCATCGTTCCCGCCGCTGTCGCAAGCAGGGGAAGCTGCCGACATCCACCAAGGCCTGTCATGCCACTTCTTGCCTGACCAGGCGGTGATGACTTCGCGCCCCCCGTGTCATCGGCACTCCCCGCGTTGCTGCATCCAGCATCGCGCTTGACGATGGTGCCCTTCCGAAAAAGCACGTACAACGCGGTACGTCTGGCGCATGATGCTCTCACTATTTTGATCGCCGCACGAAGGCGTGTCTTCGCGAACGGCGCATTGACGGAGTGAGACAAAGCCATGCAACTCGAACCGGCAGCGGGTGGTCCGCGCACGCTCTACGACAAGATCTGGGACCGTCACCGCGTCATGTCGCGCGACGACGGACAGGACCTGTTGTTCATCGACCGGCATTTCATTCACGACGTCACCGCGCAGTCCTTTGACCTGTTGCGTCAGCGCGGACTCAAACCACGCTCGCCTGAGCGCATCTTCGGCACGGCGGACCACTACGTGTCGAGCGTCGCCAACGACATCTCGGCCGTCGCCGACCCAGAGCGCCGCGCGATGATCCAGGCCTTGCAGCGCGATGCCGCCGAATCCACCATCACCCTGTTCGACGTGAACGATCCCCGACGCGGCATCGTCCACGTGGTCGGGCCTGAGCAGGGCTTGAGCCTGCCCGGCATGACCGTCGTCTGCGCCGACAGCCATACCTCGACCCACGGAGCGCTGGGCGCGCTCGCGTTCGGCATCGGTGCGACGGAGGTGACCCACGTGCTCGCGACGCAGTGCCTGTGGCAGCGCAAATCGAACAATATGCGCGTCACCCTGGATGGCACGCCGGGTCCAGGCGTTTCCGCCAAGGACCTGATTCTCGCCGTGATCGCGCGAATCGGCGTGGCGGGCGCCGTGGGTCACGTCATCGAGTACGCGGGGTCCGCGATCGCCGGGATGTCGATGGAAGGCCGGTTGACGCTCTGCAACATGACGATCGAAGCGGGCGGGCGCGCAGGCATGATCGCGCCGGATGAGACGACCTTCGCGTACCTCGCCGGGCGTCCCTACGCGCCGACGGGTGATCAGTGGGATCGCGCGGTGCAGCAGTGGCGAACCCTCGTCACTGACGCCGACGCGACCTTTGACCGCGAAGTGCATCTCGACGTGGCCGGCATCGCCCCCATGGTGACCTGGGGCACCACGCCTGAATATGCATGCGGCATCGACGGACGCGCCCCCGACCCCGCGTTGCAGCCCGACCCGGATTTACGCGCGGCCATGTCGAAGGCACTCGATTACATGGGCTTGCCGCCGCACGCGGCGCTGGAGGGCGTGGCGATCGACAGGGTTTTCATCGGCTCGTGCACCAACGGGCGCATCGAGGATCTGCGCAGCGCGGCGGAGGTGGCGCGCGGCCGCCACGTCGCATCGGGCGTCGAGGCCTGGGTAGTGCCGGGTTCGCATGAGGTGCGGGCGCAAGCCGAAGCGGAAGGGCTCGACCGCCTGTTCAAGGAAGCCGGCTTCCAGTGGCGTTTCCCCGGCTGTTCAATGTGCCTGGCGACCAACGGCGATATTGCCGCGCCAGGGCAGCGTTGCGCGTCGACCTCGAACCGGAATTTCGTGGGGCGTCAGGGCCCGGGGGTCCGCACGCATTTGATGAGTCCGGCCATGGCGGCCGCTGCTGCCGTCACGGGAAGTCTGATCGATGTGCGCCGCCTTCTGGGAGCATGAAGATGGAAAGCCTGATTCACTTCGACGCGCTCGCCGCGCCGATCGTCGCCATCAATTGCGATACGGACCAGATACTGCCCGCGCGATTCCTGCAAAAGCCGCGCTCCGACGATTTCGGCCAGTTCCTGTTTCGTGAACACCGCTTCCGCCCGGATGGCATGACTCGACCTGAATTCGTGCTGAACCAGCCGTCGTTTCGCGACGCGCGCATCCTCGTCGCGAATCACAACTTCGGTTGCGGTTCATCGCGTGAGCATGCGGTCTGGGCCTTGTATGACTACGGCATTCGGGCGGTCATTGCGCCGAGCTTCGGCGATATCTTTTTCATCAACTGCCTGAAGAACGGGCTGCTTCCGATCGTACTGCCGGAGCAGATCGTCCTGCCTCTGCTCGAGCGCCTCTCCATCGAGACCGCTCGCCGTATTTCAATCGATGTGCCTGCACAGACCGTGACCTTGCCCGATGGCGCTGCGCATGGATTCGAACTGGAGCCCTTCGCGAAGGCGTGCCTGCTGCAGGGCATGGACGAGATCGATTTCACGCTGTCCCATCAAGACCGTATCGATGCATTCGAACGCAACCGTGCCGACGCGTTCTGAAGGCGCGACTTTCCCAAACAACGCTGGAGGAGTTCAGATGAAGATTGCAGTCATGCCCGGTGATGGTATCGGTCCGGAAGTCGTCGCACAGGCGCTCAAGGTGTTGAAGGTCGTGGCGCCGCACGCCGAGCTTCACGAGGCGCCCGTCGGCGAGGCCGGGATTCAGGCGCATGGCGTGCCGCTCCCGCCCGCCACGCTCGACCTGGCGCGCAAGGCCGACGCCATTCTGTTCGGCGCGGTCGGGGTGGCCGACGAGGCCGGGATTCCCCGTGATCGTCGCCCCGGAACCGGCCTGCTGCAATTGCGTGAAGCGCTCACCTTGTACGCGAACTTCCGCCCGGCCTATATGTTTCCCGAACTGATCGGTGCATCGACGCTGCGGCCGGAGGTGGTGGACGGGCTGGATATCGTGATCGTGCGTGAATTGAATGGCGACGCCTACTTCGGTCAACCGCGCGGCTTCGAAACGAACGCTGCCGGCGAGCGCGTGGGTTTCAATACGATGCGCTATTCGGAGTCGGAAGTGGAGCGCGTTGCCCATGCGGCCTTTGGGGCCGCGCGGCGTCGTCACCGCAAGCTCTGCTCGGTGGACAAGGCCAACGTGCTGGAGGCAAGCCAGGTGTGGCGCGAAACGGTCACGCGCGTCGGGCGCGACTATCCGGATGTCGAACTGAGCCATCTCTTCGTGGACGCGGCGGCCATGATGCTGATGCGCCGGCCCAAGGCGTTCGACGTGATCGTTACGGGCAATCTGTTCGGCGATATTCTGTCCGACGCCGCAGCCATGTTGACCGGATCGATCGGCATGCTGCCCTCGGCTTCGCTCGGCCATGGCCGCAAAGGGCTGTACGAACCGGTACACGGCTCGGCGCCGGACATTGCGGGCAAGGATGTCGCCAATCCGCTCGCCGCGATCTTGTCGCTAGCGATGATGCTGCGCGAAAGCTTCGAAATGGATGACGCTGCCGGGCGCGTCGAAAAGGCCGTGCGCACGGTGCTGGCCGCCGGCTATCGCACCGCGGACATACAACAGGAAGGGACTCGACGCGTCGGCACCCGGGACATGGGCGACGCGGTGGTGGAAGCATTGCGAAAAGACGTCGTTCAGGGCGGATGACGCCGAGGGTCGGCCGGCATCGCTTGCACGTAGCGGGCGCGTGATGCCGGTCCTTCCCAGGCAGTCGTTCGTACCCACATTCCCGGAAAGGGAGGAGACAACCATGAAGCTGAAGCTTGCCGTTGCCTTGTTCGCCGCGCTGGAAATCGTCTGTGCATCGCCTGCCGCCGTGGCCAAGGACGTGCCGGAAAAACCGGAATTGCACATTGCTGCGGCGTCCACGGGCATCACCTATCTTCCCATGCTCGTCGCCAAGCAGCGCGGTTACTTCAAGGACGAAGGGCTGGACGTCACGATCGCCGCGTTCTCCGGAGGCTCGAAGACGCTCGAGGCCTTGCTGGGGGGCAGCTCCGACATGGTAGCGGGCGCCTATTCGAACACGATCACCATGGCCACGAAAGGGCAACATCTGGTCGTGGTGGCCGCGCAAGTCATCTGCCCGGGCTGGATCTTCGGCGTCTCACAGAAACATCAGACCGATGTCAAGTCGCCCAAGGATTTGAAGGGCATGCGAATCGGCGTGAGCGCACCGGGTTCCAGCACGCATATGGCAGTGAACTACATCTTGCACAAGGCGGGGCTGCAGCCTTCCGACGTATCGATCATCGGCGTAGGACAGGCGGCCGGCGCGGTGGCGGCCATGCAGGCGGGCCAGATCGATGCACTGATCGTCAATGACCCGAGCGCGACGATCCTGACGAAGGACGGCAGCCTGAGACCGCTCGAGAACATGCGCACGGCCGACGGCAACGTGAAGGTATTCGGTCCGGACTATCCGGAGTCGAGCGTGTTCGCGACGAAGGACTTCATCGACAAGAATCCCAAGACGGTGCAGGCAGTCGCCAATGCGATCGTGCGGGCGGAGAAGTGGATCGCCAAGGCCACGCCGCAGCAAGTGGCGGACAACGTTCCGCCGCAATATCTAGGCGACAACAAGGCGTTGTATGCCGAAGCCTTCACGAACAGCCGCCGTTGCATCGCGCAGAACGGAGAGATCACCCCGAAGGGCGCGGAGACCGTGCATCAGGTACTGGCCGCATTCGACCCGGCGGTTGCCGCAGCCAAGATCGATCTCGCCACGACCTATGACAACCGGTTCGTGCAGAAGGCAGCGGAGGTTCAGCCGTGAGCACCGCTGCGTACAGCATTCCGCTGCAAAGCGGACGCGCCCCGGTACGTGAAGCGCTGCGCTTCGACAATGTCACCTGCACCTTCGCGGGCAACGGCAAAAAGGCGCAGACCTATACCGCCGTTTCCGAGGGCAACCTGACGATCGGCGACGGCGAGTTCGTGTCCATCGTCGGGCCCACGGGGTGCGGCAAATCGACCTTGCTGAATGTGGCCGCCGGCCTGACCCGGCCCTCGTCGGGCAGTCTGAGCGTGTTCGGCAAGCAGCTGACGCACGGCCTGAACACCCAGGCGGCCTATCTGTTCCAGGTCGACGCGCTGATGCCATGGAAGACGGCCGAAGAAAACATCGCTATCGGACTGATCTTTCGCGGCATGCCGCGTGACAAGGCCCTGGACGTCGCCCGGGGCTGGCTCGAACGCGTAGGCCTGCATGGGCACGGGAAGAAATACCCGCACCAGATGTCCGGCGGGATGCGCAAGCGCGCCGGACTCGCGCAAGCGCTGGCGCTCGATCCCCGCATCATTCTGATGGACGAGCCGTTCAGCGCACTCGATATCCAGACCCGCCACCTGATGGAAAACGAGCTGCTGCGCCTGTGGTCGAACGATCGCAAGTCCGTCATGTTCGTGACTCACGATCTGGAGGAAGCGATCTCGCTGTCCGACCGGGTCATCGTGCTGTCGGCGGGACCGGGTACGCGACCGATTGCCGAGTTCGAGATCGACCTCGAGCGGCCGCGGGAAATGTCGGAGATCCGGATGACGCAGCGTTTTCTTCAACTGCACACCCAGATCTGGGACGTGCTTCGAGGCGAGGTCCTGAAAAGCTATGCGCGCAATCGAGTTTGAGCCAAACAATCGATTCACCGTCCTGGTGACCCGGCTGTCGATCCTCTTCGGCGTCCTGTTCCTGTGGTGGCTCGGGACTGACCAGAAGTGGCTGTCGTCATTCTTCTTCGGCGATCCGGTGGGCGTGGCGCGGCGAATCGTGGAATGGTTCGTCACGGGTTCCGTGTTCACTCACCTGTACACGACCCTGCTCGAGACCTTGCTGGCGTTTGCCATCGGCACGGTGCTGGGACTGGGCTGCGGCCTATGGCTGGCACTCAGCCCGTTTCTCGCCGTGGTATGCGATCCGTTCATCAAGGCAATGAACTCGATGCCGCGACTGATTTTCGCGCCGATCTTTGCACTCTGGTTCGGCCTTGGAATCTGGTCGAAGGTCGCGCTGGGCGTGACGCTGGTCTTCTTCGTGGTCTTCTTCAATGTGTTTCAAGGGGTTCGCGAGGTGAGTCCGACCGTGTTGTCCAACAGCCGGATGCTGGGCGCGAACTCACGTCAACTGATGAGGCACGTGTATCTGCCCTCGGCGACGAGCTGGGTGTTCTCCAGCTTGCATAACGCCATCGGCATCGCGTTTGTCGGCAGCGTGGTGGGCGAATACCTCGGTTCCGAGAAAGGCGTTGGTTATCTGATTCTGCTGGCCGAAGGTGTGTTCGATATCAACTCGGTGATCGCCGGCATTCTGGTGCTGACGGTGTTCGCCTTGGTGCTCGATACGGCTGTTTCGATGATCGAAGACTATCTGCTGCGCTGGCGTCCTGTCGCCGGGCAAACCGTTGCTGCAAGCGCCTGAGCGGCGTCCATGGAAGAGCCGTTTTAATCTTGAGGAACTCAATTGCAGACGAACCAAATCAATCTGACGAACCGCGTGGCGGTCGTGACAGGCGGCGCGCAAGGCATTGGTCTGGAAGTGGGCCGCAGGCTGCTCGAATCGGGCGCCAGGCTGGTGATATGGGATGTCAACCCTGCCGGCCTGGAGCAGGCTCGCACGCAACTGGCGGACTACGACGTTCATGTTGAACGCGTCGATATCGCCGACCATGCGAACGTTCAGGCGGCTGTCGCGGGCACGCTCGAACGCATGGGGCGCATCGATATCCTCGTCAACAACGCGGCCATTGTCGGTCCGAACGCGCCTTTGATCGACTATCCGGTCGATGTCTGGAAACAGGTGATGGATATCGACGTCAACGGGACGTTTCATTGCTGCCGTGCTGTGGTGCCGGAGATGATCCGCCAGAACTATGGGCGCATCGTCAATCTTGCGTCGGTCGCCGGGAAGGAAGGCAATCCGAATGCCGCGGCCTATAGCTCGGCCAAGGCAGCGGTCATCGCCATGACCAAATCGCTGGGAAAGGAGCTGGCGCGTCACGACATCGCGGTCAACTGCGTGACGCCTGCCGTCGCGCGCACGCCGGGCGCGATGGAGCAGGCGCCGGAGCATATCGAGTACATGTTGGGAAAGATTCCGCGTGGCCGCTTCCTCGAACTCAATGAAGCCGCCGCCATGATTGCCTGGCTTGTCAGCGAGGAGAACTCCTTCACCACCGGAGCAGTCTTCGACCTCTCGGGCGGACGCGCCACCTATTGAACATCGAAGCGAGCATTCAACCATGAAGCTGTTGCGTTACGGTTTGCCGGGCCAGGAGAAGCCAGGCCTCCTCGATGCCGAGGGAAGCATTCGAGACTTGTCGCAGCATGTCGCCGATATTGCGGGCGATGTTCTGCTACCCGATAGCCTGTCGCGGCTAAGGGCGTTGGATATCGCGTCGCTGCCGCGCGTGGCAGGCACGCCGCGGCTGGGCGCCTGCGTGAGTGGAACAGGCAAGTTCATCTGCATCGGTCTGAATTATTCGGATCACGCGGCGGAAACCGGCGCGACGGTCCCGCCGGAGCCCATCGTCTTCATGAAGGCGACCAGCGCGATCGTCGGCCCGGACGACACGATCGAGATTCCGCGCAATTCGTTGAAGACAGACTGGGAAGTGGAGTTGGGCGTGGTGATCGGCAAGACCGCCAAGTACGTCAGTGAAGCGGATGCCATGAACCATGTCGCGGGCTACTGCATCATCAACGATGTGTCCGAGCGTGCATTTCAGGCAGAGCGCCAGGGGCAATGGACCAAGGGCAAATCGGCCGATACCTTCGGCCCGACCGGTCCATGGCTCGTGAGCGCGGACGAAGTGCCCGACCCGCAGTCGTTGCCGATGTGGCTTGAGGTCAATGGTCATCGCTATCAGAACGGCAGTACGGCCACCATGGTGTATGGCGTGCGTTACCTCGTGTCTTACCTGTCGCAGTTCATGTCGCTGCAGCCCGGCGACATCATCTCGACGGGAACACCGCCTGGCGTCGGCATGGGGCAAAAGCCGCCGGCGTATCTGAAGCACGGCGATGTCGTGACACTGGGTATCGAGGGACTCGGTCAGCAGCGTCAGAACGTCGTGCAGGGCTGAAACGCTTCAGGCCATGGTTCCGCAACGGGCATTCAAGGGAGAAGAGCCGCTGTGACAGCGCTTCGTCGTCGAGTTCTTATCTGCATGGCCGCTTGGGCGTTCGTCTCGAATGCATCGGCCGCCAGCACCGCGCCTGTTCCGGAGAAGCCCAGGCTTCATCTGGCTGCGGCAGGCGTTGGCTTCCCTTACTTGCCGTTCGTGATTGCGGACAGCCGGGGATACTTCAAACAGGCCGGCCTGGATGTCGAGATCGGCGTGTTCAGCGGCGGCGCGAAGGCATTGCAGGCCTTGTTGGGCGGAAGCGCCGACATCGTTGCGGGGGCGTACTCCAATACGATCACCATGGCGGCCAAAGGTCAGAAGCTGGTGTCCTTCGTCACGCTGGCCTCATGTCCCGGCTGGGTCTTTGGCACGACGCGCGCAAGCCACGGCAGGGTCAAATCGTATGCTGACCTCAAGGGCATGCGCATCGGCGTGAGTTCGCCCGGCTCGAGTTTCCATATGGGCGTGAACTACCTGCTGAGCAAGTCCGGCGTCAAGCCAGGCGACGTGTCGATCATCGGCGTGGGCTCGTCCGCCGGCGCCATTGCCGCAGCGCGCAGCGGACAGATCGACGCCTTGATGAGCAACGACCCCGTCGCCACCGTTCTGCAGGGCAGCGGCGACCTGTTTCCGCTTGCCGTGATGCGGGACCCGGCCGGCACGCGCGCCACCCTGGGCGGCGACTATCCGGAAGCCGCCATGTACACGACGAGGGATTTTCTCGTCAAGTATCCGAACACGGTCCAGGCCGTCACGAATGCCATTCTCGAGGCAGAGCGCTGGATGGCGCAGGCCACGCCGGAGCAGGTCGCCGCCGCCGTCCCGCCGCAATATGCGCTCGCCGACAAGGACGTGTTCGCCCGGGCCTATGCCAACATGCAAAGCTGTATCTCGCGGGACGGCCTGATGACGGACGCTGCAGCGCGCACGGTCCACGATGTCCTGACTGCCTTCGATCCGGACATCGGCCGGGCCCCGATCGACCTCAAGGCGACTTACGACAATCGTTTCGTCGAGCATGCCGGCAAGCGCTGAACTGAGGAGACGAGCATGGAAAGCGAGATCCGCATCCTGGCAGAAGGCCTGAGGTTTCCGGAAGGACCGGTGGCGATGTCCGACGGATCGGTCGTGCTGGTCGAGATCGAGCGCGAGACCATCAGCCGCGTATCCGCCGACGGTGCGGTGAGCGTGCTCGCGCACACAGGCGGCGGGCCGAATGGTCTGGCCGTCGGGCCGGATGGCGCCTTCTACGTCTGCAACAACGGAGGATTTCTGTTTCGCACCGTTGCCGGTCTCAATCGTACCCGCGCCGGTATACATCCGAGCTATACGAGCGGCCGGATCGAACGCTTCGACCCGCGTACCGGCTCGCTCACCACGCTCTATGACCGCTGTGGCGAGCACCCGCTGTGCGGGCCCAACGACATCGTGTTCGATCACGCGGGCGGTTTTTACTTCTCTGATTTCGGCAAGAACCGGCTGCGCGATCGCGATCATGCAGGCTTGTACTATGCGCGCGCCGACGGCTCGGCGATCGTCGAAGTCGCCTATCCGCTGACCACCGCGAACGGCGTGGGACTCTCGCCGGACGACCGCGTCGTCTATGTCGCGGAAACCGAAACGGCGCGCTTGTGGGCGTTCGATCTGGAGGAGCCGGGGAGGGCGCGCAAGCATCCCTATCCATCGCCACACGGCGGACGTCTGGTGTGCGGACTGCCCGGCTACCAGCGATTCGATAGCCTGGCGGTGGATGGGGAAGGAAACATCTGCGTGGCGACGCTCGTCACGGGTTGCATCACCGTGGTCGTGCCGTCTGGCGAGGTGATGCGGCAAGTCATGGTGCCGGACGGCATGGTGACGAACATCTGTTTTGGCGGCCCGGATATGAAGACCGCCTATGTCACGATGTCCGGCACCGGGCGTCTGGGTGCGCTGTTGTGGCCGCAAGCCGGGTTGAAGCTTGCCTATTCGTGATGGCCAGCCTGCTGCTGCGCGCTCGCGAGCAAGTGCGTCAGAAAAAGTTGCACAGGTGCGGGAAGGGATTCGGCCTCGCGCACGCAGATTTTCCAATGCCGCTCGGCCCAGGGTTCGTCCAGCCGCACGGCCACCAGCGGCGCCGAGCTGACGTAGCGTTCGGCGTGATGCTCGGGCACGAGGCCCACGCCCAGGCGCGCTTCAACCATGCTGCGCACCGGCTCGAAGCCGTTGACGCGAATCGACAGCTTGAGCGGATGATCGAGGTCCGCCGCCGCGCGCAACACCAGTGAATTCAGATAGCTTCCTTCCTGGGGCCCGACGAGCGGGTATTGAGCCACCTCGCGGAACTTGACGCGGCCGGCGCGGCTGAGTGGATGATCGGGCGGCATGATGACCACCAGCCGGTCGCTTCGATAGGGATGAACCTGCAGTCCGGCAGTGACGGTAGTACCGCCGAATACGCCAATGTCGGCCGTGTTTTCGGACACGGCGCGCACGACGGCAGGGCTCAGGCTCTCTTGCAGGTCGATGCGCAGCGCCGGATGTTGGTCCAGAAAGACGCGGATATCCTTGGCGATGTATTGAACGATGGTCGAGAGGCTGGCATGCAGCCGGATCTGGCCGCGCACGCCTTCCGCATGGTCGAGCAGTTCGCTCTCCATGTGCTGGATGTCGAGCAGAAGCGTGCGGGCATGTTGCAGCAGCGCCGCGGCCGCGACTGTCAGTTCCAGCCCCTTGTTGCTGCGCACGAACAAGGCTGTTTTAAGGATGTCCTCGAGTTGCGACATGCGTTTGCTGAGCGCCGACGCCGCAATGTTCTCGAATTCCGCTGCACGCGCAATGCTGCCGTGCTCGCAGACGGCGACGAAAAGCTTCAGCGATTGAAGGTCGAAACGCAACGGTGTCTCCGGGAACGCGATCTATAGCCGCGATGCTTTCATATGAAGCGAGCATAGCCACGGAGTCAACTGCAAGTCAATTGGCGGTCATCGTCCGGACGGGATTGCCTGCGACCTTCGTGCAGCGGGAGACCGTCGCGGCATGAGTTGACGGACGGCCTGGGCCGTCCTGATCGCTTATATCGCCGCTACTTCGCCACTGCGAGCCGTTCGAGCAGATCGGTCAGTAGTTCGGGCGCGAGCACCATGGCATCGTGGCCGGTGTCGATGCTTTCCCATTGCCAGCCAGATCGCGAACGGACCCGCTCGCGCACGCCCGCCAGGGTGTCATAGGACGGATTCGCGCAATGCACGTAGGTGCAGGGAAGTCCGTTGCCGAGCGGGTGATCGAGCCGCAGCGGCGTGGTGTAGGTCGAAAGCGGATGCGGTGTAAGCCGCCGGCGTACCCACGCGGCGCACGGATGATCCTCCGGAATGCCCGTGCCCTTCAGTCCGTTCACCGGCATGCCGAGCGACTGGCCGCTGGTCCTCACCGACTCCATGCGTTCTTCGATCACGCTCGCGGGCAATACGTCGAACGCCGTCTGTCCGTTCTCGACGAGCAGACTATCGAGGAATATGAGCGAGCGCAGCGCATGCGGCACGCGATCCGCGACACCGGACGCGACGAGTCCACCGTAACTGTGCCCCACCAGCACGACGTCGCGCAGTTCTTCCGCTTCGATGACGTTGACGATATCGTCGACATTGACGTCCAGAGAAGTTGCGGACGCAATCAAATGGCGACGCTCGCCGAGGCCGGTCAGGGTCGGCGCAATGGCGCGATGGCCGCGCGCGTTCAGATCATCTGCGACGGTTCTCCAGACCCAGCCGCCGTGCCACGCGCCGTGAATCAGGACGAAGTTGACGGGACGCGAAGCAGCGGACGAGTCACTTGGTGTGCTGGTTTTCAAGTCGGAATCCTGATGGTTAATGTTAGGTCCGCTGCGATGAAGGACGTCGGGCGCACGTCGAATCGTTGCAGAGATGAAGCCGGGATGCAAGCCGATCTCAAGCGCTCCGGCCTGAGCATGCGTACTGGTTATCACCGATATAACCGCCGCGTCTCACCTGATCTGTACTTTTCATTATCCTCGTTCATCGTTGTTTCTTAGACTGACAGAGCGGCTGCAAACTGCGTGTGGGCGTCGCAAAGAGGTCGCTTTCGATGAAGCATGTAGAGATGCAGCAGGCGTGATTCGAGCAATTGGCCTGTACAACATGGAGACAGCGAGTGAACCCGTCCGTTCTGGAATCACGGTATGCGGAACGGCATCGTCACCCACGGCTGCGGCGGAACTCGCGTGGGCGCTCATTCTTGCAGCGACGCGGCATATTCCAAAAGAAGTCGAATCGTTCAAGCAGGGCGGCTGGCAGGTGTCGGTCGGCGGCGATCTTCATGGCAAAACCATTGGACTGCTCGGGCTGGGTTATACCGGCGCCGCCACGGCACGAGTGGCTCAGGCTTTCGGGATGCGCACGATCGCCTGGAGCCAGAACATGACGCAAGAGTCGGCCGCGCGGCATGGCGCGCTCTTCGTTCCGAAGGAAGAACTGTACGCCTCCAGCGATATCCTTTCGATCCACGTTCGGCTGTCGGACCGGACACGCAATCTTATCGGCGCCAGGGAATTGGCCATGATGCCCCGTCACGCGCTGCTCGTGAACACCGCGCGCGGACCCATTGTCAACGAACAGGCGCTGATCAACGCATTGCGCGAGCGACAGATTGCGGGAGCCGCGCTCGACGTGTTCGATCAGGAGCCGTTGCCTGCGGCGCACCCGTTACGAGCGCTGGACAATGTCATCGCGACGTCGCACATCGGGTACGTCACCGATGAGTCCTATCGTATCTACTATGGCGAATCGGTCCAGAACATCCGCGCGTGGATCGAGGGTTCGCCCGTGCGCGTGCTTACGCCGGAGAAGCGGGAGATCAGTTATGTCTCGCAAAGCGCAGGATGAATGGTTTGGTGAGTTGCGGGGCGCTTGGGGTGCGGAAGCGGCTCGTGGTCACTTTGCGCCGGCGGTGGTTATGGGTGATGTAGTCATCGTCACGTGGGACGGTTCTGGTCTTCATTGGCTTCCAAAAAATCAGGTCGGCACGTGATGTGCGGACAAATGGGGCATTTGCACCGAACAACTGTTCCTTGATTCCGTCAATGGCGGCAAGCCGCTTGCTCGATTGCTGTCGGATCACAAGGCGTGCAGGTTGATTATTGTTGCGGTCGTCGCGCGTAGCTTGCGCGATCTGAGCGACCTGCAGGACGTGTCCAAGCCGCTTGTTGTCGACAATATGATCGATCTCTGAGAACCGATCGTATTGTCGAAAGGCGAGGGCCCTCCCGTTCACGCGAATCTCGATACGTACTTCGGGATACTCGAAGATATCCAGTATTGGTGAATCAGCGCACGGTTCTCTGTCGTAGCGTAGAACATGTAAATCACCCGGTCGTGCTGCACCGTCAACACCTTCGTCACGCGCCGCGCCACGCGCGAGGTCAGAATCAAGCCGATCCTCGTCTCTCCTGAGCGCGCGATCGGCATTGAAGGCGCTTCTCGACACCTTGCCGAAGCGAGCGTCGAATTCGGCCATGAAGTGGGCCGCGTAGGGTTGGCTGCGTCCTGCGTGCTGATGTCTCGTAGACGCAATCCGACGAATACAGCATCAATCACAGTGTCACCGTAGCCCGTTTCTACAACGTAGTACGTCAAGTTGTGTTCGAAAGACAGCGTGAGGACGGACTGAACGTCGGCGTGCGCCAGTCAGACGCTTTTACCGTCGAGACCGGCCAGGGATTCGCAAATCCGTTCGAATCCAAGCCATCGCATCGACGAGTATTCCGTTCGTCATACTGTCTAATGTTAAGGAAGCGCTTGCGTATTCGCGCAAAGTTTCTAATCTATGCAGAGCGCTCGCAGCGACCACAATGGAGGAAACCCCGATGACAGAGACGAAAAATTCTCCGGTAATTGTCCTGCTTGGCGATCTCGTTGCTCATACGATCATCGAACGCAGCGCGGGAAAGAGTGATGACGAGTATCCCTCTCATCTCATGCTTACACGCGATGCCCATACTGCGCCTCTTCTGCAGGCGATCTTCACTCAGGCACTCAAGGACGGACGGCCGAAATTCAAGAACCAAGATATCTACATCGACGCGGACAAGGATCTGTTCGGGGATATCTGTGACAATCGCATTAGCATACTCGACCGTTTTCCAAAATCATCAGGCCGAAAAGACGGGGACAAGGTTTTGCGGGTGAGGAACGATTACATCGCATACAAAACGTCGGAGACCGAAGTTGAAGAGGAGATTCCGCTTAAGACTGCGCCCTTTTACGACAGCATCGACCGGATCGGAAAAAGGCTGTTGCAGGACAAGAAAAGTACCCGCGCCCGAATTACCGTAATCTATGATCAAAACGGTTATACGCGCGACGTCGCCAATGACCAGCCGGGCGATCCTGCGAGATATGCCTCGCTTGGATCCTTGATAGGCAACGATGATCTGGTCATTGGCATCAACAGCGATATCAACCTCTGGTGCAGCGCCCTCGAAGTGCTTGAAAACGATGTGTTTACCGCAGGAAGCGGAAGGCGACCGAGACGTACACTCGTGACGTCAGCAGATGCTTTACGCAAGGCTGGCGTCAATATCAAGAAGTACGGTGCACTGGAACATAGTATTCGCGATATTGTCGGAGCCATGGAGCTAGATCCGATTCAGAAATTGCTCAGTCATGCGGACGATCTGATCATCATTTTTCGTGAAACCGGCAGTTTGCACATACGGAACAGTGAGAAGAACAAGAAGGCATCGATTCATTACTGCCCTAACTTCGATCGCGTAGCACAGGCCGACGAGCGGGAATATGGCCACGTACCGGCGAAGTTTGCCATTTTTCTGACCGCGATCGTCAAATCACTTTATGCAAGAGCAGCCGAAGAAGAGGTTTCAATCGGCTGGGAGAAGAAGGCGCCCGACGAAGCGATATTCGGCGGAGCACTGCGGCTTGCCGCGGTGGCATACAACCGCCACTTCACTAACGGGCTTCTTCCAGAAAAGACGTTCAAATCGATTGAGCAAGTGCTCGGCACGGCAGAGTGCGATGAGATGGCCAAGGCGTGTGAGGACGGCAGTTCACGTGATTATCTCGCGTGCTCGCTCGATCTCGAGCCGCTCACCGAAGCCGGAAACTGGACCCGAACCAAGAAATTTATTGATGAAGAAGGTGAATTGGCGCTTAGACGAATCGTGGTGGATGGCCTCGATCGAGTGCTGATCAAGAGGCCTGATTCAGCGCGCCCGAGTACCGGAGAGAAGAGTGATCAGTGGCGCCATTCGAATAATCCCTGGTTTCCGAGAAGCTATATTTCAGTCCCATACGTCGCGTTCAATCATCTTAAACTTCTCGACACCGAAGAAATCGCCGAGCATTTTGAACTAGCCAAAATTATCGCCAAATATATCGAGGACCCGGGTTGGCGATCACCACTCTCGATCGCGGTCTTTGGAAAGCCCGGCTCCGGGAAGTCTTTCTCGGTGACCCAGATTCTGAAATATGTCGACCCAAGCCGTAAAAGCGAGCCTCTCTCATTCAATCTCGCCCAGTTCAGCACAGTGGATCAATTGACTGACGCGTTTCATCAGATTCAGGATATGGCGCTGTCGAGTGACGAGGTGCCGCTCGCAATTTTCGACGAGTTCGATTCGGTATGCGACACGGAACATCTTGGCTGGTTGAAGTATTTTCTTGCGCCGATGCAAGATGGTTTGTTTCGCGGCAAGGGCGGCGATTATCGCGTGGGCAGGGCGATACTGCTTTTTTCAGGAGGAACCAGAAGCTCCTACCACGAATTCGCAACTCAGACGGACAAAATCGAACCAAGTAAAATGGCAGAACAGAGTTCCGAGCCAACCATCTTTGCAGCTGACGCGAATCGCGCATTTCAGGAAGGACAGGACCGCTTGAAGAGAGCCGAATTCATGCGCAGTTCGAAGTTGATCGATTTTCTGAGCCGGCTCAGAGGCTATCTTGATGTGAGCGACATCAACCACTCGAAGCATCCCGCGCATCCCAATCTGAAGAAACTGCGTCGGGCGGTCTTGTTACGGTCTCTGCTGGAGAGGAACGCCAAGCCAATAATGGTCGAATACTCGGACGGTACGGTGCATGCGCGCATCGACTCCACCGTGATCGACGCTTTTTTCACATGCGAATATATCTACGGCGTGCGCTCCATGGAAGCAATCATCCAGATGAGCCGGTGGATCGAAGGACGGTTCGTTCCTGCGTCTTTGCCTTCCAAAGAGTTGCTGGAGATTCATGTGAAAGATGGGAAATTCTTGCCCGCTGGAGATCCTGAACCCCCACTCCAGTAACACTCATCGCTTTGCCCGCTCAGCCCAGGGACCGCCTGAATATCGCTGAAGCGGTGAACGAAATCGGGTGCCACGGCCAACGCTATTGGACTGGCTTAGTCGAAGGCGCGTCCGGCGTCCCCCTGCAATCTCGTCGGCGTTGAAATCGTTGGGCGAGCACCGGACTCTGGTGAGCTTTGCGATCTACGACAAGCCAATGCTTACGCCATTGTTCGAGGCCGTGATGCGTGAACGGCGCTTACAAGGGACGCTCTGTCATACGGGCAAGGACTATAAGAGTGTGATCGACCTGATGGAGCGCGGACACTACAAAAGCACGGGTTGGGTGGAAACCGTGCCGCTTGAAAATGTGCTTTCAGAAGGTTTCCAAGAACTGCGAACTGGGCACAATAGACCCATTCGCGAAGCGCATTGCTGACATGGGTCGCGCTTTGATTTATTCCAGCAACGCGGCGGATCAAACCGCTCATGTGTTCACGATGAACGGTACGCTGGCTTCGCGCAACGTCGCGTTGCGGACGCCGTAGATGCTCGCACAGAACACGCTCGCGGGCAGCGACCGAGTGCATGCTGGAGATGAGCGATCACCTGGAGCACGGACCGCTCATCGTCAGGTCGCTCGTGACGTTGAATCGGTCGTCGATGGCGCTGGCCCGGCTCGCGCAGGTCATATCGGAGACGGCCGGGCCGGGCACGCTGCAGTGGCGGCCCGCGCCCGATTGACAGGCGCCGTCGAGCCACGCACGACCAGACGCGGTTCCGATGCGACGCGCATCCGGTTCTCGAGACTCGCGGGCTGCGCAATCAACTCGCGCAGCAGCGAGACGGCCAGGCTCGCCGCTTCGACGGTCGGCACGGCGACGGTCGTCAGCGGCGGCCGCCATTGTTGCGCCAGTTGGATATCGGTAATACCCACCACGGAAAGATTCCGCGGCACGGCGCGGCCGATATCGGCCGCGGCGTCGATGGCGCCGAGCGCCGGAAGATCGTTGGTCGCGAAAATCGCCGATATGCCGGGGTCGCGGTCGAGCAGCGCGAGCGCCGCAGCGTACCCGCCCTGCACGGTGTCGGGCGCGTGCAGCACGTTCGCAGCGGCGACGTCGAGACCGGCGCGGCGCATGGCATCGGCGAAACCGTCGTAGCGCGATGCATGAATGCCCATCGGCTTGCTGCCGACGATTGCGCCGATTCGCTCATGTCCCAGTCCGATCAGATGTTCGCCGGCGAGCCTTCCCGCCAGCTCGAAGTCGACGGCGACGCACGGCAGTGCGGGCGGATCGGCGGGCCGCTCCCACATGCACAGCACGACGGGCGTGCCGCCGGCCTGCGTGCGGTGCAAGTCGTCGAAATCGAGATTGGCGTTCATCACGAGCACGCCCTCCGACAGCGTTCCCGCGATCTGTTCGAGGTACGCGCGGCCCGTCAGCGGATCTTCGTTCGTGTTGCAGATGATCACGAAATGCCCGCTCTCGCGCGCGGCCCGTTCGACAGCCAACGCGAACTCCGGATAAAACGGATTGGCGATGCTGGATACCATCAGCGCCAGTGTCGGCGCGCGTCCCTCCGCGAGCGCGCGTGCCGCGAGGTGAGGACGATAATTCAGCGCGGCGACCGCTTCCAGGACGCGCCGGCGCGTTTCCTCGCCGACGCGCCCGCGGTTGCGCAGCACGTTGGACACCGTCGCGGCCGTGACGCCCGCGTGCTTCGCGACCTGGCTAAGCGTGGACATGATTCAGAAGGCGAAATCAGTATGTGGGACATGTTCAGCATTTGCATCGTTCAAGAAGGCCATGCACTATGCGCGAAATACCAAAACGATCTGACGGAGACAAACCTTACGTATGCTGCACTTGCAGCAATTTTTTCGTACGTAAGGTTAAGCGCTTAATCTCCGTGCCGGGCTGATTAAATCACGGAGTTCATGCAATGGCGAGTGTTTCGTTGCGAGGCGTGCAGAAAGCGTACGGGAATAATCCACCCGTGATCCGCGATGTCGATCTCGACATCGGCGAAAGCGAGTTCTGCGTGTTCCTTGGCCCCTCGGGCTGCGGCAAGTCCACCTTGCTGCGCATGATCGCGGGTCTCGAAGACCTGAGCGATGGCGACCTGCTGATCGGCGGACGCGTGGTCAACGACGTGCCCGCAGCCGAGCGCGGCGTGGCGATGGTGTTTCAGAGCTACGCGCTGTTCCCGCACATGAGCGTCTACGAGAACATGTCGTTCGGCCTGAAGCTGGCCAGGAAATCGAAATCCGAAATCGACACGCGTGTGCGCGAGGCCGCGCGCGTGCTCCAACTGGACACGCTGCTCGAACGCAAGCCGCGCGAGCTGTCGGGCGGACAACGGCAACGCGTCGCGATTGGCCGCGCCATCGTGCGCGAACCCGGCGTTTTTCTGTTCGACGAGCCGCTGTCCAATCTTGACGCCACCTTGCGCGGTCAGACGCGCATCGAGATCGCACGTCTGCACAAGCAGTTCGCCACTGCGAGCGTGGTCTACGTGACGCACGATCAGACCGAAGCGATGACGCTTGCCGACAAGATCGTGCTGCTCCACGCCGGCGCCGACACCGAGCGCCACGGCAGCATCGCGCAGATGGGCGCGCCGCTCGAGCTGTATCACCGGCCCGCGAGTCGCTTCGTCGCGGGCTTCATCGGCTCGCCGCGCATGAACTTCCTGGCTGCGACCGTGAGCGCGATCGACGCGCAAGGCGTCACGGCGACGCTCGTGCAGACGGGCGAAGCGGTGCGTGTCGCCGTCGACGGAACCGGCTTGCAAGAGAACGAGCCGGTGACGGTCGGCGTGCGGCCCGAGCATCTGGAACTGTCTGCAGGCGAAGCGCGGGACGCGGGCGGCACGCTCACGCGCGCGGTTTCGCTGACCGAACATCTCGGCGAACACAGCTACGTGCATCTCGAACAGCCCGACCGTGGCGTGCTGATCGCCAAGGTGCCGGGCAATGTGCAGGTCGACCGCGGACAGCGCGTGAGCTTCGTGGCGCGCCCGCACGTCTGCCATCTTTTTACACAGGATGATTTCTCCGTGAAACCACTCGCCGCCGTCGCCCACACCCTATAAGGAAAACCGATGCGTCTCGGAGTCTGCTATTACCCCGAACACTGGCCGGAAACGATGTGGGAGGATGACGCGCGCCGCATGAAGGCGCTCGGCATCGAACAGGTGCGGATCGCGGAGTTTGCGTGGAGCCGCATGGAGCCATCGCCAGGCGAATATGACTGGGGCTGGCTGGATCGTGCGATCGACGTGCTCGGCGCGGCGGGATTGAAGGTCGTGATGTGCACGCCGACGGCAACGCCGCCCAAATGGTTGATCGACCGGCATCCGGACGTGCTGCCCGTTGGCGCCGATGGCCGTCCGCGCGCGTTCGGCTCGCGGCGTCATTACGATTTCTCGTCGCCGTCGTACTTCGAGGCGTCGCGCGCGATCTGCACGGCGGTGGCGAAGCGCTATGGCCAGCATCCGTCGGTCGCGTTCTGGCAGACGGACAACGAGTACGGATGCCACAGCACCGTGGTCAGCTATTCGCCGGCGGCCGTGCAGCGCTTTCGTCAGTGGCTCAAGGCGCGCTACGGCACCGTCGATGCGCTCAATCGCGCCTGGGGCACCGTGTTCTGGAGCATGGAATATCGCAGCTTCGACGAGATCGATGCGCCCGTCGCCACCGTGACGGAAGCGCATCCGTCGCATCGGCTCGATTATCAGCGCTTCGCCTCCGATGAAGTCGCGCGCTACAACCGCATGCAGGTGGAGATCATCCGCGCGCATTCGCCGGGGCGGCCTGTCGCGCACAACTTCATGCAGCTTTTCACGGAGTTCGATCACTACGACGTCGCGGCCGATCTCGATATCGCCACGTGGGACAGCTATCCGCTCGGTGCGCTGGAAGAGCAGTGGTACGCGCCGGAAGTGAAAGCGAAATATCAGCGCACCGGTCATCCAGACTTTGCATCGTTCAATCACGATGTGTATCGCGGCATGTCGAAGCTGCCGTTCTGGGTGATGGAGCAGCAACCCGGCCCGGTCAACTGGGCGCACTGGAATCCGTCGCCGCTGCCGGGCATGGTGCGCTTGTGGTCGTGGGAAGCGTTCGCGCACGGCGCGGGCTGCGTGTCGTACTTCAGATGGCGGCAGGCGCCGTTCGCGCAGGAGCAGATGCACGCGGGGCTGAACACGTCCGATAACCGGCTCGATGTGGGCGGCAGCGAAGCGCATCGCGTCGCGGAGGAAATCGCCCGCGTCGAAGCGCACGCCGATGCCAACGCGCCCGTGCACGGCAAGATCGCACTCATCTGGGATTACACGGCAAAGTGGCTGTTCGCGATTCATCCGCAAGGCGCGGACTTTTTCTATCCGCGCTTTGCGTTCGAGTATTACTCGGCGCTGCGCTCGCTCGGCTTCGACGTGGATATCGTGTCCGCGCGCGCACCGCTCGATGGCTACGCGATGATCGTCGTGCCGCCGCTGCCCATCGTCCCCGATGACTTCGCCGCGCGGCTGAACGCATCGGGCGCGCATGTCGTGTTCGGGCCGCGCTGCGGATCGAAGACTGAGAGCGTGCAGATTCCGTCCAACCTGCCGCCGGGTTCGCTGGCATCGATCCTGCCAGTGCGCGTATGGCGCGTCGAATCGATGCGGCCGAACGTGACGGAAGCCGTGGAAGGCGGCTATGCGCGTCATTGGCGCGACTTGATCGAACCCGCGCAAGCGACGGTACACGCGCGCTTTGCGGACGAACATCCCGCTTATGTCCAGGCGGGCAAGGTGCATTACTTCACGAGCCTCTTCGACGAAGCGCTCACGCAAACACTCTTCGCCCGCATTGCAAAAGAAGCGGGTCTGGCGCCGACGCCGCTTGCGGACGGCATCCGCGTGAGCCGCCGTGGCGGGCTGACTTACGTCTTCAATTATTCGAACGATCCCCACACCATCGACGATATGGGCGGCGATCGTTTCATCATCGGTTCGCGTGAAGTGGAACCGCAAGGCGTGGCGATTTATCGGGCTTGACAAGCGAAGGCCGTACAAAAAGCACAACATCATCAGGAGACAGGACATGACAGCAGGCAGCCTCAAGACACGCATGCGCATCGCCGCGGCGGCGTTCGCGCTGACGATGGGCGTGACGTCGTTCGCCACGGGCGCGGCGCAGGCCGCAACGATGACGATCAACATCGCGTTCAAGGGCGCGAGTCAGCGCGCGGTATGGCAGGAAGTCGTCGATGCCTTCAAGAAAGCGCATCCCGACGTCGACGTGAAAGTGTCGTTCATCGACGAGGAAGCCTACAAGGTGCAACTGCCCGGCTGGCTGTCGACGGTCGCGCCCGATATCGTCAACTGGCACAACGGTGAGCGCATGGCGTACTACGCGCGGCGCGGCCTTTTCGAAGACCTCAGCGGCGACTGGAAGAAGAACGGCTGGGACGGCATGTATGCATCGACCAAGGAATCGTCGAGCTACAACGGCAAGCAGTATGCCGCGCCCACGGTGTATTACTCGTGGGGTCTGTTCTATCGCAAGGATCTGTTTCAGAAGGCCGGCATCACGGAAGAGCCGAAGACCTGGGACCAGTTGATGGACGCGTGCAAGAAGCTGAAAGCAGCGGGCGTTACGCCGTTCGCCGTCGGCGGGCGCGATGCGTGGACGCTCGCCGGCTGGTTCGATTATCTCGATCTGCGTCTGAACGGCAACGCATTTCATCAGCAGTTGATGGCGGGCAACGTGCCCTACACCGATCCGCGCGTGAAGAAGGTTTATCTCGCGTGGAAGCAGTTGCTCGACGATAAGGATTTCATCGACAACTCGCTGTCCTACGATCTCGATGCCGCGCAGCCCTTCCTGTTCCAGGGCAAGGCCGCGATGATGCTGATGGGCACGTTCATCACGGGCGGCTTCCCCGCGAACGTGAAGCCGGAGATGGGCTACTTCCAGTTCCCGATCATCGACCCGAAAGTGCCGACCGCCGAAGACGGCCCGGTGGAATCGCTGCACATTCCTGCGAAGGCCAAGAACAAGGCCGATGCCCACGCGTTTCTCGCGTTCGTGGAAACGCCGGAAATGGGCGCAAAACTCGCGCAAGGGCTGGGCTCGCTTTCGGCGAACAGCAAGTCGCCCGAGCCGGACGATCCCATTTCGAAGATCGGCTTCCAGATTCTGTCGAACACGAAGGGCGGCATCGCGCAGTTCTATGATCGCGACATGACCAAGGAAATGGCCGACGAAGGCATGAAGGGCATGCAGCAGTTCGTGTCCGATCCGTCGAAGCTCGACAGTATCCTGGCCCAGCTCGAACAGACGCGCAAGCGCATCTACAAGAAGTAAGGTCGAAGGCAAGCCGGCGCGCGGCGGCTCGATGCCGCGCGCCGCCGCCGCGAAGAAAGGAGAGCCGTCGTGCCGCATTCCGCCACACGTCAGGACGTCAACGCGCAGCCGCGCGAGCCGGATGCGTCCCATCCGCCGCCGCGTTCGCCACATTCACCACGTTCGCCGCATTCGCGAACGAAGCGGCGCGGACCGTCGCCGACGGCGCGCAGGCAACGCAAGGCAGCGGTGCTGTTTCTCGCGCCCGCGTGCGTCATGGTCGCCGTCTACGTCATATGGCCGATTCTTTCGTCGATCCGGCTCAGCTTCTATAGCTGGGACGGCATGACGGAACAGACCTTCGTCGGCCTGGACAATTTCATCGAACTGTTTCAGGCGCCGACCTTCTATACCGCGCTGAAGAACAACATCATCTGGCTCGCGTTGTTTCTCCTTGCGCCGCCGATGGGTCTGGCCGTCGCGCTCTATCTGAATCAGGCGGTGGCCGGCATACGCATCGTCAAGTCGCTGTTCTTTGCGCCGTTCGTGCTGTCAGGCGTGGTCGTGGGGCTGATCTTCTCGTGGTTCTACGATCCAACCTTCGGTCTGCTGGCGGTGATACTCGGACACGGCGTGCCGGTGCTCGGCGACGCGCGCTATGCGACGTTCGGCATCGTCTTCGCGGCGCTGTGGCCGCAAACCGCTTACTGCATGATTCTGTATCTGACCGGCCTGACGGCGCTCAACAGCGAGCAACTGGAAGCGGCGCGCATGGAAGGCGCAAAGGGCTGGACGATGCTCTGGCATGTCGTGTTGCCGCAATTGCGCCCCGTGACCTTCATGGCGATCGTCGTGACCGTGATCGGCGCGCTGCGCAGCTTCGATCTGATCTCGGTGATGACGGGCGGCGGTCCCTTCGAAAGCTCGACGGTGCTCGCATATTACATGTACGACCAGGCCATCAAGTATTACCGGATCGGGTATTCGGCGTCGATTGCGGTGGTGCTATTCGCGATCATGCTCGTGTATATCGTCTATCACTTGCGGCGCATGCTGCGCAACGAAATCTAAGGAGCGAGCATGTATCCGATGCCCGTGCAGAAATGGAAGCCGCTCAACCGGCGGCTGTACAAACTCTCGCTTCCCATCGCGCTTCTGATCTGGCTATTGCCCATGATCGCCGTGCTGGTGACGTCGGTGCGTTCGAGCGAGGAACTCAGTCTCGGCAATTACTGGGGCTGGCCGCAGCACATCTCGCTCGTGGCCAACTATCGCGAGGCGCTCACCGCGTCGCCGATGCTGCACTACTTCATGAACAGCGTGCTCATTACCGTGCCGGCGGTGCTCGGCGCGATCGCGCTCGCTGCGATGGCGGGCTTCGCGCTCGCAATCTATCGTTTTCCTGGCAACACGGCGCTGTTCGCCACGTTCGTCGCGGGCAATTTCGTGCCCATCCAGATTCTGATGATTCCGGTGCGCGATCTCTCGCTGAGCCTCGGATTGTTCAATACGGTGGGCGCGCTGATCCTGTTCCATCTATCGTTTCAGACGGGCTTTTGCACGCTGTTTCTCCGCAATTTCATCAGCCAGTTGCCGTTCGAGTTGATCGAGGCGGCCCGCATTGAAGGCGCGAGCGAATGGACGGTGTTCACACGTATCGTGCTGCCGCTGATTCGTCCGGCGCTCGCGGCGCTTACGGTGCTCGTCTTCACCTTCGTCTGGAACGACTATTTCTGGGCTCTGTGTCTCACCCAAGGCGACGATGCCGCGCCGATCACGGTCGGTGTCGCGGCCTTGAAGGGCCAGTGGACGACGGCGTGGAATCTCGTATCAGCGGGTTCGATCCTGGCCGCGCTGCCGTCGGTGGCGATGTTCTTCGCGATGCAGAAGCATTTCGTTGCCGGACTGACGTTCGGGGCGACGAAGGGGTGAGCGGGAGCACCATCGTCAACCCAACATGCCTACGGATGTGATGTCAAATAGAAAGCGGCGACAGGTTGGCAGGTAGGCGCGGACAAAGTCCTGGCTACAATGGGGCCGCCCTTTGGCTCAGTCGGTCTCAGTCTGCTTGCCAAAACGTCCAGGATTGTTGAGACAATTTCGAGCGCAGGATGCTGGGTGACGATTGCATCTACGCCAATGGGGCCGTAACGCCTGACGAGCCAAAGTCGCACTGTTCGGCGAACGATCAGATGCGCAGCAGGACTCGGCAAATCTGGCGTTCGACACCAAAGTCATTCCGCGGCGCATCGATGTCCGGCAAGCGGTGATGCAGATCAGCTGAGCGGGTGGCGCGAGATCTCGCCCGATGTGGCGCCTGCATGGCCTTTCCTGCGCCGCGCTCCGCTCAAATGGTCCGCTCTTCCCGCATCGGCAAGCTGTCGTCCGATCCCCACTCGCCGAGCGACGCGTCGTAGAGCAAGACGTCCTTGTAACCGAGCTTGGTCAGCGCGAACACGTCAAGGCTCGCCGACACCCCACCGCCGCAATAGGCAATGACCCGTTGCGAATGCTCGATCCCCGCTGATTCGAACACGGCCTGCAAGGCCGCATCGTCGAGCAGGCACCCGGTGGCGGCGTCGAGCAGCGAACCGGCCGGGACGTTGATGCTGCTTTCGATATGCCCGCGCCGGCCCTTGCGCGGCGCTTCTTCTCCGCTGTATTGCGTGGGCCTCAGCGCGTTGACGATGCGCGTGTGCGGCGCACCGATCGCGCGCAGCACATCATCACGCCCGGCGACGAGCGAGCGTGCCGGCGCGGCCACGAAGCGACCCGGGGCAGCAAGTGCGGAAGGCCCCGCTTCAAGCGCACGGCCCTCGGCTCGCCACCTGGCGAGGCCGCCGTCGAGGATGTGAGCATTGTCGAAGCCATAGACGCGCAGCATCCACCAGACGCGTGTGGCCCACCAGATGTTGCTCGTGCTGTAGATGACGACGAGGCTGTCGTTCGATACGCCGAGTCTCGACATGGCCTGGGCGAATGCGTCACGCGGCGGCAGCATCAGATGCACTTGATGCGAGCGGTCGGAGAGATCGGCCTCGATGTCGATGAAACGCGCCCCCGGAAGATGCGCGGCCTCGAAGGCATCACGCTCGGGATGCACGCGCTGCTGGATGACAGGGTCGACCTGCATGGTTGCGCTGCAGTCGAACAGGCGCAGGTCGGGGCGTCCGCGGTGAGCGGCGAGCCATGCGGTATCGACTAGAAAGCCGGGTTCGCGATGACCTTGCGCGGTGTTTGAGTGGTGCTGCGAGTCGGACATGGACTACTCCGGAGAAGCGCCGGGACGCTCAGGCACTTGGCGCGAGACGCCGTTGCAGCCAGGCGATGAATTGATCCGCCAGATAGCCGACCATCATCGTGAGAATGACGTAGGCATAGACCTGTGCGGACTGGAAATAGCGCTGCGCCTGCACGATGGCTTCGCCGAGTCCGCCGCCCGACACCATCTCGGCCGTGAACACGGTAATCAGCCCGACGGGAAATGCGACTCGCAGGCCCGTGATGAGCGACGGCACGCTGGCAGGCAGGATCACGCGGCGGAACAGTTCGTGGCGACGCGTGCCGAGCGCGAGCGCGGCCCAGCGCAGTTTCTGCGGCACCAGTGCGGCCCCGGACTGCGCGGCGAGCAAAAACGGAAAGACACAGGTGGCGAAGACGAGCACGATTTTCGACAAGTCCGCCACGCCGAACCAGACGGTGATGACCGGCACCAGCGCGATCTTCGGCAGCGGATAGCCGAAGGCAACGTAAGGCTCGCACCACCAGCGCAGCCAGCGCACCTCGGCAATGGCGAAGCCGACCGGAATGCCGACGGCCGCGGCGAACGCCACACCCAGGACCGCGCGGAGCACGCTGGTGCCGAGCGTGTCGGCGATAAGGGACGTCGTCACGATGCCGGTCAGCGCATCCCACACGGCGGGCAGCGGCGGCAGGAAAATCGCGCGCACCCAGCCGAGCGAGACGGCGAGTTGCCAGAGCGCCAGCACGCCGGCAATCGGCAGGGCGGTGAGGCAGGCGCGACGGATGAACTCGCCGATACGAGGCAGGGTCGGCGCGGAGGATGACGTCAGGCGGAGCGAAGGCATGCAAACTCGATCGGTTTCAGGACGTGGCACGATGGGCGCGGCGTGAGCGGGCCGTTGCACTGCTTTCATGCCAGCGCAGCAGCCGCGCGGAGATGCCGCGCAACGCAATGTCCGCAAGCCACGCGGCCAGCGTTGCCGCGACGAGACCGGCGAGCAGGTAGTCATAGCTGCCCTGCTCGCCATATTGAAGCATCAGTTTGCCGATGCCCTGATTGGAGACGATCATCTCGCAAGACACGGCGACAAGCACCGAAAGCCCGAGCGCCACGCGCACGCCTGCGAGCACCTGCGGCAGCGCAGCGGGCAACAGCACGCGCCAGACAATCTGCAGCGGTGGCGTGCCGAGCGTCCGCGCGCTCCAGATCAGCACCTGCGGCACGTCGCGGGTGCCGCGCAGCGTATAGGCGATGAGCGGCAGCATCGCGGTGACGGCCACCACCACGACATTGGTCGCGCCGCCCACGCCGAACCAGAGCACCAGCAGCGGGATCAGCGTGGTCTTCGGCAGCGCGTAGGTACAGCGCACGAGCGGCGACACGAGCACGTCGAAGCGCGGCCAGAGCGCCATCGCCATGCCGAGGAGACAGCCGAGCACGCTTCCGGCCGCGAGACCGACTGCGGCCGAATATACAGTCGCCCAGAGATTGCCGAAGAGTTCGCCGCTGCGGATCAGATGCAGGCCTGCGCGCCACACCTCGGCGGGAGCGGGCACGAAGCCTTGCGGAAACAATTCGAGGCGCGCGGCGGTTTCCCACGCAAGCAGGAACGCGAGCACGGACAGCACGCCGGTCAGCGGCTTCACCACTTCTTCTCGGCGGGCGAGCGCGGCGAACATCAGCGGTGCGCCTCGTCGTCGTGACCGCGCACCTGATCGCGCACTGCGAGCCACACTTCGTTGCGCAGTTCACGGAAACGTTCGGAGAGCATGATCGATTCGCGGCCCTCGCCATGATCGAGGTTCACGTCGATGCGCTTCACGATGCGCCCCGGCCGGCGCGACATCACGTACACGGTGTCGCACAGATACACCGCTTCGTCGATGTCGTGCGTGACCAGCAGCAGCGTATTCTCCGACGCGTTCCATAGATCGAGCAGGGCATCCTGCATGTATTCGCGCGTTTGCGCGTCGAGCGCGCCGAACGGCTCGTCCAGCAGAAGGATCGGCGGCTCGGTGGCGAAGGTGCGTGCGAGCGCGACGCGCTGGCGCATGCCGCCCGAGAGATCGCGCGGGTAATGATGCTCGAAGCCCTGCAGATGCATGCGCGCGACGTAACGCTCGACGATCCGTGCGGTCTCACGCTTGCTCACGCCCTTGCGCCGCAATCCATACGCGATGTTGTCGGCCACCGTCAGCCAGGGAAACAGCGCGTATTCCTGGAACACGACACCGCGCTCGACGCCCGGCCCGTCGACACGCGCGCCGAATGCGCTGGCCGTGCCCGCGCTCGGCTCGACGAAGCCGCCCACCACATAGAGCAGCGTGCTCTTGCCGCAGCCCGAGGGGCCGACCAGTGCCACGCGCGAACCTGGCGCGACGTGCAGGTCGACGCCGTCGAGCGCCGTGGTACGGGTGCCGTCCTTGTCGAACCATTTGGATACGCCCTCGATGGCGATGGCGTCCGCGCGCTGCAAGACGGCGTTCATGCGCGACGCGGCAGGTAGGAAGCGTCCACGAACGATGCGACGGAAACGGGCTTCGGCAGCAAGCCCAGCTTGCTCATTGCATCGACCGGCGGCTGGATGCTCGCCGCCGAGATGGTTGCGTTCGGGTCGCGGTAGAAGTCCTTGTTCGTCAGGAAGTAGTCGTCCAGCGACTTCGCCGGCGTCTTGGCGAGATCCGCGGTGAGTTCGACGACTTTCTGCCGGTTCGCGGGCGCGTAGATCCACTGCTGCGCGTCGACGTAATCCGCGAGCCACGCGCGCACGGCTTGCGGCTGCGTCTGCAGGAAGCGGTTGCGTGCGCTCTGGAACAACACCGGATAGGGCGGTACCACGCCCACCGCGTCGAACAGCGTGCGAATGCCGCCGCGTTTCGCCTCGTCCACCTGGAACGGCATCGCCAGCACGCCGCAATCGACGCGCTTCTGCCGCAGCGCCGGCCCGATGTTGCCGAACGGCATCTCCACGACACGCACGTCCTTCTTCGGGTCGAGGCCGTGCTGCTGAAGCGCGATGCGCAGAATGATGTCGACGCTGCCGTTGAACGCGTTAACGGCGACCGACTTGCCCTTCAGGTCCTCGATGCGCTTGATCGGACTGTCCGCCAGCACGACGAACGGGTTCGACGCATAGCCTTTCACCGCATCACGGTGGATCTCCGCAACGGCTTTCACGCCGCCCGGCACTGCATCCGTGCCGATCAGCGTGGCGAAACTCGTGAAGGCGAGCGTGCCGAGATCGGCCTGCTCGGCGGCAAGCAGCGTCGCCACGCCGGGCGTGCCGCGCGCGGTCGTGGTTTCGATCACGTAATCCTTGCCATGACGCTTCAGCACGTTGGCCTTGAACCAGTCGCTGAAGATCACCGTCTCCAGTTCGCCGGGGCCCACGACGCCCGCGCTCGCATAGCGGATGGTCGGCGGCGCGGCGCGCGAGATCATCGGAAACGACAGCGCGGCTGCCGCAGCGGTGCCTTGTGCGAGAAAGCGGCGTCGGCTGGTGTTGGGCGGTGTGGTCTTCATGACGTGTGGTAGTCCGGTGGTTTTTATAGGGAGCGGGCGCGCTGCCCTGGCTGCTCAGTGCGCCGGGCGGTCGAGTCCGAGATGCTCGCGCAGCGTCGTGCCGGCGTAGTCTTCGCGGAAGACGCGGCGCGTTTGCAGTTCGGGGACGACCAGGCGCACGAAGTCCTCGACGCCGCCGGGCAGGTAGGGCATCTGCACCATGAAGCCGTCGCAGGCGCGCGCGTCGAACCATTCCTGCATGCGCGCGGCCACGGCGCTGCCCGAGCCGTTGAAGTCACGCAGCGGGCCGATGCCGTAGCGCTTGCCGATGTCGCGCAGCGACAGGTTCTGCTTGCGTGTGAGTTCGGCCACTTCGCGGTAGTGCCCCTGCACGCCGGCGACGTCGAGATCGGGCAGCACTTCGTCTTGCGGAAACGGCGAGAGGTCGACATCGAGCTGATAAGAAAGCGTCGACAGGCCGGCTTCCGGCTCGCACAGCGAGTCGAGCAGCGCCTGCTTGTCCCGCGCGATCGCATCGGTCTCGCCGACGACCGGCACCATGCCGAGCAGCACGTTGACCTGATCGGGGTCGCGGCCGAACTTGCGCGCACGCTCCTTGATGTCGGCGTAGAACGCCTGCGCGGACTCGATCGACGAATGCGTGACGAAGATCACTTCGGCCCACTTCGCCGCAAAGTCTCTGCCGCGATCCGAAGCGCCCGCCTGGATAAAGACCGGGCGGCCTTGCGGCGGGCGGCTCACGTTGAGCGGCCCGGCCACGTCGAACCATTTGCCATGGTGATCGATGGGCGCGACACGGGACGGGTCGGCGAACTGGGGCGCGGCACGGTCCCACTTGAGCGCGTCGTCGTGCCAGCTGTTCCAGAGCTTGCAGGTCACGTCGACGAACTCCTCGGCGCGGGCATAACGCTCGTCGCGCGAGAGCTGCTCCTTGAGGCCGTAATTGCGTGCCTCCGCGTCCTGGAACGAGGTGACGATGTTCCAGGCGGCGCGTCCCGCGCTCAGGTGGTCCATGGTCGCGAGCGAGCGTGCCACCTGGAACGGCGAAAAATACGAGGTCGAAATCGTGGCCGCGAGACCGAGCCGCGAGGTGCTGCCGGCAATGGCGGTCAGCACGAGCAGCGGGTCGAGACGCAACGCGCCGAGCGCGCCGTGCGTGAGCTGGCTGTCGAGGCTGTCGCCCAGACGGCGGGGGAGCGCCTGGATGTCCGGCATGAACATCATGTCGAATTTGCCCGCTTCGAGCTGGCGGCCGAGGTCCTGGTAGAAGCGCACATTCAGAATGTCATGTTGCGCGGACGGATAGCGCCAGCCGCCATGATGACCCGAGACCGGGCCGGCCATGACGTAGGCGGCCAGCTTGATTTGGCGAGACAGGGAGGTCGACATCGTGCTGATTCAGAGAAGGGGCCAAACGGGGAGCGCTGTCTCGCACCGGACGGGTTCCGGAGCGTCATGCGTACGGGGCGGGAGTATATCGATGCCCTCCGTCATCCCAAATCTCGAATAAAGATAACGTAAGCAGTCGGCGTGTTAAGAAATGGGGCAAGGCGTTCGGACCATGCGACGACAGGTTCGATTTGCCCGTTGAGTCCGCCCACTTTCAGTGCGGACTTCGGCAACCCCTGCCGGTCGCGGCTTCGCTGCATCGTTGTCGCTTGCTGTTCGAGCACCTCGATCAGGTTGATCGCGTCACCCTCGCGCCGCGACCCATTGCTGTTCCCGCCCAAGGAACGCCTCTCCGGTCTGCGACGTGACCGGCTTCTGCATGGCACAGACTATGACAGTGTCGTTGTCATGGCGCAGTCATGCCGGGGAAATCAGGCGTGCGTTGATGGCCGAAGGAACCGGACGTAGCGGACGCCTCCGTCAAAAGAATGCCGCCCGCGGCAGAGCGGTGCCGTTGACCGCGTGTTCGCCTATCGCGCGGGCCTTGTAGGCGCCCGGATTGTGCGAAGCGATGGTGCGGATGTTGCGCCAGTGACGGTCGAGCCGGGCGCTCTGGCGCGCCGCCGATGCGCCGCCCGCGTCGAACAGACGCGTGGCGGCTTTCAGCGCAATGCCATCCACCGCGACTTTCGACTTCGCGGCCTGCAACGCCGCTTCGACATACAGCGCTTCGTCAGGCTGGCCCGCGTGCGACGATTCGAACGCCGCGCCAAGTGTCGTGCCCGCGCGCAGCACGGCAGACTCCGCGACATACGCCGCGCTGTGCAATTCGCCGATGATTTCCTGCAACAGCGGATCATCAGCGGGACGTGCGGCGCTGGCATGGTAGTAGTTGCGCACGCGGGCGCCCAACTGCTGCGTGGCGTCGTCAGCGATGCGTCGCACGATTCCCGCGATGATCGTCGTGAGCCAAAGTTGCGCGAACGTGGCCTGATGCGGAATCTTCACGTCTTCCTCGAGCGGCAGCACGTCATGCGGCTGCACGGCGACATCGGTATAGACGGTCGTGCCGCTCGCGGTAAGGCGCTGGCCGATGCCGTCCCAGTCATCGCGCACGTCCACGCCCGGCGCATGCACACCCACGCGTGCGGCGACGAAATGTCCCTCGGGCGTTTTCGCATTGACCATGATGTGATCGAAATACAGGTTGCCGGTGCTGTAATACTTGACGCCAGTGAGACTGAACGCGTCGCCCCGCGGCACGAGCAGCGTGTTGCCGTCGCCGTCGCCGTCGCCCACGTTCTGCGTGCCGATCTCGCTCGCGCCCAGACCGAACAGTTCGCCGTTGCGGATACGGTCGAGCCAGCGCGCGTATTGCGGCAGATGCGATGCGCGCAGCGCTTTTTCGACGAAGGCAAAGTGATTGCGCAAGATGTGCGGGATGTTCGAATCGGCGGCGGCGAGATCGAGCACGAGTTCGTAAAGCTGCGGCAGCGTGGCACCCGCGCCGCCTTGCGATGCCGGCAGGCGGAACAGCCCGAGCCGCGCCGCGCGAATGCGCTCGATGACGTCGCGCGTATCGGCCTCGCCGCGATCGCGCGCCTCGCTGCCCGCGGCGATTTCGTCGATGAGTGCGCGCAGTTCGGCGCTGCCTGGCGCGGGACAGCGCGGATGGAGCACGGCGGGCGTGTCGGTGACAGTGTTCATGGTGTCGTATCTCTCGCACGTTGTGGGGCCTGCGCTCAGGTGTTCTGCACACTGGCAAGCGACGAATACGCCCCTACCGGTGTCGGGCTGAAGCCTGTGAGGCTCGCGGCGTGAATCGAATAAAGATGCAGTTCGAGCAAATTGATCGAGGGCACTTGCTGCTGCGCGATGAGCTGCATCGCGTCGATGAACGGTTTGCGCTTGACGGGGTCGGCCTCGGAAACGAGCCCCTCGATTGCCTGGTCCATTTCAGGTGTCGAGTAGCCGCTCGCATTACTGGATGTGGAACCGGGCTTGATCTGTTTGCTCCAGTAACGCCGCGTGACGCCCAGTTGCGGATCGGCAAACGCCGAATACCAGTTGGTGAGCGTGTCGAAGTCGTAGTCGGCGTACGCTCGGCGGTTGAAGTTGGGCACGTCGGTCGCGATCAGTTGCAGTTCCACGCCGATGCGGCGCAACTGCGCCTGGATGAACTGCGCGGTCAGCGTGTACTGGTTCCCGAAGGGCAGTGGCAGATTGTTCAGGCGCAGGCGCACGCCATCGCTGCCGCGCTTGAGCCCTGCGGCATCGAGCAAGGCTTCCGCATGGGCCGGGTTGAAGTCGTATTGCGGCAGATCGGGCTTGAAGAATTCCTTCTGATAGCTCGGGATAGGCCCTTGTGCGGGCTTTGCGAGACCGTACCAGACGATGCGCGCGAGCGCGTTGCGGTCAATGGCATGAGCGAAGGCCTGACGCACGCGCAGATCCTGAAACTGCTTGCGGCGCATATTGAAGTCGAAGAAGCAAATGGGTGCAATGCCATCGAAGGCGCGGCCGGACACGACAAAGCGCGGATCTTTTTGCAGGCGCACCAGATCGGGCAGAGGGACGGCGTCGGTCGGCGCGTAGCGGAGATCGCCCGATTGCAGGGCCGTGAGCCGCGCACCCGCATCCGGAATGATGCGGAAGATGATGCGTTCGAAATGCGGCTGATTGGTCTTGTCCCAATAGTCCGGATTGCGTTCGAGCAACACGAAGTTGCCGCGCTGCCATTCGACGAACTTGTAGGGGCCATTGCCGATGGGCTTCGCATTCAGCGGATTCGTGAGCGGCGGCGTGCCGTCATAGAGATGCTTGGGCAGGATCTGGGTTTCAAAGCCGCCGAGCGCCGCCCACAATGCAGGGACGGGCGATGAGAAACGGAAGATCGCGGTATGCGCGTCGGGCGTCTCTACGGCAGTGAGGGTGGCGAACGTCGCGCCGCCACGAGGATGAAAGCGCTTGGTCACTTCCATCAGCGAGTACTGCACGTCAGCGGAGGTGAACGGCTTGCCGTCGTGCCATTTCACGTCGTCGCGCAGATGAAAGGTCACGGTCTTTCGATCAGGTGTTTCTTCCCACGAACGTGCCAGCTGCGGAACGGGCTTCAGCGCATCGTCGTACGTGATAAGGCCATCGAACAGGTTGACCGAGACAATCACCGCCGGGTTGGAGATGCTCAGACCCGCGACCCATCCCGAAGGCTCCGGCACGACACATGCCTGCAGGACACTGTCCTTGTGCGTGGCGTCCGGGCTCGCCGCGAAACTCAGGCCGGGCACGAGAGGCGCGGCGGCTGCGGCAGTGGCCATCTGGAAGAACTGGCGACGGGTGATCAATTCGGTAACTCCTCTTTTGTTGTTGGATAAGATCAGGCGTTGACGATCGCAGCGCTTTCGACACCGGCAGCCAGCACCGGTGCGCCGTTGCCATAGAGATGGCAATGAACCGTGTGGCCCGCCGACAAGACGCTCTGCGCCGGATCGGACTGTGCGCACACGGGCATCGCGTGCGGGCAACGCTGACGGAAGCGGCATCCTTGCGGCAGGTCGTAGGGGCTCGGCAGTTCGGCCGCGGCTGCGTCAGACTGGCTCGACAGCCGCACGCTCCGCGAGGGAATGGATTCAAGCAGGAGGCGTGTGTACGGGTGCGCCGCGTCGCGCCAGAGTTTGTCGCGCGGCACGATTTCGACGATCTGCCCGAGATACATCACCGCGATACGGTCCGCGAGATGACCCACCGCCGCCAGATCGTGACTGATGAAGAGATAAGCCATGCCGCGCTGGCCCTGCAGATCGGCCAGCAGATTGAGCACCTGGGCTTGCAGGGACACATCGAGCGCGGACACCGGCTCATCGCACACGACGATATCCGGATCGATGGACAAGGCCCGCGCAATGTTCGCGCGCTGCCGCTGCCCGCCCGACAGTTCGTGCGGCAGCCGGTCTGCCAGATGCGCTGCGAGTCCGACCTGCTCGAGCAATGCGTCGATCCGCTGCCGCCGGTCCGCGCGCGTGCCGATGCGATGCAGTTCGAGCGGAAGCGACAGGGTTTTGCGGACAGTCTTGCGCGGATCGAGCGCGGACAACGGGTCCTGGAACACCATCTGCATGCGGCGGCGCCACGGCAGCAGTCGGCGCGCGTCGAGCCGCGCGATATCGACGCCATCGAGCCGCACTGCACCGTCGTCACTGTCGATGAGGCGCACCAGCGCGCGGCCGAGCGAGCTCTTGCCGCAGCCAGACTCGCCGACCAGTCCCACGGTCTCGCCTCGCGCGAGGGAGAGTGACACGTCGTCCACCGCAGTCAGCGTGCCGCGCCGCGTCCGGTAACGCACGCTCAAATGGTCTATTTCAAGCAGCATGAATGTGCCTCGCTTCGATCAGGGCCGGGTCGGTCGCGCGCACGCAGCGCACACCGCTGCCTGCGGCTTCGCCCGTCTCCTGCCAGTCTGGCGTGGCCGCGCGGCACTGGGTCTGCGCGAACGCACAGCGCGGCGCGAATGCGCAGCCGCCGGGCGCCAGTCCCGGCGCAGGCACCGCGCCCGGAATTTCGGAGAGCCGTGCGTGCTTCCCATCGGCGCTTCCAGGCGCAGGCCGGGCGCGCAACAGCCGTTGTGTATAGGGGTGCAGCGGCGCATCGAACAAGGCATCGACGTGACGCTCCTCGATCTTGCGTCCCGCGTACATCACCGCGACCCGATGCGCCAGTTGGCCGACAATGCCCAGGTCGTGTGTGATCAGCAGAAGTGCCATGCCGGACTGCCGTTGCAGCGAGGCGAGCAGGGCGAGGATCTGTGCCTGAATGGTCACGTCGAGCGCGGTGGTCGGTTCATCGGCGATCAGCAGGCGTGGCTCGCCCGCCAGCGCCATCGCGATCAGCACGCGCTGGCGCATGCCGCCCGAGAGCCGGTGCGGGTAGTCGTCGAAACGTCGCGCGGGTTCGGGGATGCCGACCAGCCGCAGCAGCTCGAGCGCCTCGGCGCGCGCCGGGCGCCCGCGCAGGCCGCGATGCAGCGTGAGCGCTTCCACGATCTGCCGCCCCACGGTTCGCACCGGATTCAGCGCGGAGAGGGGGTCCTGGAAGATCATGCCGATGCTGCCGCCGCGCAGGGCCTGCCAGCGGCGCTCGTCCAGCGTGCGGAGATTCGTGCCGTCGAACTGCATCCGTGTGCTCGTCACGTGGGCGTCGGGCGAAGAGAGCAGCCCCATCAGCGCAAGTGCCGTGGTGGACTTGCCGCAGCCGGATTCGCCAACCAGGGCCAGCGTTTCCCCCGGCGCGATGTCGAGCGACAGGTTATCGACCGCCAGCGCGGCAGCGCCGTCGCGCGACGTGAACGCCACGCTCAGGTCCTTCACTTCGAGAAGCGCAGGGGTGCTCATGCTCCACCTCGTCGCTTGCCGCGCCGGCGCGGATTGGCCAGATCGTTCAGCCCGTTGCCGAGCAGATTGAGGCTCAGCACGGTGACCAGCACCGCGCCGCCTGGAATGGCCGTCATGTACCACGCGGTTTGCAGCGATTCGCGGCCGAGACCGATCATGCTGCCCCAGGTGACCACGTTGGGGTCCCCCAGTCCGAGGAACGACAGCACGGCTTCGGTGAGGATGGCGTTGCCTGCGAGAATCGAGATCATCACGACGGCCGGAGTCATCACGTTCGGCAAGACATGGGTGACGACAATGTGCGGACGTGTCATGCCGATCACGCGCGCGGCCTGGACGTACTCGGTCCGGCTCACGCGCAGTGCTTCGGCGCGCACCAGCCGGGCCACCTGCGGCCAGCTCGTCAGCGCGACCGACAGCACGATGGTCGGCACGCTCGGCCGCACGACCACCACCATGACGATGGTGAACAGCAACGCGGGCATGGTCTGAAAAAACTCCGTCAGGCGCATCAGCGCTTCGTCGACGAAGCCGCCGTAGAAGCCCGCCACCGCGCCGACGATCATGCCCGCCAGCGCCGCAAGCACGCCCGCCGTGATGCCGATCTCGAGCGACACGCGCGCGCCATAGGCGATGCCGCTCAGCATGTCGCGGCCCATCATGTCGGTACCGAGTGGAAAGCCTGCATCCGCCCCTGGCCAAAGGAACGGCGTGCCGGCCATGTCCATGGGGTCGTAGGACGTGATATGCCGCGCGCACAGCGCGACGATCAGGATGGCGAGCAGCAGCAGCGCGCCGGCGATGAGATTGGGCGCCTCGCGCAGGATCCGCGAGAGGCTCGTGAGCCAGCGCAAGGGCCCACTCCCTGCTGGAGAAGCGGCGCGATTCATCGTTGCACCTCGATGCGGGGGTCGAACCAGCCATAAGCGAGGTCCGCCAGCAGGTTGACCGCCAATACCAGCAGGGAACTGATGAACAGAATGCCCAGCAGCAGATTGAGGTCGCGCGACGAGACCGCATCGAGCGCGAGTTGTCCGAGGCCGGGCCAGGTGAACACGGTTTCGATCGCGACCGAACCGCTCAGCAGCGTGCCGAACTGCAAGGCGCTCATCGTGACGATGGGCAGCAGCGCATTCGGCACCACGTGCGACAGTACCGTGCGAATACGCGATACCCCCTTGGCGCGTGCGGTCCGCACGAAATCGAGGTTGGCGACTTCGAGCACGGACGCGCGCATCAGGCGTGCATAGATCGCGAGATAGTAGGCGGCCAGGCAAAAGACAGGCATGACCATGTGCGCCGCGACATCGCACACATAAGCCCAGCCGTGTGCCCTGACGCCCAGCGTGGTCATGCCGCCCGGCGGCAGCCATTGCAGATGCGCCGAGAACAGCACCATCAGCATCAGCCCGAGCCAGAACAGCGGCGTGGCGAATCCGAGGGTCGAGATGATCGAGACCGCGACATCGAGCGTGCGCCAGCGTGATACCGCCGCAAGCGTGCCGGCCGCGCAGCCCACGACGAGGGCGATCACCAGCGCGCTCACCAGCAGCAATGCCGTGGCAGGCAGACGTTCGAGGATCAGATGCACGACCGACTCGTTGTAGCGGAACGACCAGCCGAGGTCGAAATGCGCGAGGCGCTTGAGATAGGCGACGAACTGGATTCCCAAGGACTGGTCAGTGCCGAACTGGCGGCGCAGTTCGGCCATGTACTCGGGTGTGGCGGCGCCCGCTTCGCCGGCGATCACATCGGCGAGATCACCCGGTGCAAGGCGCAGCCAGAAGAAGTTCGTCACGGCGATCAAGGCGATCAGCGGCAACGCCTGCAGCGCGCGCCGCAGCGGATACGGCCACGGGCGACGCCGCTTCGCGCGAGCACCCGACGGGACAGAGGGCGTCCTCATGCGCCACCCGTCGTACTCAAGCTCACATTGCCGAGCGAGGCATATACGCCGATCGGCGTCGTGTTGACGTTGTGCAGCCGCTTCGAATAGATGCGGAAGAACTGGAGTTCGCCGAGATTGATCGACGGCACATCGCGCTGTGCGATGACCTGCAATTGATGGATGGCCTGCGTCCGCTTCTGCGGGTCCTGTTCGTTCTGAATCGTCTCGATGACCTGATCCATTTCCGGCGATGCGTAGCCCGATCCGTTGCTCCACGCCGCGCCTTCGATGATGTTCTTCGACCAGTAGCGGCGCACCACGCCGATCTGCGGGTCGGCGAACGCCGCATAGAACGCGCTCATCGTGTCGAAATCGTGCTCGGTGAAGACCTTGCGGAGATAGGTAGGCAGGTCGTAGTTGACGAGCGTGACCTCCACGCCGATACGTTTGAGCTGCTGCTGGATGAACATGCCGGCGCGCTGATAATCCTCGCCATACGTGTGATTCAGATGATTGAAGCGTAGCCGCACGCCGCTGGCATCGCGCTTGAAGCCCGCTTCGTCGAGGAGCGCCTCCGCCTTCGCGGGATCGTAGGGATACTGCGGCGTATCAGCGGTATAGAAGTTTTTCTGATAGCTCGGGACCGGCCCGGTCGCCGGGGTGGCGAAGCCGTAAAACACGGCTTGTGCAAGCTGCTTCGTGTTGATGGCATGTGCGATCGCGCGGCGCACGCGCACATCCTGAAACTGCTTGCGGCGCAGGTTGAAGTCCATGAAGAACATGGGCGCGTTGGAGCGCCAGCCTTTGGAGTCGACCGTGAGACTGGGATTCTTTTCCAGGCGGCGTGCCTCGATCAGCGACACCGGCGTGAGCGGTGCGTACTGCACCGTGCCGTTCTGCAGGGCGACACTGCGCGCACTTGCATCCGGGATGATGCGGAAGATCAACTCGTCCACGCGCGGCTTGCCCTGGTCCCAGTAGTCGGGGTTCTTCGCGAGCCGGATGTAGTTGCCGCGACTCCATTCCTTGAACACGAATGCGCCGGTGCCCACCGGCTTCGCGTTGTACGGATTGGTGAGCGGGTTCGTGCCGGCATACAGATGTTTGGGGAATATGAAAGCAGAGGAGGTATCGAGATAAGCCCAGATGACGGGGGAAGGCTGAGCGAGCCGGAACACGGCGGTGTGGGCGTCCGGTGTATCGACTGCGGTGATCTGCGCGAAGGTGGGACGCGCGATCGGATGTACTTTCTTCGAAACTTCCATGATCGAATACTGCACATCCGCCGAGGTAAAGGGCGTGCCGTCATGCCATTTCACGTCGTCGCGCAGCTTGAACGTGATCGTGCGTCGGTCGGCGGACTCGGTCCACGCTGTTGCCAGCTGCGGGACCGGTTTGAAGTTCTCGTCGTAGGAGATCAGACCATCGAACAGGTTGCTCGACACGACGTTGGTCGGATTGGCGGGCGTCGAGCCTGCGGCCAGTCCGGCGGGTTCGGGAAGCGTGTTGGCTACCAGCACGGTCGAGTCCGAAGCAGCCTGTGCGCCGAATGCAGAAGATCCGAACGGACTCCATTGAGCAAGCAGGCCTGCGCCTGCGATCGTGCTGCCTTTGATGAAGAATTCTCGGCGGTTCGGCATGGTCTATGTCAGGCAAGGAGAGGGGGAGAGTCGCCGTTTGCAACGCGCAGCGTTGCGTTTGCGAAGGTTCAAAGCCGCAAGCCGGCCTCACGCATCAGCGGCAGGATGTGCGTGCCAAAATGCGCGAGGTCCGGCTCGAAATCGAAGAAAGTGAGCTGCACGCCGGCGCAACCGGCGTCGCGCAATCTCAGAAGGTCATCGACGATGCGCTGGGGGCTGCCCACCAGGTGCAGGTTGCCGCCCACCGCACGCTCGCCGGCCCGGCGCTCGTGCGTGCTCCACGCGCGTGCGTCGCTGGCGCCGGTCTTCGTGTTGAAGCGGGCATTGAAGTTGGCCGCCGCTTCGCGGTCTTCGGACGCAAGCATGCGTTCGTAGCGCGCCTGGGCAAGCTCGTCGCTGGCGGCGCTGACAATCGTTGGATTGATGATGGGCCTCACCGCGCGGCCGGTCACGTTTGCAGCGGCACGAAGTTGCCCGGTGAAGTCCGGCAGCGCAGCCAGTGTCGGTTCGAGCTGTACGCCAACGGGACTCGGAATGAAGACGAAATCGGAATATCGGGCGCCGAACGCGAAGCCCGCTTTCGAGCCGGTCGCGTTGATCAGGATCGGTCTGCCATGACGCGGGCGCGGCGAGACGTACGCATCGTGCAGCGTCCAGTGCTTGCCTTCGATGTTCACGTTCGCGTCGGTGCGCCAGAGCGTGTCGAGAATCTCGACGAACTCGGCTGCACGCGCATAACGTGCATCGTGTTCCTCGCGGGTCTGACCGAACATGCGCGCCTCGTCGGCGATATGGCCGGTCACCAGATTCACGCCCCAGCGTCCGCCGGAAATGTGATCCAGCGTCGCCCCGATCTTGGCCAGGTGCAGCGGATGCCACGGTCCGTACAGCACGTGGATCGTGGAGATCAGCAGGATGCGGCGGGTGATGGCCGAGAGCGCCGCGGTCGTGATGAAGCTGTCGAGCGATATCTCGCGATAGTGCGTCTCGCCGCCGTAGCCGCCCTTGGGCATCCATTGGGCCAGTCCGAACACCAGATCGAATCCCAGTGCCTCGGCCTGCAGCGTCAGGCGCGCGTTGTAGTCGAAGGACCAGTCGGTCGAGCGCGGCAGCGTCGAGATCGACCAGCCGCCGTTCTGAATCGGCAGAAAGAGGCCGAGATTGAAGGGCTGGCGGCACACGCGGTCGAGCGGGCTCTCGGCGGACTCATCGGCGGAGGCGGGAAGGTAATCGAATGTCATGGAGGACAAGAGCGCAGGCGTGTGTGTCAGTAGGTGAAGCCGAGCGGCGGCGCATCGCCGCGCAACAGGTGCGCACCGATGGCCTTGCTGCGGTAGACGATGGGATCGTGCAGGCTGATGGTGCGGGCATTGCGCCAGTGGCGGTCGAAGTTGTGCCGCTTGAGCGCGGTCGAGGTGCCGCCCACATCGAACAACTTCTGTGCGATCAGCAATGCCGCCTGTTCGGTGGCGAGTTGCGCGTGCGCGGTCTTGACGGCGGTTTCGACCAGCACGGCTTCGAGCGCCTGCTCTGGCAGATCAGCGTATTGAGCATGCGAGGCTTGCGTCAGCGCGTCGGCGGCATGATGCAACACGAGCTTCGCACTGAGCGCAGCGGTCGCCAATTCGCCGACCAGCGCCTGCACATACGGATCGAGCGTGACCTGTTCGACGCCCGTCGTGCGCGAAGGACGTGCGCCGTCGCGTGCCCAGTCGCGCGCATCGTCGAGCGCGGCTTGGGCGATGCCTGACTTCAGCGCGGCAAACAGGATTTGCGCGCCGGAACTCGTGTAGTGGCGACGCTCCATCCAGTCGCCGACGACGATGATCTCGTCCGGGTTCACGCGCACGTTCTCGAAGATCGTCGTGCCGCTGCCGGTGACACGCTGACCGAGCCCGTCCCAGTCGTCGACGCGCGTGATGCCGTCACGATCCGTCGGCAAGACCGCATACACGATGCGGTCGCGCTCGTCGCGCACGGTGGCGAAGACGACATCCGCGAAGAGCGTGGGTGTGCTGTAGAACTTCCGGCCGGTAAGGCGATAGCCGTCCGGTTCAGGCACGAGGCGGATGGTGATTTCGCCGGATCGGGCGCTGCCCCTTTCGGTGGACGCATTGCCGATCAGCGCGCCGTCCCGCACACGCCGCCACAGACGCCGGCCGAGCGCTTCATCGGCCATCAGGCGCATGCGTTCCAGATACACATAGTGCGGGACGAGCAACTGCGCGACGTTCGAATCGCCGCGCGCCAGTTCCTCGATCACGCGTACCACATCGCCGTATTCGATCTCGTCGCCGCCAAGAGCGTATGGCGTGCGCAAGTTGAGCAAGTCGTGTTCACGCAGAAGGGCGAGTGCATCGTAGGGAAGAATCCGCTGTGCGTCGCGCGATGCGGCGGTACCGCGCAGCGACTGCGCAAGCCTGCGGGCCCTTGCGAGTGCACGCTGGGCGCGCTCGGACGGATGGTCTGTCGCTGCGGCGGCGCGGGTGTTCGGCTGTAAGTCGGTTGTCATGGGGGTGGGCAGCGTTGACCCATACGGGCGGCCTCGTATCGGTCGACCGGTTGATGAACCGGGAAGACCACTCCAATCCAAATGAGTGGAAAGAAAATTCCGTCTGTTGGATAATTTTTCTCATTGTCGTGAGATTGACGGGGTCCTTCAACCATGTGTTTGTCATAACGAAACCAGCCATCCGGGATTCATGTCCTGTCGCCCGGATGTCGAAGACCGGAGAGAGACGGATGAGCGAAGAAAGCGGTCTGACGGACGAGCAGCGTCGTTCAGCGGAGGCCGTGTCCGAGCGAACGAGTGCACGCAATGCGGAAACTGGCTCGCTTGCGCGAGGTTTGCAGGTCATGAACGTGCTGCACGATTCGATGCGCGCGCTGGCCCATGCAGAGGTTGCAGAAGCCGCCGGTCTTCCTGCGAGCACCGCCTACCGGTTGTTGCAGACGCTGGTTGAGCATGGTCAGGTGGAGCGAACGCGCAGCGGGCGTTATAGGCCATCTGCGCGAAGCCTCTTGCCGCTGGTCATGGATCATCCGCTCAATGCATTGCGGCGTGACTCGATGAGCTTGCTGCGCGAATTGTGCGACCGGCATGGACCATCGGCGAGCCTGATCCTCTTCTTCGGGAAGGAGCGCGCCATGCTGGAATCGGCGCCGGGAAGATACAGCGTGACGCCGTACTACGACACGCACCTGAGCGCCCCGTATCACACCACTGTCTCGGGCAAGTTGCTGCTGGCTCACCTGTCACAGCCTGAACGCGACGTCTTCCTGAACGGGGGACGGCTGAGCGCGCGAACGCGAGATTCGATTACCGATCCGTCGCAGCTCGAAGAAGAGCTGCAGGCGGTGCTCGCAGAGGGCTTCGCCACCAATCAGCACGAGAACGTGACCGGCATATGCGCCTGCGGAGCAGTGTTGAAAACCTCGGGTTCCAAGGCGATAGGCGCCTTGGTCTTGTCTGGTCCGAGCGAGTATTTCGGCGCGGAGGCGATGAAGGCAATGAAACGCGATCTTCTCGAGAAGGCCAACATGCTAGGCCACATCTCGCTCGCGCTGCGCGCCGTGGCGCGATTCCTCGAATGAGCGCTGTGCGTGGCCGTCTTGGCCGCTCAGGTCACGCGGTTCTGGCACCCGTTGCACGCGCTGCCGGCCTGCATGCCTGCGCGCACTCGCATGAGGTCACGAGGCCTTGGGCAGACTGCGCCGTCGCCATGCGGGTCTAGACGAGCACCCCGTGGATCGCCTTCTCGGGCAAACCGGCTTTGCCGCCATGCATTTGCTTGAGGAAAATCTCTGCAATTCCCTTCGTCGGAATGCTCGCCTCGATCCGGCACAGGTCCTCCAGCGGCATCCAGCTGCATCGGACGATCTCGTTCGCAGGAACGGGTTCGCTCTCTTTGCTGACGCTGGCGATAAAAACGAAATGCCTTGTACGCAAGCCGCGAAACTGGAACGCGTAGTGAACCCCGTTCGCCTCGAGTCCGGTCTCTTCTTTGAGCTCGCGTGATGCGGCATCGTCAAGCTCCTCGCTCGCCTTCGCGCGTCCTCCCGGAAACGCCCATCGCCCACGTGCGCGGGCCACCAGCAGGACGCGGCCGTCTCGTTCGACAATGACTGTTGCTCGTTGCTTCATTGGCCCGGTCGTGTTGACGGTCTGCCGGGCCGCCTGTTTTCTATTGCGCCCAGATCAGGCAGCGCGTCAGGAGTACGAGCCCGAATGATAACGCTCCGATGGCTGTCTGACGATCGAGCGGCGAATGCGTGGACCCGGGTTGGGAGACTTGGACGCACCCGCTTCGAGGCGCCCCTCGTGAAAACCGGACACGACGCGACGCTTCTCGACACGGCGGGAGCGGCCGTATGCATCAGTCCTCGATGCGCAGACCGACCTTCAATGTCACCTGCCAATGTCCGACCTTGCCGTCCTCGACTAAACCGCGGGTATCGGTTATCTGAAACCAGTGAATGTTGCGCAGCGTTTTCGATGCTTTCTCCAGTGCGACACGAACGGCGTCCTCGCTCGATGCAGGTGATGAACCCGTCAGTTCAATTTGCTTGTATACGTGTTCCGACATGTTCTTCTCCGTGTGATTGAAGGCGGTTCAGCGAAGGATCAGCAAGGTGCGCGCCAGGCGCTTGCAGGGCGAGCATGTCAAGGACGCGCGGGCGCTCCATTCGAGACTGAAGCGACGATGGGCCGAGCGGCCGGCTACGTGTAGCCGAGTCATGCTGCGCCTGGAACGAAAGAGTAGGGCATCCGAAGCATGGACCTAACCCGCCAGCCTCTTATGGCGTGCGCTGCGAATCGGGCATGCTTCGGCGCGCGGTGACTGCAAGCGCTGCTGACGACAACGTCTTTCAGTGGAAAGAGCGTTGTCTTCGATGCTACTCGAATTTCATGCTCATGCGATCGTGTTGAAGTCGTAACGATCATATTGAACGAAAGCAGAGATTGCATTTGAACGCTGAAGCTAACCTAAGCAGCTTTTGTTGGTTGGCCCCGCCTGACCGGACAGCGAGAATCCGAAATCACCATCGCGACCTTAAGCCCGTAGTCTTTCCATTCACGCTGATATTCGAAGGCCCACATCATGAAGGCGTTTTCTCCGCGGCGCCGGCCGCGCCTTGCCGCTACCGCGTTCGCTGTCGCCTGCGCCGCCCTGCTGCTGGGCGGCTGCAAGCCCCAGGAAGACACGGCTCACACGGCCGCGGCAGCGGCATCATCCATTGCCGGCGCGCCGACGAAGCAGGAGATTACCTACTTCAAATATCCCGACAATCCGGCGTTCGATTTCGTCTATCTGGCCGACAAGCTCGGCTATTTCGATGGCACCAGCACGCGGCCCAAGTATGTCGGCAAGATCTCGGCGCCGCAGATCATTCCGCTCGTGGGCACGGGGGAAATCGACTTTGGCACACGCATGGTGCCGCTCGTGATTTCGGCGATCGCGAGCGGTGCGGACATCAAGGTGGTGTCGGCAGGCGGCGAAACGCTGCCCGATGCACCGCACATGAAGTACTTCGCACGCAAGGATTCCGGCATTCGCGGACCCAAGGACTTCGAGGGCAAGACCGTTGCATTCAACAGCTTTGGCGCATGCGCGGAATTCGTGACGAAGAAATATTTGTCGCAGCATGGTGTGGACGTGTCGAAGGTCAACTGGCTAGTCGTGCCGGACAACCAGTCGCAGCAGGCGCTGGCGACGAAGAATGTGGATATCGCGATCATCCATCCGCCGTTCTCCGGCGCCGCCGAAGCTGACCCGCAACTGCACAAACTGTGGAGCGACTGGGACGAAGATCATGGGTTGGGCGGCATGGCGCCGTATAGCGTGAACGGCGCATTCGCCCGTGCGCATCCGCAGGCGGTCAAGGACTTCGTCACGGCGATCGCAAAGGCGGGCAACTGGGTCAACGAGCATCCCGATGAAGCACGCAAACTGACGGCCGAACGACTCGGCATCGACGAGAAACTCGTCGAACGTTATGCCTATGTCAAGGATCTCGTGGTGACGGAACCGCCGATCCAGTACTACATCGACATCCTCGAACAGGCAGGCAAGATTCCGAAGGGCAAGGTGAAGGTCAAGGACGTCTACACCAACGAATACAACGCGCTTGCCGTCAAGCAGTCGCAGGCGAACGCAGCCACGGCAGCGGCAGGAAACCGGTCATGAGCGAAACGGCGGGCGCGCGCGACAAGATCGTCGCACGCAATCTCACGCTTGCGTATGCGAACCAACTCACCGACGCCAGTCACACGGTGCTCGACGGCTTCGATCTCGCCGTAAGCGAAGGCGAATTCCTGGCTCTGCTGGGCCCGAGCGGATGCGGCAAGTCGACCTTTCTCAGTATCCTCGCGGGGCTGACGCCGCAGACTTCGGGTGAGCTCACGGTGGACGGCGAACCCGTCAGCGCAGCACGACAGAAGCTGGGTCTCGTGTTTCAGGGCTATGCCCTGTTTCCGTGGCGCACGGTACGCAAGAACGTCGAGACCGGGCTCGAGATTCGCGGCGTGAAGCGTGCGCAGCGTCGCGATGAAGCCGAGCGCTTTCTGCGGCTGGTGGGCCTGCTCGACTTTGCGGATCACTATCCCCATCAGCTATCCGGCGGCATGCGCCAGCGCGTGGCGATCGCGCGCGTGCTCGCTTATGGCCCGGAAATCCTGTTGATGGACGAGCCGTTCGGCGCACTGGATGCCCAGACGCGCGAACTGCTGCAGCAGGAACTGCTGGGCATCTGGGAGCACAGCGCGAAGACGGTGGTGTTCGTCACGCACAGCATCGACGAGGCCATTTTTCTGGCGGATCGCGTCGCCATCATGGGGCGTGGGCCAGGTCGCGTGCGCGAGATCATCGACATCGATCTACCGCGTCCGCGCGATGCAGCCGTGCGTCATTCCACTGCCTTTGTCGAACTACGACAGCGTGCGTGGGCGAGCCTGAAGCCCGAACTCGGATCGGCGCACGGATCGGCGGCCGAGCGCATCACCGACACGTACACAGGAGCGTAAGGTGCCTGAACCGACTTCCCTTCGGGACCTTCCAGTGCTGATCGCGCCGAATTCCGGTACCGCCGGCACACGTCGCCGCATGGCGAGCCTCTCGGTGGTTTTCGAGCGCTCGATCGCGCTCGTGGTGTTCGTGCTGCTGTGGGAACTGTTGCCACGGCTCGGCATTGTCGGCTCGGCCTATCTGAGTCCGCCTTCGCAAGTGGCGCTCGCCATTGCGCGACTCTTCGACAGCGGCGACGTCTGGCAGCATCTCGCCGCGAGCGCGCTGCGCTCGATCTCCGGTCTGCTGATTGCGGTCGCGGGCGGGGTGGCACTGGGGTTCGCGCTGGGTTGGTTCCGGCGCGCCGAGCGCATCATCGATCCGCTTTATCAACTGCTGCGGCAGGTGTCGGCGTTTGCGCTGTTTCCGGTGTTCATGTTGTTCCTTGGCATCGGTGAGTCGTCGAAGATCGCCATCATCGTGTGGGCCGCGTTCTGGCCCGTGCTGCTCAACACCATCGCAGGCGTCAAGCAGGTCGAGCGCGTGTTCGTCGATTGCGCGCGATCGATGGGCGCATCACAGGGCTTCATCTTCGCCAAGGTGGTGTTGCCGGCCGCTCTTCCGGAAATCCTGACGGGGATCCGGCTTGCCGGCGCCTACAGCATCACCGCGCTGGTCGCGGCGGAGATGATCGGAGCACGCTCGGGTCTCGGCTTTTACACGCTCAACTCGCAGGAGACGTTCCAGATTCCGGACATGTATGCCGGCATCGTGCTGCTGGCGGTGTTCGGCCTGCTGATCAACAAGAGCCTGTCGCTGCTGGAGAAGCGTCTGCTGCGCTGGCGGGTCGGACTCGCGCAAAATGGCTAGAGCGGGGCAGGCGGACGCACTTGCAAGCGATGGGCGGCGGCGTTCGCTGACCGCTGCCGTTCTGGTCGCCGCGTGTGTTTTGTTGCTTGCGGCGCTCACGCTGTTCCGGGACTCTGATGACGAGCAAGCCTTCGCTGCCGCCAGAGCGCGCGGCACCCTGATCATCGCGGTGCCGTCGCAGCCCGCGCCGACCTTGTTCGTCGGCAAGGTGGACCGTTCGGTGCGCGCTCCGGAGGCTTACGCCGTTGCCCTCGCGGAAGAAATTGGACGGCGCATCGGGCTGCCGGTGCAACTGCGGCTCGTCGAGCGAAGCAGTGCGCGTGCGGAGGTGGAATCGGGCCGCGCTGACATTGCCATTGCCGGACTGCCCTTTGCTCCGGATGCGTCGATCAGCTTCGCGCCGACGGCCTATTCGTCCGGACGAGGCCTGGCGCTGGTGCTGCGCCACGGCAACGTGCGCGACTGGGGCGATCTGAAAGGCAGGGGCATTTGCGCGTCGCGTGAAAGTCCATTCGCCGCTGGCGCCGCACGAGACTTTCAGGCGAGCGTGCAACGCTTCGACCGTCCTCTCGACGCGCTGCTGGCGTTTCAGGCCGGGGAGTGCGCGGCGCTCGTCGACGACGAATACGTCATCCGCGCGCTACTCAGGCAAGCCGACTGGTCCTACTACCGGGTATTGCCGGGCACGCTTGCGCCGACGCCGGCGTTCATCGCACTGCCCGCGGGCGGCGTCGCGAGCGTCGCGTTCGTCGAACGGACCGTGTCCGCATGGCGGCGTCAGCGTTGGCTTGCGAGCGTGCGTCGGGATCACGCGACGCAGCTTGCCTTCGAAATGTTCAACGCCCAGAACGATCTGTACTGTCACTGAAGCGCGTCTGGTCGTTGAGGGAGTCAACGGCACGATTCTTTGCGGGAACAAATGTCCAGCGCTTTTCCGGAAGCGCTTCTTGTCACGCGGGCACGGCTACGAAACGGAGAACAGCACAAAGGCATCGACTTTCGGGCGGCTTTCGCTTTCCCCATTTCGCCGAAAACATCACGAACGCCCGCTTCAGAACATCGTTCCTGGTCTGTAGCTTTTGTAGCTGATGCTGCATGCAACGTTGACCCATAACGTCATGCGTCTGTCCTCAAGAATTGCAGGCAGCATTGTGTCAAATGCTGTTCCCGTTCTCTCGCAAACATATCTTGAATGGTGACTCCTTCCACAAATGCATACCTTCCATGATGAGGTTTTAACGGCGGTCGGCAGTTTAAAGGGGCTGACTCTTCTCGTACCGTAGCCCGGTATCTCCGGTCGTGGCGGTGCGCATCGACCCTGTCACCGAACAGCGGTTGCGCGGTCTGGCGGAGGCGACGGGGTGCAAGCAGTCGTTCTTTTTGCAGCGGATCATCGAAGAAGGCATCGAAGCGATGGAAGAGACCTGGTTGGCGCCAGACACGCTGGCCAAGGTTCGCAAGGGTGACTTGCCCGAGCTACTCGCTGCACGCAGCACGACCCAACGGTAGCCGTCGCTGCCGCCCTCGCAGGCACGGCGTTTTATTCGCGTACCGGTGAGAAAGAATCGGGCACGTTCCGCGTTGAGCAGGCGCCATGAGAGCAGCGGATGTGAATCCGCACTCATAGCATCTAAAACCGATGTGCGATCGCAACGCGGACGCCTACCTGATGGTTGTTTGCGGAAGCAGTCTGCCCAGTAAGATAGGCGACCGCCGGTTGACCCAGCGAGTCCGTCCCAGCCGCATGCTGATAGACCGCGACGATATAGGCATCGGTCCGTTTCGAAAGGAAATAGTCCGTGCCGATGGCGACTTGATGATACAGCGCGCCGCCACGGCCGTCGGCACCGCTCGCGTGCGTATAGACATAGGCTAATCCTGCAAGCCATCCCGGGGTGATCTGATACTTCAAGTTCGCTTCGGCATTGTCGAACTTGGCAATACCCGCATAGCCAAGCGGATTGGGTCCGGAAGAAGAACCCAGTCCCCGGAATTGCACGTTCGAATACGCGGCTCCCAGCGTCAGCGAGCCTAACTGGTAATTGCCTCCCGCGCTGATGATCTGCAAGGTCGACGCGGAGGCGTATCCTGCGTAGATCGGATTGGACTCGGGTGTGGTAGCCGATCCAAGCGACCCTAGATTGTTACTGGCCGCGGTAGTGCCGGCATTCGGATTGGTTGCATAGATGCCGAGATTCGGAGAGCGGGCATTCAAGTATGCGACGCCCAGGCCCAACGGCCCACGGTTGTAGCTGCCGCCGACCGAATAGATCTGATTTCTTGCGATCGATCCAGCAACACCGCCGAAGCTGTAGAGGCCGCCAAACTTGAGCCCATTGAAATCCGGGCTCGTGAACTTGACGGCGTTGTTGCTGCGGCGTGTGTTCAATGTATTGTCGACGTCGCCCGCATGTCCGCCCATGTATCCGGCCCACTGCGCCCCTGACTGAAACGGCTGGGTGAAATCAGTCACGGAGTCGTACTGGCGGCCAAGCGTGACACTACCGTATTGCGATTGCAGACCGACGAATGCCTGCCGCCCGAATTCGGCCCCGCCCTGCGCGAGGGTGCCGTTACCGATGCCAAAGCCGTTTTCAAGCACGAAGATCGCCTTGATGTTGCCGCCGAGATCCTCCGCGCCCCTCAGACCCCAGCGGCTGCCACGGATGCCGCCGGTTGCTCCGTCCTGCAGGGAGTATTGATTTGCGCCTCGGGGGCCGCTGGCCGGGCGCCCCGTCTGCGTGTTACTCGTGAAGTCGAGGCCAGCATCTATCAATCCATAGAGCGTCACGGCACTTTGCGCGAGTGCTGGTTTCGCAAGTAGCACCGCACCGAAGGACGCGATCACTTTAATGTACCTAAGCCTCATTGCTATCTCCTTTATTGTGATTTTCAGAATGAAAGTTATCGATGTCACATGGATCGAAGCCATCGACTGGATGACACGGGTCGAACATCGCGATCGCGACGCTGCCGGATCGAGCGCAGGTCAACTGGTTGCACGATGGGCCGCCCCTTCGTGCGGGACACGCGGCCGTAGAATGATCGCCGCGGTGAGCAGGGTGAGTGAAACGAATGCCGCCAGAGCAAGCATTCCACTTGAGAAGCTTCCGGTGTGCTCCTTTAGCATCCCAACCGCGTAAGGTGCAAAAAAGCCGGCCAAATTTCCAATCGAACTGATGATCGCGATTCCGACCGGCCCCTCTTCCCGTGTGAGCATCGCGGGCGGGATGGTCCAGAAGACCGGCAAGTTGGCAAAGGCGCCAAAGCCGCCGGCGATGAGCGCAGCCAGTCTGACGGGCGGGTAGTCGGTCACGGCGGCAAGGACCAGCGCGAGGATCGCAACGATGCTGGGGATCATCAAATGCCAGCGCCGTTCGAGCTTGCGGTCGGACCGGGCGCCCCACAGCGAAATGCCTATCGCTGCGGCCGCATAGGGGAGAGCGGAAAGTAATCCGGTAACGGTGATGGACGTCCCGAACGCGTGAACGATCTGGGGAAGAAAGAAGGTTACGCCGTAATTCGCGCAGACAATCCCGCAATACACGAAGCCGAGTAGCCATACCCGCGGATTTCTCAGGGCACTCATCGAGGACGGCTCATGCTTTTCGGCCGCGAGCGTGGTCCGCAGCCAATGCCGCTCATGCTCGTTGAGCCATGTGGCATCCTCCGGGCTATCGACGAGCCATTTCAGTAATGCTACGCCGAGGATCAGCGACGGTATCGCTTCAATGATGAAGAGCCATTGCCAGTTCGCCAGACCGTGGACACGGCCCAGACTCAGGATGAATCCGGATAGCGGTGCCCCGACTATCGATGATGCAGGAATGGCGATGGCGAACGCGCCAATGATTCGCCCGCGATAAGCAGCGGGAAACCAGCGCGTCAGATAGAAGATGACGCCTGGAAAGAAGCCGGCCTCTGCCACCCCCAGAAGCAAGCGTAGCGAGAGAAACTGCGGGGTCGTTCGCACGAAGGCAAAGAGGAGCGAGATGATCCCCCAGGTCAGCATGATTCGAGCAAACCAACGGCGCGCGCCAAAGCGGCGCAGCGCCAGGTTGCTAGGTACTTCGAACACGACGTAGCCCAGGAAGAAGATCCCGGCTCCAGCGCCGAACGCGGACGGCGACAGTCCGAGATCGTCGTTCATCGACAAGGCGGCAAAACTCAAGTTGATGCGGTCCAGATAGGCCGCGAAATAGCACAGCATGAGCAGTGGAATCAAATGCCGCCTTATCTTGGCGATGATCTCGTCCGGGCTGACATCCATATCTCTCTCCTGTTTTCCTCGATGCACAAGGCAACGAGCAGTCTGCTGTGAACGAAACGCCATTGAGTTTTCTGCGCACGTCTGACGCTCTCGTCGATATCTATTCGGCTGACTTCGATGGCCTGCCGCGTCGTTCGCGGCGTCTCGATTCGGATTCGAGTCGCACAGACTGGTTTGTTCGAGCGCTTACGGGTTTCTGTTTCGCCCGCGGTTACTCGTGCACCGGAGCCCACGCGAATGCATCGGGACGGTGTGCCAGCACAGCACCGGAGCTAAGCAGGGAATCGAGTGCGTCGTCGCTGATTCCGACCGAACGCAATACATCCAGCGAATGCTCGCCGAGTTCGGGCGGAGGCAAAGACTCGAGGGCTTCATCGTCCGGTGCGCGCGGAAACTCGGGTACATCGAACACGAGGCCGCGGTAGTCGACCTCTCTGAGTTTGCCCGGAAATCGCGCTTGAGGCGCATCGAGAACGCGTTCGAGCGGGACGACCTCGGTGAAGCCGACGCCTGCCGCCGTCAGCCGGGACGAGAGTTCGTCGAACGTATGTCTTTGAATCGCATCACGCACGATGTCCTCAACTTTGTCCCGCACTTTCTTGCGTAGCCTCAGCGTTGCGAGAGAAGCGTCTTCTGCCTCAGGCAGTTGCAGTGCCTGACAGAACCTCAACCAATGGCCGTCGTTGAGGATAAGAAGATATCCCCAGCGGCTATCCGACGTGAGGTAAGCACCGTAACCTGGCATGCTGAACTCGCCGTGAGGCTCGCGCTCCGGGCGGCCCAGCAACTGCGTCTTCAGCTGTACGCCCACCAGGTCGCGGGATGCGACATGCAGGCCAGTTTCATACAAGCCCACCTCGACATGCTTGCGAGCAGTCGGTGAGTCAACGCGCAGCATCTCCGCGAGCATACCGATCACCGCATAGGCGCCTGCGAACTGATCGTGGTATGACGGGCCCAAACGGCTCGGACGCCCGTTGTTCCGATTCGTCTCCATGACCCCCGTCGACGCTTCCGCCACGGGATTCGATGCAAGGTCTTCTTCCTGCGGCCCCGCCGCATAGCCACGAATGTGGCAGTAAATGAGCCGTGGATTGGCCGCCTCGCACTCGTCGCGCGTGACGCCGAGTTTTCGTGCTGCTTTGGGCGCGAGATTATGAACGAAGCCATCGGCGGTCGCGAGCAACTTCATCAGCGCCTCTCTTGCGCCAGGCTTGCTCAGATCCATGCACACGCTCTTCTTGCCGTGACTGTAGGCGATGAGCGTCCCGCTCGGACCGCCACGCACCAGGCTGCGCGTGGGGTCGCCGTTGGGCGGTTCCACCTTGATGATCTCCGCACCCAACTGGGCGAGGATGTGCGTGGCGAATGGCGCGGCCAGCATGCTGCCCAGTTCGATGACGCGTCGGCCTGCTAGAGGTGCGGTGCTCATGTCAAGTCGTTCCAAGTCGATAAAGAATGCATTCTATTCGTTCATCGACAACGCAAAAAGCGCTGTTTACACGGTATAAACCCGTGGTTGCTCTGAATTCACGGATGCATATAATGCATTCTTAACAGCGCAACCATGGAATGCCAACGTGAAAAGAAGATCTTTCGTCATGTGCGGTGCCGCAAGCCTGCTCGGCAGTTCGCTTGCACCGGTTCGGGCGCAGGAGCGCAGCTCAGGTATAGATGGCGCAGCCAAGATCGTCACCGTGGGCGCCTTCACTCCTATCAGCGGACCCGTGCCGTTTTATGCCGTTCTGACCAATGCGGCCGACGCATGCTTCAAGTGGTCGAATGACACTAACGCGCTCGGTGGTTGGAAGATCCGCTATGTCACGTTCGATGACGGCTACGAGCCGGCCCGAAGCGTTGCTGTCACGCGCCGCCTTGTCGAGGAAACTGGAATATTCGCGCTGGCGGCGCCGATCGGTACGCCGCAAACCCAGGCCGTCATTCCTTATGCGAAAGAAGTGGGCTTGCCGATGATCGGACCGATCGGCGGCGCAAGCGTGCTGTTTTCGGAGCGACTGTCGTTTCCCTTGCTTCCAGACTACGGATGGTCGGCTGCCTCCAATCTCGAGTACGCGCTCAACCACCTCAAGCTTTCGAGGGTCGCCCTGCTGTGGGAAAACGACGAGCTTGGCCGTTCAGCGAAGGCGGGCTTCGATCGCTATCTGGCGTCTGTCAATAAATCGGCGGCTGCGTCCATACCTTTCGAGGTGCGCAACACGGATTTCACACCGCATATCCGGAAGATCGCAGAGGCACAAGCAGAGGCTGTGATTCTGTTCGGCTCGAACTCGAACCTTGCTGCGGCGCTGAAGTCCGCCGACCGAATCGGTTTCGACACCAAATGGATGGCGCCTTTCTTTACGGCGGATCCGACTACCCGAAAGCTTGCAGGATCCCTGCTGGACGGCGTGAATTTCTCGTCGTGGCTCTTGCCTGTCTCGGCGAGCGATCCTCAAGTGAAGGCCTATCGCGAGGCGATCGCCAAGTACTATCCATCCGATCCTGTCGGCGTATTCGGGCTCAACGGATGGAGTAATGGAATGTTATTCGTGAAGGGTTTCCAGATGCTGCTTTCGAGCGGAAAGCCGATTACCCGGGAGAATCTGGTCGCTGTCATGGAGACGATGCGCAATCAGTCAGTGGGCGGCGCGAAAGGCGTGAGTTTCGAGCCGGGAGATCACCGCGGAGCGCGTCAGGAAGCAATCATCCAGGCCACGAGCGATGGTGGATTCAAGCTCGTGCGGGATTTCAGTCCCTACCCGCCGCAAATTTTCAATTCGAAGACTGCATGAACAATCTAGCCATGACGAATGAATTCGAGGCCTGGATCGGCCGCGAGGAACAGCATGAAGGACCGATATCCGCTTCGACCGCCCGGGCAATGGCCGCGACGCTCGGACTCGATGCGGCCTTTGCCGACGGAGACGCGCTGCCGCCGGGGTGGCATTGGCTCTACTTCAACGCGATGGTGCCGCGGAGTGGACTCGGCCCTGACGGACATCCGCGTCGGGGCGGCTTCTTGCCGCCTATTGCCTTGCCGCGCCGCATGTGGGCGGGCAGCAGGATCCGCTATGTGTCGGCGTTGCCAGTGGGCGCGCATGTCACGAAAACAAGCCGTATTCTCAAGGTCGAGAACAAGACTGGAAAGCGTGGCTCGCTCTGGTTCGTGACCGTGCTTCATACCCTCGAAACCGAGGGACAAGCGTGCATCGTAGAGGAGCAGGATATCGTCTATCGCGAGCCATCCTCTCCCGGATCGAACCCGGCTCCAGCGCCCGAACCTCATGCCGAGCAGGCTGAATGGTCGTCGACGTTCGAACCTGACACGACTTTGCTCTTCCGATATTCTGCACTGACCTTCAATGGACATCGCATTCACTACGATCAGGCGTATGCGAAACACGACGAAGGTTATCGGGATCTCGTCGTGCACGGTCCGCTCACGTCGACGCTCTTGCAGCAGTTCGCCCTCGAATGCGGCGGAGGGCGCCAGCTCGCCCGTTTCGACTTTCGCGGCGTCAATCCGTTGTTCGTGGATCGGGCGTTTGCGCTCGAGGGGCGCGCTTCCGGCGACGGTAGCGTAGCAATGTGGGCACGGGGGCCCGATGGCGAACTGGCAATGTCCGCTACCGCATCTTTCAAGTAAGTGGTTTTGAATCTACAGAACAGGAGACATCCGGCATGGCGCAACATTTAAGCGGTCCCGCGAACCTCGAAGGCCAAACGGTACTCATCACCGGCGGCGCCGGCGGCATGGGCTTCGCCATCGCGAATACGTTCAGGGACGCGGGGGCTCGCGTGATCGCAACCGATAGGGCGGAACATCACGACATGGGTACGGGAATTCAGTACCGGCAATACGACGTCACGTCACGCGATCAGACCGACTCCGTCATCGATGCCGTCCTCGCAGAACATGGCCGCATCGACATTCTGGTCTTGTGCGCAGGCATCATCGCTCGCACACCGTTGGGCGACAGTACTGACGAAGAGTGGGACGCCATCATGTCGGTGAATGTGCGGGGCGTCGTGAACCCGACTCGCAAGCTATTCCCGCTGATGTGCAATCGGGGCTACGGCAAGATCCTCGCAGCGGGTTCCATTGCTGCGAAGAACGGAGGCGTAGCGTCGGGTCCCGCCTATGTATCCGCGAAGGCCGCGGTGCACGGCATGATGCGCTGGATAGCGAAGGCCGGCGCGCCGCACGGCGTCTATGCGAACGTCCTCGCGCCTGGCCCGGTCGAAACCGCCATGTGGTCGAGCGTGACAAGCAATGCGGCACCCTCCGCGAACGCCACCGTTCCGCTCGGACGTTATGGCACTGCTCAGGACATCGCTCAGGCAGCGCTGTTCCTGTGTTCGCCGGCATCGAACTGGATTACGGGCACGTCACTGGATATCAGTGGCGGCATGTGGATGGACTAAGGAGAGGAATGTCTGCTATGTCAGAGTCAATTATCGGCTTCGTGGGTCTTGGCGTCATGGGTGGCCCGATGTGCCGGAACATCGCTGCGAAGCACGGTGCCGAGGTTATCGCCTTTGACAGTCATGCGGCGGCCTTCGACATTCTCGAAGGGACCACGGCTCGCCGCGCCGGAAGCTTGAGCGAAGTGGCGGACGCGGCAGACGTCGTTTTCCTGTCGCTTCCCGGTGGCCCTGCAGTGGAAGCGGTGTGCCTGGGCCCGGACGGTTTGTCCAGTGGCATGCGGCAGCCCAAGGTGATTGTCGATCTCAGCACTACGACCGTGGCAAGCGCACGCGCTGTCGGCCGCGCGCTTGCCGAACGAAACATCGAGTTCGCAGACGCTCCGGTTGCGCGGACCCGCGAAGCGGCGCAACGCGGGGAGCTCAGCATCATGGTTGGCGCGAGCGAGTCGTTGTTCACGCGAATTGCTCCGCTGCTTCGCTATATCGGTACCGATGTCACCCACTGCGGAGACATCGGATGCGGGCAGGTCGTGAAGCTGATCAACAATGCGCTGGTCTTCGAGCATACCGTGGCCCTCGCGGAGATGATGGTGCTGGGCGAACGCGCGGGCGTCGAGCCGGCCACGCTGCTCGACGCCGTCTCGAAGGGCTCCGGCGATAGCTTCGTGTTGCGGAACCATGGACGCAAGGCCATGTTGCCCCGGACCTTTCCCGAGAAATCGTTCCCACCGGAATACGTGCTCAAGGATATCGGCTACGTGCTGGAGCTCGCACGGCAGACCGAGTCTTCGGTGCGCGTGGCCGAACTCGCTCAGACCTATTACGAGGCGACAGCGCGTGAGGGTTATGCGGGCCGGTATTTCCCGGCGGTGATCGAGGTGATCGATCGTGGCGCAGCGCTTCCTGGAGACCGGGACCTGCCGGGGACGTCGACATGACGAACTTCCTTGGCCTCGTCTGGGCGGGTGTCGTGAGCGGATGTCTTTACGCGCTCGGGGCGATCGGGCTCGTAATGGTATTCAAGAGCTCAAAAGTTGTGAACTTCGCGCACGGCAATCTTGCGGGCCTCGGCGCATTCTTCGTGTACGGCTTTACTGCCGGCAAGTTTGCTGACCTCAGCTGGGGCGCCGCCTTGCTCGTGACGCTCATCGCCGTGGTGGCGCTCACGGGTCTGAGCGGTGCGATCATTGCACCGCTCGTAGCGAAATCTGACCTCACCAGCACGATCGCCACCCTTGGCATCGGTCTGATCGTGCAAGGTGCGACCCAACTGACATTCGGCTCGGAAGTCGTCGCGCTCGATCTGCCCTTGCCGTCCTGGCGAACGCACATCGGCGCCATCCGGGTCACATCTTATGACCTCGCCGTCGTGACGATTACCGTGGGCATTGTCATCGCGCTCCACCTGCTGATTGATAAGACGCGTATTGGCGTCGCGTTTCGAGCCGTGTCTGACAATCCCTTCGCCAGCCGGGTGTGCGGGCTTCGGCTCACGAGAATACAGCTGTTCTCATGGATCGTGTCCGGCGTGCTCGGGCTTGTCGCGTCGCTGCTGATCGTGCCGACCACATTTCTCTCATCGACGAGCGTCGCTTCATTCATGTTGCAGGCATTCGCCGCCGCAGTCGTTGGAGGATTCTCGAGCCTGGGAGGCGCCATCGTGGGCGGCCTTCTGGTGGGAGTTCTGATGAACCTGCTGTCGTTCTACTTCTCGTCCGAGTTCACGAGCACCTATCTGTTGCTGTTGATACTGGTCGTGCTGACGCTGTTTCCCAAGGGTGTATTGGCAGTCCGTGGAGGCGCCCGTGCCTGATGTATCGATGCAATCCGAAGCAATTGCAAAGCAGGTCGGCTCAAGCCGGAGCGGGTCGGATAGCCGAAGCCGGAGCCGGATGGGCAAGCTGAGCCCGGTTCTGGTTGTCGTGCTGCTGCTCTTGCCAATCATGGGCCACGGGTACTGGATCTACACGCTGGGCCTGTCGTTCGCGAACGCCATCGCCATACTGTCGGTCAGCTTTCTCGTGCGCTACAGCGGTGAGGTGTCGATCGGCCACGGCGTGTTTGTTGCGGTGGGCGCCTATGCCGTCGCGTTATGCGAACGCTATGCCGGCGTCTCGCTTGCCGCCAGCTTGCCGCTCGCGGTGATTCTCGGTGCGCTGCTCGGCCTCGTCTTTGCGTTTCCCTCGCGCAAGCTCTCCGGCATCTCCCTGGCGGTCGTCACCATGGCACTCGCGCTCGCGCTGCCGGAACTCCTTCTGCATTTTTCGAAGATATCGGGCGGATATGAAGGGTTATACGTCAAGCTCCCGATAATTCCGATCGGCCCCGACGCTCTGCAGCGTTATTACGTTCCGCTGTTTTGCTTGCTCGCCGTCGTCGCTGTCTTGCGACATTTTCGCCAATCACGTCAGGCGATGGCAATGCTGCTCGCCCGGACGTCGAGTCATGCGGCGGAATCGTTCGGTATCGGTCGCGGTTGGGCGCGCCTTTCGTGCCTGGCGATCAGCACCGCAATCGCTTCATTGGCAGGCGCGCTGCAAGCCTTCAGTTCGTCGACGGTCTCGCCCAACAGCTTCACGATGTGGACGTCCATCTTCCTCCTGGTGGGATCGGTGGTCAGCATGTATTCGCTGTCGCTCGTCGGCGGGTTGACAGGCGGCTTGTTTCTGACGCTGATACCGCTGCTGCTGGCGGGCGCGGGCAATTGGGTGCCGGTGCTCTACGGAGCGGCGCTGCTCGCAGTGGTGCTCGCCGCGAACGTCCTGCCGAGCCTGCGTCTTCACACGAATGGAGGCAAAAAGTGATGGCCGCCGAGATCCGTCGTGCAGCGTCGGCACAGGCCTTGATCGTAAGTGATCTGGCGTTGTCGTTTGGCGGAAATTTCGTCTTGAAGGACGTCAATGTGTGCTTCGAGCCGGGTCAGATCACCGGGTTGATCGGGCCGAATGGCGCGGGTAAGACAAGCTTCTTCAACTGTTTGACGGGTCTCTATTCCCCGCAGCGAGGTTCGATTCTCTTTGGCGATACGCGCGTGGACAGGTGGCTGCCCATGCAACGAGCGGCGGTCGGCTTCTCGCGCAGCTTTCAACACGTTGCGTTGAGTGCGGAGTTGACGATTGTCGAGAATGTAATGGTCGGGCTCGACAAGCATTCGAGGGCCGGCTGGAGCGAGGCATTTCTTCCCCTCCCCAAGGGAAGCACGGAGCGCAAGCGCAATCGAAGTCGTGCGATGGAGGCGTTGGTGCATCTGGGTATCGCGGAAACCGCCGATTTTTTGCCCGCGGCGTTGCCGCCCGGCGTGCTCCGTCTGGCCGAGATCGCACGCGCCATGGTCGGCTCGCCGAATGTGCTCTTGCTGGACGAACCCGCAGCGGGACTCAACTCCGTCGAGACGCGCGATCTGGCCGTGGGGCTGCGAAAACTTCGTTCGAAGGACCTGGTTCTGGTGGTCGTCGAGCACGACATGGATCTGATCATGGATGTTTGCGACACGATTCACGTCCTCAGCGCCGGCCGGTTGCTCGTGTCCGGCAGTCCAGCGCATGTCCGCACGCATCCGGAGGTCGTGCGCGTGTACCTGGGAGATGACAGTGAGTGAGTCTTCGAATGCCCTTCTGACAGTGAATGGGCTATTTGTCAGATACGGCGCGGGACCCGTTGTACATGATGCGGCGTTTTCGCTCGGACATGGCTCGGTCGGAGCACTGCTGGGTGCGAACGGTGCAGGAAAATCCAGCGTCTTGCGCGCCATAGCCGGGCTCGCCGCATCGCAGGGGAAGATCGTCTTCGATGAGATCGACGTCAGCCATACGAGCGCGGCAGCGCGTTTTCGGCGGGGCATCGTGTACGTGCCTGAAGGACGGGCCATCGTGACGGATTTGTCGGTGCGCGAGAATCTCGTCCTCGGCGCTTATTTCGTCGACAGGCGCACGCGCGAACGTCGCAAGGAGATGGTTCTCGAATTCTTTCCGGAGATTGCGAATCGACTGCGCGTACCGGCAGGCCTGCTTAGCGGCGGTGAGCAGCAGATGCTGGCGATCGGCCGCGGGCTGATGTCCGGTCCGCGCTTGCTTCTGCTGGACGAACCTTCCCTTGGGCTGGCGCCGCTGCTTGTTGCACGCGTGTACGACCGGCTGGCACGGATTCAGAGCGAGCAGCGGCTGACTGTCTTGCTCGTCGAGCAAAGCTTTCACGTCGCGGCGAAGCTGGCGTCGCACGCATGGGTGATGCGTCACGGAGCCGTGGTGGGTCATCTCGACGAGACCCTGCTCCGAAGTAAAGAAGGACGGCTGCAGGCCATCGACGCCTATCTTGGCGCCCGAATCCAGGATTCGGGCGGCGCGAACGCACAACATTAGCGAGAGGATCGGTACATGGAAACCAAACTCGAAGGCCGCGTCATGGCAGAAGGGCTGTCCTTTCCGGAAGGACCCATAGCCTTGAACGACGGAAGCGTTTTGGTCGTCGAGATCGCGGGAGCGCGCCTCACCCGTGTTTTGCCGGACGGGCGATTGCAGGTGGTGGCCGAACTGGGCGGCGGCCCCAACGGAGCGGCGCTCGGGCCCGACGGACACTGCTATGTCTGCAATAACGGTGGCTTCAGCTGGCGTACGGATGATGGCTTCACGCGTCCCACCGGTGCGGCCGCCGACTACCGTGGCGGGGCCATTCAGCGCGTGAATCTGGCATCGGAGAACGTGGAAACACTCTATACCCATTGCGACGGCATCCCCCTTCACGGGCCGAACGATATCGTCTTCGATGCCGACGGCGGTTTCTGGTTTACCGATTTCGGAAAGACCTTCGAAGACCGGATGATGCGCGGCGCGATCTACTACGCTCGGACCGATGGAAGCAGCATTGTCCGGGCCGCCCATCCGGTGCTCACGCCCAACGGCATCGGCTTGTCGCCGGATGGAAAAACTCTTTATGTCAGCGAAACCGAGACGTGTCGACTGTGGGCTTACCCGGTGACAGGTCGAGGCATGCTTGCTCAGGAGGCGTGGCCTTCCCCGAATGGCGGCCGGCTCGTTCACGGTCTTCCCGGTTATCAGCGCTTCGACTCGCTTGCCGTGGAAGAGAACGGGAATGTCTGCGTCGCGACACTCGTGCGTGGCGGCATCAGCGTGTTCACTCCTGCCGGACAGTTGATCGAATTCTATCGGGCTCCGGAAAGCTACTGCACCAACATCTGTTTTGGCGGCGCTGACCGGCGAACCGCATTCATCACACTGTCAGGTTATGGGCAGTTATATGCCGCGCGTTGGCCCCGGCCAGGTTTGACATTGTTCGCTTGAGTTCTGCCTTCTGACGAAGGAAAAAATGGAATCACCGAAATAGGCGGGCTGTGAAAAGCAGCCGCCGGCATCGTGCCGTCTCGACATCGAGAATGCATTATCCACCGGTCCCGGTTTTCGACATGACAAGCAAGGAAAAGCCGAAAGTCGCGCAAGGAAAACTCTATTTAATAGCTTGAATCGAGGCTAATGCGTCGAAGCTTGCGTACTAGTAGTTCACTCACTTTTAGGAGAGCAAACGTGGAAACAACTTTGAACCCCGTACAGTCCGATGTCGGAAATGCGCCCGCCGAAGGCCGTATCACTGACGAAGCCGTTGCGGAAGCAAGAAAGATGATTGGCTTGCATCTGCGTCCCGAGGGTCCGTATCTGCAGGACGCAACCGCAGACACGCTGCGCAACTGGTGCAATGGCATCGGCGATTTGAATCCGCTCTACCGCGATTACGGCTACGGCAGAGGCACGCGTTATGGCTCCATGGTCGGTCATCCGATGTTTCCGATGGCGTTCGGCTGGCTTGGCCGGACGCGCTGGGGGTTGCCTGGCGTGCATGGGTTCTACGCCGGGAACGACTGGGAGGTGTTTCGCCACGTCCGTCCGGACGATCGCATCACGGCCATTGAGCGAGTCGTGGGAGTCGAGGAGAAGGAGAGCAAGTTCTCCGGTCGCCTCGTGCTTCAGTACGTAGAGGCTTGCTATTACAACCAGCGTAGCGAACTCGTCGCGCGTGCGCTTGGAACCTGCACTCGCCACGAGCGCAAGGCCGCACGGGATGCCGGAAAGTACAAGGAAATCGTCCAGCATGAGTACGATGACGAGGAGCGCGACCGAATCGATGAAATGGTGCTCAACGAGCCGAAAAACATTCGCGGCGCGAACGTGCGCTATTGGGAGGACGTGCAGGAAGGCGAGGAACTGCCGACCATCGCGCGCGGTCCGCTCTCGTTGATGGACACGATGGGCTTTCTCGTCGGCTGTGGCCGCGGACATACGCATGGCGTGGTGCTTCAAGCCGCGGTAAGGCATCCGGGTCACTTCTTCCGTAATCCGGAAGCCGGCGGCGGCGTGGAATACACCGGCATCGGTCATCATCGCGAGTCGGTCGCGAAGGAAGTCGGCGTGCCGGGAACCTATGATTACGGTCCTCAGCGTTCGTCGTGGATGTGCTCGCTGGTCACGAACTGGATGGGTGACGCCGGCTTCATCAAACGCGTGCGAACGGAAATGCGCCGCTTCAACATCATGGGCGACACGACGTATTGCAAGGGCAAGGTTATCCGAAAGTACGTGAAGGACAACGTCGGCCTGGTCGACATCGAGATTGCCGCAGTGAATCAGCGAGGCGAGGTGACGACGCCTGGCCTCGCAACGGTGGCGTTGCCTTCGCGTAACGTCGAATTGCCGGCATTCATCGATGGCGCGGCTATCGATCTCGAACTTCCCACGGTGCGTTGAAGCAGAAAAGGACAAAGTCAATGCATACCGACGACGCACCGGACAAACCGTTATTGCCGCTGGCAGGATGTCGAGTGATCGAGCGCTCGCGAACGGCGGCGGCCGCTTATGCGGGGCGCATGCTCGCGGCATTGGGGGCGACTGTCATCATGCTGGAACCCCCCGAGGGAAGCCGGCTGCGTCGCGCGACGCCCACGCTGCCGGAGACGGGAGAGAGCGCGCTGTTTGCTTTCCTGGCTGCGGGAAAGCGCAGTCTTGTTTGCGACGCATCAACGACGGACGGACAGAACCTGCTCGAGCGCGAGCTCGACGGAGCACACATTTTTCTGGACGATACGCCCGTAAGCGAACTTGTCGCGCAGGGTACGGACAGCGATGCCATCAGGCGTCGCTATCCGAATCTCGTGCATGTCTCGATCCTGCCCTTCGGCGCGTTCGGTCCCAAGGCGCATTGGGTGGGGGAAGAGGTCAATGTGGTCCATGCGGGTGGCGAGGGCTTCCTGCTTCCGAACGGTCTCTCCGCCACGCTGTTTCCGAACCGGGCACCGCTGAAGATCTACGGGCATTTCGCCAGTTTTCAGGGGGGATGCAGTGCCGCGATGTGCGCACTGTCCGCGTGGTGGTCGGTGCCGCGTGCAGGCGGGCAGTTCGTCGATATCTCGGTTCAGGACGCGGCGTTGTCGGTGGGCGCGTTCGCACTGCAACGTCTCGGTGACGGATCGCTCGAACATCGTGGGACACGAAGCTTTCGCTACGGTGGCGTGTTCGAGGCGCAGGATGGGTTCGTCGAACTCCTGACGCTCGAGGACCGCCAGTGGAGGAACCTCGTTGCGCTGATGGATCACCCCGACTGGGCCGCCGACCCGGCGTTGGATGATCCTCTCGAACGAAGTCGCAGAGGAGACGAAATCAACGTTCATATCGCCCAGTGGACGAAGCTTCACAACGTCGAGATGATTGTCAGCCGTGCCCAGTCTCTTGGCGTTCCGGCAGCGAAATATCGGACGCCCGAGGAGGTGTTGACAGGTGAGCACGAACGGTCACGCCAGTTGTTTTCGCAGGCGACACTCGAGAGCGGCGTGCAAGTCGACGTTCTCGTTGCCCCGTTCCAATTCCGCTGCACCCCGCTGCAGCATCCGATGAACGTTCCGGCAGTGGGCGAATACGCTCGAGAGATTGTTCAATGACGACACTCAACGCTCCGCTTGCCGGCGTACGCATCGCCGATTTCACGATTCACGCCGCGGGTCCTTTCTGCACGCATTTGCTCACGCAGTTGGGCGCCGAGTCGATCAAGATCGAAAGCCGCGCAAGACCGGACGCCTTCCGCAAACCGCATGCGGTCTATGGCAGGTTGGCTGCGGCAACGTTCGATCAGGTCTCGTCCAACAAGTTGTCCGTCCGCCTCAATCTGAAGCATCCCGAGGCGGTCGCCCTGGCCATGCGACTCGTATCCATCTGCGAGGTCACGGCAGAAAGCTTTCGCCCAGGCGTCATGCAGCGTCTCGGGCTCGACTTCGAGACTTTGCGAGCGCATAAACCCGACATCGTGATGTTGTCGCTCTCGTCGTGCGGCCAGAGCGGGCCCGACTCCCACTTCGCCGGCTATGCGCCCCTGTTCGGCGCCTGGGGAGGTCTCGGGTGGATGTCGGGATACACAGACGGTCCACCCGTCGAGATGCGGCATGTGATGGATCATTCGGCCGGCATGCATGCGGCCCTGGCGACCATCGCGGCACTTCATCAACAGCGCATGACCGGGCGTGCGCAACACGTGGACCTGGCGGCCCGGGAAGTTGCGTCCGCAATGATCGGCGACGCCCTGGTCCTCGCGAGCGCAGGACACGCGCCCGATCGACCGGGGAATGGCGATGCGGCCATGGTGCCTCACGGCGTGTTCGCCACCAACGCCCACGATCGCTGGCTGAGTCTTGCCGTTCGCGACGACAGTGAATGGCGTTCCCTGGTCGGCATCGTCGGCCCGTCCCTGGATGACCCGTCGTTCGCGTCGCTGTCAGGCCGTCGTCAGCACATCGATGTGCTGGAGACGCGCCTCTCGGCCTGGCTCGCGACGCGCGATGCGGAAGACACCGCACAAAGGCTGCAAGCGGCGGGGATCCCGGCGCATGTGTCGTGGAACATGGAGGACATTGCTGGAGACCCGCATTTGCGAGCGCGCGGGTCGGTCGTCGAAGTCTCGAACGACAGCATTCCGCCGCGTCCCGCAGTCGGCGCGCCAGGACGGTTCTCCAAAACCGGCGAGGTCGGCATCCGCACGCTGACGCCTGGTCTGGGACAAGACGAGGCTTACGTGTTCGGTGAGTTACTTGGTCTCAGCTCGCAGCAGCGCGCTGATCTGGAAACGCGTGAGATCATTTATTGACCGCGGGAAGTGAATCTTCCCGGGCACCCCAAAGGAACGTTGATGACGGACACTATTTTTCTGGTTCTGGATATGGAGAACGACTTGATTCACGCTGACGGGCCCAACGGCAAGGGCGGTTACGGTGAACAGGTGAGCAGCCGGGGAATCATCGAGCATACCCGCACTGCCATCGACAAGGCGCGCGCAGCCGGCGTTCCGGTTGGCTTCGTCCGCGTCGGCTTTTCTCCCGACTACCGCGAATGTCCTGCCGACTCGCCGATCTTCTCCGGAGCCCGCAAGAACGGTCTTCTCAAGCTCGGTGCGTGGGGTACGGAAATTCATCCGGATCTTGGCAAACGGGACACGGACTTCGATATCGTCAAGCATCGCGTGAGTCCTTTCTACGCGACAGACCTGGAGGTCGTTCTGCGCACGCTCGGTGCTCGGCACATCGTCTGCTGTGGCGTTTCGACCAACGCGGTGGTCCAGGCGATGGTGCGGGAAGGGCATGACCGGGATTATCGAATCACGGTCCTCGAGGACTGTTGTTGCGCGCTCACGGCCGAAGAGCACGCCAGCGCCGTCCAGAACCTCAAGCGCTTTTGTGCTTGGTCGAACTCCGTCGAATACGCGTTCGAGTGACGCGCCGATGAATCCTACCTCACATAGTTATCTCTTCGTTCCAGGCAATCGGCCCGACCGCTTCTCGAAGGCCTTGCAAAGCGGCGCTCACGAAATCATCTTCGATCTGGAAGATGCCGTGCCCGCCGGCAAGAAGGAGGAAGCGCGCGAGGCGGTGATCCGCTGGCTCGACACGAACCGAAGCGGCATCGTGCGCATCAATGCAGCCGACACCGAGTGGTATGAAGATGATGTCCGGGCCTTGTCCGCGTTTCACGAGATTCGCGTGTTATTGCCGAAAGCGAATCGTGCCGCTCTGGATCACACCGCCGGCGCAATGCCGGACCATCGGCTGATCGGCCTCGTGGAAACCGTGTCGGGCTACCTTGCCTTGCGTGACATGGCGGGCGGGCGCGGACTCGAACGCCTGGCTTTTGGAAGCGTCGACTTCGCGACGGACAGCGGGATTAACGACACGAACGAAGCAATGACGGCCATTCGAACGCAGATTGTGCTGGAATCGCGTGCAGCCGGACTCGCGTCGCCACTCGATGGCGTCACCGTCGATTTTGCGGATGCCGAACGCAATCACATGGAATCGCTCCGTGCCCGCGACTTTGGATTCGGAGGCAAAATGTGCATCCACCCGCTTCAGGTGACGGCTGTGAACGCAGCATTCCAGCCTTCGCCGGCGGAAATCGAGTGGGCGCGTCGGGTCGTTGCAGCGGCGGATGAAAGCGGCGGCGCAGCGACTGCCGTGGATGGAACGATGATCGACAAGCCCATGATCGAACGTGCGCATGGGGTCGTCCGGAGGCTCGGCCAGAACGACTTGCCTTAAAATGCGGGCTGGGCCAAAGGAGGCAGTCTGTGTACGGTCGTGCGATGAGTCAATCGCCTTCCTGAGAGAGTCTTCTGGCAAAAACTAACGAGCCGAACGTCAGCAATGGGTACAAAGGAAGATCAAGTCGCAGATTATTTGCGTGAGCGTATCATCTCGGGTGTCTACCCTCGCGGCTCAAGATTAAAACAGGCAGAGATTGCCGAAGAACTCGGCTTGAGCATCACGCCGGTTCGCGAGGCCCTCAAGCTTCTCGAAGCGGAAGGTTACGTCGGCGGTGATTCGTATCGCGGAGCACGCGTGGTTCCGTTCGATCCGGCCGCCTCTGCCGAGATCCTTGGCTTGCGCGTGTGGCTCGAGACTCAGCTCGTAAAAGGGGCGACAGAAAGGATCAAGGCTCAGGATCTCGTGGAGCTTCGCGAACTTGCCGACGCATTCGCAAACGCGTTCGAAAGAGGCGACCGCCCCAACGCACGCGGGATCAACTATCGTTTTCACCGCCGGCTGTACGATATAGCGGACATGCCGCAAACCTTGCATTTCACGCAGATCCTCTGGGCGCGTTATCCGTTCGATATCATCAACGCGGCAGAGAACCGCGGTGAACACGCTGTCGAGGAACATGAAGAGATTTTGCAGGCACTCGCAGCCGGCGACGTCACGGGTGCGATGCTTGCCATGCGCAAGCACATCGAGTCGGGCTGGTCCGTACTTAAATCAGCACGCGTCTGACGCCGCCTTCGCCAGCCGGCCCGAAGTCGGTAGCGAATCGCAATAGCATGGCAAGGTCCTGCAATGGGACGAAGTATTGGATGCGCGCGTCCGGGATGACGCCGGTCTTGCCTTATCGAAGCGGGCGAGGGTGAACATCGCTGTGATCGATTGGCAACGCCCGGACTCAGCGCGGGCCGAATTCGTCTTCCTCATTCCGCGATGCTCGCTGACGCGGCGTCGACAGCAACCCGAACGTCTCTCCACCGAAGAGCCGGAGCGCATCAGCTCCGGGAATTGCGGCGTGCACGAAGGATTCTTCGCATCCGTCAGGTCGGAGATCGCGGATACGTAGACCATGGGTGTCCTTTCATCGATGCACCCGCCACGCCGAACGCAGCGGCAGATCGCTCGACAGGGTGGAGGGTCTGCTGCACCAGTAAGCCGCCTGCGGCGTGCAGAGTCGTCCCGTTCGAGCGAATCGCAACGGCGTGAATCATGTCGGCGCGACGGACACGTGGCGCAGGGTCGACCGTCAATAGCCGCCTTTTCCTGCGGTCACCGGGCTCGCATCCTTGACGTCTTTATAGCCCGCAAGGAGTTTGTTCGCGGCTCCTGTCAGTAAGCTCACATCGGTTCCGATAGCCACGAAGGTCGCGCCAGCGGCCAGATACTCGCGCGCGTGCGTTTCGTCCGGCGCCAGCACGCCCGCCGCTTTCCCGGCCTGCCGGACCAATGCGATGCCGTCGCGAATCGCCTCGCGTACCGGTTCCGCACCTGCCTTGCCGAGCAAACCCATCGAAGCGCTGAGATCGGCCGGTCCAAAGAACACGCCATCTACCCCTTCGATATTGGCGATCGCCGCAAGATTGCTCAGTCCGGTCGTCGTTTCGACCTGGAGCAGCACGCAGATCTCGCCGGCGGCGCGGCTCAGATAGTCGGGCACGCGATTCCACCGCGACGCCCGTCCCAGCGCCGCGCCCACGCCTCGCACGCCATGCGGCGGATAGCGCGTTGCGGCGACGGCTTCACGCGCCTGCTCGGGGGTGTCGATCATCGGCAAGAGCAGTGTCTGTGCGCCGATGTCGAGCAGTTGCTTGATCAGGGCGGTGTCGCTGCGAACCGGCCGCACGACCGCGTGCGAACGATACGGCGCCATGGCTTGCAACTGCGCGAGCGTACTGCGCAAATCGTTCGGCGCGTGCTCGTTGTCGATCAACAACCAGTCGAAACCCGCCGAAGCCAGTGCCTCCGTCACGTAACCGTCCGCGAACGCGGCCCACAGACCGAACTGTGGAATGCCCTCGGAAAGGCTCCTTTTGAAACCGTTGATTGGCAGATCCATACGCGTCCTGTGTAGTGTCGAACTGCGAAAACCCTAAGGTTAGTACGCGGCCCTGTCCGGGCAGCCTGCCTGGTGCCGAAAATGTCCACCAGGCGGAAAAATGTAGGATATGCCCACGTATCCTGAACGCCGGTAGAAGGGCAAGGTTTAACCTCGCAAGACCAAATCACACGTGATGACGAGAGCTATGGCAGACAAAAAAGACGCATCGGCAAGCAAGAAGGATGACGACGAAACATCCAGCGTGCGCGTGATTGGCCGCGCGTTTCAGGTGCTGCGTATCCTGGCATTGGGTGGCGAGCGCGGCGTGAGACTCACCGACGTGGTGGCCTATTCCGGCTTGAGTCATCCAACGGTGCATCGCATTCTGCAGACGCTGATCGCCGAGGGCGTCGGAGAGCAGGATGTCGCCACCCGGCGTTATCGCGTCGGCCCGGAAATCAGCCTGCTGGGTCTCAGCCGGCCGGCGAACTTTCCGGTGCGCACCGCAGCCGAGCCTTATCTCGCGGGGCTTGCGAACGAAATCGGCGACACCACGTTCCTGACCATCCGCGCCGGATGGGACTCGGTGGCGATCGAGCGAAAGACCGGGTCCTATCCGATCAAGGTGCTTGCCATCGATGTCGGCACGCGTCGTCCGCTGGGCGTCAGCATCGCGGGCGTGATGCTGCTTGCCTCGATGCCGCGCGAGGAAGCAGATCACATCTGCGACATGAACGCCGCCCGCCTGCCGGCTGACGGGCCGTCGATGGACATCATCCGCGCCCGCGTCGAAGCGGCGCGCCGCGACGGCTATGCGTATTCCGAAGAGGGCGTCCTGCACGGCACGCGGGCGCTTTCGATCCCCGTGTTCGACGAAGAGGGCAAGACCGTGGCCGTCATCGCGGTGGCGGCCATGGCAGAGCGTCTGGCCGAGTCCGAGTTGCCGCGCATCGTCAAGGCAATGCGGAACAAGGCAGTTCTCATCACAAAACGACTGACGGAAATGCAGCGGGCAGGGCGAGGACGGGCGCGCTAAACGCGCCTGGAACTGCGCTTCGACTGCGCTTCGAAAAAAATCCACCCTGCGGAAATTCGCGCGGTTTTGCAATGGCTCCCGATTCCTCGAAATGGAATCATCGAGCCATACGAAACGACAGCGCAACGATGATTGCGCGCCAGGAGACGCGCATGAACGACACCGCAGCCACACCTTATGCCCCCGCGCAGCGACTGGCCATCATCGTGTCGTGCATGCTCGGCTTCGCGCTCGACCTGTACGACGTGCTGATCATGCCGTACCTGATGCCGTCCATTCAGCGTTCGATGCAGGTGACGCTCGGCGAAGCAGCGAGCATCACCACGATCACGCTGATCGGTTCGGTGGTCGGTGGCGGACTCTTCGGCTGGCTCGGGGATCGCATCGGACGCAAGGCCGCGCTGCAATGGACGCTCGTCGTGTTCGCGCTGGCCTCGGTGGGCTCTGCGCTCGCATGGAATTTCGCGGCACTGGCGGTGCTGCGCTTCGTCGTCGGTGTCGGACTCGGCGGTGAGTGGGGCGCGGGCATGGTGCTGTTCAACGAGACGTGGAACCCGCAACGGCGAGGTCTCGGCACCGCGCTCATCCAGGGTTCGGCGACGCTGGCGGGCGCGGGCGCTTCGATCGTCGGCCTGTGGGCGGTTCAGTCGTTCAGCGTCGATTGGGGCTGGCGCGTCGGTCTGCTGACGGGTGGCGCTCCGGTGATCCTCGCCGTCTTCATTCGCTTCTGGATGCCGGAATCGCGGGCATGGGAGCAATACGACCGGGCGCGCCGCGCGCGTCTCACGCAGAGTCGATCCAACACGTTCGCCGCGATGTTCAGCGGTCGCCTCAAGGCGATCTCGGTCGCGGCCGCCGTGTGGCTCACCGCTTACATGTTCTGCTACTACGCCGTGGTGGTGTTCGTGCCGAGCCTCATGCTCAACGTCCTCAAGACACCCCCCGAAGTCGTGCGCGCGTCGACGGTCACGGCGGCCGTGGTGGGCGGCGTGAGCTACATCGTGATGGGCTGGCTGAACGACCGTCTGGGCCGCCGTTTCGGGGCGCTCGCGCCGAGCGTGTTCTGGCTCATCGCGCTGGGTCTTTTGCTGGCGGCGCCCCATGCGCGCTACGCGGGATCGTATCTGACCTGGCCGATCTTCTGGGTGCCGGTTGTCTTCGCTATCGGCAGCAGCGCGCTCGGCGTGGTCGGGGCATGGCTTTCCGAGCTCTATCCGATCGAAGTCCGCGCAACCGCGGTCTCGACGATCTACATGTTCGGCCGCGCGGCGGGCAGCCTTGCGCCGCTGCTCGTGCCCTTCGCCGCCGGTGTCTTCGGTCACGACCTTCAACGCGGCATGTTGATCGCGCTGCCCGCCGCCATCGTTTTCATCGGCGTGTCCTTCGTGCTGCCGGAGACGCGCGGCCGCCGCCTGACGGCGGGCGTGGCCGGCACGGAGCCTGCCACGCGCGACGACGACTCCCTGCTCAAGAACGGCCAGCGTCGTTAGACCCGGCTTCTCATTCAACGACTAACAGGATCAGCTCATGAAACTTCTACGCTTCACTTTGCGCGACGGCGATGCACTCGCGCGCACCGGCGTGCTGCTCGACGACGGCATCGTCGAAATGCACGAGGTCGCGACGCTGGACGACCTGCTGGCGTCCGACGATCTGCTGGCGGTCGCGCATCGCGCGATTGATGCGGCGGGCGCATCGCGCGTTCCGCTGTCCAACGCTCAGTTGCTTCCGCCGCTGACTGCGCCGCAAAAGATCTGGTGTATCGGCGTGAACTATAAGGAGCGCAACGAGGAGTATCAGGACAATTCGGAGCTGCCGCGCTATCCCAGCCTCTTCGTGCGCAATGTCGGCTCCTTCGTCGGTCACGACGCCGCGCTGATCCGCCCGCGCGTCTCCGAACAACTCGACTATGAAGGCGAACTCGTCCTGGTGATCGGCAAGGCAGGACGCCATATTCTGCGCGAGCGTGCGTTCGAGCATATCGCCGGCATGATGCTGGCCAACGAAGGCTCGGTGCGCGACTGGCTCAAGCACGGCAAGTTCAACGTGACGCAAGGGAAGAACTTCGATGCATCGGGAAGTCTCGGCCCGTGGATCGTGACCGCCGACGAATGCGATCCGTCGGCCCAGCAGGCCATTCAGACACGCGTGAACGGCGAGCTTCGCCAGGACGATACGACCGCGCGCCTGATGTTCCCGTTCGATGCGCTGATCGCATACCTCAGCACCTTCGCGACGCTGCAACCCGGCGATCTGATCCTGACGGGCACGCCGACCGGCACGGGATGGCGTCAGGACCCGCCGTGCTGGCTCAAGCCCGGCGACGTCGTGGAGATTCATTCGCCCAATATCGGCACGCTTCGCAACACCGTTGCACAGGAGGCGTGATCGCCATGCTCACTCCCGACATCATCACGCGCCTCGCGCAATCGCTCGAAGAATCGGAGCGCAGCCGCCAGCCGCTCGATATTTTCTCGCACGCGCATCCGGACATCACGATTGAAGATGCCTACGCCATTCAGGCCGAGTGGATGCGCATCAAATGCGAGAACGGCCGCTCGGTGATCGGCCACAAGATCGGCCTGACTTCCAAGGCGATGCAGGACGCCGTGGGGATCGACGAACCCGACTTCGGCGTGCTGCTCGACGACATGCTCGAGTACGACGGCGCCAGCATCGATGCTTCACGCTTTCGTGCGCCGCGCATCGAGGTGGAACTGGCGTTCATTCTCGACAAACCGCTGTCCGGTCCCGGCTGCACGCTGTTCGACGTACTCGATGCCACGCGCTACGTCGTTCCCGCACTGGAAATTCTCGACGCCCGTCTGCATCGCATCGATCCCGTGTCCAAGCGGGGCCGCAAGGTCATGGACACGATCGCCGACAACGCGGCAAATGCCGCGCTCGTGCTCGGCGCGCGGCCCTTCAGAGTGCACGACTTCGATCTGCGCTGGGTCTCCGCGCTGCTGTATCACAACGGCAGTATCAGCGAAACGGGTGTCGCCGCAGGAGTGCTCGGACATCCGGCCCTGGGTGTGGCGTGGCTCGCCAACCGGCTCGCACAGCACGGCCAGTCGCTCGCGAAAGGCGAGATCGTTCTGGCGGGATCGTTCACGCGAATGATCGATGTCGCCGCGGGCGATGTGATTCACGCGGACTACGGTCCGTGCGGCTCGATTTCATGCCGCTTCATCTGACAGGAGAGAACGACATGTCCCGCCGCAAGAGCATCTACATTCCCGGCTTCAAGCACAAGAATCCGATTCCTAACGCGTGCATGATCGACGGCGTGTTGACCTCGGGAATCATCCTCGGCATCGATCCGGAGACGGGCGAGATGCCATCCGACATTCAGGCGCAGTGCGCCAACATGTTCGGTCACGTCCTGGCAATCGTCGAGGCCGGCGGCGGCACGCCGGACGACATCGTCAAGATGACGGTCTGGTTGCGCGACCCTTCGCAAAGGCAACCCGTCAATGATGAATGGATCAAGCTCTTCCCCAATCACGACGACCGGCCCGCGCGTCACGCGCTGCCTTTGACGGCTGAGGGTCCATCACTCGTGCAGTGCGACGTGATGGCTGTTTTCCCGCGCTAAACCATCGGATTTCCAGGACGTATATCCATGTCAGACTACTTTCCGTTCGATCCCGAGCCGCGCACGCCGTCGAAGATGCCGCCGCCGCTCGCCTGCGACAGCCAGTTCCACGTATTCGGTCCGGCCGAGCGTTATCCGGTCCTGGCCGGCGCGGCGTATGAGATGCCGAGCGCTACAATCGAGCGCGCGTTGCATCTGCATTCCGTGCTGGGCTTTACGCGAGGCGTCATCGTGCAGGCCACGACTTATGGCGCGGATCATCAGATCGTGCTCGATGGTCTTGCCGCCGCGGGCCCCAACTATCGTGGTTGCGCCAATGCGGTCGTGCTCAAGGAGCGTGATGACGCCTATATCGCGAAACTGCACGATGCAGGCGTGCGCGGTGCGCGCTTCTCGCGAGCAGGACTCGGTCCGTCGATGGACGAGAAGGATGTCGAGCGGGCACTGGCGCGCGTGAAGGAACTCGGCTGGTACGTCAAAGTGCAGCCGGAGCCGGGTGGGATCGCATCGACGATTGCACCGTTCCGCAAGCTGAGCGTGCCGCTCGTGATCGATCACATGGGCCGGCCCAACCCCGAAGCGGGCGACGCCGACCCTTCGCTGAAAGTCGTGCTCGACATGCTCGCGGAAGGCAACACGTGGACCATGCTGTCGCTCGGCGAGAAGATCACGAAGACAGGCCGCCCCTGGGACGATGTGCTGCCGATCGCGCACAAACTCGTCGCCGCCGCGCCGGACCGCTGCATCTACGGCACCGACTGGCCGCATCCTGTATCGCCCAAGCAGCCGCCGAACGATGCCGACTTGCTGGAACTGCTTTATCGCTACGTTCCCGACGAGGCGACGCTCAAGCGCGTGCTGGTGGACAACCCCGCAAAACTGTTCGGATTCTGAGTCGAGGAAGAAATAATGATCATCGATTGCCACGGTCATTTCACGACTGTGCCGGCGTCATTCAAGAACTGGCGCGCGAAGCAGGTCGACCATGCGAACGATCCGGCGAACGGCCCATCGCGGGATGAGGCACACGTCAGCGACGACGCATTGCGCGAGGCCATCGTCAATGGTCAACTGAAATTGCAACGCGAGCGCGGCAGCGACCTCACGCTGTTCTCGCCGATCGCAGGTCTGATGAGCCATCATCTCGGCAACGAGCGCACCAGCCTCGAATGGGCCGAGTTGTCGAATGACCTGGTGCATCGTGTGACCGAACTGTTCCCGGACAACTTCGCGCCAGTTTGCCAGTTGCCCCAGTCGCCGGGCGCGGCGCCCGCGAATTCGGTTGCGGAGTTGCGGCGCTGCGTGGAGCAACTGGGCTTCGTCGGCTGCAATCTCAATCCCGATCCGAGCGGCGGATACTGGACCGGCACGCCGGTGACGGATCGCGAATGGTATCCGCTTTACGAAGCGCTCTGCGATCTCGACGTGCCCGCGATGATCCATGTCGCCTCCTCCTGCAACCCGTGTTTTCACGGCACTGGCGCGCACTATCTGAACGCGGATACGTCCGTGTTCATGCAGATCCTCCAGTCCGATCTGTTCAAGGATTTCCCGACGCTGCGCATCGTGATTCCTCACGGCGGCGGTGCGGTGCCTTATCACTGGGGCCGTTATCGCGGCATGTCGCTGGAAATGCGTGAGCGTCCGCTCGAAGGTCTGCTCGGCAATATTTTCTTCGATTCGTGCGTCTATCATCAGCCGGGCGTGGAATTGCTGACGAAGGTCATTCCTTCCGACAACGTGCTGTTCGGATCGGAAATGATCGGCGCGGTGCGTGGACGCGATCCGTCCACCGGCGAGTATTTCGACGATACCAAACGCTATATCGACGCGTGCCCGGCATTGACCGAAGAAGATCGCTTCAAGATTTTCGAAGGCAACGTGCGGCGCGTCTATCCGCGCCTGGACAAGCGTCTGAAAGCGCGCGGCAAGTAAGGACACGGATCATGTCACAGATCATCGATATACACCCGCACATCATTTCCGGCGACGACAGCCGCTATCCACCGGCGCCGCTGTTCGGAAAACGCTCCGAGTGGTCGAAGGAGCGGCCGACCACGGTCGAAACGCTGATCGAACAGATGGACCGTGCGGGGGTCGCGAAGGCGGCGGTGGTGCATTCATCGACCACGTATGGTTTTGACAACAGCTATGTCGTCGATGGTTGCGCAGGTTATCCCGACCGGCTCGTCGCGGTCGGCTCGGTCGACGTGCTCGATCCGAACGCACCGGACACAATCCGCAACTGGGTCGAGCGCGGTCTGGTCGGCTTGCGTCTCTTCACGGGCGGCAGCACGCAGGCGTTCGATGCGAGCGTGCTCGAAGACCCGCGCGCTTATCCTTCGTGGGAACTGTGCTCGGAACTCAATCTGCCGATGTGCATCACCACGAGTTCGGCGGGGCTGGCCCAGGTGAAGGCGCTAGCCAGGCGGTTTCCCAATGTCGCGATCGTCATCGATCACATGGCGCGGCCGAATCTCAAGGACGGGCCGCCGTACCGCCAGGCGCAGACGTTCTTCGAACTGGCTTCGTTCGACAACGTGTATCTGAAGATCACGCCGAAGAACTGCGACGACGCGCGAGCGGAATTGGCGACTCCGGAAACCTTCTTTCCCCAATTGATCGATGCGTTCGGCGCGCAACGGCTGGCCTGGGGATCGAACTATCCGACTTCGCCGGGCACGCTCGGCGACATTCTGCACACCATGCAGGAAAGTCTCGCCAGCGTCGGCGCGGAAGACCGTGAGTGGATCCTCGGCAAGACTGCGCAGCGGCTGTATCCGGCGCTTGGCCCACTTTGAAACAGACCGTTTTCACGCAAGGACATTCATCATGAGCGCCGCGCGACTCAACAGCATCATCCGTGCATTCGAATCCGGCAAGCCCGCACTGACGGCGTTTGCGAAGCTCGACAAGCAGACGGCCATCGAGATGAGCGATGCGCCTTATGACGGCATCGTCTTCGAAATGGAGCACAACCCGTACGACGTCTCCGCGCTCGGCGATGCCCTGCAATACATGTTGAACCGCAAGGAGATCGCGACGTCCGGCTCCCTTTCGCCACGCGTCACACCCATTGCGCGGATTCCGTCGAATGGCGTGGAGATGAACCAGGCCTTTGCCAAGCAGGTGCTCGATCGCGGTTGCTACGGCGTGATCTGGCCGCATGTATCGACGGTCGAGCAGGCGTACAACGCCGTGGCGTCGTGCCGTTATGCACGACCGAAAAACGCGCCGCTCTATGAACCGAAGGGCGTGCGCGGCGACGGTCCTGGAACGGCTGCGCGTTATTGGGGCCTCGGTCTTGCCGAGTATTACGCGAAGGCCGACGTATGGCCGCTCGCGCCGCACGGCGAGATTCTCGTCGGTCTGATGTGCGAAAGCGTCGAGGCGATCGAGAACCTCGACGACATTCTCGCCAATGTGCCCGGTATCGGGCTCATCCTGATCGGCGAGGGCGATCTCAGCCAGCAGCTCGGCTATGCGCGTCAATACGAGCATCCCGAAGTACTCGGCGCGATGGCCAGGATTGTCGAGACGTGCAAAAAACATGGCGTGGTCGTCGGGCATCCGCATGTCACGTCGAAGAATCACGAGCGCGTGTCGAGTGAAGGTTTCCGCTTCCTGATGTCCGCGCCTTCGCGAAGCTATGGCGTCGTCAGCGAGACGCGTGAACTCGCCGGTTATTAAGGCGCAGCGCTCTCGACCGCCAAACGGAAATTCATATGAAAACGAGTCAGGAAGTGCCCACCCTGCGAGTCAATCTGGACACGCATCCGATATCGAAGGCGATGCGCGACGGACGGGTGACGTCAAATCTCGTCAAGCTGGATTATTGCGGACCATCCCCGGCGCACAACGGCTTCAAGTCGATGCTGCGCGAAATGGGCTTCAATGCCGGCGAACTTGCCATCGTTACGTTCCTTCAGGCCAAGGCCTATGGAAAGCCTTTCGTGCTCTTGCCCGCGCCGATTCTCGGACGGCTTCAGCATCATTGCGCGGTTTATAACTCTGCCTTCGGTGACATCGGGCCCAAAGATATCGAAGGCAAGCGGGTCGGTGTGCGGTCGTATGCGCAAACGACCGGCCTTTGGGTCAGAGGCATTCTGCGCCACGAGTACGGCGTTGATCTCGACAAGGTTCACTGGATGACGCTGGAAGACGGGCACCTGGCAGAGTATGCCGATCCTGCCGGCTGCGAGCGCCTGCCTCACGGCACCTCGATCGCACAGCGCATGCTGGACGGCGATCTTGCCGCTGCGCTGTTGGGCGCGCCGGACATGCCGAAGGATCCCGCCGTGCGCACGCTCATTCCGGATGCACACGCAGCGGCAAAGGACTGGTTTGCACGCGAGGGCGTCGTGCCGATCAATCACATGTTCGTCGTGCACGAGGAATTGTCGAAACGACGCCCCGATATCGTGCGCGATATCTATCGCATGCTCGTCGAGAGCCGTGACCTTGCTGAAGGTCTTCCGCCGATTTTTCCGCCTATCGGACTAGAAGCGAATAGAAAGAACCTTCAACTCGCCATCGACTGGGCATTTGAACAGAAAATCATTCTTCGCCGGCTGACCGTGGACGAACTGTTCGATGACGTCACGGGATCGCTTGGCTGAACTCTCGTGCGGCTGCGTGAAGCCGCTTGAGTTCGATTAAAAATTAGTCATACATAAAAAATATATTGGAGACGAAAAAGATGATGAAGCGAATCTCACTTGTGCTTGCCTTTGGCTCGTTCGCGGGCGTTGCATGCGCGCAATCGAGCGTGACGCTTTCGGGCGTGCTCGATGGAGGCATCCGCTACACGGATTCGAAGGCAGGCACGACTTATTCGACGAACAATCGCGGTTGGTACAGCTCGAACCGCGTCGTCTTTACAGGCAGTGAAGATCTGGGCGCCGGTTGGGCCACGTTCTTCCGGCTCGAATCCGGGTTCTTCCTGGCTACCGGCCAGCTGGACAACACGACCAATGTGCTGTTCAACCGCGCGTCGTACATTGGCATGCGCGGTCCGTACGGCACGGTGATCGCGGGGCGTCAATTCACCATCGCGCATGACGTGGCCTACGACTACGATCCGTTCAATCTTCTGTATCCGACGCTGATTCCGGTGTCGGGCGCATCGGCCGGATTTCGCGTGAGCAACGACGTCAAGTACATAGCGAAAGTAGGCGGGCTCGACGTTCGCGCGGAGAACTCGTTCGGCGGCATGGCAGGCAACTTCAACGCGGCCGCGATGCGAGGCGTAGGCGTGCAGTACCGCTGGAACTGGCTCAAGGTGGGAGGCTCATATGAGTATCGCAACCTTCAGCAGGGCACGTCGGCGAACTATCAACCGGATAATTACTACACGTTCGGGGCCGAGTTGACCTTTGGCGCGTTGCGTCTGGCCGGCGGCTACATGAACGACAACCAAACGCAGGTTGCTCCGGTTTCCGACGTTCGAACGCTCAACTACTGGGGCGGCGCAACGTACGATCTCAGCCCGAGCGTGCGGCTGGGCGCGGCGTACTACATGACGGACCTGCCGAATCAGAGCGGCAAGCGAAGCCTCGGCATTGGCAGCGTCACCTATGCCTTGTCGAAACGTACCTTGCTGTACGCGGAAGTGGATTACACGAAGTATGGCGGCAGCTACATGACGAACGCGTCGTTGAATGCGCAGAAAATCCCGCATCAGATCGGCGCGACGATCGGTATGAACCACGCTTTCTGACGCTGGTCCGGGAAAGAAACTTGCAAGGCAAGGGGAAAGCATGAATAGGAATCTGGAAATGGCCGTCACAAGCGAGCGGGCAAACACGTTGACCGACAGGCCGTGGGCCCTTCTGTTGCTGCTCACGGTCGGTTGGATGATCTCGTTCATCGACAGGACCAGTCTGTCTTCCGCAATGGCGGACAAGGCCTTCATTCACGAGTTCGCCTTGACGAGCGTTGAGCGAGGATTGCTGGGCTCGGCGATCTTCTGGTCGTATGCGCTATTGCAGTTGCCAATGGGATGGGTCGTCGATCGATACGGCGTCAAATGGCCGTATACGATCTGCTTTGCATTGTGGTGTTTCGCCGCGGCGGCAACCAGCCTGACGCATTCGCTTTCGTCGCTGGTAATCGTGCGTCTGCTGATCGGCGCAAGTGAAGCGGTGGTGCTTCCCGCCAGTTATCGCTTCATTGCAAATAGCTTCGACGAATCGCACAAGGGCACGGCGACCGGCATCTTCTCGCTCGGCGGCAAGATTGGGCCTGCCATCGGTGCGGCGGTAGCGGCCTGGCTGATTGTCGCCTACTCGTGGAAAGACATGTTCGTCATCACCGGATTGCTAGGTTTGATCTGGTTGATGCCCTGGCTTGCCATGGCCAAGAACGATTTCCCCTCAAAGGAACAGCTCGCGCTTGCGAAGCGTCGCGCGACCACTGTGCCGCTCAGGAATCTTCTCGTGAGTCCGGTGGTCTGGGGTGGCTTCATCATGACCTTCAGCTATAGCTATTTCGTCTTCTACTGCGCGACCTGGATGCCGTCTTATCTGGTCGAGCAGCGCGGATTGAGCCTCATGAGGTCGGGCGTTCTCACCTTCGTCAGCTTCGTCTCCGTCGCCATCGTGGCGGTCGCCGCAGGGTGGGCGGCGGACCGCATCATCGCGCGAGGAAAAGATCCGTTGATCGTGCGCAAGGCCTTTGTCGTTGCCGGGGCGTTGGGCGGAATGACCGTGATATTCGGCGCCTACGCCGAGTCGCAGGCGATGGCGTTGTTCTGGAATGTCGCGTCGCTTTCGCTCGCCGGCATCGCCACGGCGAACAACCTGGCGCTTTCCAAGCTGACCTTGATACCCAAGCCTGCCATCGGATTGAACACGGGCCTGCTGACGGTCGCTACGAGCCTCGCGGGCGGGGTGTCAGCCAGCCTGTGTGGCTGGCTGTTGCATGTAGGCGGCAGCTATACCTTGCCGATGCTGTCCGTGTGTGTGTTTCTCTTTACTGGCGGAGCCAGCGCTGTCATTCTGATGCGGCGCGAATGGGCGCCAAAGGTCAACGAAGAAGCGGCCATCTGAAGCAGTCGATGCGCGCGCCGTGGCGCGCGCCTCTCTTTCTGCAATCGACGCTTACTTCCCTGAGACAACCGTGCCTTCGGCTTGCGGTCCGTACGCCGCATTGTCGGCTTCCTGCTTCGACAGTGCCGCTTCGGCCTGCTGAAGGCGATGCGGATAAAGCGGGTCGTTTACCAGCGGGCTATATCCGGCTTTCTCGAGGCGCACCATATGCTCATGCGCCTGGGCGCGACTAAACGGTTCGCTCGTTTGAGCCAGCGCAATCGCCGGGATCGCGAAGATGAACGGCACGATGAATTTGACGAATGAGCGCATGGTTTGATCCTGTTTTTAAAGTGGCGCTGCGGTTCTTGCAGCAACAGGATGAAGTGTAGGTGAAAACCCCATGAGGGAATACACTTAGCATTCAATCAATCGCACTGGTTTTCCGCCCGGCGGACTTTTCTTTCAGGCGGTAACCGCAGTCGATCTCCTGGCCCGACATTCACGTCATTGGTTCCAGACTCAAGCGCACGCTGCGCCCGCATTCGGGTTTCGCCAGGCAGGTACCGTCCATTTTGCTGACGACCGTGCTCGAGCGAAACGAGGAGACGATCGCTCAGACCGAGCCGCTGCAAACGTGTCCTCCATCGCAGATGGTTACCCATATCCCGTGGAGAGATAACCCGGAACTGATCGTGTGAATGCGAGCGACGCAAATTGCGCGACGCATGGGCCGCGACCTCGTTGAAGCCGGACACCTGAAACGCGCAGTATCGCGATCGGGAGCAGCGAGAGCGAATCGTGCGGTCGCCGCGGAGTTCAGACAAGTGTCGAACGGCGCAAGCGACTTCTCACTCTGCGACTACGGCGCTACAGCCGGTGCGTTCGTGGGCTTCTGACCGGCTGCCTTTTGCTGGGCATTCTGCAGATTCTGCGGGTAGTTCGTCTGATTGCCGGCCGGGTTATACCCATTCTTTTCCAACGTGCTCAGTTCAGCGTTTTTCTTCGCCCGCCGCGCCTGCCGGTCAGCCTTTTTCTGAGCCTTCAATTCCTCCTTCGACACGGCAGTGCCGGAGGCGCCGGCATCGGTGATCGCTGCCTGCGCGGGCAACATCGGAGACGATAAGAGCGTCAAGGTCACGCATGTTGAGACAGCGAAGAAAGACCTCTGCTTGAAATTCATATCCATCTCCGTACGGATGTATTTAGCAAGGTGAGCCTTCTGCCGGGGCGAGAACCCGTTCGTCAGAAGTCCTTTCTCTACGCGTCTGCGCGCTCGGACCGTACTCGATGCAACGTCGGCAGGGACAAGCGGCCTCACCGCAAAGACCTTGCACAGCATAACGCTGAAAACGTCCCGAACAACTCTCCAACGCTCACTTTCCCTGATTACGCGAAAGAGATTCCTGCTTCGGCTCTTTGTTCGAGCGAATGAGGAATATAGACTCGGGCAAAAATACAAAGCAGTTCAGGAGATGCGCGTCACGGACATCATCGTGTTCCGCGAGCTTCTTCTCGTGCCGGCTTTCCCCCGGTTGTTTCTTTATGTGCGCTGCTTCGCGCAGGACCTCGTTTGGCCGAAGCATACGTGATTGAGCGAACGACATGGTTTGAAGAAGCGGAGAGGCGAGCGATTCGAACGCCCTCTGCGGCGAGTCTATTAAGCAGCATAACTATATTCACGGAGATAACGATGAAGAAGTTTCTGTTCAGCCTGTTTGCATTGTCCGCCACTGCAGGCGCAAGCGCTCAAAGCAGCGTCACCTTGTACGGCATCGTCGACAACGGTATCGCTTACGAGACGAACCTGCCGAAGGGACATGTATTCGGCGCGCAGAGTGGCGGCTGGGCGCAATCACGATTCGGCCTCAAGGGAGCGGAGGACCTCGGTGGCGGAACGCATGCGGTCTTCCAGCTGGAGTCGCGCCTGAACACGATGAACGGAAGCTTCGCGAACGGCAGTTTTTTCGAAGGGCAGGCGACCGTGGGCCTGCAAAACGATACGTGGGGGCAGGTCAAGCTCGGCAACATGGGCTCGGCGGAAATCAGCCAGTACTCGGGCGACGTTGATCCGCAACAGACGAAGAAGTATTCGATCGGAACGCTGGTCCGCGGCCGTATCTTCTCGCAGGCGGCAAATGGCGTGGAATACCTGTCGCCGACAATCGCCGGCTTTACGCTGCAGGGCCAGTACGACTTGACCAATGCTCCGACGTGGAACGCCGGAGATCCAGGAAGCGCGCCCGGTCAGCTAGGAACGTCGAGCGGCTTGGGCAGTGCTCAAGGCCGGTCCGATGGTATCAAACTGTCTTATGGGAATCAGGGTCTTTTCTGGCAAGCCACTTACGACGAAGTTCGCGACCCGAACGGCCAGTTCAGCAACGTGTACTTGACTTCACGCTCCATTCTCACGGGTTTGACCTACGCGTTCGGGCCCGTGACCGCGTATGTCGGCTATCAGCACCTGAGCGCGCCCGACGCGTCCAACGCCGGATATTTCGGTGCAAGCGCTGCATCGGCGTTACCGGCGGGAACCAGTCTCCCGACATCCGTCAACCATGAATGGATTGGCGCAATCTGGCAGACCACGCCCGCGCTGGCCATCACAGGCGCGGTGTATCACGCGAACGCGAACAAGGGAAACGGGAACGCCACGCTCTATACGCTGGGCGCGAACTATTCGCTCTCAAAGCGTACGCTCCTGTACACGGAGCTTGCTTACATCCGCAACAGCGCAACGTCCAACCTTGGTCTCGACAGCGGCCTGTATGGCGCGAACACGAACAACGACCCGATCAATGGCAATGCGTCGAGCACCAATCCCAACTATGGCAAGAGCCAGTTGGGCGTGATTGCGGGCCTGGCGACGCGGTTCTAGGCTGCATCGTGATCTCCCGGGAGAGGGCGTTCTCCGGACATCTGAGTCATGCGATACCTGCTCAGTCACGAAAGCGAATGGCGATGTGGTCCGGGATGTTTGCGGGGGTCACCACCACGACGGACGACGATGGCGATACGGCTGAGGCAGGCAGGAGCTTGTGATAGTGCATGACGTGCTGACAGGCGCAGCGCATGTCCTGTCTGAGGTCGTGATGCAGGACGGCGTGAATCCGGCCTTCCCTTAGAAGTTGTACGTTATCCCTGTCCAGGTCGTGTCCGATGAAAATGGCAGGCTTTTGCTGCTGCCTCTCGAGCGAGCGAAGTATTGCGACGTTACCTCCGCCCATGGAATAGACGGCAGCGATGTGCGCCTCTCCCTTCAGAACGGCATGGACGCGTTCCCCGGTCAGCGAATCGAGGCCATGTCCGCCGCTCGCATCGATCAGCCTCAGTCGAGGATGGTGCGTGCGCAATGCCCGACGGAAGCTGATTTCGCGCTCTTCCTCTCCCCGGAAGTGTTCGTCGCTCATCGTGATCAACACATTCGCGGGCCGGGGTCCCAGCAACAAGCCGAGGAGATACGCGGCCGTAGCGCCGGCGACCCGGTTGTCGAGCCCGGCGTACGCGATGCGGCCCGACAGCGGGATGTCGGTGACGAGGGTCACCACCGGAATGCCGTGGCGCTGCAGCTCGGCTACTGCTTCGGCAATCGCGGGAACGTCTCGCGCCTTGAGAAAGACCCCGTGACTGCCACGTCGGGCGATCGACCGGAGAGCATCAACGACTTCAGTGGTCGTCATCGTCTCCTGCAGCAAAAAGCGCGGTCGCACGACCGCCGGATGCATCAGGGCGAGTTCTCCTTCGAGAGCGTGCCTCATCTCGTCGCTGAACCGCAGTGGTGCCTCGGCGATCACATCGACAATGAGCTTGCGTCCCGTATTCGCCAGATTGAGCGCCTGCTTCTCGAGATCCTTTATTGCCTGCTCGACCCGCCTGCGGGTGTGCTCCCGGACATTTGCACGTCCGTTCAGGACCCGGTCGACCGTCGCTACGCCCAGACCCGCTTGCAGGGCGATTTCCTTGATCAAGAAGCGGTGAGCCAATCGACTCTCCTTCGCTGATGTGTTTTTGAGGTGTTTTCGGAAATTAAAACGATCGTGGGCGAGCTATGCTACCTCATAAGGAGACACCAATGGACCATCACGTCGAAGGACATCGGGCTGACCAAACCAACTGGTATCGGCAAGGCGACTGTCGCCTGGAAGATTTCGTGGCGTTGCTCGAAACGGACGAAACACACAAGCCGCGCTACGCGGCCGATATCGTTCGGCGGATACCCGTCTATGAGTGCTGCGACCTGGAACGCGTGATGATATCTCCAGGAGAAAGAAGCCGTCTGCTTGCCGAGTGGGCGAATGTTCTGCGGGACGGCGCAGGCGTCTTCGTGCTCAAGCACGCCTTCACCAACACTCAATGCATCGACGAAGCGACTGCCGTCTTTGAATCGATCATCGAGGCAGAGAAGCGGTCAGGAGTGAGCGCAGATCACTTCGCGAAGGCCGGGGCAAACGATCGAATCTGGAATGCGCAGGAAAAGCTATGTCTCAGCGCGCCCGCGACCTTCATCGAGTATTTCTCCAATCCGATGCTGTCGGCCGCTGCCGAGGCGTGGCTCGGCCCCTTCTTTCAAGTGACTTCGCAGGTCAACGCCGTCAGGCCGGGCGCGGAGGCGCAGCAGGCGCATCGCGATTTCCACCTGGGCTTCCAGTCCGCGGAAGTCGCCGCATCTTTCCCGCCGCACGTACATCGCATGTCGGCGTTCCTCACCCTGCAGGGTGCGGTGGCCCACAGCGACATGCCGGTCGAAAGTGGACCGACCAAGCTTCTGCCTTATTCGCAGCGGTATGCCGAAGGCTATGTCGCGTGGCAACGAGAGGACTTTCGGACGTATTTCGAAGCGCATTTCGTGCAAATGCCGCTCGAGAAGGGCGATGCCATCTTCTTCAGTCCCGCGCTTTTTCATGCTGCCGGCGCAAACCGGACGGGCCATGTTCAGCGAATGGCGAACCTTCTGCAGATCTCCTCAGCCTTCGGACGGGCGATGGAAGTAGTGGATCGGACTCGCATGTCCGAGACGGTCTACCCCGTCCTTCGAAGCCGACTGCAAGCGGGCAGGATCACTGACTGCGAGGTGCAGTCGGTGATCGCCTCGTGTGCAGAAGCCTATGCGTTTCCGACTAATCTCGATCGTGACCCGCCGATGAAAGGCCTGGCGCCCGAAAGCCAGGGCCAGTTGATGTTCCGGGCACTGCGGGAGGACTGGACGCCCGCAGACTTCTCGAGTGCGCTGAAAGCGCATGTATGGCGCCGCGGAACCGGCCAAACCGTTCCGTTGATAGAGTATTGATGTATTTACGATCGCAAAAGATAGATTCGCTGAACTATGATGAGCCCCACGCGCGAATAATTTCTCTACGAAGGCCGCGTGAGCTCCCGCATCCGGTTCGATGTGGGCGGAGACAAGCGTAATGGTGTATGGGCATGGACCAGTTCAAGGAATTACAGCTGTTCGTCGAGGTAGCGGAGACCGGCAGCATCAGCCGGGCTGCCGAAGCAGTCGAGCTTTCCATTTCGGCAGCCAGCCGGTATCTGATCTCACTGGAGGCAAGGCTCGGCGTTCAACTGGTGCGCCGAACGACCCGCAATCTCTACTTGACCGAAGCCGGTGCCGAATTTCATCGTCGCTGCAAATCGATTCTCGCTGAACTGGGCGAAGCCGAAGCAGTCATCAAGGACGCGGTTGTCCGCCCGAGCGGTGTCCTGCGGGTCACGGCCTCGTTATCCTTCTGCTTGCTCCACATCGCGCCGATGCTTCCCGAATTCACGGCGCGCTATCCGGACATCACGGTGGACGTGATAGCGGCCAATCGCTACTGCGACATCATCGAGAACGGCATCGACATTGCGATACGCACGAAGGTGCTGGAGCCGGACAGCAACATCACAATTCGAAGACTGGCATGTACACGCAGGGTTCTGGCAGCGTCGCCCGGCTATATCGAGGCGCATGGCCGGCCTCGATTTCCGGCAGAACTCGCAAAGCACACGCTGCTGAACTATCAACTCGCGGACAATCCACGCGAACTCTCGTTCACACGCGGCGGCGAAAACGTGGTCGTCAGAGTAAGACCCCTGGTGGAGTCGAATGACGGTCAGGTGTTGCGAGTGGCGGCGCTCGACAACATGGGCATCCTGGTGCAGCCCAAATACATCATCTTCGACGACCTCGAGGCTGGCCGCCTCGTCCCGGTGCTCGACGACTGGGATCTTCCCCGTCTGACGATGAACATCGCCTTCCAGACCCGCTCTCATCTGCCGGTGAAGGTGCGCTTGTTCATCGATGCGCTCGTGGAGCGCTTCCATCAGAACGACTACGAACGACGCTGGACGGCCTGAGCGCAGCGCTCACTGCCGCGGGCGCTTCTTCCCGCTCGACGCGAAAGACTTTCCCTTTTCAGCTCTGTTTTGCCAGTCGAAGCGAATATAGACTGGTCTCAAAGCTACTGACAAGATCGATGGAGACACGCAATGCAAAGCGCATCCCCCGCCATTCAGCCCTCGTCGCCATACTTCGATGAAGCGCGCTCGGATGAAGTCGTCAATGCCCGCATGAGCGAGGAAGCAAGCCCGCGCCTGCGCGAGGTCATGTCGGTGCTGGTCAGGCATCTTCATGCGGCTATCAAGGAAATCGAGCCGACGCATGAAGAGTGGTTCGCCGCCGTCCGCTTCCTGACCGAGACGGGTCAGATGTGCACCGACTGGCGTCAGGAGTACATCCTGCTCTCGGACATTCTGGGCGTCTCGATGCTGGTCGATGCAATCAACCATCGTCGCCCGAGCGGCGCGACGCCGAACACGATTCTCGGCCCGTTCTACGTCGCGAACGCGCCTGAGTATCCGAACGGCGAGAACATCTGCCTGGATGCAAAGGGCGAACCCATGGTGGTTGAAGGTCGTGTGACCGACATCGATGGCAAGCCGGTTCCGAACGCGAAACTGGAAGTCTGGCAGACCAACGACGATGGCTTCTATGACGTGCAGCAGAAGGGCATTCAGCCCGATTCGAATCTGCGCGGCGTGTTCACCTCGGATGCTGAAGGCCGCTACTGGTTCAAGTCCGTCAAGCCGCGTCACTACCCGATCCCTTCGGATGGACCGGTTGGGAAGCTTCTGGGCGCAATGGGACGGCACCCGAACCGCGCAGCCCATCTGCACTTCATCGTGACCGCTCCTGGCTTCGATCCGGTCATCACCCATATTTTTACGCCCGATTGCCCGTATCTGCCCGAGGACGCGGTGTTCGGCGTCAAGCGCGAGCTCATTGCCGAATTTAATAAGCTCGACGATCCGGAAGCGGCGAGGCGGGTGGGCTTCTCGTCGCCATTCTGGTCGGTATCGTGGGACTTCACGCTCGCAACGTCCAGCGAGGATATCCCCGCTACGCGTTAATCGTCAAACGCGGCAATCCGCCATCGAAACAACTGATGACTCTGAGAGAAAGAGGATTACTGAACATGAGCGCGAAAAAAGAATTGCTGGCTGCGTACTGGACCCTTGCCGGCGACGTCTATCCGTGTGCGGCGAATGAAGTCAGCCCGTTTCCGCTACGTGACCGCTGCGAAGCGGCTATGCGCGCGGGCTGGAGCGGTGTCGGCCTCATTCTCGACGACCTCGAATACAGCGTTGGGAAGTACGGCCTGAGAGGCGTGAAGAACATCCTGGAAGACACAGGCATGAAGTACTTCGAGCTCGAAATCCTGATGGACTGGTACATCGACGGCGAAGCGCGGGCCAAGTCCGACGCCAGCCGTCGCCGGTTCATCGATCTGGGCGGCGAGCTCGGCATGCGCAATCTGAAAATCGGCGCAAACCCCTTCGACACGAATCCCGCCGACTTCGCCCGCATGACGGATGAATTCGCTTCGCTTTGCCAGGACGTGGCGACGGTCGGCGCGACGGTCGCGATCGAATTCATGCCGTTCTCTCCGATCCGCAACGTCGCGGATGCGCTGAAGGTGGCGCAGGGCGCAAATCAGCCCAACGGTGGCCTGATGGTCGATCACTGGCACGTTGCACGCGCCAGCACGCCGTATAGCGAAGTAGCGCAGATTCCGGCCCATTTCATCAAAGGCGTGGAGATGGATGACGTCGGCGCGCACGTCAAGGGCTCGCTGTTCGAAGACTCGACCTTCAACCGTCAGCTATGCGGTGAAGGAGTGGGAGACTGCCGCGCTTTCGTCGACGCGCTCGAACAGGCAGGCTGCACGCTCCCCTATTACGGCGTGGAACTTATCTCGGAGGTGCATCGAAAGTTCCCGCTCGACGAGATGGCGAAGCGCGCTTACGACACGACCATCGCCCAGTTCTCGACACACGCCGCGGCTTCTGCCTGACCTGTTTGCCCTCGAACGAAAACACATTTCCGGAGACTCACATGATTCGAATCGCCGTACTCGGTGCAGGCCGCATTGGTCGCATTCACGCTGGCAACGTCGCCGCGAACCCGAACGCCACGCTGGTGGTGGTAGCCGACCCGATCGAGAGCGCCGCGCAATCGTTGGCGACAAAGCTCGGTTGCGAGGCCTCGACGGACCCTGTGGGTGTCCTGGAGCGTAGCGACGTCGACGCAATCGTGATCGGTACGCCGACCGACACGCATATCACGTTCATGCTCGAAGCCGTCAAACGCGGCAAGGCCGTCTTGTGCGAGAAACCGATCGACCTCGACATGGAGAAATCGCTCGCCGCAGCAAACGCGGTCGAGCGCCAGAACGGGCGTGTGATGCTCGCGTTCAATCGCCGCTTCGACCCCACCTCGCAGGCCTTCCGCAAGGCAATCGATGCGGGTGACGTGGGCGACGTGCGGCAGGTCATCATTTCGAGTCGCGACCCCGGCATGCCTCCACGCGATTACGTCGAGCACTCGGGCGGCATCTTCCGCGACATGGTCATTCACGACCTCGACATGGCGCGCTGGCTGCTCGGCGAGGAGCCGGTCGAAGTCATGGCGATGGCCAGCCGTCTCATCGACGAATCGCTGGAGAAGCTGACCGACTTCGATACGGTGATGGTTCAGTTGCGCACGGCTTCGGGCAAGCAATGTCATATCAATTGCTGTCGCGAGGCCGTCTACGGCTACGACCAGCGCATGGAAGTGTCGGGTTCCAAGGGCATGCTCCTGCAGGAGAATCTCCGCCCGTCGACGGTTCGCCGCTGGTCGAAGGACGTCACGGACGCGCGTGAGCCGCTGCTCAACTTCTTCCTCGAACGCTATGTCGACGCATACAAGGCCGAACTGGAAGCATTCGTGGACGCCCTCAATACGAATTCGCCGCTGCCGACTTCGGTCCAGGACGGGCTTAAGGCACTGCGCCTGGCGGACGCGGCGCTGGAGTCCGCGCTGACGGGCAAAGCGGTCAGGGTGTAACCGGGAATCCGGAGGAGATAAGTCATGACGCGAAAAATTGAACTCAACGAAACGCTCGGTGTGGCATGCCTTGGCATCACGCACCCGCATACGTCCGGACGAGTCAAGGCGATCCAGCGTCGCGCCGACGCGAAGATGCTCGGTGCGTGGGATACGAGTCCGCTGCTCACGCCGTTCGTCGACGCGCTCGGACTGGAGGCGCGCTCTAAGGAAGATATCCTGGCGGACGATAACGTGCATGTCGTGCTCGTTCACTCGAAGAGTGAAAAGATGGCTGATCTGGCCATCGAGGCGCTCGAAGCTGGCAAGGCCGTGCTGTGCGAGAAGCCCGCCGGCCGCGGTTCGGCGGATGCGAAGCGCATCGTCGAGGCGGTCGAGCGCACTGGCGGACTTTTTCAGGTGGGGTATTGCTGGCGATTCGCTCCGTCGGTCGACGCCATGCAGGCCGCGCTCAAGAGCGGCCGCCTTGGAAAAGTAGTCCAGGTGCGTGCTCACGGCGGTTGCTCGCACGACGAGGCAGGTACGCCGCACATGACGCAGCCGGGCGATATCGGCGGTGCGGTGTTCGTCATTGGCTGCCATCTCATCGACCGGATTCTTCTTCACTTCGGGTTGCCGCGCTCGGTGAACGCGCGAATCACCAAGTTCCCGAACTTTCACGGCGATGAATCGCGCGAAGACGCAGCGGGTGCCGTGCTGAACTACGAAGACAAGATCGTCACGGTCGATTTCATGTCCTGGGATGTTCTGCCGTGGACCGAGAGCTGGGACATTACCGCCTACGGCACGGAAGGCATCATGTCGTCCCGCTCGTTGCCCGCGAGTTTCAAGATATACGACGCGGGCAAAGGCGCCCATCCGGAAGGCTGGACCGAGTGGCAAGAGACCAGCTTCCCCGAGATCTGGGCCACGAAGAAAACGGAGTATTCACCGGATATCGCGGAAATCGGCAATCCGGTGTACTTCGACCGCGAGTCGAACGCGTTCATGGACGCATTGCGCAACGGCACGCCATCGGTGGTGCCGGCAACCCAGGCGTTGAACATCAGCCGGGTGATCGAGGCCATGTTCGCTTCTTCCAAAGAGGCGGGAACGGAGGTCCTTATCGGCTAGGGAGCTGAATGGACGACGCCAGCCGGCGTCGTCCCCGCATCCCTGGCGGGCATAATCGGATATTTAAATAGGTAATCCTAATCAGGAGACGATGTCATGAAGATTTTGAAGCATGTCGCGATGACGCTGGCCGCTTCGGCCGCTTTCGCAGCGATGTCGGTTGCTGTGTACGCCCAGGACAAGGGCGTCGTCGGCATCTCATTGCCGGACAAGACCGAATCCCGTTGGATTACCGATGGGAAAAGCATGGTCGATGCACTGAGGGCGAAAGGATATTCGGCGGACCTGCAGTACGCAAACTACGACGTCCCTACGCAGGTGAACCAGGTCGAAAACATGCTTGCGAAGGGTGTCAAGGCACTGGTCATCGCGCCCATCGACGGCAAGACGTTCTCCGAGGCTCTGGCGCTCGCACAGAAGAAGGGCATCAAGATCATCTCCTATGATCGCCTGATCAGTCAGACCAAGGACGTGGATTACTACGCCACCTTCGACAACTACGGCGTCGGTGTTCTGCAAGGGCAGAGCATCGTCAGTGCGTGGCAGAAAGCCGGCAGCAAGACGCCGTTCAATATCGAGATCTTCGGCGGCTCTTCGGACGACAACAACGCGCACATGGTCTACGCGGGCGGCATGTCGGTTCTGAAGCCGTACATCGACAGCGGCAAGTTCGTGATTCGAAGCAAGCAGGTCGCCTTCGAAAAAGTCGCGACCCGCAACTGGGATGGCGCGACCGCTCAGGCCCGCATGGACAACCTGCTGAGCGCCTTCTATGGAAAGGACCATCTCGATGCGGTCTGGGCGCCTAACGACGCGCTGGCGATCGGCATCATCTCTTCGCTCAAAGGCGTGGGATACGGTTCCGGTCAGCAAGCGATGCCCGTCATCACGGGACAGGACGCCGATGTCCAGAACGTGAAGAGCATCGTTCGGGGAGAGCAGACCTCCACCGTGTTCAAGGACACCCGCAAGCTCGCCGGGGCGGCCGCAGACATGGTTGATAACGCGTTGACCGGCAAGCAGGTGAGCATCAACGACACGAAGAGCTACAACAACGGCGCGAAGATCGTTCCGACCTATCTCGTGAAGCCCGTTCTCGTGGACAAAGCCAACTATCAGTCGGAACTGGTCACCAGTGGCTACTACACCCAGACGCAGATCAAGTAAGGCTGTCTGAATATCGGCGTGACGGAGTTTCGACAGAAGCTCCGGTTCACGCGGGCACGCTCCCGGTGTGCCAATCAGAGGAATTAGACCATGGAAACCATTCTGGAGATGCGCGGGATTCAGAAAAGCTTTGGCGCTGTCAAGGCACTGAACAACGTGAATCTGAGGGTGCGTCAGGGCGAGATTCACGCCATTTGCGGAGAAAACGGCGCGGGAAAGTCGACCCTGATGAAAATCCTCAGTGGCGTCTATCCGCACGGCTCGTACGCCGGCGACGTCCTGTACGACGGTCAGGAGCGAGCGTTCGCTGATATCTCCGACAGCGAGGCGGTCGGAATCATCATCATCCATCAGGAACTGGCGCTCGTCCCCATGCTGTCGATTACCGAGAACATCTTTCTCGGCAACGAGCAGTCAAAACACGGCGTCATCGACTGGCAGGTGTCGCGCAAGAAAGCTCGCGACTTGCTGGCGAAGGTCGGCCTGACCGATTCCCCGGACGCCGCGGTCGGCACGCTCGGGATCGGCAAGCAGCAACTCGTTGAAATCGCAAAGGCGTTGTCGAAAGAAGTGCGTCTGCTGATTCTCGATGAGCCCACCGCAAGCCTGAACGAAAAGGATAGCGACACACTCCTCACGCTTCTCCTCGAATTGAAGGCAAACGGTGTCACGTCGATCATCATTTCGCACAAGCTGAACGAAATCTCGCGTGTCGCGGACGGTATCACGGTCATCCGGGACGGTTCCACCGTCGATGTCCTCGATTGCCGTGCTGAAAGCGTGAGTGAAGACCGCATCATCAAGGCGATGGTCGGCCGGGAGATGTCAGACCGCTACCCGCCGCGCACGCCGGATATTGGCGAAATCATTTTCGAAGTCAGGGATTGGCGCGTCCAGCATCCGACCCAGCGCGAGCGCGCGGTCATCAAGGGCGTGAACCTGAAAGCGCGCAAGGGTGAAATCGTCGGTATCGCGGGACTGATGGGCTCGGGCCGCACCGAACTCGCGATGAGCGTCTTCGGCGGGACGTACGGCCAGGGCATTGCCGGCGACGTGCTGATGTACGGAAAGCCAGTCGATACGTCGTCGGTCCGCAAGGCCATCAAGGCCGGAATCGCGTACGTCACGGAAGACCGGAAGGGCAACGGCCTGCTTCTGGACGACAACATCAAGCGAAACATCACGTTAGCCAATCTGTCCGGCGTGTCGAAACTCGGCGTGATCAACGAGCACGAGGAGATCACGGTCGCGGCCGATTTTCTCAAGAAACTGCGGATTCGCGCGCAGGGCGTGACCCATGTCGTCGGCAACCTGTCGGGCGGCAATCAGCAAAAGGTCGTTATCAGCAAGTGGTTGTATTCCGAGCCGGACGTACTGATTCTCGACGAACCGACGCGCGGCATCGACGTGGGCGCCAAGTACGAGATCTACAGCATCATCAATCAGGCGGTCGCAGCGGGTAAGTGCGTGGTCATGATTTCCTCGGAAATGCCCGAGTTGCTGGGCATGTGCGATCGCATCTACGTCATGAATGAAGGCCGCTTTGTCGGCGAATTAACCGCGGAAGAAGCCTCGCAGGAAAGCATCATGCGGGCGATCATGCGAAATGGAGACATTCAAAATGCGTAAGGCACTCTTTCCGGTAGCCGCCGAAGGCGCCGAGGTCGGGAAAAGCGAAGTATTCGGCATGCTCAAGCGTATCGGCAGCGACTACGGGCTGCTGCTGTCGCTCGTCATCATCATGGTGTTCTTCCAGGTCGCGACCAACGGCGTGCTGATGCAGCCGCTGAACCTGACCAACCTGGTGCTCCAGAACAGCTACATCGTCATCATGGCGCTCGGCATGCTGATGGTGATCGTGTCGGGACACATCGATCTGTCCGTGGGCTCGACGGCGGGTCTCGTCGGTGCGCTGGCGGCGGTGCTGATGGTGCAATATGAAGTCAACTACGTCTGGGCCACCCTCATCTGTATCGCGGCCGGTGCGTTGATCGGCGCCGCGCAGGGATATTTCATTGCCTTCTGGCGCATGCCATCGTTCATCGTCACGCTGGCGGGGATGCTGGTGTTCCGTGGCATGACGAACCTCGTGCTGCAAGGACAGTCCATCGGTCCTTTTCCCGCTGAGTTCGGTGCGATGAGCTCGGGCTTCATTCCAGACGTGTTTCACGGTCAGACGCTTCACGTCACCTCCATCCTGCTCGGCCTGTTCGTCGGTGCGCTGTTCTTCGCGATCGAACTGCGTCACCGGGCGGGTGCCGCGAAACATGGCGTCGAAAGCGGCTCGTTCGCGATGTTCGTCACCAAGAATGTCTTACTGACCGCGCTTATCGTCGGCTTCTGCTATCTCCTCGCGTCCTATCGCGGCTTGCCGACGGTCCTCGTGATCATGGGTGTGCTGATTGGGGTGTACACGTTCCTGATGAATCGCACGACCATCGGTCGCCGCATCTACGCTGTGGGCGGCAATGCAAAGGCCGCGCGACTTTCAGGCGTCAGCGTTCCGGCCATCAGCTTCCTCACGTTCGTGAACATGGGCATCCTGGCAGCGCTCGCGGGTCTGATTTTCGCCGCGCGTCTGAATAGCGGCACGCCGAAGGCGGGGACGGGCTTCGAGCTGGATGTCATCGCGGCCTGCTTCATTGGCGGTGCATCCGCGTCCGGTGGCGTCGGCAAGGTGGTCGGCGCGGTCGTGGGCGCGTTCATCATGGGCGTGATGAACAACGGCATGTCCATCATGGGCATCGGCGTCGATTACCAGCAGGTCATCAAGGGGATCGTGCTGCTCGCGGCGGTGTTCGTCGATGTGTACAACAAGAACAAGGCGTAACCACGCTTTGCACGGCGGGCCAGAAGTGCAGTTAAGCAGGGCCTTTCCGTTTCAAACCGGCCCTGTCCCTGTGCAGACCCAAGTCATACGCGTCACCTGCACAACCTGGCTACGCCAGACGCAGCACTACTGGAAACGAAACATGGTCAAGCATATCGTGATGTGGAACGTTCGCGGTGACACACCCGAACAAAGAAGAGCGTCCGCGCTGCTCGTGAAATCCGCGTTCGAGAGTCTGAGCGGAAAGATTCCCGGGCTGACCCGACTCGAAGTCGGGCTGGATGTGAGCGCCGTGGACTATGCCTGCGACATCGTCCTGTACACGGAGTTCGACAGTCCGGAATCGCTCGACGCATACGCTTCGCATCCCGAGCATCTGCGGGTGAAGGGCGTCGTGGGTGATGTCCGTATCGCGCGTCATCAGGTCGACTACATTTGAAAGAGCGGCATCGCTCGACGCAACAGGAATTCCACTCCATGTACGAGTTCACCTACACCACGCAGGCCGCCAGAGTCGTATTCGGCGCTGGAAGCATGAAGCTGATTCAACAAGAAGTGGAGACGTTGGGCGCGCGCCGGGCACTCGTCCTGTGTACGCCCGAACAGAGGGCTCAGGCCGAAGTCATCGCTGCGCTCCTGGGTCCTTCGAGTGCCGGCGTCTTCGACGGCGCCCAGATGCATGTGCCTGTCGAGAATGCGCGCCGTGCGCGCGAGCACGCGAAGGCCGTCGATGCGGACTGCGCCGTGGCGATCGGCGGGGGTTCGACGATCGGGCTCGGCAAGGCGATCGCGCTCGAATCGGCGCTTCCGATCATCGCTATTCCGACGACCTATGCCGGGTCGGAGATGACGCCGATCTACGGGATAACCGAGAACGGCGTGAAGAAGACCGGCCGCGATGCCAGGGTGATTCCAAAGACGGTGTTGTACGACCCGGAACTGAGCATGGGTCTGCCGGTGCGGCTGTCCATCGTGAGCGGTCTGAACGCCATTGCGCACGCGGCGGAGGGCCTCTACGCGCGGGACGGCAATCCGGTCATCTCGCTGATGGCCGAGGAGGGCATTCGCTCGCTCGCCAGTGGTCTGCGTGGGGTGAACACGAATGGCGGGGACAAGGCGGCGCGTAGCGAGTGTCTGTACGGCGCGTGGCTGTGCGGGATGGTGCTCGGCACTGTGGGGATGGCGCTTCATCACAAGCTCTGTCATACCCTGGGCGGTACGTTCAACTTGCCGCACGCCGAGACGCACGCCATCGTGCTGCCTCATGCGCTCGCGTACAACAGCACGGTGGCCGATGAGGCGATGGAGCGCATCGCGCGGGCACTGGATGTGAAGTCGGCACCTGACGGGCTTTACGCACTGAACGAGGAACTGGGGGTGCAGCGAGGCCTGCGCGAGATCGGGCTGAAGGAAAGCGACCTCGACCATGCGTGTGAAGTCGCGCTGTCGAATCCTTACTGGAATCCTCGGCCGATCGAGGAGAAGGCGCTACGAGCACTCTTGCAACGCGCGTGGGAGGGTGCCCGTCCGGCGGCCTAGGTGCGACCGTGGCAGGTTCCCGTCGTCGGGGTTGCACGGCACAGGCACCGAAACAACCGCGCTGACCGAGGCTCACGTCGAACGCGATGGCCGGATCGGCCCCGCGTTGCAGACCAGCCAGCACACAGGCCGGGCGTGAACCGCCGACATCCGTCGTCAGGGAAGCATCCGGCGCGATCTCAGCTCATTGAAGAGCGCGAGGAACATCGACTCCGAATCGACGACACTGTGGAAACCGGCCTGACGTATCTTCGTCGTCGAGAAGATGACGTCATAGTCGCGATGAAAAATGTAGTCGCCGAACGCCCAGGACGCAGCTCGCTCGTACGGGGTCGCGCTCAATCCGTATCGGGCGACGACGCGATTCCAGACATCGCCCTTGTCCGCCATCATCGATACGAGGGAGATCGGCATCGGGTCTGCGAGCGGCATGTCGAAGAAGCGTGCAAATTTCTCCCACATCGGGCGCCAGCGAAAGAGGTCGCCATTCGTTATGTTGTAGGCCTCGCTTCCGGTCGCGTTTTCCGCAGCCCACTCGGAAGCGCGTGCCAGCTGCGTCGCATCCGTGACTTGCGCGAGACGGTTGTAGCAGTCGACCGTGCCCGGAAATCGCAGCGGCAAGCCCAGCTCTTTGGAAATGGCTGCGTATACCGCGATCACCATGGCCAGGTTCATCGGGTTGTCCAGCGCGAGGCCACATACCGTGTCGGGTCGCAGGACGATGTGATCCCAGGGGCGGTCACGCGCGCGCTCCCTGAGCCAGTCCTCCTGGTCGTAGTAGAACATCGGCGGCATGTGCCGGGGGTCGCTCTCGCGGGCGGGAGTGGAGAAGGCACCGAGGTGGGATCCATAGTATTTGCCTCCCTCGTAAAGGCACACCCGTTGCAGTGCGGGTGAACACTCGTCGACGGCATTGACGAGGTTGGCAAGCATCGCGAGGTTCGTGTCGCCTCGTCTCCTGACATCTTCATGCGCCTGGTAAGCCGCATGGAAAATGTGGTCGACATCGTCCAGATCAGCAAGGCCTTGCTTCGTCGCAGCCTCGTCCAGCAGATCCACGGAAACGAAGGAAGCGGCGGACTCGAAGTCGGGAGGCCGGCGGGAAATCGCCGTGACGGTCCAGCCCGGTTGTGAAGACAGGTGCTCGACAAGCGTACGACCAATGACGCCCATTCCTCCGGCGACCAGAGCATGTCTTTTCGTTCGTGTCATCCAGCTTTCTCCATGACGCAATTGAGAATGTCCGGCATCTCTTCGCGGTACGCGCAGCGATGACGGCTCGATTCATCGCAGCCGGTGCGATGCCTGCCGGGATGGCCGATCGTAGCATCGGCTTCAGTGAGCCGTGCGTGTCCGGGGCAGGCCTGGCAGCCGGCGTCTTCTCGAAGGCGGGTGCCGTCTCGCGCGCAACTGGAGACCTGCAGAGACAAGATTCACCCGTCGTCACGGGGAACAGGCTTCGAAAGCAGAGAGCAGCGTCGGGACACGCGCATCGCAGCTTACGCGACAGCGAACGGCGCTATCCCGCTACCGCGTTTTCATCACGTGCCGGCGCGCGCCGGAGCTTCGCTTCTCATCTCCTCTTCAATCCAGTTCGCAAGACGCAGGGCACCGGCCGGCAGTTCGGCGCCGCTTCTGACGCAGAGGTAATAGTCCCGGCCGTCGTTCAGCGGCGTGTCGAAGAGTCTGACCAGTGCTCCCGACGCCAGTTCGCGGCCGATCAGCGGCTCGCGTAACAGCGCAACGCCAAGCCCCGCCTGCGCCGCGTTCAGCGTCAACTGCCCGTCCTCGAAGAGCGGCCCGACCGCATGATGCACGTTCGGCACGCCATCCTGCCGCTGATCGCAACCGGAACCGCTTGCGCACAAAGTTCGTCGCCGGCCGAATCCGGTACGCGGACGGTTCTCATCGGTATCGCGGGGCCGCTCACCGGTCCGTCCGCCCGCATTGGCAAGGACCTCGAAAACGGCGCACGACTGGCCATCGACGACGCCAACGCCCGGCATCCCACGCTCGACGGCAAACCGGTCACGTTCGCGCTGGTCTCCGTCGACGATGCGTCCGACCCGCGCACGGCTGTCACCGTTGCGCAGCAACTCGTCGATCAGCACGTGGTGGGCGTGGTGGGGCATTGGAACACAGGCTGCAGCATTCCTGCTTCACGGGTCTATCACTCGGCGGGCATTCCCGAGATCGCGCCTGCATCCACCGGCCATCAATATACGTTGCAAGGCTATGACACGGCTTTTCGCATCATGGGCCACGATGACCTGAGCGGCGCGATAACCGGGGCGTATGCGGTCAAGACGTTGCAAGGCAAGCACATTGGCGTGATCGATGACCGGACTGCTTTCGGTTCCGGGCATGCCACGCAATTCGTCAAGGGCGTCGAAGCCAGTGGCGGGACGATCGTGGATCACGAGTATGTGGACGACAAGACGGTCGACTTCAGCGGCGTGTTGACGAGCCTGAAGGCCAAGCACGTCGACGTGCTGTTCTTTGGCGGACTCGATACGGAAGAGGCGCAAGTGGCGCGCCGTCTGAAGCAGTTGAACATCAGGGCGACCCTGCTGGGCGCGGGCGGTACGAGTCACACTTTCGTGCAACTTGCCGGAGCGGGCGCGGACGGAGTGATTGCGCTCGAACCGGGCCGGCCGCTCGACCGGATGCCGGGCGGAAAGAAATTCGATGAAGCTTATCGCGCGAGGTTTCATCATCCGGTCGAGTTGCACGCGCCATTCGCCTACGACGCCGCTGCCACGCTGATTGCGGCGGTCGAGCAAACTCAGTCGACCGATCCGGCCAGGCTGACTGCCGCGGTTCACGCGGTCAGCCGGCAGGGCATCACTGGAACGATCGCCTTCGATGCGCAAGGCAATTTGAGCGATCCGGCGTTCACCATTTTCAAGGTGGTCAATGGTGAATGGAGTATCGAGAAAATGCTCGGCGGCGGCCAACGGGTGGCCGCGAAGTAAGCCGGCATGCAAAGCCTCTGCCTCGCCTTACCGACGCTCCACATGCTCGTCGATCCATTGAATCAGGAGATCGGCGATCTGCAGATTGTTCCTGTCGAGCATGAACATGTGCGTGTTGCCGTGTATTCCCATTTCAGGCAAATGAATGAACGTGACATCGCCGCCGGCGGCGCGTATGTCGTCGGCGAATGCACGGCATTGCGCCATCGACTTCGTCCAGGTCGAGGCAAAGGGTTCCGGTGCGTCGCGCTGATGGTCGGCGAACACGATCAGAATGGGAATGCGCGCAAGCGTTGCGCGTTGTCCCTCTGTAAAGGTCGTATTGCACGCATAGCCGCTCTCCAGGCTGATGATGCCCTTGATGTGAGCCGGGTCGACCAGCGCCGCGCGCTCGGGAAACATGAACGACTCGGAGTGTCCGATCAGCACCGCACCGCCCACCTTGTCCGACAGCGCAGCGAGATTCGCGTAGGTGGGGTTCTGCGCCGGCAACGCAGCATTCCAGTCGGGAATCCACATCTTGTAGAACGCGTCGACGGCGTCCACAGGGAACTGCGTGTCCGCGAATGGCACGCCGAACGTGGGGCCGATCCTGAACCACGTCCATGCCATTTCGTGTCCGATGTTGAGAACCGGCGGTAACGCGTTCGCAGGCAGGTGTCCCGCCCGGACCGCGTTGACTTTCGATCCATCGTATCCCGAGCGCGCCCGGCCCACCTGATCCACCACATAGACCGGGCGTTGCTGGCGAAGGAAATATTCGCTCCAGCCCATTCTCCCATCGGGTGTCGTGTCATAACCCTGGCCACTGAGCGCACCGCCATGAATCATCACGACGGGCAAGTGGTTTGCCTTGACCGGCACCTGATACTGGACGTACATCTGGCCGGTCGTGACGGTTCCCTGCCGGGTCACTTCCGGTCCTTCGCTCGTGCCGCTCAGGTCGGTCGCGGGTTTGGCGGCGCCGCCCACGAAGAAGCTGCCCTGCGATTGGATCTGCAACGGCGCATGTAAGTCGACCGCATCCGTTCGCACCGGTTGCAGGGCGCATGCCCCAAGCAGCGATGCCACGCACAGCGCGATGGAGCCTGCTCTTGCAATGCGTTTGGCAGGGAAAGCCATGGACGTCTCCTCCGGAAATGTTTTTGTTGAGGGCTTGAGGCGCATTTCGATACGCAGCTATCGTGCGCCGGGCGATTATAGCGATCGCTTCATACTTCACTCATGTGGCAGCAGGATGAGTGTTTTCGCTTGCTTCCGCTCGGCGCGCTCGAGCGCTTCGTCAAAGCGCTCGAGCGCGTGCGTCTACGGTATGAGCAGCATGATCGGTGCTGTGATTTTTCGGCAGCACGCGGATCATGACGGACCAGGCCGTATCGTGGTAACCGCGTGAACCGGTCATCGTCGGTGGCCAGGAATAGCGCCCTTCCCCAGCCGACGAAACCGCGCCCAAGCCACTCTCCCAACCCTGCGCGTATCTCGCCGCTTCTGGCGACACGGTCTCGGCTATTTCCGCTCGACGGTAGAGCGCAAGCGCGCTTTGATTTCCGCTTCGCCAAGACGACGAATACGGCCACGGTCGTCTGCCACGATAGTGAGGTAACCCTGCAGCTCATCTTCGATCGGAGCGCCCAGCATCTCGTAAGCGATCCAGATGATCTGGCTGCGAAAGAGTTGCTCGGCCTCCTCGGGTGAGCCTTCGTGAAGACACTGCAGAAAGCATTGCATGTGCTTCAGTATGAAGTTCGGGTCCGAGGTCTCGGAGGGCGCCTGCACGATATACAACTGCAGCATGTTGCTGATATTCGACCACGACTGCTGCATGAAGCGATTGCCGGTCGCTGCCATCAACGAGCGATGAAAGTTCCACAGTTCGTTGCGGAAACGGAAGGTGTCCGACGACACCGTCGCCAGCTGCATGCCCTGATAGATGCGCGATAGCGTGGCGAGTGCGTCAGGGTCCCGTCTGAATGCAACGATGCGCGCTGCCGCGCCTTCGAGAATGGCGCGCTGCATGACAACTTGAGCCATGTCCTCACGGGACGGTTCGATCACGTAGCAGCCTCGGTTGTTACGTGTTTCGACCAGCCCTTCGCTGGCGAGCGTGCGCAATGCTTCGCGCAACATCGCGCGACTGATTCCGAGGGTGAGCGACAGTTCGGTTTCGATCAGCCTCTGCCCCGGCTGGAAGTGCCCGGCGACGATAGCCTTGGTGAGCTTCTCTACCGCCTGCTCGGCCAGTGAAGGAACGCGGGTGAGCGCGGCGAATTCACTCATGGGTGATCCTCGGACTAAAAAAATGCGAGCGGCGCTGCTAAGTGGGCGCGGCACAGACGCTTGTATATCGGGTCCGGCCGCTCCGGGATTGACCCATATCCGGGCATTTCGAAATGAATTCTACGTTCAAGCTCGGGAATTGTCGACAGACGACATGCCGGTTTCCTGTGCAGCGAGCCCTGACGCAGGTTCGCTTTATTTTTTTCTTGTTGACGACTGTCGACAGCATCCAATACGCTTCATTCACCGTATCGCAGTGCAGCAAATCCCACGCGGCACCACGGTTCTCCGCATCGCATCGCATCGCATCGCTTCAGTTCGTTCGCAGCAGGGTCCTTGCGACCCGGAAATTTCGTAGTCGGCGAGTCTGTCATCGTCCCGCACCTGTTCACTCAATCAGGACTACGCATTCATCATGTTGCTCTCGCTTGAAGATTTGACGACGGTGTTTCCGTCGGCGTCGGGACCCGTCAGGGCGGTCAACCAGGTCAGTTTCTCGATCGACCGGGGTGAAGTGCTGGCGGTGGTTGGCGAGTCGGGATCGGGTAAGAGCGTGACTGCGCTGTCCGCCACACGTCTCGTGCCGCAGCCGCCCGCCATCATCGAGAGCGGCCGGGCGCTGCTCGACGGCGAAGACATGCTTGCGCTGCCCATGCGCAAAATGCGCCGTCTTCTCGGCCGGCGCGTAGCGATGCTGTTCCAGAACGCCTTCGCGGCCCTTCATCCGTTGCGCAGCATTGGCGATCAGCTGCTTGAAACCATCGTGCTGCATCGCGAAGTATCGCGTAGCGATGCCCTGCGCATCGGCGTCGATCTGCTCAGGAGCCTGGGCTTCGTCGATCCGCCCGCACTCATGAAGCGCTATTCGTTCGACGTCAGCGCGGGCGACGCGCAACGGGCCATGCTGGCGTTCGCGCTCGCCGGCGAACCGGATCTCCTGATCGCCGACGAACCGACCAGCCTGCTCGATGCCGTCGCGCAGGATGAAATCCTGACCTTGCTCAAGCAGATACAAGCGCGTACCGGCATGGCGATCTGGCTGATCACGCACGACTTCGGCGTGGTCTCGCGCCTCGCGGACCGGGTAGTCGTCATGTATGGCGGGAGGGCGGTCGAGTCCGGTCCCGTCGATGCCTTGCTGGGCGAACCGCGTCATCCCTATTCACGCGGTCTGATTGCGTCCGTGCCCGACGCCAATGCGCGCGGACGGCTGCGGCAAATCCCCGGCGAGATTCCCGATCTGGCGAGATTGCCGGCCGGCTGCGCGTTTCGCGCGCGCTGCGATCGTGCGCAGACGCGTTGCGGCAGCGATGAGCCGGTCGCGCTGGCGGTCGGCGACGGACGAACGGCCCGCTGCTGGCTCTACTCGGACGCAGCCTGACTCTCTTCCTCGCCCGAATGGGCGCACGGAGCGCATGCAATGAACGTGGCAACCGAAAAGACGACGAAAACACTCGTCGAGATGCGCGGGCTGGGCTTGCGTATCGGCGATCGGCAGATCGTCGAGAACATCGATCTGTCGATTTACGAAGGGGAAACGCTCGGGCTCGTCGGTCCCTCCGGGTCGGGCAAGTCCACGCTCGGCAGGCTGGTGCTCGGCCTGCTCAAGCCGAGCGAAGGCGTGCTGCGCTACGCGGGGAAACCGCTTCTATGGCGCGGCGCCGCGGCGATGAGCCAGCGGCGCGACATCCAGATGATCTTCCAGAACCCGCTGGCGGCCTTCAATCCGCGCCGCACCATCGGTGAGAGTCTGGAACTTCCGCTCGTCAATTTCCAGCTCGGCACGCCACGTGAGCGGCGCGAGAAGATCGCGCACCTGCTGGGCGTCGTCGGGCTCGACGCCCGTTTCGCGCTCCGGTATCCGCACGAACTGAGCGGCGGCCAGTGTCAGCGTGCCGGTATCGCGCGCGCACTCGCGACCGATCCGCGCTTCATCTTTCTCGACGAGCCGTTGTCCGCCCTCGATGTTTCCGTGCAGGCCCAAGTGGCGAACCTGCTCAAGGAACTCCAGTCGTCGCTTGGCCTGACGTACCTGTTCGTGGCCAACAACCTGTTGATGGCGCGATTCATGAGCGATCGCGTGGCGATCCTCGACCGGGGGCGAATCGTCGAAACGGGGGATGCCGACGATGTGTTCGAGCATCCTGCGCAATCCTTCACGCAACGCCTGATCGACGCTTCGCTGAATGTGCGGCATGCGGTCAGTCCTTCCACACCATCCTGAACCGGGAGATCGAAGAGATGAAGTTCGGACGTTTGATTGGCAGGGCCGGATTGCTCGGCCTGATGATCCTGTCTGCCGCAGCCGCGGCGGCGCCCGCCACGCCCGTTCCCGGCGGGACGCTGGTGGTCGGCGCGGAAACGGAGCTCGGAACGCGCGACCCGGCGATCAGCGAGTCGGGTGCCGCAGCGCGTGTAAATCAGCTTATCTTCGAGGGGCTGGTCGCGCGTGATCTGAAGGCCGACACCAAGGGCGCGCCGCCGCCGGTCGTCGCGAAACTCGCGACGAGCTGGGACGTGAGCGCCGATCAGCTTACCTACACGTTTCACCTGCGCAAAAACGTGAAATTCACGGACGGCACGCCGTTCAATGCGCAGGCGGTCGTATTCAACGTCCGGCGCGTCTGGGACCCGTCGTTCCAGTACTTCACCAAGCGAGCCGCGGGCATTCCTCCGTTTCGCTATCTCTATCTGAAAGACGTCAAGGCCACCGACGACAACACGGTGGTGTTCACCCTGAGCAAGAAGAATTCGTTCTTCGTCTATCAGCTTGCGGAAAGCGCATCGCCGGGGCTTCCGACCATCGGCAGCCCGACGGCGATCGCGAAGTACGGCAACGACGACTTCGGCAATCATCCGGTGGGCACCGGGCCGTTCATCGTCACGGAGCAGGTGAAGGGTCAATACGTTGCGATGAAGCGCAATCCGGACTACTGGAACAAACCTTATCCATACGTGGATCAGTTGATCTTCCGGCAGATTCCGGACCCGCTCACGCGCGTCAATGCGCTGCGCGCGGGCGAAGTTGACATGATCGTGAGTGTGCCGCCGAACGACGTCGCGCCGTTGCGCAAGGACCAATTCATTGTCGCGACCAATCCGTTGCCGCACATCTGGTATCTGACGCTCAACGTGCATGCGAAGCCGTTCGACGACGTGCGAGTACGCCGCGCCGTCGCCATGGCCATCGACAAGGACGGCATGGCGCGCGAGCTTCTGCGCAACACCGCGGCGCCGGCCTTTTCCATGGTGAGCCGCACCTCGCCTGCGTGGGACCCCAACTGGAAGCCGCCGTACCCGTACGATCCGGTCGGCGCAAAGAAACTGCTTGCCGACGCGGGCTACCCGAACGGCTTCTCGACCATTTACGAAGAGGCTACGTCAGGATCGGGCGAGATGATCCCGGTGCCGATGGCCGAGTGGATCCAGCGGGACCTCGCGAAGATCGGCATCAAGGTTGCGCTCAAGACGTACGAGTGGAATACCTACCTGGGCCGCTGGCTCAACGGCATGGGTCCGGATGTCGGCATGGATCAGCAGTCGTGGGGATCGAATTCCGATTTCTGGTTGCAGCAACCGTTTCGCAGCACGTCGAAACCGAACTCGGGCCGTATCAACGATCCGCAGATGGACGGCCTGCTGGACCAGATGGTCGCCGCCGACTCGGACAGCCAGCGGGTCGGGTTTGCGCGCAAGATCGCCGAGCGGAATATGAGCGAGGTGTACCACATTCCCATCGTCAGCGATCTCGGTGCGTTCGCGATGTCTCAGAAGGTGCATGGCTTTGTCCGTGCGTCCGACTGGCTCGAAGACTACACGAACATCTGGATCACGCAGTAGGCGCGTTCCTGCATGACGGGTGCGGCCACCAAGCCGTCACCGCGTCAGTCCGATCAACTCTCCGCTGGGAGTCAGCATGCTGCGATTCGCGTTACGCCGCATCATTGCCGTGCCGTTCATCATCTTCGGAGTCTCCGTGCTGGTCTTCGCGCTGATGCGGATGATCCCGGGCGACGCGGCCGCCGCGCTGCTGGGTCCGTACGCGACTGCCGACGCGCTGGTCTCGTTGCGCCAGAATCTCGGACTCGACCTGCCGCCGGTGCTGCAATACTGGATCTGGCTCAAGCATGTGATCACCGGTGACTTCGGCCGCTCGATCGCATTGAGCATGCCGGTGACGGAGGTGCTCCTCCCGCGCGCCTTCAACAGCGGACTCCTCACGCTGGCGGCGTTCGTCATCGCCTGCGTGCTGGGGGTAGGCTTCGGTGTGCTGGCGGCAGTCACGCAGAACTCTATCCTCGATCGCGCGAGCGTGACCGTGGCGCTCGTGCTGGCGAACGCGCCGCCGTTCTGGCTCGGCTTCCTGCTGGTCCTGTACTTCGCGCTCAGACTGCACTGGCTGCCGGCTTCGGGCATGACCGTCATCGGACGGCCAGGCGGCGCCGGCGTGATAGTCGCTCACCTGATCCTGCCCGCCGTCACCGCCGCGTTGATTCCGCTCGCGGTCATCATGCGCCTGACGCGCCAGGCCATGATCGATACCCTCAAGCAGCAGTTCATCACGGCCGCGCGGGCGCGCGGGCTGCCGGAGCGGCGCGTGATCGCAGGTCACGCACTGCGCAACGTGCTGCCGGGCGTGGTGAACATCTGCGGCATGCAACTCGGCTACATGTTCGGAACCGCGTTATTCAGCGAGGTCGTTTTCAACTGGCCCGGCATCGGTCAGCTCATGTACAACTCGATCATCTCGCGGGACGTACCCACCATCCAGGCCGTGGTGCTCGTCGTGGGCGCGGTGTTCGTGCTGGTGAACTTCGTCTCGGACGTGACGCAGGCCGCGTTCGATCCCCGCGTGCGCCGTTAAGCCCGCGATACTGGAGCATTCGAATGACCAATCTGTCGATCGAGAAGGGCGCCGAGGTTGTCAATGCGGCAAAGGCGCCGGCCGTACCCCATACCGAGCGGCAATGGCGGCTCGCCTGCCGTGCCTTCCTCGCGGATGGTCCCGCCACGCTCAGTCTCGCGTTCGTGATAGTGGTGGCCATGGCATCGCTGCTGGCGCCGTGGCTTGCGCCTTACGATCCCAATACCGCCGGCGATACGGTGCAGACCTTCCTGCCGGTCTTCTCGCCGGGCCATTGGCTGGGCACGGACGGTCAGGGACGCGACGTGTTCAGCCGTTTGATCTGGGGTGGCCGCGTCTCCCTGCCGATCGGCATTTTGCCGCCGCTCGTGACCACGGTGGTGGCGCTCGTGTTCGGCATCACCGCCGGGTTCTTCGGCGAACGGATCGGCAATCTGATCATGCGGCCGATGGACGTGCTGTTCGCCTTCCCGATGGTGCTGCTCGCGATTGCCGTCTCCGCGGTGCTTGGCCCGGGAATGATGAACGTCATGTTGTCGATGTCGATCGTGATGGTGCCGTACTTCACGCGCGTCGTGTATGTGGAAACAGTCGGCGTGCGCAGCCGCGATTACATCGATGCCGCGCGCATCGCGGGAAGCTCCACGCTGGGCATTCTGCTCAAGGAGGTCCTGCCGAACGTGCTGGCCCCCGTGCTCGTCTATGCCACCACGGCCATCGGCGCGATGATCGTCTTTGCGTCTGGCCTGAGCTTTCTCGGGCTGGGCGTGCAGCCGCCGATCTCCGACTGGGGAATCATGTCGTCCGACGGTCTTGCCGTGCTCAGCACGAGTCCGCTCGTCGCCACGATTCCCGGCGTGATCGTCGTCGTTGTCGCACTGGCATTCAACTTCATCGGCGACGGCATCCGCGATGCTCTGGATCCGCGCCAGCGCACCCTGCGCAGAAAGTAGTCCGATCGGCCCGTATGTGGCCGGTGTCTATTTTGAAAATATCGTCATCCTAAGGAGTCGGTTTCATGCCTATCGGTCCAGAATATCCTTCCACAGATGAACTCGTCGCCATTGCCCGCGATTACGGCATCAGTCTCAGCGTCGAGGATGCGGCGACTTATCGCTCGCTCATGAAGAATTCGATCAACTCGTACCGCGCCGTCGAGGCCATGCCTGAGCCGAAATTGCCGGTCAAGTACAAGCGCGATGCGGGATACCGCCCGGAACCCGCCGACAACCCGCTCAACGGCTGGATGTGGCGCTGCGAAATCGAGGGTGCGCCGGAAGGTATCCTCAAGGGCGAACGGATTGGCCTGAAGGACGTCGTTTCGGTAGCGGGACTTCCGTTCACCAACGGTTCGCGTCTGCTGGAGGGCTATGTCCCGGACTACGATGCGACCATCGTCACCCGTATCCTGGATGCAGGCGGCACCATCGTCGGCAAGACCAATACGGACGACACCTCGTTCTCGGGCACGGGTCATACGTGCAGCCACGGTCCGGTCGGCAACCCGTTCAAGCCGGATCACAATCCGGGCGCGTCCTCGTGCGGCAGCGCCGCTGTGATCGGCGCGGGCGACGTGAGCATGGCGATCGGCGGCGACCAGGGCGGCTCGATCCGCATTCCCGCCTCCTGGTCGGGATGTTACGGTCTCAAGCCGACCTATGGCCTCGTGCCTTACACCGGCTGCGGCATGATCGAGCAGACGATGGATCACATTGGCCCGATGGCGAGCAGTACCGCAGGAATCGCCAAACTGCTGACCGCGATCGCCGGCACCGACCCGCTCGATCCGCGTCAGCGCGGTGTGATTCCAAAAGACTTCAAGTTCGATTACATGGAGTCGCTCGAGAAACCGGTGAAGGGCTTGCGGATCGGTATCGTGCGCGAGGGCTTCAAGATCGACGGAACCGAAATGGGCGTGCCGTCGTCGCAGCCGGAGGTGGATGCCCGCGTACACGCGGCCGCGCTGCAATTCCGCGATCTCGGCGCGACCGTCGAAGAGGTCTCGTTGCCGATGCATCTGAGCGCTTACCACGTCTACACGGCGATCATGCTGGAAGGCGCGACTGACTTCATGATCAAGGGCATGGGCGTGGGCAGCAACTGGCTCGGCTTCTATGACACGAACCTGAGCGAAGCGCTTGCGCGCGGGATGAAGTCGCATCCAGGCGAGGTGCCGGCCCAGGTGCTTTCGGTGCTGCTGACGGGGGAATACATGCGCCGCCGCTATTTCGGCCGCTACTACAGCAAGGGACAGAATCTTCGCCGTCTCGTCGTGCAGGCCTACGACGACGCGCTCGCGTCCTATGACATTCTGGTCATGCCAACCACGCCGATCGTCGCGACCAAGCGCGTGGGTCGCGATGCGTCGATCGCCGAGACGATCGGCAGCTCGTTCAACATGCTTCGCAATACCTGTGTCGCGGACGTCACCGGTCATCCTTCGATGAGCATCCCGTGCGGGATGTCCGATGGCCTGCCGGTCGGCATGATGCTGACCGGGCGGCGCCTGGAGGACTCGACACTGATCGCGGCATCCGCGGCATTCGAAAGCCTCGGCGACTGGAAGACGATGTAAGACAGAGGTTCCCGCGCCCGTCCGAACGCCCGGACGGGCATTTTCCTCATCACGCAATTCTCAATCAGACGGCCATCATGAATCGTGCGGTCAAGACCAGCCTTGTTTCGCTTTCGTATGCAGGCATGCTAATTAATTCGCAGGTAGCAAGCGCGCAGAGTTCAGTCACGCTCTACGGCATTCTCGATTCGGGAATTGCCTATATTCATAACAGCGGCGGCAAGGCGACACAGATCGCGATGACCGTGGGAGAGGCGGGTCCACGGTGGGGCCTGAAGGGCGAGGAGGATCTCGGAGGAGGGCTCAAGGCCATTTTCGTTCTCGAAGACGGCTTCAGCGTGGGGACGGGACGACTTGGGGGAAACAATCTGGAGTTCGGGCGTTCCGCGTATGTGGGTCTGGCGAGCAGCACGTTCGGCACCTTCACGCTCGGACGGCAATACGATCCGGTCACCGACCTGGTCCAGGCGATCACCGCCGACTGGGTATTCGGGCCGATCTTCGCCCCACCCGGCGACTTCGACAACTACGACGATTCCGCGCGCTTCAGTAACGCGGTCAAGTGGACCAGCCCGGCTTACCGTGGGGTACAGGCGGAGGCGATGTATTCGCTCGGCGGCGTGGCGGGCGCGACCGGCTCCGGGCAGACGTGGTCCGGCGCCCTCGGATACCACACGGGGCCCGTGTTCCTCGCTGCAGGCTATCTGCATATCGACAATGGCAATCCGACGGTTGTCGCGCGCGGCACGAGCAGCGCCGATTCGCTCTTCAACAGTCCCGTCAACGCAGGCTATGCGTCCGCCAGTTCGGTCGACATCGCACGAGTGGGCGCGGAATATGTCGATCACGGCGTGCAGGCCGGCGCGGCCTATAGCTATTCCGTCTACAACCGCGACGGCTCATCGACGTTCGCGAACAAGCAGAAGTTTCATAACGGCTCGGTGTTCGCTGCGTACAACATCACGCCGGCATTTCTGGTCGGCCTCGGCTACAACTATTCGCGGGCGCTCGGTGATGCATCGGCCAAGTATCACTCTTTCGAACTTGGAGCGAACTACGCGCTCAGCAAACGCACGGTCGTCTATGCGCTGGCGGCCTATGTTCATGCGCTGGGCGAGCAACGTGACGCGAGCGGTGTGTTGAGTCCGGCGCAAGCGGTGGTCGGATCGTATGACATTGCCTCGGGCGCGAGTACGCAGGAGATGGCGATCGTAGGCATCCGGCACTCGTTTTGATTTTTCTATCGCCGGGGCTCTTCGGAGTGGCGGCGCACACTTGCAGAGGATCTGAAAATGGACCGTCCTGCTTTTGAAGTGACCGCCGGGCGTATCGGCGCGTACGCGGAGATGTTCGATATCACGCTGTCCGCCGACGACTGCACGAGGCTGGCCCGGAGCCTTTCGGCGGGCCTCGCCGGACTGGCGGCATTACGCGCGGTGAATGTGGACGGCATCGAGCCCTTCGTCGCCTTTCCGATCGACCGGGTGCAATCATGAGCCGGCCCGCTGACGCAGACCTGCCGTTTCTGTCGATAGTGGAACTCGCCCGGCATATCGCTTCACGCGAGATCAGTTCCGCCGAAGTGACTGCGTTGATGCTCGATCGCATTGCCGCGCTCGACCCCTCGCTCAACGCCTTCATCACCGTCGTGGCGGATGCCGCGCTGACCCGCGCGAAAAGCCTGGACGCGTTGCTGGCAAGCGGCGTCAGGGTGGGCCCGCTGCATGGGGTGCCGATCGCCGTCAAAGACAACATCGCGACGGCGGGCATCCGAACCACGGGCGCATCGAAAATCTTCGCGGACTGGATTCCCGAACAGGATGCGACCGTGGTGCAGCGCTTGCATGACGCGGGCGCCGTGCTGCTCGGCAAGCTCAACCTGTATGAACTGGCGTTTGGCGGCGTCCATCCGGATTTTGGCGAGACGCGCAATCCGTGGGACCTCGCACGCGCTTGCGGCGCATCGAGCAGCGGGCCGGCGGCGGCGGTCGCCGCAGGTCTCGCCTTCGGCTCGCTCGGCACCGACACCGGCGGCTCGATCCGGCTTCCGGCGGCGGCCTGCGGGCTGGTCGGACTGAAACCAACTTACGGAATCGTCAGCCGGGCGGGCGTTCTGGCCGCCGGATACAGTCTCGATCACATCGGGCCGCTCACCCGAACGGTGACGGATTGTGCGTTGATGCTGCAGACGCTTGCAGGCCACGATCCCCGCGATCCCGCGGGTTCGCAGCGCGCCGCGCCGAACTTTCTCGACGGGATCGAGGACGGCATCGATGGCGTCCGGATCGGGGTGCCACGGGTTCAGCCGAGCGAGGCGATCGAGCCGGAAGTGCAGCAGGCCTGCGCGATGGCGATCCAGACACTGGAACGCGCGGGCGCACGGCTGATCGACGTGACCCTGCCGGATCATCTCCTTTCGCGCAACGTGATGTGGGCGATCGCCGCGACCGAACTTGCCGAAGCGCATCGCGATCATTTGCGCAACACGCCCGAGGCCTATTCAGAGCGCGTGCGGGATTCAATTCTGCAAGGCGCGCTTCTTCCCGCGACCGAATATGTGCATGCGCAGCGCGTGCGCCAGAAGATCGCGCTCGCTTACGCACGAGTCATGGACGATGTCGATCTGCTCGCCATGCCGGTCATGCCCTTTCCCGCGTGGCCGGTCGGTGCGGCCGAGGTGTCGTTCGGCGGGTCGACCGAAAACCTGATGGCCGCGCTGACGCGCTATTGCCCGCCTTTCAATATGACGGGTCAGCCGGCCATTGCGATCCCGACTGGATTCGATGCACACGATCTTCCGCTCTCGATGCAAATCGCAGGGCGTCTGCACGAGGACAGACTGGTCTTGCGGGCGGCGAGAGCGCATGAACGTGCAACGGATTGGCATCGGCGGCGGCCGACGTTCTGTTGAAACTCAGGTTGAACGCGGCGTGCCGGGGAGGACGGTGTCGGAAACGGACCTGAGCCTCGAACCCCTGCGCAACGCGACGCCACCTGGAAAACGTGCCAGCCCTGCCGGCGCACGGCCGCCATCGACGTCACCAGCCGGCAGATCCATCCGGACAGTCTTCCTCTCCCGGATCAGGAATCAGGCGTCCCAATGCGCCATTGCCCGAGCGGAAGCGTGCCATTCACGGCAAAGTCGCCGACGATTCGATCCTTGTAGATCCGCGGATTGTGCGATGCAACCGTGCGCGCATTGCGCCAGTGGCGGTCGAGTCCAGCCTGACGCAGCGTCGCCGACGCGCCGAGCGCATCGAAGACGCTCGCCGCCGCATCGATGACCAGTTGCGACGCCACGGCCTGCGCCTGCCACACTTCGATCTCTGCTTCGGCGAGCACCGCCAGCGAATCGCCCGCGCCGCGCGCATGCGCGTGCGCGGCGCGTTCCACCGCGCGCGCGGCATGGGCCGCCGTTGCACCGGCGGCCCATGCGTGCGCCCGCACGCGGCCTGCGATCTGCAGGATTTGCGGATCGTCGGCGGGACGAGCGCTCGCCGCATGGCTGTAGCTGCGGTTGCGCGCGGCGATCGTAGCAGCGGTGTCGCCTGCATTGGCGCGTCCGATGCCCGCGAGCGTTGCAACGTGCACGAGTTGATAGAACGCTTCGGAGTAGGAGAAGGGCGCGCGGCCATCGACGATGTTGCTCTCGTCCACTTCCACGTTGGTGAAGTGACTCGTGCCGCTCGCAGTCAGGCGCTGACCCATGCCGTCCCAGTCATCGACCACATCGACGCCAGCGGCGTGCCGATCGATCGTGACCGATACGGGCTCGTCGCGCGCGTTGGTCGCGCCTACGTGAATCCAGTCCGCGAACAGCGAGCCGGTCGTATAGAACTTGGTGCCGTCGAGACGCCAGCGGTTTCCATCGTGCGTGAGCCGCGTCGAGAATTGCGACTGCCTGGCCTCGCCCGTCTCCGACCACGCCGCGCCGACGAGTTCGCCCCGGCCCAGACGGGCAAGCCACGTCTCCCGCCGCCCGGGCGCGCTCTCCAGCGCATGTTCGATGAAACCGAAATGCGCGCGCAGCGCCTGCGTGATGTTCGAATCCGCCTCGGAGAGTTCGATCAGCAATTCGAACAACTCGGGCAAGGTGGCACCCGAGCCGCCATAGTCGCGCGGCACGCGCAGCGCGGTGAAGCCTGCCTCGCGCAGCCAGCCGATTTCCTCGTATGGCAGACGCCGCTCGATCTCGCGCTTCACGCTCTGTTCGCGAATGCGCGCGAAGACTGGCCGAAAGCGCTCGGCCAGCGCGGTATATCGCTCGGTCGGGCCATAACCCCATGCAGGTCCGACGACGATACCCGGGGGCAGGGATGCGGTGCGTTCGTGGCTCATGTCTGTCTGCTCTCCAGTTGATGCGGGTGGGCGTCGGCCCAGGGACGAAGGCGCCGCGCGGGATGACTGTCGGGCAGATACGGCCCTTCGCGGAACAGCTTTTCGCGCAGCGTGCCATGCGTGTATTCGCGCTGCATCAGGCCGCGCTTCTGCAGCACGGGTACGACGTGATCCACGAACTCACTCCACCAGCCGAGCGTCGTCACCGGCACGACATTGAATCCCGCGACGCCCGCCGCGGCCCAGCGTTCGACTTCATCGGCAATCTGTTCGGGCGTGCCCGCGAACTGCGCGGAGACGGTTTTGCGCAGCGCATCGGCGAAGGTGACGACGCCTTGCGGCGCGGCATCGATGAACGCGCGCACGTTGCCACGCGTGCCGTTCTGCTCGCGTAATTCCTGCAAGGGCGTGGCCGGATCGATCGTGGTGAGATCCACGCCGATGCCGCCGCTCCAGAACGCCGCGAGCGCTTCGAGGCTGAACGATTCGAGAATCTCGGCCCGCCGCGCCTTCGCTTCGGCTTCCGTGCTGCCGATGACGGGCGACAGCATGACGATGGCGCGAATGTCCTCCGCGCGGCGGCCTTGCAGAACCGCGCGACGCCTGAGATCGGCGATATCGTTGGCGGCGCTTTGCGGCGTGCGCGACGGCAGAAACGTCACTTCCGCATGGCGCGCCGCGAACGTGCGCCCGGCCTCCGACGCGCCCGCCTGAAACAGCACCGGCGTGCGCTGCGGCGAGGTCCGCACGAGATGCGGGCCCGCCACGCGATAGCGCTCGCCGACATGCTCGATCGCATGCAGACGCGCCGGATCGACGAGCACGTTGCGGGCGGCATCGGCGATGAAGGCATCGTCTTCCCAGCTTGCTTCCCACAGCTTGTAGACGACTTCGGCGTATTCCTCGCCCCATACGTAGCGTTCGTCGTGGGGCGGCAGCTTGTCGAGGCCGTAATTGCGCGCGGTGTTGTCGAGATAAGACGTGACGATGTTCCAGGCCACGCGTCCTTCGCTCAGATGGTCGAGCGTGGAGAGCTTGCGCGCGAAGCTGAACGGATGCTCCTGAATGACCGAACTCGTCACCGCGAAGCCGATGTGATGCGTCGCCGCCGCCAGCGCCGACACGAGCGCCGCCGGATCGTGCGATGGAAACTGCATGCCGGTGCGCACGGCCTGCTGCCATTGGCCGTTCGAAGTTTCGTAGATGCCCGCGACGTCCGCGAGAAACACGACATCGAAAAAGCCGCGTTCGGCGGTCTGCGCCAGTTCGATCCATGGCCCGAGCTTGTGATAGTCGAGCTGATGCGCGCCCATCGGATGCCGCCACAAGCCGTGACTGTGATGATTCGGCGTGACGTGCGCGAACGCGTTGTAGATGAGTGGCCGCGTGCGTTGAGAGAGGAGATCGCTCATCTGCCCGTCGCCTCCGCAACCTGCTGATGCGACCATGCCTGCACCGGCGTTTTTTGCCACGCGCTGTAGGGGGTGGCGTCATCGACGACTTCGTGGCCGTTCTCCACATGGCCCGCGAACGCCCAGATGTTCGACTGACGCGGCATGCCCTCGACGGGCGCCGCCGCCGTGAAGTCGATCGGATGCAGCACGTCCGTGGTGAAGTTGCGGTCCTTCGCCACGTAGTCGCGGAAGCTGTCCACCGTCACCGCCGGCAGTTTGCGCGCGATCTGCGCGAAGCTCCACACGGCGAGCCAGTCGGTCGTCGTGGTGCCATCGGTCGGGCCTTTCACATCATGGTTCGGATCGTATTTCGCAAGCTGGCGTTCATACTCGGCCCAGGTCGGAAAGCGCTTGCCGTCTTCGCCTTTTTCGAGCGCGAGCGAGTTGGGGAAGGGCGCTTTGCTCAATGCGGCGATGGTCGCGTCTTCGATCACGTTGTTGCTGCTGACGAACGGTATGGTCAGACCTTGCTGCGAGGCCGCTTCGACGAGCAGCGTCTGCTGCTCGGGCGGATACAGCATGCCGCCCCACACGTCGGGCTTCAGCGCCTTGATTTTGGCGATGTAGGGCGCGAAGTCTGTCGTCGCGGGCGGCACTTCGACGATCTGCACATCGGTCACGCCTGCCTGCGCATAGCCGAATCGCGCGGTCTGCTGATACGTCGTGTTGCCGAGCATCGACACGTACACCGCGCGCTTCGCATTGAAGCGTTTCGCTCCCAGATACGTGCCTTGCGCCGCGCCCGCCGCATTGAGCGCGGTGATGAACGACAAGGGATTGCGCACGTCCGACGGATCACTGCCCATCGGAAACCACGCGGCCATGTTGCGCGCCTTCAGAATCTTGTCGACGCCGTTCGCGCTGCGTCCGCCGATGAAGGTGATCGCGCCGCTGTCCGCGAGACGTCGCGCGCAGGAGAGGCTGGCGGCGGGCTGGCCCTTCGTATCGCAGATTTCGACGACGAGCGGCCGGCCGTTGATGCCGCCCTGATCGTTGACGGCGCGCGCGGCGATCTGCGCGACGCGGCCCGGATCGGTGACGGCAAAGGGCGAGCCGCTCTGCGCGATGATGAAGCCGACGAGCACCGGCTCCTTGTCGCTCGCGGCGTGTGTTGCCGGAGACAGCGCCGCCGCGAGTGCGGCCAGCGTGATGCATGAGCGTATTTTCATGAGTCGTTGAGAGTGAGTGGACATTCAGACGTCGATGGCGTGACCGAGATAGATTGCTTCGATTTCCCCGGCGCGCGCGACGAGTTCATCGCGCGCCACGTGCAGCTTCACGCTGCCTTCCGCGACGATCACCGCATGCGTGGCGATGCGCTCCGCAATATGAATGTGCTGCTCGACCGCGAGCACGGCGATACCGTCCCCGTGTGCGCGCCGCACGACCGCATCGACGACGCGCTGTGACATGGCCGGACTCAGACCGAAGGTCAGTTCATCGAGCAGGACGACGCGCGGACGCCTGAGCAAGGCGCGCGCGACGGCGGTCATCTGCTGTTCGCCGCCGCTGAGTTGACCGGCTTGCACATCGAGCCGCGATTCGAGTTCGGGGAAGATACCGAGCAGCGCATCCGCGTCGAGGTTGGCGAGGCGCATGTTTTCCGCCACCGTCAGCGACGCGAACAGGCTGCGTCCCTTGATGACGAGTCCCGCGCCGCGCCGCGCGCGTTCGTGCGGCGCGCCGTCGAGCGCGTGGCCATCGAGCAGGATCTGGCCTTGCGCATCTGCGATGAAGCCGGCGATGGCGAGCAGCGTGGTCGACTTACCCGCGCCGTTACGTCCGAGCAGCGCGACGATCTCGCCGGGATGCACATCGAAGGAGATGTCGCGAAGAATGGGCCGCTGGCCGTAGCCCGCGCGCAGATTGCGGACGGAGAGAACGGGTGCGCTCATGCGAGAGCCCTCGGCTGATGATGATGCGGTTCGGCGTCGGCCTCGAGCGGATCGCCGAGATAGGTGCGGCGCACTTCGGGACGTTGCAGGACTTCGGCGGGCGTGCCGCGCGCGATCACGCGGCCCGATTCCATGACGATGGCGTCGTCGCACGTGGCGAGCACGACGTCGATGTTGTGTTCCACGAGCACGATGGCGATGCCCAGTTCGCGCGCCGCCCGGCGGATCACGCCGGCGACGTGCTGACGCGCCTCGGGGCTCAGCGCGGCGGCGGGTTCGTCGAGGCACAGCACGCGCGGCCTCGCTGCCAGCGCACGTGCGAGGGTCACGCGCGCCTGCCAGCCGAGCGACAGCGTTTCGGCGCGCACATCCAGATGCTGCGCCACGCCCGCGACGGCGGCGGCGGCTTCGATCGCGTCATCGGCCCGGCGGCGCGCGCGACGCGACGCATAGCCGAGCGGCGCGGTGAACCACGCGAGGCGGTCCTTCGGTTCCGCCGCGGTGGCGAGGTTTTCGCGCACGGTGAGATCGTCGAACAGAAGGTGATCCTGAAACGTGCGTGTCAGGCCGTGGGCGACGCGTTTCTGCGGCGCAAGCGCGCTGACATCGGCGCCGTTCACCCGCACGTCGCCCGCCCGCACGGGGACGAAGCCGGTGATTGCATCGACGAGACTGCTCTTGCCCGCGCCGTTCGCGCCGAGTATGCCCAGCACTTCGCCGGGTGCGACCGCGAAGCTGACGTCGTCGACCACGACGGTCGACCCGTACGACACGCGCAAGCCGTCGATTTCAAGGGTCTTGCCGTGGGGCTGACGTGCGTCGGGCGAAAGCGCCTGACGAATGCGCGATGCATCGAACGCGGGCGATGCCATGCGCCCGCGCCGTGGCCACGCAACGAGGCGTTGCGCACGGTGCCTGAGGCGCTCCGGCAGGCGCGCCACGCCGCGCATGATCTGCGCGACCACGCCGTCCGGCTCGCTGACGAGCACGAACACGAGATTGAGCGACAGCGCGAGCGCCACCCAGTCGTTGATCGAGCCGCTGAACGACAGCACCTGCGCGAGCACGCCGCCGGGCGCGAAGATCCCCGTCAGCACGCCGCCGACGATGTAGCCCGCACCCGACAACACCGTCATGCTGATGATGCCGAGCGTATCGGCCCACGCGAAGCCTTCGCCGAAGCGCTGGCCGCCCACCGTGCCGCTTTGCGCCGCGAGCAACGCGCCTGCGAGGCCCATGAGCGCGGTCGACAGAACAAAGGCCGCGACCTTGGCTTGCGGCACATCGACACCGCATGCGGCGGCGGCGCGTTCGTTCGAGCGCATCGCGAGAATGCGGCGACCCGCGCGGCTGCGTCGCACGCTCGCGACGGCGAGGCCCGCGAGCGTCAGGATCGACCACGCGAGCAAGGCGAACCGTTGTGGACTGACTGCGTTCTCGAATGACACGCCGAACAGGGTGACGCCGCTCATCGTCCAGCCTTGCACGCCGTTGAGGAAGCGTTCGTCGTTGAAGACCCAGGTTTCGAGGATCGCGGCCAGCGCGAGCGTCGCAATGGTCAGCCCGACGCCACGCAGCCGCGCACCCGGCAAGCCAACCGCGAGCCCGACGACGCCCGCCGCGAACGCCGTACCGGCCAGCGTGACGACGAGCGGCGCGCCATGCTGGCTCAACCATCCCGCGAACAGCACGGATGCGCCCGTCAGGCCGAGCGGCAGAATCGTGACCTGTCCGGCATAGCCGGTCGCGACAACAAGCGACAAGCCGACCAGCGCGAAGATCGCGGTCACGGCGAGCGTATCGGACCAGTAATCGGGCAGCGCGTACACGAGCGCGACGGCCAGCGCGAGACCTGCGATCAGACCGACGGGACGAACCTGCCCGCTGCCTGCGTGAAAAAGGCGCGGCGCATCGACGGTGCCTCGTCCCGGCAGATTGCGTCCGCTCACGACCAGCGCGATCAGCGTGACGATGTACGGAATCGAATTGCCCAGACCGGCATCGACATTGAAGCCGATGGCAAGCGACTGCGCGACGCCCGCCGCCACCGCGACGGCGAACGCGAGCCAGAAGCGCCGGAAGCCCGCGATGAGCGCCGCGCCGAGTGACGGAATCACCAGACTGCTCAGCGCGCTCGGACTCAACGCGGTGACCGGCGACAGGAGAATGCCCGCGAGCGCCGCCAGCAAGCCGCTGATGCCCCACGCCGCCGCGCCCCAAGGGTGCGGCGAGAATCCCAGCGCCTGCGCGCCGAGCGGACTGTCCTGAAGCGCGGTCGTCACATGACCGAAGCGCGTGTGCTCGAACAGCACGGTCAGTCCGAGTGTCAGCACGGCGGCCACCGCGAGCAAGACCAGCGACAGATATTGCACGCGCGCGCCGAACAGCGTCGTGCCGCCATCGACGAGAAAGCTCGGCACGCGCTCCTGCTGATTGGTCCATGCAATGCGCACGATGGCTTCCAGCATGAGCAGCAAGCCGAGCGTGACGAGCGTCTTTGTCGTCGTCGACGCACCGACGAGCCGCCGCCCGACGAACGCATAGAACGCGATGCTGATGGCGGTACCGGTCGCCAGCCCGATTCCGATCGCGAGCCACAACGGCAGGCCGGCATGCGCGTAGAGCTTCCAGAAAGCATATGTCGACATCATGCCGATGCCGCCCTGCGCGAAGTTCACCACGCCCGTGCCGCGCCACACCGCAACCAGACCGAGGGCGACGAGCGCATATGCGCCGCCCGCGCTCAGGCCAAGAAGGGCATATTCCAAAACGTTTTGCATCGGTCATGCCTTTTCGAGAACAGTTGATCGCCAGGCTTCAATACCTGCGCATCGGATCGCCAGGGACGTGTCCGACAGCGGTTCGCCAAAGCACCGAGCGAAAATTATGTTCAACGACGACTGACTTCCTAAGCGAGTTATTCCGGGAAGCTTGTGGTGCCGGAGATCGAAAGTTATCCACGTTGAGGGGATAAGCGAATCGTTGCGGCGGTGGTCGGAAAAAAAGCGAGGCGAAGTTCGTCTATGCGGCGCATCAGCCGATGGCTGAATTCGCTCACCGGCTGCGGTGGGTAATAAGCACTCGATCTTGCTATGCCCACCAACCGGACTTGCTGCGAAACCGGCAACCCGTAGCCACGGGCGATCATCGCTTTGCGCTCAGCAATCCCGCCTTGGTGAGCGCGCCGCTTAAGAAGTCATTTCGCAGAGAAAGCTGGCCGATCTTGGCGTGCAGGATCTTCACATCTACCGCCGGCTCGTTCGATGCAGCGTGCGCTGCTCCGGACACGTCGGCCGCACGCTCCTGCAGCTGCCGCCTCCATTCCGTGATCTGATCCGGATGCACATCGGACTGCTGCGCCAGATCGGCCAGCGTGCGCTCGCCCTTGACTGCAGCCAGCGCTACTTTCGCTTTGAACCCCGCTGAGTGCCTGCGTCGGGTTCTCTTCTTCATGTCCTCGGTTCCTCTGCCTGCATTATCGCCAGCTCAGGCCTCGGCTGTTCCACTTATCCCAATGTCCGAATTTTCGCAGCCACCTCCACGGTCGCGACGGAAGGTGATCGAGCAGCGTTTAGAATCGCTGCATGAACTCAGACGACCTCGATCTGTTTGCTCGCGTGTCACGCGCCGGCAGCATCTCACGCGCTGCGCTCGATGCCGGCACCGATCAGTCCACAGTGAGCCGCCGCATTGCGTCGCTCGAAGCCGAACTCGGCGTGCGCCTCTTCCGCCGCAGCGGACGCGGCGTTGCGTTAACCGAGCGCGGCGAGCAGTTGCTGGCCTATGCGCTCGACATGCGGCGCATGCTGGACGAAGCCGGCCGCACCCTGCGCGGCATCTCCGCGCTCGGGCCGGCACGACTGAGCATTGCGGCGCAGCCTACTATCGCGCGGATCATGTTTGGCTCGCTTGCGCAGGCGCTGGGCGCGAAGTTTCCGGAGACGAAAGTGCGCTTTGTCGAAGGGCTCGCGAGTCAGTTGCTCGGCGCGCTGAAAGACGGCGAGATCGATGTCGCGCTGCTGTATGTGCCGGAGCATCGCGGCACGCTCCAGTTCGATTCGTTGTTGACCGAGAGCGTCTGTCTTGTGATGCCGGGCGATTATCCGGTTGATGGCGAAAGTTTCGACGTGCACGATCTCGGCAATGTGCCACTCATTCTGCCGAGCACGCATCACGGCTTGCGGCTGCTGGTTGAAACGCTCGCCACGAAGCACGGCTTTACGCCACATATTGCGCTCGAATGCGACGGCTCCATTTCGCTGACCAAGCGCCTTGTGCTTTCTCATTGCGGCTGCACGGTGTTGCCGTCGGCGGCGGTGGTCGAAGAAGTCGCGGCGGGGCGTGTGAAATGTTTGCGGCTGGCTAATCCGCCCGTGACGCGCGATGTCGGCATATTCTGGCCTCAGCATCGTGCAGGCCTGGATGGTGCGTTCGCGGTGTCGCGCGTCATCCGTGAATGCGCCGGAACGCTGGTCCGCAAGGGAGACTGGCCCGGCACACAACTCGCGCCAGGCTGATCCTGCTCAGACTTTCGTCAAGCGGTTTGCGGGCGTGATCTGCAGTGGATCGGTTTTCAGTTCGATCACCGCGGCGACTCCGGCGTTGCGTGCGCGTTCGAACGCACGCGGAAAATCCTCCGTACGTTCAACACGTTCCGCATGTGCGCCGAACGCCTTTGCCATTGCGACAAAATCGGGATTGCGCAGACGCGTTGCGGAAACACGGTCCGGATATTCGCGTTCCTGATGCATGCGGATCGTGCCCAGCATGCTGTTGTTTGCAATGATGATCACAGGCGACGCGCCGAACTGCATGGCGGTTGCAAGCTCTTGCGGATACATCATGAAGCAGCCGTCGCCCGCGAAACACACGACATCACGCGTCGGGTCCAGCAGTTTCGCTGCAATGGCGGCCGGAAAACCGTAGCCCATTGCGCCGTTGGTCGGCGCAAGCTCAGTCGCCATCTGCCGGTAACGATAGAAGCGATGCACCCATACCGTGTAGTTCCCCGCGCCATTGGTGATGACGGCATTGTCGGGCAGCACCTCGTCGAGATGCGAGATGACGCTTGCCAGATCGACGCCGTCGATCTGCGCTGACGCAGCGGGCGGGGTCGAATGCGCGACGTACTCTGCGCGGGCAGAGGCGGTCCAGGCATGCCACGGACGTTGCGCCTGAGATGCGACGGGCCGGTCCATCTTGTCGAGCGCCAACGCGAACTCGCGCATGCCCGAATTGATTGGCAGACGCGCCTGATACACGCGTCCGAGTTCCTCTGGATCGGGGTGGACATGAATCATCGTCTGGCGCGGCGTAGGCACCTCGAACAGCGTGTAGCCTTGCGATACCGTTTCCGCCAGCCGCGAGCCGATCACAAGCAGCAAGTCGGCATGGCGAACGCGGTCTGCGAGCTTCGGCGACAGGCCGAGACCGATCTGGCCGACATAATGTTCATCGCGATTGTCGAACAAGTCCTGGCGACGAAAAGAGGCCGCCACCGGCAAATCGTGCTTCACAATGAAACGCCTGAAGGCGGCAGTCGCCTCGCGGTCCCAACCGGTGCCGCCGACAATGACGAGCGGCATGTGCGCTTCCTTCAGCAGCCTCTGCAGTTCGGCCATCGCTTCGGGCGTCGGCGCAGTCTGCGCGACGCGCACGGGTGCGGCATCGGCGACGTCGCCTGAATCGAACAACACGTCTTCCGGCAGGCTGATGACCACCGGACCTGGCCGTCCCGACAAAGCAATGCTGAACGCCTTCGAGACGATTTCCGGAATGCGTTCAAGGCTGTCGATTTCGGTCACCCATTTGGCGATGCCGCCGAACATCTGGCGGTAATCGACTTCCTGAAACGCGCCGCGCCCGATAAAACCCTGCTCGACCTGACCGATGAACAGAATCATCGGCGTGGAGTCCTCGCTCGCGGTATGCACGCCGTTGGCCGCATGCGTCGCACCCGGTCCGCGCGTGACGAAGCAAATGCCGGGACGGCCGGTGAGCTTGCCGTAGGCGTCCGCCATATTTGACGCCGCGCCTTCGTGACGCGTGACGATGGTGCGAATGCCGTGCGCGTCGTGAAGCGCGTCGAGAACGGCGAGATAGCTTTCCCCAGGCACGCAGTACACGGTATCGACTGCGTTGCGGGCGAGGGCATCGACGAGAATCTGGCCGCCATTCCGTGCGTCAGCATTTTGATCGTGGTCAGACATAAAGTTCAAGCTCCTTGTTTCGGGTTTCCGGGAGGAAGATCGCGACGAAGAAAACGAGCACGTAGGCAAGCGCCGCCCAGATGCCGATAGACGGCGCGAGTCCGAGAGAGGTACTCGTGATGCCGACCGCAGCCGGCACCAGCGCGCCGACGCCGCGTCCGAAGTTGTACGAAAATCCGCCTGCCGTGCCACGAATCTGCGCGGGAAAAAGTTCGGTGAAGCACGCACCCATGCCGGACACGATGCCCGACTGGAACAGCCCGAGCGGAAAACCCAGTACGAGCAGTTCAGCCGATGTCAGATGGAGCCGCGTATAAGCAAGCACCGTGAGCGTCGCGCCCGCTGCCGACAACGCGAAGGTCTTGCGGCGGCCCAGGCCATCGCTCAGATAGGCCATGCCGACATAACCGACGAACGAGCCAACGATATTCACGCCGAGAAACACGGACGTCATGCTGACCGTCAGCCCTTGCGACTGTCGCAGATAGGTGACGAGCCAGGTGAGAATGGCGTAGTTGCCGCCGAGTGCGCCTGCGGCCATCATCGAGGCGAGCGCGGTGAGGCGGAACACGCCGGGCGAAAAGATCAATGCAAAGGTGCCGAACATGCCGGGTCTTTTATTCGACGCCGATGCCGCTTCGAAGGCTTCGGATTCGTTGACATTGCGGCGCATCCACAATACGAGCAGGCCGGGCAGAATGCCGACGACGAACAGCGCTCGCCACGCAATTGTTTCCGGCAGCACGGAATAGAGGCTCCAGTACAACAGCGCCGCGACGGCATAGCCGACCGGCCAGCCGCTCTGCACGGAACCCACGGCGCGGCCGCGAATGCGCTTGTCAACCACTTCGCCGATGAGAATCGCGCCGGCCGCCCACTCACCGCCGAAGCCGATTCCCTGCAGGCTGCGCGTGATCAGAAGCTGATGAAAGCCGTTGGTAAAGGCGGAAAGACCTGTGAAAAGTGAGAACCAGAGAATAGCGAGTTGAAGCACCTTGACGCGGCCGATGCGGTCCGCGAGCACACCCGCGACCACGCCGCCAAGCGCGGAGGCCACCAGCGCCGACGTTCCGATCACGCCCGCCTGCGCTTTGCTCATTCCCCACACGGTCATGAGTGTCGGGATGACGAACGCGAAGAACTGCACGTCCATCGCGTCGAGAACCCAGCCGAGAAAGCACGCCCAGAATGTGCGCTTATGGGCGCGCTGCAGGCTGCCATACCATGATTGCATCCGTCATCTCCTGTGTGCGACGGCCGTCGATCGTGTCGCGTGCCTTTCCTTGTGTCACACAGTATGAGACTTCGGAAAGCCGCCCTTATGGCGTTGCGCACATATCAGGTTTGTGGCGCATGCGCGGAAGGTGTAATTCTGGAAAGAGATTCGTCGGCGAATATGCGAGTCTCTGACTGGACGCAAGCGACTAACTTTTGAGCCGAACTGGACTCATCTCGACGCCTGGTTTTTCTAGTTTGTCGCGTCGCTATTTCGCGTCACTCAGACGCGCTCGCCTTCACGCCGGAATTCTTGTTTCCTGCTACACAGGGTCTTGCTCGACGAATGAACCCCGCCTGGTATCAGCTCAACACACCACGGCACGCCACTATCTCGTCGGCGTGTCGTTCAGACGTACAAGTGGGAGAAAGTTGCTAGACGAGGCGAAGTCGGCCAAGAGGGTGGCACCAAGTTATTCAGCATGCCGACGTCAATCTCGATTTCGCGACCTGGCCTCGCGACAGAGATGCCCGACGCGGCCCGCTTCGCAGTGAGCGAGTCGCGAGCAGCCCACGAGCAGTTTTGCGGACAACCGTCTTTACTTGGTCGCAGGACGCCATGAACGCAGTGGCCTCGCGGCCGCAGTCGCTTGAATGCGCGTTTCACGGCTTGGTAGAAGCGCGAACAGTGTTGTCACGACTGTCATGCTGTTCGCGGGGCCCAGAGAGCAGCACATTGATATCGGAGCAAAAAACCAGTTTGAGAAATTCCGGCTTGGGGCTGCCTACTCTCATGTCGATGTTACGAATCCGACTTATCAGCCATATCTCGCGCCGGATGTCACGCCACCTGCCACCAGTGCGTGGTCGTCATGGAAGTCTGACAACTTCGAGGTTAACGCCGCTCACAACTTCGCGCCTGATCGATGGATTGGGGCGGGCTATACCTTCACCTATGGTCGTCTGAAGAACGAGGCAGACTTGTACCATCCGCAGTGGCACCAACTGACTGTGATGGTGAATTTCGATCTTGGCAAGCGAACCTCTACGCGCAAGAGCGCCTATCAACTCGTGGCCCGTGCAGAGACGGGTGCGGGCTTCGATAGCGGACAGATTCTGTATGCCGCAGGCGGTGCATCACCTTCAGCCCATCAACTTGTTCTTCGCGTCGCCATGCGACACCGCTTCTGAGTTTCACAGTTCGCCAATGAAGCAACGAGCGACGCAAGGCTTTTGAATGTGACCAGATATTGCCGCGTGCGTTGATACACCGCGGCAAAAAACCGCCCCCTGCTGGAAGTATTGCTCAAGAATGATTGCAGCTTTCAATTTTCGCGGGTCCAAAGGAAGGCGCGCTTGAGTTTACGCTGGATAGTAAACCACGATTGGCAGGGAACATTTGTGTTGACATAATCATCATGATCAACATTTCCTATGTCAGCGCTTTTTAGTAATGTCGGGTTTGGGCTCATTAGAAATGTCGGGTTTTGCCCTGCGAGGCGCACGTTGACGATGACGCGTCTATTCGGGGCTCACCATGAACGAGCGTGGTTTCATCACGGCGACTATGCACGAACTCGAACGTATCAAAGTGATCGAGGCGGTCTGTGAGCATCGGCTGACCATGGTGCAGGCCGCTGAACGACTCGGACTGTGCGAACGTCAGATCAGCCGGCTCGCTCACCGCTTTGTCGCGAGCGGC
>NZ_JARUXV010000002.1:666018-686624 GCF_031450975.1 Caballeronia sp. LZ065
GTCAGGCGCTCTTCGGGTTGAAGCTGTTGATACTGAGTTCTTTCGTGCATCGCAACACCTTATACGAAACAGGTGTTGCACTTCAGATTTGATAGCGCCCTGTAATTCAAAATGTCGACGCTCGTTATTTCGGCGATGGGCATCCCGTGGAGCTCCGTCTTATGCAGAAACAGGTGTCGGATGCAGTTGTACTGGCTCTTCACGTACCCAACCGAATGATTTTCTGCGTACCACACGAGAACAGTTTTGAGTGCGGCCTTGAAGTCGCTTTGGAGAGGAGGCATCTTGCTGAATCGCAACCAGACTTCGTGCGTCAGTTCCCGAAGGACCCAGGTGTCCTCGTGCGGATCGAACCGGTAGCCTTGCTTGGCGGTCACGACGGCTGGCACGGCGACCAGATATCCTGCGGCGACGGGCAGGCTGCCGAGGTTATTCTTGTTCATTGATTGGTTTCATCATCCTGTCCTGCAGTTGCAACGAGGCGTTGCGCGCTTTGCGCTCTGTTTCTCGCCGGGTATAACGTTCCGCCGTACCAGATGTCTCCGACCAGCCCATCACCTGAGAGCGGATCTTTTTTTCGACTTCGGGATCCATGCCCCTTTCGTCGGCAAGGTTCGAAAAGTTGTAGTTGTTGGTGTGCCGAAGAATGTGCGGATGGACGACTGGAAGATCGGAGTGCACCTTTCTGAGCGCAACGAATATTTCGTTCAGCCCGCGCAAAGAGAGAGGCGCCCCGCCGTTGGCTACGAAGAGGAACGGATGCTTCCGAGCGGCTGGATAGCGTCGCCGCTCCCCAACAATGTACTGAAGAGTCCGCTGCGCCAAATCATTGTTGAGGGGCAGAGTGCGGTCGTGTGTCTTTGTATTGGGCTGGTAGGGACGTGGGTCGCCAGAATCGTCTGCCCGTCGAGCGATGAACACTTCTCCCGTTCTTATGTTCACGTCGCTAACCTTGACACCAAGAAGCTCTCCGCGACGAATGCCAAGACCCAGGAACCATCGCACGATGAGTTCATTGCGAACCTTCGCGTGCCGGCCCTCCCAAGGATTTTCGGTCGAGCGAACGTCGATAATGTTCCAAAGCCGCGCTTGGGCCGATTCGTCTAGTGCTTTCCGGCTTTGAGCGTTGTTCCGCGCTTTGGCACTTGGGATTCGCGTCGTGAGTCCGGAGACGACGAGCCTCTTAACGTCGAGAAGCGCCGCTCGCATCGGATGCTGTACATCCATGGTGAGAAGAAGCCTATCGGCTAGCCATTCAATGAAATTCCGGATATACCTTATGCGCACGCCTGCGAAATCACTATCAACTTCCTCGATGACATTCTTTGCACGGGCCCGGTAACCCTCAAGGGTAACCGGTGCCCGACGGAAGCCAATTCGGTTCGGATCACCCCGCGCTACGATAGCGCTCATCGGAAGACGACACAGCCGCACCAAGGCATCGAGCTCGCCCAGCTCGAGCAATCGTCCCGCCCGCATGCGTTCAGTCAAGTCGATTTGATGCTGATCGCAGAATAGCTGCAACACCATCAATGCGCGCAGCACCACCTCGATCGTGGCGCTCGCACGATTCCGAGCGCGGATTTGAGAAAGGGTGAAGACGGTTGGATCGAACAACGGAACGCCAGTGCTGACATTTACGAGAATCGGTAAGCGCTCGCCAGACGCGAAGACTGCGGTCCTGACCGTGTAACGTTCGGCCATTTATTAACATTCTCATAAGTGCCTCGATCGCCGGAGGATATGGAGTCACAAAAAAGATGTAAATAGAAAATAAACAGCGCCACGCATCGCACCGTTCGCTAATTACATTTGCTTGGAAACGCCCGCAAAAGCTCAAATGTCTGCTGCGCCAGGAATTCGTCGTCGGCGGATTCCTACGGCTTAAGGGCGCGAAATCGGGCATCAGGTCGCTCATGCTCGGCGTGCATGAGCGAGATGGCTCCTTGCGATTTGCTGGCACCGCAAAGCCAAAGTTACGGCCGTCACAGCTGACTGCATTGGAAAGGGACGCAAGTGCCGTCAAGCGCGGGGAAAGCCCGTTCTATAATCCGCCTGCGCCAGAGAAAGACCGAGACTATGTCTGGTTGGAGCCGCGCCTGGTCGCAGAGATTTCGTTTCTTGAATGGACGCCGGACGGCGAGATCCGGCATCCGGTATTTCACGGAATGCGAGCCGATAAACCCGCTGAAGCGGTGATCGAAGAGCCGGTCGTCGATGTCGAGTTCGGCGAGGTCGTCGACGACAAAGCCGGGACAACGAGGGCGATGCCGCGCGGCCGCGGCAATGTCGCGCTCGCCGGAGTGAAAGTCTCGAATGCCGATCGCATCATCGATGATGTCACCGGCATGAAGAAGATCGACCTATTGCGGTACTACGATGAAATCGCCGAATGGGCGCTGCCCTACCTGCAGGACCGGCCGGTAACCTAGTACGGGCACCGGACGGCATTCACGGCGAATTGTTTTTCCAGAAGCACGAGGAGCGGGCGAAGATCCCGGCGTCACGCGACTGCCCAAAGAACTGCATCCGGGGCATCCGCCGCTGTTAGCCGTCGACCATCATGAAGCGTTGATCGGCCTTGCGCAGATGAACGTCATCGAACTGCATTCCTGGAACGCCATTCAGCCGGATCTTGAGCACCCCGATCGCTTTGTGCTCGATCTCGACCCCGACGAGAAGCTGTCGTGGAGGATGATGACAGAGGCTGCTCAACTTGCGAAAGTCCTGCTTGATGAGATTGGCTTGCACAGCTTCCTCAAGACCAGCGGAGGGAAGGGATACCACGTCGTTATCCCGGTGACGCGCCGGCAGGATGAAGGGGTTTTCCAAGGCGGTCGCCCAGCATATGGCGCGGATGATGCCGGACCGGTTTTCAGCAGTCCTCGGCCCGAAAAACCGCGTCGGCAAGATTTTTATCGACTATTTGCGCAACAGCAAAGGCGCGAGCACCGTTGCGGCATTCTCCGCGCGCGCCAGGTCGGGGCTTGGGGTATCGATGCCGGTTGCATGGGATGAACTCCCGGCCATCGGTGCAGCAGACCAATGGACCATAAAGACGGCCGCACATCACCAACGTACGCAAGGCGCCGATCCTTGGCAGGGGTATTTTCGATGTCGACAGGGCATAACCGGGCCATGCGCCGCGCGGTAAGCATAAAAGAAGCCCCCTAATACCTTAATCCATTATCAGGTCTGTCGCTAGGCCCGCTGACCGGGGCGACGTGCTCGATGAGCTTTAGCAGCGGCCGGATTGGACTGCCTTTGCGACAGAATGCGTCAATCTGCGCGTCTTTTCCGCGTTCGATAACGTCGGCTTCAGCGAGAGATGTGAAGGCTATGATCGGCGTGTTCCGAAAACGGCCCACCCCGCGCATGGCCGCGGCCACCGCAAAGCCATCGCAGTCCGGCATTTCAATATCGACGATTACGACGTGGGGCGTCCAAGCAGCCGCGACTTCGAAGGCAGGAGGTCCACCATGGGCCACAACGGTCCGGAACCCTTCCATCTCCAGCACGGCGGCCAGTGCTTCAGCACCATCGCCGTCGTCATCGATGATAAGCACGATCACAGGCGGAGAGACGCGCGCGAACGGGCGGTCGGTCCATAAACCAGGCAACGAAGAGAACATGACTGCGTCCCAAAATCACGTATCTCAAGTAAGCAACGCCTATGCCCTGCTTTTATCCATAGCCTTTGAATATTCGGCCCAGAGACCCGGCAGGGCGGTCTCGGCGTTAAGAAGGGCCGCCTCTTCGGTCGCAAACGCTTCAGTCGATTGACCGAGCACGATCGGAACGCCGTCATGCGCGCCGGGCAGTACAGCCGCCCACACCCAGCCGCCGGACTGGCGTTCGACTTTTATTTCCGGTGCTTGCGCCATCTGATGACCCTCCGTTGCCCCGAACTGTACGCGGTTAGAGACCAACCGGCATCATCCTTGCGTTTAGGTGATGTCTGCAATCCGCAGGCGCCTTATGGAGCAAAGGCGATGAATGAAGACCAAGTCAAAGGCGTGGGTGAGAAGGTCAAGGGTAAGATTAATGAAGGCGTCGGAAAAGTGACGAACGACCCGGCACAGGAGGCAAAGGGTGATGCGCAGCAAGCCGCTGGCGAGACGCGCGAGGAGCTTGGCGACGTGGAAGAAGACGTGAAAGATGCCGGCAACGACGCCGCGGACCGCGCTGACGACGATTCGGCAGCGCCAGCACCGTGAGTTGCGTAAATAAAGTATTCACGTCTACACTGAAAATGGTTCCGTGACTCTCGGAACTGGATCCTCGGTCTATCCTTGCGCCCGCTTCGGCGGGCGTCTTTATCCTAGGTTTCCAGCCGTCCTGCGATAACCTCGTGCAGCTTAAATAGCCCGAGTTTTAAATCGCCATTTTCAACAATCTGGCGAACAGTACGAAGTAAATCCTGCTCAGACGGATTTGGATCAATTATTTTCTCCGTTTGTCGAACCAGAGCGTGCACATCAATATAGAGCGCGTTCGGATACTGGCCGACTCCAAAGCGGCTGATCTCATTAATGAGAACCGTCCACCGATCGGCAAGCTGGCCAATAGTTTCCGGGCAGAGCGATTTCACAGACTCCCCTCACAGAGAAATACAAATCAATCAATGACGGCCCGATTTGAACAGTTCAAAGGGTATCGTGCACCAAACACCGCGGCGAAAAAATCAAGGCCAACACACAAACGGCATTAGATCAGTTCCAAAGCGAAGCACTTCGGGGGTGCTTACGGCTATGCCACTCTTTCTCGGTCCAGTCAGGCTCCGGGGCCTTCCGATGGTCGATCTCGGCCATGCCATAGAGGAACGCGAACCGCCGCGCTTCCTGGGGAGAGGGAAATTCGCCCAGCATTCCGGTCGCTCGTTGCGTGCCAGCCGGCTCGCGGACGATGAGCATCGCTGTGTACATGCCGTCATCGGGGGCGACAACGGGCGTCAGGGCGAAGCCCTTATAGATAACCTCGGGGGAGTGCATGTATTTCTCTCTCAGTACGAAAACCCGTCGGTACATTGCCGCCGTTTGCTCAATTGTTAAACATCTACCGGGAAAATTCGCCTAGGGTTGTCCCGAGGTTGGCAATTAATACTTGGATTTTCAAGATTAATAACGAACGATCGGTTTAATATATGATCGAGTTTACCCTTATTACATGCGTGGTTTATGCATGTTTTAATCATTCCCGACAAACCGCTTGAGTCCTTTTCCAATAGACATACGAATTTGAGCGAGGGGCCTCGGTGAGCGAGACTCTGATGGGATACATCGTTGCCGGCGCAGCTATTTTCATCGCGATTCCGGCCATTTATAAACATTATTCCCGAGAGCGTAAGCGTAATCGTGTTTTGCGCGACCTGAGAGAAAGGACAGTTTCAAAGACGGGCCACAATTAAACTTTTGAATGGCGAACCGCAATCCTGCGAGCTCCGCTTGGGACAAGCGCGTTCGTTGTCATCGAACGTCTCCTTCCGCTGCTGGGCGCGTCCAGGCCGAATAAGACGAGCAGGAAAACCAGCTGCGCCGGGTTCGCCTGCCTGCAAAGTGGAGCCTCGAAAAATGGCATTCTTGTCGGCGAAATCGATCGTTACTACATGCGCGCCGAATTGGGGAGGGCGACCTCGACGAAAAATGCGATCCGGCCTGCATGTTTAGGATAACGAATAGAAATGCGTTAATGTTCAATATGTCAAACCAATCAGCCGCGGAAGGGATCAGCGAGGTTTTTGGGTCGTTTGGCTGCGGGCTGTGCGAAACGCCGATGCCATCTGCGTTTGGAAACATGAGGTCCAACAAGGCTCCGTCTTACGAATCCGACCGCGACGAGAGCCGATCGTCGATATTGCGGAGCAATCGTCGAAGCCGGTCTCGCTGTGCTGGTATCAAACCCGGCGTCTCCAATGCCTGCATTACACGTTCACGCCAATACGTCTGTGCGAAGGCGGAATGCGCGCCTTCTCCCGACAGAACCCTCTCCAGGTGTTCGATTTCTCCATCGAGTGTGAGCGCGTTACATGCCCACAATCCTCGAATTGGGTTCGACGTTCTTTTCATTTGCTCCCCCGGCATGCCTGCCGAAAACAGACCCACGCAAACGTCCTCAAAGCCGCGTAAATACGCATTTAGTTTATATATTTTGAGACAACCGCGGCCCTAGCTTCATAGGGGTTTTACCGGCTATCGGAGTAGCTAGGCCAGCGGGTACCTCGTCGCAGGACCAATGACCGATGCCGCGTCGCTTGATTTAGGAGTGGAGCCGCCGGAGTTACATGCCAATTTGAGCAACGTCTGTCGAGGACGCACCGGTGCGTGGTGACCGACGAAGCTTCGAAGAGAAATGATAAGGTCGACTCCCCGCATGAGGTCGGCCGCTTATGGAATTTTAAGTGCCAGGCGTAGACAGTAGAAGCTGAAGGTACGGAGAAAAGGGCATCCGACCAAACCGATAAGGTTCCAAACCGACGGCTCGCTCTGGGCCAACGCTTTATTCCGTTCGCAAACGCTTGGGATCCCTCCGTTCGCGGATATCACACGCGTCCCTGATGTCATAGACGTTGTTGCCAAGTTGGGTGGGTCTTACGTCGTTGCTTTGAGGGAAGAAGGGGCGGCATGCTCATTGCGCGCACGATAGGTTCCCTACGCCGCTTGCCGCCCGACGCAGCGGTCTAAGGGGCAGCCTTTCTTCTGAACGAAAAGAGCGGGCGATCTTGGGAGGCGACAATCATGACGACAAGCAACTTGACCGGTTCCGGCGCGGCGCAAGGCGGCGCAAACATCGTCGGCAGTGGTGTGGGTGACGGCCCTGGTCCCGATGTCATGGCAGCGTCCACACTTGACAGCACGACGGTTATCACGTCGGACGGCGAGGACGTCGGGAAGATTAAAGACATCATGCTGGATGTGCGTAGCGGGCGTGTGGCGTACGCCGTTCTGACAAGCGGCGGTTTTCTGGGCATGGGAGACACCCTCAGGGCAATACCGTGGAATGCACTGACGCTTGACACGGACCAGAAGGTCTTTAGAGCGGACATGACTGCCGACCGCATCAAAAGCGAGCCCGGCTTCGACAAGGACCACTGGCCATCGATGGCTGATGTTAGCTGGGGAACGTCTATGCATCAGTACTACAACCGTCAGCCGTATTGGTCGACGACATCAGACCCGCTCAGCGGAAGCAGTGACCCGCTGACGGGAACGAATCCCGCCACCGGCAGCCGCGACCCGCTTTTATAATCGGAGGCGTAGCAAACCGGGCGGCCCTCGTCGAGGGCCGCCCAGCAGCAATGGTGTTTTGTGGTCCGGCTTCCAGTTTCTTTGCACGGCTGGCTGCCTACACGGCGATCCAAGCGGTGTCTGCCGTACAAGCATGCATCCGTTCAGCCGATGTCCCGCCGCGGTGTTCAGATGACTTCCGACTCGATTTGATGAAGCCGCCCAGGTTCGCGCTCGAGCCGCCCGATGGCGCGCCGCAGGCACCGCGCATCAGCGGCATACAGCGCATCCATTTCCCCTTTTCCGCTTTATTGCGTTTCAGTCCAAGACTGCGACGGTGGCGTTTTACGTTGGCTCAGTAGTGGTATCGACACGAGATAATATTGATCTGTGTGGCGACGATTTCATAAACCAATCGATTTGTCTCATCGATGCGACGCGACCAAAAACCAGTCAAGTTTTCCTTCAGCGGTTCAGGCTTACCGATACCCTCAAATGGCGAGCGCTGCACATCCTTGATGAGTTGATTGATGCGCCTCAGCGTCTTCTTGTCCTGCCCCTGCCAGTAAACGTAATCGTCCCAAGCTTCGGCGGTCCACATGATGTTCAACGCACCGCTCATTCAGCGTCGTCAACCATCTTGCGAGGTTTTACCTTGCCCGTACGTGCCTGCGCAATCGAACGTTCCAGATGGGCTACGTTTGCCGGGGAGCGCAGAAGATGGACCGTTTCCATCAAGCTATCGTAGTGTTCCTGGGACATGACAACCGCATTGGGTGCGTCGCGGCGAGTGATGAGCGTCACGTCCACATCATCAACAACCTGGTCAATGACGCGCTTTAGATTCGCGCGAGCGTCGGTGAAAGGGATGGTACGCATTTCTCCTCCTTCCTGGCTAACTTGGATCGATACAGGTACAACTCTACCATAACTGCAGCGACATGTACAGTTATACGTACATGTTTGTACCCCTTCTTTTTCTGAGCTGTTACTCGTCGAGCTCCAAAACTCGGACCTCGCAGCCCGACGATCGTAGGCCGAAGCCCCGCTTGAATGCTGTTAGGAAAGGGCCGAGCGGGAAAGCGTGTGGCGATTTGATCCGGAAGACGTGCCGCTGTTCGAGGCGCTCCTGCGACAATGGGATCGCCAGCTTGATGGTGTGCCAAGCTATGTGTACGTGGACGCGTGCGAGCGCGTGGACCGGTTCACGCTGAGCGGACGAAGGTCGCCGACGGTCGATCTCGACGAAAAAAATGCTACCCGGCCTTGCTCGCTTAGGACGACGAATTGTCACGGCCAGATTGAAATGTCGGGGTGCGGGCTAAATACAGATGTCGTCTCTGTCCAAGGTTTTGGTCTCACACGGTGTTGAAGATGCGAGGTTGAACGGGCAGGGCGCGGGTGCATGGACTTCACCGTTTATTGACCGCTGAGCTGTCTTTTACTGACGCGGCACCGCGTTTGTGTTCATGCAGCGCCTTCATCGTTGCCTCCAGGTCCTGTTGCGTGAGCTCGCGCTGTTTCTTCGTGCCGGATGCGCGGCGTGGCGTGCGTACCTCCGCGCCGCGATGCGTGCGCGAGGGCGCCGTGCCAATGCTGCGGTTGTCGCGCTGAGCCTGCACCGCTTGCGCCAACTCAAGCACGTGCGCGAGACGCTTGCACTCAACGATCGCGCCCGGATCGACCTCGGTGAGACGGTCGTACTGCCGGCATACCAGGGCCCGCTCGCCGGCCCGCAACTGCGTGCGCCCGTCGGGATACTCCCACACCTCGATGTCACGGTGGATCAGCGCGCGGTTTGCGTCGGTATCGTCCAGCAGATACAGCACGCGGTCGTACTGCACGGTGAGCGTCTTGGTGACCCGTCGCGCTTCGCGCCACGTCAGCGCCCGTTCCAGACTCTCGTCGGTGCGCAGCGAACGATGCGCGTCATAGTCGCTTCGCGGTGGCTTGGCAAAGCGCGCGTTGTAGTCGGCCATGAAACAGGGCGCATACGCGTTGGCTTGCTCCAGCGTGCTGATGCCGCGCAGGCGTAACTCCTTGACCAGACGATCCTGCAAGGTCAGATGCGCGCGTTCCACGCGCCCCTTGGCCGGGCTCGAGTTGGCGCAGAAGGTGTCGATGTTCAACTCGAACATCGCGCGACCGAATTGCGTGATGCTGTGGCCCGTCTTGCCTGCGGTTGCGTTGCGAAACACCGTGGCCTTGTCGCTGTAGAACGCGCCTGGCTTGCCGTAGCGCTCGATGTAGGCACGCGTGGCCTCGAAATAGCTGAAGGTCGACTCGCTGCGCGTGAAATGCAGCAGCATCAGCCGGCTGGTGGCGTCGTCGACGTACACCAGCAGCGTGCATTGCGGCGCACGCTCCTCGAACCAGCGATGCTCGCAGCCGTCGATCTGGATTAACTCACCCAGACACGAACGCCGGGCGCGCGGCTGATAGACCTTCGGTGGGCGTTGCCGGCGTGGCACCCACAGACCCGCGTCCGTCATCAGATGCCGCACCGTTTCCTTGGCCAGCCGGATGCCGTGGCATTCCTCGAGCTTCTCGCGCGCCAAAGTCGGCCCGAAGTCGGCGTAGCGCTCTCGGATAATACTCACGGCGCGCCGCGCCAAGGCATCGTCGAGCTTGCGATTGCCCGGTCGGCCGCGCTTGCCCGACGCCACGCCTTGCACTCCGTGCTGACGATAGCGCACCACCAGCCGCTCGATCTGGCGTACCGACAGGCCCAAGCGCTCAGCCGCGCGTCCGGGCTTCAAACCCGTCTGGACTACCGCCTCGATAACCTTCAGTTTGTCCCATTCGCGCATGGTCAAGCTCACAGGTGGGTTCGGTGACATGACTGGGCTCCCGCTGGACGATCAGCTGCCAGCTTGCCACCGGTTAAAACCCGACATCTGTAAATAGCCAGAACACGACATTAGGATACGGCCGCTACACGAGTGAAATGCGTTAGTTCCATTATGTAAACCGCGCTGCGGCTTGCTGGACGAAGGGACGCGCAAGCGAATGCGGGTCGGACGCCCGCCTGATGCTACGTCTCAATACGCCTGCCGAAGTCGCCAAGGCTCCGAAACAAGCCGCGCAGCGGTTCGCCTTTTCGGTAATAAGCGTCGATCTCGGCCTCGTCGAGTATCTGGCGCCGGTGCGGCACTTGTAAGTGCGCGTTGGTCTCACTCTTCGGCAGCAGTCTGAGACTGCTACGCCGAGCGAAAATCGCCTCGTCCCGAATGTTGAACCGGACGCGCGTTAGCCTCCCTTAACCCATATACCGGAGTGACTCTGCCACGCTGGATGTCGCACCGCGTTTCACAGGCCATCGACGACGATTCGAATCAGACCGGCCCGATGCTGCAGCGCCGGCCGGATTGCCGCAGGCGACGTTCGCATCGAAGGTCGTGGTCGCGGACGGCAAGCTGCGGCAGCCACTCTGGCTATTCTGTGGGTTAAAGTGCCGGCGTGCCAACCGCGTGCGATGGTTTTCGTAACGATGATAGATGTGTGCCGATAGGCTCGGCATGGGCGCGTTTATTGCTGTAAATAACTCTTGACGCACAACGCGACGTTACAAAGCTTATATAAATCCAGCAAATGAGCGACATTGACCCAGCACCGGCCGCCTTCAGCTCTCTGTGGCTCGGGCTATGGGCCGAATCCACCCAGGACTACTCTATCTTCGCCCTCTCACCCGAGGGCATTGTCTTGACGTGGAACCCAGGCGGCGAGCGCATCCACGGTTACCGGCCCCACGAGATTATCGGGCAGCCATATTCTGTTTTCTTTCCGGAGACGGAGCGCGCCGCGGCTGCACCGGAGGCGGCGCTGCGGGCCGCGACCGGGACCGGTCGCTCCGTCATGGAAGGCTGGCGCCTGCGTAAGGACGGCACCCCGTTCTGGGCAAACGTCGTCACGACGGCACTGCGCAACAGCCGGCGCCAACTCCTTGGTTTCGGCACGGTGATCGCCGACGTGAGTGACAAGAAAGCAGCCCACGACGCGGTGCTCAAAAGTGAACGGAGCTTCCGCCTGCTGGTTCAGGGTGTCACCGACTATGCCGTTTTCATGCTTTCGCCGGACGGGCGCGTCACGAGCTGGAACTCAGGCGCGCGGCGGATCAAGGGGTACACCGAGGGCGAGATCATCGGTTCGCACTTTTCCCGGTTTTACACCCCCGACGATGTGGCAGCGGGTGTCCCTTTCCGGGGACTCGAGACAGCCAGATGCGAGGGACGTTTGGAGGCTGAAGGCTGGCGCGTACGGCGCGACGGTAGCCGATTTTTCGCGCATGTCATCATCGACGCCATCTACGAGGATGGCCAGGTGGTCGGGTTTGCGAAAGTCACGCGCGATATCACCGAGCGACGGCGAGCAGCCGAGGTACTTGAGCAAACGCAAAGCGAACTGTTCCAGGCGCAGAAGATGGAAGCGCTGGGCAAACTGACGGGCGGTGTGGCGCACGACTTCAACAACGTCTTGCAGGTGCTGCGGGGCAATCTCGAACTGCTCGAAAGCAGGCATGGCCGCGACCACTGGAGCGCCGAGCGGCTTGGTAATGCGATCGACGCCGTCGACCGCGGCGCCAAGCTTGCATCACAGTTACTTGCCTTCGGTCGCCAGCAACCCCTCGCTCCGGTCGTTACCAATCCTGCGCGTCACCTACGGTCGCTCGACGACTTGCTGCGGCGGGCGCTGGGAGAGGCCATTGAAATCGAGTCCGTGGTGGCGGGTGGGCTGTGGAATACGATCGTCGATCCGCATCAGCTCGAAAACGTGATCCTCAATCTCGCGATCAATGCCCGCGATGCAATGCCCGGTGGCGGCAAGCTCACTCTTGAGCTGTCGAATGCGACGCTCGACGACGAATACGTGTCGTCAATCCCTGACGTCGCCGCCGGCCAGTATGTGATGCTGGCCGTCACCGACACCGGAACCGGCATGAGCCAGGACGTGATGGCGCGCGCTTTTGATCCATTTTTTAGCACGAAGCCTGAGGGCCGAGGTACGGGGCTCGGCCTCAGCATGGCCTACGGCTTCGTCAAGCAGAGCGGCGGGCATATTCGCCTCTACAGCGAGATCGGCGAAGGAACGACCGTCAGGATCTATCTGCCGCGTTCGGCCGGCGCGGCAGTTGAAACCAGAACGGCCACGCCCGGTAGCCTGAAGCACGGCAACGAGACGATTCTCGTCGTGGAGGACGATCTGAGAGTCCAGTCGACCGTCGTCGAACTCCTCTCTGGCCTCGGTTATGCGGTGCTCAAGGCTAACGACGCCGAGCAGGCGTTGGCCGTGGTCGCAAGCGGCGTGCACATCGATCTGCTGTTCACGGACGTGGTGATGCCCGGCCCGCTGCGCAGTCCCGAAATGGCCCGTCGCGCAGTCGAGATGCTGCCGGGGCTGAAGGTTCTGTTCACCTCGGGCTACACACAGAACGCCATCGTGCATGGCGGCCGACTGGACCCGGGCGTCGAACTGCTGAGCAAACCATACAGCCGCCAGCAGCTCGCCGACAAGGTGCGGCAGGTGCTTGGCACCAGCGACGTCGAAGCGAGCGAAGCGTCTGCGGGCGGCACGTGTGCTCGCGACGGACTCGGGCCAACTGGAGAGGAGGACGGCCTGCGCATCCTGGTCGTGGAAGACGACGCCGCGTCGCTCGACGCAACCTGCGAACTGCTGACGCTGATTGGGATGCGTCCGCACCGCGCAGCAAGCGCGGCGCAGGCGCTGAACGCGCTCGACGGGAACGACTTCGACATCCTGTTCACTGACGTCGTCATGCCAGATATGTCGGGCACCGAACTGGCACGACGCGCGTTTGCCACCCGTCCGGAGCTCCGGATCATTTTTGCGTCAGGAAACGCTGTACCGGACGACGAGAGCTTCGGATACGAATGGGCGGCGCTGCGCAAGCCTTTCACACTTGATCAGTTGCGCATGGCGCTGCAGCCGGTCAGCAGACCGGCAGGTGAGCCGTCCCGCCGGTGATGGCCAGTCCGTGACGACCGACGGCCCGAGCAGAAGTCAGGTTCGCGATAGGACGACATTGTTGAAGTTGCAGTGCATCAATGCACGAGCGCCACGGCTGGCGCGGCGAACTGGCCGCGGGTCACACCTTGTACGTGCCCTTCGACCCGACATAGGCGGTCACATTTCGTTTAGGCGACCTGGCAGATGCAGGCGGCAGCGCTGCCAGTATCCGGTCCAGTCCGGCCGCCTGTCGCGTCGGGAGACGGCGAAGCCGGCCGGAGAACGAATCATCTTTTATCGGCCAAGTAGCGAACGACTGCGCGCGCCCCATGGACCTGAAGCGCGCCGGCACGGGCGCAGGCTTGGGGCTTGGCCTCTTCATCGCCAAACAAATCATAGGCTCTCACAACGGAGCTGTGACGGTGGAGTCAGCCAATGGAAGGACGGTGTTTGACGTCGTTTTACCGAGAAACGCCAATGCCCAACAGCGGTCGAGCGCCTGCCAACTCAGTGGTCCGCTTCACCTACCGCTACCTTTCGCCTCGCCGTCGCAGATGAGCCGCTACCGGCAGTGGCTTCACCGGCCATAACCAGGGCGTTCAAGGTAATGCTTGACGACTTTATGGACCCACTGATGCTGATCGCTTCGGCGCTGCCACTATAATTCCGGACTTTCCAGGTCGCCGCGAACGATTTCGTCGCCGCGCTGATGCGCAACGCGAATTGCGTCGGCTTTGGTTTCGAACGGGCCGATTTGCCGCGCCTTCAAACGGATACAGCAGCCTGCCGTCGGTCTTCCTCACGACCTTCAAGGTGCCTGGTAGCCGTTTGTACTGGCGCACCGATAAGACGCATAAATCTCGAAGTCATCTCCAGTCGCGCCGCGGGTTGGCACTACGATTTTCATCGGAAACAGAACGAGTTTTCGGACGCTTCTCATTAACATGTCCCATGAGTTCCCAATTGGCCCATGGATCGGGTATTTATCCGCAACGACCGGAATGCGCGTCGCCGGTTCGCTCGGGGACGGCTTCTGAAGCAGTGCCGCTATGCGCGAACGTGCAGTGCGCCCCCGGACCGGAAAGCAAGTGAAGCAACGACGGCTCGTTCACACTGGCGCTCCTTTCCTATTTCTGGCCCGCGAATGTCTGATCATCCTCTGTCCTGGCGCTTCCCATGATGAATTCTCGCAGGGCCCCTTCGAGCCTGTGCAATTTTCCGGATAACGCGCGCTCCGATTGCGCGCGCGCTTCATCGCCCTGTGTTTCGGCTGCACGAGCGCGGCTGGCGGCGAGCGCCGCGCGTTCTTCTACTCGACGCACCGACGTCCACAGCGCGTCTTCAAGATCCGCCTTTTGCGCGGCGTCCAGCGAAGCTTCAGTGAAAGCGTGTCCGGTATGGCATCGGTACCGAAGGGGTGCGGTATCGCTTACTTCCCAAACGACGCCCCCGCAGTCCGGACAGGTGAGTGTGCTGCGCTTGCCCAACTGATCAAGCAGTGCCGGCGAAGAGATACCGGTGAGCGCGATCTGCGCTTCGATCTCGATCGGTCGCTTATCGGCACCCATGGGGCCTCCTTTTATGGGTTGATGAACCGCATCCGCGATGGCCTGCGCAAGCCTGTCAAGGCACGCCACCGTAGCGGCCGGGACCGCGCGAAGCGCGGAGGCCGGCATTGACTGTGCGACGCTGTCCTGAGGCGCTTGTACGATGACGCGACCGCCACAGGCGTTGACTGCGGCTGCGCCTGCCGCACCGTCGTCAAGGTCCCCGGTCAAGACCACTGCGACGGCGCGAGCGCCATACTCGACGGCCACCGAGCGGAATAACGGGTCAATGGCTGGACGCGCGAAGTTTTCTTTCGGGCCAGCGCTCAGCCGTATCCGCCCATCATGAACCAGCATATGCCGATCGGAGGGTGCGACATAAATCCGCGACGGTTCGAGCGGAATGTTGTCTATCGCATGGGCAACCGGCAAACAGCAAACCGGCGCCAGTAGCTCAGGCAGCAGACTGCGATGCGCGCCAATATGCATGACGATCAAGACCGGAGCGGTAAAATCCGTCGCCAGTGACGACAGCAGCGTGCGAAGTGCGTCGAGACCGCCCAGCGACGTACCGACCGCGACGATCCGATTCTCGATAGGCTGATCGTGATGCACTGCGTACCTCCAGACTATGGCTGCGGCGGGCCGCGTCGCTGCCCTTGGATCTTCATTGCAGTTCCGGAGTCCGGACCGCATGGCCTAGACGAGCAAGCAGCGAACCTGGGAATGGTGCTTGCGCCAGCATCGCAGCCGACGCAATCACCTGAACCGACATGAAAAGCGGAACTTGGACCGGAATCTGGACCGATAGGAAAGCGTCCCCGCACCGTCCGCTACGCATTCTGGTCGTCGACGATGACGCGCTTGGCGCCGAAGCCGTGGCGCTTGCGCTCTCCTTCGTGGGTCATGAAACCCGCTTCGCATTCAATGGAGACTCCGCCTTTGAACGCATCGCATCGTGGACGCCGCACATCGCCGTGCTGGACATCAATATGCCGTCGCCCGATGGTTTCCAGCTCGCCGCGCGTTTGCATGCGCTCGACGGCGCCGGCGAGGCCCTCCTCATCGCGTTCACCTCGATGGACGAACAAGCCGTCCAGCCTCTGGGCGTCGCGGCAGGCTTCGACGCCTTCTGTCAGAAAGGTGCAGGAACCGGGCCTTTACTGGATATCATTGCACGGCTTGCTGCGCTTTAATGGGGCATTGCCACGTGTTGTGTGCGTGGCGCTTCAACGTGAGATAACCGGCTTGAACCTTTATCGGACGCGCGGCAGTCGGTCCGAGGGAAATAGGCTACTGGTATGACCCCAAAAGAACAACGCAAACCTGCGGGCCCTGACTTTGCAGTGGTCGGAATTGGCGCCTCCGCGGGCGGCGTCGAAGCGCTGTTGCGGCTTTTCGAAACTGCCCCACCCGCGCCGGGCATCGCCTTCGTGGTGGTCCTGCATCTGTCGCCCGATCATACGAGCCACGCGCACGAGGTCATTCAAAACGTGACCCCCTTGCGCGTGCGGCAAGTCAGTACCCCGGTGCCGCTCGAAAAAGATAACGTCTACGTCATTCCGCCTGGCAAGCTCCTATCGATGGTGGATGGACACCTGTGCCTGAGCGACCCGGAACCGCCGCGGCTGCCGCCCACAAGCATCGACGTGTTTTTTCGCAGCCTGGCCGACGCTCATGGTGCGCGCGCTGTCGCCGTCGTCTTGTCCGGTTCGGGCGCAGACGGCTCAGTAGGTATTGCGCGCGTCCGCGAACAGGGTGGCATCACCATCGCTCAATGTCCGGAAGAAGCGCAGTACGGCGAAATGCCAAGCAACGCGATTGCAACCGGCGACGTTGATCTGATATTGCCGGTGGCGCAGATCATTCCCAAGCTTTTGGAACTAGTCACAAGCGCGGCGAGAATCGCCTTGCCCGCGCCGTCGGATCCCGATGAAGAGATCGGCAGCATCGAATCGCTCATTCCCGATGCCAATGCAATTGACGAGGTGCTGGACACACTACGTGCCCGGACCCGTCACGATTTCTCCAATTACAAGCGCGGCACGATCGTGCGACGCATCGAGCGCCGCATGCAGGTCAATGCGCTGACGTCGGTGGCTGCGTACAAGAACTTTCTGACTGAGAATACGCACGAGACGCCGAAACTCCTGGCGGACATGCTGATCGGCGTCACGAACTTCTTTCGCGATCCCGAAGCGTTTGATGCGCTCGAGAAAGCCTTGCCGGCGGAGTTCATACAAAGCCTCAAAGACCGTGACGAAGTGCGTGCGTGGGTGCCGGCCTGTGCAACAGGGGAAGAGGCTTTTTCGATCGCGATGCTGCTGGACGAAGCAGCGCGTCGATTGCCCCATCGGCCGAGGATAACGGTCTACGCCAGCGACATCGATGAACGGGCGATCGCCATCGCGCGGGCGGCCAGCTATCCTTCGGCCATTTCGAATGACCTGTCGCCTGCCCGTCTGACGCAGTATTTCACCAAGGAGGGAAACCGATACCGACTGGTGAAATCGCTGCGCGACACCGTGATCTTTGCTGCCCATAATCTGCTGCGCGATCCACCCTTCTCGCGCATCGATCTGATTTCCTGCCGCAACGTCCTGATCTACTTCGACCGCCGCGCCCAGAGACGCGTCTTCGAAGCGTTCCATTTCTCGTTGCGCCCCGACGGTCTGCTTTTTCTCGGCTCGGCCGAATCGGCTGACTTCGCCCACGAGCTCTTTGCGCCGGTGGATAAGTACAAGAAGATCTACCGAGTGGTGCCAAGCGCCGCAACCAATCCCTTGCCGACCTACGTCAACATTCAACAGCACCCGCACGATGGCGGCGGGCAAGCGTTCTTTACTTCGCCAGTCAGCAGGCAACCGATTGATGTCGAAGCGCCCAACCCGGCACGATCGCTCGACCTGTTTGGGCCGCCGGTCATTGTGGTACGCACTGACGGCACCATCGTCCATCGTTCGGCCAATGCCCATAGGCTGACCGAGGACGTGCGGCGTGCCCGTGCCCTCAATCTCTTCGACATCACCCGTGAAGACGCCCATCCTCGTATCCGGCAAGCGATGCAGCGCTGTACCACGGCCGGACGACGCCAGGACGAACAGGCGCTGCCTTTCTCGACCGCATCAGGCGAGATTGCGGTGGATCTGTCCTTCTGGCCCTACCACGACCCTGTACGGGACGAGGATGTGATCTCTCTCACATGTGACCCGTTGACGCCACTTCCAGCGACGGACTCCGCGGCGAGCGGCGAGCCTGCTGACGAGACGCTCGACTCGCTTAGGCATGCATTGGCGGGAAGCGAGGGCCGCGTGCGCAACTCCTTGCACGACGCGCAGAAATCGGCCGAGGAGCTCAGAGCATCGAACGAAGAGCTGCAGGCCATGAACGAGGAATTGCGCTCGGCAACCGAGGAATTAGAAGCGAGTCGCGAGGAATTGCAGTCGCTTAACGAGGAACTGGTCACGGTGAACTCCGAGCTCCTGACGAAGGTCCAGGAGGCCGCCCGCGTGAGCGATGATCTTAAAAACCTCATCGCCTTGGTCGGCGTGGCGACGGTGTTCGTCGACCGTACGCTCAACATAAACCGGTACACGTCTCCGGCCGACACCCTTTTCAATATCCTGCCCACCGACACCGGCCGACCGCTTCAGCATCTGACGCACAGACTAGATTATCCGGACATGATCGACGATCTGCGCGCCGCGTTCGAAACCCTCAAGAAGATCGAAAAGGAAGTGCGGAGCAAGGACGGTCGCACCTTCCTCGCCCGGGTCCTTCCGTATCGCACCGACGATGATCGTATCGATGGGGCCGTGCTCGCACTGATCGACATTTCAGAGCAGAAAGCCGCTCAAATCCAGGCGCGCGCAAGCGAAGAGAGGCTCAAGCTCGCTGCACAGGAGACGCATGACGTCGCCATTGCTGTCCTCGACGACGATGGCGTAGTGGTCAGCTGGAACGCAGGCGCGAGTCGCATTTTCGGTTACAAGGCCAACGAGATGCTGGGCGGCCCCCTCGACGCCATTTTTACCTCTGAAGATCTCGCGGCTGGCGTACCGGCGCGCGAGCGCGACAAAGCCCGCCATAACGGCCGTGCCGAAGACGAGCGCTGGCATGCGACCAAAAGCGGTGAGCGCGTCTTTTGCAGCGGCTTTCTGAGTCGCATCGATGTGCCCGGGTTTTCGGGCTTTGCCAAAATCGTTCACGATGCGACGAGACGCAAGCTGGTACAGGGAAAGCGAGACCTTGTGCTGGCGCGGCAGCGCGCCGATTACACCGAGATTCGAAAATCGAGCCGGTTGAAAGATGAGTTCATCGCGGTGCTGTCTCATGAACTGAAAAATCCGCTCAATCTCATTCATATGAAAGCGGAAATCCTCGCTCGTCTTCCGGAAGCGCGACACATCAGCCGTGTTCGCGAAGTCGCCGATGCGATACAGAAGTCAGTGCTCGGGCAAGCGCAGATCATCGATGACCTGCTCGATTTTTCGCGAATTCAGACAGGCAAGCTTTCTCTACGCTTCGCACCCACGGATCTGACGAACGTCGTTCGGTCGATCTCAGAGGCGGTTCGCGACGATTTCGCCGCAAACAGGATCGAGCTACAGGTGCACATTCCGTCGACACCGGTCGTTATCGAGGCCGATGCCATACGCATGGAACAGATCGTCTGGAATCTGCTCAGCAATGCGTTGAAGTTCACGCCGCCGGGCGGAACAGTCACCATCCGGTTGCAGCACCAAGCGAATCAGGTGTGTCTGGAGGTGGCCGACACGGGCGTTGGCATCGCCCCCAATCTTCTCGAGTCGATCTTTGATATCTTCCAGCAAGCCCCCAACGTACCCTCGCGTGCGCGAGCTGTCGGATTGGGCATCGGTCTATCTCTGGTGCGCCAGCTGGCTCGTCTGCACGGCGGAAAGGCCGAGGCATTTTCCGAAGGCGAGGGTCGAGGCGCTCGCTTCGTCGTCTTGCTTCCGGCCGAGACCTCGTTCGTTCATCGGCAAGCCGGTGACAAGCCGGCAGACCTTTCGATCTTCGCGGGGTCCCGCGTGCTGCTGGTCGAGGATTCCGAAGAGTCGTTGCAGGCAATGGCAGAGCTGTTTTCCCTGTACGACGCACGGGTTACGGCTTCGCCGAGCGCAGCCGAGGCGTTACGCGCGGCGCAAGCGTCCGAGTTCGACGTTATCGTCACCGATCTGAATTTGCCGGATATGGACGGCTATCGACTTGTCGCGCGACTGCGGCAACTGCAAACTTGCATGGGGGTGCCGATTGTGGCGGTCACCGGCCGAGCGATCATGCAAGAGGAGGCGCTTGCGCATGAGGCCGGCTGCGACGCCTGCCTTTCGAAGCCATTCAATCTCCAGGCGCTGGCTGATGTTGTCCAAAAGCTTCGACCGGAGGGTCGAACGCAGTGACCGCCTCGAGGAGGCGAGGAGGCAACCTACTGTGCAATTTCTCGAGCGTTCACATATCGATCAGCCCGTTGTAGCTGGCGATACCACGCTTACAGGCCGGGTGCCAACAACTGCGATGTGTGTGCCCATGGCAAGTGCGCCGGTCAGGCTCTGCACGCCGCCGCGGCTAGGTAAGCGCGAAATTATAACCGTCCCACGCTCAGCCCATTTGATCCGAGTGGCGCGATGAACTTTCCTTACCAGTGCCGCTGCACCCGAGGTCGTGTTCACGAACGTTGCAGAGGAATCCGAAGGGTTGCGTGATATGCAGCAGCGATACAAAGGTCGATCCATTTTTTGCGTCTGTTATTTAACTCAAGAGTGCCGAGTTCTTGCTCGCCCTTTTCACGGTCTCGATTCGACGATCGAGAGCGTCAGTCCACTTCTCGGCGATCCACTCCCGTTCGCCTAGG
>NZ_JARUXV010000002.1:686724-772835 GCF_031450975.1 Caballeronia sp. LZ065
GCGCCCCGAACCGCAGGGACATGGGATATTGCGCTCCACCTTCGTGGACTGCATGGGTAACGGTGGATTGAGCGCATTCTCAAGGTCAGAAATGTCCTCAAGAGTGCCGAGTTCTTGCTCGCCCTTTTCACGGTCTCGATTCGACGATCGAGAGCGTCAGTCCACTTCTCGGCGATCCACTCCCGTTCGCCTAGGAGCCGCAGCACTTCTTGTATTTGCGCCCCGAACCGCAGGGACATGGGATATTGCGCTCCACCTTCGTGGACTGCATGGGTAACGGTGGATTGAGCGCATTCTCAAGGTCAGAAATGTCCTCTGAACCTTCGAAGCCAATGATGTAATGCCAGCCGTTCTGCTGGCATACTTGCGCCACATAGTGAGCACGATCATCTGACGTCACTCGGACAATGATCGGTCGTTGTTCTGAGCCAATCTTTGGCATGTTCGATCCTGTGATTGCGGTTAAGGGGCGGAGATTAACTCTGACGCCCGTTTCGTGCAGCATATAAGCCTGTACGGTTGGTTAAAACATTCGTAACCTCCCCGGCGCAGTTTTTTCAACTGCCGTTCTTTAGATTTCTAATTTAGTAGTACTATGCGAACCAGTCAATACGAAAGCTCGAAGACTAACGATGACGCTTTGGATGGCTTGGTGGGACGCGATCTGGTTACTGCGCCCGGCGTTCTCGCGCCTGCGCAGCTTCATGTGGTTCGCAACCGTCGTGGCAGGCTTCACGGTGCGCACCGAGTTGTTGGGCGTGACCAGCGTCGTGCGTGCACTCAAGCTGCGACCTGCTCTGTACAACAAGCTGCGTGACAGCTTGCACAGCAACGCCGTGCAACTCGATCAGCTCACGGCGCTGTGGACTCAGGCGGTGTTGCGCCTGTTCCCGGATCCGCTACGCGTCAATGGCCGGCGCGTCCTGGTCGGAGACGGCATCAAGGTGGCCAAGTCCGGCAAGAAGATGCCCGGCGTCAAGCTGCTGCATCAACAGTCCGACTCCAACAGCAAGCCCGAATACATAATGGGACACTCCATGCAGGCGGTCAGCATACTCGTGGAGGCCGCCCAGAGCGTCTTTGCCATACCGCTGGCCGTGCGCATTCACGAAGGTCTCGTGTGGTCCAACCGCGATCGGCGTACCTTGCTCGACAAGATGATTGCGCTGCTGGATATCGTCTCGGTGAAGGAGCCGTTCTACTTCGTCGCCGATGCCTACTACGCTGCTCGCAAGATCGTCAAAGGCCTGCGCGATCAGGACAACCACCTGGTCACACGCGTGAAATCCAATGCAGTCGCCTATGTCCCGTACCTGCAGCAAGGACCGCGCAAACGAGGCCGCCCCAGACTTTACGGTGACAAGGTCAAACTGAAATCGCTCCTGGCTGAACCCCAGTTCTCGAAATCAGCCGCCAGCCCTGTCTATGGCGAGCACGACCTCACCATTCAGTATCGTGTCCGCGATCTACTGTGGCCTGCGTGCGGAGGACGGGTGGTTCGCTTCGTGGCAGTGATTCACCCTTGCAGGGGTTCGTGCCTGTTGATGTGCACCGATCTCAGCCTCGATCCCATCCAGATCATTCGCTTGTACGGGTTGCGCTTCAAGATCGAACACACCTTCAAACAGGCGGTACATCGGATCGGCACTTTCGCCTACCACTTTTGGATGCAAGACATGAAGCCGCTTGGCCGCAAAAACCGCGATCAATACCTTCATCGCGAATCCCTCGAGTACCGCAACGCCATTAAGCGCAAGACACACGCCTACCACGCTTCATCCAGGCCGGCATTATCTGTCAGGGACTGCTTCAGTACCTGGCAGTGGTGTTCCCTTCACTCGTCTGGAGTTCATTTGCATCCTGGCTGCGCACCATCCGCCCCGGCATCCCCCCATCGGAATTGGTCGTAGCCAATGCACTACGCCAATGCCTGCCCGAATTTCTCGTGAATAGCACCAAAACCAATTTCTTTGCGAAATTCATCGCCGAAAGGCAGGACCCTGACAACTTCGAGATGTTCCGCCTGGCCACATAGCATCAAGACCGCGCCGAACGCGGCACTCTCGAGATTTAAAATGGCGAAATGAAATTGATATGTGGATTAGCGGAGCGCACATATTTAGCGGTAAGTAGCTCCGGGGGGATTTCGCCCGGAGGCTCTCACAGCGGCGTTCATTCTCAACAAGAAGAAGCCGCCGAAGAGCTCACTGCGTCTAAATGAGGTCGTGCGCTTGGTCGCCATGCTCGGCGGTTGTCTGGCCCGCGAAGGCGATGGTGAACCCAGCGTCAAAATCATCGGGCAAGCACAGCGTCAAGGATTTCGAACGTTCTCGCGTCGTCGCCCGCCCATGGTCGACCGAGAGACCTCAATCAAGACAGGTATCGAGTACTCGCCGAACGAAGCGATCGCATCACGTGGACCTACCGGCTCTTTCTCGACCAGCAGGCGAAGGCGGCGGAGCGCATTCCCGGCGAGGGCCTGTGGGTCAATCCTGACTGCGGGCTCAGTGCGCGGCAATGGGATGAAGTGATTCCCGCGCTGCGCAACATGGTAGCGGCGGCGCGGACGCTGCGTCAGGGACTCGGTTCATCACTTACGCAGTGAGCTTGTTGCGCCCCGCCACCTTCGCGCGATAAAGCGCGACGTCGGCGCGTTGCAGTGCGTCGTGAAAGCCGTTTTCGTTCGCCCCGATCTGCGATACGCCGATGCTCGTCGTCCATTCGGGCATGCCTTCGGTGACTTTGCGGCACGCCTCGTGGATCTGGTTCGCGCAGGCCTGCGCATTCGCCGCGCGCGACGCGGGCAGAATCGCGACGAACTCATCGCCGCCGAGCCGGCCGAACTCGCCGCCGAGCGATTCGACTTCGTCGCCCGCGAGCCGCGCCAGTTCGATCAACACGTTGTCGCCGGTGAGATGACCGTGGCGATCGTTGATCTCCTTGAAATGATCGATATCGATCGCGAGTACGGTGGCGCCCGGCGCGGCGAGACGCGTCGCGTAACGGCCGAATCCGGCGCGGTTCCAGACGCCCGTCAGCGGATCGCGCAGCGCGGCGTCGCGTAGGCGTTGTTGCGCGCGCTCGGCGGGAATCGCGAGCAGGCCGAGATTGAGCACGCCGAGAAGCAGTTGGTCGGAGAGCGTCGGAATCAGCGCGAGCAGGTTGAGGCGCGGAACCGTGAACAAGTAAGCCGCGAGCGTCACGGCGTAGCCCGGCAGATAGCCGAGCATCGCGAGTCCGGCGATGCGTCTCGCACGGCTCTTCTCGCGCCGCCCGCTCGACCAGAGCGTGATGCCGGTGATGGCCGCGGAAACCGCGACGCTGATCGTGTCGCCCGCATGCGTGATCGTCGATACGATCGATGCGCCCGGACCGTGGCCGCCGAGCGACGCCGGCAAAATATGCATCGCCGCGCAGCCGATGACCGGCGCGAGCATCCACGCGTGAAACGGCGGCTTGCCGTCGAACGATCGCAGGCCGGAGATGATCAGCATGTTGGTGCCGCGAGCGCGCCGAGCAGCAGCCCGACGAGCACGAGATTGCCCCGCGAGTACTCGAACCCGACGAGCACCGCGGCATACAGGAACGCGCTCGCCGACCAATGCACGAATTGCGGCTCGATGCTTCGTCCGAAGCGCACCAGCGCGAAGACGAGCCCGAACGCCGTGCTCGCGAGCACGCTGCAAAGGCGGAGTGTTTTTGTGTCAGGTGTGTGGAACATGGCAAAGCCCGCCACGCGCGGGGCAGGAACCGCCGCCGTCATGGACGGCGGACGGCGGATCGTCGAAACGCACCGAAAACAATACGCCGTTCAACGACATCAATCCGAAAGGTTACGTGCCCGTCCTCGAACTCGACGACGGCAAGCGTCTCACCGAGAACATCGCGATTCTGTGTTGGGTCCCGCAACGGGCGCCATCGCTCGCGCCCTCCGGCGACGACGGCAAGCTGCGCCTGATCGAAATGCTCGCGTTCATATCGACGGAAATCCACAAGCAGTTCGGCCGCGTGTTCAGGCCAGCCGCCGACGCGGAAGCCACGGCGGCGCGCGAGAAAATCGGTCAGCGCTTTGCACTCATCGCGACGATGCTGCGCGGCGATTATCTGTTCGGCAACGAGGTCAGCGCCGCGGACGCGTATCTTTTCACGATGCTGACATGGGCGCGCAAGATGAACGTCGATATGCCCGCCGAGCTGCAGGCGTTCTACCACCGCATGCGCGAGCGGCCCGCCGTCAAGCTCGCATTCGAGCACGAAGGGCTGGAGTGAAAGGATCGGCCCCGGAACGCGGCTTGCGCGATACGAAGCGTGAACCACTGATTTCCGGAGACACGTCATGCAAGCGACCCGCAAACTCGCGATTTCCCTTTTGATGCTCGGGCTCTCGGGCGGCGCATTCGCCGAGGCCGCGCAGACGCAACCCGGCGTGAGCCACGGCCCGTCGAGCGCGCAGAACGCGGCGGGCAACACCGCCGCTTCCCCGTCCGATGGCGGTCCGTCGGGCGGCCAGTCCGGCGTCGGCGGCACGGCGAACGGATCGAACGCGGCCGGGAAAGGTACGAACACCACCACCACCGGCTCCGGCGGCGTGCAGCCGCGCCTGAACGGCAGCGGCAGCACGAACGGCAAGACGAGCCCGTCGACGAATGGCGGCGGCGCGCAAGGCTGGTGAGGCCAAAGAGCGCGCCGAGCGCCGAACCGGGACCGGCATTTGCTCCGCCCGACATAGAGGCGTGCGTTCCGCGCGCCGCTTCATCGCATTCCGGAGGCCATCATGCAGCAGGACAAACCCGTGCCGCACGCCACCGCCGACGACATGGACGAACCCTTAGGCCGCGACGAATCCGCGCCGCCGTCCTCGCAAGACACGAAGCAAGCCGAGCTCGACGCGCGAACGAAGCGCGGCCACGAGGCATCGGAAAACGCATTGCCGTCGTCGCAGGAAAAGAACCCAGTGCCGCCCGGTTCGAACAAACCGTGATTCCGTGGCAGGCCATCGTCGCGGCCGCGCTGATGGGCGCGATCGTCTGCTACACGCACTACGAAATTCCCAATTTCACGCGCGGGACGGGCAAGCGCCGCACCGCGCATTTCGTGCTGATCGTGGTGGCGCTCGCGTTCGGCGCAATGGGCGCGTATACGCTCGAATTGCCGATACCCGCGTGGGTCGTGTTCGTGCTCGGCTTCGGCGCCGTGCATGTGCCCGCCGCCGCGATTCTCGCCCTCAAGCGCCTGCGCGGCGCGGGCATGTCGTGAACCACATCGAGAGGCACATCATGTCGACCGAAACTTACGTTCGCAACGGACATACCGTCGAAATCACCATCGATCACGATCCGACCGGTCAATGCACCTGGGCCTACACGATCGACGCCGACGGCTTCACCGAAATGCGCGACCGCCCCGTCGAAAACTTCGACATGGCGATGGAAGCCGCGAAGACACACGCGAACGCGAAGGCCGACGCGCTGCCGGCCAACGACGTGTCGGAGTGATCGTGGGAATGCTTAGACCCGTTCCGGCGGCGCACGATCAGGCGGATCGCCGATAGGACGCGGCGTACCGTCCGGCGGAATGGAATCGGGATCGCCGTCGGGCGGCGGCGCCGGATCGGGGTCGACGTCGGGAATCGGTCTTTGCATGCCTTGGTGGGCGTCGGGATTCATAGCATCTCCGTGCAGAACAAAGCCCGCATTCCGCGTGCCGCCATCGTTGTCAGGGCACTAACGTCGACGAATCCACGTCGGACAGCTTGCCGAGTTCGTCGCGCCGCGTGTCGCATGCTTCCCGCACGCGCCGTCCATAACCGACCCAGATCGCGAACGATATGACCGACAGGCTTCCGAGCGCCACGAACGCGGCCGAAAAGCCGTACTGATGCGCGATCCAGCCGCCGAGCATCGGGCTAAAACAGGCGCCCGCCACTTCGACGCCCAGCACCGCGCCCTGGCCCAGATCACGCGGCCGCTCCCATGCAGCAGATGCACGACGAGCGCGGGCACCGCGACGCTCTGAAATCCCGCGCCGAGGCCGTCGAACACCTGCACCGGCAGGACGCCCCACATCAGCGGGACGAACGCCGCCGTGACGGCGCGCAGCGGCAGCGTCGAGCGTGGCGAGGATGATCCACCAGAACCCGAAGCGGCGGATCGCGCGGCTCGCGTAGGCCGCCGCGATCAGCATGACGATCTGCGAGATGACGATGTTGGCGGCCGTCACGTGACTCGGATCGGCGGCATGCGTCGATGCGACCGCGAGGCTGTAGAGCGGCAACATCGCGGAATTGCCGAGATTGAACGCCGCGAGCGCCGCCGACAGCACGAGCAGCGACCGGTTGTGCAACAGCACGCGCAGGGCGTCGGGGTGGATATCGGAGGCGTCGTCGGCATCGTCTTTCGCAAAGCCGCGCGCGTAATGCCGATGCACCGAGCCAGGCGGAATCCACAGCGCCGTGAGAATGCAGCCCGCGCCGAACGCCGCGCTCAGCGCGAAGATATACGGCATGCCGAGCCACGCGCCGAGCCAGCCGGAGAGCGCCGCCGCTGCGATATTGCCCGCATGATTCGCCACCTAATTGCGCCCGTATTGACGGTCGAAATTCTGCCGTCCGACGATGCCGAGCGTGAGACCGGCGAGCGCCGGGCCCATCGTCGCGCCCGCGATGGCTGTGGCGATCTGCGAGAGCGTGACGGGCCAGAAGCCGTGGAACAGTCAGATGATGATCGCCGAGACGATCGACAGCGCGCTCCCGGCCGCGACGATGGCGCGCCTGCGCGAGGTCGCATCGACGAGCGCGCCCGCGGGCGTCGTGACCAGCATGCCGACGATGCCGCCAATGGTCAGCACGGTGCCGATGCGGTCCGTCGTCCAGCCGTGCGATTGCAGATAGATGCCGAGAAACGGGCCGACGCCCGCTTCCACGTCCGCTGCGAAGAAGCTCACGGCGAGCAGCGGACGGGTCGCCTTTACGTTGTGTATTTGCATAAGTGCGAGTTAAAGCGCGACCTGCAGGCCGAGTTCCACGACGTCTTCGCTTCGAAGTCCATATACTCCGCGCTCGATGCCGAATGGAACGACATCGAACCGAAGAGGCGCTCGCGCCAGCGCCGCATTTGCCCGTGCGAGCAGCCGGGCGCCGCTTCGTCGCGTGGCAGGAAGTAGGCCGTGTGCTTCGGGTCGAAGCGCCAGTCGCCAAAGTGGCCGTTGAGCGAAGCGAGCAGACGCGGCAGATTCGGCCGCTCGACGAAGCCGTGTCGCGAGATCACTTCGTAGCAGCCCGCGCCCAGATCGCGCACTTCGATGCGCGTGTGCTCGTCGACGCGCGGGGCCGATTCCGAGCGGTTCGCGAAGATCACCGTCGTCTGGTGCAGCACGCGGTTATGGCGCACGTTGCTCGTGAGCGCGGAAGGCGTCGCGTCCGGCGTGCTGCCCGGATAGACCGCGGTGCCCGGCACGCGCGCGGGCGGCTCCGCGCGTTGCAGCGCATCGCGCAGAAAATCCGCGAGCGGCTTCGCGCACGACGCATGATGTCCGGCAAGCTCCAGCCCGCGATGCCATGTCGCCATCAACACGAAGAGCAGCGCGCCGATCGCCACGGGAAACCAGCCGCCCTGCGGAATCTTGTGGACGTTCGCCGCGACGAGCAGCGCATCGATCGCGATGAACGGCACGCTGAGCAGCGCGACCGCGAGCCACGGCCAGCGCCAGATGTTGCGCGAAACGCTCACCATCTGCACCGTCGTGATCAGCATCGTGAGACCGACCGCGATGCCGTATGCCGAGGTCAGCCGGTCCGAGCTGCGAAACACGAGCACGAGAAACATCACCGCGCCGTAGAGCAGCGCGTTCACTGCCGGCACGTACACTTGCCCGCGATGCGATGCCGATGTCTCGATCACGCGCAGGCGCGGCAGAAAGCCGAGCTCGATCGCCTGACTCGTCATCGAGAAAGCGCCTGAAATCACGGCCTGCGATGCGATCACCGTCGCGAGCAGCGCGATCGACACCGTCGGAATCAGCGCCCATGAAGGCGCGGCGTAGAAGAACGGCTGCTTCGCCGCGCCCGGCTGATGAAGAATCGTCGCGGCCTGCCCGAAGTAACCGATGATGATCGCCGGAAACACGACGACGAGCCACGCGATGCGTATCGCGCGCCTGCCGAAGTGACCGATATCGGCGTAGAGCGCTTCGGCGCCGGTCAGCGCGAGAATCACGGCGCCAAGAATCGTGAACGCGAGCCCCGCATGCGCGACCACGAGCGACGCCGCATAAACGGGCGAAAGCGCGCGCAGCACGTCCGGATGCTCCCCGATCCGATAGACGCCCACCGCCGCGAGATACACGAACCATACGAGCATGACCGGCCCGAACGATTTGCCGACGACCGACGTGCCGCGCCGCTGAAACAGAAAGAGCGCGATGAGGATCGCCACCGCGAGCGGCACGATGAACGGCTCGAACTTCGCGCTCACCTGTGCGAGCCCTTCCACTGCCGAAAGCACGGAGACCGCGGGCGTGATCATCGAATCGCCGTAGAACATCGCCGCGCCGAAGAGACCGGCCATCAGCAACAGATGCGGCACGCGCCGCCCCTGCTGCTCGTAGTCCGAGCGCGCGAGCGCCGTCAACGCGACGATGCCGCCCTCGCCTTCGTTGTCCGCGCGCATCACGTAGCACACGTACTTGCCCATCACGACGATGACGACGGCCCATACGATCATCGATAGAATGCCCATCGCGATGGCGGCGTCGACAGTGCCCGCTTCGCTCACGCCCTGGCGCAGCGCATAGATCGGGCTCGTGCCGATATCGCCGAATACGACGCCGAGCGCGCCCCGCATGAGACCCGCCAGCGCCTTTTCGGACGCTGGCGCGGTGCGGGTGACGTCGTGCGTTGCGCGCGATGAGTTCGATGTCGATGTCATCCATGTCCGTATGCTGTGAGCCGTGCCGAAGCCCCAGCAAGAGGTGTTCCGCGCTCGCGTTGGCATCGTCGAACTGGGTCTGAAGCTTGCTGCCATTCGAAACGTCTTGTTTATGGGAAAACATCATGGATGCCTCAGCGCATGCCCGCGAAACGATGGTCGAATTGTGCTGGCGCAGCCATGCGATGAACGCGGCGAACTCCGCATTGCGCCACATCCACGTTGGAAAACGCCTGAACGGACGTGCTTCGGGCCGCGCGCGCGGGCGTCCGCGCACGTGTTCGTCGATGATCGCGGCATCGGGCCAGTCGGCTTCGACCGCGACGAACCGAAAGCCATGCCGCTCGATGAGACGCCGCGTGATCGCGGCGCGCGCTTCGTAGAACTCGGCGGTGCCGTGACTCGCTTCGCCGAGCAGAACCACGCGCTGGTCGGCGAAGCGATCGAACGCGTGTGCGAAATCCGCCGCGTCGAGCGCGGGCAAACGCACCGCCGATGCGCGAATCAGTTCGGGCAACGAACGCGCGGCCGGCTTCGCCGGTTCGGGCCGATCCGCATCGTCGAGAGGCGCTCGCCCTTGTGCCAGTCGGAATATCGCGGCTCGTTGTTACGTCGTAGACGACTGGCGCGGTCATAAGCTGCGCCAGCCGCCGCGCGGATATCAATGGGTAGGCGTCGGCGCGGACTATCTGCTGGTCGCAGTGGCGTCGGGCATCATTGCGCAAGTCGTGATGTCGCAATAACGCCAGCAAGAAAAAGCCCGCCATCAGGCGGGCGATCATGCGCTCGGAGAGGGGAAAACAAGCGCACATTCAAAGCAGGGAAGCGGCGGAAAGAAGCATGCGTTTCAATCAACCGTAGCGGATAACTCTAAGGTTTCCTGCGAATCGATTCGGCAGCGTCGCGCCGTTCCGGGGGCCAAGCCGATTGCTCCGGCACGTTCACCGCCTTGATCGAAGATAAAACCCATCGCGATGTGCACAGTCTCCGTGGAACCGCATGCCGGGCAAGTGTCGTCCTCTCGTGCATCATCGGAGTAAATCAGCTTGTTGCAAGCCACGCACCTTACAGCATTTGCACTCCTGAAGTCACCATCCACGATGGCGTTTAATTTATACGTCAAAGCGCGCTGAGAGCCAATAGTCCATTGCGCTAGCCTTCCGAACATTCAGCGTCTGCATCATCGCACGATGCTCCACTCGGACTCCAAAGCACCCGCTGCCATCGCCGATTCGTTGAACGGCGGCACGCGTCGGACTTCGGGCGGACTGTGCCAGCGCACTTCGAATCGCTCCTCCATACACTTCGCTCCTTTCGCCGATCCCGCCACGCTGGTGAGGCGGCATCCGGCTGCGCGCATCGAATCGGTGAGCGTCTCTCGCGAGAATCCACCTCGCTCATAAGTCACGCGCAGTTCCGCGTGAATCTCGCAGGACAAGCGGGTTTCGACGGCCTTCATCAACCACAGCACGGCGATGCCCAGCACGAGCCCCGCGATGCCGAGCCCGAGCTGACCGGCGCCGAAGCACAAGCCCACGACAGTCACGAACCACAGCGTCGCCGCCGTCGTCAGTCCTTTGACGAGGCCGTCCTTGCGAAGGATCGCTCCCGCGCCGATGAAGCCCACGCCCGACAGTATCCCGAGCGGCAAGCGCATCAGATCCAGTTGAATAAATGAATCGGATGCCTTGCCCGCCTGCCCGAGCAGCGCATTGGTCATCAGCATGGCGAGGCACGCGGCGAGACACACGAGCAAGGTCGTGCGCAATCCGGCGTCCTTGCCCGCTTCGCTCCGGTTATAGCCGATCAGGATGCCGGCGAGCACCGCCAGCGAGATTCGAATGCAGACATCCGGCCATTCGTGAGAGGCATGTGCGCCATCGTCATCGATGTCACGCGCTGCGGCGGCATCACCGGCTTTATGCGCGTGGCCGCATTGTGCGACGCGTTCCTCGTCCCGCTCTCCGCGCATTGCGCGCCCGCGATGCATCTGCACGCCGCATGCGCCGCGCCGCGGTTGCGGCATCAGGAATGGTTTCACGATCACGTTCGCATCGAGCAAATGCTGTTCGACGGCGCGCCGCGTGCGATCGATGGCGCCATTGCGCCGGACTTGTCGCGTCCCGGCTGCGGGCTCGATTTCAGGCATGCGGATGCGCAGCGTTACGCGGTGTAGAGATGAACGACATCAAATCAGGCCATATCGCCATTGCATGCGGCATCGTTGCGGCGGGCGCCGCATTGCTCGGCACGCGAGCGAAACCGCGCGTGACGACGCCGGTGCAGACGCATATCGACACGGCCCGCACCTTCAATCGCAGCGCGGCGCTGCTCGCGCTGTCCGTGCTCGCCGATAGCGCCATGGAGCACTATCGCGGCTCCTTCGACAACCCCGCGATGTACACGCCGCTCGTCGTGTCCGCGTTGTCGCTGCTCGCGGGCGTGCATGGCGGACGCGATCACGAGCCGCAGCGTCATCCGGTGCGCAGCTCGATCTATGCGAGCGCGGCGCTCGCGGGCATCGCGGGCACGGGCTTCCATATCTACAACATCACCAAACGTCCCGGCCGATGGAGCTGGCACAACCTCTTCTATGCCGCGCCGCTCGGCGCACCGATGGCGCTGCTGCTGTCCGGCACACTCGGCGCGGTGGCGGAACGATTGCGCGATGAACCCGCGCACGAGCCGCGTCTTTTCGGCATGCCCGCGGGCCAGGCGCTCGCGCTCGTGACGAGCGCGGGAATCGCCGGCACGCTCGGCGAAGTCGCATTGCTGCATTTTCGCGGCAGTTTCCAGAACCCGGTGATGTACGCGCCCATCGTCATTCCGCCTGTCGCGTCCGCGTTGCTCGTCCACACGGCGATGGCCGCGCCCAGAGCGCGCTGGTTCACGCGGCTCTGGCTGCGCATGACGACGGCGCTCGGTTTCATCGGCGTGGGCTTTCATGCGCGCGGCATTGCGCGCAATCAGGGCGGCTGGCGCAACTGGAGCCAGAATCTCTTCAACGGCCCGCCCTTGCCCGCGCCGCCGAGTTTTTCGGCGCTCGCGCTCGCGGGCCTCGCCGCGCTGCGTTTGCGGGAGACCGAGCGATGACGCTGCCGCGCTATCCAGGCTACGACGTGACGACGAAGCGCGACACGCCATCGTGGGACGACATCACGCGCGAGGTCATCGACGAACGTCTCGCGACGCCGAAAGATCCGCGCTTCTTCGATGCAGTCGAATTGATCGCATTGCGTGCGCTCTGCGCGTGCATCGTGCCGCAGGACGACGAGCGCGAAGCCGCGCCCTTGCCCGCGTTGCTCGACGCCAAGCTCGTGAAAGACATCGGCGACGGCTTTCGCGATGCGCGCCTGCCGCCGATGCGCGAAGCATGGCGCATCGGCCTCGCGGCCCTCGACGCCGAAAGCCGCGCGCGTCATGAATTGCCCTTCGCGAGCATCGAAAGAGACGCGCAACACGCGCTCCTGCATGACATGCAGCAAGGCAGTCTGCACGTCGGCGCATGGCGCGGCATGCCAGCCGCGCTCTTCTTCGCGATGCGCGTGCTGCACGACATTTGCGGCGCGTACTACTCGCATCCGCGCGCGTGGAGCGAGATGGGCTTCGGCGGCCCGGCGAATCCGCGCGGCTACGTACGCATGGTGTTCGACCGGCGCGATCCGTGGGAAGCCGCCGAAGCGAAACCCGGTCACGAAGACAAGGCGAAGAAGGAGAACCGGCGTGTCCGATGATCCGCAACGCGTGCCGCGCGGCAAGCACGGACGCGCGCCGGATGTCTTTCATCATGGCGCGTGGCTGCCGATGCGCGAGTACGAAGAAAGCGATGCCGTCGATTTCGCGATCGTCGGGACGGGCGCGGGCGGCGGCACGCTCGCATGCCGTCTCGCGGAGAAAGGCTTTCGCGTCGTCGCGTTCGATGCGGGCGCTTGGTGGCGGCCGCTCGAAGAGTTCGCATCGGACGAGACGCATCAATCGAAACTCTTCTGGACCGACGAACGCATCTGCGACGGCGACGATCCGCTGAAGCTCGGCAACAACAACAGCGGCAAAGCCGTGGGCGGCAGCACCGTTCACTTCGCGATGGTGTCGCTGCGCTTTCGGCCCGAATGGTTCAAATCGCGAACGCTGCTCGGCTACGGCGCGGACTGGCCGCTCGACTGGCGCGAGATGTGGCGCTACCACGGCGAAGTCGAGAACGCGCTGAAGATTTCGGGGCCGGTCACGTATCCGTGGGGACCGAAGCGTCCGCGTTATCCGTATCGGCCGCATGAGTTGAACGCGGCGGCGCTCGTGCTCGCGCGCGGTTGCGAGGCGCTCGGCATCGACTGGACGCCGACGCCGCTCGCGACCGTTTCCGCGCCGCGCGGCGAGGCGCATCCGTGCGTGTATCGCGGCTTCTGCGTGTCGGGATGCGCGACCAATGCGAAGCAAAGCGCGCTCGTCACATGGATACCGCGTGCGGTGCGCGCGGGCGCTGAGATTCGCGATCTCGCGATAGTCGGGCGCATCGTCATCGGCGACGATGGACGCGCGCAAGGCGTCGAATACTTTCGCGAGGGACGCTGGCGCTTTCAGCGCGCACGCAATGTGGTGGTCGCGGGCTATGCGATCGAAACGCCGCGCCTGTTGCTGATGTCCGCTACCGATCGTTATCCCGATGGACTCGCGAATAGCTCCGGCCTCGTCGGCAAGAATCTGATGGTGCAGTTGAATCAGGCCGTGTGGGGCACGATGGATGAAGAAGTGCGCTGGTACGAGGGACCGCCGTCGCTCTCGATGACCGAGCACTGGAACTACGAAGACAAGGGCAAGGACTTCTTCGGCGGCTATTGCTACATGAGCCAGGGGCCGCTGCCGGTCGCGTGGGCCGCCGTGCAGAACGGACGCGGGCTATGGGGACAGGCGCTCGTCGACGAAATGCGCAAGTACAACCATCAGGCGGGCTTGAAGATCGTCGGCGAGGCGATGCCGCAGGAACGCAATCGCGTGACGCTGGCCGACGAGAAAGATCAGTACGGTCTGCCCGTTGCGCGCGTCACGTATTCGCTGTGCGACAACGACAAGCGCCTCGTCAGGCATTCGCTCGATTACATGAGCATGGCGCTCGACGCAGCCGGCGCACGCGACGTATGGCGTCAGGACGACGATACGTGCCACCTGAACGGCACCGCGCGCATGGGCGACGATCCCGAACGAGCGTCGTGAATCCCGATTGCCGTAGCTGGGACATCGACAATCTGTGGATCTGCGATGGCTCCGTGTTTCCGACGGTGGGCGGCGTGAATCCGTCGCTCACGATTCAGGCGATCGCGCTGCGCACGGCGGACCGCATCGAGGCGCTCGCGGCACGAGGGGAGTTATAGCGATGAGAAAGCCAAAAGTTGCGGTCATCACGGGCGCGAGCGCGGGCGTGGGCCGCGCGACGGCGCTCGAATTCGCGCGGCGCGGCGTGGATGTCGCGATGATCGCGCGCGATGCGCAAGCGCTCGAACAGGCCGCCGCCGACGTGCGCGCGCAGGGCGTGCGGGCGTTGGCCATTGCGCTCGATGTCAGCACAGCCGGCGCGCTCGACGATGCCGCCGTGCGCATCGAAGCCACGCTCGGTCCCATCGACGTATGGATCAACAACGCGATGGTCACGGCCTTCGCCCCGCTTTCCTCGCTGTCGGAGGATGAATTCAGGCGCATTACCGATGTCACGTATCTCGGCTTCGTGTGGGGCACGATGGCCGCGCTCAAGCGCATGACGCCGCGCGATCGCGGCGTCATCGTGCAGGTCGGCTCGGCGCTCGCCTATCGTTCGATTCCGCTGCAATCGGCATATTGCGGCGCGAAACACGCGATACGCGGCTTCACCGATTCATTGCGCTGCGAGCTGCATCACCCGCGCAGCCGCATCCATGTGACGATGGTCCAGATGCCCGCATTGAACACGCCGCAATTCGACTGGGCCAGGAACGCGATGCCGCATGCGCCGCGTCCCGTCGCGCCGATCTACGAGCCCGAGGTCGCGGCACGCGCGATATGGTGGGCGGCGACGCATCGGCGGCGCGAGTTGTGGGTGGGGACATCGTCGGTGAAGGCGATCGTCGCGAATGCCATCGTGCCCGGATTGCTCGATGCGTATCTCGGCCGCAATGGCTATCAGGCGCAACAGGACGCCACGCTGCCCAACGACGGCAGGACCGGCAATCTATGGGAGCCCGTGAGCGCGCTGCATCGCGTGCATGGCCGCTTCGAAAGCGAAGCGAAGCGCACGAGTGCGTCGTTCTTTGTCGATGCGCATCGCGGGGTGCTGCTGGGCGCGGCGCTCGCGCTCGGCGCATGTCTTCTGCGTGGCATGCGCCCGCGCCGCTAGACATGGCAGCGCGCTTCGAAGATTACGCGCTGCTCGGCGATGGCCAGGCCGCGGCGCTCGTCGCGAAAGACGGATCGATCGACTGGCTCTGCTGGCCCGCGTTCGAAGCGCCACCGTGTTTCGCCGCGCTGCTCGGCGATACGTCGAACGGATACTGGCGCGTCGCGCCCGACGAGACCGTGCTGAAGGTGACACGGCGCTATGTCGCTGCGTCGCTCGTGCTCGAAACGACGATGCACACCGCGAGCGGCGTGATCGAATTGACGGACTGCCTCGCATGGGACGAGACGCCCGCGCGCCTCATGCGCCAAGTGCGCTGCGTGTCGGGGCGCGCCGCCTTGACGAGCGAATTGTCGATACGCCTCGCGCGCTTTGGCCGCGACGCGCCCATCGACGACTGGCGGCGCGACGCGGAGGCGATCCGGCAAAGCGTGTTGACGCACGGCTTTCATCGCGATGTCAACGCGTTCACGCAGTCCTACGACAGCGATCGCCTCGATGCGAGCCTTCTGCTGCTGCCGTTGCGCGGCTTCCTGCATGCCGATGATCCGCGCATCGTCGCGACGGTCGACGCCATCGAACGTCACCTGATGCGCGACGGTCTCGTGTTCCGCTTTCTCGACGCACGCGGCGCGCGGCGCGAAGGCGCCTTCATCGCGTGCAGTTGCTGGCTCGCGCAGGTAATGCAGATGCAGGGGCGGGAAGATGAAGCGCGCGCGTTGTTCGAACGCGTCCTATCGCTTCGAAACGATCTTGGCTTGCTGGCCAAAGAATTCGACACGAAACGGCAGCGTCCATGCGGAAACTTTCCGCAAGTGTTTTCGCATGTCGCACTCATCAACACGGCCTCTTTCTTCGATGACGAACAGCACTCGCTTCACGCGCTGTGATCATGCACGCTGATGCCGTAGGAAGAGCCGCCTTTTCGCAGCGCATCTTCGAAGAACGCGAGCGGCATCGGCGCGGGCATATCGTATTGCGGCCCGAGTGCCGCGAGCGCGCGATCGAAGCGCACGAAGGTCGCGAAGTCACGCGGATAACGCCGCTCATCGACGCCGAGAAAGCGCCCTTCGCGCTTCGGCTTCGCGAGCAGCGCACGCCATTCGCGGATGCCCGTCAGACCGACGCTTTCGGTGCCGTGCGAGAACAGCATCATGTCGATGTCATCGAACGATGCGCCGTCCAGAAAGCGGCGCAGCGTTTGAGCCGAAGGGTCGGTGCAGAACACCAGCCAGAACGGAATCGCGCGCAGGCGCAACGTCGTGTACGGGTCCATCAGCAGAAACGAATCGACGACGAGCCGCCTCGACTCGATTCCCATGCTGCGATACCAGTCGCGATAGAGATCCGCCGTCGCGAAGCTGAACGCTTCCGGCTCCGCGAAACGCCATTCGACGACGCGCCAGTTCTTCTCTTTCGCCAGCGCGACGATGGACGCGGTCAGCGCCTCGTCATAGCCCCACTCGGCTTCCGGCGCGCGTTGCGTCGGCGCGGGCGGGTCCCAGTGCGTGCGCTTCACGCCATAACGCGCGAGATAGCGCGCCACACGCGGCCCACCGTTGAAGTATTCATCTTCCGTCGCGCCGCCCAATGCGCCGAACTGGTAGAACGATCTGTCTCCCGTTCGCGTGACGGGCCAGTCGCGCGTGCATCGGCTGATATGAATGGTCGCATTGGGCGCGAGGCTGCGCAGCAGAAACTCGCGATAAGCCAGCGGCAATGCGCGCAGCTTCAGCCGGAAGTAGCTCATCGCGGAGAGCATCAGCCGGTCCTGATTCGGGTCCTGCATATGATGCACGGCGATGCGCGGATCGGCATGAAGCAAGGCATCGACGGAACGCAGGCCGTCATCGAAGCCAGCTCGCGCATCGTCGGGATCGCTGAACGGCGCGCGCACCGGGCACAGAAATGTCTGCGGCAGCCACGGCACGCCGAGCGCCGCCGCGACATGCATCAACGCGCCATTCGACGAGCCGATGAACGCGGCATCGTATTTGCGTTGTGGATAGAGCCCCGCGATCCATCCGCCGATGCCTTCGACATCGAGCCGCCGCGCCTGCCGCGCCGTGATGCCCTCCGACATGCCGCCCACCGTGTACACCCACTCGCGCGGACGCTTCGGCAGCAGATTGATCGGCGGCATCAGACTGTCGAGCAAAGGCGACTGGCTCGGGCTGCTGAAACGCTCGCCGTGCAGAGACGACGCGAGCGCCTGCACCATGCCGGCGGCCGAATCGAAACGGGCGATGCCGCGCGGCGGTCTCGTCATGTCGATGCACCGCCCTGAAGGAGAAACGGACGGATCGCGTGCGCGAAGCTATGCGGATACACGTAGTTGAGCGTGTGCGTGCCGCCGTCGATGGTCAGCAGCGCGCCGTTCGGCAAGCGCGCCGCCACTTCGCCCGCCCACGCGAGCGGCGCGACCGGATCGCGCGAACCCGCGACGACGAGCGTCGGCGCCGCGATGCGCGACAGCTTGCGCTCGATGCGATCGCGCATGAGCGCGCGCATCGTCATGATGGCGCGCAGGATGCCCGCCTTCGCGTAATCGATGCGTCCGATCGCCGCCGACGAGCGCGCTTGCTCCATCCGTCCGTTGCGCCAGTCGCGATGAATCTGAGCGACAAGCCAGCGCGCATCGCGATCGACGGTCGGGCCTTGCAGCACGAGCCGGTCGACCGCTTCGGGATAGCGCGCGGCGAAATCCGCGAGAATCTGACAGCCGTACGAATTGCCGACGAACATGGCGCGCTCGATGCCGCGCGCGCCGAGCCACAGGCGCAGCGCATCGGCGAGCTCGGGGACCGAAAGCGTGTGGCCGTGCAGCGCGCTTTCGCCGAAGCCGGGAAGATCGGGCGCATGCACGTCGAAGTCTTCGCGCAATGCGAGCGCGAGTGGCTCCATGTAGCGGCTCGATATCACGAGGCCATGCACGAGCACGACCGGCAGGCGCTTCGCATGGCCGTCCGCGCATGCCGCGCGGCGCGAGAACATGCGATAAGGCCCGGCCTGCGTGTAGCGCACGGTGATGCCCGCGCCCGCGCTTTCATCGCTCAATGCGGGCGTACGCTTCAGACGCGCCCATTCGACCGCGGCCCACGCCGAGAGCGCGCACACGCCGACGCTGGCGACGATGCGCCATGAAGGCCACGCGACTCTCACGCGGTGTGGTTTCATGCAGACCGCCTCCCGTCCCGTTCAATTCGAAGTCTTAGCAATAAAAGCGCCCGCTTCATTCATCTTCCCAATCGCGCCATTGCACATCGTCGTGCGCCGCGAGATAGCCGCTGACCGCCTCGCCGATGGTCGGAAACAAACGCTCTTCGCCGATCGTTTGCAGCACGCCATAACGCTTCAGGTTGTCTTTCACCGGCCCTTTCAACTCGGCGAAGCACAACGCGATGTCGCGCTCGGCGAGTTCCGTCTGCAAACGCTCCAGCACTTCGACGGCGGTGAGATCGATGTCCGTCACCGGCTCGGCGGCGATCACGGTCCAGCGCGCGGTGTTATCGGCGTCGTCGATTGCGCGCAGTACGTGCTCGCGAAAAATCTCCGAATTCGCGAAGAAAAGCGGCGCGTCCCAGCGGAACAGCACGAGACCGGGCACGCGCCGCGCCTCGGGATGACGCGATACATCGTGATAACCCTTGCGTCCGTCGATGCGTCCGAGCACGGCGTCATAAGGCCGCCACGCGCGCCATAGAAACGACAGCACGGCCAGCAGCAGCGCGAGCGCAATGCCGTTGACGACGCCCAGCAACGCGACGCCGGCAAAGCACGCGAGCGCCTGCACGAACTCGTTCTTGCGCAGGCGATAAAGCCGCATCACGCCGCGCACTTCGAGCATCGAAAGACATGCGGCGATCACGACCGCGGCCAGCGCGGCTTGCGGCGTGCTGGCGAGCGCATGCGGCGCGACCACGAGCAACGCCGCGACGACAATCGCGGCGAACACGCCCGTCAATTGCGTCTTCGCGCCGGCGGCTTCGGCCACGGGCGTGCGCGAGCCGCTCGCGCTTACGGCGAAGCCCTGAAACAGGCCCGCCGCGATGTTCGACAAACCGAGCGCGATGCATTCCTGATTGCGGTCGACCGTTTCCTTCGTGCGCATCTCGTAGGTGCGGGACAGACCACGACATCCGTGAACGAGACGAGCGCGATCGCCGCCGCCGCGCCCGCGAGCTGCCACCATTGATCGAGCGGCATCAGCGGGAATTCGATTGAAGGAAGCCCACGCGGCACGTTGCCCACGGTCGCGACGCCCGCTTGCTTGCCGAGGTCCATCGCTTTTACGAGCGCCGTCGCCACGCCGACCGCGATCAGCACGCCAGGCACTTTCGGCCAGAAGCGTTTGACGAGCAGGATCGACACGAGCGCGCCGATGCCGATGGCGAACGCCGTCATGTTCACTTTCGATGCGGCGAGTCCGCCGATCAGATCGTTCACCTGCGCAATGAACGATTCGCCCTTGCCCTTGAAGCCGAGCAGCTTCGGCATCTGTCCGACGATGATCGTCAGAATGATGCCGTTCAGGAAGCCGTATCGGATGGGCAGCGACAGCAATTCGCTGACGAAGCCGAGCTTCAGCAATCCGACGACGAGGCAGATCGCGCCCGCCAGCACCGCGAGCGCGCTGGCCGCCATGACCGCACGATGCGGGTCGCCCTGACTCAGCGATACGATGCTCGCGGCGATGAGCGCGACCAGCGCCGAATCAGGCCCGACGACGAGCAGGCGGCTCGGGCCGAAGATGGCATAAGCGAGCATCGCGGCGAAGGACGCATACAAGCCGTTCACCGCGGGAAGTCCCGCCGCCTCGGCATAGGCCATGCCCGCCGGGACCAGCACTGCGCTCACCGAAAGTCCCGCGACGAAATCGTAGAAGAGCCAGTGCGCCTCGTACGCGCACAACGCGGCGAACCCTGGGAACCAGCGAAGCGGATCAATCGCACTTCTTCGTGCATGGACGGCATCGACGCCGACGGCATCGATGGCGCGATCGACGCCGACGCCCGCGGTCAGGGCCTTGATCGCTTCGACAGGATCCTCGTTGTCGAAGTTGACCGCTTCTGCCCCTTGCGCGCACGCCATCGCGAGCCGGTCATCGAGCCGATCCACGACGATCACGCGCCCCGCGCCGAGCATGAAGGCGCTTGCCACTGCGAACTGCCCCACCGGACCCGCGCCGAACACGGCCACAGTATCGCCCTGCCTAATCTCCGCGAGTTGCGCGCCAAAGAAGCCAGTCGGGAAGATATCGGACAGCAGGATCGCCCGGTCATCGTCGAGCACCTCGGGCAGCTTCATCAAGCTTGCGTGCGCAAGCGGAACCCGGGCATATTGCGCTTGCAGGCCGTTGATCGGCCCGGTGGGTTTCGGGCCGCCGAAGAACGACGTGCCCGCCGCCGGGCCGTTCGGATTCGCGTTGTCGCATTGTGCCGTGTATCCGGTCCGGCAATAGGCGCACGCGCCGCACGAAATCGTCGACGGAATCAGCACCCGATCGCCGCGCCGGAAATTCCTCACTCCTTTTCCTACTTCCTCGATGATGCCGACGCCCTCGTGTCCGAGGATCGTGCCGGGCACCATGCCGGGAAACGTGCCGCGCACCATGTGCAGATCCGTACCGCAAATTGCGCTCGCAGTCAGGCGCACGATGGCATCCTGGTCATGCTCCATGACCGGGTCCGGCACGTTGTCGAGTGAGATATTGCCTATGTCGTGAAACACCACAGCTTTCATCGAGCGCTCCTGAGACGGGTGAGGCTTCGTTAAGCAATGGATGCGCCTACCTTCCGGCCCATTTCGCCAGTCGGCCAAAACATGTATTGGGATACGCGCTGTATGCATCCCACGTCGCGGCTAATCGGCGCACCGTCAAGAAAAAAGCGGTACGGATACCATATACGGAATTTAGTAATAACTCCGCCGGTCGCAGCCTGCGGAAGCTGGCGAGTTGTTCGTCGCCGTCACCTCGTCAAATGGCCGTTCCTTCGACCGCGAATCGTGATTAGAGGTCGTTCCGACAACGAAGCAGCGGCTGATCTTTCTGATGGCATCCCATTCGCTGAACCTAAACTGTTGTGCGCAGTACCGCACCGGACCGGACGAATCTTCAACTAATATCGAACAGGAAGCCCCCTATGTCGCATCCAACTACCCCGGTAGCGCCCGCGCCGACTCAGTCTCAGCCGAACTCGGATGTGCCTGACCTCGGAACGCCGGAGACAAAGCCCGATCAGCCGCAGGCACCGGAAGAATCCGGGGTGCTGTGATCAAGGGCGCAAGAAGCGACGAGAAAAGACCCGGAAATTGAGTCGTACGGGCAACCTGTCGGAATCAAAGCCAGCCAGGTGCTGTCGGCGGGGCACCGAATGATCGCAACGACGACCGTTGTAGGCTCAGTTCAGCCGAAGGCGAGGCGCACCGTCGAAGGTCAATCAATTCCAGAAACGAGGGAAGCACCCGGCAGTTGAACCGCCCCTACTGGGTATCCCTTGTCAATGATAGGCAGCCCGGTGGAGCGCCCACTGCAATCTGGATGCGCATCGGCCCCTTTTTGCCACACTTAGATCGCTGCGTAGAAGTGTGCGTGCGCGCGATACCGCGCATATTTGCCAGACCCGCGCGGCCTCAGCTACTCGATTTGTTACCAGGCTCACGCACCCGCGTCGAGTAGGTGCCGTTGCCGCACTTCGGGCACTTCGGGATCTCGTGGCCTTCGGTGACGTGCGTCGAATGGTGGCATTTTTCGCAACGAAAGTCGCCGGTCTTTTGCGCTTTCTCGCCTGTCTGTGCTGACATAGCCGTCTCCAATATGTGAATTTATGAGGATCTGCACGACCCCCATCCAATGCCAGCAACGAGCATTCCGACGGGGCGTCGACGACACTTGCGACCGCTCGGAACAGGCCTTAGACCGTGTACGAGCATCCGGGCGTATGAGACAAGGACTCACGTTTAGGGACAACGGCTTCACAACAAGACTTCGTCCGTTCGACAAGACATCCGCCGCGGGATCGCGGACAGACAGCAATCGACTCGTCACCGGTACAGCATTGCTTTATACCGGTGACCACCATCGCTGCGACCTCGCCATCGCGGATGCTGCGGAGCGAAGACCGATATCCCGACGTTGTGAAACCGAAAACGAACGGAAAAGCTGATGGCTGTCTGTCGCCAGCATTACAAAGGGGCCAGCTATGCCGCTAAAGAAAGGAACCTCGCGCGATTACTGCTTCGAAGAATATAAAGACAGAAATGAAACATGGGAAGCCGCAGAAACAAACGGTGGCCATCGCGCTCAACGAGGCTCGCAAGCCTGGCAATAAACGCTCAATAAGGGCAAGTAGGCCTAAAAGCCCAAGCAGGCCTAACTAGGCGCGCCTCTCCCGGCCGAAGTTCTTGTCGCCGTCACGCCTCACAAGAGAATCAGGCGGACCCGCGCGCGCGAGGCCGCGAGTCGCCGGACGCACTGCACCGGTCCTCTACGACGGACCGTAGCCGGCTCACGTCAGGATTGCCGGATCGGCTGTGCCAATCTTTTGACGCCTTCGGTGAAAACCAGTGGCCTGCCGATTGCTTTTTATCTGGCCTGTCGCCGACGCACAAGGCTTAAACGCATGATATCGCGCTCACTGAAGGCCACTCTTGCTGCCTCTATCAATGCGCTCACGTTTTCGCCAGACGAAACGGTCTCGCTTGTTGACGTCATCCGTCACCGGCAGACGTTTGCGCAAATGATCGACGCCTGGCACAGCGATACGGATGCGTCGATCGAGGCAATCCTCGCTGCGGCAGCCCGGTGCGCCGCGCTCGGCTGCAACGCCCCAATGGCAAAGGTCCTTGAAGTACGGCGCTCCGACAATGTTCTTGTTGTTAAAGCGCAGTTCGGCCTAAGTGAAGAGGCGCTTGGCCGGTCAGCAGGAAATGTGGACCCGGTCAACCCAGCGGGGGAAGCGCTAGCCAACGCCGAGCCTGTGATCGAGCCAACCGTTCGTCGATGACCGCAAGAAAAGCTGCCGCAGATCCTTCTTGACTACGGCGTCGTGACGTCAGTGAGCTTACCGTTGATCAACCACATTGGGCCCTACGGCATTCTCGAGGTGGATTATCGTGAACCCACTGAATTCGGTGCGTTCGAATTGTCGTTCCTTGCATCCGTCGCCGGCGCGCTCGCCGAAAGCATCGAGAAGTACCACGCGCGATCATCGCTAGCGGCCGATCGTGACGCCAAGGTGGATTTATTGCGGGAACAGCAGCACCGTATTCGCAATAACTTCCAGCTCATCGTCGCTATGCTTCAACGCAATGCGAGGCAAGCGGACGATCCCCAGGTCCGCAGCAGCTTCAGGGACGTCGAGCGCCGGGTCTTTGCAATGGCGTCGCTCTACGATCATCTCCTCGGTCTCGGTCAACACGGCGAACAGATCGACCTTGGCCGGTACCTTGGTTCCATGGCCGACAGCTTCCACGAGTTTTACGGACTGCGGGAAAACCGAATCACGCTGCAGGTAGACCTCGAGTCTGGCGTCCTGTTGTCGCCCGACATCTGCACCACCATCGGGACGGTGGTGAACGAACTTGTCGCAAACGCCGTTGAACATGCCTTTGGTGGGGAACGTGGGCGAATCAAGATAAGTTTGAGGCAGCAGGCCGAACTTGCGATCTGCGTGGTAGACGACGGCAAAGGGTTTGACGCGAGCGCATCGGAGAACGTAGGGTTACGGACAATTCGGCGGATAGCTATGAGCATCGGTGCAAAATTGGAGCACCGTTCGGAAGCCGGCCACGGCACAGCATGCGAGTTGACACTTCCTGGGCACGCTTTCAACTGAGAGTCTTATCGCTAATCTAAATACTATCCCTATGATGGGCAATCGTACAACGCGCCGATATGTTCAACGTGAGCAATGTGAAGAAGAAACTGGCTTACGGAGCGGATGTTGACCATTGAAGCCATTTGGTTTTTGATAGTCGGGGCCTTGATGGTCGTCATGGCTATCGGTCGGAAGATCGTCGAGCGGTTGCCAATGACCGGCGCGATGATCTATCTCGTCGTCGGGTTCTTGCTTGGTCCAGCATTCGTCGGATTGCTGAGAATCGACATCGAGCGCGACGTTGTGCTATTGCGCACGCTCACCGAGGCAGGCCTTGTCGTTTCGCTGTTCGCGATCGGGATGTATCTTCGCGTTGAGCTTTCGAATCCGCTTTGGAGATTGACCTTGCGGCTGGCCGGTCCTGCCATGCTCATCACCATCGCCGTTATGTTCTTCGCGGGGCATTGGGGTCTGGGACTTGCCGCAGGGCCTGCCTTGCTGTTGGCATCTGCATTAGCGCCGACCGACCCTGTCCTCGCCAACGAACTGCGCGTTGAAGAGGCCGGCGACGATGAGCCTCTGCGCTTCGCCTTGTCATCCGAGGGCGGGCTCAACGACGGCGCGGCGTCGCCGATGGTCTATATCGGGCTAGCGATTTGCGGCGTCGGAAGCCTCGGCAGCAGCAATCCGTGGACGTTCTCACTTGCGATCCTATGGGGACTGACAAGCGCCGTCGTCATCGGATGGGCGTTGGGCACAGGCATCGTCGTGCTCGTGACTTGGCTGCGCACGCGTTACGACCATGCGCTCGGCTTAGAGGGCTTTCTTGCACTCGGCCTCGTTGCTTTGGCGTACGGGGCGACGCTCATTGTTGACGGCTACGCCTTTATCGCAGTGTTCGTCGCAGGCGTTGCGCTGCGGCGCCGGGAGATGAAGGCGACCGGTGAGAAGCCGCCGAGCGAGGCGCTCGAGTCGGTGGAACGCGGCAATCGCGATGAGGCTGCAAAAGACCCCGAATTGGCTCACGCCTACATTGCGGAAAAGATGATGGGCTTTTCTGTGGAGATCGAGCGATTCATTGAGCTTGGGCTGATGGTTGTTATCGGTAGCGTCGTGTCCGCGCATTGGCGCGAATTGCTGCACTGGTCCGCGGTCTGGCCCGTTTTGTTCTTGTTCGTCGTCGCCCGTCCGCTGGGCAGCAGTCTTTCGCTGCTCGGCTCATCGATGGACCGCCATCAGCGGGTGTTATCGGCATGGCTCGGGTTGCGCGGTGTCGGCGCCTTTTACTACCTGTTGTTTTCCTGGGAAAGGGCTGGAGGCAGCACCGTCGCTGCAATTGCGCCGATCATCCTTTCAGCTATCGTCCTATCGGTTCTCCTGCACGGAACGTCGGCCACGGTGCTGCTTGATCGTTATATGCGCCGAAAGTAGAGAACCCGAGGTTGCGGAATGTGCCTTGCTTTTCACCGATGGAGTAACCCGGAGGATGACATGGGTGGACGACACAGTCCCGGGAACGAGTGCAGACATCGGGCACCTACAAAGTTTGCATACACGGCGATGCCAAGTCAGGCTTCGAAGTCGGATGCGTCTAAGGCGAACATTTTCCGCCGATCCCCGGCGGGGCCAGCGCCCACTACAAGCTGCTGTACTTGGCCGCGGGCTCGAAAGAGGAAAGCAAACTCGGCACCGATCGTAATTGATATCGTCGAAGCCGCTGGAAGCGCGCTATCTGAGGAGCCGAATTCTCACCAGAATTGGCTCGAGATCGGCCAGACACTGCTGCGCAAGGTGAGCCAAACCTTTCAGTACACCGGCCCGCGAGCGCCCAGACGGGCAGAGGACTCTTGCGCCGCTAATTTTTATCCGAATTGCGCGTGAGTTCGGCAAAGACCGGTTATGACCGCACCGCAGCCCGTTGACCGTTCCTTGTTTCAGCATTCCGAGTGACTCAAAGTGGCCGATCGGGTGAGGTCACCAACGGCCGCTTACCGGCATTGCAATCCGCAAATCTGAAACTGGCCTCCCGACCGGTTTGGAGCGTAGTCTGGCCGGAATGGGGTGAGTCGTCTAGTCGTCTGGCGCCGCGCGCTCGGCGCTCCGCGCGGTGACTCGGGTAAGACGCCGGCACTGCGAAGCGGCAACGACCGTCCTGCGAGCCGCGCCTGACGTGATAAATAACCCTATCTGTCCAGCGCTGTTTTTGGTTCAAACTGGGAAGCATGAAAACGCGTGATGATCAGCTCTGCACCCCGCGCCGGAGATGTGCCGCCAACGGAAAGGTGCATGGCTGTGGATTCGCGTCCAGGGATCGATAGTCGCCGTCTCGCCACTGCTGCGGGCGCTAGCGGCCCGCGAATAATTGCCCTCGCAGGTGGGCCAGTTCGCCCAAACGCTGCCAAGCTCGCGCCCACCTCATGGCCTGTTCGCGATCTGCCTGCGTTTTAGCTTGAATAAAGCGGTCCACCGCGCGCCCAAAGCGGGCTATCGCATAGGAATGACATCCGTGCGGCTCCCAAGCGCGCATGCCCGTCTCCAGTGTCCGTTCTTCATTTCTTCGACGCTCGTTCGTTGCCTAGGCAATGCGCCGTTCTATCAGCCGATAGGCAGATCGATCCCGATTGCTGCGCCGCACACTACTTTGTAACTGTCTATCCGTCCCGACGACCTGCTCGTTGTCTTTGCTTACTTACCGCCCTGGGCCTACGCTGCTTATGCGTGCCCTCTCTCACAGAGGGCAATAAAGGAAAGCCCACTGACAGGTGGTTAGACGCGCAGCGCATCAGCGGGGAGTCCCCATTATGGGTGAGTTTTCCCGGGAAGGAGGCGCATCTCAGCGGGCTACCGAAAGTGAAGCGATAAACGGCATAACGGCCTTGGAGGCGCCGCCCCGTTCGCGGACTGCCCGAACAAGTCATTAGAAGCCCTTCACTGCCAGGCGCAGCGAGAGAGAAATGGGATGTCGAAACAGCGGGCGAAAGGTTGCGTGCAACCCTTGTCGACGAAACTGCTCATCGCTCGGACGCCAGCGCACCACGGAGAAGCAAAGGTCGGTGTTTATGGGGCAAACGCTACTCGACGGCGCACTGTCCGTGATGCGCCTAGCCGAAAGCGTTTCGCGTCCGTACTCTAAGCCCGGGGACCTCAGCGGACAGAACGCGGCAAGATTAGCCATTCTAATCCTGATAATTCGTATTAACAGGCTTGGCATTTTCAATAGTTATCGTTAATGATGAAAGTGAAATGTCCTGCGTTTCTACGGACGGCTCTTCAATCAGGTCCGATCTGGCGGGGAAGGCCGATACCGGTGTCACACGGATAGTCCTATGCGAGGACAAGCCGGTACGCGCAGTCACGAAGAAAGGATTTGTCGCGCTCGTTCGGCGTGGCATATCGCTTGCCAAGAGACACATAGCACCCGAACACGCCACGACTCACAGTGAGAGAGTTGCCATGAAGCCCAACATTATGAACGCATGCGTTTGCACACTGATGCTCGGACTGTGCGGTGCGGTTTACGCGGCAGGAACTGGGACGACCGGCGTCGCAAGTGCAAGCGAAGGAACGCCAGTCGACACGGGACAGGGAAGCGGACGCGTCAGCGGTCAAGGATCGGCCGGCGGAATGCAGCCTCGCACGCCGGGCGGCGGCGCCGGCGGTGTAGCGGGTAGCGCTGGCGCCACTCAGCAGAAATCGTCTGGCGGCAGTCAGCCGGTCACTCCGGGCGACGCCACCCGGAGTGGCGCGGGCAAACAAGGAGCGCCCGCAACGGAATAGCAAGTCTTCGATGCGTGAGAAGCGTCGCTTTCCGCCCGCAGAAAGCGGGGCGCGAGCGTGACGCTGAACGGCACGTGCGGCGACACCGTCTGCGAGGTGGCGAGCGTTTGCGCGGGAAACCTCTAAGCGCAGGGCCGCGCGGCCGCGCCCTCGGCGTCACCGATGATGACGTCGACGCAGCGGGAAGCCGAAATATTGAAGGCTTTGGCCAGCTCCGGACGCGGAGCGGCTCGCGTCAATCTACGAGCTGACCTGCACGATCGCGCCGCGACGAATACGCCTAGATCGAAGTATCGGCATTCGGTTCGGTTTGGCGTCGGCAGCAACACACCACTTCCGGCGATAACCCTCGATTTCCGGAAATAAGTTATAGATCGCCCCGAAGAAACGTGGCGAGGTCTGTCAGTCATCCTTGCGCTTTTGCCGAACCTCATCCAGACCACGATCAATTTCATCGTGCGTACCGTCCGTCGGAGCCAGCTCGCCAGCGCGCTCGACTTTTTCAGAGGCGAGACGCAAGTAGGCAGCGGCGAGGTTTCTCAGCTCTTCTTCGGAGGCATCTTCAATACCGATAAGCTGGTTGCTTGCGTCGCGCTGTGAAGCCAGCAGTTCGTTTAGTTTGAGGTGCAAAGCAACGCTGTCTTTGTTGGCGCTTTGCTGGATCAAGAAGACCATGAGGAAAGTGATGATGGTCGTGCCGGTGTTAATGACGAGCTGCCAACCATCCGAGTAATGAAAAAACGGTCCGGTGACGAGCCATGCGGCAACGGTCAGCACGGAGAGCCCGAATGCGATCGGCGACCCAGCCCACCGGGTCACCGCACTAGCGAAGAGGTCGAACGCGCGTGTCAACGCGTTCGCTTTTGCGTAGCCGGGGCTTGACGTCAAGGGCACGGTTGCCATTGGATCGGCTAGGAAGGTTTTCAAATGCTTGTTCATTTCAATTGTTCGGCGCAAGGACAAGAACCAATCTACCCTGTCAGCCTTTCGTGACGCCTACATAGCGAAAGGCGCATCACGCGGAGTCTGTTGAAAGCCCGGCCAACGTTATATGCGTCGGGTTCGATCGCTAGGCCCGTTTGCGCTCTGCCAGGCAAATGCGTTGCGTTTGGAGTAAGGGCGGCCATATGGTCTCCGAGCTATCGCTTTTTGAGGCTCTTTTGAAAATGAAGTGGGTAACGGCTCTCAGCGGGCATGCGAGTTGAATGCAGAGAAGTCGAGTTTGCCAGCGATAAGAAACAGCACTGTCCGCATGGTTGCGAAGCGCGTGTAGCCACGAGCCTTGCGCTTGGCGGCCTGAAACAAGCCGTTGATGGCTTCGATAAAGCCGTTGGTCTGTCGGGTCTGGGTCCACGCAACGATGCCGTCAAAGTGTCGGCGAATCAATCGTGCGACCTCTTTCATCGGTTCGACTTTCGAACGCATGACGTTGGTGCACCACTGCCGCAACAATTCGGAGACGACATGAATTTGCTTGCGTTCGAGAATCTTGCGCAACTGCTCGCGATACAACCAGGCGCGGGCCGTTCGCTTGGTGGTGTACTGCCTGAGAAGGGCTTCGAGGTCCGTCAATTGCGCAAGGTTCAGCTTGTTGGCGTCCTTAAGCAGTGTCCAGCGCATCCCTTTAAGTTCTGGGTCGGCTTTCTGTTGTTGGCGCCGGACCGTATCAAGCGCCTTGGAGGCATGGGCGACGACGTGAAACTTGTCGAACGTCACTCGCGCATTGGGCAGATGTTCGCCGACGCCTTTGATGAACGCGGGCGACATGTCGATGCTCACGGAGCTTACTTGCTCCGGCGTGCCGTGATGTTGGCTAAGGTAGGCCGCAAAGCTCTCAATCGTCTTCGCGTCACGGCCGGGCGTGACGAATACGACGCGCCGAGCCTGCATATCGGCGACCAGCGTCAGATACTCGTGGCCTCGCCGGTACGAGGTTTCGTCGATGGCCACCGAGTTGACGTCCGACAGATTCGCCGACGCCAGCGCGAGTTCCACATAGCGCGAGCAGATGGCATGCACCCGATGCCACGACAGATTGACGATGCGCGCCACTGCGGCAAACGACATCTGCTGCGCCAGCATCAGCACCAGCGCCTCGAACAGCAACGTGAAACCGTCGAGTTGGCCGACCCATTCCGGCTCGACCAGCCGCACCGAACCATCGGGCAAGCGCACGCGCGGCACCCGCACTTCAAGATAGCACTCGTGCTGGAAGAAATTAAGGTGGCGCAACCGCTTGATTTGCGTGTCGTGAACTGGGTGCTCACCGGCGAGCCCGGGGTAGGCGAAGCGACTTCCTGCGACAAAGTCCACAGCAATCGTCAGCTGTCGTTTGGCCGTATCAAAGTCGACACCTTGCACGTACCACGGTGCCTTGATTCCCAAGGCGGCTTCAAAAAGTTGATTCGTCATTGTTCGCTTTGTCTTGCATGGCTGGTTGCCGCATTCTGCCGCAACCAGCCATGTCCCAGCTTGTCGATTCAAAGCGCCTCAAGGGTTCGCTGCGCCGGGCTCACGCCCGCCCTTGACCCGCACAACCACCCACTCTGACTTCAAAAGAGGCCTTTTTGACGATAATGCTGATCTGGCCATTGCGCTCGAGAATGGCGGCCTCGACATCGTGCAAGTCGAGGGCGTGCAATTCTTGTCGTACAGTCTCGAAGACATCGGTCGGCGTGGTCAGGCCCGCGGACAACTGCGCCTGATCAAAGTGGCCATTGCGATACACGATTCTCGTCCCGCCAACGAGAAATGACTCAAGCCTTGGGTAGCGCACACACAGCCACCCTAGCATGCGGTGAATCAAGACGATAACCAGTGAGGCGGCAAGCGTGGGGATCGCCGGCGAAGCACCGACTATCGCCCGGCTCAGTGTGGCGCCGAGCAGAATGGCGACGACATAATCAAACGGCGAGCGTTGCCCGAAAGAGCGGCGGCCGGAAATTCGGATCAAAATGAGCGCAGCAAAAAATATGGCAAGCGCTCGGGCGCCCATTTGCCACGGATTAAGGTCCTTTCCTTCTCCAAATACTGCGACGAGTGCATCCATTTTTTGTCTCCTTGAGACCGCACCTCGATGATGCAGGTTCAAGGCCCGCCGCGTGTGTTTCCAGAGTGAATCGAAGCACTGCGGCCCGTCGCACAATGGCAGAGAATGCTCCCCTCTGAACAAACAGTGCGCGATGTTGCGAGCGGACGCGAGAAATCAGGCCCGCACCGGCTTGTCGAGCAGCGGTCCATACCGCCCGTGCCCGTGGAAAGACAGTTCTTCACCGTCGATTCACGGATTCACGCAGCGCTGCAGAACACACGACGGTTGCCCCTCACGCCGCTCAGACGGACGGACATGAATCCCTCAGCGGCGAGCGTCTGCGAGAAAGCGCGCCAGCCACTCCGGCGCATTCCGTAGATCGTAGGTTGGCGGCCCCGTTCACGAAGAAGGAATGAAACCATCGTCAAAGCGATCTTCGGCCTGGGAGAAACGTAGGGATACCGATGTCTGAAGCGGTATATCGTCAGGGAACTATACCCGCTCATCCTCGCCGATTTGGCCGACTCGATGCGCGCGCTTGGCATAGGAGCGTCAACGCGCCGACCGAGAGCTTGTGGGGGTCGCTCAAGCGTGCCCGCATCCTCGGGTCATCGCTTTTCAACGCTTCGGGAAGCGATGGATGAGGTAGTCGACTGGTTGAGCTTCTACAATCAAGCGCGCTTGCACTCGACGTTGGGCTATGTCAGCCCGATGCAATTCGAGCAGGACTGGTACGCCACCCTGAACAAACGGGTGGCATAATCTCCGCTCAGTTAAGGGATCCGAACATTCGCGGGCAATGTCAATGAGCCTGACGCTTATGTGAACGCCTCGCGGGTTGTAAGGCAAAGTGGGTATGACATCCGACAGGCTTTGGCTGCAGGCTTTGACTATTCCAATCCATCAGTGTGCTGGAGCGCGTCCTTACGCGCTTCAGCTCGGCGGACGATCGCTCGCATGCGACGCACGTCGGCGGGGATGACGCGGCGTCGCGCCAGAGCCCACGGAAGTGCTGTGAACAACGCCAGCGCGTCGCCGCTAAAGGCGCCCTCGCGACGCATGACGGCAAGCGCGCGGAGTGTCGTGCGACATGCTTCGGGTAACGGTAACCGCAGCCAGGCGACCCACGCGGCATTGCGCGCAAGCAGACAACGACGCCTTGCGCTGTCGCGCAACGTTGAGGGGTGGTGGTGGACAACGAGGTCCTCCGCATAAACGATCGCATGTCCGCGCGTGAGCACGTCGAGCGCGACGAGCTCTTCCTCACCACCGATAAAGAGCCGCGGCTCATAGCCGCCCACGCGCCGGAACACCGCTGTGCGGAAGACGCTCGCGCCCGCCATGTACCCGATCAGCGAAGGCCCGGGCAAGTCCTGCACGCCCAGCGCGCTTGCCTTCATCAGCAGACACGTCTCATCGTACGCTTGCTCTTGGTCTACGAGCACGCGGGCGGTCAATACCGCAACCTTTGGCGCTGCATCGAGTATCGATATGGCACGCACGAGCGAGCCGGCCGTCCACCACGTATCGTCATCACAAAAGGCGACATACTCGGTTCGAACGCATTCGACGCCGAGGTTGCGGCCGGCCGCTCCAAGATTGACCCGGGACTTGATGACCTGTACGGACGGAAAGCGTTGTGACACTCGTTCGGCGGTGCCGTCTGCCGAAGCGTTGTCGACGAGCACGATACGCGGCTGATCGGGCAGCGCGATGAGCTTCGCGAGAGTGTCGAGTACCTGAGAGACGCGGTTGTACGTCAGCACCACGACGGTAATTCGCGTCGCGGCCGGCTGCCCGTAAAGGGCCGTCGTACGGGGGCGCGCGGTCATAATCCGTGAGGCCGAGCCACCAGCGGCGTTCCCGCGCGAAGATATCGTCATCATAGTGAGGGCCAAACGACTTCAACTGGCTTTCATAGCGGGCCACCGCTTCGCGCTTGAGAGGCACGCAGCGCCCGTCGATTGATCGCGATGTCGCCGCGCTTATCGGCGTCCCGGCAACATGGTCCGCCAACCGGTCCGCAAGACGCTGCTGTACGAAGCCATCCATGTGGCGATAGAGCGCGGCCTTGTAAGCGATGCACTCGAGCGGCGTCGCATCGGCCCCCGCGTTGCGGTAAGCCATATGACCGAGCGCGTGATCGGAGTGACAGAAGCCGAGCGGGACGACGACGGCATCGTCGAGCGGCGAAACGACGAGAACGTGTGACCGCGTTTTGGACATAGGCTTATTCGGAGAGCTACGACGTCGCTTACAAAGGCGATAGCCAGGCCCGGGTAATACATGTCCGCTCTTGGTAAACGCGCCCGCAGGAAACTATGGCCTCTTCAATCGCAGGTATCGAACAGGTCATGATTTGTCTCCAGCGCCATCCTCACGGTGGGTCTCTGAAAGATCGTCTTTTCGAACCTCGGCTTCGCGAACTGTAGTGCCTTCGTCATCGGTCTCCGAAATGTCGGTCTCGAACGTTTCGTCGCGGCCGGGCGATTCTTCCGGCGTGGGCTTCTGGGATGAGGTGCTCATGATCGATGCTCCTTTAAAAATTGATGACGGGCCTTGCAATGCGATATTACGTCGAGTGTCGGACGTCGAACCAGGCCTGCGCTCGCCTCCTGTGCTGCCTGTACGAGCGAGCGGGCTCGGTTTGCGTCGGTGGATTTTTCTTCCTGCAGCGTTTGAAACAACAGCATCAGCATTATCCTTGCGCAATAGGCTTGCAAGAGTCGCGAGGATGGCGCCGGTCGGATCTCGTAATGCTCGACCTTCTGCGCGGCGTCGATCATCGCGGCGTCGGCGACGGGTCCAGCAATTGGACGATCGGGTCCGGCGCTTTACCGACGTTGCGCAACGTTTGTTCCCTCACAACAAATGGATCAATGATTGATCGCTATGGAAGCATGCGCTCGAGGCACGCGCCAACTCGACTCGAACAGCGCGCATCGACCGGAGGCCGGCGGCTCCGTGCGCTTGTGGGCACCCGTACCAAAGAAGCGCGCGCCGGGCACTGAGATCAAGTAGCGCGCCGGCGTGCTGTTCCGTCGGGCCGTCGCTTTGGTCCGACTCGCGCTCCGTTTGGCCGGATAACCGTTCGCGGCATTGAACGACGTCGCGATTTAAGGCTGTGCTGAAGAAGCGGGGGTTTCACGGGATCGTCGTTGCTGATTCCACGATGCGAGAATGGCGACGCGCTCGCATCGATTTTTGGCCTTCAGAGGCTCGCTTTTGACCTTTCTCGTCCCGCTTTGATATGACCTTTCCGAATCCCCACAGTCGCTTCACGACCGCAAACACATGCTCCACGAAGCTCGTATCTTCGACTTATTGCGGTTCTTCAAGCGCTTGGCTTCATCGATTTCTCCACTGCGGTTACGCACACGCTCATTGGTGAAATCCTTGCTTTCGGGGCTTTGCTGGCAATCAGGTCCTTCTGGTTTGCGTACGCGCTGTCACCGTACACACGCTGCTCGTCGCCTGCAGCAGATCAGGGAGCGCATGCTTGTCGTGCACGTTCGCTGCTAGTCACCACGGCGCTGTGTGTCAGCCCCGTTTGGCTGTCCACCCCGATATGAATTTTCATCCCGAAGTACCACTGCTTTCCTTTTCGTGTCTGATGCATCTCGGGGTCTCGCGCCTTGTCTTTGTTCTTCGTCGAACTCGGCGCACCGATAATGGTGGCATGCACGATGGTGCCGGTGCCGATCTTCAAGCCGCGACCTTGCAGTATCTCGCCTACCTTGGCAAACAATTGTTCGCCGAGCTCGTTATGCTCGAGCAGGCGGCGAAACTTCAACAGCGTGGTGCCGTCCGGAACGCGCTCGCGGCCCAAGTCGATTCCAACGAAGCGACGCAATGCCGTGCTGTCCAGCAAGGCTTCCTCGCAGGCTACGTCCGCGAGATTGAACCAGTGCTGCACAAAATACATCCGTAGCATGCGCTCGAGTCCAACGGGCGGCCTTCCGCCCACGCCCTTTGGACGGCTCGACAACCTCGCACAAATGCGACCACGGAACGATCTTCTCCATGGTCTCTAGAAACACATCGCGCTTAGTCGGCCGACGGTACTGTTCGAAGCCGGCGCCTTGATCTGCTGCCATCGCTAGGGTCTTTTGTCTCATTCAAACTAAACGGCTTGCTACCCTGATGCGTTGCCATTTTTCAGCATTGCCTTAATTGATTCAGTCGCCCCATCCCATGTGGCTTTCGAATTTCGGTATATAGGTACACGCGTTCGCTTAAACGAAATTTGGTTCGTTGGTCGACGGACCGCAGATCGTTTCTGAATCCCCGCGTGACTTGCAACGAGTGGCACAACGAATGCTCAACTCCCGTCAATGCTCCAGTCGGCTATCCACCGTGGACACGCCGAAGGATCGTACGGGAGATCCTCGTGAAGATCGCTTTGATCAGTGAACACGCTTCGCCACTCGGCATAGCGGGGGGCGTCGACAGCGGCGGACAGAACATCTATGTGGCGAATGTCGCGCGCCAGCTCGTACGCATCGGTCACGATGTCGATGTTTTTACGCGCTGTGATCGCTCGCTGCTGCCCATCGTCTCGCGCTTCGAGAATATCCGTGTAATCAATGTGCCGGCGGGCCCGCCTGTGCAACTGCCGAAAGAGCAGCTGCTGCCGTACATGGAAGCGTTCGCTGTTTTCATGATCGACTTCATGAAGAAGGAAGCCCAGCCGTATGCCATCGTGCATGCAAACTTCTTCATGTCGGGCCTGGTCGGCCTGCGTATCAAGGACGCGCTTGGCGTGCCGCTAGTGACGACCTTTCATGCGCTCGGGCGGGTGAGGCGGCTGCATCAGGGCGAGTCGGACGGCTTTCCCGATGCGCGCTTCGAGATCGAAGAGGAACTCGTAAAGCGCTCCGACTCGGTGATCGCCGAGTGCCCGCAGGACGAAAACGATCTGATCCATCTCTACGATGCCGACGCCTCGCGCATTGATCTCGTGCCATGCGGCTTCGACCACGCGGAGTTTCATCCGCTCGACAAGGCGCGCGCGAGAGAGCGGCTCGGCTGGCCGCAAGCTCGCTTCAACATTTTGCAACTGGGGCGCATGGTGCCGCGCAAGGGCGTCGACAATGTCGTGCGCGCGCTGAGCATCTGCCGCAAGAAATATGGCGAAAGCGCCGAGCTTTATGTGGCGGGCGGGAACTCCGACGAGGCCAACGAGATCGCGACGCCCGAAATCGGCCGGTTGCGCGGCATCGCGCGTGAATGCGGCATCGCGGAGCATGTGCATTTCGTTGGCCGTCGTGGACGAGCCGAACTCAAGCACTTCTATAACGCCGCCGATGTCTTTGTGACGACACCGTGGTACGAGCCGTTCGGCATCACGCCGCTGGAGGCAATGGCATGCGGTACGCCTGTCATCGGCGCCGATGTCGGCGGCATTCGCTACTCGATCGCGCACGGCGAAACCGGCTTGCTGGTGCCGCCCAGAGATCCTTCCGCGCTGGCGCATGCGCTCGCCACGCTCAAGCGCGATCCCCCGCTCGCGCGCAGGATGGGCGAAGCAGGCCTCGTGCGCGCGAACGCTATGTTCACGTGGGCCAGCGTCGCGCAGGCACTGGCGCAGGTCTACGCGCGCGTGAGCGGAGACGAAGCACAGAGCACCGCGCGCGTGGCCATCGGCGGAGCCTCTCGATGACGAACGTTCATACGCCTCGTCCGGCGATCTGCTTCGACAAGGACGGCACTCTGCTCGACGATGTCCCATGGAACGTCGACAGGAGTAGGATGCGTGTCCGGCCCGGCGCGTTCGAGGCGTGGCGCATGCTGGCGTGGCTCGCCGTGCCGCTGTTCGTGATCAGCAAGCGGAACAGCGTCGCGCTCGGCAGCTTCGCGCGGAAGGCGCTCAATTCGCTCGAAGCGCGTCTTCATGCACCCACGCGCATCGGGGAGGGTTTGGCATGAAGCGCGACCCTGTCAATCCCGCGACACTGCCGCCCGTCGTCGAGGCGCACGCGCGTCAGAGCGCGGCGAACCGGCCGCACGAGTGGGGCGCGGACGTGAAGCGCATTCTCTGCATCCGTCTCGACAATCTCGGCGATGTGCTGATGACGACGCCCGCGCTGCATGCGCTGAGCGCGGCACAGCCTGGACGGCATCTAACCTTGCTGGCGTCGCGTGCGGGCAAGGCGGCAGCGCCCTTCATCGATGTGATCGACGACGTGATCGAATACGACGCGCCTTGGGTCAAGCAGGACGCGCCCATCGATGCCCTCACCGATCTGGCCATGCGCGCGCGGCTCGCTGCGGGGAAGTTCGACGCCGCCGTGATCTTCAGCGTCTACAGCCAGAATCCCCTGCCCGCCGCGATGCTCTGCCATCTCGCGCACGTGCCGCTGCGGCTCGCGCATTGCCGCGAGAATCCTTATGGCCTGTTGACCGACTGGGTGCAGGAAACCGAGCCGCAGCACGGCACGCGGCACGAAGTCGAACGACAGCTCGCGCTAGTCGCGCAGGTCGGCGCGAAAGCTCTCGACACGCGCATGCGTTTTACCGTGCGCGCCGACGATGCGGCGGCGCTCGCGCACAAGCTGCTCGCCCAGGATGTCGATGTGAACGCACCGTTCATCGTGGTGCATCCGGGCGCGAGCGCCGAATCACGCCGCTATCCCGCTGACCGGTTTGCGCAGGCGGTCCAGCATCTGGGCGAGCGGCTTCAATGGCCGATGCTGGTGACCGGCTCGCGCGGCGAGAGCGCATTATGCCGTGAAGCGTGCGGCTCGAGCCCTCACGCGGTCGATCTGTCCGGCGCACTCGAACTCGGCGAGCTCGCGGCGCTTATTCAGTGCGCCCGCGTGCTGATCTCGAACAACAGCGGACCGGTGCATCTTGCCTCGGCGCTCGGCACATCCGTCGTGGATCTGTACGCGCTCACAAATCCGCAACACATGCCGTGGCAGACGCCGCATCGCGTGCTTTATCACGATGTGCCATGCCGCTGGTGTTATCGCAGCGTATGCCCCGAGGGCCATCATGCATGCCTCGCCGGCGTCGGCGTGGACGAGGTCGTTTCGGCTGTGCTCGAACTCATGGAAGCCAGCCCTTCGCACATCAACCGGACAACGCAGGCTAGTTAGATCATGTACACATTGGGAATCAACGCGGTCTATCACGATAGCGCGGCGGCGCTCGTCAAGGACGGCGTCGTCATCGCGGCGGCGGAAGACGAGCGCTTCACGCACGTCAAGCATGCGAAGCGCCCCGTGCCGTTCTCGACCTGGCAGCTTCCGTTCGATGCGATCGACTATTGCCTGAAGGAAGCGGGCATCGAACTGGCCGATATCGATCACATTGCGTATTCATACGATCCGCAGCTCTTTTCGGGCATGCCGAAGGATCAGAACGAGAGCATCGTGCTGCCGCTCGTGCCGTCGGCGCACCCGAGCCGCAATCCATCGGAATCGCCGTGGGATCCGCTGTTCCTAAGTTATATCGTCAACGCAAAACGACAGTTGCTCGACGGCGCGCCGCATCATCTAAAACGGCGCTTCGTGAGCCGCGGGCGCGCACAGCGTTTCGCATGGCATAACGTCGATCATCATCTGTGTCACGAAGCAAGTGCGTTTCTCGCTGCACCCTTCGACGACACCGCCGTGCTCACGATGGACGGACGCGGCGAAGGTATCACGACGAGCCTCGGGCAGTTCGTGAACGGCGAATACACGCGGCTCAAGCAGGTGGAACTGCCGCATTCGCTCGGCCTGCTCTATGAAGCCGTGACGGACTATCTAGGCTTCCTGCACTCGTCGGATGAGTACAAGGTGATGGCGCTCGCCTCGTTCGGCAAGCCGACCTATGTGGATCATTTCCGGGAGGTCGTCAAGTACCGTCGCGACGGCAGTTATACCGTGGACGCGCCGCGTCTCGTCGAGCGCTTCGGCCCGGCGCGCGAACGCGGCGGTCCGCTCACGCAGCATCACTTCGATATCGCGCATTCGCTGCAAGTGGTGCTCGAAGAGACCGCGCTCGAACTCGCGAAGTGGCTGCATGAACGCACCGGGCTTCCGAATCTCGCGATGGCCGGCGGCGTCGCGCTCAACTGCGTGATGAACGCGCGGCTGCGCGATCGCGGACCGTTCAAGGAAGTCTGGGTCCAGCCCGCCGCGGGCGATGCCGGCACGGCGCTCGGCGCCGCGTTGTGGACGGACTATCGCGAGCGCGCGAAAGCAGGCGATCGCAGCCGCAAGTGGCGCATGGATCACGCGTATCTCGGGCCCGAGTTCGGCGACGAAGAGATCGAAGCGTTCCTCAAATGGACGCGCGCGCCTTATCGCAAGCTCACGAATATCGCCGAGGAAACGGCGGAGATCCTTGCGCAGAACCGCGTGATCGGCTGGTATCAGGGTCGAACGGAATTCGGGCCCCGTGCACTGGGCGCGCGCTCGATCCTTGCGTCACCGATCGATGCGTCGATGCAGGCGCGTCTGAACGAGATCAAGGACCGCGAGGACTTTCGTCCGGTTGCGCCCGTCGTGATGGAAGAGCATGCGGCCGACTGGTTCGTCGATGCGCACCTCGCGCCGTTCATGCTGTTCGTGTTCGATGTACGTCCCGAGATGAAAGCGCGCATTCCGGCGGTCACGCATATCGACGGCACTGCGCGCGTGCAGACCGTCAATCGCGCGCAACATGCGCTCTACTACGATCTGATCGCCGCGTTCAAGGCGCGCACGGGCGTGCCAGTGCTCGTCAACACATCGTTCAATACGCGCGGCGAGCCGATGGTGAACTCGCCGCGGGATGCGCTCGAATCGTTCTGGACCTCGCCGCTCGATGCGCTTGTAATTGGACCCTTCCTCGTCGAAAAGCCGGGGGCGTGCCCATGAGCACATATGCGGGTTTTTTCGAAGATGACGAGATGAGCGCGACCGATGCGCCCTCGCTTGCGCTCGACGATTTCATTCCGAATGTATCGGTCGTCGTGCCAACGTATCGCCGCCCCGCGATGCTCGAACGCTGCATGGGCGCGCTGGCGACGCAAGCGTATGATCCCGCTCGGTATGAAATCATTGTGTGCGATGACGGTCCCGACGATGCGACGAAGGCATGCGTGCAGCGTCTCGCCGCATCGCATGCGCAGAACGGACCGAGGATCCGCTACGTGCCGGTCACGGCGACGCAGGGTCCGGCGGGCGCGCGCAACGCGGGTTGGCGCGCGTCGCTCGCAAGAAACATCGCCTTCACCGACGACGACACCATCCCCGATGCGCAATGGCTCGCGAATGGCGTGCGCTCGCTCGATCATGGCGCGGACGCGGTATCGGGCCGCATCGTCGTGCCGCTGCCCGATCGTCCGACCGACTACGAGCTCGACGCCGCCGGACTCGCGCACGCGGAGTTCGCCACCGCGAATGCATTCGCGACACGCGCCGCGCTTGAACGCACCGGCGGATTCGATGCGCGCTTCACATCCGCATGGCGCGAGGACTCCGATCTGCAGTTCACGTTGATGAAGGCGGGATTCCTCATCGAGCGCGCCGAGGATGCGACGGTGCTGCATCCCGTGCGCCCAGCGCGCTGGGGCGTGTGCATTTCGCAGCAGAAAAAGAGTCAATTCGATGCACTGCTTTACGAGAAGCATCCTGAGCTGTTTCGCGCGCGCATCCGGCGCACTCCGCCGCTGCTCTACTATGCGATGCTCGCAGCGCTCGTCGTGGCGCTCGTGTCGTTCGTCGCGGGTGCGCCGCGCATCGCAGCCGTTGCGGCGCTCGCATGGGCCGCGATGACCCTATGGTTCTGCACGCAGCGATTGAAGACGACCGCGCACACGCCCGCCCATATCGCGGAGATGTTGTGGACATCGGCGATCATCCCCTACCTGTCGATTTATTGGCGCCTTCGCGGCGCGTTCAGATTCAGGGTGTTCTTCCTATGAACATCGGGCCGATCGAACGCATCGTGATCTTTCGCGCGCTGCAACTGGGCGACATGCTGTGCGCCGTGCCCGCATTGCGCTCGTTGCGACGCGCGTATCCGCAGGCGCACATCGCGCTCGTGGGCTTGCCTTGGGCCAGGAGTTTCGTCGATCGATACGCGCATCTGCTCGATGAACTCATCGTGTTTCCCGGCGCAATCGGTTTTCCCGAACAGCAAGAAACCGATGTGCATCTGCCAAGCTTTCTGCGCGTGATGCGCGAGCGGCGCTTCGATCTCGCGATCCAGTTGCACGGAAGCGGCGGCGTCGCGAACGACATCGTCGAAGGCATGGGCGCACGCTCGAACGCCGGTTTTCTTAAGCCAGGCGGATCCGCGCGCCGGGGCGTCTTCGTGCCGTGGCCCGACGACTTACCCGAACCCGCACGCTATACCGCGCTGATGGAGCACCTCGGCATCGAAGCGCATGATCTCTCACTCGAAATTCCATTGACCGCGAACGACGAGCGCGACTGCGATACGTTGATCGACGCCTGCGCGATCGAATGCGGGCGGTTGGTGCTCATTCATCCGGGTGCGCAACTGCCTTCGCGCCGCTGGCCCGTCGAGCGCTTCGGCGCGGTCGCGCGCGCGCTCTCGGATGCAGGCTGCCAAATCGCCGCCACCGGCAGCGTGAGCGAAGCGCCGCTCACCGCCCGCGTTGCGAACGATGCGGGCCCGCAAGCCATCGATCTCGCGGGACGCACGTCGCTCGGCGCGCTGGCGGCGCTGGTCGCGCGGGCGAGGTTGATCGTCTGCAACGACACGGGGCTCTCGCACGTCGCGGCGGCCATGCGTACGCCGAGCGTCGTGATCGCATCGGGCAGCGACACGCGCCGCTGGGCGCCGCTCGACCATGCGCGCCATCGCGTACTGGCGGACTGGCCCGCGTGCCGTCCCTGCGCGTTTCGCGAATGTCCTTATGGCCACGAATGCGCGCTCAATGTGAGCGTGCAGGCCGTGCTCGACGCGGCCTTCGTTCAGCTTGGGCCGATTGTCGCAGAGGAGACGCTTCACCATGCCCGCGACTAGTTCCCGGCGCCGCCTGCGCGTGCTCACGTGGCATGTTCACGGCAACTATCTGTACTACCTGAGCCAGGCGCCGCACGATTTCTATCTGGTCACGCGTCCCGGCTATCCGCCCGGATACGCGGGCACGGCGGGTGCGCTGCCGTTCGGCGCGAACGTGCATGAAGTGCCGGCGAGCGAAGTCCCGTCGGAAGGGTTCGATGTCGTGCTGTTTCAGCATAAACTCCAATGGGACGATGACCGCCTGGACCTCCTCACCGATGCGCAACGCCGCTTGCCACGCGTCTATATCGAGCACGATCCGCCCCAGGAAAACCCGTTCGACCAGCAGCACTGGGTGCGGGAGCGCGACACCCTGCTCGTGCACGTCACGCACTTCAACCGCCTGATGTGGGACAGCGGCGAGACGCCTACGCGCGTGATCGAACATGGCGTGGTCGTGCCAGATGGCGTGTGCTACAGCGGCGAACTCGAACGTGGCATCGCGGTGATCAATCGTCTGCGCCAGCGCGGCAGGCGACTCGGCAACGACGTCTATGAGGAAGCCGCCGCGCGCGTGCCGCTCGATCTCGTCGGCATGGATGCGCAGTCGGCAGGCGGCCTTGGCGAGGTCGCCAATCCGGACCTCGCGGCTTTCACCGCGCGCTATCGCTTCTTCTTCAACCCGATCCGTTGGACGAGTCTTGGGCTCGCCGTCGTCGAGGCGATGACAATCGGCATGCCGATCGTCGGCCTTGCCACCACCGAGCTCGCCGCCGTCATTCGCAACGGCGAGAATGGCTACGTCGATACCGATTTGCAGGCGCTTATCGACGCGATGCAGCACCTGCTGCACGATCCCGCGGAAGCCCGGCGTCTCGGCGAAGGCGCACGACGCACCGCGCTCGAACGATTCCACATTGCGCGCTTCGCCCGCGATTGGGACGAAACCTTGCGCTACGTGTGCAGCTGACCATCATCGACCATCATCACTGACAAGCATCATTCAGGGGACGCAAGTATATGAAAGAAACCTTCAGAAAACGGATTCTGGTGACGGGCGGTGCGGGCTTTCTCGGCTCACATCTGTGCGAGCGACTGCTCGCGCAGGGTCACGACGTACTATGCGTCGACAACTTCTATACCGGCACGAAGGACAACATCGCGCATCTGCTCGACAGCTCGAACTTCGAGCTGATGCGTCACGACATCACCTTTGCGTTGTACGTGGAGGTCGACGAGATCTACAACCTCGCCTGCCCGGCCTCGCCGATTCACTATCAGCACGATCCTGTGCAGACCACCAAGACGAGCGTGCACGGCGCGATCAACATGCTCGGGCTCGCCAAGCGCGTGCAGGCGCGCATTTTCCAGGCATCGACGAGCGAAGTGTATGGGGACGCGCGCGTGCATCCGCAGCACGAAGCGTACTGGGGCAACGTGAACCCGATCGGTCCGCGCTCCTGCTACGACGAAGGCAAGCGCTGCGCCGAAACGCTCTTCATGGATTATCGGCGGCAGCACGGCCTGTCGATCAAGGTCGCGCGCATCTTCAACACCTATGGGCCGCGCATGCATCCATCCGACGGCCGCGTGATTTCGAACTTCATGATGCAGGCGCTGTCCGGGCAGCCCATCACCGTCTATGGCGACGGCTCGCAGACGCGCTCCTTCTGCTATGTCGACGACATGGTGGACGCCTTCATCCGTCTCATGGACTCGCCCGATGAGTTCACGGGCCCGGTGAATCTGGGTAATCCGCAGGAGCTGTCGATGCTGGAGATCGCGCGGCGCATCATCGATTTGACAGGCTCGTCATCGGAGATCGTGTTCAAGCCCTTGCCGCTCGACGATCCATGGCATCGTCAGCCGGACATCTCGCTCGCGCGCGATACGCTCGGCTGGGCGCCCACCACGCCTCTCGACGACGGATTGCGGCGCACGGCGCAACATTTCCGGGGCATCCTCAAAGCTGCGGTGTCACGCGCCACGCACAGCGTCTAACGGCACTGATCGGAAGCGATGCCCCCGTTTCTTGGCCGGCCTAGGCCTTGGGGATTGCAGAATCAGCGAACTAAGGTTCATCTAGCATTTCTACACTTGGGTCGCGATCGGCCTTCTCGCAACGGTCCGGCGGTTAGAAATTAACCGAAAAGCGCCGCACGGACCGATCATTCAGTTTCACTCTCAAGGATAGAAGCAGGCATCCAATACCCAAGGCAATGCGACTAACCTCGCCACGATTTCCCGCAGTTGAGAGGAACTGGTAGCGGCAAGGCTCACTGTCATCTCCTCATAGCCATTCCGGCGGTCAAACGAGAAGACCACCTCTTCAACGCTCGACGGGTAGGACTGGAGTAGTTGCCAGACAGCGACCACTCGCAGTTGGCCGGTGGCGGTCCGCACTTTCAGTCGACGAACGTTTTTGGACGGGACACGCAACGCCCCCGCTGTCGCGTGGGAACTGGGCGTTCCGCTGACGGGAGGCACCCCAATCACCCCAATCAGAGCGCTGGTGGAAGACTTGCGGTTGTGCATGGTTGGCGAACTGCGACATGGAACGACTGCGACGCTGCTTGCGCTGCATCAGTCCTTGGGCGGCGGTCCGCCCGGCCGACCTGGCGGGGGGCCCGGCTCGGGCGTGCCGGGTGAATCCGGGACCTCGGGCGACGGTTCACCCGGTGGCGTTGCGGGCTGTTCATGAAAAGCAGGATCGGACATCGATCGCTCCGAAAGGAAAATGCCGTTTAAACAGGTTACGCCCCATGGACTCTCAGGTTAGAGATCGTCACCCGAGGGCGTCGATCCTGCTTTTCGTGTAGACAACGTCGCAGCATCGTCGTCTATTGCAATGTCACCGAGAGCGACAACGCCGACGAAACGCATTTCGCGATCAACCACCGGCAAGCGTCGAGTCTGTTCACGGGCCATCCTTTCCCGCACTTCAATCGCATCCTCGTCTCCGTAGCACCATCGCGGCGCTTCGCTTAGCAGGTATTCGACCGACGATTCAATACCGATTCCAGCAGAGACGCCCTTCAACACAATGTCCCGGTCGGTTAGCATGCCGACAAGCTTTTTGCCGTCGCAGACCGGCAAGACGCCGACGTTCAGTTCGCCCATGATTTTGGCGGCTTGGCGAATCCTTTCCATCGGGCTGATCGTCACGGGATCCCGGGTCATCACTTCCCTTATTGTCGTCACTTCCTCCTCCACGATGCGGGTTGGAGAGCCAACAAGGAAGCATTCGCTGTGCCGTTGCTCCACGTTCGAACCGATAACGGCTCCTGATCGCCGGCCGTCGTTCAGGCGGTTCATTGAAGGCGTAGCGATCGATCTCCGACGATGTACCGGATAGCGAATTGAGGCACGCTGAGATGCGGCCAGTCCTTCATGCACCTTCAGGGCCCGCGTCGCGCATGCCGTTCACGAACATGTCCTGCTAGATTCGCCGCTCGGCGCTATCGACGTCGGTTGGAGGCAGGTGCGTCGCGAGTCGGACAGCCGCCGCGGCATCCTAACGCGCGGCTTTCATCTACGTCGGAAGCCGTTGGGAACGAAAGATGCTTTATCGTGCACATCCGCGGTCGGAGCGATAAGGTGAAAAAGCTGCTCGAGATCTCTTTGGGCGTCGTCACGAGCGTCGGCGGCTTTCTCGAGATGGGATCGCTGTCGACGGCCGCGCAAGGTGGCGCTGCGTTCCGCTTCCAATTGGGCTGGTCGATCGTTGTCGGGACCGTATGCATCATCTTTCTCGCCGAAATGGCGGGCCGCTTCGCCGCGGTGAGCCAGCACACGATTGCTGACGGTATCCGGGACCGCTTCGGCATCAAGTTCTTCCTGTTGCCGTTCACCGCGACCTTTTGGTGAACACGCTGGTGCTGTCTGCGGAAATCGGAGGCGTCAGTGTGGCGCTCGAGATGATCACCGGGATCAAGCATCCGTGGTGGGCGCTGCCCGTCGCGCTGCTCGCATGGCTGGTGCTATGGCGCAGCACGTTCGGGCTGATCGAGAAAGGCATGTCGCTACTCGGCCTCGTCACGTTGGGTTTCGTTGCCGCAGCTGTCAAGCTCAAGCCCGACTGGCATCAGGTGGTGTCGGGTATGCTGCCCAGCGTGCCGCATCACAATCCGGCGAACTACTGGTTCACCGTGGTCAGCATCCTCGGCGCGTCGATAACGCCGTCACTGTTTCTCTTCTATTCGTCGGGGGCCGTCGAGGATCGCTGGGATCGCGGCTACCTCGGCGCAAACAGAGCGATCGCCAGTCTGGGCATGGCGTTTGGAGGCGGCATTTCGCTCTCCGTACTGATTGCCGCCGCCTGTGTGTTTCCCGCTTCTGGCATTACGCGGATCGACGACTATCAGCACTTACCGCTAATCCTCGTGGCGGTCTTTGGCTCCTGGGGCTTTGTGCTGTTTGTCGCGTCGCTGGCCTTCGCGTGCTTTGGCGCTGTCTTGGAGATCGCTCTGGAACAAGCATACTTCTGTGCGCAAGGGTTCGGCTGGAACTGGGGCAAGAACCGCAAGCCGCAAGAAGATCCGGCCTTCTGCCTCGTCTACACCTGCGCACTCGCGGTCAGTACAGTCCCGATTGCAGCCGGTATCGACCCGCTCAAGCTGACCGTATTCTCGATGGCGCTGACCGCGCTGACTCTACCGCTCACGGTCGTTCCGTTCCTGGTGCTGATGAACGACGAAACTTATGTCGGCCGTCACCGCAACGGCGCAATTTCTAATGCTGTGGTTATCGCGATCATTGCACTCAGCTTCGTGCTGGCAACCGTCACGCTGCCGCTGCAACTTCTCGGAGGCTCATGATGGAGCTCGTGCGAGATGTACTCGATAAGCAATTGGTCGATCGACACGGCGCGAAGATGGGCCGGGTCGACGGTATTGTCGCCGAACTTCGGCCGGGCCTGCCGCCTGAAGTGATCGCAATCGAAACCGGATCGGTAGCGATGGCGCGGCGCATCGGCGAGCGGGCCGGGAGTTGGGTCACACGGCTCGCCGTCACAATCGGCGGGCAGCAATACGCTCGGCCGTACCGGATTCCCTGGCTGCGTATTCGGAGCATCGAAGTCGATATCGAAGTGGACGTCGACGCAGGCGATACTCCGCTGGCCCATTGGCAGCGGTGGCTGCGCGACCACATCGTCGGGCGCATTCCCGGGGCATCCTGATGACGGAGATCAACCTCGACCTTGTGCTCGGCCGGCCGGTACTCACGCGAAACGGCGTCTTACTTGGACGCATAGAAGCGATTAACGTAGTGCCCCACGGGGACGCTTGGGTGATCAGAGAATTTCACATCGGTCCGGATGCACTGCTCGAGCGCCTTGCGGTAAGGTTGCTTCCGCGACTGCTGCGTGAAGCGGTGCAGCGCCGGGGCCGCGGGCGGCGCCATCGGATCGCGTGGCATCAGATCGACATCACCGATCCGCGAAACCCGCGGCTGACCTGCGATGAAGCGCAAGTCAGCCTGCACAACGGTGCGAACAATCGCGAAACCGCGCACCCGGGAAACATCAAGAATCGGCCCTAGCAGGGAACAAGCCTGCGTTACGCATCCGCTTCATCGGCAGGCCACCTTTTTCGGCCCCGGGTTTCCGCTCGTGTGACCGAACTAGGTCCCACCGTGCTGTGTCTCCGGCAGCATCTGGATTGCATTGGCGCAGATGCGCAAGAACGGATAAGTGTGGCCGATCGGTAAAATGACTGCAGCGCTCAGACGCGCGTGACGCGCTCATGGCCAGGAGGTCTCTCGGATTGGCAGCACCATTACTTCGGGGACCACGGTTTCCCCTGGTAACGTCAAAATGAAGTGAATCACTTCGGCAACGTTGGCTGGGTCTTGCAGGGTTGTAGGGTCGATATCCGGAAAGCGGTCGAGCAAAAAGGGCGTGCGCATGCCACCTGCGACGATAGCCGAGACCTTGATTCCAAACGGGCGGAGTTCGGCGTGCATGCTATGCGAAAGGCCGAGCAACCCCCACTTACTGGCGTGATATGCCGCCGCATTTGGCCATGCGCGCTTAGAGGCGGTCGACACGATGTTGACGATGTGGCCAGCGCCGGCAGCTTTCATATGGGGTACCGCATATCGGGAGACGAGATATGGGCCCCGCAGGTTTGTCGACAATACACGGTCCCAGTCGGCAACCGATAGCGTATCGAGCGCTTCTGTCACGTCAATGGCCGCACTGTTGATCACTACGTCGAGACTTCCGTATTGGCGCACAATACTGTGTATCGCCGACTCGGTAGCCGCTGCGTCGGTCACATCTAGTTCAAGCGGATGACACCGACCTTTAGTAGGGACGATCCCAGCTGCTGCGTCTTCTGCACGCTTGCGGCTGAGGTCGGCGGCTACAAGAGTCGCTCCTTCGCTCGCCAGCCGCCTGCAAAGCGCAGCGCCAAGACCGCTCCCGCCGCCCGTTACCAGAATTACCCAGTTCTGCAGGCCGTTCTCCGATCGAGTCAAACATTGCTGCGTCATCGTAGCCTCTCTTCGTTGGAACTTGAAATGCGAACCGACAACCGGGCTGCGGATTTTTCAGACCAGCAACCGGGCGATTACCGGCAGGCCCCCACTGCTGAACGATGGCCAGTGCCGGTCCGTCGACCGTCAAGCTCAAAGGCAGGCATGGCCGCCACCAATGGATGATCATCCCGATCGGATATCCCGGCCCCACCTGCCTTCCAAAGTTGCGAAATCGCGAGGGCTGAGGCAGGACGCCGTTCATTAGATGAGGCCGCGATGCCGAGCAGGACTTTCAGTGCGAAACGTACGCTCAAAGCTCTGGACGTGCGAGATCGCCACTGACAATTTCGTCACCGCGTCGACGCGCTGCGCCGAGCGCGTCTGCTGAGGTCTGAAATGGACCGATGTCATCGGCGCCGTCGAACGGATAGAGCAGTCGGCCATCCGTCGCTCTTACAACCTTCAATATCCCGTAAAATCCTGTCGCCCTGCTTCCGCGATACGAAGCATAGATGCGGAAGTCGTCCTGGCTGACGCCGGGCGCTGGTGTAATTGCTCGCGTAGAGAACAAAACCAGCTTTGGACGTCTTCCGGTGATATAGCTCATGCGGCTACCTCAATGTCTTTCGATCGGGGGAAGACCCGATGTGTGCTCGCATCCGGAACCCGCAGATCGTTTGAATTGGCTTTATCTCGGATCGCCCTGAAAACCATGGACCCTTCAAGCCGAGCATACTTTGTGCCGCACTCGTCTGCCTTGGGTGAATCCGTTACAAGGCTGAATGCTGTAGCGGTGCAGATCGTCTTTTGTCGTGGGTGGCGACCGACTGCCAGTCCCGTCTTCGGCTCCGGCCGGGACGGTGTCGCGGGTGCGAACCGCTCAGGGCCAAATGACACGCGCATTCGTGCGGCAGGTGCTGCCGGTGGCATCCCATTCCTACGTAATCTGGCGCACGCCTTCATTGCGCTTTCGTGTGCCAATTAGGATGGCGTAAGCGTCCCGGCAGGGACCGTACCACTGGGACGAAACGTCGCTGATGGTCCCGTGGGAAGCCGATGTATCCGACATGCTGGAGCCGGATCCACGGATGAGCCAAGCCGGCGAACCTCATTACTGTTGCCGCGAGCCAGCTCGGCGTGGCGCGCAAGACTGGCACAACGACTGCTGCGAGAAAGGAAGTCAACCGACTGTCAAGGAGGCAAGGATCATGGTCACCGACAAGTCTTCCGGCGGCCACGGCCCCGTGTTCATCGAAATTCAGAAAGCGTTGAAAGGCATCGCCTATCCGGCCGATAAGCAGACAGTCGTTGAAACCGCCCGCAAGGCCGGCGCAGACGAGGCCGTGATGTCGGCGCTCGAATCACTGCAGGAACGGCAGTTCGTGACGCCAGCGGACATTTCGAAGGCGGTCGGTCAAGAAGAAGATTGACGCGTTCTTCGCGCCGTCACGAGAGGAGCGTCGGTCGTTTCGTGACGTTAAGCGAGTGCACGCCGTCTGCACGCGTTCGTCATCTCGTGCGCGGCTCGCATGCCCCGCCCCGTCGGACGGCGCGAAGATGATTTGGCTGGGGTGGGCTCGTTGCTACAGAGCGACCCACGTACCAGCTTCGAAGACCCGCTCTAATTGGAAGGAGGATGCGATGAATATAGGCAACCAAGATGTCAGCGGACAAGGCGCAAATATCGTCGGCGGCGGCGTTGGCGAAGGCCCAGGTCCGCAGGTCATGGCGGCAGCGACGCTGGACGGCAATGAGGTTCGGTCTTCAGACGGCGAAGACATCGGAAAGATTTCGGACATCATGCTCGACGTCAGAAGCGGGCGGATCGCCTATGCGGTCCTTTCCGAAGGTGGCTTTCTCGGGATGGGAACGAAGCTGCACGCCATTCCCTGGAGCGCGCTCACGCTGGATACTGCCGAGAAGTGCTTCATCTCGATATGACCGCGCAGCAAATGAAGGACGAGCCGGGTTTCGACAAGGACCATTGGCCGGCAATGGCGGATGAGAAGTGGGGAACGGAGATTCATCGGTACTACAACCGTGACCCTTACTGGGGCCGTCGCGTTGGCGATGTAAGCGACACTCTATAGCGTCGCGCGGTTGCGCCGCGTTGCGCAGGCTCAGACGGCCCGGCATGACGGCCGGGCTGTCGGGCCGCTTCCTCGATGTCTTCTCCTGCCGCGCGTCAAACAAGATGAGAGCCGTGCGACACCCACTCGCCCGCGTCAATCAATGCCGCGCGTCAATCAATAAACGCTTGCCAGCGTCAATCAACATCGGCATCATCATTTCTGCCGCGACATCCTCAACTTGATTGTCGCGCGTCTCTCATCCGGATTGTCGCGCCACAGCGCGGCCTGAATGGAGCAGCACTGGCGAATCCATGTGGATGCGACTCTCGAAATTCTCGCTCTACAATCGGCTGCCCGTTCACTCGCTGGCGCGCTTGATTGCCGCGCGTCCTGACGAAGCGCTGGCCGATGGCGTGGACCTTCGGCGCGCCGATAGGTTTGTGATCGACAAACTCGCCGACGTACTGGAGACTTCCGATGGTTCGGCCCGCACGGGGTTTTGCTGCGCCACTGCCCGTCCCACACTTGGCTGGGCGAGTACTGAACTACGCTATTGCCCCACGTGCCTCGAGCAGGGCTTTCATGCCGCGTGGTTTCAGTGGCGATTCATCGAACGCTGCCCGGTGCACCGGCGCCGCCTGCGCCGCGGATGTCGCCAATGCACAGCCGCCATTCCCTACGTCCTCGCTCGTGACATGGCCGCGCATCCGTTGTCGTGCGCCCGCTGCAACTCGTGCTGGGTACCCGGATTGGATCGACCGGCCGGACGGTGTACGCCGATCACGGGTCAAGCTGCCCCGGTCTTACAGAGGTGGCAGCGTTTTGTTGCCGGCACCGTCGTAACACTGACTGCTCCGGCGGCCCGGCGCCGCGATCCGAACACGGGAAGATTTATTGTCCAACCCGCACCCTGGCTCGACGGGCGTACGGCCTATCTGGCCGAATAGACGAGAATACTGAACCGGCTCTATGACGTGCCGCCGCCGTCATCAATCGAGGTGCTCCGCAGGCAACCCGCCTTCGCGCCCGCCGGGTCCACTCGCCGTGTCATGGTGGCCGACGACGGTGACTGGCAAACGGATGCAGCTCTGCACTACTCACAAATCGACTGTTGTGCGCGGTGGGCTATAACCTACGCTGGTTGTTGCGAGCCATTGTCCGTCTGGGGCTTGGCCCCTATTGCTTGCACTTGGGTGGCTGCGCTGCCTGCCGGAGATATGGCAGGAGACCTTGCACGCACCTCCCGCAACTGCCTGAGTCGGCGGAGTGCGCCGGAACTCGGTCGACCGCAGGAAAACGTCTGCGATGGAAATCGAATTTTGCAGGTCGGACTACTTACGCTTGGTCGGAAACGCTAGCGGCGTTCCTGGGGCGTTTGCGTAGCAGTGCCGCCACCCTTGATGTTCAGGGCCGTCAGCGCATCACAAGACTGCTCGTCAAGGAGGTGGTGGTTGCCGATGACAGCATCGCCATTCGCCATTCGATTCCCACCGCCACCCGATCAGCCGGCGGAAATGGAGGCCCTCCTCGCCTGCCTGGACCTCCGCACGGCGCTCACGCCGACCAAAGTTACCTTTTGCGTCCATGGCGTGAAGACACCACCCTGAGGAACGCCTTCACTTGCGGCACGAAACAGATCGCGATCGACGCACCCGGCCTTGATGAACTTCCAGAGCAAGGCAAGGAAGCGCTGATCGGCAATCCGCTTGCGGATTCCCTTCAGAAGAAGACGATGATGAACGGTGTCGAAGTAGCTGGCGAGGTCACCCTCGATAACCCAGCGACCTGAGACACTGTGTTCGGCACCGTCTTGTAGTTGAAGCTTCACCGTGCGAATCGCGTGATGAACACTACGCGCCACTATCACCGCCCCGTGCAACGCTCTTCGACCCACCGTAGGGATATTGTTTCGCCGTCCATAGCGCCTAGCGTTTCGTTTTAACTTGTCTTCGGTAATGCCGCTTCTGTCCCCGCGAGTGCCTTCAAAAAGGTCTCCGACCACCAATGTACATCCTGTTTGCGCACTCGGTTCAAGAGCGCTGAATGTCGACTGATGCGCTCAGTGAGCGGCATGGTCAATGCCCGATGAATGGCCTCTGCGGTGCCTTGAGTATCGTAAGGGTTCACGAGCAGCGCTTCCTTTAGCTGCTCGGCGGCACCGGCGAAACGTGAAAGTACGAGCATGCCCGGATCGGCCGGATCCTGCGCGGCGATGAACTCCTTGGCCACCAGGTTCATGCCGTCGCGCAAGGGTGTCACCAGCGCGACGCGACCGGCGCGATAAAGCCCCGGTAGCCGCTTGCGAGCCACATTGCGATGGATATAACGGACGGGCATCCAATCTAACTCCCCAAAGTCGCCATTGATCGCTCCGCATAGACTGTCCATCTCGCGGCGCAAATCATCGTACGCGCCGACATCCTCCCGGCTCGGCGATGCGATCTGGATCAGTGTCGCGCTGTCGCGATTTTCCGGATGGCGCTCCAGCAATTGCCGAAAAGCGTGAATCCGTTGCGGCAGCCCTTTCGAGTAATCGAGTCGGTCCACGCCAAGAAGCAAGCGCCGCCGCGAATATTCTCCACGCATTCGCGCAAACATGTCGCGCCCATCCTGCGCTTCAGCGAGGCTGACAAACTCCTCCACGTCGATGCCGATTGGATATGCCCCAACTTGCAGCGTGCGGTCAAACGCGCGGAGGTGATTGGGCCCCCACCGCACGGCTCCTGCCTCCGCTTCGACGTAGTGCGAGAAGTGCGTGACATCGGACTGCGCCTGGAAGCCGACGAGATCGTATGCGAAGAGTGAGCGCATGAGCCATTCGTGCTCGGGAATCGCTGCCATGATCAGCGGCGGCGGCATCGGAATGTGCAGAAAAAAGCCGATTCGATTCTTGCAGCCCGCCGCACGCAACTCTGCAGCCAGCGGAATCAGGTGATAGTCATGCACCCAAATAATGTCATCCGGCTTTAATAAGGTCAGCAATTTGCGCGCGAACAACTGGTTCACCCGCCGGTAACCTTTTGCAAAGCGCGTATCGAACTTCGCGAGGTCCAGGCGGTAGTGGCACACCGGCCACAGAACGCCGTTGGAATAGCCGAGGTAGTAGGTGTCGTGATCCTCACGGGTCAGATCGAACGTCGCCAGCGTTACATTTCCGGTCGTGCGAACCCTCATATCGCTCTGCTCGGCCGCTTCGCGGTCAACCGTTTCGCCAAGTTTGCCGCTCCAGCCGAACCACACGCCGCCCGTCCGTTCAAGGCTTTCCCGGAGGGCAACTGCGAGGCCTCCCGCCGCAGGCTTGCGGGGATCGGCAGTACGGTTTGATACGACGACCAGACGGTTCATAACAGGCTCGGAATTGGCATTCGGAGCGATAGTCTTGCACGGTTGTCTGGCGTCAACTACAACCGCCGCCGTGTTGCCTCGATCGAGCTGCTCGCTGATCTCCGCGCCGATCTCGACGAGCGCGTGCCCATCGTTCGTGCAAAAGCGTTCGGCTTCGGGCAATTCGTGCCGCACGACCTCGCGCGGCAGCTTGGGATCAAGCGGCTTGCGGTGACCGCGCTTCTTGCGCTTGTGCGCGGCAACCGTTCGTCTCCGGCGTGTCCTCTTGGGCAGGCGCGCTGTTCGCGCCGAGCACCTCGGCTTCGTTGAACCAAGCCAAGTTGATCAGAATCTCGTGCTTCGCTCTTGGCGCCGAACAGTTAGCGACGGTAGGCTCGGAGTCGCTCCTCGGCAAGATCGCGCTCTGCCGTCACAAGCTGCAAGGCGCCGCGTAACGCCTCCTGTTCTTCTCGCAATGCACGAGCAGCATCGCGCTCGGCGAGCAACGCCTTCAATTCCTCGGCGGTGATCGTGACGTTGATCGGCATGGCGGGTTAGACCAGCGCACGGACTGTTCAGCTCCCGCGGCGATATTCCTGCTTCGGATGCCGTCGAATCGCGGTTCGAGCAATGGCAGCAACGCCCGCTCGAGGCCATGCATCCGATCGTGTACTTCGACGCGCTGCGGCTGAAGATTCCGAGTGCGCGCCGAGCGGCGTGAATTGATCTTCCCAGTTTGGTTCACTCTCTTGTCGAGCGAGATATCCCCTATTCCATGAAACACTACCGCTTTCATCCCACACTCCTTGTGTGGCCGGGTCCGTGCGGGATTTAGCAATGGCCGCGCCCGCCTCACCCGCCGGTTTCATCATCTTTTCCAGTCGCGCCACTGCACATCGTGCGCTGCGAGATAGCCACTGACCGCTGCGCCGACGGTTGGAAACAAATGCACTTCGCCGATGATCCGCAGCACGTCATAGCGTCTCAGACGGTCCTTCACCGGCCCTTTCAGCTCCGCGAAGCACAGCGTGATGTCCCGTCCGGCGAGCTCTCTGTGCAAGCGCTCCAGCACTTCGACCGCGGTCAGATCGATGTCCGTCACGGGCTCTGCCGCGATCACGGCCCAGCGCACGTTTTCACCGGCATCGTCGATTGCGCGCAAGATGTGTTCGCGGAAGATTTCCGCGTTGGCGAAGAAGAGCGGCGCATCCCAGCGAAACAGCACGAGGCCGGGCACACGCCGCGCCTCGGGATGACGCGATATGTCGTGATAGCCCTTGCGCCCGTCGATACGCCCGAGCACCGCATCGTACGGACGCCATGCGCGCCAGAGAAATGACAACATCGTGAGCAGCAGCGCGAGCGCAATGCCGTTGACGACGCCCAGCACCGCGACGCCCACGAAGCACGCAAGCGCCTGCACGAACTCGCTCTTGCGCAGACGATAGAGCCGTATCACCCCGCGCACTTCGAGCAGGCCGAGACAAGCGGCGATCACCACAGCGGCAAGCGCCGATTGCGGGGTGTCCGCGAGCGCGTGAGGCGCAAGCACGAGCAAGGCCGCTACGACCAGGGCGGCGAACACGCCGGTCAATTGCGTCTTCGCGCCCGCCGCCTCGGCCACCGGTGTGCGCGAGCCGCTCGCACTCACGGCAAAGCCCTGAAACAATCCGGCCGCGATATTCGACAAACCGAGCGCGATGCATTCCTGATTGCGATCGACGGACTCTTTGTTGCGGACCTCATACGTGCGCGACAGCACGACTACGTCCGTGAGCGAGACGAGCGCGATCGCTGCCGCAGCGCCAGCGAGTTGCCACCATTGCTCGGGCGGCATCATCGGCCATACCAAGGACGGCAGCCCGCGCGGCACGTTGCCGACCGTTGCGACGCTCGCGCACCTGCCGAGATCCATCGCCTTGACGAGTACTGTCGCCGCGCCGACCGCGATGAGTACGCCCGGCACCTTCGGCCAGAATCGTTTGACGAGCAGGATCAAGACGAGCGTGCCGATGCCGATGACAACCGACGTCATGTTCAGTTTCGATGCCGCGAGACCATCGAACAAATCATCGATCTGCGCGAAGAACGACTCGCCCTTGATCCGGAAGCCGAGCAGCTTCGGCATTTGCCCGACGATGATCGTCAGAATGATGCCGTTCAGAAAGCCATATCGGATAGGCAGCGACAGCAGCTCGGTGACGAAGCCGAGCTTCAGCAACCCGATCACGAGACAGATCGCGCCCGCCAGCAGCGCGAGCGCGCCGGCCGCGACGAGCGCGCGATGTGGATCGCCCTGGCTCAAGGGCATGACGCTCGCGGCGATGAGCGCAACGAGCGCGGAGTCCGGACCGACGATCAGGAAGCGGCTCGGGCCGAAGGTCGCATTGACGAGCATCGCGGCGAAGGATGCGTACAGGCCGTTCACCGCAGGGAGGTCTGCGGCTTCGGCATACGCCATGCACGCCGGCACCAGCACCGCACTGACCGATAAACCTGCGACGAGATCATGCATGAGCCAACGCGCCTTGTACGCGCGCAGCATCGCGAGTCCGTTGATCGAGCGAAGTGGATTCGTCGCGCGCTTGCCTGACGGTTGGCCGCGATGCCCGGTTTTCATGCCCATCGTTGCGCCCTTTTCCTGCCGGAAGCAAGAGAAGTTCCCAGGCGGGAACGCGGCTTGGCCCGGCGCGCCGGAAACCCGCAGGCCTGCTTCCCCCGACGCGCCGAATCCCGCTCTGATCGCCTCTGCCACCACGAAGGCGCGATCCAGAACTCTACCGGCAGCCTTGCGCAGGTTGCTCGCCGAATGCGGCATACGTTGCACTGCGGGGCGCTCGGACGGATCTGGACACCGCTCTTCCGTTGACGATGCCGCCATCGAGCATTGAGCGCTTCCGCAAGCAGACGTCGATGAAGGCCCGGACCGCCGCCGAACTGGCCGCCGCCAATATGATGCTGGCACCGGATGAAGCCAGCTACATATCGGGCGCAGTCGCGGTGACGGGGTGAGCCGATTATCTCGCCCGGCATGGCGAATGCTAGAAAAGGCACGAGAAGCTCCGCGCGGTGCGGAGCCACCGGAAAGAGGGGCGATCGCGCCCACGACAGCATGCAATTCGACGTGTTGAAAATGGCCCGCGAGTCCGGGATGACGATTGTGCTCGACGGCAGAATCGGACAGGAAGCGTACATGAGCGTCAGCGGTTCGACGGACGCGCTACAGAAATTCGCCTGCGACGTGCGCGCGTCGCTGTTGAAGAGGCCGCGGCGCAAGGCGCGTGCGGCGTGCTCGGCGAGCGGGAATCCGCTCGTCATGGCACGCATGCGCGCGCGCCTCACCCCATATTTATATCGGGGCGGCGGCGCACTGCATACAGGTCGTCTGACGCGCCATGCGCGCGTGTCTCCGAGAACCCGATGCCTTCCTGAATGAGTTCGCTATGGGCTCCAGCGCGACAAACGCCTCTTCAAGGTATGTGGAAAAGAGGACCGCCAGTGCGAAATGCACCGCAAAGAACCAGAAATACCGCCCCAGCGACTACCCCGGCCCAGACTGCCGCGCGCCAATCGGGCATACGGTGCGTGAAATGATGAGAATGAAGATGAAGCTCCATAACGGCCTCCAACGAGTCAGTAATTCCTCGCAATGACCCGGCCGGGCCGTTAGCAACCGCCGATTTGGCCGTGAGCGCCCACAGTTCCGATCGAGTAGCCCCATACGATATTCACCATACGAGGCCGGTGACTGCGCGCCACCGGTAGCTTCGACACAGCATATGCCGTGCCAGACTCGGATCCCGCAGTTCGAGCAAGATAAGATTCTCTGCGATCGTTTTTGAAGTTACTTCGCACCTTGTCGGTCAGCAGCTCTGCGGTTCACCTCCCGTCGTCATCGATCCAGGCAATCGCCCATTGACGCGCGACGTTGGCGGCGATCGTCTCGTCCGGATATTCGCTGGTATCACCGGACCATCGGACCTCCTCCTGGTCCTTGCCTGCGCAGTCGCATCGATAGATTCTGGCTCGCGCGAAGTAGCGATCACCGAAGGCAAGCGGCGTCACATCAATGCGGAACTGCTTATAGTCAAAATGCAAATCGAGTTACTCCTCGAAACGCGTCCGCGAGGTTGATCGCAGCGTCGCTTGAACGCCACCGTGACAGCTGGAGTCGGTCAGCGGCTGCCAACGCCAACCCGGCGTGGCAGCCAGCTTATCGACTGCGAACGTAATAGTCTGACGACGCGCCGACAGATCGGGTGATTTTCGTTTCAGTCTCGCCTGTTCCGCGGCCTGTCGGACCCTCCAAATCCGCCTTCGACGCAGACGATTGATGCTCGACGTCCGGGCGCACCGCAATTGCTGTAGCCGTGGGCTGCTGTAGCCGTATATCGTCCGTTCGATGTTGGGCCTCACGACCGGATAGATGAGGCAAAAACTATATTTGATAGCATTTTCGCGCCGCGCATTTCGTCTCCGTGGGCGACGTGTACACGTGTCGAACGTCGCTACCAGCGTGTGCGTCAGCCGGGCAAAGCAGAGCGCAACAGTGGAACTCGACCGCCAGATCTTACTCTCCAGGAATTTCCGATTGAATGTTAAGATTGATCGTGACGTCGCGAATGCATTGTCAGGTCAACGTCTGCGTTGGGACTTCCAGCATGTGCGGGGATGCTTCCGTATATGGAAGGACGAGCCACTCTGTACCGGAAGCACCGGCGGATGTTCGCATCTGCGGCACCAGGTGCCGTTTGACCGCGCCACCACTGCTTAAGGATCCGGGTTCAATTCTGGTGCCGGATGCCTCCCGCAACGTTGTCAGGCTCTGTGCAAATAGCCGCTCGGAAGAATCTTACGGCTATAGATAGGATGAGTTATTGAGCGGAGGGGACGGCATTGCAGACAGCGGGAGCTGCCGTATCTTTGAGCCCCAACCTCGCAAGGCCTAATTGTCCTTTGCGGATGCGATGCTTCGACTCGATCTCTGAAATCGTGTTAGGAGCGTTCCCGAATCGTTTGAAGCCGAGCATGACGTCCATTCTGGACGTTACGATGGTCCTATTCGATCGGGTTATTCAAAACTTCGAGAATCGAATCGCGGTATTCTAAGACGGCAGGCCGTCGACCTTCATTTCGCGCACCGGGCGGTGCGAAGCTACATTACATAACCGTCGAACGTGATGGTCTTCGGGGGTTGGCCCTGATGAAGACGAGTCTCTTCGAGTTCTGTCAGCCTTCCCGCAACATCGACACAAGCTCGTCGAATTAGCGAGGACTCAGCCCTCGCCTCAGTCCGACAAACCGAACCCGGACCCTGCCTTGCTATCAATGACGTTGACAATAAGAAGCATCGACGTGTGCGGGAAGAACAGTCTTACATCGTTTCGTCGTATCTCACCAGCGATCGCGAAGCGCCGAACGTATCGCACATCACGGTGCTAAATCCAGGTGTGCGGTGCGGCCTGAATGCATCCGGAGATATATCGCACCGGTGCGATCCAGTCAGAATCACGAAATATTCCACGACCGCCCCCACCATGATTTCCGAGCCATCCGGACATGATTGCCCCCGATTCCTTTTAGTGCCCAAAGACTGGCCACGTGATACGCAAGCCGCGCAAGGTGTCGTATGCGCCGCACTTGCGCTGGCTTCGGTTATGAAAGAAGCATCGCGTCATAAATATGCATCAGTGACTTTCATCCCAGCGCGCGTCGCGCACGCTGACAAGCCTTTCCTCCACGCGCACCGGAAATGTCGCGACATCCTCATAGGCGGGCGGCGTCAACGCCTTGCCCGTCCTGATGCAAAAGCGCGCGCCGTGACGTGGACAGACGATCATGTCGCCGTCCACCTCGCCACCGGTGAGAATGCCGCCGTCGTACGTGCAAACGTCCTGGATCGCATAGTAACTGCCATCCAGATTGAACACGGCGACTTGCGCGCCGTCCACGTCGACTGTGCGGGACGTGCCCGGCGGAAAATTATCGACGGCGGCGACCTCGACCCAGTCCGACATCTCAGAGCATTCCCAGTTGCAGCCGCGCCGCATCCGACATCCTGTCGCGCGACCACGGCGGCTCGCATACCAGTTCTACATGGACATCGTCCACGCCGCGCACCGAGCGGACCGCTTCCTCCACCGTGCCAGGAAAGGTTTGCGCGACCGGGCAGCCGGGTGCGGTGAGCGTCGTGCGGATGTCGACGCGCCCCGCGTCCTCATCAAGGTCAAGCGCATACACGAGACCCAGGTCGTATATGTTGACCGGGATCTCCGGATCGTACACGATGCGCAGCGCCGCGATAACACGACCTTCGAGGTCTTCCGCGTCCGCGTCGTTATCGGCGTGCGCCCGTTTCAAGCATTCTAATTCGCTCATTGTCCGCTACTCCGTAACCACCGAGGCCATTAATCTGGTCGCGCAGACGCCGCGTTGATAAAGCGGGCGATCGTTGCGCGTGCCGCCTCGTACGCATCCATCGGTAGCGCGCTGGGAGAGCTGATGCACGCCGCGATGCACATTGGCGTTGTACTGCCGATAGTAGTCGGCCTCCGCGTCGATAACGGCAAGCGGTTTGTGGGTCGTCGCGCCATTGTCGAGATAGACCAGTGCCTCGCCGTGAACGCGCGCGTTCAGAATGGGAAAATCCGCGCGCCAGCGTTGCACAAGCCCCGGATCGGGCGATTGGACACGTTCGATCGGCTTCATCTCAGTTCCTTGATGCGCTCGCCTTCCGGCATGCGGGCGAGCAGCAGCGCCTCTAGCCAGCCGCGTAGGGAATCGATTCCCACTCGCTCGACGATGTCGCGGGCGAACGCGTAGGTGAGCAGCGCCCTCGCCATCGGCTCCTCGACGCCGCGAGCGCGCAGGTAAAAGAGCTGGTTCTCGTCGAGTTGGCCCACGGTTGCGCCGTGGGTGCATTTCACGTTGTCCGCGAAGATTTCGAGTTGCGGTTTGGTGTCGATTTCCGCGTCGCGGGAAAGCAGGAGATTGTGGTTGGCCTGGTGCGTATCGGTTTTCTGCGCGTCGGGATGTACCCTGACTTTCCCGCTGAATACGCCACGCGCGGCGCCATCGAGCACGCCGGGGTAATACTCGCGGCTCATGCTGTGCGGCTTCGCGTGATCGATTCGCGTGTGATGATCGACGTGCTGCCGTCCGCCCGCGAGATAAAGGCCGTTGAGCGTTGTCTGTGCGTCTTCGGCATTCAGGCTCGCGCCGATATCGGTGCGCGACAGCGCGCTTCCGAATGCGAACACGTGCGACGCGAAGCGGCTTGCGCGCTGTTGCGCGGCGTCGTATCGATCATGCGTCATATACCGGCGCAATGATCGGTGGCCCTCAGAACGGCCGCGCTCGCTTATGCACAATACGTCGCATGTCTGAGAACGAGCTAGATCCCGAACAAATCGCGCAGGTGCGAGCCGCCGTCGATGCGGCCGCACACGCCTGCGGATCGCAGGCCGAACTCGCACACCGACTCGGAACATCACGTGCTCAGATCATGCATTGGCGCAGCGGGCAGCGGCCGGTGCCCATCAAAGCGTGCGTGACGATCGAGCGCCTGACAGGCGGCGCGGCGACGCGCAAGCAGTTGCGGCCGGACGACTGGCCGGATATCTGGCCGGAACTGTCATAAGTCACTGAATGTAGAGCTTTCTCCGCTTGCTTACGCCAGGTTGCGCCCATAAACGTTTCGACGGCATGCCGGCATATGCTTCGGCCGCAAGTTAGACGGTCACTCGACTTAGAATGCCGCCAGTTCAAAGCTGCGCGGTCGCCGAGCATCAGGAGGCGCTCATATCGTGCGATTCCCGAGAGATAGCTTTGGCGACATGTGCGTGCCCTTCCCGACGATGCGCCCGATGATCCATGCAGATGCCGGTGCGGGGACCGGTAATGATGTCGGAGCGCGGCGTAATATTCCGTTGCACACGCGCGCTTGATCGGCGACAGCCGGCGGGCTAAGCGCAAAAAGCGCCCCCGGGCGCAATCCCTCAATTGCCCGCTAGTAATGGCGGGCTTTTTTTTTGCGCAGGGCGCTGCTACAGCAACGCAAATCACGGCAGCGATGACGAATGTGGAGAAATTGCTTCAGGCTTTCCACGTCCGGGCCGGCAGAGCATCGGCCTTCGCTTGGCGAGACGCATCGCCGCTTCGCCAGATTCTGAAATTCGCGATGATTAGGGCGGCTACGAGCAGGCCTCGCTACGCGGTCATCGCCTCGCCAAAAGGGCGCGTGGGATCGAGGAGCCGGATTTTTCCTGGCGACGGCGAGGCGTCCTCCAAGGACGTGCGTTTCACGCGCTCATGATGCTCGTTACGTTTCCCGGGATTTTCGTCTGGCGGCCCACCGGGACGGCCTGGCTCGGGCCCTGGTTCGTTATCGGGAGGACGAGGAACAGGGTTGTTCGGGACAGTCGGTTCTTGATGTTCTAAAGGCGCAGGAGCCAAAATTTTCTCCTCTGCATGCAAGAGCACGTCCGACTCGCCGGGCGGCTGAGGTTGGTCGCGCTCGGTTTCGGGTGTGCCGAGGTCCGGAACATCGGGCGGATTCGTGGCGGGCGGTTCCGGTGCGGGCAGATTACCAGGCGTGGCACGATCAGACATACGCTTCTCTTCGTTGGATCGCGCGGTGGATTTCCTCAACGGTTTGATTGACAGCAGATCGAGCGGGCTGCGGCCGATCTCGGTGGAACGGCGCACGCATTCTCTTCGCGATCATTCTCCCGATGGCCACGCCTGGCATCGTCTCGGCCACGTTTTTCAGCTTCCTGACCGTTCGACAGGCTCCATGTTCCTCTCCGGTCTGACAACATGGAGCCTATGATCGCTACAATCAGCTCGTTTCTGATCCTGCTAACGCTCGCGCTGCTGTTGCTGGAATCGCTCGTGCGCAAAATGTGAAGCTAACCCGAGCGTAAGCAATGTCGAAGGCGGTTGATTGCCGTTGAAATTCCCCGCCTAAGTTCGGTATTCGTAGTTACCGGCGATGTACGATTAAAGGGAATGTGCTATGAGCATGCGCGACACGGTATCGTGTCGTTAATCGACATCCGGGGTTTATGTCATCTCGCGCGAGTCATCGTCTCCGCGCTCCCGCTTGTAGGCTTCCCACGCCCTTAACGGACGGTCCGTGTCGCCGGCTTGCTCTAGCCAGAAGCGGCGCGCATGCTCGTCAAGCCGACTCCACCACTGCAGACCCGTGCTTTCGTCTTCCGTTGGCTCTGCGCCCTTTAATTGTTCTGCGCTCTTCATCGTCGCTGCCAACGCGGCTGGATCAGGAAGCTTTTCCGCCGCCTTGATGCATTCATCCGCCGCCATTCCCAAGGCAATGTCGGCCCACTCCGCCGGGTCCAGATGCGTTACCTGCGCGACTCGTAATAGCTTCGCATAGGTCGCTGCGCTGATCATTATTTGATTCATGGTCCACCTTCCTGTTGACCCGGAACCGATGAAAAATGTCACTACCACCTAGAGGGCGATTTTGGCGGTGTAATAGCACCCGGCCTCCGATACTAACGACGCCGCTCGACCGAAGCGCCCCATCGGCAAGCTTGCAAGTCATACCGGTCATTCAAACTTGATCGAATGGCCGGGAGTGCAGTACGCCTTGACGCATTACTCGTGCCCATGGCATCGCCGCTCAACCCCGGTGAAGGCGCGCGTTGTGACGTGAATAGTGGATGCTCGCACGCCAGCGCGCGTCATACCGGAGGACTATCTCGCGTTGCGAAATGCGCTGGTTCTGATCAACGGTCGGTGTCTTCCTGGAACGGTCAATGCTCCCTTCAGACCACGACCCCGATCGATGGAGAATTCAAATGACTTCGATATCAGAAATCATGACCCGCGACGCCGTGACCATCGCTCCGTCTGAAACGATGCAGGCGGCGGCGAAGATGATGGATGACCTCAACGTCGGCTCACTGCCGGTATGCGATGGCCAGAAGCTCGTCGGCATGCTGACGGATCGCGATATCGTCGTGCGCGGCGTATCGGCGGGAATGGGCGCGAACGCGGCGGTCGAGTCACTGTTGAGCGCGCCGGTGACCTGGTGTTACGAAGATGACGACGTGAGCAAAGTGCAGGAGAAAATGGCGCGCGAGCAGATCCGGCGTCTGCCCGTCGTCGATCGTGAAAAACATTTGGTAGGTATCGTCGCACTCGGCGATCTTGCGACGAACGCGGATGGGCAGATGTCATCGACTGTGGCGGAAGTCTCGTCGCCGTCGCAGCCCGATCGATAAAAGGGCGTTCGCATGCCGATCCGAATATTCCTGATTCGCCGAGGTCCGACGTCTTGCCCGATGCGCCTGCGCCGGACCATTCCGCCGATGCCCGACGTCGGGCCGGAGGAAAAAGACGATGCCACGAAAAAGTAGTGGGAACGTTCGCGCGTTTCCGCACGCTTCGTCGTCTGTCCGGACGGCGATCGCCGCGCTCATTGCGGTTCGAGTTGCCCGTGTGCGCTGATCTCTCTTAAGCGTCGACGGCCCGGGCAATAGGTCCATCGATCAAATGGTGAACGGGGGCTCGAGATGGCGTCGGTGATGGGTCCCGCCATCGTCTGCCTGCTCCTGCGAATGCGGTCGCTTGCATCTTCGACGTCAACGCACGCTACGCGTTCGCGCTTCGCGAACCACCATTGCGCTCGGCGACGATCGCGGCCGCGCTCGCGTCATGTGCACTTTTCAGTGTTATGCCCTGTGCGACAAACTTGTAGCCTGCGCAGTGCATCGCACAGGCGCCGCCCAATCGGGAGAGTCTCGAACGCTGAGCCATGCCTTCATCGGCGCTAATTGCTCGGGCGAAAGCACGGCTCCGCCCCTACCTTGAGGTCATCGGCGCCTCGCGACTTCAGACGCTGAACGGGAACGTCTCCGGCGTTTCGCTCCGATCCTCCGGCGCCTCTGTTGCGCGGACGGCACGCGTCGTGTCGAACCAGACGAATGCGTCGAACTGCGCGGACAGTTCGGCTTGCGCATAGTGGCTGTACAACTCGGTATCAGGCCGGTAGATCACGCCGATGAAGCGTTCCAGCCGTTCCTTCTTCAACGCTTCGCGAAGCGCATCGCCGTTTGCTTGCCGGAAATCGACGAAACATGGGCTTACGTGCGCTTGATGAAACTGATGCTCGTAGCTGTCCGTACGCGATGGACGCACATGCATGATCTGCATCGGCTCGTCCCAGTCGGATGCCGCCGCGACGGTGCCCGTATGCGTGCCGAAACCAATCAACGCCGCATCGTCGGCAAAGCGCTCACGGCATAGTTGGCCCACGTTGAGTTCGCCCCGGATGCGGCCCATCTCTGTGGCCGATGCGTCACCCAGATGCGAGTTGTGCGCCCACACTACTGCGCGTGCATCCGGTCCCCAAGCGTCTAAGAGGCTTTGAAGCGTGTCGAACATATGCGTGTCGCGCAGGTTCCAGCTCTCGGCCGAGCCGCTGTACATCGCGCGATAATACTGCTCTGCCGCTGCGATGAGCCGCGCGTTATGCGTCGCATCGAGCAAGCCCGGATCGCCCGCCGGTATCGCAAGGCGCTTCTCCAGCAGATCACGCAATTGCGCGACGACGGCCTGCTCGCATTTGCCGAAGCCGGCTTGCCACGCGGCGCGGCCATAGACGGCGGGGCTCTTCTGCCACGGCGTGAGGCATCCGTAGCGCTCGCGCGCGATGCGCGCTGCGTCGGGATCGTGCGCATCGAGATATGCGAGCACTGCGGCGATAGATTCGGAGAGGCTGTAGAGGTCGAGCCCGTAGAAGGCGGCTCGCTTTTCTACGGGCAGCGCAGCATTATGCTGCCGCAGCCACGCGACGAACTCGGCGAACTCAGCATTGCGCCACATCCAATTGGGAAAACGCCTGAACGGGCGGGCGTCGGGCCGCGCTGGCGCGCGGGCGCGCACATGTTCGTCGATGATGGCGGCATCGGGCCAGTCTGCTTCGACCGCGACGAAGCGAAACGCGTGCCGTTCGATCAGGCGTCGCGTTATCGCGGCGCGCGCCTCGTAGAATTCGGCCGTGCCATGGCTCGCCTCGCCGAGCAGCACGATGCGCTTCTGCGCGAAGCGATCGAACGCCTCCGCAAAATCGGGTGCGTCCAGCGCTGGCAGAGATACCGCGGAAGCGCGGATCAAGTCGGGCAACGAGCGTATAGCCGGTTCGATGGCCTCGGAAGGATCGGATCGGATGTCTGGCGCCTCGCTCCAGCCATGCGTACCTATCAATGGTACGAACATCACGCTGCCCAGCTGTTCCTCACGGAATTCGTGCTCGCCGGTGCGCGTGTATTTGACGAGACGCTGGGATTCGCGTGCGTCGCCTATCGGCATGACAAGGCGCCCGCCTATCTTTAACTGATCGCGCCAGGCAGCGGGCACCCGGGGGCCGCCGGCCGCAGCGAGGATCGCATCGAACGGCGCATGCCCCGGTAAGCCGATCGTGCCGTCCGCGTGATGCACGGTGGCATTCGTCACGCCGAGCTTCGTTAGAACCTCACGCGCTTCGTCGGCAAGCTCACGATGGCGTTCGACCGTATCCACACTGGTCGCCATGCAGGCAGCGAGCGCTGCCGTATATCCGGAGCCCGTGCCGATATCGAGCACGCGATCGTTCGGCTGAAGGTCGGCAGCCTCGAACATCAGCGCGACGATATAAGGCTGCGAGATAGTCTGACCCGCCGCGATCGGCAGCGGACTGTCCTCGTAGGCAAACTCGGCGAGCGCGGGCGCGACGAAGACTTCCCGCGGTATCTGGCCCATGCAGCCTAGTACGCGGGCGTGCCTGATGCCACGGGCCTTCAACTGGCGTTCGACCATTTTTTCTCGCGCTTGTGTGAATTCGTTCATGATCCGCTTCCGAAGGCAGGACGCTTGTCAAGCAGCAAGCGACGAACCCGAAGCGCGCACGATGCGGCAGTGCGGAACTGTAGGGCGCTGCGGTCAGGACGCATTCAAGGACCCGTCGATGATCGCGGTTCCCTCGACCGCCGCGCTGCGCGCGCGCAATGATGAGCTGGGTTCATCGTGCCGCGAGTTAGGCTTAAGCGTATTCGCAACTTTCGATCAGTTTCACAAGACCGATGGCAGACAGCCCCGGGTTCATATAGGCAACACTCGCACCTCACTGATAGAGCGCTTCCGCGCCGGGTCAAGGCGATCATTGCGCTCAGCGCCTCATACGTACCTGGCGAGCCGCTTCCTCATGCCGCACAGCGATGAAGCGTAGTTTTCCTGTCTACCCCAGACGTGCCGATCAACGGATAAATGCCGTCGCCGACCGTGCCGTCTGCCAGCGAACAGCTAGAGTCAATGCAATTGCAACAGTCATTTTTTGAGCGCACCGGTCCACTCGGTATCGGTCAGGAGCTTCGACTGACGGCACTTCCGTCGCGCCGGAAGTCCGTCCTCAGTGCTTTTCTTTCTTTGGGATTTTCTTACCTGACTTCCTTGCTTCATTGAGCGCGATCGCGACGGCCTGCTTCTGCTTCTTTCCTTGTTTCATCTCTGTTTTTATGTTTTTGGAGATTGTGTCGTGCGAGGTACCTTTCTTCAATGGCATCATGACGCTCCTAGAGGTCGACATGTGAGATGCAGCATCAGCCATACCCGGTCCAACCATCACGCCGATGAGAAGCCGTCACCGGGTGCAAGCCAGCATAAGCGGTTTCCAAAGCTCCTCGTTGGAGGCTCGGTATTTCTGTTAATGGCGCCCGTCTATTTTGCTAATGGCTTTTTAGCGCATGCCTTTGATTTTGCGTTGAAAATAATATTATCGATGGGGGAAACATGTTGCACTGGCGCAACTGCGTCATTCGAACACCGCGCTCGATCGTGCCAGTGCGGTCGGCTTGTTCGCTAATTTCGCTAATGTGGCGATGATGGCGGAACCAAAGACCATGTGCCATGAAACCCCTGCCACACAAGGTCTCTGGCCTGTTAGCGGCGGCATATCTTGGCTGAGCCTTGGAGCGCCGAGCTCGCATGGGCGAAAAAATCGCTCATGTGACCCACATTAGCTGAATTAATGCTCCCATTAGGGGAAATAGCGAATCTCAACATGAGCTTCCCTTTTCAATATCACCAGGCGCAGGGCGCTCAGAAAGCACGCACGTGGATCGACTATCCCCGTGCGACCGAAGCGCTGCAGGTGCTTGAACGCCTTCATGAAACGCCGCGGCGCGACCGCATGCCATGCCTGCTCATCCACGGCGACTCGAACATCGGCAAAACGAAGATCACCGCAAAGTTCAAGCGCGCGCACGCTGCTGTCGTGGAAGGAAAGGCCGGATGGCCGGCGGCTTTCGGCATAGCACGTGCTCGTGACAACCGACGTCGCAGGGTCACTCATTCTCGATGCGAGGGCTCCTCAACGACTGATCTTGGCGCCGATCCGCACGAGGGAGTGAGACTGAAAACGAGGTCTCGGTGTCGTCGGATCGCACTTCAATGACACCGTGATGGGCCTCTGCGATTCCGCGCGCGATATACAGACCGAGTCCGAGGCCGCCTGCTCTGTCGTCTCTGGTCCGGGCGCCCTCTCCCCGCGACAGGGGATCAAAGATTCGCTGAAGCGTCGCGGGTTCGACGGCCGGACCGCAATTCATGACGCGGATATGGATCTGCGCTGCGTCGCCCGTCACCACCACGCGCACCGGCGTGTCTTGTGCCCCATACTTGATGGCATTGAGTACGAGATTCCCAAGCAACTGCTGCAGGCGCCGACCGTCCCAGCACCCTTGTAAATTGCCACTCATGTGCAGCTCAATCTGCCGATCAGGATGAATATTGCGCATTTCGTCCAGTTCGTCCGCAAGCGTATCCGCCAGATTGATATCGGTAGGGATGACGTTGATGCCCAAGCCCAGTCTGGTCCGATTGAAGTCGGTCAAATCATCAAGCAACGATTGCATGCGGGTCCCGCTGCGTATCAGGCGACCGGCGGCTTCCGACACGCGCGCTCCGGCATTCAGTGCAGCCAGATATGACGCAGTCGCTTGAATCGCCTGCAGCGGGCTGCGCATGTCGTGTCCCAGCATGCCGAGCAAGAGGTTGCGACTCTGCTCGACCTGCACACTGAAAAAGGCGACCGATTCGGCGAGTGCCTGGTCGACCGCTTCATTAAAGCGAACGAGGTCGTCCAGCTCGGGCGCGGCGGGCTCGCAGTCGTCCATCCACAAACGAAGCACGCTTGCGCGGAGGGCGCGATATTCGGCGGCGATCTGGTTGATATTAAACCCGGCCCGTGCTCTCAGCAGGGCATGCGTCTGCGCGGCTGTTTCAGTCGCGTCAATCAGGGCAGGGGCTCGTCCCACTGATTTTTTGCGTTGGGCTTCCCTAGTTTGCGAGGTCCGCAAGTCCTGTGCGATGGCGCTGAGAATCTGCTGTGCGTGGTCGCGTAACCCCGCTGATTCCATGGTTGCCGCCGCTGGCGCGAGGGTGGCCGCAAACGCCTCCCATTGCGCCAGAATCGGCTCCATGTCGCGCAAGATGAAGTCAGCCAGGCGCATGTTGCATCTGCCGTTGCTTAAAAAAGAGCACAAAACGGGGTCAATAGGTTCGATCCGCGTACCCATCTTACGCGCAAAGCGGTCACGCACGATAAGAAACAGCCGGGCTGCCACGGGCGTTGCGAGTGGACCATAGCGCGGGCCGCCCTTCACTCCTCACAACGATGTTCGGCCCCGGGTCCCGGCTTCTAAGCGGCGAACTCGACGCAGACAAGTCGCTGCGCGCCCTCGGCGTCGATATAAGCAATCACAACGTTAAAGGCTGAAGCGGCATGCCGCTTGCGACGCGGAGAAAAACATTGGTCATTTACCGTCATGCCACGCGACGCGCCTGCGATACCCGGCTTATGGGCAACCCGACAGTTCAATGCCGTCCATCCGCCCGTGGCGGTGCTGATTGTTGACGATGAGCAACTGAGCGCCGAGGCGCTTGCGGCAGCGCTCATCGCCTATGGCTTTCGCATCCGCATCGCGAACGGCGGCTTGGCCGCCCTTCGGACTCCGCAAGCATGGACGCCGCATGTTGTTGTTCTCGACATTGAAATGCCGAACTGCGACGGTTTCATGGTCGCAGAGGCGATGCGCGGCTCGGCTCGGTTTGCCATCGTGCCCATCATCGCTTACACCTCGCTGGCTGAAGCGGAAGTCATTGAGCGCGGCAAATCCGTTGAAATTGACGCTTTCTACCGAAAAGGCCATTCGCTACCCGGCCTGTTCCATATGATCGAGCATGTCGCGCCGTCCGCCGTGCCATGATCCCTCCGCCCGATATCGGATTGCCGCGCATCGCCCCAAGCAGTTCGCATTCGCCCTATTCCTCGTCGCCGGCGTAGTAGCGCGCCGCAGCCTCCAGCATGCGCCGTCGCTCCGCCCGTACGTAGATCGAGGTGGTCTGCAACGAGGCGTGGCCGAGGATCGCCTGCACCACATCCGTTGGCATTTCCCGCGCGACGGCGCGGGTGCCGAACGTGTGCCGGAAGGCGTGCGCTGATGTGTTGGCGAGTTGCACCAGGTCGTCCGTGCTGAAGTCGGCCAGCGCGGCCGTCTGAGCGCTCAAGCGTTGCACGGCCGTGCGCACGAGCCGACCGAGTGCATCGACGGTATAGGGCGTTTCTTCCGCCTCAGTGCCGTGCCGCTCGAGCGCAGCGCGCGTGGCCGGGATCCACTGCGGGGCAATCAGGGGCCCGCGCGTTTGAACCGCATCAAAATTGCGGCCCCGATCGTGCCAATGCGCCCGCAGCGCAGCGACGGTCGCGCCACTGACCGGTACCGTGCGCTGCTTACGACGCTTGCCAATAATGCTCAGCGTCCACACCACTGAATTTTTGCGGCCGGGTTCGGTCGGGCTCGTCGGCGTCGTTCGCGACGTCGTTCGTTGTATCGGTTCGGACGCGGCCTCGCGCGGTACGCGACGATCCTCGCTCGTCTCGGCGATGCGCAAGTCTTCACGACGCGCGAGCGTGACCTCCGCGCGCCGCAGCCCGGAATCGCCCATCAGCAAAATCGCGGCACGCGCGGCGCGCCACTGCCGGGCTGCGTCCTCGGCGTCCGACTCGGCCGCGCCGAAACTGTCGCACCGCACGTCGAGTGCCTTGCGCACCTGCGCCCATAGTTTCGCCGGCAGCGCGCGCTCGACCTGCACCGACAATTCACGTGTGACGACCGCCGGTTCATGGACGGCGCTCCACGGATTACCCGCTAGATAGCGCACCTCGACCAGCCAGGCGAATGCGGCTCGCAGCACGCGTACGGCATACGCTTGGCTGTCGGGCGACAACCCCTCGGGCGCGAACGGCCGCCACCGGCCGCTCGTCCGCGGCCGTTTCGAGCCGGTGAACGACGACAACGGTGCCTTCAAAAAATCCTTGTACGCCTCGCAGTCCTCGACGGCGAGCGCCGACAGCGCTTTGCGCCGGACCACCACGCTCCACAGGATGAGCCGCTCAAGTTCGCGCGTGTAGGCGCGCAAGGTCGCCGGGCGATCGCGATAGCGGTGCAAATAGGCGTGGACCGCAGCGAGATCATGCTCGGCTCGAATGAACGCAAAACTCGTCGCTCGGTTCAGCCCGCGGTTGTTCCCATCCCCGCCGGACAACTCTTCCGGCACTGCGAGGTGCTCAAAGGGTGCCAGCCTCGGTTCACTCGGGTCGCCGCCGATCACGAGCACGCGGTCGCGGGCCTCGCCGTCGCTCTCTCTAATTTCGGCGGGCACCAGGGAAGCGGTGTCGACGTCGGCGGCGACTTTCATGCCGAGCGTCGCTTCATGCCGGCGCAGCCACGCGACGATCGTCCGTGCGCGCAATGCGCCGATTCTCGGCACCGACCGCCACCAGCTGCCGCCGCGCGCATTGCAATAGTCGATCAGCGCGCCGAGCGTGCCGATCCCCTCGCCGCTCAAGCGCTGCGCGATCAGCGGTCGAAACCACAGGTGTACGGGGTGACTCGCCATCGGCACGGCTGCTGCCAGCGTCGACGCCTGCTCGACCATGCGCAAGGTCATCGCGGTGAGCTTCGCACTGCCGTGCTGTTTGATCGACGCCTTCAGGTGCTCGGCCAGCACCGACGAGCCGTGCAGGAGCGCCAGATGGACCAGGTCATCGCGCATCGTGCCCAAAAACCGTTCCATCGCATCGGCACTGGCCGCGTGCGGCGAGCGCTCGGGATCGTAGTACAGCCGCGCGATGGTCGCCGCCGGCAGGCGCTGCACGAACGCGCGCAGCGCGGTGAAGTCGGTGCGCGTGTAGGTGCGCGGCGGCGGCAGCGTGAGCTGTTGCGGTTGATTAGCCATGGTGAGACGGCCTCCAGGGCGAAGCCGCGAACCTGAATGAGTTCCAACGCCTGGCTCGATGCGGTGAGCCTTTCCGGGAAAAGATGCTGAGCCGATCCGGGGGCGGCGTCTCGTATGTGTTCGTGTTGCCCCGGGCACACCACTCCGTCCCGGTGCGCGGCAAGCGCGACGACAGCAGCGCGGATGTTGGCGCGAGCATCGGCCGACGGGCGGCATGCGACGAGATCCGTCTGACCACGGCATGGCATTCCGGCTGGCTGACGACGGCGCCTGCCTCGAGCGGCCCCGAACACACCCGCATGCAGGCCGACGCCGGCACGCGCCGCTTTGCCCGTCGCCGCGGTGACCATTCGACTATCAGCGGCGGGGCCATAGTGAGAGCGTTCGGCGCCACGGTCTTACTCGGGAATGACGAGGTGCAGCCCCGGCAGGTCAGCAAAGTCAGCGCCATTCAAGGTCATCAGCGCGTAACCGTGTTCGATGGCTTGCGCGGCGATCCACAGGTCGTTGTAGCGGGGCCGGGGCGAACGACCCGACTGTTTGACCGCCGCTGCGAGTACACCGAACGCCGCTGCCGTGTGGCGTGACACCTCGAGAATTGGCCGCCGCTCGAGCTGTTGAAGGTACGCCGCGCGCCCTGCCCGCTCAGCCGGGTTCGCACACGCCTGCACGCCGAAGCCGAGTTCGCCGAGCGAGATCACCGAGATGAAGACCGGCGCTTCACCGGCCAGATCGATCACCGTCTGACGCTCCAGTGTTTTCGCGGCGAGCGCGACCCAGATACAAGTGTCGAGGATCACGCCCTCGCCGACGTCCCTGGTTGCAGCCTGGGTTACGCCCATGGATCCCGCACCCTGTCATCGAACTCCGCCCGGCTCTCGTCGAGCCAGGCCTTGGCCTGCTGGAGCGTGAATTGGGTCGGCAGGCCGGCGAGCGCCTGGGCGGCGGTCATGACAGGCTCGGGCGGCACCAGGCGCGCGACCGGCGTGTGGTTGCGTTCAATGATGACCGTCTCGCCGTCGCGGGCGACGGCATCGAGGATTTGGCGCGTCTGGCGCGCCAAGTCGGTGGCGGTGATGGTGTGCATGATGGACTCCGGCTAGGCAATACGTATTTTACGTATTTCATCGGTGCCGAGGGCCGGTTTTTGGGCTGATGTGAGGCGTAAAGCGGGATACCCTGCATTTTACCCATTAAAACCTTCACTGCTAATAAGAATTAGCAGACAAGGCGATGCCGCCGTAAATGCCTTGTCAAGGCGGCCAGCACGCTGCGGGTTGTTGGAGGAATCGCCGTCGACGGGTTGACCGGGTTCGCGCTCGTTCATCGAACCAGCGATGCAGGCGATCACCCGCGCCAGGGGGCCTTCCCTCGCGTCTAAATGGCTGCCGCTAGGCCGCCTGGCGCTTGTCCCTGTTTGCTCTTTCGGACGGGAAACGCCTATGCTGAATCGAGGTGGTCGGGCTCCGGAGGGCAAACGATGAACCTTGAAGCAGAGGAAGGGCACCTGCGCCTGGCGAATGCACATATCGCGCAGGCCGCGCTCAGAATTCAGGCTCAGGAGGAGCGCATCCAGGCGATGGACGAAGGGGCCCCGTGAGACCGTCATGGCGCTCGCGCTGCTGCGCACCATGCGCGAAACCCTGTGGATCATGCAACAGCATAAGGATCAGATCCTTGAAGCCATTTCGCGCATCAAACGCGAGCAGTTCCTGGCATGAACCTGCGTGCGCAAAACGGGCGTGGCCAGCGCGACATGGCGTCGGCTGATAGCAACCAGGCAGCCGAGAAGATCAACGATGAACCCGCGTCGTTCGTACGGGTGGAGAATTCCGTTGACACGCCCCGCCCTGATGAATTCGGCCTTTCGTCGTTATCAGGGTTGACCGGGCGGCTTCGGGCGACGAATCCGCTCAGTTTTGCCCGGCCCAGACACTTCCCGGCTCGTGAACCGCTCTTCAGAGCGTTGTCGGCCTGAGGGCCACGGCAGGCGCTGGGACTGCCGTGGCGATTCCGTCTTACGCGGGCTTGATGTTGGCGGCCTGCTTGCCTTTCGGGCCCATCTTTTCGTCGAAAGTCACCTTCTGCCCTTCCGCCAGCGTCTTGAAGCCATTCGACTGGATTTCCGAGAAGTGCGCGAACAGATCCTCACCGCCGCCATCGGGCGTAATGAAGCCGAAACCCTTGTCGTCCTTGAACCACTTGACCGTACCGGTTGCCATTTTTTTTACCTTGAAAGTTGAAAGCAGCGTCGCCCTGGCGAACGCCGAACGTATCTTGATCCGCCATCGCCAGTAACGCAACTGAGCAAACGGCGCCATCCTTTCGATAACGCCAGTGGACGTCTGATTAGTGTGTTTTTCGATAGAGATCGGTAGTTGCGTTTGTCCGATAGGTTGCTGGTACTGCGACCGTCGCTTGGACGATCACACACTGGCGCCCTTTAAGGGCAGCCCTAGGCACGCTCGGCGCGCAAGGGCAGCGCATCGTCTCGATGCTGCCATTAGCGCATCGATGCGCCGCTGCCAGTACTCTCGCAGCATGACGGCATGCCCGCATCGGCCCATCGCGCGCGCGCGACGCGCTCCAGCTCTGCGATCATCTGCTCAATGTGCGCTAGTTCCTCCTGCGCATGTTGATCGGCGCGCACAGGCCTCCCCTCCGCCTACCCTAATCTCGATTCGGCCACGGGCTCCTGCAGTGCTAAACGCCTCGCGAGTGACGCGAGGCTTTCATTCGAACCAAACGCCTCTGCCTTGTGCCGCGATCGAGCCTATCCCTGCGCGCTTTAGGAGAACGAGTATCCCGACGTCGCGCGCGTCAAATGGTTCGAGATCCAGCGCGGTGGCTGACGAATGGTGGCAATAGCCAAGGCGTGGACAAACGGCTGCATCCACCTGGCGACCGAAGCCCTCCTCCACGCTGAAAGATCGCCATCGATTCGCCATCGGCACCGATTACGAACCGACGCCGGCCATCCCTATCGATGAAAGTCTCACCCGGTGTGCTCACGCGCCACGCGCCCTGCCTGAGCTTCCTGGCGGAGCCGATGACGTCCTGCCGCTTGAGCATCCAGACAGGGACGTTCGAGTTGCGTCAAGTCCAGAGATTGCGCACTGGGTTCGACGCCGGATGGCAAACGCCCTGCGATGTCGTCGAAGGCACCCTGGAACTACCTGAAGTTGGCCACTTCGCGCGCTTGGCGCACCAGGGGCGCTGCAGTGATCGCGCAAGCGTGCTCGGCCATGCTCTTCGCAGATCAGTGAGTTTGAAAACTAAGAAAAGCCGGAGCGTGCAGACATTTAAGATCCGTCGGCACCTTCCCCCTTATCTCTTTTGAACAATGAGAGGACTAAGACCCATGCAGGGGTACCCTTTGGCGGTCAACTGGCGATAGAGAGCGTAGCCGCACGGCACGGCCTCATAGACGAATACGACAGTGGATGCTTTGGATTGCATGCGCTTGCACAATCGGTCGATATCAGCCGCTCGCGTCCCGATCTTGCCAAGGACTTCTACTTCTCCGAATCCGACAGAATACGCGACCACGATCGAATCCTTGTGGACGGCCAAACCGACAAACACCGTGCTATCGTTTTTCACGCTGACCTCCGTGCCGGAAAACATGTCGTTGAGTATTGGCTTAGACCATACTCCTGCGGCTCTGGCACTCGTTGCTAACCCGCGTTTCATCTCCGCGCGGCAGGTCAGCCCCGTGCGCCGTGAAAGTCATACTGTCTATATATCGTCGGCGCGTTTGCCTAGACTGTTTTCACTTCAGCACCCGTCTGCCACATCGGCAGACGTTGGAATCGTGCACGCCTAGGCTCAACGCGAGGCCGAGTAGGGCGGCTCCGTATTCCTTGAGGTGAAGAGTTTCGACGTAGCGAGACTTCGGTCAACGGGCGATCCATGTGGACCTTCTACCGGAGTCTCGACGATCTGGCTGGACTTTTTGGTATGCGTAACTGGATTGCAGCGCGTTCTACGACCAGCGAAAGATCGTGACGAACGGCTTGGCAGCGTCGAAAAGTGCGGGCAGGGCGACAAGCACCGCGCGAGCGCGCAGCGGATATCTGCGATGTCCGCACCTGAAGAGCGGCCTTAAAATCATCCAGACCGCTTTTCGGTAAGTCTTTGTTTTCAAATAACATTCTAAAAGAATGTTATTTGCGGCGGCAAACAGGCATCTCTCCAACTTACTGATTAATAATGACATTCACAAAGAATGTCACTCGTCAGCGAGCAGATGGGATCGGATGTATTCAGCGATCTTTTCGCTCCATTCGCTTGCTACAGTCTCCCCCTGTTTGCCACTGAAGCGCAGCGCTATTACGCCGCTGCGCACCGACATATCGCATATCTTGCGCTTACCTCGATTGAACGTCTGAACCTGAGGCGCCGGGGCCTTTTGCGCCTTCGGCGATGCAAGCGCGATCGCCTTCTCTTGCGTGAGCGTCGGATCCTCAACTAACTTTTTGACGGCATCGATGACCATCGCGACGTGTCCCTGTTCCGACAGCATCGCTAGCTTTTGGGCCGCATTGCCGCCGAGACAGTGTGGGTTCTTTGAGATTAATTCCCTTGCTTCCGCCGGAAGATTTGCGAACGAGAAGATACGGGCGACGTGGCCTTGTGTCAGGCCGGACAATCGGATGATGTCCGTTTGTGACAGTCCTGAAAGTTCACGCATGCGAACGAACTGCCGGTACTTTTCGAAGTCAGGAAGCGAGGGTGCTAATAGATTCGAAAAGGCCGCACCCATTTCGGCTTCGGCTTTCGAGCCGGTGAATGGTACGGCCTTAATTCGACTACGGCCAAGCTCGCGATAGATCGATACACGGTTGTGGCCAGAAATGATTTCATTCTGACCATCTCCCAAAGGACGGAAGACGATCGGATGCATTAGCTCGCTTGCCGCGAGGTTCGCGCGCAGCTCCGCGTACTCATCGGCGGAAAGCATCCGACGACGTCCCTCTACTTCAACGAGTGTGTTGATATCAAGATCCTTCGCCGCGCTCGATGAAGACGTCGCAAGCGCTTCGAGTTGTTTCCGTGCGTCAGCAAGGGACTGTTCGACTGCTTGCCGAGCAGCCTCAGCATTCACAGCTTTTGCTTCGGCACTCTCGGCGCGATCGATCGCTTCGTTCACTCTCAGCTGAACGTCGAGTAGACGACCTGTCGAGGTTCTCGGAACATCGGCTACGGGTACCCGTTTGGTCGATTCTGCTTGAATATTGCTCGTCCTTTCGGCCATGCGTTTTGCCATGCTCATTTAGCCACCTCCTTCATCCACGCCCTTACGAGCTGGCTGTCAAGATATTCGGTCAATTGGTCAAAGGGCTGGCGTATGCGAGCGTACGATGAACTGTTCACTTCCGACTTGGATACGTCATAGATCGTCGAGAGCATTGCTGCCGCGCTCACTTGGATGCCTGATTCCGGCAAAAGGATGGGCAGAACACGCGCTCCGTATGCCTTGTGCAACCATCCTTGGACGACGCGAGAAAGCTCAGTGCTCTTCACCTTCGTCATGATGACCTTGACGAAGTCGTAGCGCTTCTCGTCCTTGACGTTCGGCAATCGACGGGCGACCTCGGAGAAGAGGCGCCAGAACTGGGTAGAACTGGCGAAGTCCATGCCTTCAGGAGGGCACGGCAGAAGGATCGCATCGGCCGCCACCAGAGCGTTCGTCGTCAACTGGCTCAGTGCCGGTGGCGTGTCCACGATAACCACGTCATAGTCCTGCAGGACCGGCCTGAGCCCCTTGTTGAGAATGTTCCAGAACTCGAACTTCCGGTCTGACAGTAGCTTCGCGGGCACCTCAAATTCAGCGTCCGACAACGCAATTCGGGCTGGGATGAGATCGAGGTTATGCCAATATGTCTCGCGGATGGCGAACCGTACGTCGGGCTCCTCGCCATAGAACAGAGGAAGGAGAGTCGATTCGTCGGTGACTTCGGTCTCCGGCGCATATCCACACAGCTGAGTCGTAGAGCCTTGCGGATCGCAGTCAATTAGCAAAACTTTGCGTCCCAGCAACGTTAACCCTTGTGCAACCGAAACCGCCGTGGTTGTCTTGGTTACGCCACCTTTGAAGTTGGCGATCGAGATTACGCGTGCTCGTGCGCCTTCAGGGCGAGTCGTGCGTTTCGACGTAGCCTTGATCCAAGTTATGGTCTCTTCCAAAGTGAAGACCTTGGCGCGGCCGGCACCCGTGGCCGTGCCCACCGGCAAATCGCCTTTGCCGCTGAGATACTTCACGCGCGGCTTATCGATACCGCATAGATTGGCCAAAGTTGCGCTAGTGAAGGCGGGCGCCTTCTTGCGAGGATAAGGCTCAAGCATTGCGTCGCGGATTTTGTCGAGCACGTCGGCAGCTTGGCTCGAGAGTTCGACCAGATCATCGACAGAGACCTCCTCCTCGGCCTCGGGCATTCTCGTCAGCGAGAGGTCGGGTGCATTCACAGTTCGTCCTTATCCAGGTTATTGGGATGTATCCCGGTTTTATTGAAAAGTTCTGGTAACCGGGAGAATATCCAGGCGCCTGGTTTACTTCAAGTAAACTATGAACAACGCGGCGCTGACGCAACGCTGAAGCGACATCGGAGGGAGGGGCAAGGGGAGGAAAAATTCTCTTGGGCCGCATTCCGTCACCTTACGTATAGCAGCTTGCGCCGATAAGATTCGATGGACTCAGCCTCTAACAGGTGGACCCCTCTCCGGTCGATACCAAGATGGTGCGCGTAGGCCGCTGCTACATGCCGCGCAGCCCAGATTGCACCATGGCCATGTGATTGATTGCCCGCGCGACCGCTGCGGACTGTGAGTGCATTCCGACACAGGCGAGCAAGACTGCACGTCGAGACCCTGCCGGGACTGCGCTTGACCACGCCGGGACCGCATCCGAGGTCTCTCCAACAACGCGATATGGCGCGATCCATAGAAGAGGATGGCCGGCGAATGCGTAAGCGCGATGGATGGTCGCTCGCACCGCTTTGTACAATTGATGCCCAGGCCAAGCGCAATCACGTGCGACTTTGAGCGCGATCGCGAACTGATCGAGCGATCGAAAGGTGACGCAATACGGCCCGTTTTCAAAGCGAGAAGTTCCTTGCCAGCGCAAACAACGGAAAGGTGACAGATTCCGGCCTGCCTTAAGTGAACTCGTACTCGAAGAAAGGTGACATATTGCGGTCTTGGCACGTCTGAGCGGGCACGCACAGCTTGCTTCGGGCAACGATTGAATGAAAAGTGACATATTCTGGCCCATTGTTTTTACGGTCACCTCAAGCAGGAGCCGTCTTGTGAATGCTTGATCAAAGGGCAAGAGCAGCGGCCGAAGGCTTACCAACGAATTTTTCTTAATGCCTTTTTGTAAAACAGTTCATAAGACAGTTCGTAAACCCCTTTGTAGAACCTTTTGTAAACGCGGGCCCGCTTCCCGCAACCCGTTACCAGGAAAGGGTTTTCGCGATACCGACAATGTTAAAAGGTGACACCTAACGGCCTGGCAGTGACGTCAAGCGGCCCACAGTGGACTCTTTCCGACCTCGAATGGACATCATCCGGCCTACACGTGACTTTTTCCGACCGTTATCCACAACGGTGACTTGCAAAAGTCGCGTCACCTTTTAAAATGCGTGACGCGCACCCGCGTACAAAAATGAAGTCACCAAGGGCTGAAATGGAAAAGAGCGTGGAACTTCCCGAAAAGGCGACCGCCGCTTTAGCGCTCGTTCCTTCCCAGACCGCCGCTGAAGTCATCGAGTCAATGGCGATCGAGCTCGGTGCTGCACCCGATGATATTCTCGAGATCGATGGCCGAATTCGAGGTACGGTGGCGATGAGCCGTGCGTTAGTCAACGCTCAGCATGGTCTATCCCTGAATGAAAAACGGCTGATGATGACCGCGCTGCGCAGCATTGATAGCCGTAAGTCCCCGTATCAACACGGCAAAGCGGATGGCTATGTGTCGGTCAGAATCAAAGCAGACGAGTTTGCCGCAGTAGCTGCACTCGCGCCCCGTAGCGGCGAGAAACAAGCCGCCGCCGCATATCAGGGCATGAAAGACGCATGTGCGAGCTTGCTAGAGCGAAAGCTGACATATGTCGACGGCAAGAAGAGGGTGCAACTGAGATGGGTCTGGAAGGCCACCTATCACGATGGCGAGGGGTGGGCGGAGATTTGTTTTTCTCCGGACTTGACCCCTCACATCTTTCTTCTGCAGCGCCGGTTCGTCAGCTACCAGCTTGAATTTGCACGGGGATTACAGTCGATCTACTCGTGGCGTCTGCTTGAGCTTTTGATGCGGGAAAAGGATCGAGGCACGCTGCTCATCACGGTCGACGACTTTCGTGCGGTACTGGAGATTCCGGAGACTTACCGGTTCGCCGACATTAAACGCCGCGTGATTGAGATGGCTGTCAGCGAGCTGAACGAGAAAGCTGATTTGGTTATCGATTGGAGGGGCATTAAGCGAGGTCGTGCGGTGTACTCCTTAGAGTTCAGCTTCATCGAAAATCCGCAACGACGTCTAAGACTGGCGGATGCCTGACGCCATCTATCAGGCCGTAATCCGTCACTTTTACCAGGAATCTGGTACCCGGCGCCCAGCGTTGAGCGTGCGGGCCGGAAAACGTCACTTTTCTCCTGATGGCACGGATTTTCCAATCATTGATGGATATACCGCCGCGCGCCATCGGGCTCTTGGTGCTCTCAGCAAGGGCATGATAGGCCGGAATTTGTCACATTTCGAAGACAAGCGTAGCCCGCTGCGTGTATGGTTCACGCTGTTCGCCTCATCACGCGAGTAGAACGTCCCGAATGAGCTCGATCGCGAAATGCCGCAGCGCGCGAACGACTCGGCTTCCTTCGGCTAGCCGGTTAGCGCGATCATCAGCTGATGAAACTCCGCGGCTGTCAGCTGCCGCTAGCGTGCGGCCGTTCAGCCAGCGTCTGCAACCCTGCCATGCTGATCTACGTCGCTTCACAACATCCAACCCAAACCCTAAGCAACCGAACGCGCGTCTTCTGCGGTGCTTCAGGCGCAGCAGCGGTTGCGCTCTGGAGTCTCGGAAGTCTCACGCGGGTGTAGGTTGACGATGTCGTCGCAAACCTTGATATGTACGGTAAAAAACCGTACATTATGGAAGCAAGGAGGCCAATCATGCTGCCGATACATCCCCAAAATGGCGCCAAACCGTTGAAAGCACCGCGCAACGACCGCATCGATGCGCGTCTCACCGCAGATCAGAAGGAACTGCTTGAACGCGCCGCAGCGCTGCAGGGACGCACGGTGACGGCATTCGTGCTCGCAAGCGCGGAAGAGGCCGCCCATAAGACCATCCGGGAGCATGAGGCGGTCCGCCTTTCTGATCGCGACCGCGAAACTTTTATCGATGCGCTGTTGAATCCGCCGAGGCCTTCGGAGCGCTTGCGAGCCGCCGCTGCCGCCTATCTCAAAGAAATGGGCACAACTTGACGGCGTCGGGTTACCGGATCGATCCGCTTGGAAAGGCGCACGAGCGGGCTGCGTTTCGATGCAGGACGGAGGAACTGGACCGCTATCTGCAGCACCAGGCGGGACAGGAAGGCCGGCGACATGTTGCCATGTCCTTCGTTCTGACGGAGCCACCTGCTCCTAACGTCATCGGTTACTACACCCTGTCTTCGGCGAGCGTCGATCACGACGCCTGGCCGCCTGAGATTGCCAAGCGGCTTCCGCGCTACCCGCAGATGCCAGTGACCCTGTTGGGCCGATTGGCGGTCGATGCCCGTCACTGTGGCGCCGGACATGGCAGACGGCTGCTGCTAGACGCCATGTATCGCAGCTGGCTGGCTTCGCATCAGATCGCGTCGATGGCAGTCATCGTCGATGCGATCGATGAAAGCGCGCGGACGTTTTACGAAGCCTTCGACTTTCTCGCGTTTCCCGATCAAGAGCGGCGTCTGTTTTTGCCGATGGCGACTATCGGCCAGCTCTTTACCGGATAGCGGCCCAAATTCACCTGGACCTTAGCTCGCAGTCGCTCGCCTAGGTGGATTAAATCCGCTGGGGCGCGGGAGATACTGCAGTGACCATCCGAGGTTCGGTAGAAGGCGTCGATTTCGACGGCGATGCCGCGGCCCATGATTGTCGGACCGCCCGCATCCAATGGGCGGCGTCGGCTCGCGCCTACTCTTCAGTGGCGAAGGCTTCCCCCAATTGGGCAAGAACCAGACTGGGCTTGCCCGCATCGCCCGGCGATACGGCAGCCGGTCTTCATCTCAGAGTCTTGGTCGCACTCAACCGGGCGAATCCTCCTTACGTCGGACCGCGCTCTATTCGCTGACGCTCACCGGGCCGAAAACCCGTCCCGGCCTTTCGGTAACGATCCCTTTCGCAAGGTCAGAAGCACAGTCAGACGAGACGAGCTAAGGGTCGCTGCCCCTGGCGCGCTGCAAGGGAATGGCTTCGCCCTGGCCGCGGGGTATCCCCAAGATTTTTTCGATAAAGCGCTGAAAAAATCCCGGGTGATCCCCCTCCCCGCGTCCAGCCCTTGCAGCTTGCCTCCCCGGTCGTCGCCCGACGGTCGTCGGGTGCATGTGCGCAACCCAGCACATCCACCCCGAGACCTAAAGGAAAGACCATGAAAGTCCAAACGAAGACCCCTCTCCCTGACGTCTACAGCCGAGTCACAGACAAGATCATTGCCGACCTGGAGCAGGGCGTCAGGCCATGGGTCAAGCCCTGGAAAGCAGGCAACGCCGGCGGCCGGATCACTCTTCCCGTGCGTCACAACGGCACCCCCTACCAAGGCATCAACATTCTGCTTCTCTGGGGCGAGCAGCTCGAGAAAAGCTTCCACTCCAATCGTTGGATGACGTTCAAGCAAGCGCAGGCGCTCGGCGCGAACGTCCGTAAAGGCGAGCATGGAACCCTCGTGGTCTACGCCAACAAAGTCACCAAGACCGACACCGACGACAAAGGCGACGAGATCGAACGCGAGATCCCTTTTATGAAGGGCTACACCGTGTTCAACGTCGACCAGATCGAGAACCTGGCCGCGGAATACCGCACAGAACCGGCGCCCGTCGAAAGCGGACCGCTCAAGCTGATCAAGCATGCAGAAACCTTCTTTGCCAAGACCGGCGCTGTCATCCGTCACGGCGGCAACAAGGCGTACTACGCCCCCGCGCAGGACATCGTGCAACTGCCCATCCCCGAGTCATTCGATACGGCGGAAAGCTACGCCGCCACCAAGGCGCACGAGATCACCCACTGGACCAGCCACCAGACCCGCCTCGACCGCCAGCTGGGCAAGCGTTTCGGCGACGACGCGTACGCCGCCGAAGAACTGATCGCCGAGATGGGCGCCGCTTTTCTATGCGCGCAGCTGGGCCTCGCTCCGGAAGTCCGTGAAGACCACGCCGCGTACCTCGACCACTGGCTCAAGGTTCTGAAGGGCGACAAGAAGGCAATTTTCACGGCCGCGAGCCAAGCGCAAAAAGCCTGCGAGTTCCTGTTTTCCCTGCAAGGCGAAGAGGAACAACAAGCCGCGTGAACACATTGCTGAAGGCCTGGGTGCATCGCTCCAGGCCGAGGACCGCTTTTTCGAAATAAGGAGATGGACTCGTGAGCAACTTCACCGTTGTGTATGCCGTCAATGTCCCGCACTACGGCAGGACCCTGATCGAAGCGCCGACGGCGGCCGAAGCGATCGCCGTGGCCAGGCATCGCGATCCCGTGGAAATCTGCACCGAGCGCGACCGCAGCAGCGCCGCTTGCGCGCGCATTGTCTCAATCACTGACGATGACGGGCGGAGCATTGCGGAGGGCCTCACCCTCGACGGGGCTTTCATGCGTTACGGCGGCCGCCCGGCCTGGCTGCTCTGCGAAGCCTCCCCGGCCATGCTCGAAAGTCTGCAGAAACTGGTCGCGCGCTCCGACGATCTCGTACGCGCGCTGGCCTGCCCCAACGGCCGAAGCGAACATCTCGTCGAGCGGCTTTCCGCCGCCTGTCATGTCGCGAAGGCCGTTATTACCGCGGCAAACGGCGAGCACTGAATCCAAGAGCCGTTCGCCGAATCGGTTCCGCAGCCACACCGACTTTGTAGAAGGAGGTAGAAAGGCCCCGCCGACGGGTGACGCGAGCTTTCCATGCGGCCAGCCAGGCGACTCACAAGTGTCGTGGGTTATAAATTGGTTTCGTTCCTGGGCTCCCGCCCAGTGGTGGCGAAGTGCTGCTTGAAGAGACGTTCGGATTCGCGCACCCCCTCCTCAGTGAGGATCACGGATTTCGCTTTGTTGACGGGGTCCCCGATGAGACCGCGTTCATAAAGTCGGTTAAGGGCATCCCAATCAAAACTCTTCCACGCGCGGTTGTGGTCATGCAAGGTCAGGTACAGCAGCGCGAGGACGGCATCGTCGATGGCAGCAGTGTCGATGTTCATGGCGTTCATTCCGAAACTCTTTGGACCCGCACGCAGAACCGTTCGAGGCTGGAAGGAATTTCATTGGCCGATTGGGTCCAGACGAACGTCCTGAGTAGCAAACCAAGGTTCGACCTGATTGAGCCTCGACGCGGATGTCGGCGCGAGGTGAACAGGAAAGCGCGAATGGCGGGCGAACCTTGAAAACGGAAAACCGCCTGATAGACGGCAGCCATTCCAGCGTACATGAAAGCCTTTCTTGAATATTTCTTTCTTTTGTCCTACCTTTGCCATGTCGAGAGACGATCCCCGCCATCCGTGGATCGTCCCTCGACGCTCCCGGATGGCCTTTTTCACTTCGAAGGAGGTTCATCATGTTGACCGAAACCAGCCGTACCACCGCTGTCTTGTTCCCCGTCGACGAGGAACACGCCCGCGAGAATGGTCCACTCTTTACGGGGTTTATCAAGCTCGATGGTGAATCGGTTCCGTTGTCAGCCTTTCTCAAGGATGCGAAGGAGTCCGAAAAGCGGTATCTCGACCTGTCGGTCGGCGCGAAAGGGCAGGTGCATTACTCGGGGCGCCTGTTTCGCAACGAGGAAAAGAAGGGGATCAAGTCCCCGGATTATTCCGGGTACCTGGTCGTCCTGACTCTTAGTCCTGACGTGCGCGACGAGCATTCACAGGAAGAGTGGAACGAAGCACCGCGTTTGATCGTGTATGGCCGGCGCGTGCGTAATGCGGACAATTCGGTCCGAATCGCGCTCGATGTCGTGCCGCCGCGCTTAGACGCGCCGGTCGGTGACGGGGAGGTCGCGTTCTGAAGGGAGCCAGGCTCTATAGCCGATGCAGCAAAAAAAGGGAGAGAAGGCAACTTCTCTCCCTTTTTGTTGGCGTCGAATTTTTCAAAGTTCGACTTTCGCGCATGCCATGCAAGGTTGAAATTGAGAATTTCATCCTGTACACAGTTGCAGTTCCAGGAGTATTATTATTACCAATCATTCGATCGTGCCGAACTGGCTGATGATCCCGTCAATGCTGCTCGCATTTTGCTGCGAGCCAGGACACTGATCGAGAAACTGCCGACGCGCATCACTCGTCGGACCGAGATCGAGGTGGCCGTGATGGTAGCGCTTGATGGAAAAGAAATCCTTGATGGGCTGATCGCAGCCGCCGCCGCCTGATTGGCCCTGTACCTTGCCAGCCATGCACATGAGCGAGTCGCATGATGAAGCCGATGCGAGTTCCGTCACGGATACACCAAGCAAGACCGTAAGGACAACTGAGAGGGCTTTCTTCATGAGCATTATCTCCAAAGAGGCGGATCATCGTACGCACGGCATTCCAGTCGGTACAACACTTCACGCAGGCCCAACGTCGCAATCGCGGCGATGACCGCGATGATTGCATTCCTGGGATTGGACCAATGATGAATAAACTCAACGCCGAGGGCGAGGAGCGACACCAGGAAAGCACAGGTTAATGCGAATCGCATATAGCGGCCGAATAACCGAAGACCGCCCCCGATAAAAAACCACGCTGTATCGAGCAACAGGCGACGGCGGTTTCAAACCGAAGTGCAACGGCGGTTAATGTTTAGCTCTTTGAGGTTGGCTCGCTGAGGCAAGTGTTGCAGCGAAGACCTCGAATGGCGAATGG
>NZ_JARUXV010000002.1:772935-980767 GCF_031450975.1 Caballeronia sp. LZ065
GTCAGGCGCTCTTCGGGTTGAAGCTGTTGATACTGAGTTCTTTCGTGCATCGCAACACCTTATACGAAACAGGTGTTGCACTTCAGATTTGATAGCGCCGGGGTATCACGCACGTTGCGACTGCTGCAGCACTTCGGGATTCAGCGTATTGGGCGGGCGGTGCGCATCCGCTCCATAGCCGAGCGCCGCGATCAGGTTGTCGACCGCGAGATTCGCGAGCGCGCGTCGCGCGGCTGTCGTCGCGCTGCCGATGTGCGGAGTCATCACGAGATTGGGCGCCTGCAGCAAGGCCGGGGCGATGGCCGGCTCGTTCTCGAAGACATCGAGCCCGCACGCGGCAATGCGTCCTTCGACGAGCGCCGCGGCCAGCGCGACATCATCGACGATGCCGCCGCGCGCCACGTTCACGAGCGTCGCACTGCGCTTCATCAGGCGCAGCTCGCGCTCGCCGATCAGGTGATGCGCGCCCGGCGAATACGGTACGGTCAGCATGACGTGATCGGCACGCGCGAGCAAATCGTCGCGGGATACGTGTTCCGCGCGACATTCCTGCTCGAGCTCCGCGCCGAGCCGCGACCGGTTGTGATAGATCACCTTCATGCGAAAGCCCGCGGCACGGCGTGCGATCGCCTGCCCGATGCGACCCATGCCGACGATGCCGAGCGTGCTGTGATGCAGGTCGACGCCGAGAAAGAGATCGTAGGCGAAGCCGCGCCACGTTCCCGAGCGCACGTGCGCATCGCTCTCGAGCATGCGACGCGCCGCGCAGATCATGAGGCCCCAGGCCAGATCCGCCACGCTTTCGTTCGAAATGTCAGGCGTATTCGTCGCGACGATGCCCGCTCGCGTGATCGCCGGAAGATCGAAATTGTTGTGTCCCGCCGCGCAGTTCGATACCGCGCGCAGCGAAGGCGCGGCTTCGATCAGCGGCGCATCGATGCGCTCGCCGCCCATCAGCATCGCGCCGGCCTTGTCGCTGATGCGGCGGCGCAGTTCGTCGGGCTTGAAGGGAACGTCATCGGGATTGCGCTCGACCTCGAAGTGTTCTTCGAGCCGCGCAATGATGTCGGGAAATGTCGCGCGCGCGACGAGGATCTTCTCTTTCACATCGTCTCCTTGCTGGCTGCTTGCGGAACGAGCACCGTGCGACCGATGACCTCGCCCCGGCGCATCGCGTCGAGCACGAGATTGACTTCGGGTAACGGACGACGCGCAACGGGCAATGCGGGCATTCCCCTTGCACGCACGAGTTCGAGCAGTTCGCGCATCTCCGCGAGCGAGCCGACGTACGATCCTTCGAGCGACAGGGCGCGCAGCACGAGCGCGGGAATCGGCACGTCGAGCTCGCCGCCGAACATGCCGACGACGATCAGCTTGCCGCCCTTGCGCACCATCCCGCAGCCGTTCGAGACCGACGACGACGACCCGACGAAATCGATCACCACGGACGCGCCCTCGGCCAGCGCGCCCGTCTCCGACGGATCGAAGGCCGCGCAGGCGCCCAGTTCCAGCGCCGCCCGGCGCTTGCTCTCGCTCGGCTCGATGACGATCGCAGGCGGCATGTCCATCAGCCGCATCAACGCGAGCGCCATCAGGCCGAGTCCACCGGCGCCGACGATGACGAGCGACGTGTCGTCGTCGAGCGCGGGCTTCGCCTTGCACAGCGCGCTATAGGCAGTGAGCCCGGCGCACGCGAGCGGAGCGATGCGCGCCGCGTCCATCGACGCATCGAGCACGAAGAGCGCGTGCGAGTCCGGCACGACGAGATGCGTCGCGAAGCCGCCGTCGCGAAACACGCCGAGAAAGCGCGGCTCGGCGCACAGATGACCATCGCCGCCGGTACATCGCCGGCAATGTCCGCAACCGATCCACGGATACGCGAGCACGCGGTCGCCGATCGCTACGTCGCGCGCATCCGGTCCCATCGCGACGACTTCGCCAACGGTTTCGTGCCCCTGCGTGTGCGGCATACGGATGCCGCGCTCGGCCATGTTCAGCCGCTTGCCGCGGCCGAGATCGAAGAAACCGTCGAGCAGGTGCAGGTCGGTGTGACAGACGCCCGCCGCCAGCACCCGCAGAACGACTTCGCTGCCGCGCGCACGGGGAATCTCGAACGGCGAGCGTTCGAGCGGCGCGGCGCTCTCCACCGTCTGCATGCGGAAACTCGTCATTGTGGTGACCTCATGTCTTCCATATGGATGGCTAATTATCGTTATCGGAAACGATTCGCCGTTTCCGCTCCGCGCTCAGGCGGCGATGGCCGCGTCTTCGTCCGTGCCGTTCTTGTCAGCCGCGTGGCTGATCGGCTTCGTCACGAAGACCAGATAGATCACGGCCGCGGCCGCGGCGATCGCCGCACTGATCAGCAGCGCCTGCACGAACGAGTGTGTCCTGTCGACGACGATGCCGGTCACGAGCGGCGCCAGCGATCCGCCGAAATAGCCGCCGAAGTTCTGGATGCTGGAGAGCGATGCCACCTGATGCCGCGACGCCACCACGGTCACGAGCGCCCATGCCGAACCGCTCGCCATCTGCACGAAGAACATCGCGGCGCAGATGTAGACGACCGCCAGCGTGACACTGGGCGTGAACGCGGCCGGCACCGTGAACGCCGCGCCGCCGATCAGGCCGACGCACAGCGGCCACTTGCGGCTCGCGAGCGCGCTCATGCCGCGACGCAGCAGCCGGTCCGCGATCACGCCGCTCAACAGCACACCCATGGTGCCGAACACATACGGCAGCGACACGATCCAGCCGGTCTTTGCGATCGACAGATGCCGCTCGTGCTCGAAGTAAGCCGGCAGCCACGCCAGATACAGCCACACCATGTAGATCACGCCGATGTTGCCGAACACCATGCCCCAGGTCGTGCGCTGCGTGAACAGGCCGCGCCATTCGGGCCACGTGAGCCGCTGGCTGACGGCATCGCGCCCGGCGTCCTGACGCAGATAGGCGAGATCGTCGGCGGAGAGACGCCCGTCGTTGCGATTGCGATAGATCACGTACCAGCCGATCGACACCGCGATACCCAGCACGCCCATCAGGATGAACATGCCGCGCCAGCCGAGCGTCAGCATCGCGATGGTCAGAATGGGCGGCGCCAGGCCCGGCCCGATGGTCGTGGCGGCTGCGAAGATGCCGGTCGGCGCGCCGCGATCGCGCACCGCGAACCATTCGCTGACCACCTTCGCCGATGCCGGGAACTGCGGCGACTCGCCGACGCCGAGCAGCACGCGCGCCACCAGAAACTGCTGCAATGTATGCACGAAGCCGCCTGCAAGCTGTGCGACCGACCATACGAACATGCCGAGTCCCATCATCACGCGCGCGCCGAACCGGTCGATGAGAATACCGACCGGCAATTGCGACAGCGCATAAGGAAGCGCGAACGCGGACAACAACAAGCCCATCTGCGAGGCCGACAGACCGAGCTCGACCGAGATCGAATGATTCGCGATCGACAGCGTGCTGCGATCCATGTAATTGACGATTCCGGCGACGGTCAGGAAGCTCATCGCAATCCACTGGATGCGACGAACCCTGGAAGTCTTGCGTTCCATATCGTGTGTCTCCCTGCTTCGTTTTAAGTTTTGTGTTCGGTGCTCAGTTCACCGGGCCGGACATCGTGCGCTTCCTGCGCGCCTGGGCCGGCGTTTCGCACACGTGCTTGTCGGACATGCCGTTGAAGATCGTGCCGAGGAGGCCGCGGTCGAGATCCGACGTCCTGAACAGCCAGTCGGCGAGCGGCAGCGTGAAGTTCATGTTGTGCGTCATCATCAGCGACTGATCGTGATGCGCGATGTGATGCCGCCGCATCGTGTTCACGAGCGGAAAATGCCGCACGAAGGCGTTGTCCGGCATGTGTGCGCACAGATGCATCGCCTCGAACAGCAGATACATGCCGACGGTACTCGCCATCAGCAGCCATCCCGCGTTCGCGGACCACGCGAAACCGAGGATCAGCGCGGGCACGGCCGTCATGACGACGATGCCGGGCAGCGCGAAGGTCGGAAAGAACACGATGTTCAGGTCCCGCGTGCCAGTCAGGCGCGGTTCCTCGTGCGTGAAGAACTGGTGATGCGTGAGCGTATGACGCTGATACAGCGCACGCGTCACCGCGTTCTTCCCCGGCTTGTGCAGGAAATGCACGTGCACGTACCACTCCATCAGATTCCAGCCGACCACCACCACCGGCACGATCAGCCATTCGAGCCACGTGACCGGCGCCTGAATGCGCCAGATGCACAAGGCGAGCACGACCACGCCGATGCCGAGGATCGTCGCGGCATGCTTGAGGCCGCTGTAGTCCGCCGGAATGGTGTTGCGGTAGTCCGCCTGGAACGCCGCCTGTTTCGGCGATGCGTGTGAAGCCATGATTCGTCTCCTGTTTCGCCTGTCTCTGCTTTTTTAGACCGATGCCTGTCCCGGCGGCATCAATACCTTGTCGGGATTGAACAGCATGTGCGGGTCGAGCGCCGCCTTGATTCGCCGCATCACGTCGAGTTCGACAGCTGATTTATACCGCGCCAGCGCCTGTTTCTTGGTGCGGCCGATACCGTGTTCCGCGCTGATCGAACCCTTCATGCCCGCGACGAGATCGAAGACGATTTCGTCGAAGGTGGCGGCGGTCGCCGCGAATGCGCCATCGTCGCCCACGGGCGCCGTCAGGTTGAAATGCACGTTGCCGTCGCCGACGTGACCGAACGCGAGCGGACGCACCTCTGGCGAGATGCGGCGGCATGCGTCGATGGCGGCGGTAACGAAGAGCGGAATCGACGTGACCGGTACCGAGACATCGTACTTGAGCGAGGCGCCCTCGCCCTTCTGCGCCTCGACCACGCCTTCGCGAATCTTCCAGAACGCCTGACGCTGCTGCTCGGTGGTCGCGATGACGCCGTCGCTCACGCTGCCCGCCTCCATGGCGGCGGAGAAGAGTGCTTCCATCACGCTGTCGAGCCCGGTGCCGTGCGCGGAGGTCGACATCTCCAGCAACACGTACCAGGGCGACGGGCTCGCGAGCGGATCGCGCACGCCCTCCACGTGCCGCGCCGCGATCTCCACGCCGAAGCGCGGCATGAATTCGAACGCGGTCAACAGGTCGGCGGTCATCGTGCGTGCGCGCGAGAGCAGGTCGATGACCGCGTCGAGCGTCGGCAGCGCGAAGATCGCCGTGGAATGGCCGACCGGCTTCGGATAGAGCTTCAGCGTCGCGGCCGTGATGATGCCGAGCGTGCCTTCCGCGCCAATGAACAGATGCTTCAGGTCGTAACCCGTGTTGTCCTTGCGCAGCAGGCGCAGGCTGTCGAGCACGCGGCCGTCCGACAGCACCACCTCCACGCCGAGCGTCAGCTCGCGCGCGTTGCCGTAGCGCAGCACCTGCACGCCGCCCGCGTTGGTCGACAGATTGCCGCCGATCTGGCAGCTTCCCTGCGCGCCCAGGCTCAGCGGAAACAGCCGGTCGTGCCGCTCGGCGATCTCCTGGATGTCGGCGAGCACGCAGCCCGCATCGACGGTCAGCGTGAAGTTGTCCGGGTCGATGTTGCGCACGCGCTTCATGCGGCCCATCGACAACACGATGTTGGGCGTCGCTTCGGGCGGCACGCCCGCGCCGCACAGCCCGGTATTGCCGCCTTGCGGAATCACCTTGATGCCGGCGTCCGCGCAGATCGACACGACCTGCGCGACTTCTTCGGTGGACGCGGGACGCACCACGAGCCGCGTGTCGCCGCGATACAGCCCGCGCGATTCGATCAGATACGGCTCGATATCCTGCGCCGCGTCGAGCCATCCCGCCTCGCCGACGACCTCGCGAATCCGCGCGAGCGCCTGCTCGATGGCACCCGCCGCGATGAGCGGTTCGATCGCATTCATGTGGATTCCCTGCCCTGCGCCGCCGGATATTTCTGTGCACCGCCCACCGCGAAATTCTCCGGCGGAATGTCGCGAATGATGATGCGCACGTCCTCGCGACGCACGCCCGCGGCTTCGATCGTCGCGTCCGTCAGCGCCGTGATGATCCTGCGCTTGACTTCGAGCGAGCGTCCCTCGATCAGATTGACTTCGATGATCGGCATGACCGATGTCCCCTTTTCAGTTCGTGAAGCGAATGTACGAGTCTCAATCCGATATGTAAACAATCTCTTTTTTGTTCTAATATAGGAACACGCCAATCCGGCGTGTTCCGAAACCCGACCACCATGAAACGCGCCGCCGAAAACCGCATCGAACCCGCAGTCCTCGTCGCCGACGACACCCACGAAGGCATCGGGCCGCCGCGCGCACCGGTGCGCAGCCTGAACATCCTGCAGCGGCTCGTCAGATCGTCGGACGGGCTCACGCTGTCGCAGTTGGCCACCGCGCTCGAGATTCCGAAGACATCAGTGCTGTCGCTGCTGAAGGCGCTCGTCCAGGCCGGCTATGTGCATACCGACGGCGCACGCTACACGCTCGGGCCCGAATCCCTGCAACTGGGCACGCTGATCGCCGCGCGCGCCACCGCCCCCGATGCGAGCCAACTGCCCGCCATCGCGCAGCCCTTCCTCGAATCGCTCGCGGAACATTCCGGCGAAACGGTGTTCGTGCTGACGCTCACGGAGGATCGCCAGTCGGTGATGTACGTGGCGCGTGCCGAGAGCGCGCACCCGATCCGCTTCATGGCGTCCATCGGCGAGAAGCGGCCGCTGTACTCGTCGTCCGGCGGGCGCACCCTGCTCGCCTTCTTCACCGAGGAAGAGCAGGAAGACTATCTGCGCGGATTGAAGCCGATCGCGTTCAGGAGCCGCACGGTCACGGACAAGAATCGCATCCGCAAGATGCTGCGCGAAATTCACCGGACCGGCATCGCCAGCACGGTCGACGACACGCACGTGGGCGTGTCCGCGTACGGCATGCCGATTCATTCGAGCGGCGGCGGCGTGATCGCGGCGCTCGTGCTGGCGGCGCCGACTGAACGCGCCGGCCCGCAAAGCGCGCGGCTCGTGGCATTGCTGCGCGAATCGGCCATCGCGCTTTCGCGCGCAATGGGCTATCTCACGCCGGAGCCGGATCGAGGCGGGACCGCAGGCGCGCGCTAGCCCGCCTGCACGCGTCGTTCGTAGGTCGGAACGTCGTCGGGCACGTGATGAAAGTCCTGCCGGTCGCACGTGAAGATGACGAGGTCCGGTCCACCGAACACCGCGGGGTCATCGAGCGTGCCGACCTTGACGAGCACGAGCCCTTGCATGCGCGGCGAACGCGTCAGCAGATGCGTGCCGCATTCCGCGCAGAACTCGCGCGTGACGGGCGCGGGCAGGTCGCCGCGCGTGAACTGCTTCGGCGTGCCTTGCTCGTAGATGAACGTGTCGGCATCGAGCGTGACGATCACATTCGGATTGCCGCCCGAGATGAACTGACATTCGCGACAGCAGCATTGAATGCGCGCCTTGATCTCGCTTTGCGCGCGGTAGCGAATCGCGCCGCAATAGCAGCGTCCGGTGAGTGTCATGCGGGTTCCTTGCTTCGTGAAACGTGGCCTGCGGCTGCCATCGCCGCCGCGTGCATGCCGAGCGCCGCGCCGCGCAACAGACTCTGGTCCGAGCCCACGACGAACGCCGTTACGCCCAGCTCCGCGTGATGCGCGACCTCGCGCTCGCTGCCGACGAACATCGCGACCGGCTTGTGCGCGCGCATCGCGGCGTGGCAAATGGCTTCGACGTGGCGCGCGAGCAATGGCTCGTCGAGCGTGGTCATGCCGCACGACAGCGCGAGATCGGCACGACCGATGAACAGTGCGTCGACCTCCGACGCCGCGATTTCATCGATGCACCCGAGCGCCGCTTCGTCCTCGATCATCGCGACGCTGACGCTCTGCGCGTCGCCCGCATCGATCATCGCGGTCATGCTAGACAAGCCGTATCGTCCTGCTCGCGGCGAAGTCGAGAAGCCGCGTGTGCCGCCCCGAAAACGGCACGCGCCCGCGAGTGCGCTCGCGTCGCCGCCATCGCGCACGTGGGGCCCAATCACGCCCGTCGCGCCCAGGTCGAGCGCATTGCCGATGTGCTCGCCGTTGGCGGCGGGCACGCGCACGAGCGCGGGCAAGGAGGCTGCGCGCGCCGCGAGTAGCGCGATATCGAGCGCATCGCGTGAAAAAGGCGCGTGTTCCGCATCGAGCACGATGAAGTCGAGCGCAGCGCCGCCGAGAATCTCGATCGTCTGGTGCGAGGTTGTCTTGACAAAGGTGCCGACGAGCGGCTCTCGCGCGAGCAGGCGCGCGCGAAAGCTGCCGGGTTCAGGCGTCGGCATGATCGTCGGCTTGCGTGGTGTTCTGATAGTCGACGAGATGCAGATAGTCCTCGCGGACCGGTGCGAAGATATCGAGGTTCAGCGCGACTTCATCGCCGAGCGGTTCTGCATAGTGCATCACGTGCGGCGGAATGCGGATGATGCTGCCCGGACCCGCTTCGTACGATTCCTCGCCGACGTGAAAGCGCACGCGTCCGCTCACGATCATCACCACCTGCTCGAACGTGTGCTTGTGCGGCGACACGTCCATGCCGGGCGATAGCCAGTTCATCACGGCCATGAAGTTGTCGCCGCGAAAGGCAGCGCGCTCGACGCCCGGTCGCACGGTCTCGCGCGGCAGGTTTTCGAAGTTATAGAGTTGCGTGATCATGGCGCTCTCCTTCAGGCCTCGCTGACGAACTTGGTGTTGAGGAACGCTTCGAGCCCTTCCTGTCCCGCTTCCGAGCCGTAGCCGCTTTCCTTGATGCCGCCGAACGGCGCTTCGGCGGTGGACACCGTCAGATTGTTGATGCCGACGACGCCCGCTTCCAGCGCGCTCGCGACGTCGATCGACCGGCGGCTCGACTGCGTGAACGCGTAGGCGGCGAGTCCGTATGGCAGGCGATTCGCCTGCGCGACGGCGTCTTCGATAGTGCGGAACGGATTGGCGATGGCGATCGGTCCGAACGGTTCTTCATTCATCACGTGCGCCGTGTCGGGCACCTCGGCAAGCAGCGTCGGCTGCCAGAAGAAGCCGCTGTCCGACGCACGCGCGCCGCCAGCGAGCACCTTGCCGCCCGCGCGGTGAGCGTCGTCGACCAGACGGGCCATGGCGTCGATCCGACGGCCGTTCGCCATGGCGCCCATGTGGTTCTGCGCGTCGAGGCCGTCGCCGACCTTGACGCTTGCGAGCGCCTTGGCGAAGGCATCGGAGAATCGGCCGAAAATGCCTTCCTGCACGTAGAAGCGCGTTGGCGCGATACACACCTGGCCCGCGTTACGGATCTTGCCGGGCAAAAGCACCTGAACCACGTGATCGATATCGACGTCATCGAACACGATGACCGGCGAATGCCCGCCGAGCTCGAAGGTCGCCTTCTTCATGCTGTCGGCGGCCATGCGCGCGAGATGCTTGCCGATCGCGGTCGAGCCGGTGAAGGTCAGCTTCTTGATGATGGGCGAGCGGATGAGATGCGTCGAGATCGTATCCGGCACGCCGAGCACGACGTTCAGCACGCCGTTCGGCAGACCGGCATCCTGCAGCGCCCGGGCGAACGCCAGCGCCGCCGACGGCGTTTCTTCGGCGGGCTTCAGGATGCAGGAGCAGCCTGCCGCGAGCGACGCCGCGATCTTGCGCGCCGAGAGCATCGCCGGGAAGTTCCACGGCGAGAATGCGGCCACCGGGCCGACCGGTTCCTTCATCACCAGCCAGCGATGCCCATATTCACGCGGCGGCACGATGCGCCCGTAAGCGCGACGCCCCTCTTCTGCATACCAGTCGAAGGTGTCGGCGGCGCCGAGCACTTCTCCTTTGGCTTCACCGAGGGTCTTGCCCTTTTCCGTTGTGATCTGCCGTGCGATAGCATCGCTGCGTTCGCGGATCAGGTCAGCGGCACGGCGCAGAATCTTCGAGCGATCGTAGGGCTGCACGCGGCGCCACTGCGCGAAGCCGCGCGCGGCGGCGTCCAGCGCCGCATCGAGCTGCGCCGCGGAGGCGTGCGGCACGCTGCCAATGCGTTGCTCCGTCGCCGGGTTGATCAACGCCTGTTCGCCCGCGCCGGTGGCGATCCATTCGCCGTCGATGAAAAGGTGCGGTTTTGGAATCACGGCTTCCACGGTGGTCTCCTGTCGTGCCAAAGCTAGATCAAAAGGTAATGACGAAAGCTTACACAGCACGTTCTTATAAAGAAACTATTTTAGAAATGTTCCGATATAGGAATTCAAGTAAGTGAGACGGTGTTTAGAGTCGACGGTAGCGCCACTGGAGAGGTCAATGAGAGGAAGGAGCCATCGCATTCGTCATGGTGCATGCAAAAGGCAAAAGACAACCTACTTGGAAGGCGTCGTGGAACGACGCGCGCCAGGGTTGACGAATTAGTTTCTCAACGTGCAAAAGATGTCTGGCGATCATCATCCCGCGGAGTTCGATCCGGTTGCTCCCGCCGCACTACCAGTCGCGCGTCATGCGAATATAGCTTCGTGGTCGCGTTGCAGGAACCTGTCGATCGGCTCTCTCGATTAGATCAACGCGTCGCGAATCCAACCGGCGCTTGCGCATAGTTCCACGTCGCGATCATGGAAACCTGCAAGTTGAATCCCCAGCGGCAAATCATCGACCGCAAGCAACGGCAAAGATAGCGCTGGACCGCCCACGACAGACCAGGGATTCGCGAAGCTGCGCGAGCCAGTGAAGGCGTGGTCCTGAATGGCCGGCCCGCTCGAAGACAACGAGATGAAGCCATCGGCGCGTCCGTTGAAGGCAGCCACCATGCCGCGCAAATGCGCGCGACGCGCGACCGCGTGCTCGTAGTCGGCCACGGTCATGTCCGCGGCACGCCTCATCAACCGATGGATGCGCTCGCCGATCTGTTCATTGCCATGTGCGCGGTATGCGTTGAACGGCCACCGCGTCTCCCACGCGAGGATGTCGTGGCTGTAGTCGTAAAGCTCGGACACTTCGCGATCGAGCGCCGCCACCGCCGAGTCACTTTCGTGGTCAAGGATCGTCACGCCCGCATCGCGCAGACGTGCGATGGCCGTTTCGAAGACCTCTTGCGACGGCACGGGCGTTTCGTCCCAGCCCTGCATGGCAAGTCGCACGAGCGTGGCGGGACGACGTGCCTGCGGTGCCTGCGAGTCGCCGCGCAGACCGACATGTGGCGGCGTGCCACCCGCTCGGCTCGACACCGCAAAAGCGCCCGCCCAGGCGTCCTCGAGGCTGGCGCCAAAGACCGTCAGGTGATCAAGGGTCGGCGCAAGCGGCGTGACGCCGCCAGTATGAAGCGCGCCGTGCGTCGCCTTCAGCGCGTAGACGCCGCAAAAGCTTGCCGGACGGATCGTCGATGCAATGGTTTGCGTACCGAGGCCGAGCGCGCACATGCCCGCGCCCACCGCCGCCGCCGACCCGCTCGATGATCCGCCCGGCGTGCGGCTGCTGTCGTACGGATTGCGCGTCGGTCCGGAATTGGAACAGGCGAATTCGGTGGTGACGGTCTTGCCGAGAATAACGGCGCCGGCCTGACGCAGCGCCGCCACGCCGGCCGCATCGCGCCGCGACGACCAGCCCTTGAAGATCGGATTGTTCATCTCGGTCGGGAAGTCGACCGTCTCGATCATGTCCTTGACTACCACCGGCATGCCGTCCACCGGCGACAGCGGCTGGCCATTTCTCCAGCGCTCGGTCGCGGCGTCGGCGGCCTTGCGCGCACGCTCGGCCGACGAGGTGACGAACGCATGCACGGCAGGCTCGTGAGCCGCCATCGCATCGAGGCAGCGTTCGAGATAAGCGCGTGGCGAATCCGCGCCGCTCGCGAACGACGGCGTCAGCGGCACATAGGGACGCACGAGCGAGGTGTCCGGTGTATAGGTGAGGCGGCGCTCCTCCAGATCGGCGGGCAGCGGCTTGACGGCGAGAAAATTCATGATGTTCCTTGAATAAGGTGGGAAGGCAACGACTCGTTCGTCAGCAAGCGGTATCAGCCCGGCGTGGAGACCACCGCGCTCGCGGGCTCTTCGCCGGTGCGGATGAAGAGCGCGAAGACGGAGCCGAGCGCCAGCACGCCGATCGCCGCGAAAAACGGCAGCGACCAATTGCCCGTTCGGTCGATCAGCATGCCCGCCACAATGGGCGACACGATGCCTGCGATGGTCGCGCCCGCGCTCATCATGCCGGTGCCCGTGCTGGCATAGCGTGGAAGAATGTCGGTCGGCAGCGCCCAGATCGGTCCGACGATCAGTTCGCAAAAGAACAGCGCGCCCGACAGGCACAAGGCGATCACGGTCGTGTCGGTCGCCGTGAGCATCGGCACCATGCACAGCAGTGCGCACAGCAAGGCGCCGGAAATCACGTAGCGCCGCGCAATCGCGAGGCTGCCGGTTCGCTTGTAGAGCGCGTCGCTGAGCGTGCCGCCCGCGAGGTCGCCCGCCACGCCGGCGAAGAACACGCCCGATGAAAATATCGCTGAATGACCGATGTCGAGCCCCTGGCTATGGACGAAGTACTGCGGAATCCAGCCGAGGAAAAGATAGAACACCCAGCCGTAGCAGAAATAGACCAGCGACATCGGTCCGATCCGGCGCACGAGCAAGGACCACGGCACCGGGCCGCTCGGCGCGGCCGCCGCCCGGCGCGCCGCTTCGCGTTCGCCTTCTCCCGGCGCAGGATCGCGATACGCGACGAACCACCCCACTGCCCACAGCGCGCTCACGGCGGCGATCACCCAGAACGACATGCGCCAGGAGCCCGCCACGATCAATGCGCCGATGATGCCCGGCGTCACCGCGTTCGCGAGACGTCCGAAGGCATGCGTCAGGCCCTGAGCGCGGGCGAACATCTCGCGAGGCAAGGACTGGGCGATGGCGCGCGAGGCGACGGGGAACATTGCACCTTCGCCGACGCCGAGCACCAGCCGCGCAAGGACGATGCCGGTGAGCCCGGTGGCGAAGCCGATATAGGCCGTCGCCGCCGCGACGATGAGGCCGCAAATGGCGAGCGTTCGGCGTGCGCCCAGCCGGTCGCCAATCAGACTGCCGAAAATCTGCGAAAACACGTACGACCATCCAAACGCGGAAGCCGCGGTGCCGATCTGGGTTTTGGTCAAACCGAATTCGGGGCCGAACGCGGTCGACGCCATGCCGATATTCACGCGATCGATGAACGCGATGAAATAGGCCGAACACAGCAGGATCATCAACAAGACGACTCGATTGAGACGCATCTCGGAGCCTTTCTGAAAACGTGAGGCAAAGCGCGGCCCTCCGAAGGGTCCGGAAGCGGTTGCTTTGACTCGGTGACGGGAATGGCAAGGCTTGTGGCGCGGAGCAGGCGAGGCGGTGCACGCTGCTCGCCGTAAGATCGGATGGTGTTTTCTTAAATAGTCATCCTTATTTTAAAAATGACACGTATGTATTTTCTAAATGGACCGGCCTCGTTGAAGCCGGTCCTCTCGCGTAGGCGTGATGTTTTAAGCGCGGACCGTATTCAGCCGCCGCCGCATCGCGCCACGGCAGGCGAAGAACAGTTGCGCGGCGATGACGATGCCCGCCAGCGCGATGAACGACGCGCTGATCGGCCGGCCGACGAATATCGACATGTCGCCTTGCGACAGCAGTAGCGAACGCCGGAAGTTTTCCTCGACCATCGGGCCGAGCACGAAGCCCAGCAAAATCGGCGCGACCGGAAAGTCGAGCGCGAGAAAGAGCGCGCCGGCAAGACCGAACACCACGACCTCGCCCACTTCGAAGAGACTGTTGTTCGTGCTGTACACACCAATCGCAATGAAGAAAAGCGCCGCCGGATAAAGAAAGCGATACGGCACCTGAAGCAGCTTCACCCATACGCCGATCAGCGGTACGTTCAGCAGCACGAGCAGCACGTTGCCGATCCAGAAACTTGCAATCAGCCCCCAGAAGATGTCGGCATGCTCGGTGATCAGCTGCGGTCCGGGCTGGATGCCCTGGATCAGCAAGGCGCCCAGTATCAGCGCCATCGTCGCGTCGCCGGGAATCCCCAGGCTCATGGTCGGAATGAAGTCCACTTGCGTTTTAGAATGCGAGGCCGCTTCCGGACTGGCCACGCCTTCGATCGCGCCCTGCCCGAAGCGCTCCGGACGCCGCGCGATCTTCTGCTCGACCGCGTAAGCGATGAATGTCGTGATGGTCGGACCCGTTCCCGGCAACGCCCCGAACAAGGTGCCGATGAGCGTACCGCGCAGGGCCGGCATGAGCGACTGCTTCACATCGGTGCGGCTCGGGCGCATGTCGCGCAGGCGCAGGTTCAGGCTGCCCGCGCTCACGACGTCCATCCGGTTCACGCTGCGCAGAAATTCGCTCAGGCCGAAGAGCCCGAGCGCGAGCGCCACCAGTTCGACCTTGTCCGACAGTTCGATGAAGCCGAAGGTGAAGCGCGTCGTGCCGCTGTTGGTGTCCGTGCCGACCACGCCCACCAGCAAGCCGACGATGGTCATTGCGATGCCCTTGAGCGCCGAACCGCGCGACATGGTGCCGCCGCAGACCAGTCCGAGCAGCATGATCGCGAAGATTTCCGGCGGACCGAAGCGAAACGCCATCGAGACCAGCAGAGGCGAGGCGAAGATCATCACGACGATGCCGAAGGAAGCCGCGAAAAACGATGCCATCATCGTGATGCCGAGCGCGGTGCCGCCCTTGCCTTGCCGCGTGAGCGGATAGCCGTCCAGACAGGTGATGGCGTGCGGCGGATGGCACGGCAGGTTCAGCAGAATCGCGCCAATCGCGCCGCCATACTGCGAACCGTAGAAGATGCCCGCCAGCATCAGAATGGCCGGCACCGGGCTCATCGTGTAGGTAAGCGGCAGCAGCATGGAGATGGCCGACAGCGCGCCCATGCCCGGCAACACGCCGATCAGGTTGCCGATCAGCACACCCACGAACGACCACATCAGATTGGCCGGCATCAACGCCACGCCGAAGCCTTGCCAAAGATCCGCCAGAGATTGCGCGACCATTACTGCCCCCATTGAAAGAGCGGGAGCTGAATCTTCAGCGCCCACCAGAACACGACCACGCACACGACGCTGATCGCGAGCGCGAGGCACGCGGCGCTGCGCACGGTGTTGTCGCGGTCGCCCAGCGCGGAGATGAACACCACGCCGAACGTCGCCGGCAACAAGCCGCCGTAGTGGCCGAGCACGATGAACGAGACGATGCCGGCCGTGATGCATGCCCAGCCGCGCCATTCAGGCTTGCGCGCGGGTTCTTGCGCGGCGTGTGTCTCGCGCGCGTCAGCGGATGAAGCGTCCGCCGGCCGGCTCAACGCGATCGCCACCCCGATCAGCGCGAGCAGGACACCCAGCGCCGACGGAAAAAATCCTGGCCCCATGTGTGCCAGCGTGCCAAGCGGATAGGTCGACGCCTGCGCCATCACCGCGAGTCCGATCGCGAACATCAGCGCACCGGCCATCGCGTCCTTGCGCAACCATCGTTCTGGAAGATTGAAAGGCGCTCGCATGCTCAATTCCTTTCAATGTGACGTTCGACGCGAAGCGTGCTGTCGTGGCTCATGCGAACACCTGCATGATCGACTTCGCCGCCGCCAACAGCGTGCGGTCCTCGCCCCGTGCGGCGACGTACTGCACGCCCACCGGCAAGCCGTGCGGTCCCTTGCACAAGGGCAGGCTCAAGGCGGGCACGTGCACCGCCGACCAGGTGGTGCAAAACGCCGCATTGCCCGTGGAGGACAGCCCGACCGGCGCTTCGCCCGCTGCGGCCGGAATCTGGAACACGTCGTAGCCGGCGAACGTTGCGTCGAGTTGGAGACGGCAACGTTCGACCAGACGGCGCGCTTGCTGATAGGTCTCGATGCTGCATGTGAGTCCGTCGTGAATGCGGTTTTCGCGCAGCGTTTCGCTGATGGCGTTCCAGTGATGGTCGATTTCCCACGCCCGGTTGCGCGCGAATTCGAAGCTGGAGATCCAGCGATGCGCGTCGTCGAGCAGTTCGAACTCGGGCGGCAGATCGACTTCGCTCACGTGCGCGCCCGACTTCGAGAGCGCTCGCGCGCAGTCGTCGAGCGATTGCTGCGTGGACGCGTCGCACTGGTCGAGAATGCTCTGACCAGGCAAACCCACGCGCAAGCCGCGCAGGTCGCGCGCGGCGAGCGCTTGCGGCGCGAGACCGAGCAGCACATCGCGCAGCAAGGCGATGTCGTCGACCGAGCGCGCCATCAAACCCAGCGTATCGAGCGACGCCGATGCCTCCATGACGCCTTGCACGCGCATCTCGCCGTGCGTCGGCCTGAAGCCGACCCCACCGCAAAACGACGCGGGACGGATCGTCGACGAGGTGGTTTGCGTGCCCACCGCGAGCGGCACCATGCACGCGCCCACCGCGGCCGCCGAGCCGCTGGACGACCCGCCGGGCGTGCGGCTCGCATCGAACGGATTGGTCGTCTTGCCGGGAAAGCGATTGGCGAATTCCGTGGTCACGGTCTTGCCGAACACGTTGGCGCCGGCGCGTCTTGCGAGCGCGACGCAGGCTGCGTCGATGCGCGGCCGATGACCCCGATGAATCGGCGTGCCGTATTCGGTCGGCATGTCGGCGGTGTCGATGATGTCCTTGAAACCGATCGGAATGCCGTGCAGCGGCCCGTGGTTTTCGCCGGCGTCGAGCCGGCGCGCGCGCGCCATGACCTGGTCGCGGTCGAGATAGTGCCAGGCCTGCACGCGTGCTTCGCAGGCATCGATTTGCGCGAGGCATGACTCGGCCACCTGCTGCGCGCTGACGCGCCGGGAGGACAGCGCCTCCAGCAACGCGGTGGCCGTTTGTTGGTGAAGTTCTTTCATGGGGAAACGATCAAGGATGGGGTCGGTCGGGTCGTGTCAAGCGTGCCTTCAGTCCATGTGGACGCCGGCGTCGGCCACGACCTTGCCCCACTTCGCGTCCTCCGACTTGATGTAGCTCGCGAACTCCGACGGCGAATCGGTCGTCACTTCGATACCCTGTTGCAGCAGCGTGGCCTGCACGTCGGACTGTGCGAGCACCTTGCGGATTTCGCCGTTCAGACGGTCGATTACCGGCGCGGGCGTGCCCGCGGGCGCCGCGATGCCGTACCAGTTGTTGACCACGAAGCCCGCCACGCCCGATTGCTTGACGGTCGGCACCTGGGGCAGCAGCTTGAAGCGGGTGTCGCCCGTCATCGCGACAGGGCGAATCTTGCCCGCCTGGATCGGACCGATCGCCGTGGAGACCGTCGCGAAGATGAACTGCACCTGACCGCTCATCAGATCGACCATCGCGGGCGCGCCGCCGGCATACGGCACATGCGTCACCTTGATGCCCGTCATCGACTTGAAGAGCTCGCCGGAGAGCTGGTCGGTCTGACCATAGCCGGATGAACCGAAGGCGAGCTTGTTGGGATTCGCTTGAGCGTAGGCGACGAGTTCCGGCACGGTGTGCACCGGCAAGGAAGGATTGACCACCAGCACGTTCAAGGCGTTGGCCACCAGCGTGACAGGCGTGAAGTCCTTTTGGGGATCGTACGGCAGCTTCTTGTAGAGATGCGGGCTGACCGAAAACGGACCGACGGTGGCAAGCACCAGCGTATAGCCGTCGTTCTTTGCGCGCGCCGCGAGTCCGGTGCCGACGATACCGCCCGCCCCTGCGCGATTCTCGACCACGACCGACTGCCCGAGCGCCGCCCCGAGCTTCTGAGCGATGATGCGCGCGCAAATGTCCGCACCGCCACCCGGCGCGAACGGCACGACCAGGCGCAACGGCCGCGCGGGCCAGTCTTCCGCATGGGCCGCCAGGCTCATCGACATGGCCATGAGGGCCACGCTCAACCACTGTACTGCTTTCATCCGGTCACTCCTCGCGTGTTTGACAGTTCAGGCAAGGGCCGACCCTATGCGGGTTGACCCCAAGCCTCTGACGCGAAATGTGACAGTCGAAAAAATAATCGTCAACTATTAATCATTATTAGCCGACTTGGAGAGAGGGACGATAGGCCCGCCCGGCCGCATCCGGTGAGGCTGGGCAAGATTTTGACGCAGCGATCACGAATCGCCGAAAAGACGGGCTTTGACGTTGAGTACGACCTGTTCCATGAGCGAAGCAGCGCCCGCTGCATCGCGGCTGGCAAGCAATTCGACGATCTGCCGATGCTCTTCGTTGGACTCCGCCATGCGGCCGGGTTTCATCAGCGCCTTGCGGAGAAACAACTGCAATTCGCGCGCATAGCTCTGATACTGCTCGGTCAGGCGTGCATTGCCCGCGTACTCCAGCAGACTGTCGTGAAAGAGCCGGTTCTCACGATAGTAACCCTCCGTATCTCCGGTTCCGGCCAGCTTGTCCATCTTGCTGACCATCTTCGTCAACGCGGTGATTTGCGTCTTCGTGATCTTGCCCGCAAGCGTGCGGCCCGCAAGTGCGAAAAGCGCGGCGCGCAGGTCGTACAGTTCGGCAGCTTCCTTCGCATCGACTTCGCGCACGAACGCGCCGCGATTGACGATGACGTGCACGAGCCCGGTTTCCTGAAGACTGCGACAGCCTTCGCGGACGGTGCCCCGGCTCACGTTCAATTGCGATGCGATCAGGGCTTCGTTGATCCAGTCGCCGGACACCAGTTCGCCTGCTTCGATCATCCGTTCTATCTCACGGCGCACCTGAGTCGCCAGCGAATGCTGGCGCTGCAGGTTGACGGCCGTCGGCGCGCTGCGCGTCGCCTCGAGCTTTTCCATGTTGCGTGTCTCCCCAGATTAGGCAATTCATTCCCGCGCGAGTGTACACCGGCACGCTGCGCCGCACTTGAATCGCTGACGGAAAATCGCCTATGGTCGACCATTTCAGATTAATCGTTGACGATTATTTTGAGAAGTGTGACTATCCGCTGCCAGTAAGCCCACGGCCAGCCGCCGATGCGCTTATCGGGGAGGCCAACCCGCGATGTCCGACAACCCTTTCAAAGGAAAACAATTACTGTGAAGCGAAGAGTCATCATTCCCATCGCAGGTTTGCTGGGCAGCCTGTTCGTGACCGGACAGGCACACGCGCAGGGCAGCGTCACGCTTTACGGCATCCTCGATGCCGACGTGCAATACCTCAATCACGCGCGTGCCGCGAACGGCAGCGGCGCCTCGCAGATCACCGCCGGCAGCGGCGGCGAATACGGCTCCCGCTTCGGCATGCGCGGCCGGGAAAATCTCGGCGGCGGCCTTTCGGCGCTGTTCGTCCTGGAGCAGGGCTACACGATCAACAACGGCGCGGCGACGGACAGCACCCGGCAATTCGGCCGGCTCTCCTATGTCGGCATCGATTCCAGTTATGGCGCGCTGACGCTCGGCCGGCAGTACTCGGCCTTGTTCGACATCATTGCGCCGTACTTGCCGCAGATCCGTTCGACGACCTTCGAGCCTTACGCGCAGGCCATCAACAACTACATCGACAACTCGATCAAGTACACGGCTCACGCGGGCGGCCTGACCTTCGTCGGACTGGCGGCGTTGGGCGGCGTAGCCGGCAATTTCCGTGCGGGCGCTTCGTATTCCGCAGGGATCAACTACGCGCAGGGGCCGTGGTCGATCGCCGTTGCGGCCGACCAGTCGAACACGGCGGCGAGCACCACCGCGCCGGTCGGCAGTGTCGGCAAGGTATGGCGCGTCGATGCAGGCGGCTCGTACGTGATCGGCAAGGCGACGATCAACCTTGGCTACAAGTGGGGACGCACCGAGAACGCGCTATCGGCCGTCACTCAGCGCGACGCGATGTATTGGGGCGGCGTGCGTTACCGCTTCACACCTTCGTTCGATGCGCTGATCGCCTACTACTATCAGGACCTGCGGCTCGCCAATGGCCGAGACCCCGCCAATCCGGAGCAGGTCACGGTGCAGACCAACTATCTGCTGAGCAAGGCGACCGCCGTGTACGCGGCAGTCAGCCATACCTGGCACTCGGCGATGAACTTCGGGGCGGTCTCGACGCTCGGCAACGGCTATACCGATCAGACCGGTGTCGCGATCGGCATGCGTCACTTCTTCTAGCCGTCCCGCATGCGTCCGCCGATGTCGGGCGGACGCCGGCAAGTCCTGTCACACGACCTCTCTTTTCAACGCAATGCATAGTTCCAATCTTGAGGCGACAGCGCCCGATGGTCTCTCGGGCTCGAAACTGGCGATGGCCTCGGTTTCCATCACGATCGGCATGGTATGCGCCAATCTCGACATGGCGATCGTGCAAAATGCCCTGCCGGCGATCTCAACGCAGATGCACATCGGATCGTCGGCATCGGTGTGGATCATCACGTCGTACATGCTCGTCACGCTGACGCTGCTGCTCCCATTCGCGCCTCTGTCGGACCGCATCGGATACCGTCGTTTCTATCTGGGCGGATTCGTGGTGTTCATCGCGGCCTCCGCGATCTGCGGTCTGGCCGGAACCTTCACCTCGCTGCTCGTCGGACGGCTGTTGCAAGGCATCGGAAGCGCGGCGATGATGTGCAGCACGACATCGCTCATCCGCATCGTGTATCCGCATGCGCGCATGGCGCGGGCGATCGGCACGAATTCCACGGTCGTCGCCTTCTCGATTGCGGCGGCGCCCAGCCTGTCCGCCGCGATCCTGCTGCATCTGAACTGGCACTGGCTGTTTCTCATCAACGTGCCGCTGGGTGTGCTGGCGCTGGCACTCGGCGCGCGCAGCCTGCCTGCCGCTGATGCGAACCTGCGCTTCGATTTTCGCACCTGGCGCGAGATCACCGGTTCTGTAGACTGGTTGTCGGTCGTGATCAATATTGCGTTTTTTACGCTGCTATTGCTCGGCACCGAAGCGATCGGCACCGGCCCGGCGAGCGGTTGTGCCATGCTGCTGGCGGCTGGCGTGCTCGGCTACGCCTTCGTGCGGCGGCAGATTCGTCATGAGCATCCAATGCTGCCGTTCGATCTCCTGGCCGAAAGAAACTATCGCTTCACCATCGCCACGTCATTTGCTTCGTTTGCCGCACAGGGCGCGGCCTTTGTGTCGCTGCCGTTCTTCATGCAGCGCACGGCGGGACTGAGCACCGCGCAGACGGCGGCCGTGCTCACGGCGTGGCCCGTCGCGCTGGCGGCATCGGCTCAGGTGGCGGGACGGCTGTCGAACTTCGTTTCCACGGCACGGCTGTGCGCGACGGGACAAGCAATGATGGCGGTCGGACTTGGCCTCATCGCGACCGGCTGGCTGCCCGGAACGATGCCGGCATTCGCTGCGGCCCTCGCGCTCTGCGGTGCAGGTTTCGGCATGTTTCAGGCGCCGAACAACTACGTTATCGTCTCGTCCGCGCCACCGGGTCGGAGCGGCGCCGTCGGCGCACTGCGCGCCGCCACCCGCACGTCCGGACAGTTGATGGGCTCGGCGCTGGTCGGTCTCGCGTTCCTAGTGGCGCGGTGGTTCGCCGGCGGCGATGGTCCGACACTCGGCATTGTCGTCGCGGCGTTCATGGCGGCGTGGGCGAGCGTTTTCAGCTTGAAGCGAGACTGAGGCCGTCAGGAGGAAGCGCGCTTACACAGTAGCAAGAACTGCAAATCTTGGGCTTAGTCGCGGTGCCTCAACTCAATCTCGTCGGAGGGGTATCGTGTTAAAGCGAGCGTTCATTTTTCGACTTGACGAGACGGCAAAACAGCAAGTACCCGAACTCATACCGCCGTCCAACCCCAACAGCTATCTTAGGAAACTCGGCTCTTGACGATAGAGACTCACCCGGCTGATGTTCTCGCCGGGGTGGGCTTGGTCGAGCTGGCTGCAGTTCGCGAAGATCCCGGCCGCGACGTCGGCTTTCATTAGAACAAGACACTGACGTCATTGTCGCGATCCAGCAAGAACTTGAGATGCCCGTCCGGGCTCATGACCTCCAGCCGCGCAACATCATGACTGCGGCCGTTGCATGACCCAAGCCTCCGCTGCGCGCTGCCTGGCGAGAAGTGTCTTTGTGACCATCCATGCCTGGCCGTCGCCGTTTCCGTCTATCGCTTGTCTTCGAGCTTGCGGGATGTCGCCGACCGACGTCGCTGCTCGGAATGACGGCAAGCGCGTCCGCCAGTTTGAGTATCCGAACTCGTCACGGAATTTCAAAGACCATCAGATCGTCGCCAGCGGCAACGTTCCAAGGCGCTCCAGGACGATCTCTTTCATGCCCTGAGGCGTCGGAAGATCATTGAGCAACTTGGGCCAGGCGTCCTGCGCCGCCGTCACGGCTGCTTTCACCGCCGCGGTCGCCACGCGCTGAGCGATTCCCGCGGCCTTGGCCATGTCCTTGTACGTGTCGAGCGTCTGCGCGCGCTGCAGCTTGTCGATCGCGACGTTGGTGCCATACGTCGAGAAACCCGGCAGTGCGGATACGCAGACGATATCGTAGGCCGGCGTCAATTCGGGCCGGACCTTGTCCGCGTAGAGCACCGAGAAATTCTTGAGGTGTGCATCGCTGTTGCCAATGAGCGTATTGACGGCCTGCCGCATGAAGAACTCACGCACATCGCGGACCCCACGCGGGCTCAGTTCGTCAAGCAGGCGAACCAGCATCTGATACTGCTCCTCTTTCCCGTACTTGGCGGCGGGCATACGGCCGAGCATCTGACAAGCATCCTCTACATGGATCCGCTCGTTGCCCCGGCGGTCGTACCGATCGACCGCGAGGAAAGACGCGGCAGTACCGGTGATAGCCTGAAGGCCCTCGATGTCGATCGCCGATATAGCCATCGGCTCGCACGCCGCGACGTTCACACCGGCGGCCTTGGCGAGTTGCATCGCGACGTACTCGTTGAAGACCTGCGAATCGTCGTTTTTCGCGGGAAGCTTCGCGATGACATCGGACAGCCTTCCGTGGCCCGGCATCGTGTACCGCTTGCCTTTGTTGACGGTCGAGAGCGCCAGCTTGTTCTGCACACCGGAGATGGACGCCGCGCCCTCTGTGGCGCCCTCTGTGGCGCTCATTTCGAGATTGTCGGCCCCGCCGGTGGCGCCGAAGGTTCGTGCATATTTCGGGATGCTGTGCGCGTGAGCAGGTGGCTGAACGACAACCGCGCCGGGCAAATCCTCACCGGCGGCGGCCAGCACCCCGAAGTCATCGCGGTCGTCCGGATTGTGGCGGGTTGCCTCGAGCCGCTTGCGCAGCTCGCTCTCAGGGAGCAATCCGGCAAAGAACGGTGGAAGCTCGCCGCGCGTGTTGAAGAGTGCTGGGTGAAAAGCGTTCGCGAAGATCTCGGCCGCAATCGTCGGGTCCCCGGGAATTGCCATAGACAGTGTGAGGGTCGGCTCGCCATTGGCAGCCTTGAACGCCTCCGACGGCACGAAGCGGCAGGCGCCACCGAGTTCGCATAGGTAGCCGCAGATCTCGCCGTAGAGCCGCACCTCGAGATAGCGCGGACGGACGTCGGTCATGGCCGCCCCTTATCGATACGCCTCATGAGGAACATGTCTGCGGCACTCGGCGCCTCGCGGTCGGGCCCCGTGCCCTTGCCAGCCAGGACTTGGCGAACCACTGCGAGGTGCTCCTTCGGCACGAGCACCCACTGTGCATCCAGGCCTGCGGCAAGCGCATCCAGCGTAGTGCTCCGGGCGTCGTGCTTGCCCGCCAGCGTCGCGGACAAATTGGGGCGTGCGATGCCCGTCAGTTCGCCCAGCTCGGTGACGGACGTCCCACGGCGAGAGAGAAGCGCTCGTACTTGATCGATGAATGACATTTCATACGCCTTGGTCACGAAGTATGAATAATTATACGTTAAATTAACTGCTGACGACCAAGCGTAGGTATGAAATATTATTCCAATTCTATCTTTTTTATGACAAACAATACGAGGACGACAGTCCGGTGGGGCACTAATCACGCGTGAACGCTTACAGCAACGTCGCGAGCTTGGCCGGCCGGGATCGCGCCGACGGCGTCAAAAATAAAGTCCGCCCTCTCGCCAGGTGGCAGTCCATCAGAATGCCTTCCAGACGCCCGTTCGCCAGCGTTTCTCCCGCTATGAACTTTGGCAACTCTGCTATGGCCAGTCCTTCGAGCCGTGTAGGCAACATCGCGTCGGCGTCTGTCACCCTCGGTGGATCGACAGACATATCCGTCATCGAGCCTTCATGGTGTATCGCCGGTTACGCGAGGTGCGCGCGTGTGCTCCTTTCTGTGGATTCAGAGCATGATCCGCAACGATCAGAAGCGCACGATGCCGTTCGAACTGGATCAGACCATCCAGACGCTGCGCAGCCGGCATGGCGAGAGTGAAGAAACGTTGTCGCTGTCCAATCACTATCACAATCTCTTGCGCGAGTGGTCGGAGATCTGATCTTGCGGAACGCGGAGCCAGCGAAAACGCCGTGTCTGCGTCGCGGCCGCTTTACCTAAGGTCGTTCGTCGCTCGCCGGGCTGCCCATTGATCGAGGAGCTGCGTAGGCCTGTGCTCGAGTTCGACTCGCCGTGCGTGCAGAAACTTAAACTCTTGCTGGGTTCGCTCGAGTTGCACGCCGTGTTCGCGCGCGGCAAGCAAGCGCTCGTGACATCGATCGGACAACCGCCAGCACTCCGCGATCTGTCGCTCGATGAGGGTGATTTTTTCCTGTTCGGCTGAGCCTGACATCGTGACGCCTGCAAAAAGAACCCGCTGATGAATACTTCGATGCAGCGCGCTGTTCCTCGGAAGGCCCTGTGGGCTTTCTACCGAGCCAGCGTCGGCCGATTGAAGAACTCGCGGAGCATCGGTCACCATTTCCGGCTGCGAGCCCGACCCACACCGGCTGCTCCGCTAACTTCTGAATGGCTTTCCTGGCCAAGTAGCAAGCTGCGTTGCACCGCGATTTATTTCGGTGCTGGAACTTGGAGCTGCGTGCGACCTGCGGTCGCCCCGAAAATGCCACGGAAATCGAGATTCCCGTCGCTAAAGCAGCGCGTATTCGTTTCAAAAACCATCCCTTCAGGACCTTTAGCGCCTGCCGTTAAACATCAGCAACTACTTAACAAATTTGGGCGCTCGTTGCGTTCCTTTCTTGACGGATCAATCGTCTGCGCTGCAGAGAGAACCGAAAATGAAATCAACAATGGCCTGCGCCCTCGATTCCCGGCAGCCCGATCCCGTGCTGCACGGCATCGCCCGCACGGGTGATCTCGTGATGTTCATCACGACGTTTGCATCGTGCTCGGCCGCGCTCGCCATCGGCGACTTCTATGGATCACTGAGTCTCGCGATGTCGGTTGCCTCAGTGGCGCTGGCCTGCGCAGCCATCGTGTTCGTCGCGGCACGAGGCACCTTTGTCTCGCGCGTCGTACTGACCGTTTGCAACGTTTGCCTGGTCGCTCTGCACATCCAGCTCGGCCACGGCACGGTGGAGTTTCACTTCGGCGTGTTCGTCCTGCTTGGCCTGCTCCTGGTGTACCGCGATTACCGCGTGCTGATACTGTGCGCGGGCCTGTTCGTCGTTCACCATTTCGCCTTCGACCGCCTGCAGGCGCTCAGCTACAACGTTTTCTGCACGACCAGACCGAGCCTCTGGATGATGGTCTTGCACGCGGGATACGTCGCGGCCCAGACGGGCACCGAGATCTACATGGCGTGGCGGCTGCGACAAGCCGCCGTCGAAGCGTCGGACCTGCTGCTGATCGTGCGGAACATGGACCGCAACGGCGTGATCTGCCTCGACGTCGACAGGCTCTCCGTCACCGCGCCGACGGCTCAGGCGCTCAAGCAGTCCGTTGCGAAGATGGCCTCGGCGATGAACGAGGTGCACGAGGTCGCCACGTCGATCGCGAGCGCCTCGCAGGAAATCGCGCTCGGCAACAGCTATCTCAGCCAACGCACCGAGCAGCAGGCGGCAAATCTGCAACAGACTGCGGCATCCATCGCCCAGATCACTGGCTCGGTCACGGAGACGTCGCGAAGCGCCGATCAGGCCACGCAGATGGCGCAGATGGCCTCGGCGGTCGCATTGGACGGCGGCGACGCGGTGGGACGGGTGGTCGAGACGATCAAGGAGATTTCGCTCGCCTCGGAGCGGATCGCGGTGATCAGTTCAGTCGTCGACAGCATCGCGTTCCAGACGAAGATCCTGGCGCTGAACGCGGCCGTAGAGGCCGCTCGCGCGGGACAACAAGGCCGCGGCTTCGCGGTGGTGGCAACTGAAGTGCGCCTGCTCGCCCAGCGCTCTGCCAATGCGGCGCAGGAGATCGAGCAATTGATTGCCGACAGCACCGGCAAAGTGGACGTAGGCGTGAACCTGGTGGTGGAAGCGAAAAGCAGCATCGAGGCTGTCGTCAGCCATGCGCAGCAACTGCGCGAAGTGATCGACGCGATCTCGAACGCCAGCGGTCAGCAGACGAACGGCATCTCGGGTGTCTGCAACGCCGTGCAGCAGCTTGATGAAGTCACCCAGCAAAACGCCGCTCTCGTGGAGGAAAGCGCCGCTGCCACGGAGAGCCTCAAGGATCAGACGATGCGTCTGAAGAGCGTGGTCGACCAGTTCGTTCTGGCGGCTGCATGACGTTCCGCCGTCCCGTCCAGGCCAACTCTGTCACCCGTCTTGCAGAAAAAAAACGGGAAGCAAACGTTTTGCGCTCTTTGTCCACGATTCGTAGATCTCGATATTTGGCTGGACCCGCCGTAAGTGAACAAGGAAGTCTTTTAAGCGTTCTTTAAATAAGAGGCCGTCCGTTGGGTCGCGGCGAGCAGCGTCTGACTGACGATCCGTTAGCGCAGCGCGGAACGGAGATATGGAAAAACCAGCCCGTCGCGCAGGCAACTCTCTCACCTACTCCATGTTTTTTCTGTCGCGCAAATGGCGAAGCTTGACCTGACCATAAAAGATTGCACCAAGGAAGGGGACCTCGACGTCTCGCCGGACGTGCAGGTATCCGAACCCGACGTCCTGCTGGCCCGTCAGCCGATCATGAATCAGCACGGCGTCCGGGTCGGTCACGAACTTCTGTTCCGTCCCGCGCCGATCGTCGGCTTCCCGGTGGCCGAGAAGGGTTTTCTCTGGACGGCGTCGGTCATTCAGCGAGCGCTCGGCACGGTCGGGCTCGAAGAGGTGCTGGACGGCGTCGACGGTTACTTCAACTGCACCGAAGCGTTCCTGGAGAGCGATCTCACCGAAGTGCTGCCAGCGGAGCGGACGGTGCTCGAATTGTCCGCGGCCATTGCGCCGTCCGGGGAGCTCGGCCGCCGATGCGACACCCTGCGCACCAAGGGCTTTCGGATCGCGCTCAGCGACCTGCATCTGCGAAAGCAGGACTGGTCGGGCGTGCTGCGCCACGTCGATATCGTCAAGCTCGACTGGCGCGCGCTCGGTTCCGACGAACGGCGCAGGCTCGTGGACGAATTCCAGCGCGCCGGCAAGATCGTGATCGCCGAGAAGGTGGAAACGCGGTTGAGCCTGGATGAAGCGCGAGCAGCGGGCTGCGACCACTTCCAGGGATACTATTTCATGCATCCCGAACCGGTGCGCGGACGCCAGCTCGCCATGCCGACGGCCGTGCTGATCAGGCTGCTGCAACTCGCGATGCGAGACTGCCGCATCGACGAGATCGAGAAGGAACTTCGTGCGTCCCCTGCCCTGACCGTCCAGCTTCTGAGGCTGGCCAATGCCGCGCAGCAGCCCCGGGTTCAGCGCGAGAACATCACCTCGATCAAGCATGCGATGTCGCTGGTCGGCCTGCGTCAACTGACGCGCTGGTGCTGCCTGCTGCTGTACGGCGGCGCGACGCCCGCCGCCATGGCCCACGACCCGCTGATCCAGATGGTACTGTCCCGGGCGCGCTTCGCCGAGCGGCTCGCGTTCGACGCCGATCCCGCCGACGGCCAGTTCCTCCAGCACGCCTATCTGACCGCCCTGCTGTCGCTCGTGCACGTCCCGCATGGCGTCCCGGCCACCGACTTCGTCGGCCGACTGCCGATCAGCGCGTCCATGCGCGCCGCGATCCTGCACGGCGAGGGCCGCCTGGGCGCGCTGCTGTGCATTGCGCAGAGCGTCGAATCTGCGGAGAGCACGCCTGCCGAACGGCTCGCCGAGATCGGCTATCTGCCAGACAGGCGGCCGGACTGGCACACCCTGAAATCCATGTTCTATCGCACCAGCGCCTGATTCGACACCCGTCTTGAAACCATGAAACGAAACCTCGGCCAAGGGCCTGCAAGCCCGGTTCGCGGAACGAGGCAGGCCGCCACGGCGGTCAAAGGCTAAAACACATGATCTCCGTGCTTGGATGCATCGCATTCGAACATAACCCCTGGCTGGTCCTGCTGGCAGTGCTTATCTGCGTCGCGGGATCGTGGATCACCATACGGCTGTTCGTCCGGGCAAAGGCCGAACATCTGCTGCTCCAGCGCCTGGGCTGGCAGTTCCTGACTGCCGTGTGTGCGAGCGCCGCCATCTGGTGCACGCACTTCGTCGCGATGCTGGGTTTTCGTCCGCGCGTGCCGGTGGATTTTGACCCGGTCATGACCATTGCCTCGCTGCTGACCGCGATGATCGGCAGCCTGACCGCTTTCCATCTCGCCGGACTCAAGCGTTACCGCCACGCGACGGTGCTGGGCGGCGTGGTGCTCGGTATCACCATCGCGGTGATGCACTACGCGGGCATGGCTGCCTACGAAGTGAGCGGTATCCCGTTCTGGAAAGCGTCCTACGTCATGGCTTCGGTCGTATGCGCGGTGGGCTTCTCGGTCGCGGCGCTCTGCGTTTCGACCCTGAGCGGACTGCGCGCGAGTCTCGGCGGCACAGCGCTGTTGTGCCTCGCCATTGCATCACTGCACTTCATCGGTATGACTGCGTTCCAGGTCGAGCCGCTCCAGACCGCAGCCGTCGCCGTCGCCGTCGACGCATCGCATGCCAGCGCGCTGGCGCTGGCGGTCAGCTGTATGGCATTCGTTATCGTCGGGACCGGTTTCGTCAGCTACATGATCGAAGATCGCACGCGCAACGAGTCCATCGAGCGCCTGCGGCAGATGGCATTGAGCGACGTGCTCACGGGGCTGCCGAACCGCGCGAGGCTGATCGAATATCTCCAGTCCGAGGTCGCCCGGCTGCGCACCGGCCGGGAGCGGCTCGCGCTCGTCGCCATCGACCTCAACCGCTTCAAGGAAATCAACGACTCGAAGGGACATCAGGCCGGCGACGAAGTGCTCCGGATCATCGCCGCGCGCATGACCAAGGCGCTGCGCGAAGGAGAGTTCGTGGCGCGGGTGGGCGGCGACGAGTTCGTCGCCGTGCGGCGCTATGGCGGCGCGGAGGACCTGGGCGACTTCCTCGCGCGCGTCGAGGACGCGACCAACCGGCCCGTGCAGTACGACGACTGGGAAGTCACGCCCGGCGCGAGCATCGGCGTGGCGGTCTATCCGGACAATGCGGCCAACATGGACGCGCTGCAGAACAACGCGGACCTCGCGATGTACCGCTCGAAGGCCGATCCGCAACATGCGGTGTGCTTCTACGAACCGGCGATGGACGAGCTGGTGCGCACGCGGCGCGCGCTGGTCGCGGCGCTGCGCGATGCCCTCGCACGTTCCCAGTTGCAGGTCTACTACCAGGTGCAGACCTCGCTCGTGACAGGCGAGACAGTCGGGTACGAGGCGTTGGCGCGATGGGAGCATCCGGAACGCGGCTTCATCCCGCCGTCTGAATTCATTCCGCTCGCGGAGGAGAACGGCCTCATCAATGCGATTGGCGAATGGGTTCTGCACGAGGCGTGCAGGGACGCGGCGACCTGGGATCCGCCCTATCGCGTCGCGGTCAACCTGTCGGCTGCGCAACTGTCGAGCGGAGATCTGCCGCGCATCGTCGCGGACGCGCTCGCGCAAAGCGGCTTGAGCCCGGAGCGTCTGGAACTCGAACTGACGGAATCCATCATCTTCGCTGATCGGGAACGTGCGCTGAACGCGCTCGGGCAAGTCAAGGCGCTCGGCGTCAGCATTGCACTGGACGACTTTGGCACGGGTTATTCGTCGCTGGGCACTCTGCAGTCCTTTTCCTTCGACCGCATCAAGCTCGACCGCAGCTTCGTCTGCGAACTGGCGCGCAGCAAGCAGGCGAAGGCCATCATCCGGGCGGTGCTGGCGCTCGGCAAGAGCCTCGACGTGCCGGTGCTGGCCGAAGGTATTGAAACGCACGAGCAACTCCTGCCGCTGATGGAGGAGTGTTGCGACGAAGTACAGGGATTCTTGTTCGGCAAGCCGATTCCACTTGCTCAGATCGTCGCTAGTGGCCAGCTCAGTCTGGTTGCGCCGATGGGGGTTGAGGCGGAGCGCGAAGCCTGACGCGAGAAACGGCGCGTAATGCGTCCAAGGATCGCTCATTCGGCAATTGATCCAACGCTTCGAGATGTCTCAGGTGAGTCTGCCTTCGTGAAATCTCGACGGCCGTGCAGTGAGCGGGTTGCTGTTCGATGGGTTGACGTTCCGATAGCATCGATCAGACTGTCGTGAAAGTGATATCGACGGAGATTTTCGCGTCGTTGATGAAGGTTGATTCTTCGCTTGTGAGAAAGCCGGTAGGTCGCTTCGGCGATGCGATTGTTGATAGACGATCGAGGGCGGCTGGTTTGCACGGTGCGGGAGGCCGGCGCCGCGTTACGTTAAGGTCGGTCGGGTACGACGCGAGTCAAGTGTCGCGCTGGGGGCTTTTCGGCCCTTTCCCGACATTCGCCATTCTGTCACCGCACGTCTGCTCCACTTCGCTTTGCTGTCGTTCGCGGCGTGGCGCAGTTGAATGTCCGGATCTCGGGAACCGCGAATGAGTCTTCGCGACCCGGAACGGCCGTTCGTCCCGCACGAAATGAATGACACTTTCGAAGCCGGCTACGGCCGTTCGATGTTCCCTTGACTGACGAAACAATAGACCACTACCTTGTGAATCTGACAGAAGCGATCAATAAGTCAGGCCCAGACTGACTGTCCAGCCGGTGACATGAGGACCAAACAAATAAGCCGCGCCTAACTGGAGCCGCCTCGACTGCGCGCTGTCCCGCGAAAGGGGAATTTCGAATCCGCCCCCCACGTTCGCTATCGTCGAGAATCCGAGAGCACTGTGATTGGGCCCAAAAAATCCGCCATATCCCGCGTTCAAAACATAATTCAACGGGCGCGCAAAAACCCTGGCACCCGTCGGACCGGTGTAAGCCGACTGGATCGACCATGAACCAGCTGTTTCCCTGAATCGCAGCAGAGGATCCGACTCGTCAAAGCTGGAGATCCACGACCATGCAATATGCCCACGAATAGTGAGAGTCCGCGTGGAAGAGATGCCCGTCATCCATTCAAGCGATGCATTCGGCGTGATCATCCACGCGTTTTCGTGCCAATTGAAGAGCGGTCCGTCCGTGACAGGCCTCAAACTGGAGGCCGCACCCTTATAGGAAGCGTCGTTGAGCAGCCTGGCTAAGCCAACATCCACGCCTGGCTCGAAGATCAGCCCATAACCGAGTTTGCTTTTCAGGAACAGACCGCCCGTCGCGGTGAAGGCCGACCATTTGCTTGCGATGCTGCCTGCCGCGCCGTTCGCGCCTCCGATCGGAAACGCGTCCTTTTCTCGAAAGTAGCCGCCGGAAACTCGCCAGCCGATACTGTTCCATTCCGAAAGCGCTAGCAGACTGCCTTCATAGGGGATTCGTGTAACGGTGAGCGACTGCGGAACCGGCCCATCCGAGATGTCGAGGTGCGCGGAGCTGATGTCAGGCGTCGCGGTCAAGTTCAGAATTTGGGAATAGCCTGAACCGAGGCGCGCGGCGCCGATGACGTCCCGGAAGGTTTGCGCAACAGCGGATGGCGCGTCTGTGACAACGAAAAGAACGAAGAAAATCTGGGCCACACGGACCTGCATAACCCTACGGTGACTTCGTGCCGAAGATCGCATGCGGAGTTCTCTCCGTTTTGGCGAGCTGGTACGCGCCAGACGGCCAATGTAACGCATTCAAGCCAGTTTGGTGCCGCGTGACTTACCCTGTCGTGCTGTAGGAGTGGTCTACTCGGCTCGACAGCGGTGCGCCGGCCTTGGTAAGTCGCCGCTTCCGATATGGATGCGACATTCGAACGTCCTCTCAGGGCCCGAGTCAGCGGCAGAAACTGGCCGACACGCGCACGCCCGCTGGCCGCGGCACTTAGACTTCCGTTTGCTCGGCCATCTCGAGCGCGTCGTCTACCTCAATCCCGAGGTATCGCACCGTACTCTCAATCTTTGTATGGCCCAGCAGCAACTGGACCGCGCGCAGGTTCTTGGTGCGGCGATAGATCGACGATGCCTTCGTTCGTCGCATTGTGTGCGTACCTTACGCGGTGTCATCGAGTCCGATCGACGCGACCCAACGATGAACGATGTGCGCATACTGGCGCGATGAAACGTGCGCTGAAGCGTGTAGCCGGCTTGGAAACAAAACGTCGGCCGGCTTCAATCCTCGGACCGAAATCCAAGCCGAAACAGTTTGGCGAGTCTGCTCCGTGATTTCGAATTGCACCGGTCGATACGTTTTCTGCTGCATGAAAGTCGCGCGAGCTACAACATGGCCTCCGATGCATATGTCCTTGACCTGCCGTTGCGTCAGGTCGCGCGCTCGGAGCTTACTGTCGATTGCCAAGTTGAACATCGCCAGCTCGCGAGCGTTGGATGACATCTGGAGTCTCGTTCGAATCGCCCAAATCTCACGAAGCTTCAACGGAAGCTTCTGACCAGTCAGCCTTCCCTTATTCCACGGCACCCGGCGAGTGCGCGAACAATCAAGCGATTCCATGGCAACCTCCTCTTCAATGAAGGGAGATCAATTCTGCGCTTGGTCGAGCCGTCGCTGTTCGACCCGAAGCGGTCGGCTAGGGATTTCTTGCAAACGGCCGGACGACCTCACATAGCGGTCCATTCATCGCATGTCCGCCAAGACGGCCTCAGCCGGACCCGCCGCGTCTTGGCTCAAGCGCGGATGACAGAGCACATCGCGTCTCATCCAATGGCTCCGCGCAGGGTTACTCGAGACAGGATATATCTGGGTATCGCGTAGGCAGAAGTTCGCATACGTTAACTCCCCCCAATCAAGCGATCAAAACTCAATACGAATAAATCCATATTGGCGCGTCTTGCAATCGTCCGTCGAAACGATTATTGGTCTTGGAGCAAATCCTTGGCTCACCCTCGGACGCCGCCGATTGTGCGTCGGGCAGTCGTTGCCAGCCTTCGAGGATGTCAAGCAGCTGATTTCGTTCTGGATTGTTGCCCCATCGAGGGGTCCAGCCCCCAACGGAGGATTCGGATGGTACGTTCAAGGCTGATGCTGTCCGCGCTGCTGTGTGCGGTATCCCCTTTTTCTTTTGCCCAGACCGCCACTGGCTATTCCTTCGAGCGGAGCTATCCGACCGCTCAGACAACGCAGGCAGTGCGGAACGACGCGGACTTTCAGCGTGCCATGACGGCTTACCGATTCTGGTATCCGACCGTCTCCGTGGAAGGCGTCTTCAACGGCAATCGCGAACTCGGCATCGTCGATGGGGAGTCCTGGGGCATGGCCGCTGCCGGGCCGCGGCAGGTTGGCTTTACGCTCAACTCAGACACACCGTACGGCTCGGCGGTGATTGATCTGAGCCAGGGCCCGGTCGTGATCGAACTCCCGCCTGGCTCCTATATCGGGCTGGTGGATGACCACAACCAGGGCTGGGTGCAGGACCTCGGGCTTCCCGGGCCGGATGCCGGCAAGGGTGGCAAGTATCTGGTCGTGCCGCCTGACTACAAGGGCGAGATTCCCAAAGGGTACTACGCCGCTACGTCTCCGTCTCTCAAGAACCTGTTTGCTGTGCGAGCGCTCCCTGTTGGGGGTAATGTGCCGCGCGCACTCGATGCACTGCGTGCCATCAAGATCTATCCGCTCTCGTCGGCCGCGCATCCCAAATTGCTCAAGCTCGTCGATACCAGCGACAAACCGATGGATAGCTCCTCGCTGCGATGGGAGAGCAATCTCCAGTTCTGGGAGGTGTTGCACAGGATCATCGAGCAGGAAAAAATCGTCCCGCAATTCCTGCCCATGTACGGCTTGCTTGCCGAACTCGGTATCGAGAAAGGCAAGCCATTCAATCCTGATGCGCGGATGAGCGAGATCCTGGAACGGGCGGCCAAGTCTGGGCGCGATCAGATGCTGGTGTCCGCATTTGACAGCGCACGTCCCGACCGCTTGAACTGGCCGGACCGCAAGTGGGAATGGGTTGGCCTCACGCCCGGGAGTGCCCAGTTCGAAACGCCGGCCGGCATGGACCTGGAGTCGCGCGACCGCTGGTTTGCCCAGGCCATCGTGACCTCGCCGGCCATGTTCCGACGCAGCGCCGGAGCGGGTTCGCTGTACTGGATGGCGGTACGCGATGGCGGGGGCGCCTTTCTCGATGGGGGCAAGAACTACAAGCTGACAATCCCGCAACCGGTGCCGGGCAAGCTGTTCTGGTCGGTCACGCTCTACGACGCTGAAACGCGCTCACAGGTGCAGACCGACCAGGACAAGGCAGCGCTGCGTTCGCTGTTCGAGCTCAGGGACGTGCCGACCGATGCCCCAGTGGACCTTTATGCTGGGCCAACCGCGCCGGCTGGCGCGCAAGGCCGCTGGATCAAGACAACGCCGGGCAAAGGGTGGTTCGCTTATATCCGCATCTACGGTCCGGAGTCGGCCGCTTTCGACAAGAGCTGGAAGCCGGGCGACTTCGAGCAAGTGAAATAACCGGAGAACTCGATGCAAAAGCATCTAGTCATGGCACTGGGTACATTTTGGCTGGTCAGTTCAGGGGCGCCGGGGGCAGAACCGGCGCAACGTGTGATCGAACGCCGTGCCATCGAAGCGGTTATCTGGGGGATGCCAGCAGTCAATACTGAACTGATGTTGCAGGCCATGCTGCGCAGCACGGCGGCCAGGCAGAATGAGATGGTCTACTGGTCCAGACCGGTGAACTGGAAAAACCAGACACTGACGCCGAATCCGGATTCGATCTACTTCATGTCTTTCTTTGATCTCCGGCAATCCGGCCCGCTGGTGATCGAGGTGCCACCTGCCGATAACGGCTCGCTGGCCGCCAACATCGTCACGACTTGGCAGATGCCGCTCGAGGATGCCGGCCCGGAGGGTGCCGACAAGGGCAAAGGCGGCAAGTACCTGATCCTGCCACCCGGTTACACCGACACTCCACTCGTGGGCTACGTCGTGCTGCACTCGGACACCTTCGGCGGTTTTGCGCTGCTGCGTTCCAATCTTGCCAGCCATAGCGACGCCGATATTGCGAAGTCCGTCGAATATGGCAAACGCATCAGGATCTATCCGCTCGCGCAAGCCGCTGCGCCGCCGCCCACCCGATTCACCGACGCTAATGACGTCTTGTTCGATTCCACCATTCATTATGACGCCAGCTTCTTCCAGGCCTTGAACGACGTGGTGCAGAAAGAGCCGTGGATCGACCGCGATCGCGTGTTGATCGATCAGCTCAAGTCGCTTGGAATCGAGAAAGGCAAGCCTTACCGGCCAAGCCCGGTGATGCAGCAGACGCTGGACTCGGCCGCGCGCGAAGCGCACGCCGAATTGTCCGCCCGCTACGACGCGGGTTTCTATCGCATGGTGCCGGAATACCGCTGGTTTCCTGCTGCGATGCCGGAAGTGATCCAAGCCGTTTCCACGGGCTATGCCAATCCCGATGCATATCCCGTCGACGCACGCGGGGTGACCTATACGCTGGGGTTTACCGGCATCAAGCGGATCGGCACCGCGCAGTTCTACTTGATGGCGAACAAGGCGAGCGATGGCAAGAACTTCGACGGTACCAGGCGCTATCGACTGGTGGTTCCGGCCGACGTCCCCGTCAGGCAATACTGGTCGGTGACGGCTTACGACCGAGAGACCCACGCGCTGATCCGGAACATGCCGCGCGCGAGCGTTGCCTCCACGACCACCGGCGTAGAAAAGAATGCCGATGGCACGGTCGATATCTATTTCGGCCCGAACGCGCCACAAGGAAAAGAGGCAAATTGGGTGCCGACAGATCCGAAGCGCAAATTTGAACTGCTGTTTCGGCTCTATGGTCCGGAGAAGGCTTTCTTCGAAAAGACGTGGAAGCTACCCGACGTAGAGAACCTGCCGTAGCTAGTTGCCATAGACGCCATGCTCCTTTGGCGTTTACCCGATGCAGAACGGCCGTCAGGAGACGAATGTCGACGGACCGAAACTGGCCGGCTGCTGTCTGATGGCGCTCAAGGCTGGATGGCGTTGCCGCCGAGGATCTGCATCAAGGTCTTCGCGTTTCGCTGTCCTTGGTCTTCGCAATTATTGGTCTATATACCCTTGGTCGTTACCGTGCCCTGAAGGGCAAACCCAATGCAGCCACCTGTGCGCGCCTCGATTGCGCGATTGGCCGCCGCGGTGGCCTAAAAACCAGCCGAAATTCGACACTTGCCGAGGCCTTGCCCGAGTCTGCGCTTCGCCCGGGGGCGAATGTGATGCATGCTTCAAAAGCGTTGATAAGATCGCTGCGCTAATTAGACCGTAGCCTCAGCCCTACCGGCCGGGTGCCGATTCACAACCAGTGTCGACAATGCAAGGAGAAGACGATCAGTGAAGTTAGCTATCTTGAGTGGAATCACCGACTACGGGCATATGACGCGGTTAGCTGCTTGCGCGAACGACTCGCGAGCTATCCAAAGCTCGCTCACTGCCACAGGAGATTGCCCGGACATCTGCTTCATTGAAGCAAGCGCCATGGCTGCAACGGCGAAGGCCAAAATCGTAGGGGTCATCAGCGCCCATCAAGCGGAGAAGGTCGAATAGCTATTCTTCTACTTATCCGGTCACGGAGATAGATCAGAGGAGGACTTCTTCTATGCCTTCTCTGACTATCAAACGGACCGTCGTGGAACGACCGGGCTGCGGAACTCTGAGCTAGACGAACTCATTCGGAATCGGCCCCGAACCTGACCGTAAAGATTGCTGACGCCGGTTTTTCGGACTCGACATACATCAAAGCGGCGGAAGACGATTTACGCTGCTGGACGCGTTTTGCCCGGAGATTCCAGGGTTCTATCTCTACTTTCCTGGGGGCAATAAGGTGTCGACAAAGCTGCGTGCGTTAATCGAGTGCCTGCGTATCGGTGACGATATCTGAAGCTGCACCCAATGCACTCACCCGTAGTCAACCCGCACCGAGCGCCGTCAGATACTCCGGAAAGTCCGGCTGCTTCATGCGCCGGATGATCTCGAAACGCAGCACCCAGCGAGTGTTCGCTTCGCGGATATGATCCGTCAGTGCCTGCGCTGCGCGCTCAGGCTTGCCGGCCAGTATGTCGTCCACGATCTGCAAATGCTCGGTGAACGCATCGCTGATGAGTTGATACGGAATCTCGAGGTAGGGGTCGCTCAGATAGCGTGTCGGCACGAACAGGACGTGCGTGCGCGAGAGGGCAAGCACGATCTCCTTGTTCGGGCAGTGGGACAGGAGATCGATATGCAGATCGGTTTCGGCGGTGTCCATCTCGGCCCCTCCGCGATGCCCCGACTCGATGACGCCGACAAGGCGCGCGCGCACCGCTTCGAGGAACTCGCGCGGCACATGATGCGCCGCGTGCAGCAGCGCAGTGGGTTCGAGCAGGCGGCGTATCTCGAACAGGTGCTCGATGCGCTGACGCGTCACCTGCTCCGCGATCCAGTGTCCGTTGCGGTCCTGCGACAGCTGCCCGACGCTGTGCATGCGCGCCATCGCGCCGCGTGCGACGGTGCGGCTCACCGCGAAATGTTCAGCGAGCCCTTCTTCCGTGATGCGCACCGAACCGAACAGCACGCGAGTGCATAGCTCGCGCTCCAGTTCCGCGTACATGCGCTGCCATTGCGGCGCGCTCGTAATTTCCAGTTTGTCGAGCACGGCCGGCTTGCCGGCACGATCGCCCGAAACCGCACCGGCAACGCGATAACCGCGCCCCTCGCTTTCGGCGATGATCCCGTCCGCGCACAGCGCTGCCAATGCAATGCGCGCAGGCGAGCGGCTGATACCAAACGATTTCGCGACCTGCGCTTCGAGCAGCCGTTCACCCGGCGTGATGCGTCCGTCCTCGATCATCTCGCGCAACACCCGATACGTGCGATGCTGGATGGAACCGCCCGCCTCGGACGTGGAATGCGGATTCGTCGGTGCGATGTCCGCCACCTGAGGATTCATGACACGCGCCTCTGCTAATACTCCATGAACGAAGCGATCTCCGCATTCAGCCGCGCGGCGGAAGTGGGATCGGCCTCGGAGGCCATCATATGGCCGCTCGTCGAAGGCACCCGCAGCAGTCTGGCGTGGCCGATCTGCCGGGCCGCTCGTGCGCCCTCTTCCACTGGATTGTAGAGGTCCAGCGCCGGCACGCCAATCAGCGTGTGTGCCTCGATGCTCGCGAGCGCACGCGCCGTATCCCCGTCGAAACCAGGCGTCGTGCCGATGTCGTGGGCATCGTAAGCATGCGACTGCCAGATCCAGTCGAGTGGATCGAGCCTCTGCGTGCGAAACCACGCGGCACGCTTCTCGAACCACGCCTGAGTGCCGCCTGCCTGTGTCGCGTCTTCCTCGAAACGCTCCGGCGTGCGCATCGCCAATACATGCATGATCCCGAGCCACGCACTCCAGTCGCCGCCCGATGTCTCAAGCGCGCGCCGGCCCGCCTGATTGACCGCCTGCGACCAGGACGTGGTCTTCGCCATCGGCACGAGCGCGACCAGCTTCTTCATGAAGCGCGGATACGACACGCCCCATTGCAGCGCCTGCATGCCGCCCATCGATGCACCCACGACTGCGTCGAGCGTATCGATGTTCAGGCGATCGAGCAGCGCTTTCTGGCTATGTACCATGTCGCGAATCGTGAAGCGCGGAAAGGCCACGCCGCCCTGCGTCGCTGAATTCGACGGCGAACTGGAAAGACCGTTGCCCAGCGCATCGGCGACGATCACGGTGACGCGCGCAGGATCGAACGCGCGTCCCGCGCCGATCAGGAAGTCGAGCCGGTGATGCGTGCTGCCGATGGCGCACACGCCCAGCACGACAGGCCGCGTACGATCATCGAGGTCGCCGTGCACGACGTGGGACATCAACAGATCGTCGATATGGTCGCCCGATTCCAGCCTGAAGCGCCCGAGCGATGTGCGGTAATGTGGCGCATCGATCCAGCCGGGTTGCATGTCGGGATGACTCATGATCAGAACTCGATCACGGCGCGAAGCTCGGCGCCTGCCGCAAGACGTTGCATCCCTTCATTGATTCCATCGAGGGTGATGCGTGAGGTCACGTATTCGTCGAGCCGCAACGTACCGTCGAGATAGGCATTGGCGAGCATCGGGAAATCCCGTGCGGGATTCGCGCCGCCATAGCTCGAGCGCACGATGCGCTTCTCGCCCATCAGCGCGCCCCAGCGGAACGACGCTTCGTCGTCGGCGGGAAGTTTGCCGAGCCACACCACCTGACCGCCCGGACGCACGATTTCAACGCTCGTCCTGAGCGCGTGACGATTGCCCGCGGATTCGATCACGCAGTCCGCGCCGCGCCCGCTCGTCAGGTCCGCGACCGCCGCCACCAGCGATTCGTCGGCGCACAGCGCGTGGCTCGCGCCCAGTGCACGCGCCGTCTCGAGCCTGTCCGGCGCGCGATCGATCGCGACGATCCGCGCTGCGCCCGCGTGCCGTGCGCCCTGTATCGCGGACAGACCCACCGCCCCGCAGCCGATCACCGCAACCGTGCTGCCAGGCTCGACCTTCGCGACGTTGGTCGCTGCGCCAAAACCGGTCATCACGCCGCAGCCGATCAGACAGGCGCGATCGAACGGCATCGCTGCGGGGACGGGCACCGCGCACTCCTGCGACACGACGCAGCATTCCGCGAAACTGCCCATGTAGGCCAGTTGATGCACGGGCGCGCCATTGTCGAGAAAGAGACGCGGCTTTCCGTCGAAATGAAATGACTGCGCCATGTGACTGCGATACGGCTGGCACAGGATCGACAGTTGCCGTGTGCAATAGAAGCACTGCCCGCAGTGCGGATTCCACGACATGACCACGTGATCGCCCTTCGCGACTCGCGTGACCGATGCGCCGGTCCACTCGACGATACCGGCCGCCTCGTGTCCGGGCACGAACGGCAGCGGCGTGCCCAGGTCGCCGCGCATCGCTTCGAGATCCGTGTGACACAGGCTCGCCGCCTTCACCCGAACGACTACGTCGGTCCCGGCGAGATCGCGCAGCGACACCCGCGCGATGCGCAGCGGCTCGCCGGTGCGCTCCATGATTGCTGCATCGAAGGTCAACGAATTCATGTGCGGTTCAGCGCTGGGCCGTCGCATTCTGCGCGGCGCCCTTGTAAAGAATATTCAGATTGCGCTCGCCGATCTGCTGATGCAACGCGACGAACGCCGGATCCAGATCCTGGGTCGGACGCGGCTCGTGCTCGAAGGTGTTGAACGTATCGACTCCGCGTACCAGCGTGGCGCTGTCCGCGCCTTCGAGCTGACGCACATAGGTCGGGATGTAACGGATCGCATACCCGATGCGCCGGTTCGGCGATGCGTTCGGCGGCGAGCCGTGCACGATCCGCACGTGATGCAAAGACATTTCGCCCGGCTCGAGCTCGATTGCCACCGCCTGGGATTCGTCGACGTCCACCGCGACTTCCTGCCCGCGCGTCAGCAGATTGCTTTCATTGAAGGTGTCACGATGCGGAATCTGATCGAGCAGATGCGTGCCAGGGACCACCTGCATTGCGCCGTTTGCCCGGTTGCTCTCCGACAAGGCGACCCAGGCCGTCACCACATCGGGTTTCGAGAGTCCCCAGTACGTCGAGTCCTGATGCCACGACACATACGCCGGATCATTGCCGTTCTTGATGAAAAAGCTGCTCGCCCAGACCAGCAGATCCGGTCCGTACAGATCCTCGATCGCATCGACCACCTTGTCGTTGCGCACGAGTTCGTTCAGCCACGAGAACAGCAAGTGGCTCTTCACGTTCAGCGCTTTCTTCCTGAGCGGATTGCTCGATTGCTCGAAATCCTCAAGACGTTTGCGCAACTCAAGTGCGGTCCGCTCCGACATGACGCGGATCGGCGCGACATAGCCGTACTGTCTGAAATGTTCGAGCTGTTGGGGCGTCAACGACTTCAACATGATGCGAATCTCCCTGTATGAGGCCGCTAGGCGACCTGGATGCGAACCGGCGCCGTATTGTCGTTCGCTGGTTGTCCCTCGCGGACGAAACCGCCCGAGCGGAGCACGGCGCCGTCCACGTGGCGAACGTCCGTGACGCCTGCCAGCGCCATCGTCGTGTCCAGTTCGTCGTGGATGATTTCAAGGCAGCGCGTTACACCGGCCTCGCCTTCCGCACCGAGCCCGTAGAGAAAGGCGCGCCCCACGTAGACCGCCTGAGCGCCGCATGCCAGCGCCTTCAGCACGTCCTGTCCCGAGCGGATGCCGCCGTCCATGTGCAGCTCGATCTCGCCGTCCAGCACGTCGGCAATGCGCGGCATCATCGAAATGGTGGACGGCGCGCCGTCGAGCTGACGCCCGCCGTGATTCGACACGATCACCGCATCGGCGCCGACATCGCGCGCGATATGCGCATCTTCCTCGTCGAGGATGCCTTTCAACACCAGCTTGCCGCCCCAGCGCTCCCGCACCCAGTCGATGTCCTTCCACGTGAGCGTCGGATCGAACTGCTTCGCGGCCCAGTCCGCCATCGATGCGATGCCGGTCACGCCCGGCGCATGTCCGACGATGTTGCCGAAGCTCCTTCGCGACGTCCCGAGCATGCCCGCGCACCAGCGCGGATGGCGCGACAGATGAGCGAGATTGCGCAACGTGAGCTTCGGCGGCGTCGAGAGGCCGTTGCGTTTGTCCTTGTGACGTTGTCCCTGAATCTGAAGATCGAGGGTCAGCACGAGCGCGGAACACTGCGCGCTCTTCGCACGCGCGATCAGATCGGCAATGAAGCCGCGGTCCTTCATCATGTAGAGCTGGAACCAGAACGGCTTTTGCGTGAACGCCGCCACGTCTTCGATCGAACACACGCTCACGGTGGACAGCGTGAACGGCACGCCGAAACGTTCGGCCGCGCGCGCCGCCAGCATCTCGCCGTCGGCGTGCTGCATGCCCGCGATGCCCGTCGGCGCGAGCGCGACCGGCATCGATACGGACTCGCCGAGCATGGTCGTCGCGAGATTGCGCCGGCTGAAGTCCACTGCGACGCGCTGACGGAACTGCAAGCGAGCGAGGTCGTCGCTGTTGGCGCGATAGGTCGATTCGGTCCATGAGCCCGCATCGACATATTCATAGAACATGCGCGGCACGCGTCGTCTGGCGGCAACGCGCAGTTCCTCGATGGTTGCGTAATGACGCATGTCGATCAGGCCAGCTCGGGTTGAAGTTGCAGTTCGGCGGCCGGGGCGCGCACGAAGATCGCGACGAACAGCGCGCCCGAAGCCGCGATGATGCCCGTCAGCACGAACGCACTCTTGAAGCTGCCGGACGATTGCACGAGAAAGCCCGTCAGCGCCGGAGCCACGATGCCGGCAAGGTTGGCGATGAAATGCACGAAGCCGCCGACCGCGCCCACGCGGCGTTTTTCCACCGTGTCGAGCACGATCGCGAAGTAGGTGTTGAACGACGCGTACATGAAGAACACGGCCACGGCCATCAGCGCGACGGCGCTCTTCAGCTCGCTCACCGCGCCCGTCAAGCCGATGCACAGCGCACCCGCGCCCAGGCTTGTGATCAGCACGATCTTGCGCGAGAAGATCGCGCGTCCCGTCTTGCGCACGAGCCAGTCGCACGCATAGCCGCCCGCCACCAGCCCCGTCACGCCCACCGCCCACGGAATCACGCTGACGATCGACATTTTCTGGATGCTCAGGTGATGCGCCATCGTGAGATAGGACGGAAACCACGACAGGAAGAAATAGAGAATGTAGGCGTAGCCAAAGAACGCGAAGGCGGTGGCGAGAATGGCGGGACGCAGCAGATAGGTCGAGAGCGGCGCGGGCGCGGCGCCGTCATCGGTTACGTCAGGAAGCTGCGCGTTCGACTGCTCCTGCCCGGCAATCGGCGTGGAAGGCTTGTCCTTCGCGAGCCAGAGCCACGCAACGACCCACAGAACGCCCACTGCGCCGATGATGACGAAGGACGTACGCCAGCTCGTCGCCAGTGCGAGAAAGCCGACGACGGGGCCTGCGATCGCCGCGCCGATGGATTGCCCCGAGTTCGCGAGGCCGAGCGCGCTGGCCTGTTGATCGCGCGGGTACCAGTTCGACACCAGCTTGTTGATGTTCGCGCAGAAAGGTCCCTCGCCCATGCCGAAGATCACGCGCACCAGCAACAGACTCACGATGCCGACCGTCGCCGCCGTCAATCCGCAGAAGAGCGACCACACGAGCATCGACACGCTGAGTACGACCTTGGGTCCCCAACGGTCCGCCGAGTAGCCTCCGACGAAACAGAACAGCGCATAGCCCACGAAGAAGCTCGAGAACACGATGCCGAGCTGCGCGGGGTCGAGGTTGAGCTCCTTCGAGATCAGCGGCGCGGTGATCGACAACGCCGCCCGATCCAGGTAACTGATCATGCCTCCAGCAAACAGCAAACTGACGAGCGTCCAACGAGCACGTGTCTCCATCACTCTCTCCGGTGGTCTGCTTCAGGCCTCAATCTCGGCACATCCTTCAGCGGCAACCAGAACGTTCAATGGATCCACTGTACATAAAGCGTAGTGGATGCTTACGACCGATGTCAACGCGCGTCTTGCCGGTGTTAACCCTCGACCGATCGCGTGGTTCCAGGCTGCGACAAAGAAAGCACCGAGGACAAGGGCGACGGCCCAAATCGTCTTTCTCGAAAGCCAGCCCAAAATCCTTGGAAGCCGCAAGACCCATCCGCCTGCGAGCCTGATACGGTCGGCCGTCGTCCTTGCGCGGATCGGCAAGCTGTCCGGTCTGTCCATGCTCGCCAGCGTCGTACCTGCCGGCACGGATGAGCCGAAGCTCGTGCCGAAGCTCGCCGGCGTCACACTGCTGACGCGCACGATGGCACCTTTCTTCGCCGATGAGCGGATTGCCAACGTCATCGCGCGCACCAAGCGCGGAAGTCGCAGCCCTTCTGGCCTGCTCCGGCGCGGCGGAGCGTGGATCTGTAGTGCGCGTTCCCGTCGAATCGAATCCATCGGCGCGAGTATCGCCTCGACTGTCACACGCGATGCGTTCACGACAATGAACCTGACCGGCCCAAAAGGCATCGAGCAGCTAACAATCCTTCCAACCCACCATGATCCAAGTCGCGCTTCGCCGGCTATGCGCCAAGACGCCGGAACCTGTCTATCCCGGAGGCTCCCGATCAGATCCTTGGTGTTGCCTGTGACTGAACAGAAGATCAGAATCGCCTGATCGGTCCAGCGCTATGAGCAATCGAGACGAGGGAATCATGCTCGAAACCGACCCGTGGACATGTCCGACGTGTGCAATCAGAGTCGTCACGCCCTTCTGCCCAATGTGCGGCGAGAGCCCGCTCAGGCCACCCGACCTGACGCTGCGTGGCATCGGAGCAAGGGTTCTGCACGCGGCGACGAGCATCGACGGGCGGTTCTTCCGCACGCTCAACGTCTTGATCCGGCATCCCGGCGAATTGACAGTCGCCTATCTGAACGGAAGGCGAATGCCGTATGTCGCGCCCTTCCAGCTGTTCTTGATCTCAAATGCGATCTTTTTCGCGATGCAGTCTCTGACCGACACGCAAATCTTTGGCTCCACGCTGCAGTCCCATCTTCATCATCAGGACTGGAGCTCGCTCGCCCAGTTGTTGGTCGCCGAGCGCGTGGCGGCACTCGGCACCAACCTGCCGCAATACACCTTGCTCTTCGACCGCGTAACCGTGCTCAATGCGAAATCGCTCATCATTCTTATGGTGATCCCATTCTCGCTGTTGCTACGAATGGTCCTTCTCCGCGTGCATAAACCATTTCTCACGTTTATAGGGTTCTCGTTCCATCTCTACGCATTTTTGCTGTTGTTGTTTTCGGTCGCGCTTGCGGTTGCGGCCATCGAGGTTCGCCTGGGTGGTCTCGGACTTGATTCACCGGCAGTCGATCGAACCCTCTCTGTCATTAACCTGGGTGTCTGCGGGACCTATCTGTTTCTCGCTTCGAAGCCTGTCTTCGGCACGTATGGACCTGCGCGGCTCATGATCTCCATCGTTATGACGCTGGCCGCCGGCTTCATCGTTATGGCCTATCGCTTTGCGATTTTCTTGATCACGCTATACACCGCGTAGGCGCGGAACATCTCGTGGCGAACATTTATCTGAGCACGGTGTTGCCGCAAAGCGGGGTCGGCAAAGCGCTTTTCGGTGGCGCCAGCCATCTCGCAACTACCGTCGTGCCAGCATGCTGGGATCACAGCATCGATTGATCTGTTTTAAGAAGCGACTTCGGAAACGTAATAAAAATTAAAATTACTGAAGATCAAAAATCCCAGCGAATATTCTTACCTCCGCCGTTCAAGTTTTGCCTAGCCCCGCGCGCTGATGAGCGCTCGTTTCTCGTGCGTCCCGAAATCAAGGTCACAGCGACAGCCAAGGCTGCACCGGCCCTCTGTATGAATCACCACCGAAGCCGCGCCCAAGCGGCCGGCCGTATTGGAACCTGAGAGAGACAAAAATGATCATCTATCACCGCGGCGCCGCCTTTCAACCCGCCTGTAGACGCGTTGGCCGCACCTTCGTCGCGACGGCCTCGATTCTCGAAGAGGACGGTCACGCAACGTCTTTGGGCACACTCGGCGTCTTCTCCAACCGGGATGGCGCGCTCGGCTTTGCAGTGCGCTGCGCGACTGCGTTCATCGATGGCGACGACCTTCCCTTGCCGCCCTTCCAATTCGCTTTGCCCGCGCCCACGTCATGCTGAGCGTGTCCTCGCACGACGCTTTCCCGGACAGCGTGACTCTGCTCGGACGAGACGGGGCCATTCGTCAGGTCGAAAGGTCGTTGCACTGCGCGACGAACCATCCCCGCACGCTGCCCGCTCGAGCCTGGATAAACGGCTAGCGCCCAGTGCTTGACTCCTGCTGTCGCCGCACTCGCGCGTCTTCCTCAAGCCGTATCAGTTCGATTTCCTCCAGCACGCCGTCGAGGTCCACGGGCCGCGTGTCGGTTTCGATCCGGCCAGTCAGTTCAACATCGACGTGCAGTCGCCCCGCTTCGAAGAGGGCCCAGATTTCCGCGCCGTAGTTCGTAGCGAGTATTTGCGGTGCAAATCGACCGAAGTACGCGGCCAGGTTGTCGACGTCTCGCTTGAGCATCGAGGCGGCGTCGTTATTGCCGGCCGCGTCGACGGCTTGTGGCAGATCGATGATCACTGGTCCGTCCGCTGCCAGCAGAATGTTGTACTCCGACAGGTCACCGTGAATGACCCCTGCACAGAGCATCCGAACCACTTGATTCAGCAGCAGCGCATGCAGTTCAAGGGCGCGGAGCTCGGTCAGATCGACGTCATTAAGCCGTGGCGCGACGTCACCCTCCTCGTCCATCACCAGTTCCATCAGCAACACGCCGTCGGTGCAAATAAAGGGTTGCGGCACGCGCACCCCTGCATTGGCGAGTCGGAACAACGCGTCGACTTCGGCGCTCTGCCACGACGCTTCCTGCATCTGACGGCCGTAACGCGTGCCTTTTTCCATCGCCCGGGCCTGGCGGCTGTTCTTGACCTTGCGACCGTCCCGATACGACGCTGCTTGCCGAAAACTGCGCTGATTCGCGTCCTTGTAGATCTTCGCGCAACGCCTCGTGTCACCACTGCGCACGACATAGACCGTGGCTTCCTTTCCGCTCATCAACTGGCCAAGGACTTCGTCGATGAGTCCTTCTTCAAGCAGCGGGGCGAGTCGTTTAGGGATTTTCATACGCCCGCCGGCCGCGGTTCACGAAGCATGAATTCCTTGCGCGAGGAGATTGAATGGCGCGCAAAGGCGCGCACGGCCGACCCTTGGATGAATCGCACGGTCGGTGTTGGGGGGGGTGAGCTTGCGGCGTGGCCGGCAGATAGGGTCATGCCGAATTATAAAGGGTGGCCGGGAATGCGCCGACGCGAGTCCTTTCAGCCATTTCGTTGATGCATAGTGGCTCGGCACTTCAAACGCGACACGCCCATGTAGGTCGGGTTCGACTGGAGGGTCATTCGCTCAGCTCGACAGCCGCTGGCCTGCTCTGAGCCCTGCCTTGAGTACGTCAACTTCCGTGACGACGGGTCGTTCACTCAACGCCCCAGGCGCATGGGGCTTGTGATGGATGCGCCCTCCAAAGTTGCGGTCGCCGCTGCGGTCTACACGCCAGGTCGCAGGTGTCGGGTCAAATCAACCGTTATCTCGCTTATTACTGAGCGAAAACTGACTGACGAATCGAACAATCTCCGCGGTTGCATCAGGCCCACGATGGTCCGTGTAACTGCCATCAGAATGACCGCCTGACCAAGCATGACCAAGCCCGTGCACGACCCATCGCTCTGCAAGCGAGGATCCGCCTTGATCGCGCCAGATGTACCGAGTGTAGGCGTGGCGTCCCAATGCACCTTCAACCCGTGTCGTTGCACACTCCCGCAGGTCAGTCGCTGGACTGTTCAACAACTGGCCCATCTCTATAATCTGCTCGCTGTTGCGTGGATGCACGGTGTCGTCAGCGTCACCATGGAAAACGATCAACGGTACGGTACGCGCGCAAGCCACGTCCTCCTCGCGTTTTGGCAAGCAGATCGCGCCTCGGCCGTCGTTCATCGCGCACAACGCCGAGAACTGCTCGTTCGCCACCCCGAAGGCCAGGCCTGAATGGATAGCGGCAGCCGCATACAGGTCGGAATATTTGACGGCCAGGTTGATCGCCATGGCACCTCCCGCAGACAATCCGGCCACATAGACCCGGGCACGATCGACGTTGAACCGGGCAATGAGGTCGTTTGTCAGGGCGGCAAGCGCCGCAGCCTCACCCGTATCGCGCACCTGATTCGACGGTATAAACCAGTTCCAGCAACGCAGCAGATTGGTACTTTCCGGTTGCTCCGGATAGGCAACAATGAATCCGGCGTCTTCGGCGGCGCCATTCATTTGCGTTCCCGCAGCGAAGTCATCGGGGTGCTGTTGCGCGCCGTGGAGCATCACCATCATCGGTAGCGGCCGACCGTCGTAGCGACTTGGAACATAGACCTTCGCGCGGTAAGCGAGCCCGCCGTGCTCGACCGTATGGCTCAACCACTGCGATCCCCCGAACGCCGATTGCGATGGTTCCGCTGGTAAGGAAGCAGGAGCAGTCGCGTTCGTTTGTGCGCGCACCGCCAAAGTCAAATGCTCACTGTCCTGCACGCTGGGTTCATTTTCCTGTTCAGGCGTGCCGTTCGACGCGCCCGTGGGCGAATCTTGCGCGGTGCAATGAAGGGCTGCATTGTCGCGACTGGAAAGAAACTCTCCCGATACGAAAGCGCCCGGCATGGCATACGACCAGAACGCGTTGTGCGCCAGGAAAAGAGGAGTCAGGAAGCTCATTGGCGTCTCTCCGCTGCGGTCGAATGTGCATCCAGCTTGATGTGCAGATTGAAGACGAAGCAGACCGCCTCGGTTGAGCCAGGAAGGACAAGCGATTCTGCCGTTCCAGGTCGGTCTGCCGCCCAAGATCCGAGCGCTTCACTGCCGCTTTGACGCTTCTTTTTTCTCCTTTTTCGCGGCTTTCTTTTCCTTCGGCGTCTTCGTCGCCGCCTTCTTTTGTGTCTTCTTTGCGTCCTGCGCTTTACTCATCTCATCCTCCTCATTGGCTTTAGCCTTTAGCAACAGCAAAAAGGGCCGAGCAACACCTACGCAAGCGGCAGGCCCGTCCCGTGGCGCTTTTCAATGGAATCAGCGACCCGGCCACCGACTGCGTCGCGGCATGCCTCAAGAAACGTCGCGGGCATATAATACGTTGCTGAGCATCCTCGCGGGCAGTTCGATGAATATGGAAGCAAAACAAACGTTGCACCCTGGGCTCCGAGGCTTCGCGCATTTGATTGAAGAAATGCGAACGCATCTACCGAGGCGAAACGCGCCCGAAGCGGGCGGACGCTTGGGTGCTCCGACGGTCCCGGAGGCGGCGGCAGGCGGAGCAATGAAGACAAGTACGCTACCGCCGAGCGTCCAGACCACGATCAGTTCAGCGACGGCGACGTTTTTGAGGAACCCCGCCTTGAGCGAGACGTCAAGTCCCGGCCAGCGGTAGAGACTGGCAGGATCGAGCGCCATCGTTATGTCGCTCGAAGGACACTGGACAGGCCGTTCAAACTGAGGGTGTGCCTCCGTCCTTCGGCATAGCCGCCAACATGAACCCATCGGGTTGTCGGAGGCATCGTCGGGCGACAACGCGTGCACCGAGTCGCATCCATCTGCCTCTAAACTCCAATCGCAATCCCTGATGACACTCGCCGCGATGCTCGTCGACATAAGTGTTAACTTCCACAGCAAGCAATTGACCGGGCTTGCCACCGAGATCATCGAGCGAGCGAAGAACGCGAACGTCGGAGCCGTTCTGGCGACGGGCACTTCGCTTGAGTCTAGTCGGTCGGCGCTCGTACTCGCGCATCAGCACCCTGATTACCTGTTTTCAACCGCAGGCGTGCACCCCCACTCGGCCGACGACTGGAATGATTCCATTCGCGAGGAGTTGCTCGCCATTCTGGCTGACCCCGCTTGTGTCGCGGTTGGCGAGACCGGGCTCGACTACCACCGCAACTTCTCGACGCCCGCGAATCAGCGTCGCGCGTTCGCTGATCAACTCGGGATGGCCGCCGATATCCGGAAGCCGCTGTTCCTGCATTGCCGGGATGCGTTCGACGACTTCTACGCGATGTTGAAAGATAGTGTCGCCGGCGGGGTGCACGGAGTCGCACATTGCTTTACAGGCGGTCCAGATGAAGCGATGGCTTTCGTTGAATTGGGACTCGACATTGGCGTCACTGGCTGGGTGACTGACCTGTCGCGCGGGCAGGCACTGCGGGAAGCGGTGAAGTTCATTCCAATGGACCGGCTGCATCTTGAAACCGATGCGCCGTATCTCGGCCCAAAGAACGCGAAGAAGCGGCGCCCATACAACGAGCCTGCCAACCTTGCGTGGATAGCACGCGCCGTCGCCGAGCTGCGGGACATAGATGAGGTCGCGGTGATGCAGGCATGTACGAGCAACAGCATCCGGCTCTTCAAGCTCTCTTCTTCATCGTGAGCTGCACCGATGGGTCAATCAACGTCAGACTCGCACCTCGGAAGACGTATCGGCCTGAGCGCTCAAGACTTGAAGCGTCGAGCCCGACCGGGCGGATGCAGCGAACTTGCTACTATTGCGTTACCACGAGGCACTGTAATCAGCAAAGGTGAACACTACGGATGGACATTTTCTTTCACTCGCCCAGTTTCGAGCAAAACGTTCGAGCGGATCAAGTCGGCCAGTTTGGCTTCAATAGCCCCAAGATTGTCGAACTCGCGCAGCGGCTTCCAAAGAGAGTCTGGGTTTTCAAAACGCCGAGAGGCATGAAAGGCTCGATTCAGCTAGTGGCGTCGGTGCTCGTCACGGATGAGCCGACCGTCGCCGTGAACAATGAGCACAAGCATGTTCTCTTCTACGATGTCTTCTCGCCCGGTTCCGTGATTTACACGGATTCGGCGACGCCCGAGCGCATTGAAGAAGTCTCCGCTTACTTCCAGTATCGCTGGCATGCTGCCTTCAGTTCGGCGTTCAAGGGTGACGCGGCGTTACAACCGCTGGAGGCGAACGTCTTGCGCGGGTTGGAGGCCATGGTCGCAGGCTGGGAGACCGTGCAGTTGCTCGAACGAGCAAGCGACAAAGATGCCGTGCGGCCCATCAACCCATTCGCCCGGTCACGATAAGTGTCCTGGCTAAGTGTCTTGGCGCCCGCTCGCACTAAAGAAGGCCCGTCGCTCGCGCGAAAACTCGATGCCTGTATGGGGGAAGTTCCTGTTCGTGCGCTTGTCTGTCACGTCAGATTAGCGGAGGGTTTCCTGGTCAGAAGGGAGTCGAGCGAATCACGTGCCGCTCGGAGTTCGCCGATAGCCGCCGTCAAACGAGCGAGAGGCAGCGTCCGCTCACATGCAGCCGCCCCCACGTTGAATTGCGCTTCGAGTGCCTGTGACGCAGCCTGCACTTCTCGAGCCGCGTTCACCACGCGTTCGATTGCAGCGGCTTCTCCGCTCTGCATTCATGAGTCGACGGGTCGGCCATCCGGGTTTCTGTTTTGTTTGGCTACGAGATGCTCTATTGCACGGATGCCGGCAAGCATCTTGTCACGAGCAGACGGATTGGCGGAATGCACCTCGATTCGCGGCGGCGTGAAGCCACGAAGCGCAACTGCTTCTTCTATCCATAGCACCACATCGTACCCCGTACCGCGCGCGCCATCACCCAGGTCATGGTCGAGACTGATGTCGTCGACTGCGCCGCTCTCGAGCAGTCTTATCGCTTCGTTCGGCCAGTAGACTCGGGTCCAACCGTCGGGCGTGGCACGCTCATCATCCAGAAAGACCTTCATGCTCCAACGCCCAGCTCAGCCTCATCGAACACGTGGACAGCAGGCCGCGGCTCTGCGCAGCTACGGCAGTACACAGCCAGTTCACGTTCAGCGACCACTCGGGCCGAGACGAGCCACGGCTCGGAGGCGTCTTCGAAATCGGTCATGCTGACAGAAACGTGGGGCTTCGACCGGTCCACGGGCCCGAGGCAGAGCGAACAAGGGACTGTCGCGCTCGCGGCGGGATACGGCAAGGTCAACGTCGAACTGATCGCAGCCTCGGCATAGCGCGCGCAGTCCTCGCTGCAGAAGTCTGTCAGCAGTTCGTCGTCGGCCACTGGAGCGACCGGGCCAGATAGCGTAGGGCTGAAAGTCTGAGTGCGCCTCGACAAGCAGAAGTAGCCGTGCGAGAGTTCGTGCTCGCAGATTCCACAGTGACGGTTCAGATATGAATTGCGCATGCTTGGTCTCCTTCGTCGTGAGCGGATAGTGCCCGCTCGGCTGAGTGAAGGACAGTCTAGTCATCGACCAAGACATATCGTGTCCTGCATTTGCGCGAATTACCGACGAGCCCTCCCCCATGCTTGTGCATGTGGTGCCCGCACATTCGGCTCTTACGTGCATCCGGAGAAGCGGGATTCCCGTATCGAAGATTTCAGCCTGCTCGTGCAAGCCCTTGATCTGGATCCGCATATGACTGTTGCCCGGGCCCGCGCCCGTCGTTTTGCCTCTGGCGTAGCTTGCTTATCTATGTTAGCAATATTTGCCGCGTGTAGTCCCGTCACGCTCGTCAACGCACTGACTCCGCGAAACGATTACGTCGTCCACTCAGACCTGCCTTACGAGAGAGGTGAGCGTCATTCACTCGACGTCTACGTGCCCAAGGCAACATCCGTGTCGAATCCCGCCAAGCCGCTCGTGGTGTTCTTCTACGGCGGAAGCTGGCAGACGGGCCAGCGTCGTGACTATCGGTTCGTAGGCGAGGCGCTCGCCTCGAGAGGCTATGTCACGGTCATTCCTGACTACCGGCTTTATCCGCAAACGACGTTCCCCGGATTTATGGACGATGCCGCCGCTGCTGTCTCCTGGGCGCGCACCCATGCTGTTGAATTTGGTGCGGACCCTGACCGACTATTTCTCATGGGCCATTCGGCCGGCGCGCAGATCGTGATGCTCCTCATGACCGACCGGCACTACCTGACGGAACGCGGTGTTCAAGTGCCGTCATTGGCAGGCGCGATCGGTCTCGCTGGACCGTACGACTTCCTGCCCTTGAACGATGCCACGCTCGAAGCGATTTTTCCTGCGCCGCTACGTGAGGCCAGTCAGCCGATCAATCATGTTGACGGGCATGAGCCGCCGATCTTTCTGGGCGTCGGCACAGGAGATCACACAGTTGACCCAGGTAACACCACTCGCTTCGCCGCCCGGCTCCAGGCGACGCACGATCGCGTAGTGCTCAAACGCTATGCCGATTTGAATCACGCAATGATCGTCGGGAGTCTGGCGCAGCCGGTGCGAGCTCTCTCGGCATTCGTGAGGGTGGCACCTGTTTTGGACGACGTTTGCGCGTTTATCGACGACCAGCCTTCGCCATGACCGGTTGGCCCTCAGAAGAATGTCCTGCTCAAACTTCAGCAGAGGATACAAAAGTGACCGGGTCGCTCATCGTCGCTGCTCAGTCGATTTTCGACTCGTCGCCGTCGAATTCAACCACGCAGCCGAAGCCGCCATGGAACAGCGCTTCGGTTTCGTCTTCGATGGCACGCGTTGCCGCGATCTTTGCAGCATGGTTTTCCGCGTTGTCTTGCGGCGCAAACCCAAGCGTTCGGCGCATGAGCGGAAACAACGCTTGCCCGATGCTTCCCGGCGTGATCAGCCCGATTTCTCCGCCCTATTCTGCAGGACCGGACACGCGCGCATCGAGCCGCCGGCGCGCCTGTTTCATCGCTTCGCAATAGTCGAGTAGCGCATGCCCCGCAGGCGTCAGTTCGATGGCACCCGGTCGGCGTATCACCTGCAGGCCGAGCGCATCTTCCAGATGACGCAAATGTTGCAAGACCGCTGCCTGCGTCAGATCGAGTTGTTCCGCCGCGCGCGTGAAGTTACCGAGTTCGGCCAGCGCCGCGAACGTGCGCAGCCATTGCGGATTGAGCATCATGATTGGTAACGAGTTCGTCGGTCAGGGCATCGTTTAACGGCCGATCACCGCGGTGTCGGCCTCTGATCCCCCTGAGTGGTCAATCATTGGCACTGACATTGGGCCGCCGGCAGCCGAAGCAAAAGGCGGTCGCACATGCGACGTGCAGCCGCGTCAGACTTTCCTCCCCCTTGATTCGGTCAATGCGCGCGCCCCTCGACGAACACCGCTCCGCAGATTGCATCCCTAAGCCGATGCTTCGCGATTGCCTGGACTTCTCCGATCACGACGCTATCGCGTGCCTGTCTCTCAAGTCGTGGATACGGTCCGAACGCCGCAGGAATATCGACAGGATGGCCGACGAAGGTCGTTAAGACACGTGTCCGACAGGCGTCAAGCTCGCGGTGATCCAGGGTGATTTCAAGCGTGAATAACGATGTATGGGACCATGCCGGCGCTTCTGAGTGAAGTTCTGCCGGACGGCCCGCTTAAGCTATTGCAAATCCGATATCGCGGCGCCGCACGCGTGTCAGCGACATGCCTGGCGGCTCGGGTCAGGCAATCCATCCACCGTCGACTGTCAGGCTCTCGCCGGTCGTATAGCCGGCCTCGGGACTGGCAAGATAAGCTACGGCCGCCGCGATTTCTGCCGGTTTGCCGAAACGGCCCACGCTTGCGAGCTTTGTCATGGTGGCGTGGTCCTCCGTGCCTGGCTGTGGCGCGAGTTCAGTATCGATCGGACCGGGCTGGACCGCATTGACGGTCACGCCGTATTTGCCAAGTTCCCGAGACAGCCCGCGAGTGAAGCCCCTGAGCGCGAACTTCGATGCGATGTAGAGCGTCACGCCAGGCAGAGGCGCGGCCTCGCCAAAAGCGGAGCCCACGTTGACAATGCGTCCCCAGCCCGCCGCGACCATTCGCGCTGCCGCGTCTTTTGCCAGTTCGATCGGCGCACGAACATTCAAGTTGAAGTGCGTGTCGTATGACGTTTCGGAAGAGTCGAGAAAGGGTCCATACTCGACCGTGCCAGCGTTGTTCACGAGGATATCGAGTCGACCCTCGAAGCGGCCGCCGAACGCCCTGTTGATTGACTCGATAAGGCTCTTGACGCCTTCGGGCTTCGACAGGTTAGCGCCGACAGCCTCAGCCTCGCCACCGGCATCACGGATTTCCTTGACGACTGCATCGGCCCGCGCCGTGCTCGATCCATAGTGAACGATGACGGATGCGCCGTCGCGCGCAAGACGTGCGGCGATAGCTGCACCGATTCCTCGCGAAGCACCCGTAACGAGGGCGAGTTTGCCTTTAAGAACTTGGGTCATGGTTTTCCTGAACAGGGAGGTTGCAAAGCGGTTCTTTGGCCTGTATGGCCGACATGGACCGCTGGATCGGAGCCAACGCGTTCATGCACCGGCTGATGCGTATCCTCCGCTCGGGTAGCACCGCTCGGTAGTGGCGAGTGAGGAATAGTGCTTATTCCTGCTGCGAGGGGACAGACGGAAGCGCTCGGCACCCAAGTGCAAAGCAGCTAGGTTGTGAGGCTTTCGCCGGATCGGCGATCATTGAGAAGGTGCTCAACGAACGCGACGAAAGCACGCGTCTTCGCCGTTGCCATGCGGCCGGACGGAAAGACTGCCCACAGGTCGATCGACGGCAACGTCCAGTCAGTCAGGACGGCCTGAACGGTGCCGTTTGCGAGCTCGGGGGCGAACATCCATTCCGAAGCGACAGCAAGGCCGATGTGAGCGAGCACCGCCGCGCGCATGCCTTCGGCTGCATTCACGCTTATTCGGCCAGACAAGGTGACGGTTGAGTCGGAGCCGTCGCTGCGGCTGAACAACCACGATTCGCCGCCACCTCGCACGGAATAAACCACCGCCTGATGTCGGCCAAGGTCGGCAGGGGTTTGCGGAAGTCCGGTTTCCGCGAAATATGACGGCGTGCCGATGACAAGCCGCCGTCCCGTGGACATGCGACGCGCGGTCATGGTCGAATCGTCCAGAGCGCCCATACGCAATGCGACATCGACGCCCTCTCCGAGCAAATCTACGGACCGGTCATCAAGCACGATATCGATGCTCAGGTTCGGGTGTTGATCCAGGAAAGACTTCAATGCTGGCAGGATGTGGAGCCGGGAAAATGTGACGGCTGCGCCTATTCGCAGTCGTCCGGACAGGCCATCCGACGACTCACGCGCCGCCTGTTCGGCATGCTCTGCCTCATCGATGGCCCGGCGAGCGTGGTCGTAGAACCGCTGACCGGCATCCGTCGGCGCAAGGCCGCGTGTCGACCGCAATAGCAGACGGACTCCCAGACGTTCCTCCAACTGTGCGACGGCCTTCGAGACGGCTGGCTGGCCCACCTTCAACCGGCGAGCGGCGGCGGAGAACGAGCCCGCATCGACAACTGTGACGAAGGTCTCCATCGCAACCATGCGGTCCATGTGCATCCTCCTGGCAGGTTATCGGCCGAAGTGCGCAGTGTAGCGAAACGACGACCTGCCCGGACAGAGCACGCGTTAGCCGGCGCCGACCTCACTTAGGTGATCATCATCAGAGCGCCCAGGTGCTTCGTAACGGCTGCACCCTCCGGGAACCTCACGCGGGCCGCCGAAGTCTTGTGCTTCACCCTCGCCGCGACCGGCCGTCAAGCAAACATTGCTCTGGCCTGTCATTCAGTAACGGCGCAGACGACACGCTCGCTTTCTACCGCAGGATCCATCCACCCCTCCAGCGATTCTCTTGCGCTTGCACGTGGATCGGTTCAACACAGCGCACTGCTCGAGATGTGCCGTACGCATCCTGCCGATGCTGACGCTCTACGCCGAACCCAACGACCAGGCGGTCGAGTAACACGCTTACCCTCGAGGCTCATTCGCCGAAGGGCAGACCGGTTTGCCCTTCGGCCCGCATCTCGAACGTGTTGAGCGTCATCGCGACGAGCGCGTAATAACCCAGCAAGCCGACCAGATTCACCACCACCGCATGCCCGAAGCGCGCGACCGCTGCGTCATAGGTCGCATCGCTCACGCGCTTCGTTTCATAAAGCTCGGTCGCGAAGTCGAAGACCAGCTTGTCGTCGGCATCGGCGAAAGTCGGGGTCTGGTTCGTGCGCAGCGCTTCGGCGAGATCCGCGGGCAAGCCTGCATCGAGCGCGATCGGAAGGTGGATGTGCCATTCCGCTTGCGAGCGCCAGCGTGCCGCCGTTACCAGAATGGCAAGCTCGGATTGGCGCAGCGGCAGGCCCGTCTGGTAGCGGCAGAACGCGCCGAGCGCTTGCGCGTTCTGCGCAAGCTCCGGACTGAAGATCCAAGCGAGGAATGGACCGTTGAGATTGCCGCGCGGACCGCTCAGGATGTTCTGCAAAACGGTTTTCTGCTCGCTTGATGCGGTGGCGATGTCGAAGTCGGGAAGTCTCTTGCTCATGATCCGCTAGCCGTTACTGAAAAGTGGCTGAAGCCTCGTTCGATGCGGCGCGCCGCCGCGAAGCACGCGGCTTCGTCGAACGAGGCGCCGATGATCTGCACGCCCAGCGGCATGGCGCCTTCATGCAACACGGGCGCGACGATGACGGGAAGACCCGCGAAGGATACAGGTTGCGTCAACATGCCGAGGTGCTTCGCGGGTTCGAGTGCGTGATCGCCGACCGCGACGGTCGCGTCGGTGAAGCGCGGCGCCGCGAACGGTGTGCACGGTGCGAGCAGAAGATCGAATCGGTCGAAGAGCCGTGACATGCGCGCGCGAAAGCGCTGCTGATAGCGCAAGGCGTGCGCGTGCCACGGTGCCGGGCTCAACGCACCCGCGATCAGGCGCGTGCGCAGGCGTGGCGATACGTTTTCGTCGGGCGCATCAAGAAGCTTGCCGTGCGCCGCGGCGACCTCCACGTTCGAGATGATCGTCGCCGCGCCGCGCGCGCGTTGCATCTCGTCTTCCGGCATATCGATGATCTCATGTGGCCCGAAAAGGGATGCGCTTTCGATGACTTCGTCCCACGCGTCGCGCGAAGCGTACGTCCGGAAATACCCGCCGAGCACGGCGACCCTTGGAATCTCGCGGCGTTCATCCGTCGCGCTGCCGTCGAGCGCCGCATACAGCGCGGCAAGGTCATCGACGTTGCGCGCAAAGCCGCCGATGCAATCGAGCGAATCGGCATACGACAGCACGCCGCATCGCGACAGCCTTCCGAAGGTCGGCTTCACGCCCCACACGCCGCACAATGCAGCGGGTGCGCGAATCGAGCCATTCGTGTCACTGCCGAGCGAAAGCGGGACGCAGCCCGCCGCGACGGCCGCCGCCGATCCGCCCGACGATCCCCCCGTCATGCGTTCGTTAGCGCGCGGATTGCGCACGTTGCCGAAAAAGGGATTTTCGCCGGTCGCGCCGCACGCGAGTTCGTCCATATGCGTGGTGCCGACCAGTACGGCGCCCGCCTGTTTCAGACGCGCGATCGCTTCGGCGTCGCGCGTCGCGATGGGGGTATCGAGCCGCGCGCGTGAGCCGGCTATCGTCGCGCGGCCTGCGACATCGAAGAGGCTCTTTGCGGCGAAGGGCACGCCTGCGAGCGGACCCGGATCGATGCCGCCCGCGATGCGTTCATCAATGCGCCTCGCCTGGGCAAGCGCTTCGTCGTGGAATACGTGATGGAACGCGTTGATCGCAGCGTCAGCGCGTGAGATGGCCGCGAGCGATTCATTGATCACGTCGATCGCCGGGCGTCGCTGAGCGCGCACGTCGGCGGCGATATCAAGCGCGCGGTTCATCGTCGCCGGGTTCCGCTTGATTGAGCGCGATGTCGAGGTGCCGCGCGCTCGCGTGCATCGTGTCCAGCAGCGCGGCGACATCGCGCAGCAACGCTTCGGGCACGACGATGCCGAGTGTCGCAGCCCATGCTTTCAGCGAAGCGTCGTTCATGCCGCGTTCACACCGATCGCGGAAAGTGCGCCGTCGAGCGCATCCGAAAGACGCTCGACAATGGTCTCGATCTGCTCGCTCGTCGTGATGAAAGGCGGTGCGATCAGCACGTGATCGCCGATCCGGCCATCGACGGTACCGCCCATCGGATACACCATCAGGCCGCGCTTCATCGCTTCGCTCTTGATGACGCTGTGCAGCTTGTGCTTCGGATCGAAAGGCGTCTTGCGCTCGCGATCCTGCACGAGTTCGACTCCGGTGAAGAGGCCGCGCCCGCGCACGTCGCCAATGAACGGATGCTGTGCATGGCGCTCGCGCAAGCCTGCGCGCAGTTGTTCGCCGCGCGCCTTCACATTGTCGAGCAGCCTGTCTTCGGCGATGACCTTCTGGACTTCGAGCGCCGCCGCGCACGCCGTTGCATGACCGATATAGGTGTGTCCGTGCTGGAAGAACCCCGAACCGTCGACGATCGTATTGAAGATCTCATCGCTCACGAGCGTCGCGCCGATCGCCTGATAGCCTGCACCGAGCCCCTTCGCGATGGCGAGAATGTCGGGCGACACACCGTCCTCCTCACAGGCGAAGAGATAGCCCGTGCGGCCCATGCCCGACATCACTTCGTCGAGAATCAGCAACACGCCGTACTTATCGCACACCGCGCGGATCTTGCGGAAATAGTCGCGCACCGGAGGCACCGCGCCCGCCGTAGCGCCGACAACCGTTTCCGCGACGAACGCAGCGACCGACTCCGGCCCGAGTTCGAGAATCTTCGCTTCGAGTTCATCGGCGAGGCGTTGCGCAAAGGCTTCATCCGCTTCGCCCGCGCGTTGCTCGCGATACGCAAAACAGGGCGTGACGTGATGCGCCTCGATCAGGAGCGGCAGGAACGGTTCGCGACGCCACGCGTTGCCGCCGATCGCGAGCGCACCGAGCGTGTTGCCGTGATAGCTCTGTCGCCGCGCAATGAAGTGCCGGCGCGCCGGCTGACCCTTTTCGACGAAGTACTGGCGCGCGAGTTTGAGCGCGGCTTCCATCGCTTCGGAGCCGCCCGAGACGAAATACACGTGACCGAGATGCTTCGGCGCGGCATCGACGAGCAAGCTGGCGAGTGCTTCGGCAGGCTCCGTCGTGAAGAACGACGTGTGCGCGTAGGGCAACTGCTGCACCTGACGCTGAATGGCTTCGATCACGCGTGGATGGCTGTGGCCGAGACACGACACGGCCGCGCCGCCGCATGCATCGATGTAGCGTTTGCCGGTCGAATCGACGATTTCGATGCCGTCGCCGCGCACGGCGACAGGAAGCCTGGCGCGCGGCGCGCGATGAAATACCGTGGTCATGGTTCTGCCTTTCAGGTTCGATCGCATGCGAAATGCGAAATGCAAAGTGCAAAGTGCGTGTGCAACTCAGTGCGCCGTCTTGATGTAGCGCGCCGGAATGGCAAGGATCAGCAACGCGGCGAGAAACAGCGTGATCGCGAGCAGCCCGACGCCCATGGTCGTGCTGCCGGTGATCTGCTTGAGAAAGCCCATGATCGACGGCCCGACGAAGCCGGCGACGGCTGCGCCCACGTTGACCAGACCCGCGCCGCCGGCGGCCGCCGTGCCCGCGAGAATGCGCGAGGGCAAACTCCAGAACATCGCCAGCGTGCTCATGATGCCGGCGACGGCGACCGTCAGACAGGCGACCGCCGCCACCGGCGCACCCGATGCCGCCACGCTGCCCATCAGCGCGATGCCGCCGACGAACACGGGCACGGCCGTGTGCCAGCGGCGCTCGCGTGTCTTCACGGAATGCTGCGCGTTGATGACCATCGCGGCAGCCGCGACGAGATAGGGAATCGCGCTGACCACGCCGATCTCGAAGTTGGAGCGATGGCCGAGCGCCTTGATCATCGTGGGCATCCAGAAGACGAGGCCATAGTTGCCGACGTTGTAGAGAAAAGAGATCGCACACAGGAGCCACAGCGTCGGCTCTTTCAACGCGGGAAGCAGCGTCTGCTTCTTGTCCGACGACTCCCGTGCGAGCTCGCTCTTCACGACCGTGAGCTCCTCGGGCGAGAGCCAGCTTGCGTGCTCGATGCGATTCACGACCCTCGCGAACAGCACGAAGCCGAGCACGACGGCAGGCAGGCCTTCGATCAGGAACATCCACTGCCAGCCGTTCATGCCCCAGCCGCCGTGCGTCGCGTCCATGATCCAGCCCGACAGCGGACCGCCGACGATCACCCCGAGCGGCATCGCGAGAAACAGTAGAGACATCACCTTGCTCAACCGGTACGACGGAAACCACAAGCCGAAATACGCGATGACGGCCGGAAAGAAGCTCGCCTCCGTCAGGCCGAGCAGGAAGCGCAGCGCATAGAACGTGGTCTGGCTGCGCGTCGCCAGCGTCGCGATGGAGACGATGCCCCACGCGATCAGCGAACCGCCGAGACATGCCCGCACCCCGACGCGCTTGACGAGATAACCCGCGGGCACCTGAAGCAGGAGATAACCGACGAAGAACAAGCCCGCGCCGACACCGTACGCGGCTTCCGTGAGGTTCAGGTCGGTCATCATCTGCAGCTTGGCGAAGCCGACGTTCACGCGATCCAGATAGCCGAAGAAATAGCACAACAGGATGATCGGCATGACGCGCAGCGTCACCTTGCGATACGCGGTGTCGGCTGATAGCGCGGGCGGCGCGGCGGCGCGTGAGTCTGCCTGATGGGGAGTGGCCATGTCGGTCTCTTGTTTATCGGAGGTTCTTGCGCAGCGCGCGGCCGGGTCTCGCGCCGGTCGGCTCGCCATGAGCGATGACGGGCGCGCCGTTCACGATCACATGCTCGATGCCTTTCGGCGTGAGCCTGGGTGCTTCGAAGGTCGCGCGGTCGATGACTTCATCGGGATCGAATACGACGAGATCGGCATAGCTGCCTACGGCGACATGCCCGCGTCCCTCGATGCCGAATTGCTCGGCCGTGAGGCCCGTCATCTTGCGCACGGCCGTTTCGAGCGGAAACAGCTTCAGTTCGCGCGAATAGTGGCCGAGCACGCGCGGGAACGTGCCCCACAGGCGCGGATGCGGCGCGCTGTCGTTGGGCAGCCCGTCGGAGCCGACCATTGTTTTTTCATGACGGAAGATGCGCTGCACGTCCGGTTCATCCATGACGAAATAAATGGCGCCGGCCGGCTTCAGGTCTTCAATGGCCGCCTCGATCGAACCCTCGTAGAGCGGCAGGATATCGGCGAAATCCCTGCCCGCAAGTTCGGGACGCCTGGTCGACCATGCGAGCATCACGCGCGAAGACTGACGGATGCGGTCCGCGCGCAACATCGTCGAGGTCGCCGGATATGGGTGACAGTCGAGGCAGAGCGGCTGGCGCTCGCCTTGTGCATCGATCAAAGCGAGCGTTTCGACCGACCGTCCATGATTCTCCTTGCCCGCGACCTTGTGATGCGAAAGCACGAGATTCGCGCCCACTGCCTGGCCAATCGCGAAGGCTTCTTCCATCGACGGGACGATGTCGGCGGTTTCGTCGCGCAGGTGCGTGGCGAAGACGCCCGGGTAACGCGCGAGCGGTGCGCAGACGTCGATCAGTTCCTGCGTGCTTGCCGATGCCGCCGGCGGATAGAACGTGCCCGACGATACGCCGAACGCACCGGCTTGCATCGCCGCTTCGACATCGGCCGCCATGCGTGCGCGTTCCTCGGCTGTCGCGTCTCGGGAGAGATCGTCCATGTGACGCACGCGCAAGGTCGAATGTCCGATCAACGCCGCCACGTTCACGGCAGCGGGTGCGCGGTCGAGCGCATCGAGATAGTCGGCGAAGCTGTCGTACGCGAAGCGCTCGGGCGCGCCGAGCAGATCGAGCGGCTGAGGAACGGCATCGGCGCGCAAGGGCGCGAGGCTGATGCCGCAGTTGCCGGCGATCACGGTCGTCACGCCCTGCACGATCTTGGGCGTCACGTCCGGATGGGTGAGCACGAAGGCGTCGTCGTGCGTGTGGCTGTCTATGAAGCCCGGCGCGACGATCTTTCCCGTGGCGTCGATGGACCTGTCCGCGCTCGCTGCCGACAGATCGCCGATCGCATCGATGCGCTCGCCGTTCACGCCGACATCGGCGACGAAGCGGGCGTTGCCCGTGCCGTCGATGACTTCGCCGTTTCGAATGATCAATTGGAAATGCATGAGCCCTGCCCGTTTGGTGATGACTTTTTGTTTCGGTCACAATGCTCGTCGCTCAAAATAGCGGCGTCCAATGCCGGTTTTTCACGGATTCATGCGAAACAGTTATGAAAGTCGAAAACTCAGAACTCGAAGCTTTCGTCGCGGTGGCGGAGCTTGGCAGCTTTCAGAAAGCGGCCGACAAGCTGCACCTCACGCAACCTGGTTTGTCACGGCGGATTCAGAAGCTGGAGCAGGCACTCGGCGTGGAGTTGTTTCACCGGACCACGCGCAGTGTCGCGCTGACGGGCGTTGGCCGCCAGTTCCTGCCGATGGCGCGCCAGCAAATTTCCCAGTTGGGCACGATGCTGTCGTCGATTCGGGAAATCGCCGAGAAGCGCTTCGGCAAGGTGCGGCTGGCGAGCATCCCGACGGTCGTCAGTCGCGTGCTGCCGGATGTGTTGCGGCACTATGCGCTGAAGTATCCACACATCGGCGTGCAGATCTTCGACGGCAATCACGACTTCGTGCTTGGCCAGGTACGGGCGGGGCTCGCGGAATTCGGCATCAGTCTCGATCCCGGTGACGACGAAGACCTTAGCTTCGAGCCATTGCTCGCCGACCGATACGTGCTGGCGGTGCATCGCGAACACGAATGGGCGTCGCGCGAGAGCGTGTCGCTGCGCGAGCTTCCGAACCTGCGTGAGGCGCGGTTTGTCATTGGCGGGCGTGACAGCGGGAACCGGCTCTTGCTCGAACTGCTGCTCGGACACGAGTCGATGAGTCTGCGCTGGTTCTACGAAGTCGAGCATATCTCGTGCGTCGTCGCGCTCGTCGATGCAGGGCTCGGCTGCGCGATCGTGCCGTCGCTTGCGGTGTCGGCGCACTTCGCGCCGAACATTCGCGCGATCACGATCGCGAGTCCGGAAGTGCAGCGTTCCATCGGTATCGTGAAGCATCGGCATGTGTCGATGTCGTCCATCGCCGCCGATCTCTGCGAAATGCTGCAGGCGTCGCTTGGGTAGCTTGCGGCTCAAGCGCGTGGCGAAAAGAGCGAAGTCCCGATTGTCCGAGGCTGGCGAACGCGTTTTGCACGCCCGCCAGGCTCGGCGTCTACTCCCCGAGAGTGGACTTCACTCTTTATCTGATCTCTGACTTATCGCGTCTTTCTTGAGGAGACTCGAGAATAGACATCGACATGACCTCACGAACACTCAACCACCTTGAAGCGCTTCGCAAGAGCATGCCCTTACCCCTCCCGCTCGATGCTCGTGGATGGTATTACAGTGATCTGCTCCTTCAAACAGCGCACTGGCTTCAATGGACCAGCTACATATTCCGCAACGGGCGCGCGAGATCTCTCTGTATATTCGAGCCGCAGCCCTGACACCCGGTACGCGTCTACCTGAACGAAAGCTTGCCGAGCAGTTCCGCGTAAGCCGTACACCCGTTTCCCGCGCGCTGAGGCTCCTCGCCGACTGGAACGTGGTGGTCCCGTCGACGACCGGAGGCTATCTCGTTGGCGATCAGGCTGCGACGGTCCCGTCGCAGACCACGGCGAAACAGGACTTGTCGGACGAAGAAAGCCTCTATCTGAAGCTGGCAGAAGAACACTCAGCGAACCAGTTAAGCGGCAAGCAAAGTAAGCAACAGGAGGCTTGTTTGCGCTGCCCCTGACTATTTGAAGCGGCATGGAGAGCCATCCGTACCGCATGACCTCATACGGCACGCATGCCTTGTTTTGAGAGAAAACGAATCCGCCTACGGAACGTGGCATTTCTCGCGAGGACGTCATGGCGAGAGCGTCAAAGTAGACGGCGCGCTATCGAGCAACGACGGAAGCGCGGTTCTTCAGTGGGCGCTCGACGGCCAAGGCATCACCGTGCGTTCGGAATGGGAAGTCAGATCTCTGATCAAACGCGGGAAGCTGGTAGCGCTGCTTCGCGAATAAACATTACCCAACGCAGATATCCACGCAACCTACCTTGAGCGAAATCGTCTCTCGGCGAAACTGCGTACGTTCATTGATTATCTCGGCGACTACTTGCCAGCCAAGATAGGCGCGGCGGCTGGGTCACGCTGAGCGTTTTCCGGACCGCCGCCGAAGAGTGCGACGTGCAGGGTGGGAACGCTTCATCTCGGGTCTCCGGATTGGGTGTGCATGATCGCCCGGAGCGCCTCCCTACTCGGACAGCGGCACCGTCTCCCGTTCATCCGCCTCGAACCAGTTGGGATTGCGCGCCGCGATGGGGCCGAGCGTCACCAGGATCTCTCTCAGATGCGCGCGCATGGCCTGCTCGGCGGCATCCGGATCGTGCGACCGCAACGCGGCAAAAATCTTCGCGTGTTGCCTGATGAGATGATGGCCGCAGACTGACTCCGTGTGCCTCAAGCGGCAGACCTTCTTTCGTCGCGAAGCGACATCGTCAATACGATTGCCACGCCTGCAAGTGTGGCTTCGACGATAAAGGCATCCCGGAACGATCCGAACCAGCGGGGGAAATACCCTGCCAGGATGTTGCCCAATGTCGTTCCGAAACCCAGAAAGACATTCGCGACAGCAAAAACCGTCGTCACCGCGCGCGGCTCCACCGTCTTGCTGATATAGGCGGGAATCAGGCCATAGATGGCGTAGAACGATACGCCGAAACAGATCGCGGCCGCTTGCAATTGCCAGACTTCCGCATGGAGAGCGACCAGTAGCGCGGAACAGGCCAGCGCCGCATAAGACAGCGCGAGGGCAATGCGCACGCCCGCCTTGTCCGCCGCCAGACCTGCAACAAATCCGCTCAAGAGCCCCACTGCGCCGATGATCGACCACAGCCGCGCGATGGTCTCGAGCGGATAACCTTTCTCCGCAACCAGAAAGCTCGACACGAAATTCTGCCAGGGGCCGCAGACCATCCCGGCCAGTGCCAGCAAGGTCCAGACGGTCAGATTGCGCCCCGTCGCCAGTCGCCGCCACCCGCCGGGTGCGTGACGGTCCTCGACGGTCCTTGCTGTCTCGTGGACGAATACCTGCGATGCGCACAAGCGGAGCGCGATAAAACCGCACAGCGTGATGGCAAGCGACGCCGATCCCGCCACGATCCATAGCTTGCGCCAGGCGTCGCCGGGCAAAAGCCAGGACGCCAGCACGCCATTGGCGACTTGCCCGTAGGCCGTGCCGCTGGATATGAGCCCATTGACACGGGACCGGTAGCAGGACGGCACGTTTTCGGCGACTGCACCGGCAGTCGGTATGACCATGAGTGCGGCGGCTGCACCGAGGCCGGCAAGAACGAACGCCGTCTGCACGACACTATTCACGCCCGCAAAGAGCAGCAGCAGGATACTTGCCGCAGCGACGGCGCCCGTAATGACCCGGCCCGCGCCGAAGCGGCTGGTGAGAAGCGGACACAGTAGCGCTGCCGCGAGGTAAGCGGCTTGTGCCCCGCCGGCCATGAAACCAATTGACGTATAACCAAACCCGAGACGCTCGCGCATCACCGGCACCACCAAGGCAAACAGATAGAGGCCGAAGCCGAACACGACCGCAACGAAGAGCGTGAAGACGACGGCGATACTGACCGTGCGCGTGATCGACTGTGCGCGTGTGGAACCGCTTGCGGTTGTCGCCATGGCAATCTCGGCCGCGATGGAAATCTATATAGATAAGATACAATATAGGTGTCTCATGTCAAGGACACGTGCGTGATGCAGGAATCGGGCAACCTGGATGAGAGCCGGCTACAGAAGGCGCTTCAGGCGCTTTCAAACCGTCACCGGCTGACGATACTGACGTGGCTTTCCGAGCCCACGAAACATTTCCCGCCGCAACGGGACGGTGATCTCGTGAGAGACGGGGTCTGCGTGGGGTTCATCACCGAGAAGATCGGCTTGAGCCAGCCTACCGTGACCACGCATATGCAGGCGCTGGCGAAAGCAGACCTGGTGACCTCGAAGAAGATCAAGAACTGGGTGTATTACAAGCCGAATCGACTCATGATCGACCGGCTGCTCGAAGAACTGGATCGGACGCTGCGGCGCTCGTGAGGGCTTTCAGGAGCGGTTGGCCGTCAAATATCACGGAGGGCAAACTCGCAAACACTGAAGCCATTCAGTCCCGCCCGTGCAGCGCGAAGAACAAGGACCGCCGCTCCTCATACCGTCCGCCCTCGATCGACCAATACGCCTGGCCCTGCGGCGACGCCATGTAGTCCGCGCGACGCTGGATCCGCCCATCGCCCAGCACGCTCTTCGAAATCGCGTAGCGCACGTCGCCGTCCGGGCCGAGGATGACCGTACATCCGCCATAGAGCGTGAAACCGGGACCGTGCCTGTCCGCTTCCACTTCACACGTCTGGATCACTTCGCTGACGAGATCGAAGACGACCTGCCCGTTTGGACCGACACGCCGCGCCGTGCGGATCGATTCCACGTGCGCCGGCCCTGCGTGCATGCGACGCCCGTTCACGTCGGTCGCGCCCGGCGCGACGATGCCGAAGTCCGCCCGATGCGCCGGCCGCGACACGAATTCACCGAGCACATGGGCCTGCCGCACGAGTTCGGTGGCCTCGGCCGATTGCGCCGGATCGCCGCGAAAACGCAGATGCGCGAAGTCCAGTTCACGCATCCGCTCCCGCGTGGCGATGGGCGGCCGCCACAGCAACGCGTCCTCCGACAGACTGCTCACATTGCGCGGATACACATTGCGGCGCAGGAACGCATCGATGAGCGCTTCACGGTAGCCCCACTTGTCGTCGGGAACGAGATCGTAATCGGCGGTCACCGCGGCGCGCAAAAACTCGCCGAACGACAGATCGACCGGCGGACAGTAATCGATCGCGCGAATCAGCACGTTGAGAAACTGGCTCGCGAGCTTGCTCGCCTGCTCCGCGAGAATCTGCGCGAGCTCGACGGGCACGTCGCCGGGCGGCAGAATGCCGGTGCCGTGTGTCGCGAGCCGCAGATACGGCGCGGTCTTGCGCCGATACACCGTCGTGAAAGCCTCGAACACGGCGGCGACCAGCACGCTCCCCAGCTGATGCGCTTCGAGTCGCCGATCGTATTGACGCGGCGGATCGGCGTCGATCGCGCTGCGCAGCGCCTGCTTGTGTCCGAGACTGTGGCCGAACTGGCGCGCGAGATCGGTCAGCAGACGCGCCTTGCCGATTTCGGAGCCGTTCGCGCGGATCGCGGCGAGCACCACTTCCGGGTAGCTGAAGTGCTGAAACAGCGCGATGAGATCCGCGAAGCCTTCATGGAGCGCGCCGACATCCGGCCCGCTCGGCACCGCGAGATTCGAGCGCAGGCCATCGAGCAACGCATGGGTCATCTCGTGCGCGACGATATCGTGCGACAGGCACGTGAACACGTATCCGCCGGGCAGCGTGCGGTCGGTCGACGGCCCTTTGTTCGCGGCGTAATAGCCGAAGCACAACTCGCCGGTCGCTTCGTCGTAGTACGCATTGTCGCCCTCGAACGCGTGCGGACGGATGATGAGCCGGTCGGCGTCTTCGCTGCGTTTGAATCCCCACGACACCTGCCGCCCGAGCGCCGCGCAGAATGCCGCGTGCACGTTGCTGCAGACCGCATACACCATCTGCTGATGAAAGCGCGGATCGGCGGGCGACGGGTCCACGCCGCGCTTGAGCAGCACGTTGTGATCGTCGAGATCGAGCTTGCGATAGCGCACCGCGCGCGTATCGTCGAAATCGTCCACGCGGAGCAGACGTCCGACCGGCCCGGGTTCGAGCCGCTCGTAGGGCACGTTCAGCTCGGCGAGCGCGCCTTCGAGACGCGACGCCGCGGGATCGAGCGCATAAATTCGCAACGGCCGATACAACGGCTCCTGCGGCTTGCGAACCGACGGCGCCGGCTGCGTGCGCATCACGTTCGCGCCGACGCCATAGCGCGTGCCGTAGCCCTCGCGCCGTCCCTCGTCGAGCGGCGCGCGCCGGTCGCCCGCGCGCGCCGGCTGCACGCCTTCGCGACTCTGCGCGCGCGCCGCGACCGCTTCCTGCGTCGCCGGCCCGTTCCCGGCAGACCCGATGTCCTCGCGCTTCATCTCAGGCGCGTCCGCGTCGCAGTTCGTCGATCGCGGTCTGCAGCGCGACGATCGCGCGGTTCACGTAGGCGTCGCCCCCGACCATCTCGCCTTCGTTCTCGTGACCGTCGTACCCATGGTCGAAACCGTTGCCATCGATATGACCGTTGCCGTTCGACGTCGCGCTCACGTATCCGTTGATGCGGCCGTTCGCGTGCCCATTGCCATGCGCCGGCGCGTGCGGCCGCGTTGGCCTGGCCGGCTTGAGCGGCGTCCCGCCGAGTGGATGGAGCAGCAGATTGTCCTCTGCGTCGGCGAGGGCGTAGAGGCGCGGATGCTGATTTGCGTTCGGCCCGAAAGCGTCAATCATCTGCTGCGCGAAGCCGGCGTTCGTCAGCCCCGACGCACCCGGACCGGCCAGCACGCGCATGGCGCGGTCGGTCAATGCGCCGTGGCCGTTGCTCTCCCACGCCACTTCCTCGGCGAGGCACGCGGCGAACAGCAACTCGCGGCGCGCTTCGACCTGCGCCGCGCGTATCGCCCGAGCGCGGAAGCTGGACGTCGAGCGGCGAAAGCGCGCATGCGCCGCGATCAGCGATGCATCGGGCACGACGAAGCGCGCCCGCGCCCCGCCCGGCCCCGAGATCACGCCGCCGTTCGGACCGGCGCCCGCGAAGCGCGAGATCGTGCCCGAGTGACAGCAGTCCGTGAAAAGCGTGAGATTCACGCCAGCCGGAAGCCGGTCGCACAGTTCGCCGATGTCGTCGTCGATCAGGAACGCACCTTCGGCGAAGTCATACGGGCAGATCGCTTCGTCCTTGCCATCGGGGCCGGTTTCATCGCCGTTCAGATCGGGCAGTTGCGTGCCGTGACCGGAATACTGAAACACGATGACATCGCCCGCGCGGCTGCCTTCGATGAGACTGGCCAGCGCGCTCACGATCTGCGCGCGCGTCGCCTGCTGATCGAGCAGCAGCGCCGGCGCCTCGAAGCCGAGACGCACGAGCGCGTCGCGCCACGCTCGCGCATCGGCGACGCAGCCGCCAAGCGGCGCCGTCGGATAACCGTTGATGCCCACGCACAACGCGCGCCGCCGTCCCGCGCCCGGACTCCCGCCGACTGCGTTCCCGCCGCCCGCGCCGCGCGCACGCGGGTCGAAGCGCGGCGACGGCGCGGGCACGTAGCGCGAAGACGTTGCATCGACCGATGCCGGATAGGTATACCGAGATTCGTCTTCGCCCCACACTTGCGCCTCGCGCGAGGCCGGCACGATCCGCTCGTATGCCGTGATGGCATCGGCGTCGCTCTTGTTCAACACGCGGCGCAGGACGCTGTTCATCGTTGGGGCATCGTCGTCGAAGCCGCCATGCGAATACGACGCGCTCGCGCTTCTGCCTGAATCCCCCGCTGTCTTCGACCAGACGATGTTGAATTCCCGCGGCGCGGGCATCTTCAGATAGCGCGCGAGTTGCGGCTCGCCACGCAACGATTCTTCGAGCCCGAGTATCGGCGCGCGCCGCTCCGCTTCGAGCGCATGATGAATCAGGTACAGCAACGACTTCCGATAGACGAACGCACAATTGTCGGCCTTCTCGAGATCCTTGCTCATCGTGAAGATCGACAGGCTGTCGATGCCGCGCGCCTGTCCCACTTTCGGCAGCAGCGTGCTCGTGAACAGGTCCATGCGCGCGGCAGGCGCGAGGAATGCCACGGTCTTGAACTGCGGCACGCCCAGGTCGAGCGCCGCCGGGATGAAATAACTATGAAAGATCGCGCCCGCGCTATGGCCGACCGCGTGCACTTCCACCTTGTCCGCGTGTTGCCGGCAGAAGTCAGCCAGCCGCTTGGCCACGTAATGGCCGCCGCCGCCATCGGCAGCGTTCCGGGTGATCGAGGCCTCGGACGCCTGCAGCGCGCTCAGCTTCATGGCGCCCCAGATCTGCGGGCCGCGAAACGTGCGCACGAACTGCTCGATGACCGGATCGGTCGTGTAATCCGCCAGATCGCGCGACACGCCCGCCTCGTCGCGGGCCCGTCTGAGCAATTGGCCGATGCTCTCGAACGCGCCCGTTTCCCACACGAAATACAGCGGATAGACGTGATTGTCCTTCCACCATTGCAGCGCCTTGTGCGCAATCTGCAAGCCGGCTTTTTCGTCGACGAGGCCGCCGTGCGCGAACACGACGATGCGCAACGGCTCGTCGGTGGCATTGCGTTCGCGCAGCGCCTGCTCCAGATGCCCGTCGAAGATCGCATCGACGTCGCTTGCAGAGGTCGTCCATTCGCCGTCGTTCGAGAAACGGCCCATGGTGAGATTGACGACGTGCGGACGCATCGCCTGAAGGTCGTCGGGCGTGAGATCCCTGAAGGTATCGCGCGAGCGGTCGCCGTCTCTTGACGCGTGACCGTGGTCGTCGTGCTCTGCGTTGTCGTCGTCAGCAAGGGTCGACGGCGCGTGTCTCAGCAGCTTGAGCGCATGTTCGACGTCCGCATCCGGCTCGATTGCGTGCGCGGGAAAAGGATCGTTCACGCTTCGCGAACCGGCGCCGGGCGACGCGCGCGCTTCCTCGACGGCGCGGATCACTTCGTCGCGGTCGATGGCACTGCCCGGACAGGTCTTGGCCGACATCTGGTTATGGAACATCAGCGTCGACGACGCGAGTCCGAAATGCTCCTGCACGATTGCGATGACGCCGATGACCGTTTTGCGCTGCTCGCCGTCGAACGTATCGTGGTCCGCGTCGAAATTCCCGATCATCTCGAACATGAACGGCCCCGCTGCCTCGTTGCCGTTATGACCTTTCGCGCTCGCGGGCGGCATGTTCCAGTTGCGGCCGGTCCAGATCATGCCTTTCGGATCGATGGTGATGTGCTGCGCAATGTCGGACCAATGATTCGTCTGCGTGTGAAACCGCCACATCGCTTCGATCGTCGCTTCTTCCTGGAAGTCCGCGCGCGCGGGCTTCCACGTGTGATGCATGTGAACCGCGTTGATCTGACGAGTCCAGTCGAATTGCGCGACGAGTTCCTCGAACTGCGCGAGCGTGAGCCGCTTGAAGCGCGAAGGCATGGTGGTCTCCTGACAAATGAGGAATGCGCGCGACCGCATGGCGCACGCGCGCTTCACCTGCAATATTCAGAGTCGTTATGGACTGCGCATTTCAAATTAGTTACGCGCCTTTCAGAAGTCAAGATCCGAAAATCGCGATAGATTGTCCTTGAAATTCGGATGACTATTTAATGGAAAGGCGCGTTGATTCGAGCCGATGGCGCGGGCCAATTGATTCGAGTCGAAAGCCGTATGGTCTCCGATCCGGCGACGTGTCTTGTGAAGACCAGCCTGCGTTCATCCGGCTACGGGACGGGTGAATAGGCTCACGCTTGAACCGGCAGCTTTCGATGCGTGCGTGTCGAACGTTCACGAAGCTTGCGCAACCGTGTCTGCGCGCCGAGTCCGGGGCATCTGCCGGCGCGACAATCAAGAGAACAATGCCTGAGACCGTCGCGGCGCCGAGTGAACCAAAGTGAGGGAACCGCAAGAGGTGATTGAAGTGCAGGCAAGCAGCGGAAGTGTCGATGCGAGCAGCGCACAGAAGACGCCGACGTCCGCCGAGGCGAAGCTATATCAAATGACGGAATCATGAGCGCTCTCCTCGCGACGAGAACAGCATGATGCGCGCCGCCAAAGAAAAAGCGCGCGGGGTAAGCCGCGCGCCTCTCTTGCTACGTTATCCGCCGGGCGTTACGCCGGCTTGATGTTGGATGCTTGCTTGCCCTTGGGGCCCATCTTCTCTTCGTAAGTCACTTTCTGTCCTTCCGCCAGCGACTTGAAGCCTTCCGAGCGGATTTCCGAGAAATGCGCGAAGAGGTCTTCGCCGCCACCATCAGGCGAAATGAAGCCAAAGCCCTTCGCATCGTTGAACCACTTGACCGTACCCGTTGCCATATTGTCTCTTTAACCAAAGTCACATGAAATGGCCGACGCTACCTGCACGCGCCAGCTACCCCTATTGTACCGACAGAAACGCAAATGCGACTTCCGGCATGTCCTTGTTGATCAAACGAAGAGCCAGCACTGCCGGATGAAGCCACTTATCGCGGCGCGGCGCTTCGTCCTGCCCGATTTGAAATGACTGAAACGACTCGATATTGCGCCGCGGGTGACCACGCAGGTGCGCGCAAGCAGGCGAGGAAGGTCGCGGAGTGAGGCAGCAAGCGCAGACGTTCAGGCGCACGTGCAAAGGCGGTTGGCTACTCGCCGAGGTGCAGCGCCGGCCGATTGTTTTATACCTCGGCTTTCTCTCAGGTTCTGGCGGGCCGAATTATGAAGGTCCGACGCTGCGGGTCGAATCATAAAGCTGGAACCGGTTCCAAGTCACGTGCTATGCGCAAATTAATGTAAGTCATTTACCTGATTTCGGTAAAAGAGTCGTTTTGCCGAAAAAAAAGCCGACCCGGTTAAGGGGTCGGCTATAAAGTTCTGGCCAATCCGAGGGCCGTGCCAGAACCTGAGAGAGGGTGAATCACCTTGGCTGAGCGCGATGAACGCAGCTCCGTCTTACGGTATTTCGAGGGACTGCTCAAGCTTGCCGAGGTTCCAACCGTACGTTCGTGCCGAGAACGTATGAAGATTGTAACAACATGTTGCGAAAGGATTTCATTGCAAATTTGCATGCCTGCGATAGGTCGCAACGTGATGCGAAGCGCGACTCAATCGAATCGAAGACTGTGTCCTTTGAGATCACCTCGATCATTCGAAATGACCGCATTCACGTCGCTCACAGCGTGATGAAGTAGCACACGAGCTATCGCGGGGCGCGCCACACAGGCACGGCCCCCTGGAAAATGCGCCCGCCAGACTGAAAGGCGACGCTGATTTCATGGGTAAACGGTCGCTGACAAGCGAACTTGACGGCCGTCCAGAAGAAATTGATCGACAAACATTCTAATCAGGTGGATTCGCCCACCTGGCTCGGGAGCGCGCCGCAAGAAATCACCGGACGCTGTCGGTCTGCTGTCACAAAGCTTTCGTAGGCTCTCTGCTTCGACGAGAACGCGGCTCCGCCCCCAAGCCGACGACAACGAGTGGAGAACCCAGGATGACAATGGAACGCAACGCGCTGCTGGCTTTGGCCCTGTCCTCGACGGCCCTGCTTGCCGCCTGCGGCAGCAACGACGACGACAGCGCGCCCGCCACGCCCGCCGTCGCGGACGGCACGAAGGCAACGCTCGCGATGCTGGAAACGACCGACATCCACACCAACGTGCTGAGCTACGACTACTTCAAGCTCGCCGAGGACAAGTCGATCGGTCTGGAGCGCACCGCGACACTGATCGCCGCGGCGCGCAAGGAATTCCCGAACACCATGCTGCTCGATGACGGCGACACGATCCAGGGCACGGCGCTGTCCGACTATCAGGCGCTGGTCTCCCCGATCGATTGCAAGACCACCCTGGCGGTCTACAAGGTGATGAACGCGCTCAATTACGACGCGGGCACAATCGGCAATCACGAGTTCAACTACGGCCTGCCGTTCCTCGCACAAGTGACGGGTTCGAAGCTCGATGTGCCGAACCTGCCGCCGGTCGCGCAGCAGCAGTCGTGCTCGGGCCCCGCGTTCCCACTGGTGCTGTCCAACGTGTTCGGCGCGAAGAGCGCTCAACCGATCTTCAAGCCGTACACCATCGTCACGCGCAACCTGCAGGCGACAGGTCCGGACGGCAAGGCCGTCACGGTGCCGGTCAAGGTGGGCGTGATCGGCTTCACGCCGCCCGCGATCATGTCCTGGGACAAGCGCAATCTCGACGGCAACGTCTACACGCAAGGCCTCAAGGAAAGCGCCGAAAAATACGTGCCGCAGATGCGCGCGGAAGGTGCGCAGATCGTGGTCGCGCTGTCGCATGGCGGCTTGGACAACTCGCCTTATTCACCGTCGATGGAGAACGGCAGCTACTACCTCTCGACCGTGCCAGGCATCGACGTGCTGATGATCGGCCACTCGCATCAGGTCTTTCCGGACGCGACCAGCACGGTCGCCCAGTTCAACCTGCCGGGCGTGGACAAGGTCAAGGGCACCGTCAACGGCATCCCCACCGTGATGGCGAACTTCTGGGGCAAGCATCTGGGCGTGGTCGCGCTGTCGCTCACCTATTCGAAAGGCGCCTGGAGCATCGAGAAAAACGCGACCAAGGTCGAAGCGCGCCCCATCCAGAACGCCGACAAGACCTATGTCGCCGCCGATCCGTCGGTATCCGCCGCAATCGCCGCCGAGCATCTGGCGACCATCAACTACATGAAGACGCCGATCGGCTCGACGGACTTCCGCATGACCACGTACTTCGCCGATGTCGGCGACGTCTCGGCCGTCGAGATCGTCAACCAGGCGCAGGCGCAATACATGTCGGACTACGTCGCCGCGAACCTGCCGCAATACGCGGGCATTCCGGTGCTTTCCGTGAGCGCGCCGTTCAAGAGCGGTTTTGGCGGCGGCACGGATTTCACGGACGTATCGGCGGGCAATGTCGCGATCAACAATGCGGCGGACCTGTATCTGTATCCCAACACGGTCTACGCGGTGAAGGTCACGGGCGCCGATCTGAAGGCCTGGCTGGAAACGGCGGCGCAGCGCTTCAATCGCATCGATCCGGCGCAGACGGCCGCGCAGGAACTCGTCAGTTCCTATCCGGGCTACAACTTCGACATGATCACGTCGAAGGACTTCAGCTATGAGATCGACGTCACGCAGGCCGTCGGCAGCCGGATCCGGAACCTGAGCTACAAGGGCACGCCGGTGGCGAGTGACCAGGCGTTCATCGTCGCGACGAACAACTATCGCGCGAGCGGCGGCGGCAACTTTCCGGGTCTCGACGGCAGCAAGACGATCTACGCCTCGCCCGATGCGAACCGCGACGTGTTGATCTCCTACATCAAGAAGATCAAGGCGATGACCTCGGCGGCGAACGGCATCGACCGCAGTTGGCGCTTCGCCAAGGTCAGCACGCAAGGGCCGGTCACGTTCAAGTCGGCGCCGAACCTGGCCGCGCTTGCGCAGACGCAAGGCATCGGCAACGTCACGCAGACCCAGGCCGACGACGGCACCGGCAAGGGTCTCGCCGTGTACTCGATCGATCTCGCGCAATGAACGCGCGTCTGATCAGGGTCGGCGCGTTTGTGCTGGCCGCCTCGGTGGCATGCAGCGCGATCGCGCTGTCGCGCACGACCGGGCGGCAGGTCGACGAATGGCGCATGCGCGCGCTGTCCGCCCGCGACTGGACCTCGCTCACGAAACTGCGGGCGGCCTCGTGGACCGGCAACGATGCGGCGGCGTTCGCGCTTGGTTCGGTGCTCATCGGTGACGGCGATGCGGCGCGGGTGAGCGAAGGCATCGGTTGGCTCGAACGCGCGGCAGGCGCAGGCAACGTGCAGGCGCAACTGCTGCTCGGCCGCGTCTTTCTGAACGGCGCGTCGGGCGTTGTCACGGATTACGTGCGCAGCCGCATCTGGCTCGAACGCGCGGCGCGTTCGCTGCCCGCCCTGCCCCCCGCGCCCGCGCTCGCCGTTGCGAACGATCACGCCGACGACCACGCGCCACCCGCCGGCGCGCTGGCCGCGTATTCGCTGGCGTCGATTCATCGCAATGGCTACGGCGTCCCGCGCGATGCCGCCGTGGGCTTGCGCTGGCTCACGCTGGCGGCGACGTGGGGCGTGCCGCAGGCCCAGTTCCAGCTCGCCAACGTCCACCGCGAACGCGGCGACGAACGCCAGGCGCTCGTCTGGCTGCGCCGCGCGGCCGCTTCCGAAAATCCCGAAGCGAATCTGGCGCTCGCCATCGCGTATCGCAACGGCGAACTCGGCTTGCGCAAGAACGAAGGCGAGTATTGGAGCTATGTGAAGGATACCTTGCACGACTACAAGCATCGCGCACAGCCCTGAAGCACGGCGCGCGCGTTCGGCGCGTTCGGCGCGTTCGGCGGCGGCGTCGACGGGAGACGGTGTTCACGTCGCGTGCCTCGGCTTTCAGCGCGAGGTCGGCAAGCGAGCGCGCCGCCATTTTCTTGATCGTTCGACCGCGATGAATCTTCACGGTGATCTCGCTCAGGTTCATCTCCGTCGCGAACGGCCGGTTCATCGGGTCCGATACGACGAAAGCCATGACCGCGCGTCGCAGGCCGGTGGCCGTCTGATGCGCGCAAGACACGAGAACCACTGTGAAGATTGTGTTGCCGCCGGAGCGCGGGTCGGGTAACTTTTCGCTCAGTCAAGGACGCCCAAGACTCGCCGCCAGGTGCTCGCCGGAACACGGGCGACCCCGCTGTCGACCGGTCCGCGCTGAAAATGGACAAGCATGGTTCCGTCAGACGTGCCTCGAGGAAGCCCGGCGAGCGGCATGCGGCGAACTTTGTCGTCGTTTCGTGGCTCGACCTGACGATCTCGATCGGGTTGACGTTCATCGTGGGCGCGGTGCTCGTATGGGCGGCGATCCGCGTGATCCAGCCCGCGCCGCCCGATACGTTGACGATTGCGGCGGGCCCCGAACATAGCCGCTTCTGGTACGCCGCGCTGAAGTATCAGGAAATCCTCGCGCGCAATCACGTCAAGCTGAACGTCCTGGTCACGTCCGGCACACTGGACAACCTGAAACGACTCTCCGATCCCGCCAGTCATGTCGATCTCGGCTTCGTGCAAAGCGGTCTGAATCGCGCGCCGAACAGCATTCCCACCGAGCCGCGTCACGCGGGTCTCATATCCCTCGGCACCATCAGCAACTGGCCTCTGTTCGTGTTCTATCGCGGCCCGCAGCTCACGCGGCTGTCGGAGTTCGACGGAAAGCGGCTTGCCATTGGCCGCGAAGGCAGCGGAACGCGGCAGATCGTGCGGATGCTGCTCAAGGCAAGCGGCGTCGATCCGGAAGTCGGCGGGCAAACCCAGCCTATCGAAGGCGAAGTTGCGGTGAACGCCCTGCTCGATGGGACGATCGACGCAGCCTTTCTACGCGACGACTCGGCACGCCCCTGGCTGATGCAGAAGATGATTCGCGATCCCGGCATACGGCTTTTCGATTTCACGCAGGCGCGGGCCACTATCCGCATTTTTCCGTTTCTGACTCAGTTCGAAGTGCCGATGGGCGCATTCGATCTCGCCGATAACCTGCCGCCCGAATCCGAAACGACCATCGCGACGACGATCGAATTGATCGCGCGCGATTCGCTGCATCCGGCGCTGTCGGATCTGATCATCGAAGCGGCCGGCGAGGTCCATGGCGGGGCAAGTCTGATGCAGAATGCGGGCGAGTTTCCCGCGCCCGTTGCGCATGATTTTCCGTTGAGCCCGGATGCCGCGCGTTACTACAAATCGGGCAAGAGTTTCATTTACAGAGCGATGCCCTACTGGCTCGCGAGCCTGGTCGACCGGCTGATCGTGCTGGTCGTGCCGATCGTCGTCGTATTGATACCCGCATTGCGCTTCGTGCCGCCGCTCTATGCATGGCGCGTCAAATCCCGCTTTCGGCGCCACTACGGCGAATTGCTTGCGCTCGAACGCAAAGTGTCCGACGACCCGTCCGAACGAAACTACGAAGAATTTTCGCGAAGGCTGAATCGCATCGAGAAACACGTCAGCGGCCTCAGAGTGCCGCTTGCATACGCTGACGCGTTCTACACACTGCGCGAGCACGTGAGCTATCTGCGCGCGCAGGTGGAAGCACTACGACGCGCTGATGATGTTTGAAAGCGACAGCTGTTTATTTGTCGCGACGGCGAGCAAGTCAGCGACAACAGCCTCACCTCACCTGTTCGAGGCATTGCGCCTCATCCGTGCTATCGCTTGCTGTTCTGAAGAAGTCGATGCAACAGTCGACGAAGTTTCTCAGCCGTGCGGGCAACAGTTCGCGGTGCGGATAGAAAAGACATATATCGACGCCGCCGTTCGAACCCGTGCATCCGGGAAGCAGTTGCACGAGATGCCCCGTATTGAGATCTTCACGCACCATCGTCTCGGGCAACATGGCGATGCCCATTCCAGAGACGGCTGCTGCGCGTAACAGCACCTCGTCGCCTTCCATCGACGATATCGGGGCTACGGCCACCTTTCTTCCCTCCTCGTTCAATTCGACGACCTGGGGACTCTTCCCTCTCGCACCATGATGAAGCAGCAGGAAATGGGCGGCGAGATCCGCAGCGCACTGTGGCAAGCCGTATTCCGCAACATAGGCGGGCGTGGCGACCAGAATCCACGGCGAACTCAATAACGTGCGTCGAATCACCGTGGACTGCTCCACCAGATGCGACGGAAGCATCGCGAGGTCGAAGCGGCCGCCGTAGAGATTGACTGGCCCCTCCTCCACGGAAATCGCGAGCCTGATATGCGGTGCAATGCGGCGATAGTGGCGCAACATGCGCGCGAATGCTCCGTTCATCAGCGTGGGATGGATCACCAGTCGAAGGCTGCCGCCATCGAACTCCCGCTCTTGCGAGATGAGCCGGTTGGCCTCATCGAGTTCTTCGAGCAGACGGCTGCAAGTGACGAAGTACGGCCGCGCGGCGTCGGTCAGAAACACGGATCGCGTCGTTCTCAGCAGGACTCTCGTCTGCATGCACGCTTCGAGCTTCGCAATCGCCTTCGATACCGAGCCCGTGCTGACGTTCAACGACTCGGCGGCCTTGCTGAAACTCTGGAACCGCGCGGCCGCTACGAATGCCCGCAACATGTAAAGCTGGTCCATCTCGCACCTCACGATTCGATCTGAAAGAAGACTAGGTGCAAAGCGCCCGCGGCTCCAGCGTCCGTTGGGGTGCCGAGCCCATGCTTGCGTATGGCGACGCCATACCACCGGATATTCCTGCTTGCGCTTCTGCAATGACAGGGATATTGGCCGCGGCGAGAAAGCTGTTTTTACCGCCGTGCGTTTGAACAGCATCGCATCGACCGGTACTCTGTAGACACGCATTTGTCCTGTCCGATCCGGGGTGTGACATGAAGAGACTCGCTCTAGTTGTGGTATCCGGCATCGTGTCGGCGTCGGCCCAGGCTCAGTCCTCTGTTGTGCTGTATGGACTGATCGATGCAGGACTGTCCTATACGAACAATGTCGTCAAGGGCGGCGCTCAAGGCGCGCTGTATCAGACGACCAGCGGCCAGATCAACGGCAGTCGTTTCGGCTTGCGCGGCACGGAAGATCTGGGTGGAGGACTGCACGTCATCTTCGTTCTGGAGAACGGCTTCAATCTGCAAACTGGCAAGCTCGGACAGGACAACCGCTTCTTCGGCCGGCAAGCATTCGTCGGCCTCGATGCGAAAGGTCTCGGCACGCTCACGCTGGGCCGGCAATACGACTTCCTGACTGACTTCGTCGAGCCTTTGACGGGCGTTGCCACCACCTTCGGCGATGCAAGCTTCGCTCACCCCTTCGACAACGACAATCTCGATCACTCGATCCGCATCAACAATGCCATCAAGTACACAAGCGACGACTATTCCGGATTGAAACTCGGCGGACTCTATGCATTCTCGAACAATCCGGCCTTCACGAACAATCGTGCATACAGCGTCGGCGCGAGCTATACCCACGGCGCGTTCAATGCCGCCGCCGCGTATTCGCAGGCGAACGGGTCGAGCTCGACGACGAACACTTCAGGCGCAATCGATTCGGCAGAGAGTCAGTCCAACGGCACCGCTGGATTCCAGCTTGGGGCCGATGTTCAGCGCACCGTCGCGGCCGCCGCTAATTACGCCTTCGGAAGCGCGACGGTGGGTTTCGCTTACTCGCACAGTCAATTCCAGGGTACGCGGTCGTTCGGATCGCAGAACGGCACACTCACCTTCGACAACTACGAACTCAACGCCAAGTATGCGTTGACGCATGTGCTGGTCTTCGGCCTGTCCTACACCTACACGGACGGACATGTGACGCAGAGCGCGACCTACAGCGCCGATCCGAAATGGAGTCAGGTCAACGTACAGGCGGTGTATTCCTTGTCGAAGCGTACCGATGTCTACCTGGAGAGCATGGTTCAACATGCAATCGGACACGGTTATGTGGCGTTTATCAATAACTCGGGCGGCGCTTCGTCCACATCGAATCAGGTGGTCGTGGCGATCGGCATGCGTGCGCGGTTCTGAGCGCGCCTGGAAACGTCACGTCACGGCGAACGCCATTCTTGAACAGCGATGAAAAGACTGTTTTCCATACGGCCTTGAACAACACAGGCTATCGACAATACTTTCTCTCACCCATTCGGCTTGCGCCCGACCATGTTCAACAAGCTTCTCGTTCCACTGGACGACTCACCTCAAAGCGAGTGCGTCGTCGACCTCGTGGCACAGCTGGCGTCGCCCGCGGCGACCGTCTATCTTCTATGCGCAGTCGATCCGTCTTACGTGATCGCGCCTGATGGCAGCGACGATGCGTCCGATGGCCTCCTTTACCCCGCTGCGCACGCGCAGACGCTCCTGGCGCAAGCCATCCTGACTCAAGCCGCAACACGACTTGCCGGGTGCGACTTATCGGTCGAAAAAGCCCTTCGCGGGGGCGCTCCTGCTGACGTCATCGTCGAGCAGGCAAGGTTGCTCACCGCCGAGATCATCGTAATGGGACATCACCACTTATCCAGATTGCGGCGGTGGGCGACGCCGTCGACCAGCGATGGCGTCATCGATCGATCACCGTGTCCGGTTCTGATCGAGACCCGCGACAAGAGGTGACGGACGGTATGAACTCGAGACAGGAGGACGCGATGAGTGAAGCAAGCGATTCAAATTCACACACGGTGCGAGAGCTCGGCCATTTCATTGACGGTCGACGTGTCGCCGGCACCAGCGGGTCGTTTTCCGATGTATTCGATCCCGCGCAAGGGCGGATCTCGGCGCGCGTGCCCGTCGCCACGCCGGACGAAGTCGCGGCCGCCGTGAGCGCTGCGCAGGCAGCGTTCCCCGCCTGGAGCGAAACGCCGCCGCTGACTCGTGCGCGCCTGATGTTCAAGTTCAAGGCGCTGCTCGAGAAGCATGCCGACGAAGTCGCCGAACTCATTACCCGCGATCACGGCAAGCTGTTCGACGATTCCAGGGGTGAAGTGGGACGCGGGCTCGAGATCGTGGAGTTCGCATGCGGCATTCCCGACCTCCTCAAGACCGACTTCACCGATCAGACCGGCGTGGGTATCGACGCATGGAATCTTCGGCAGCCGCTGGGCGTTGCAGCGGGCGTCACGCCGTTCAATTTTCCGGTGGTGGTGCCGTGCTGGATGTTCGTCATGGCAGCGGCCACGGGCAATACGTTCATCCTCAAGCCCTCCGAGCGCACGCCATCGGCGTCCTTGCGGCTCGCTGAGCTATTCGTCGAGGCGGGCTTCCCGAAAGGGGTCTTCAATGTCGTGAATGGAAGCAAGGTGGTCGTCGACGCATTGATGGCGCATCCCGACGTGAAGGCGATATCGGCCGTCGCCTCGACGCCCGTCGCCGAGTACATCTATACGGAAAGCGCGAGGCACGCCAAGCGCGTGCAGGCGCTCGGCAGCGCAAAAAATCACCTCGTCGTGATGCCCGATGCCGATCTCGACCAGACGATCGATGCCTTGATCAACTCGTCGTATGGCTCCGCAGGCGAACGCTGCATGGCGACGTCGGTGGCAGTGGCCGTCGGCGCTATCGGCAATGAACTGGTAGAGCGTCTCATACCGCGCGTGCGCTCGCTCAGGATCGGCGGCGGCATGGAGCCCGATCTGGACATGGGTCCGCTCATCAGCGCGGCGCATCGCAGCAAGGTCATTCGTTATATCGAAGCGGGCGTCGCGGCGGGCGCCAGGCTGCTCGTCGATGGCCGTGGACACACCGTGACCGGTCACGAAGAAGGGTTCTTTCTCGGCGGCTCGCTGTTCGACGATGTGACGCCCGACATGAGCATCTATCGGGAAGAGATCTTCGGGCCGGTGCTGTCGGTCGTGCGCGTTCCTGATCTCGCGAGCGCCATAGCGCTTGTCAACGCACACGAACTGGGGAATTGCGTGTCCCTCTACACCTCTGACGGCCTCACGGCGCGTACCTTCTCGCGCCAGATCCAGGCGGGAATGGTGGGCATCAACGTTCCCAGTCCAACGCCCTCGGCGTGGCATTCGTTCGGCGGCTGGAAGCGCTCGCTATTCGGCGATCATCATGCCCACGGAGAGGAAGCCGTGCGCTTCTACACGAATTACAAGAGCGTCATCCAGCGCTGGCCGACTCACGCCGGGAGAAGCCTTTGAGTCTCGCTCACAGATACTCGACATTCCCATCGACGCTGATCGCCTGCCCCGTGATGTTGCGGGCAGCGGGCGACGCAAGAAACAGCGCCATCGCGGAGATATCGTCGACCGTGACCATGCGACGTAGCGAGATCTTCTTCAGATATTCGTCGCGCATTTCAGACTCGCTCACACCGAGCGATTCGGCGCGCGCCGCGATCACGCGATCCATGCGCTCGCCCTCCACCACGCCGGGAAGAATGGCGTTGACGCGGATGTCGCTGGGCCCCAGTTCGACGGCCAGCGACCGGGTCAGCCCAACCAGCGCCCACTTCGTGGCTGCATACGGCGTGCGGTATGCATAGCCGAGCCTTCCCGCAACCGACGACATCGTAATGATGCCCGCACGCTGCGAAGTCGCTTTCATCAGCGGCACGGCCTTGCGCAGGAAGTTGAACTGCCCGTTCAGATTCGTCGTGACGGTTCGCTCCCATTGCTGCGCGTCGATCTCTTCGATCGCGCCGGTCGGCCCCGCAATGCCCGCGTTGTTGATCAGCAGATCCAGGCCGCCCAGCGCGCGTTCGGCCAACGCAACCACTTGATCGACCTGAGCCGCATCGCTCACATCCGCAACGCAGCCATATAACGAAGCACTCGCCGACGTGAATCGATCGACGGCGGCCGCATCGACATCGCAGATCACGACTTTCGCGTCCACGTCAACGAACGCCCGGGCCATCGCCGCTCCGATGCCGGACGCCGCGCCGGTGATCAAGACCCGCAGACCAGGCTGCGGCTTCAACAGTTCAAAAGGTTTCATGGCAAGGAAAAAAGTTTTAGAGCGTCATGCCGCCGGACACCTCGATGACCGCGCCGTTGATGTAGCTCGCCTCGTCGCTCGCCAGGAAGGCGTAGACGTTCGCGACTTCTTCAGCCGTACCGAGTCGCGCCAGCGGAACCTGCTCGCGCATCTTGCGCAGCACGTCTTCGGGGATCGTCGACAGGATGGCCGTATCGATGAACCCCGGCGCGACCGCATTGACACGAATACCCTTCGGACCCAGTTCCCGGCTCCATGTCTTCGTGAATCCGATCACGCCGAACTTCGATGCGGCGTAGTTGGTCTGCCCGAAGTTGCCATGGATCCCCACCACCGAACTCGCGTTCAGGATCACGCCCGAACCGCGCGCGACCATTCCGTGCGAAACAGCCTGGCTCAGGTGGAAGACGGCACGCAGATTGACGTCGATCACGGCGTCGAACTGGTCGAGCGTCATCTTCTGAAGACGTGCATCGCGCGTGATGCCTGCGTTGTTGACCAGCACGTCGATCCGCCCGAAGCGTTCGATCACGCTCGCGATCACCTCGTCCACGCCGTGCCGGTCCGTCGCATCGATGCAGTACGCCGCCGTCTGCGCGCCTGCGTTCATGCATGCTTCGGTGACTGCCTTGAGCGAGGATGCGTTGATGTCGCATGCGACGACCACCGCGCCTTCGCGCGCGAACTTGAGCGCCGTGGCGGCGCCAATGCCCTGCCCCGCGCCCGTGATCAACGCAACCTTGTCTTGAAGTCTCATGGTTTTTCTCTTGCGTTCGTCGTTCAGGAATGCACGCCGGCGGCGCCGCCGTTTGCAAGCGGTCGCGACGCTTCGGCTTCGCGGCGAATGGCTCTGGCGAACACGGGCACAAGCAGCAGGCCCAGCAAGGACGCTGCCAGAATGATGTAAAAGCCGGAATCGCTGCGTCCGGTAACCGTCTCAGTCAGGCCGAACAGGTACGGTCCGACAAAGCCGCCGATCAGCCCGATCGTATTGATGAACGCAAGCCCCGCCGCAGCCTGAATGCCGTGCAGCCGCTTCATCGCAATGGCCCAGTACGAAGGCAGCACGCCGCCTGCAAAGAACGCGGTGACCGCAAGCAGCACCATGCGCGCAGCCGGGCCCGACGTGGCGATGAACGCGCACGCACCGGCAATGAGTCCGACCGTGAGCATGCCCAGATAAGCGCAGTCATTGCCGTAGCGCCGATGAATCCGCGGCAGCACGAGCACGCCCAACAGGAAGCCAAGCCCGACACTTGCCGACAGCACGCCGATCAGAAATGGCGTCTTCACATGCATCTGCTGGATCATCGAGGGCGCGAAGAAATACAGTCCGACGAACGCCACCTGATTGAGAAAGTAGATCAGGCCCATGAGCACCGTCGTGGGACGCTTCAACGCGGCCATCCAGTCGGATGAGGTCAGTTCGGGATGCGCGTGTGCATCGGCGGCGGCGCGCGCTTCCAGCACCTGGGCTTCGTCGGCGGACAGCCAGCGTGCATCGCGCGGACGTTCCGGCAACTTGAAGAAGAGCAGGATGCCCACGAGCACGCTCGGAATGCCTTCGATCATGAACATCCATTGCCAGCCATGCAGGCCGCCCAGGCCGTTCATCTGCATCAGCGCCCCGCCGAGCGGGCTGCCGAGCATCAGCGCGAGCGCCGGCGCGATGTAGATCCAGCCCACCACGACCGGCTTGTCGTCCGGTGCGAACCACAACGTGACCATGTACATCAGCGCCGGGAACAGTCCGGCTTCAGCAATGCCCAGCAACACGCGCAGCACGTAGAACGACCACTCGCCCTGCACCAGCATCATCGCGGTAGAGAGAATGCCCCATGTGACCGCAATGCGGGCAATCCATCGACGCGGCCCGATCCGGTGCGCCGCGAGATTGCTCGGCACTTCCAGCAGCGCATAGCCAATGAAGAAGATGCCCGACCCCAGTCCGTATGCGGCCGCGCTGATGCCGACATCGATGGCGAGTTGCGCCTTCGCCAGCGCCACGTTGGTGCGATCCAGAAACGACATGAAGTAGATCGCGCACATGAGGGGAATCAGACGCTGCATCGCCTTGTGCGTGGCGACGCGATGCAGCTTGTCGAGGTCGTTGATGAGGTTCATGCTGTCTCCGGGATGGGTCTGCGCCCTGTCTTTGAATGTTGAAATTCTTACGGTGCAACCGTGTCGCGTCCTTTCAGTCCGAGCATGGCGCGCGCATCGTCCGGTGTGGCGATCTCGAACGACAGCTCTTCGAGAATGCGGCGGATCTTGCGCACTTGCTGCGCATTCGACTCGGCCTTGACGCCCTTCGCGATGTAGACGCTGTCTTCCAGCCCGACGCGGACATTGCCGCCGAGAATGGCGCTCATCGTGACGAGCGGCATCTGATGACGGCCCGCGCCGAGCACCGAGAAGTGATAGTTCTCGCGCCCGAACAGACGGTCGGCCGTGGCCCGCATCACGGTCATGTTCTCGGGATCCGCACCCATGCCGCCCAGAATGCCGAACACCGACTGAATAAAAAACGGCGGCTTGATCAAGCCCTGATCGACGAAATGCGCGAGGTTGTAGAGATGGCCGAGGTCATAACATTCGAACTCGAAGCGCGTGCCTCGCCCGCCCAGTTCGAGAAGGATGTGCCGGATGTCCTTGAAGGTGTTCCGGAAGATCATGTCCTCCATGCCTTCGACATACCCCTTTTCCCACTCGTAGCGCCATGACGACACCTTCGCTGCGAGCGGATGGATCGAGAAGTTCATCGACCCCATGTTGAGCGAACACATCTCGGGCGCGGCCAGCAACGGATAGGCGAGTCGCTCCTCGAGCGTCATGCGCGTGCTGCCGCCGGTCGTGATGTTGATGATCGCGTCGGTCGCTTCCGCAATCGCGGGCACGAACTGGCGAAAGATGTCAGGGCTGGGCGTCGGGCGGCCATCGTGCGGATCACGCGCATGAAGATGGATGATCGCAGCGCCTGCCTCGGCGGCCTCGATCGCCTGGTCGCGGATCTGCGCCGGGGTAATCGGCAGATGCTCCGACATCGTCGGCACATGCGTCGCGCCAGTCACAGCGCAAGAAATGATGACCTTGCGGCCGGATTCGTTCATCGGTGTGTCCTCGTCTCCGTGTCTGTTCAGCGCCGCCCGCACGGAGTGACGCCTTGTGACGGAAATATTATTGAGATAGCATGCCGGGCGAAAGGTCTTTTTCGGACACTCGAAGGTCATCAGAGGACATCTGACACGCATGGCTACCACTCGACCTCCGCTGAACGAGCGCATGTTCGCGCCCTACAAGATCGCCGCGCTGGTCGAGGTGCTCGAAGAGCAAGGGATTGCGCCCGAAGACAGCCTGAACGGCTCGGGCGTCACCCTGGGCGAACTGCAGAACGCATCGGTGCTGACGTCGGTCGGCCAGTACGCGACGGTCTGCCGCAATGCGGTCTTGCTCGGCTGCGAACCGGCGACGCCGTTCAAGGTGGGCCGCAAGCTGCATTTGTCGGCGTATGGCATGTACGGCTATGCGCTCATGTCATGTCTGTCGTTGCGCGACTATTTCAAACTGGGCGTGAAATACCACAGTCTGGCCACGCCGACTGTCGCGATTGAATGGACCGAGTATCCCGATCGCATGGTGTGGACGTTTCCCGACGCGTTCGTCTCGAGTCCGTCACGCGAGTTGCGCGAATTCATCATCGAGCAGCAATACACGCAGCACGTGACGCATCTTCAGGACGTGGCGGGCGGTCTCTGTCCGCCGGTGCGAGCGTGTTTTTCTTATGCCGCGCCCGTGCATGCCGATCTTTATCCCGAGTATTTGGGATGCGAGTGTCTCTTCGAACAGGATCAATGCGAACTGATTTACGACAGCGCTATCCTCGGTCGCAAGCCGCAGCTCGCACATCCGCTCACCACAGCGATGCTTCAGGAAACGTGCGACCGCCTGATAGGACAAGCCAAGACATCGAGCGGCATCTCGGGCGAGGTGTATCAGAGCTTGATGTCCACGCCCGGAAGCTTTCCAGACATGGAAAGCGTGGCGAAATCGATGCATCTGACTTCACGCACGCTCAGGCGGCGGCTGAATGACGAAGACACGACGTTTCAAGCTATCGTGGATGATGTCAAACGCTCGCTTGCGCTCGAATATCTCAAGACGACCAAGATGAGTACGGAGGATATCGCGATGCTGCTCGGCTTCAGCGACGCGGCGAATTTCCGCCGGGCACTCAAGCGTTGGACGGGAAAAGGAATCGAAGACCTGCGTGATTAACCCAATTGCAAATAAAGCGACTTCTTGACCCGCGTATGCACTGCGCCACGGCAGTGTGCGACCTGCCGTGGCGCTTTTCGATCAGGCCGGCTTGATGTTGGACGCCTGCTTGCCCTTCGGGCCCATCTTCTCGTCGTAGCTTACTTTTTGTCCTTCCGCGAGCGACTTAAAGCCGTTGGACTGGATTTCGGAGAAGTGCGCGAACAAATCTTCTCCGCCTGCGTCCGGCGTGATGAATCCGAACCCTTTTGCATCGTTGAACCACTTGACCGTACCGGTTGCCATGTTTGCTTGACCCTGATTGATGAAAGATAGCGCCGCCCTCGCAGTCGCCGGCCGCTATCTTGACCTGACATCGACAACAAGGCAACTAGTCAAAACGCTTGGATCAGCGCATTACCGGGTTCGGACGCGGCCATGCCAGGCTGCACCCGCGTTTCAATCAACATACTTATAGTCATCGACCTTTGTTCTGGTGGTTTTCACGTAGCTTAAGCGGAAATGGCCAATCTCCGCGATTACATCAATCTCCGTCCCGGCTGTACCTCGTCATCGAAGGCTCGTCTACTCCGGAAACAGGTTCGCCCTCAGGAAGTCCACAAACGCGCGCACTTTCGGCGGCGTCATCCGTCCCGAAGGCCACAGTGCGCGAAACGGAATGCTGTCATGCAGGAAATCGCTCAGCACGATGACGAGCGAGCCCTCCGCCAATTGCGTGCGCACCGCGAAATCCGGTGCATTGGTGAATCCCAGCCCTTGCTCTGCCAATGCGATCAGCGGCTCGACCGCACTCGCCACCGCCGTCGACGGCAGCTCCACATCGACCGGCACGCCATCGCGCACGAACGCCCAGCGTCGCAACCGCCCCGTGCGGGAGAAGCGATGTTGCAGGCACGCATGCGCCACGAGATCTTCCGGCTGGGCCGGCGTGCCGTGCTGCGCCAGATACGCCGGCGAAGCGACGATCACATGCGTGTAGTGTCCGAGCGTGCGCATCGTGAGTTGCGAATCGAGTGCGTCGCCGGTGCGGAGCACGACGTCGAAACCGTCCTCGATGACATCGACGATGCGATCGCTGAAGTCAATGTCGAGCTGCACGCCCGGATAGTGGCGCATGAACCCGGACAGCACCGGCATGAGCAAGGTGCCGACCAGCGGAATACTCACGCGCAGCCGGCCGGTCGGCGTGGTTCGGGAAAGCGCCAGTTCAGCTTCCGCTTCCTCGATCTCGCCAAGAATGCGCTGGCAGCGCGCGAGGAAAAGCTCGCCTTCGTTCGTCAGACGCACGCTACGGGTACTGCGATGAAAGAGCCGCACCGCGAGCCGCGTCTCCAGGCGTGCGATCGCCTTGCCGATCGCCGATGCGGACAGCCCGAGCTGCCGCCCCGCTTCCGCGAAGCTCAGTGTCTCCGCCGCGCGCGTGAAGACGACCATGCCGCTCATGTGGTCCAGCGCGCCGCCCGCGCTTGCATTGGCCGCGCTCGCGCGCGCAGGGGAGTCCGGCTCGGTCATCGCAAGGCTCTCCTGTGTGCCCTCACACCACTATGAAGCGCCGCGCCGCATACGACGCCTGCGCATCGTCGATGAGCCGGTGCATGCGCACGGCGTCGGCGAAGGAAGGCGCGGTACGCGTGCCCTGTTCGACGTCATGCGCGTAGGCCCAGTACAGCTCGGCGAGTTCCAGCACCGACGATGGCAAGCTCGACGCCGGCACGCGATGATAACGCTCGGGCACCGCGAGCCGTATGAGCGGCTCCTTGTCGCCGTGCGCGCCGTGGATCTCGTAATCGTCGCCCGCGTCGCCGAATGCCGACACGTTGGTCACCCGCAGATCGCCTTCGGTTCCGGTGATGTCGATCTGAACGCCCGAGCCGTTGCGCTTGCCGCCTTCGATATGCACCGACAACACCGCGGCGCCGCCCAGCATGCCGGCGAGCACAAGCTGGTCTGGCGTGGATGTCGGCATCAATGCGCCCGTCTCCTTGATCGTGACCATGGGAAACTGGTTCGGCGTGAGCGCGGCGATGGAAACAGGCCAGCCCGCCGCCGCGAACAGCATGTCGAGAAAATGCCCGCCGTAAATCGATACGACCGACGAGAAGTTCTCCGGCGGCACGGTCCATTGAAGCGCGCCCGAGCGCATGGCCTGGAAGTAATTCATGCTGACGTGCATGCGCACGGAGCGCAGTTCGCCGACAAAGCCGTCGCGGACCAGATCGCGCACATAGCGGTTATGCGGCGCTAACCTGCGCTGCAATCCGACGACGTGTCGCACCCCGCGTTCGCTCGCCAGCCGCAGCAGTTCTTCGGATTGCGCGAGCGTCGTCGTGAGCGGCCATTCGCAGTACACGTTCTTGCCCGCCTCGATAACGCGCTTCACGGTCTCTACATGCTGAGGCGCCGTGTTCAGCACGACGACGAGATCGATGTCGTCGCTGTGCAGGAGTTCATCGATGGACCGGGCCACGCGCCCGATCCGATACTCACGCGCGGCCGCCTCGGCCGCTTCGCGCCGATGACTGTAGACGGCCTGCAATGCGTACTGCGGCAGCAGATCGAGCACACGCAGATGACCATGGCGCGCCCAGTTGCCGACGCCGATCACGCCCACGCGTAACGGCGCTTTCTGTTGTGTTTGGATCATCGCGATTCTCCGTGAACGGTTCGTGCGTTCCGGTCTTGCAATAGTTTGGCGGGCAACTTCCGCGCAAAGATGATGATTTTCGCCATCGTGCATTACTTCCGATCAATTGAGTGAGCAAGGCGAACCTCATGCGGCACGCCTCGAAGTGGCTCGAATTATCGGAACGGCCAGCAACGCAATCAATGCGGCCGCCACAAACTGACTGTTCCTCGCGACCGAACAATGCGCGTCCATCCGCGCTGAGCGGCACCGGCCGGGGCGCGGCGGATTGTGGACGCGCGCGTCCGCAGTGCCGCGACTCGCAGACGGTTTTTCCCGCTTCGGCATCGCTCTACATTGCCGTCAAGCGTCGCCGCCCAGCGCGCCACGCAGCATCCATCCTGAAGCTCACTCCTTGTGGAGATCAACATGTCCAAACTCTTCTCGACAGTCCAGATCGGTTCGTATGAATTCGCGCATCGCGTCGTGCTGGCCCCGCTCACCCGCATGCGCGCCGAAAGCGGCGCGCGCCCCGGCCCGCTGATGGCCGAATACTATGCGCAACGCAGTTCGCCCGGCGCGCTGTTGATCGGCGAGGCGACCATTGCCTCGCCCGAAGGCAACGGCTATCTCGGCGCGCCCGGCCTCTACGACGACAGCCAGATCGCAGGCTGGAAGGCCGTCACGGATGCGGTGCATGCCAAAGGCGGACGCATCTTCCTCCAGCTCTATCACGCGGGACGCCAGTCGAACGCGCAGTTGCAGCCGGACGGCGGACAACCCGTGGGGCCGTCGGAGATTGCACATGGCGGTGTCGCTTATACGGAGTCCGGCTGGGTGCCGAACACGCCGAACCGCGCGCTGCGCACGGAAGAGATTGCGGGCATCGTCGAGCGCTTTCGCCTGGCGGCCGCGCGCGGCGTGACAGCAGGTTTCGACGGGGTCGAGCTGCACGCGGCCAACGGCTATCTGTTCGATCAGTTTCTTCAAGACGGCAGCAACCAGCGCACCGACGAGTACGGCGGCTCGATCGCGAATCGCGCGCGCCTCTTGCTCGACGCGACGCGCGCAGTGATCTCCGTGTGGGGCGCGGACAAAGTCGCCGTGCGGCTCGGTCCGGGCGGCTCCTGGGGCGACATGTCCGACAGCGATCCGCAAGCGCTCTTCGGCTACGTAACGGATGAACTGAATAAACTGCACATCGCGTATCTGCATCTGATCGAGCCTCGCATCGCCGGCAACATCGAGGACGACTCGCGCGATCAGCGCCCGGTCGCGGCGCCGTCGCTGCGCGCGCGCTTTCACGGTCCGATCATCGTGGCGGGCGGCTTCGACGGCGACAGCGCCGAAGCAATCGTCCAGTCAGGCGACGCGGACCTGGTCGCATTCGGGCGGCACTTCATCGCGAATCCGGACTTGCCTGAGCGGTTGCGCAAACATCTGCCGCTGAATCTGTACGATCGCCCCAGCTTCTTCGGCGGCACGGAAGCGGGTTATACCGACTACCCGTTTTATCGCGAGACGGCCATGGCGGCTTGAGTGCGCCAAGCCATGCGCGTTCGTGACAATCGGATACAGGCTATGACGGGTTGCCGGCCATTGCGCACGATCGTGGCAAAGAAGACAGCGCATTCGTCTCGTATCCGCCTCAACGAGCTTCGGTCAACGCCTGCACTAGCGCATTCACGCGCGCGGCACGCACGCGCGATCCGGGTAACACGAGACTCACCGCCAGCGGCGCGGGCCGGCAATTCGGCAACACTTCGATAAGCGAACCGTCGGCGATATACGGTCTGGCGTAAAACGCAGGCATCTGTGCGATGCCGATGCCATTCACCGCCGCTTCCGCAAGCGCCTCGCCGTGACTGATGCGGAACGGAGAATGGGGCGTCATCGTGACCTTCTTGTCGCTCTCGATGAATTCGAGTGGACGGTCGCGGCCGTTCGTCGGCATGCGAAAAGTAATCACCGCATGATGCTCCAGATCACGGACAGCGCGAATCTGGTCGTGGGCGACGAGATAGCGTGGACTCGCGCACAACATGAGCGGCTGTTCATCGATCCGGTGCGCGATCAGCGAGGAGTCTTCGAGCGCGCCGAACCGGATGGCGGCATCGAGCCCTTCATCGAGCAGGCTCACGCGTTCATCGGAGAGGCGAAGATCGAATTCAAGCGCGGGATGGCGTTCGCGAAGCCGCGCGAGTATCGGCAGCACGATGCGTACACCGTAGCCTGTTGGCGCGCCGATCCGCAGGACGCCGGTCGGTTCGTCGGACGCTCCGACCGTTGCCAGGTCCAGCGCTTCGATCTGCGCGAAAAGCTGCTCGCACTTCGAAAAAAGCACCCGTCCTTCTTCGGTCAGCGACACCGCGCGCGTCGTGCGATGAAACAGCCGCGCGCCGAGCGTCTGCTCCAGACGCGCGACGCTCTTCGCCACCGACGAAGATGCGAGCCCCAGATCGCGTGCGGCCTGCGCAAAGCTGCCGTGCCGGGCCACGGCCAGAAAATGAACGAACTGGCTTAGATTTTTCATGCGTGATTCGCGACCTGGAGTCGTCAAAGTGATGACAAAGCGGGCACCATTCTGCGGCCGGTTCTCCCCTACAGTGCATGCAGATGCGGCGTTCCTGATCGCGCCGAACTTTTGATTGCCTCAACTATTGGGAGATGCTGGCTATGTCCGCCATTCACGCCGATGCCACCGATTACGACTTCGGCGGCTCTCGCACACGCATTCACGTATCCGGCGCTCACACCGGCGATGCGTATTGTGTGCTCGAAATCGCATCGCCGGCGGGCCGCGCCACGCCCCTGCATCATCACGATAGAGAGGAAGAAACGATCGTGATCGTCGAGGGCGAACTCAAGGTCGTCGTGGACGGCGCGCCAAAAGTATTGCACGCGGGTGAATCCCTGACGCTCGCGCGCGGGGAACGTCATCAGTTGATCAATGTCGGGGCGCACACGGCGCGATATCTCGTGATCTGCGTGCCTGCGGGTTTCGATCGTTTCGTTGAGGCCTGCGGGGACCCGCAGCCCGCGCCCGCCGGATTGCATGAACTCACCGCTGCGGCCAAGGCGCGCATGGTCGAGGCTGCGGGGCGCTTCGGCATCACGATCCATCCGCCCGCCGCCGCGTGTGAAATGAGGTGAGGCGTGGTCTATGAAGGCTGCAATGCCCTTGAACGGCAGCGAAGTTTTCAGAAAGCTGTTAGCGCGGGCGCTTGCTTCGGCCGCCCATGGGCTTGTCTGCTGGCTTGCGAGATCCCGCCGGCGGCTTGCCGATGGGTTTGCTCCGCGACTTGGTCACGCTGAACGGATTCGGGCCGGACAGGCTTGTGTCTTCGCCACCCTTCGCAACTTCCTGCGCCACGGTCTTGCCGCCATGCAAGCGCGGCTCTGTGCCGATTGCCTGCACTGCCTTCGGCGCTGCTTGCAACACCTTGGGCTTCTTCGGCTTCTTCGGTTTCTTGATGATCTGGCCGGTCGCACTGGTTTGCGGTACACGGTGCTCCGCTTCGAAGCCCGGCACCTCTTCACGCCGCAGCGTTTGCCCGATCAATGCTTCGATCGCGGCCAGTTGCGGCGCTTCATCGGCGCACACGAAGGACACGGCCACGCCACTCAATCCCGCCCGGCCGGTACGCCCAATACGATGAACATAGTCTTGCGCCTTGATCGGCAGATCGACGTTGATCACGAGCGGTAACGCGTCGATATCCAGCCCGCGCGCGGCGACATCCGTGGCAACGAGCATGTGGACTTCGCCTGTCTTGAAGCGCTCCAGCGCACGCAAGCGCGCGGGTTGCGGCTTGTCTCCGTGGATGGTGTCCACCGCGTAACCCGCTTCGTCCAGCATGGCCGACAGGTAGTCTGCGCCGTCGCGGGTCTTGACGAACACCAGTGCGTGCGTCCACTTCTTCTCATCCACAAGGTGCATGAAGAGACCCGGCTTGTTTCTCTTGTCCACCGGCACCACCCATTGCCTGATCTTGCTCGCAGTGACATTGGGCGGGCTGACGCTGATATCGACCGGGTTGCGCAGAATGCTCGCCGCCATGGCGCGGATCTCGTCGGTGTACGTGGCGGAGAACAAAAGGGTTTGCCGCGCTGCGGGCAAGGCCGCGAAGACAGCGTCGAGTTCGCGCGCAAAACCGAGGTCGAGCATGCGATCCGCTTCGTCGAGCACCAGCGTTTCTATCTGATCGAACTGCACCGCGTTCTGACGATTAAGATCCAGCAGACGGCCGGGCGTGGCAACGAGCACATCCGCGCCCTTGCGCAACTTCATCATCTGCGGATTGATGCTGACACCGCCGTAGGCTGCCATCAATCGCAGATCGAGCCCTTCGCCGTAGTCCGTAAAGCTTTGCAGCACTTGTTCGGCCAGCTCACGCGTGGGCACCAGCACCAGCACGCGCGCACGGTTGCTGGACACCCGCGGGCCTCGTTGCACCAGCCGCTGCAGCAGCGGCAACGCAAATCCCGCAGTCTTGCCCGTTCCGGTCTGAGCCGAAGCCATGACGTCACGGCCATCGAGCACGGCGGGAATCGCCTTGACCTGAATGGGCGTCGGTGTCTGGTAGTTGAGACGCTGCACATTCTTCAGCAGCGGGTCGATCAGACCAAGCGAGGCAAACGACATACACGGAATCCGGGCTAAAGCCGCAATTTTAACGGCTACCGGGTTGAGCGCGTCTTGAAGACGGCGGAGATCCTGTCCCGCGAGTCCTTGCGGCAATCTGATATTCCGTTGAGCGTCGCGTGCCGACGCAAGTGCTGCCCTAATTCTTCTCACCAACGGCATCGAAGATCAAATCGGCCACTTCCTTCAAATACGATACAGCACGATGCGGCTCGCCTTGATCTCGACGGTGCGTGCGGGCATACGCTTGGCCGTGAAGCGCTAGAGATCGGAATTGATGGCGTGGTCTGCAGTGGACACCACGTACCATGTCGACTTGTCGCGCCATGCGGCGACGGTCGTCCTTGGCCTTGTGATTGCTCAGCCCACAGGTTGCTGAACGGCGGAGTAGGCCTTTGCTTCCGGCTTGGGATATGTCCCGCGAAGTCGTCGATGGACGCCTGCTCCGACAGGCTGCCGTAGCCTCTTCCTGCCGACGAAGGTGCGGCTGGGATGTCTTCGTAAGGGCCGTAAGAGGGAGGGCCGGGATTCGCGAAAAATCCGCCCCATCCCGGCTTATGCAGCTGATTTGAATATGAAATCGCTGATCAGATTGATCGAAAGCGCTGGAGATCCGCCACGCTTTTCTCGATGAACAGCGCGCCTTATTGATTTAGTCGTACCGAAGTGCTGGTTCGAACAAACATAAAAGGCGGCCTCACCATGCTTGCAGGATTGAAGGTAAGGTCGGAGTCAAAATTCGACCACCAGTTACTCGACGTTTCGCCATTGAGTGTTATCGAATTGCTGGCTCCCTCGTTTAATTGAACCACAACGGGCGTATACCAGACATTCCAGTTCCCGCCCGTCCTTGGCAGCTGAATCTGTCCATAATCGTTGCCGTTCACCGTCAGGCTGGAGAGTCGTGGCGATGTATCGCGATCCGGATTCGTGTAGTAAATCCGAATTTCGTATCTCCCTGCCTGCGGAGCAGATATATTGTTAATTGTCACTGTGCCGTTTGTGCCCAGGACCACTCCAGTTCCGCCGGAGCATGCGCCACATGCCATCTGTAAAGCACCGCCGGCAAGCTGAATGTCAGTACCGGCCGTAAAAATCGAAACGGGCCGCGAAGAATCGATGGGGCCTGCGACCTGATTGAGGGACAGTATTTTTGTAGCGCTTGAACCTGGTTGAACTGATATGGAGTTTTGCCCGACAGTGAGCGGCACAAACAAGGTTATCAATCCGCCACTCTCCCCGGTTGGTGGCAGCGAAACGGATGTTGAAGGGGAGCTGTTCGTGGCGAGCTGAGCCACTATCGGCTGCTCAGTCTCATTCGAATAAGCAAGCTGGATAAATCCACCGCGATTGCCAGACTGAATATTCGTGAAAGTAACGGGCCCATTTTCGCCCGATTGCGCTGATGGTGTATACATCGTAGCTGCTTGATCAGTTCCGTTCACGACAAGCATAACGGCCCCGCCTGCCGGCACCGCTGGTGCGGTATATGAGCCCGTGAAGGTTCCCAGGCTTTGTTGACTCCAGACGGACTGCAACTGCGCGGGGCTGGATGGATTCAAGCCCAGTTGCTGCCATGTGACGGTCATGGGGAGTGCCATTGACGACTGATTAAAGAGCACCACAGCACGTCTACCGGATCCGGTCAGCAGCTTGGCCCATATTTGGGTGGACCCAAAAGCATAGACCAGAATACCCTGCAGACCGAGCGGATCTTGATCAATCGAGATAACATCGGGATTTGTCAAGAGCCCCTCCGTGGCCCTGCTGAGGGGTCCGGATAGATTATTCCCCAGAATCATCGGTGCACCTGACACAGCCCAAAGGCTTACGTGAGCCTGGTCATTGCTAAAGGGCATACCCATGCCAGCAATCATCATGTCAGGGTCATTGTAGCTCCCTGTATGCTGGCTCTCCGGGTGATAGTTACCAACAAGGTTCGCAACCATCATCGAAAACGATGGAGCAGTGTTGCCGGTCAAAATATCATCCGTTGTTCTCCAGCTATTTCCCACGCCGGCACCCCATACCCATGGGCCGTACCCGACGTCATGATAAGGATTACCAGGCGGGTAAACCTGTTTCCCATTGGATACCTCGGATTCAGATGGCGTATCGCCCCAGTCGCAAATACTGAAATAGAGTCGGTGGCCCGTTTTCGTGAACGCCGCTTGAATAGCAGAGGATATTTTTGTATAAGCATCCTGGGGGTCATATCCTGCTGCGCTCCCGCCACAGAAATCAACCTTGACAAAATCAAACCCCCATTGCGCAAACTGCAGGAAATCGCTGTTGTAATGATCGTAGTCACTTCCGATGAATGGAGTGCCGTTGTCCCGTTGACCACATCCGGTTGGGCCTGCATCGATATAAATACCAGCCTTCAAACCCTTGCTATGGATGTAGTCGGTCATCGCCTGCATGCCACCAGGCCATTGGGTGTTTGGAGTTTTCCCGTCTGAAGCCACATTGATAACGAAATTACCGTTTGAATCACGCAAACCCGACGTCCACCAACCCTCATCGATATTTACATATTGATATTTGTTGCCAGAGGGAATTTTTGCATTCAGGGATGCGAGGCCGTCCGCTGCAGCCTTGATCGCATTGTAGTTAACATTTTCACCAAGGCTGTTCCAGGAGGACCACCCCATCGGGGGGGGCGCAACTGCAACCGGTTGCATTGCCATCGGCTGCGCGGGAAAAGACGTCAGCGCTGCTGAAGTGCCGGGTCCAGAAGAGGGGGGAGCAACTACAGTCGGTTGCGTCGCCATCAACTGCGCGGGAGAAGAGGTCGGCGCTGCGGAATTGCCGTGTCCCGAAGGAGTCGGGGGGACTGAAGCAGGCGTAGTTTGTGTTGAAACCGCCGAAGGGCTGTCTCCGACATTACCACCGCAGCCGACAAGAAACAGCGCCATGATTATTGACAAACTCGATGCGGTTCGCTTGAAAGTATCTAATATTAAAAACACACTCGTCTCCTTCGTTGGGGATTTTTGAGAAAATACCCAACGACAAAGAAGTATGCGAGCGATTGTAGGACGAACCAGATACTGGGAGGCGATGTACGACAGCACTCGTCTGAAATCTTTAATTAAGTGAGTCGACGTCCTGTTATCAACTTTTGTTATTAGTCGAGATGCATTTCTCGGTAAAACTCTTATTTTTAGAAACGCGTCGCACTAAACTGTCAAGCATCGAAATTATTCGGATTTTGGGATGCCTGATCTTGCGGATCCGATTCTCTTTCTTACTCCCACCTCCCTGTCCGCGCTGCGCGCGTGCTACGCAGGCGTGGGCTCGCGCGAGGCGGTCAGCCGCTATCCCCGCAGGCCATGGGAGAGAGTCAGTCGGCGCGCGGCGTGAGCGGCCGCATTCGCCGCCAATGAGTTCTTCATGCCTCTCACGCGCGCGACACCGGAGCGCGTCCCTCTGCAGTCACGAAACCGGAGCGCGCGCTGCCATGCGCAATGCGCCGGCGATCACGGGACACGGAGCTTGCGGATGCAGACCCATGCGGATGTTGGCGAATTGAAAAAGGCGCCGGTCAAATCGGTTCAGGAATACATCGATGAACATCCGATGTGGCCCGACGGCACGCGCCTTCCTTCCATTCCGATGACGACGATGCAATGGCGCATCTGGTCGCTCGCCGCCGCCGGGAAGTTCTTCGAAGGCTTCGTCGTTTTCATGACGGGTGTCGCGTTGCCGCTCATCTCGCGCGACCGCAAGATGCGGGCTTCTGAGCGAATGACGTTGCGTATTGAGACCCTTTGGCCCAGCCCCGTCTATCGAAGCCGCATCTGAAAAAACCGCAACACGTCCTCATTGAATCTGGCATGAAACGCGACACGGTCGAATCCCCCCTCGTCGACGCATAGGCGAGGGATTCTCGCGGCCTGCTTGGGCGCGCACGGTGCGAGGAACGCGAAATGAGCGGCGCCCGCGACGAGGTGGTACTCGGGCGTGTTGGGCAGCAGCTTCGACAACGCAGGTGTCGTCTGTGGCAACACACCATCGCCACCGTATTCCGATGCCCACAACTGGATGGGAACGCTGATGTCCTCGACCGTCGCGGCGGTCGGAAAAGCGTCGAGCGGGTCCGCGAGCACGAACGCTTTGATGCGCACGTCGCGAGTCCAATGTTGCGGCGGCAGTTTTCCCTGTCTGATCGTTCTGCAAATCGGGAGTTCGTCAGGGCACGGTATGTCAGCGTGCTGAAAGTCAGGAACGCCTCCGGCCAGAACAAGGCCGGTATAACCGCCTCTCGAAAAACCGAAGAACCCGATCTCGCGCGCGTTGATTGTCCCCGCTTCGGGCGACGAATCCAGCATGTAGTCGATGAGCCGCTTGATGTCCATCGGGCGTTCGACAAACTCCGATGGCTCCGACGCCCGCGACATGTCCGAGGATGTGTCGCCTGGGTGATTGATCGCCGCAACAACGAATCCCGCATCGGCAAGCTTTTCGGCAAGGTCATGGTGACCGAGGCGCGAACCGCCGTGCCCGTGCGATATCACGACCAGAGGAAGAGCTGTGCCGACAACGGCGCAGTGCTCTGTGCCTCGTAAAAGCGTCGTTCCCGCTTCGATGCGTTCAGGGACGCTGGCACACGGCGTCCAGACGGCTGCCTGGAGAGCAGGCCCACTGGCATCCGCCGGGATGTCGAAGAGTTTCACGCCAGCACTATGGCAAGTCGAAGCCAGGAGACAGAGAAAGGTCGCGGTAAAGAGCGTTTTCACGAACTTCTCCCCTCATGCCAACGTGGCAGCATTCGATGTTAGCAAGCATGAGGGACGCAGCCAAGGCAAGCTGAATAAAGAACCTTCGTCAAACCGAATCGACGAGTCTCTCGGCATCCTCGAGCATGCCTCTCGCCGCCTGCCGCAAAAGCGCGATCAGCTCATCGCGATCAAAATCCGCTTCCCGATCCCTGGGCCACACCGCAAAGTAGTCGAAGAAGATTGCCGGTTCAAAGCGGCGGAACACCAGCCGGTCACGTCGGGCCACATCCATTCCGAACACGTCGGTGAGCGTCACACCGACGCCCTCCTCGGCCATCCGGATCGCCGCCGCCATCAGCGGCGCCTGCATCACTTCGTTGGGCCGCGCGTTCTCGACCAGGAACATCCGGTCGATGCCCGCCTGCGCGCTCTCGACTCGCGAGAGACTGACGTAATCGACGCCGTCCAGATCGCTCGCGCGGATCAGCGGCCGTTGCGCGAGCGGATGATCCTTCGGCACCGCACAGTAGATCGGGCTGCGGATCAGCGTCGCAGTCTCGAGCCCGTGACTCGGCTGACCGCCGACCGCGACGCCGATCTCCAGCCGCCGCGTCGCCAGCACGTTCAGCAGATTCGGCGTGTCGTAGGTGTAGATCAGAATCGAACGCCCGGTGCGGCGCTGCCAGTCGGGCAGCACCTTCGGCAGCAGGGACACCGCGATCAGCGGCACCGCGCCGAGGCCGATCGGCTGCACTTCGCTGTGGATCACGCGCGAGACGATCTGATCGAGGTGATCGATGGTCGAGAACAGCACGTTGGTCTCGTTGTATAGCCGGTAGGCAAGCGGGGTCGGGATCAGCCGTCCGAGCTGCCGGTCGAACAAGTGGATGCCTGCGTACTCCTCCGCCTGCGCAATGATCTTGCTGACTGCGGGTTGCGACAGGCCGAGCGTGCGCGCCGCCGCCGACGCGCTTCCACCGATGACCACTGCTCGAAATGCCGCCACGTGCTTCAGCTGCAACTGTCCACGCTTCATCTCCATCCCCTATAACAAAACGCATGCAAGCATAACGAAAATCGCAGTTACATCGAAAAAAACGGAGTGATAAGGTGCGCATGTTCACCCAACAACCCTTGTTTGTTAAGGGATTACGCGCATCTTGACCGACGCGTCGGCCCTATGCGCTAAAGAATAACCAAGGAGGCGACATGTTTGAAAGTATCGACGTCGGACCGAGACGTCCGGGTCACCCGATCTCCGGCGTGGTCCGCAAGGGAGGCCAGGTGCTGACCGTGCAGACCCCGACCGACAGTGCGACCGGCAAGGTGGTCGAGGGCGGCATCGAGGCGCAGGTGCGTCAGGTATTCCACAAGCTCGATCGCGCAATGCAGGCAGCGGGCGGCACGCTCGCCGACGTGATGCTGGTGCAGATCTATCTGACCGATCCCGCCGACTGGGCGCCGATGCACGCGATCTGGACCGAGACCTTCGCCGATCCGTATCCCGCGCGCGCGACGGTCGTCGTCAAGCAACTGATGCTGGAAGGCATGCGGATCGAAATCGTCGTCAATGCGCATCTGGGTTGAGTCCGGCGCGGCCGCAAGGCGCGCAATCGTTGTGGATCACAAGGAGAGGAAGGCCATGAAGTGGTGCTCGAAGATCGTCATGCAAGCGCTGATGGTCGCGCTGAGTCAAGCCGTCGCGATGTCCGCACACGCGGAAACCGCCTTGACGAAAACGCTGCCGCAATCGGTTCGCGATGCCGGCACGCTGCGCGTGATCGCATCGCCGAACAGTCCGCCGATGATCTACGCGGGCAAGGACGCACGCACGCTCGAAGGGATGGAAATCGATCTGACGCAGGCCGTCGCCGATGCGCTCGGCGTGAAGCTCGAGATCACGTCCGGCACCTTCGACAGCCTGATTCCGTCGATCGCCGCGGGCCGCGCGGACCTTGCAGTGGGTTCGATCGGCGATCTGAAAGCGCGTCAATCGCAAGTCGATTTTGTCGACTATGTGAAGGCGGGTGTCGGCATGGCGGCGCCGAAAGGCGGCGGCGCCGGTATCAAGGATCTGGCGAGCCTGTGCGGCAAGACAGTCGCGGCGGTGCGCGGCACCTTCCAGGAACGCGAACTGTCGGCGCAACAGGTCAAATGCAAGGCGCAAGGCAGCGCGCTCGACATCCAGACCTTCAGCGATTCATCCGGCGCCGTGCTGGCGCTGCGCTCGGGCCGCGCCGACGTGTGGTCCGGCGACACCGCCCAGGTCGGGTATGCGGTCAAGCGATACCCGAACGCGCTCGAACAGGTCGGCGACATGCGCATCATTGCGTTGCTCGGCTATGCGGTCGGCAAGCAGAACGCGCAACTGCGTGACGCTGTCAAGGCAGCACTCGATCAGCTGCAGGCAAACGGGAAATATCAGCAAATCCTCGACAAGTGGGGACAAGGCGATACGCGAGCCGACAAGATCAGCATCAACGACGCGTGGCTCTGACGCGCACCGCCATCATGGGAAATCAATCATCGTATGGCGCGGGAGCGCCCGCTGCCGAAGCGCCGCCCGCCCTGCCGCCTGACGCGCGCCCCCAGGCGTCGCCGCCTGAAGAATTCAAGGTCGTGCCGCTGCGACATCCGGGCCGCTGGCTGTGCGCGGCGCTGATGCTGTTCGTGCTGCTCTCGATCGCCGATCTGCTGATCACCAATCCCCGCTGGGAATGGCGCACGGTGCTCGACTATCTGTTCAGCGCGCCGATTCTGGCGGGCGTCGGCAACACGCTGTTGCTGACGGTGCTCGCAGAGATCGTCGGCATCGGTCTGGGCATTCTGCTGGCGATCATGCGGCTGTCGGAGAATCCGCTGCTGTCGTGGTCGAGCGCCGGCTTCACGTGGATCTTCCGCGGCATTCCGCCGCTCGTGATGATCCTCTTCATCTACTTCTTCTCCGCGCTGGTGCCGACGCTTTCCATCGGCATTCCGTTCGGTCCGTCGATCAAGCTGATCGCCACCAACAAGGTCGTTACGCAGATGGCGGCGGCCGTGATCGGCCTGGGTCTCGCGCAGGCCGCGTATGTGTCGGAGATCGTGCGCTCGGGGATCCTGTCGGTGTCGTCGGGACAGAGCCGCGCGGCGCTCGCACTCGGCATGACGCCGTTGCGCGCGATGCGGCACATCATCTTTCCGCAGGCGATGCGCGTGGTGATTCCGCCGCTCAGCAATGAAGTGATCTCGATGGTCAAGGCGACTTCGCTCGTCAGCGTGATCGCCTATACCGAACTGCTCACGACCGTGCAGGCGATCTATTCACGGACCTTCGAGCAGATTCCACTTTTGATGGTGGCGGTGATCTGGTACGGCGCGATCACGACCGTGCTGACGCTGATTCAGAGCCGGATCGAGAAGCGTCTGAACAAGTCGGTGAAAGTGATGAAGAAGGAGAAATGATGAGTGCAATCCCAGGCACCGACGCCACCGCGCAGCGCCGCAAGGTGATGGTCGAGGCGCGCGAGGTCGGCAAGCATTACGGCGCTTTCGAAGTGCTGAGCGGCATCAACCTGCGCGTGCATCAGGGCGAGGTGGTATGCATCATCGGCCCGTCCGGCTCCGGAAAATCGACGCTGCTGCGTTGCATGAATCATCTCGAACACGTGAATGCCGGACGGCTTTTCGTCGATGGTGAACTGGTCGGTTATCGGCAGGACGGCAACCGGATCTACGAACTCAAGCCGAGCGAAGTGTGCTTGCGGCGTCGCGACATCGGCATGGTGTTTCAGCATTTCGATCTTTTTCCGCACATGACCGCGCTCGAAAACCTGTGTCTCGCGCCGAAGGTCGTGTTGAAGCGGGCAAAGGCGGACGTCGAGCGAGAGGCGCTCGCGCTGCTGGAGCGCGTCGGTCTCGCCGACAAGGCACGGCACTATCCGTCGCAATTGTCGGGCGGACAGCAGCAGCGTGTCGCCATCGCGCGTGCGCTGACGATGCAGCCGAAGATCATGCTGTTCGACGAACCGACCTCGGCGCTCGATCCTGAACTGGTCGGCGAAGTGCTGAAGGTGATGCAGGATCTCGCGAAGTCCGGCATGACGATGGTGGTCGTCACGCACGAGATGGGCTTCGCGCGCGAGGTCGCCGATCGCGTCGTCGTGATGGACGGCGGACGCATCATCGAGGACGGACCGCCCGGGCAGATCTTCTCGAATCCGCAGACGGACCGAACCCGATCGTTCCTCGATCGGCTGCTGGCCTGATGAACACATTCAACGCTCTGGAACAAGGCCTTTCGCAATGGTCGATACAGTGGTGGTAATCGGCGGCGGCGTTGCCGGACTGTCGGTGGCGCGCAATCTGCAAATGCTCGGACGCAACGTGGCGATCGTCGATCCGTTGCCGTCGCCGGGCGCCGCGTCGTTCGGCAACGGCGGCTTCATCTCGCCGGACAGCTTCATGCCGGGCGCGCAGCCAGGCATGTTGCGCAAGGTGCCGGGCTGGCTGCGCGATCCGCTCGGTCCGCTCGCGATCCATCCGGGCTATGCGCCACAGGCGTTGCCGTGGTTCATCCAATGGCTGCGAGCCGGTCAGATCGACCGCATGACGACACTCGCGCGGAGCCTGCACGCACTGCACGCACCCGCGCTGATCGAATGGCGCCGCTTGCTCGGCGACGATCTCTATCGCCGCTACATTCGCGAGGAAGGCGAAGCGATTCTCAGCGACGTGCCACCGCAAGGCTCCGCCGCCGACGTCGAACGGCAGTTGACCGCAAACTACGGGTTGACCGTCGACACCCTGTCGCGCGCCGACATCGAGCGTCTCTATCCGGGAATCAACGAATCGGTGCGCTTCGGCGTGTTGAAAAAAGGCAATGCGCATACCGTGAGTCCGGCGGAACTGAATCGCGCGCTCGCCGAGCGGATCGTCGAGCACGGCGGGACGTTTCATCGAGAGAAGGTGTTGAAGCTGATTCCCGAAAACGGCGAATGGCTGATCCTGACCTCGACCGGCAATCACCGCACGCGCGACGTCGTGGTGGCGGGCGGCGTATGGTCGATGCAACTGCTTGCGCCGCTCGGCATCCGCATTCCGCTCGAAAGCCAGCGCGGCTATCACGTGATGGTCGACACCGACCGGGTGAAGATCGGCGTGCCCTTCATTCATCGAGGCCGCGCGATCGGCCTGACGCCGATGCTCGAAGGTCTGCGCATTGCGGGCAGCGTCGAATTCGGCGGCGTCGACGGCATGCCGAACGAACAGCGCGCGTTGCATGCGCTGCAACAGGCACGCGAACTGTTCCCTGCGCTCATCGAAGCGCCGCATCAGATATGGACCGGCCAACGGCCATCGACGCCGGACAGCCTGCCGGCGATCGGCGCAGCAGGCGAGCGGCCGGGCCTTTGGCTGTGCTTCGGGCATGGAACCTACGGGATGACGGCGGCACCGCCGAGCGGGCGCATGCTGGCTGATCTCATCATGTCCAGACAGCCGTCCATCGATCCGGCGCCTTACTCGCCGCGTCGCTTCAATTGAGCGCGAGGTGTTCGTGAGCCATCCTGGCGGCGCACGCATCGTCGCTTTGCCATAGATGAATTCCTGGAGTTCATGATGAGTGGTTCAGTACGCGTGAGAGTGCTCTCCGCAGACGAAGTCAAGGCTTCCATCGAAGCGCTTGTCGATATCTTGATCGACTGCGTCGAAGGCGGCGCGGCGATCAGCTTCATGTTGCCGATTTCAAGGCACAAGGCGATCGAGTTCTGGGAGCGTGCCGCGAACCATGTGGCTTGCGGCGAGCGAGTCTTGCTGATTGCGGAAGATCTTGACGGTCGGGTTGTCGGTACTGTGCAGTTGATCACCGCCTTTCCCGAGAATCAGCCTCAGCGCGCGGATGTTTCAAAGATGCTGGTTCGTCGCGACGCGAGGAGGCAGGGTGTTGCCGCGAGCTTGCTCGCTGCTGTCGAAGATGTCGCACGCGAGGCCGAAAAATCGGTTCTGGTGCTCGACACCGCCACCGGCAGCGACGCCGAGCGACTTTACGAACGCGCGGGCTGGCAACGAGTCGGCGAGATTCCAGACTGCGGGTACACGCCTGACGGCAAACTCTGCGGAACGACTTTCTTTCACAAGCGTCTGTCGCCCGGTGAGGTCCAGACTGGGTTCACTCCGTAAAGAATTCAATGACCCACTTACGTGTCCCGGAGATATACGTGATTGCAAGAGGCGCATGCCCGCGGCATTTGCCTCGTGGTGCATGCGCACGATCGGTCCGTGTTATGTTTGGCGTCAGGAGCGGCAAAGGCTGGATGGACCAGCGACGATCTCCATCGTTCCAGGGGGCTCATGATGACGACAAGCGACGAAACGACCGAAACTGGCGATACCCAGCGTGTTCAAGCCCTGCAGGCGCTTGCCGACATTCTGGAGCGTGCGCTCGACCGGGCGACGAGCGTGGTGCTGATGCGGCATGTACCCGAGGTCTGTACCGTCTACCTGGGTGATCCGTCCGGGGCGCCAGAGGAACTTCGCAAGGTCGGGACCCTTCCCCGTGAAGTCGCTGATGAAATGCTGAAGCTGACATCATCCGGATTGAACCGTGTTCAAATTGGCGACCAACTGTACCGCTTTGCTCGAACCTTCACGCAGGTGAACGAGAATGCGGCCGTGGTTTTGTCGATCTGAGCATCGCGCGCTGAACTTGCAACGCCTGGGCGCAAAGGAAGGCGATTTCGCTACGGAAACCGCGACGCATCTGAACCATATGGCCGACCCGCAACAGTACGCTGATCAGCGATACCGGTCGATACGACGAATCCGAGCCGCAATGCAGAGCTCACCGTCTTGCTGAATGAACCGATGTGGATGACTCGCTTTCCTTCCCCCAGAGACGCCATGGCCGGCGCAGCCCTGCCTTCCAGTTGCAGCTCGCCAAGGTAATCATCTTCAATGACCCAGGCGCCACTCGCGGCAGCCCACTCGAGCAGTTGAAGACGTCGCCTCAACAACAGCGTCGAGCCCAGCGGAGCCTGCTGCCCGGGTGTCAAGACCGCTAGCGCAGCATCCGGGGCCTTCTCGACGCCATAGTCCACGTTGATGCCGTCCGCATCCACCGGTATCGGTACGATGTTCAGGCGCGCGAGTTCCAGACCTTTGCGGGTGACCATGAAACCCGGCTCTTCCATCCAGACCTTCTTGCCGTCCTGACCCAGCACCCTCAGCGTCAGCCCCAGGCCGGAACTGAATTCCGACGTGATGAACACCTGCTCAGGATGACAGTGAAAGTTTCGGGTGATGGACAGATTGCCCGCGTGGATGGGGCCCGAAGCTTTCGGGCATTGGGTCCAACTGCCGCGCTGGATCGAGGCATCCTACCCTGGGGCTTTCGCACCAGACTGGATACAGGGTGGCAAGAAGCGCGGATGGTCGTTGCGATACAAGAAGACCCAAGCCTTCTGCACGCTGCTGCCGGCATACAGGCTGTTGTCGGTCCTTGTCGTCCTGGGGCGCGCCGAGCGGGAAAAATTCGAAGAGCGACGTTATTCCTGGAGCCCACGCCTGGTCAAGCTCTACGATGAGACCCGTGCGTATCCGGATGGCAAGTGGCTGACGATCCCGATCTTGTCCGCCGAAGATCGGGATGAGGTGATGGAGCTTGCGAGCATGAAGCGCCCTCCACTGTCACGCGGTTGACGTCCGTCGCAATGAAGGCGAATCTCTCAGCATCCCGATGCACACGTCGCTCAGATATTCGGCGTCACGCGGCAGCGCGATCGAATCCTGATCCATCAGCCAGTCGCGCAGCACGCCGCCCAGAAACGCATGCACCACGCTTGAAGCGCGCGCGGTGTCGAGTTCGAGCGGCAATTGCCCCCGCGCGATGGCATTGATGAGCCCCAGCTTCAGTTGCTTGCGTCCGTTGCGGGCGGCATCGCGCTGACGCTCGAACACGATATCCATATCGCCCATGTTGTGCGTGTGCTCGTAGTTCGTGAACAACACTTCGAACACATGGCGGCTGTGCGGTTCGATCGCCACCGTGCCCAGGCAATACACGAGCAACGCGCGAATCTTGCCGAGCGGGTCCGGTTCGGCTGCATCGACGGCCGCCGAAACCAGCAGTTCCATCGGCAAGGTCACGCGATTCGTCACCGCGACGAACAGATCGCCCTTGTTACGGAAGTGCCCATAGACAGCGCCGCGCGTGAAACCGGCGCGCAGCGCAACCGCCTCCAGCGTCGCATGAAACACGCCGCGCTCGGCGAACACGCGCTCAGCCGCATCGAGGATCTGGTCGCGCGTGCTCAGGGCCTGTTGTCGCGTTCTCTTCATCCGTCATGTCCCCGCGTCACACCGGCTTGTCCTCCCCGGTGCCGTCAGGCGAATCGCCGGCATCATGGCCGCCGTTCTGCCCGTGATGCGGCATCTTGTGCGATATCTCGTCGAGCTTGTCGCCGAGCATCTGTCGCACCACGACATAGAACACCGGAATCAGCAGCAGGCCGAGAAAGGTCGCGAACAACATGCCGCCGATCACGCCCGTGCCGATCTCGTGACGCGAAGCCGCGCCCGCCCCCGACGAGATGACGAGCGGGAACACGCCGAGAATGAACGCCATCGACGTCATCAGGATCGGCCGCAGCCGAAGACGCGCCGCGGTCAGCACGGCATCGCGCAGCGTCATGCCCTTTTGCTGTCCTTCCACGGCGAACTCGACGATCAGAATCGCATTCTTCGCCGCCAGCCCGATGACCGTCACAAGGCCGATCTTGAAGTAGATATCATTCGGCACGCCGAAGCCGAGACAGAACACCAGCATCCCGAGCATGCCGAGCGGCACGACCAGCAGCACCGAGACCGGAATCGACCAGCTCTCGTAGAGCGCGGCAAGACACAGAAAGACGACCACGATCGACAGCGCCATCAACGTCGTCGCCGACGAGCCCGACAGCAGTTCCTGATACGACTGCCCGGTCCAGTCGGCTGCGAAGCCGCGCGGCAACTGGTGATTGACGATATCGTTCAGCGTATCGATCGCCTGCCCGGTGGAATACCCCGGCCCCGAGTTGCCGACGATCTCGATCGCCGAGAAGCCGTTGTAGCGCGGCAGCACCGTCGGTCCGAAGGCCCACTTTGCGTTCACCACGCTTGCCAGCGGCACCATGTTGTAAGGCGCGATCGACGTATTCGCCGGCGACGGATCGACCGGCGTGACGAAACCGTTGGACGCGACGGTCGTCACCGTGCTGCTCTTCGAAGCAGAAGAAGAGGAAGCCGTCGAAGAAAATACACTCGGCGTGTACAGATGCTGAAGCGCATCGAGACTCATACGGAACGGCGCATCGGCCTGCACATAGACGCGCTTCACGCGGCCGCCGTAGGTGAACTGGTTGATATAGAACGGCGCGAGTTCCATCTGCAGCGTCTGGTAGACGTCGGCGAGCGAAAGGCCCATCGCCTGCGCCTGCGTGCGGTCCACGGCGATATCCAGCTGCGGCGCATAGGGCAGCGAGTTGGGCCGGATGCCGAACAACACCGGGCTCTTCGCGGCGCTCCCTAGCAGCACGCCCTGCGCCTGCGCGAGTTCCGCGCGCGACTGTCCCGCGCGTGCCTGCAGATACATATCGACGCCGCCGAACTGGCTCAGGCCGCGAATGGTCGGCAGGTTCACCACGAAGATTTGCGCATCCGGAATGGAAGACAGAATGCGGTTGAACTGCGGGATCAACTGCATCGCGGTCTGCGAACGCTTGTCCCAGTCCGACAGCTTGATGAAGGACATCCCGACGTTCTCGCTCGTCCCGACGAAGCTGAAGCCTTCCGGCTGGAAGATGCCGACGATGTCCTTGCCGACCGCGCTCTTCAGCAGCTTCTCACGCAGTTCGCCCATGACATGATTGGTCCGCTCGAGTGTCGAGCCTGACGGCAGATTCACGAGCGCGAGCGCGAAGCCCTGGTCTTCGTCGGGGACGAAGCTGGTCGGCAGCCGGGTGTACAGAAAACCCGTGAGCACCACGACGAGCACGAAGCCGATCATCCAGCGCGGCGCATGACGCACCGCCTTGCCCGCATGATTCAAATAATGGTTGGTGGTCCAGTCGAAGGTTCGGTCGAACCAGCGATAGAACGCGTTCTTCTTGACCTGATGCTCCGGCTTGAGGATCGCGGCGCATAGCGAAGGCGTGAAGGACATCGCGAGGAACGCGGAGAAGCCCATCGACACCGCGATGGTCAGCGCGAACTGCGCATAGATGATGCCGGTCGCGCCCGGTTGCAGCGCGGACGGAATGAACACGGCGGACAGCACTACCGTGATCGCGATGATGGCGCCTGTGATCTGCTGCATCGCCTTGCGGGTCGCCGCGCGCGGCTCCAGATTCTCCTCTGTCATAATGCGCTCGACGTTTTCGATCACGACGATCGCATCGTCCACCACGATGCCGATCGCCAGCACCATGCCGAACAACGTCAGCTGGTTGAGCGTGTAGTGCAGTGCCGAGAGACCGATGAACGTGCCCAGCAGCGCCACCGGAATCACGAGCGTCGGGATGATGGTCGCGCGCAGGTTCTGCAGGAAGAGCAGCATCACGAGAAACACCAGCACGATCGCCTCGACCAGCGTGCGTATCACGTCCGCGATCGAGGCCGTGATGAACGGCGTGGTGTCGTATGGAATGCTCCACGTGACGCCTTCGGGCAAGTCGCGCGCAAGCGTGTCCATCGAGGCCTTGACCGCCTTCTCGACCGTCAGCGCGTTCGCGCCCGGCAGCAGGAACACCGCGAGGCCGCCGGCGGGCTTGCCGTTGTAGACGGGCGCCTGGCCATAGGTCTGCGAGCCGAACGAGATGCGCGCGACATCGCTCAGCCGGACCGTGGTGCCGTTGTTGTTCGCCACCACGATGATGTCGCGGAACTGCTGAATCGAGGAGAACAGACTGTCGCCCGACACGGTCGCGGTGAACACCTGCCCCTTGACCGCCGGATCGGCGCCGAGCGAGCCCGCCGCGAACTGCGCGTTCTGTCCGGTGACGGCATTGAGCACTTGCGTGGTCGAGAGACCATAGCTTTGCAGCTTGTCCGGGTCCAGCCAGATGCGCACCGCGTATTCGGACCCGAGCAGGGTCGTATTGCCCACGCCGGTCACGCGGCCAATCACCGGCTGGATCTGCGACGCGAGAATGTCGGAGAGCCGGCCTGCATCGATCGCCGCATTGTCCGACTGCAAGGCGATGAACAGCAGAATGTCCGGGCTCGACTTCGCGACGATTACCCCTTGCTGCGTGACCTGCGACGGCAATAGCGGCTCAGCGAGCGTCACCTTGTTCTGCACCTGCACCTGCGCGATATCCGGATTGGTGCCGGTCGCGAACGTGAGGATGATCTGCGTCTGGCCGTTCGCGCTCGATGTCGAACTGAAGTACAGCAGGTTGTCGATCCCGGTGAGCTGCTGCTCGATCACTTGCGTGACGGTCGATTCCATCGTCTGCGCGCTCGCGCCCGGATACTGCGCGGTGACGGTCACCTGGGGCGGCGCGATATCCGGATACGAGTCGATCCCCATCGTGCGCACCGAGAGGATGCCGAACAGCGAAAGCAGGATCGCGATGACCCACGCGAAGACAGGACGGTCGATGAAGAAACTCGGCATGGGCGCTCTCCTACTTCGCCGCGCCGGCCGAAGCCGGTGCCGAAGCCGAAGCCGACGCCGCCGATGCCGGCGGTTCCCATGCGACCGTCTTCACCGGCGCCCCGATGTGCGCCATCTGCACGCCAATGATGACGATCTCGTCGCCATCCTTGAGTCCCTTCGTCACGACCCAGTTGTCGCCGAGGCTGTCGGTCGTCTCCACATCGCGTCGCGCCGCCTTGTTATCCGCACCGATCGTGAGCACGTAGGGTCCGGTGGTATCGCGCAGCAACGCCTGTTGCGGAATCAAAAACACGTCGTTCTGCCGGCCGAAGTCGACCGTCAGCGAGACGAACATGCCGGGCAAGAGACGCCGGTTCGGATTCGCGACCAGCGCGCGCAGATTGACCGCGCCCGTAGACGAGTTCACGGTCACGTCGGAGAAATCGAGCCGGGCCACGGTGCCATACGATGCACCGTTCGGCAACGCGATCCGCACGGTGGTCTGGTTCTGTTGCGACAGCTCGATCCCGCCGCCGTTCTGCGCTTGCTCAAGCGTCGCCAGGTCGGCGGCGCTGATTGTGAAGTTGACGTACATCGGATTGATCTGCTGAATCGTCGTCAGCAAGGTGCCGTTGCCGCCGCTGTCGGCCGTGCTACTGCCCACCACCGCGCCCGCCGTAACCTGCTGCTGCCCCGCGATCCCGCTGATCGGCGCTGTCACGCGCGTGTAATCGAGCGACACGCGCGCGCTCTGGACCAGCGCTTCGTCGGCCTTGACCTTGGCGGCCGCGCTGCGCTCGGCGGCATCCGAATTGTCGACCGTCTGCTGCGACACCGATCCCACCGGTAACAGCTTGCGATTGCGCAAGGCGGTCACATGATCGTTCGTGTACGTGGCCTGATCCTGGGCCAGCAGGGCCAGGTCGTTGTTGAGTTGCGCGCGATAAAAGGTCGGATCGATTTCGAACAGCAACTGGCCCGCGCGAACCTCCGAGCCTTCCACGTAGTTTCGCTTGAGCAGCACGCCGGACACGCGAGCGGTAACGTTCGCACTGTAGTAAGGCGACAGGCGGCCGACGAAGCGCCGTTCGAGCGGCACCGTCTGCGCGTGCACCTTCGTCGTCGAAACCTGCGGCGGCGGAGGCGGCGGCGTGCTCTTATGGCACGCGGCAAGCACGATCAGACACAAATACGAGAGCGAGACGCGCCAGGGACGTGACTTCATGAGAGCTCCGTTTTTGCTTGCAACCGGCTCGCGCGCAGCCGTCGAGGCGTGGCGCGTCGTACAGCGTGCGACTGTCAATCCGATGCAGCGGCAGCCCGCTGCGCGGCCACGCCCGATGCCGCCGACGCCATGTCGGCGTCATCGCGCTGCCAGCCGCCGCCGAGGTTCTTCACGAGCAACACGTGGCTTTGCGCGAGCAGCGCTTGCGTGTCGCGCAGACTCTGTTGCGCCTGGATCAGCGTGAGGCGCTGGGTCAGCACGCTTTGCTGGCTGGCCGCGCCCGCCTTGAACTGCGCTTCCTGACTCGCGAAGATGCGGCTGTTGCTGTCGAGCACCTTCGCATAGGCGCCTTCCTGTGCGCGCAGATGATTCATCGAGGACAGACTGTCATCGACACTCTGGAACGCCGTCAGCACCGTATTGCGATAGTTGGCGACGTTCTCGTCGTAGTTGGCGCGGGCCTCGTGCATCGCGGCCGTGCGCGCGCCGCCGTCGAAGATGGTTTGCGCGATGTCCGGTCCTAAGGTCCAGAAGCGGTTCGGCACGGTGAACAGATGCGCGATGGTGTTGTGCGCGAAGCCGCCTTCGGCCGAGAGGGAAACGGTCGGAAAGAACGCGGCCTGGGCCACGCCGATGCTCGCATTGGCCGCGGCCGCCGTGCGCTCGGCGCTCACCACGTCATAGCGCCGTTCGAGCAGTTCCGAAGGCAACGAGGAAGGCAGCGCAGGGGCGATGAAATGATAGTCGGGGTCCGGCGCGATGCTGAGCGACGCGGGCGGCACTCCGGTCAGCACGGCGATTGCATGCTCGTCCTGCTCGCGCCGCGTGGCGACCGTCTGCAACTGGGCGATCACCGTATCCAGTTCCTGATAGGACAACAACAAGTCATCGTTCGACGCTTGCCCTGCCTGATAGGCGGCCTGGGTCATCGCGAGGAGGCGCGTGTCGATGTCCTGCTGCTCCTGGAGCGCGCGAACATCGTAGTCGGCCTGACGCAATTCGAAGTAGTCGATGGCGACGCTTGCCGCGATCGACAGGCGCTCGCCGGCCAGTTGCGCATCCGATGCCTGCGCATTGGCCTTCGCCTGTTCGATCTGCCTGCGCACGCTGCCCCACAGATCCAGTTCCCAGCTGACCGAGCCGAGCGCCACCACGCTGTTGCCCGGCGCGGCGATGGTCGATGCACCCGCGCTGCGGCCCGCGCCCGCCGACTGGATGGCGCCGCCCGAGCGCGCGCCCGACAGCCCCGCCGTGACGATCGGGAACAGTCCCGCGCGGTTGCTCTCGACGGTTGCGAGCGCGACGCGATAGGCGGCCTCGGCCACTGCAATCGACTGATTCGCCTGCAAGGCCTGCTCGACGAGGCCGTTGAGCGTGTCGTCGTGGTACATGCGCCACCAGGTGCTGTCGATCGCGGCTTGCGGATTGGCGTCGGCGCGCTGCCAGTCGACGCCTTCCTTGAAGCCCTGCGGAATCTGTACTTCGGGCTTGCGGTAGTCGGGGCCCATCATGCATGCCGCAAGCGACGCGATCATGACGAATCCCGAAGCGGCGCGTGCGGCACGGCGCCATTGCGTGCGCGTGCGGCCGGCGCGTGGGGAATCGAAGGTTCGCGAACTTGCGGTCATGCGCATCCTCCTCTAACGAATCAGGATTACGACATGCTTGCTTGGTATTACCTATCAATCCATGATGACTATCATGGCCGCCTGGTTCACGAAGAGAGGAAAGAGCGCATCGATACCGGATGCACTCGTTCGCTAAGCCACTACTCTATCTCGCGATCAGGGTAATCAGTAAATAAGTATTTTTAATCGCTCCAAGCTGGCTTGAATCGGTAGGGTGTGCGCGCTCCTGTGTCGCTCTGGGAAATGGGTTATCTGAATATTTCATGACGCAATAATTACACTTTGCTTGTACGCTACTTTACTTCCCAGACTGCAAAGCCTCGTTATAAAGCAATGAAGAGCACTCTTATCGTTCCACGGCAACGACGGCTTTATCTTCCGAACATAGGAAGCCATCGCGCACGAACGGTCCCGCCACGCGATGAACCCGAACTGGAACAGAAGAGTCTCTCCACGCGCCTGCCTTGAATGGTGGAAGAACCTCGGTAATTGCTCAGCAACGACACGAGCTTCGCGAACAACCAGCAGTACAGCGTGGGCACGTCGTACAAAGCAGATCTTCGGCGCGGGCCTCAACTACACCTTCGACCACGTCACCGTTGGCCTCTCCTGCTCGAATTCGAGTTATCGCGATCAGGTCAGGAGGGGCTACATCGGCGTGCCGCTCGCGTCGGACCGCAACACGCTCAGGAATCCGCGGTATCAGAAATTCAAAGTGACCCGCAGTACCCATTCACGCTGTCGTTTCATGTCGGCGCGCAGAACGTGTCATCCAACTCGGCGCAGCTGGTCGCGCGCGTGGCCTTGCGGCACGCGTTCTGATGCGGGGCGCTTGAACTCAACTGCATCCTTGATGGTAATTCCGGACTAAGTCTGCGTCGATACGATGCGCAGGCAGTCTCGAACTTCACCTCTTCAACCCACCATCAAGGATGTCCAAATGAACTTCGCCAAGAGCCTCGCAGCCGCCCTGTGCGCCCTCACCGTCGGCGTGTCCGGCATGGCCCACGCCGCCGAACAGAAAATCACCCCCGCCAGGATGACGTGCGCCGACTTCGTTCAGGTTGACGAAGCATACAAGCCGGCACTCGTCTACTGGGTTGCGGGCGTCGACAAGCTCGGCGTGTCGGGCACCGAAACCACGGTCGTCGATACCATGCAGCCGGTCGCCGCGACCGTCGCGCAAGAATGCCAGAAAGACCCGCAGACCAAGTTCATGACCAAGGTCCGCTCGATGATCAAGTCGAAGCAGATTGCCCTGTTCGACCATCATTGAACCCATGCGCTATCGACGAAGGACCGCCATCATGAAGCCGCAACTCATCGACACCTATCCGATCGCGGATAGCGCCATTTGCATTCCTGCGATCGGGCTGGAACTGACGGTCTGCATCGAGCCCTCGGAGACGGAGGGGCGCGCGACGCTCATCGAAACCCACGATGCACCGGGCTTCGGCCCGCCGCTGCACCGGCACCGAAATGAAACCGAGATCTTCCACGTGCTGCAAGGGCGCTATCTCTTCGAAGTGGATGGCATGCGTCGCATCCTGCACGCGGGCGAGACGCTGACGGCGCGGGCCGGCACCACGCATCGCTTCGTCAATATCAGCGATGACACGTCGCATATGCTGGTGCTGATCTCGCCAGGATTCGACGCCACCCGTTTCTTCTGCGAACTGCGCGACGTCATGGCCCGTGGCATTCCCGCCCCGGAGACGCTCGCGAAGCTGGGTGCGAAGTGGGACATCGAGTTTCTCGGACCGCCGTTGACGGTCGAGCAATGATCCGTTGGCCGTGGTGTCTGGGAGATGCGCCATCGCACTGATGGCGCGTCTCGCTTTTCAATCGGCTTGAGACAGGCTCGCGCCGCGGCCATGCAAGGCCGAAGTTGGTTCTGCGTGAGGAGCATCCTTCGGCTCGATGTCCTCCAGCGTTTGCGCTCGCGTGTTCACGCCCAGCACGAGCAACGCGAGAATCTGCAACACGATCAGGCCGATGAGGAAATTGGTGACGCCGAAGATCCCCCGATGCCGAAGATCATCACGATGCCGCCCTGCGCAGCGGCCGATGCAAGCCGCCCCACGGCAGCCGACAGCGACGACCCGCGCATCCGCAACTCGGTAGGAAAGAGTTCGGGGATATAGACCGCGAAGGCAAGCGACGTGATGCAGGACGAACACATCATGATGACGGCGCCCGTCGCCATCAGTTCGACGGGCGAGTGAACCATCGGATAGAGCGCCGTGGCGACCGCTTCGAGCACCAGCACGCCGACGATGCTCACGCGGCGTCCGATGCGGTCCGTCAGCGCCATGCCGATCAGGCAGCCGACCGGCGTGCCGAGCCCCATGACCGCCGTGTAGCCCAGCGTCGACGTGACCGCGATGCCCTGCTTGACGAGAAAGGTCGGAAACCAGGCAATCAGTCCGTACAGCACCGACATGTTGACCGCCGACATGATCATCGTGAGCACGGTCCGCGACAGCAGCGGATGCCGGAATAGTTCGCGATAGCCGGGTTTTGCCGCGACCGGCGCCGTATCGACCGCCTTCGCCGTCACGGCCGCCGACACGCTATCCCACGCCGGAAGCTGCGGAAAACGCGCTTCGATGGACCGCAACAACGCGTCCGCTTCTTCGTGGCGACCTTGCGATTCGAGCCAGCGCGGCGATTCAGGCATCGACTTGCGCATGAACCAGATGCCGATGGCGCCCAGACCGACGAGCGCGAACATCGAGCGCCAGCCGAGCGCGGGAATCGCCCAGTAACCGATGATCCCGGTGGCCGTCACGGACAGGTTGGTCAGCAGCGCCAGGATAGCGCCGAAACGCCCACGCGCGAGACTCGGCACGAACTCGCCGAGCGTCGCATAGCCGATGATCAGCTCGGCGCCGAGGCCGACGCCCATCACGAAGCGCAGCGCGATCAGCACCGTCATGTTCGGCGCGAACACCGCGGCGATCGAGGCCAGCCCGAAGACTGCAAGGTTGAACTGATAGGCCATGCGCCGCCCATAGCGGTCGCCGATATAGCCGCCGATCAGCGACCCCAGCCACATGCCGATCAACGTGCTGGAGATGAAAGCGGCGTTGCTTTGCAGCGTGGACCAGCCGCCCTTGACGAGCGTCGCCAGCACGCCGCTTTGCAGATAGATATCGAAGGCGTCGAGGAACAGGCCGGCCCCGATCATGCCCACGAGATGCCAATGGAACCGGCCGATCGGCAGCCTGTCGAGGCGAGCGCCGGAATGAGCGCGCAGCGTAGGGGATTGGCTCAAGAAACGTCTCCTTTTTTTTGGCCGTCGGAACCGTGTGGGCGTTCTCGTGGAATCGCTCTCCGTGTCGCTCGTCATGGCCACCGGTCGAGACAAGCGGCGATGATGAGCGCCCCACCCGGTCCGCATGCGAGGCTTTCATGCCATATTAAAGTGCGCCCGCGAAAACTTTTATTGAATAATCGTTAGATTTCACGTCAATTTTTTTGACTTAGCGACGGCGCACTTCTCTATGGTCAAGGCATGTCCGAAGCCGTGTCCCGCTCGGCCGCGCGCGTGGCGGCGAGCAGGATCTCCTGCAACGCGAGCAATTGCCGGCTTTCGATGTCCGTCTTGCGCGTGACCAGCGAGAACTGGAGAACCGGCGCATCGCGCAACGCAATGACCGTGACGGGATAGAGCGTGCAGATGGCCGGCTCCATGAGCGGCACAAGGGAAATCCCGAGCCCCGCGCTCACCAGCGGCGCAATCGCACGGACGCTGTCGAACTCCAGGTCTCCCGCCGGTTTGCCGCCGAAGCGCTGCTGAATATATTTGGCGGCCATCGCGCCCGAGATGGTATTGCGGTCATAGCGAATCCACTCGTAGCGCTTGAGCAGCGCGCTCAGCGACCGTTCGCGTTCCTGCGGCGGCACCATCAGGGTCAGCCCGCGTTTGATCAGCGGTTGCCAGTGCAGCCGCGACAAGCCGCGTTCCGGCTGCGCGACTACTGCTGCATCGAGATCACCCGCCTTGACCGCGTTGGTCAGCTCGATGCTTTTGCCACGCCGTGTTTGAAGATGCAGCAGCGGATAGCGTGTCTTCAGCCGCTTGAGCAACTCGGGCAGCACGACGGGCAGCATCGATTCGAGCATGCCGAGTTGCACATGGCCTTCAACCTGAAAGCTGGGCTGACGGCGAAACGCATCGAGGCGCGACAGCATGCCGTGCAGCAACTCCGACAACTCGTACGCAGCAGGCAGCGGACGCACTTCCAGGCCCGAGCGATCGAACAACTGCCGGCCGACGTAGGCCTCCAACTGCTTCATTTGCATGCTGACCGCGCTGGGTGTCAGATGCAGATTTTTCGCCGCGCCCGCAAGTGAACCGACATCGAGCACCGCCTGCAAGGTATTGAAGATTTCGATCTTCATCAGATTTTTTGTCGAGTTTCGTCAGCAAAACTCCATTTTATCTTACGAAGCGTTGCCCTATTCTTGCAGGCAAAGGGAGTCTATCCCTGCCCCAAGGAGATAAGCATGAGCGAAGCATCGGTGAAGCCGTCCGAGTCCGGTACGGCCCATCAGGGTAAGCCCGAGATATGGTACAGCGCTGACCTTGAACGCGACCCGTCGTGGACCCTTCGCATGAGCGACGAAGCAGCGGAGGGCTTCGACCGGGCCATGCGCCACGCGAAGGCGCTCGGCAAGCCGCTGCTCGACATGACGTCGGAAGACTTTCCGCTTGAGGCTGCATCCGCCGAGATTCTGCATCGCGCGTTCCGCGCCACGCAGCAACGCTTCGGCATGTGCTTGCTGAAAGGCTTCCCGGTCCACAAATGGTCCGTGGAGGAAGCGAAACTCGCTTATTGGGGACTCGGCCTGCACGTCGGGGTTGCGCGCACGCAAAATCGTGCCAGCGAAGTCATGAACGATGTGCGCGATTCGGGCGCGACCTATAAGTCGAAGAACGGCCGCGGCTACAACACCAATGCGGCGCTCGACTTCCATGCCGATTCGTGCGATGTCGTCGCCCTCCTCTGTCTTCATGAGGCCAAGTCGGGCGGCCAGAGCAAGATCACGAGTTCGTTCGCGCTGGTCGAGGAGATTCGCAAGCGTCGGCCGGAATTGCTCGATGCATTGAAAGGACCGGTCTTTCACAGCTATCAGGGCACGCAGGCGCCCGGCCGGCCGGGATTCTACAACTGCCCGGTGATCGGCTCGCTGACGGATCATTTCGCGTTGCGTGCGAATCGCAAGAACACCAATGCGGCGCAGGCGGATTTTCCGGAAGTGCCGCGCCTCGCGCCCGAACTGACCGAAGCGCTCGACTTGCTGGATGAACTGGCCGCCGATCCGCGCCTGTGCTTTTCCATGTGGCTCGAACAGGGCGATCTGCAATTGCTCAACAACTACGTGATGCTGCATTCACGTACGGAATTCGAAGACTTCGAAGACGAGGCGCGGCGTCGTCATCTGCTGCGCCTGTGGATGTCCGTACCCGATTCGGCGCCGCTGCCGCCCGAATGGGAGTACTACTTCGGCGATGCGCGTCCGGGTTCGGTGCGCGGCGGCGTTCGTGGCAGCTATATCACCGAGGCATTCGTGCGCTTCGAGAAACGCCAGGCCGAACGCATGAACATGCTTCTCAAGCCGGGGCTCGACGGATCCGTTCCGGCCGCCACGACGGCACAAGGAGATGCTCATGTCGTCGCATGAGGATGTGTCGCCGTCGGGCGCCTTGAAGCGCCGTCTCGCTGCGGGCGAAACCGTGCTCGCACCCGGCATCTACGATGCACTCACTGCGCTCATCGCGGAACAGGCCGGATTCCAGGCGCTGTATCTGTCGGGCGGAGCGGTCGCCTATACCTCGCTCGGGCGCTCCGATGTCGGCCTCACGACGGCCAAGGAAGCAGTCGACACGTTATGGCGTATCACCGACCGCGTGCGCACGCCGGTCATCGTCGATGGCGATACGGGCTTCGGCAATGCGCTGAACACGCAGCGCACCGTGCGCGACTTCGAGCGGGCGGGCGCGGCCATGATCCAGCTGGAAGACCAGGGCTTTCCCAAGCGCTGCGGTCATCTGGCGGACAAGACGCTGGTGTCGTCGGCCGAGATGTGCGGCAAGCTGCGTGCCGCGCTCGATGCGCGCCACTCCACCGATACGCTGATCCTCGCACGCACCGACGCCATCGCGGTCGAAGGCTTCGATGCCGCGATGGAGCGCGCCGAGGCCTACCTTGCATGCGGCGTCGATGCGCTCTTCGTCGAAGCCGTTCATACGGTCGAGCAGATGGATATCGTGTGCCGACGCTTCGGCGAGCGGGTTCCGCTGCTGGCGAACATGGTGGAAGGCGGCAAGACGCCGGTCCGAAGCGTCGCGGAATTGCGGCAACGGGGATACCGCATCGTCATCTTTCCGGGCGGTACGGCGCGCTTCGTGGCGCACGGGCTGCAAGGGTACTACGCGAGTCTGCTGAACCACGGCACGACTGAACCAATGTGGCCGCAGATGCTGACCTTCGACCAGTTGAACGAGCTGATCGGCACGCCGGAACTGCTGGCGGCGAGCAAGCGGTACGTTTGATCGGGGCGCGCGGGAGGACACCGTTCGCGTTCCCGCGTCTATGCAAAGCACAAACGATTGGTTAGCAACGCAACCAATCGATGCTCCAATTGCGCCTTTGCGTTCAAGTCCGTCACTACAGAATCATGGCATCCCCGCACGTCTCAACGACGCGCGCACCGGCACCGCGCGCGTCGCCTTTGCCGCCTTCATCGGTACCACCATCGAGTGGTACGACTTCTACATCTACAGCACAGCGTCCGCGCTGATCTTCAGCCACACGTTCTTTCCCCCTGCCACCCATCCGCTTGCCGGCATTCTCGGTTCCTTCGCCGCCTACGGCGTGGGCTTCTTCGCGCGGCCGCTCGGCGCCGTGTTCGCCGGTCACTTCGGCGATCGCATCGGCCGCAAGCGCGTGCTGGTGCTCTCGCTCGTGCTGATGGGCGTCGCCACGCTGCTGACGGGTCTGCTGCCGACCTACGCGAGCGCCGGTCTGCTGGCGACCGCCCTGCTGGTCACCTTGCGCCTGCTGCAAGGCGTCGCGACGGGCGCCGAATGGGGCGGCGCGTCGCTGCTGTCGGTCGAGCACGCGGCGCCGCGCCGGCGCGGTCTGCTCGGCTCGTTCACGCAGGTCGGATCGGCGACGGGCATGTTGCTCGCATCCGGGACCTTTCTCGCGGTGCGCTCGACGCTCCCGGTCGAAGCGTTCAACGACTGGGGCTGGCGTATCCCCTTCCTCTTCAGCGTCGTGCTGGTGGCGGTCGGCGCGTTCGTCCGTTCGCGTATCGACGAACCCGCGCCGTTCGTTGCGATGCAGAGCGAAGGCCGCATTCGCCGCGCGCCGGTCGCCGACGTGCTGCGCCACCACCGCCGCGCGTTGCTCGTCACGATAGGCTTGCGTCTGCTGCAACCGGCCATGTACGCGATCGTCACGACCTATGCCATCAGCTATCTGAACCTCAAGCGCGGTGGCGCCTCGTATGCGCTGACTGCGGTGATTGTCGGCTCGGCGTTCGCGGTGATCGCGACGCCGTTGTGGGCCGCGCTCACCGATCGCATCGGCCGACGCGGGCCGGCAATCTGGGCCGTGGTGGGCCTCAGCCTGCTGGTCTGGCCGTTCTTCTGGTTTCTCGATCATGGCGATCTGCGATATCTGCCGCTGGTCTTCGCGATCGAACTCGCCCTCTTCGATGCAGCCATCTATGCGCCTGGCGCTGCATGGTTCGCCGAGCAGTTTCCGGTAGAGGTGCGCTACAGTGGTATCTCGCTCGGCTATCAGATCGGCACGTTGATTTCGGGCGGCCTCACGCCGTTCGTCGCGGCCGCATTGCTGGCAGTGGGCGGCAACACGCCCTGGCTGATTTGCGCTTATATCAGCGCGCTCGGATTGCTGAGTCTCATCGCGGTGCTGGCCGCCGCCGATCCAGCTGCACGCGGCGCACTTCGCGCTCCGCAGCCGGCCGTCGATCCCGCCGTCATCACCTGAAGGGAAAGTCATGAGCCACGCCCGCACCCATACAGAAGAAGCACGCGTCCTGGCCCGGCTCGAACGCGAACATGCCGCGCCAAAAGCGTTTCGCGCGCTGTCGGCACCCGTCTGGAAGGCCGGCGCGCTGGGTGAGAAGGACAAACATCTGGTTGCTGTCGCGATCGCGCAGATCACACGCTGTGCGTTCTGCATCGAACATCACGCCGAACTGGCACGTCATGGCGGCGCGAGCGCGGCTGAATCGGTGGCGATCAGCTATCTGAGCGCTGCGCTCGAATCGCTCGGTGACAGCGTGGTAGCGATCGATGCGGGCGCCTTCGTCGTCCAGGATGACGACGCGGTCGCGGGCACGAGCATCGCCGAAGCGAGACGATGCTTCGTGCAACAGGTGTTCGACACCGACGCGCTGACGCCGGCTTTGGTCTGGATCGCGGCGGCCGCAGCCGCGTATGCGCAATCGAACGATTCGCGCCGCCGGGTCTTCCATGCACAGGCGCTTGAAGCCGGCGCATCGGGCGAGGCGCTCGACGAAGCGTATGCGATTGCTGTCGTCCTGCGCGCGGGGGCTGTCTATGCACACGTGCTGCATGTGGCGGACGCGTTCGCATAAAACCGGTTGAAGTCCCGGCAACGGCGTGCGGCACCTTCGTGACGCATGTCGATACGACGCGTTGTCTTGAACCGTCAAGTCTCTCCACGCTGAACCCCGTTCGAGCCGGACAGGCTCGCACGGCTGTTTGCCGATTGCCCGCATGGCCTCCTGCGTGGCCACCGCTGGCGGCTTGACCAGCAACGTCGCCAGCCGATCCGCCTCATCGACTCCCCACTCAGCCTCGAAACGAAAGCCCTCCGCCTCTCCGCTGACGCGCAAAACCGGTCTTGCGCCGACTGCTTCATCCTGTCGTAAGGTTTACCCCAATTTAAACGCCAACCAACAAAAGGGACATTTCGATTGCTGCACGTAATCCACGCGAAATCCAATTGACGCCACCTTGATGCGCCGCCGCTGCGACTGGCGTCGCGCACGCCGCGAAGGAGAGCGATTTGGTCCTGGAACTGGAACGGGTCAGTGTCGTTTCTGGCGGGCAACCGTATTTGTACGGCGTGGATTTGCGCCTTGTCCCAGGCGCCATCAATGTGCTGCTCGGACCCACGCAGGCCGGCAAGACAACGTTATTGCGCGTGATGGCGGGTCTGGACAGACCGAGCGACGGGCGCGTGCTCGTCGACGGCCAGAACGTGACAGGCGTCAGCGTGCGCCAGCGCAATCTCGCGATGGTCTATCAGCAGTTCATCAACTACCCGGCGATGACGGTTTTCGAGAACATCGCCTCGCCTTTGCGCCTGCAAAAGACCGACCCTGCTGAAATCCGCCGGCGCGTGCATGAAGTCGCGGCGAAACTGCATATCGATCATTTGCTGGAAAGACGGCCAGGCGAACTGTCAGGCGGGCAGCAGCAGCGCTGCGCGCTCGCGCGCGCACTGGTGAAGCGCACGTCGCTGGTGCTGCTCGACGAGCCGCTCGTCAATCTCGACTACAAGCTGCGCGAGGAATTGCGCATGGAACTGGCCCTGCTCTTCGCCGGCGGGAACACCACCGTCGTCTACGCGACGACCGAACCTCTCGAAGCATTGTTGCTGGGCGGCCATACGGCGATCGTCGATAAGGGCCGGGTTCTGCAGTTCGGTCCCACGCTCGATGTCTATAACGCACCGGTCAACGTCGCGGCCGCCGCCGTGTTCAACGACCCGCCAATGAACATGCTGACGAGCGACTGCGGCAACGGCCGCGCGCGTCTGCCGATCGGCGTGGAGGTTCCGGTCGAGCACGGTCCATCTGTGAGCGGCACATGCCGCATCGGCATCCGGCCGGGGCATCTGCGTCTTCAGCCGAAGGCCGCTGATGCGATCGCGGTGCCGTGCCGGCTCGAACTCGCTGAACTAAGCGGCTCCGAAACCTACCTGCACTTGCGCACGCTGACTGGCGCGGTCAACCTCGTGGCGCAGTTGCAGGGCGTGCATCAGATCGAGCTCGGCACGCAGCTCGACGTTTTCATCGACCCTCACGAACTGTTCGTGTTCGGCGCAGAGACCCAACTGGTGTCCCGCCCGGAGGCAGTTTATGGCGTGCATTGAGTTCAGGAATCTCGCTCACGCGTACCGGCCGAACCCCGCGACCGTCGACGACTACGCGCTTCAACCCATGAGCATGGTCTGGGATGACGGCGGCGCCTATGCATTGCTCGGTCCATCGGGTTGTGGCAAGACCACGCTGCTGAATATCGTGTCGGGGCTTGTCAAACCGTCGGAGGGCACTGTGTTGTTCGACGGACGCGACGTGACGGCGCTCAGTGCGCGTGAACGCAACATCGCCCAGGTGTTCCAGTTCCCCGTGGTCTACGACACGATGACCGTGTTCGATAACCTCGCGTTCCCACTGCGCAATCGCAAGCTATCAGCCGCCGAGGTCACGAAGCGCGTGCATGAAGTCGCGGATATCCTCGATATGACCCGCGACCTGCCACTCAAGGCGAACAACCTGGCCGCCGACGCCAAGCAGAAGATTTCGCTTGGGCGCGGCCTGGTGCGCAAGGATGTCGCGGCGATCCTCTTCGACGAACCGTTGACCGTGATCGACCCGGCGATGAAGTGGATGCTGCGCCGCCAGTTGAAGAAGATTCACCAGCAACTCAAGCTCACGCTGATCTACGTGACGCACGATCAGGTAGAAGCGCTCACCTTCGCCGACGAAGTCGTGGTCATGACCAATGGCCGCGTCGTTCAAAAGGGCGGCGCCGATGCGCTTTTCCTGCGGCCGGATCATGCTTTTGTCGGCTACTTCATCGGCAGTCCGGGCATGAACCTGTGTCCGATCGAGCTCGACGCCGACGGCGCCAGGATCGGCTCACAGCGCCTGCCGCTCGACGCCGGCACGCTGGCGACGCTACGGAACGCGCATCAGCAGGCAAGCGGCGCGCTCAAACTGGGGATTCGCCCGGAATTCGTTCGCCTTTCGCAGGAGGGAGGAGCCGGCGCCGTGAACGCGCAGGTGCTCAATGCGCAGCAGCTCGGCAACTATCAACTGGTCACCGCGCAATGCGACGGTCATGTTTTCAACGCGAGGATCGAGCCGCATGTGCGGGTTGTCAACGGACCTGCGTGGCTGCATCTCGTTGCGCCCGAAACCGTGTACTTCTGCAACGACGAAAGAATCGAAACACGCGTCTCCGAAGGGGCTGCGCGATGAAAAAGCCCGTCAATCAGAAAGCATGGCTGCTGGTCATTCCGGTGTTCATCTGCGTCGCGTTCTCCGCGATCCTGCCGCTCATGACGGTGGTCAATTATTCGGTGCAGGACATCATCGGCCCCACGCAGCATGTGTTCGTGGGTACCGAGTGGTTTCGCAACACCATGACCGATCCGGACTTGCGCGAGGCGCTTGGCAGACAGGTCATTTTCTCCGCATGCGTACTGCTGTTCGAGATTCCATTGGGTGTGGGCCTCGCCCTGTCGATGCCGGCGTCGGGATGGCGCGCATCGGCCGCACTCGTCGTGCTTGCCATGCCGTTGCTGATTCCGTGGAACGTGGTAGGCACCATCTGGCAGATCTTCGGGCGCCCGGATATCGGACTGCTCGGCTACTGGCTCAATCGTCTTGGCTTCGACTACAACTACACGGCGAGTCCCACGGCCGCATGGATCACCGTGCTGGTGATGGACATCTGGCACTGGACCCCGCTCGTCGCGCTGCTGTGCTATGCGGGCTTGCGCGCGATTCCAGATGCCTTCTATCAGGCCGCGGAAATTGACGGCGCAAGCCGCCTTGCGGTATTCCGCTACATCGAATTACCGAAGATGCGCGGCGTGCTGATGATCGCCGTGCTGCTGCGCTTCATGGACAGCTTCATGATCTACACCGAACCCTTCGTGCTGACGGGCGGTGGTCCGGGTGATTCCACAACGTTTCTCAGCCAGTATCTGACCCAGAAAGCGGTCGGTCAGTTCGATCTTGGCCCGGCTGCGGCTTTCTCGCTGATCTACTTTCTGATCATCCTGCTGCTGTGCTTCATTCTCTATAACTGGATGAGCCGCGTAGGAAAAGGCGGGGCCGCTGCGCAAGGAGACGGCCATGCAGGATAAGCGCCGCTGGATGCGAACCGTGATGCTCGTCGTCTATATGCTGTTCGCGCTGATTCCGCTTTACTGGATGTTTTCGATCTCGCTGCGCACGAACGAGGAGACCATGTCGACGTTCGCCACGTTGCCGCAGCACGTGACGTTCGATAACTACAAGGTCATCTTCACGGACCCTTCATGGTACTGGGGCTATATCAATTCGATCATCTACGTGCTGATGAACACGGTGATGTCGGTGTTGGTCGCGCTGCCTGCTGCTTATGCGTTCTCACGCTATCGCTTTCTCGGCGACAAGCACATGTTCTTCTGGCTGCTCACCAATCGCATGACGCCGCCTGCGGTATTCTTGCTGCCGTTTTTTCAGCTCTATTCGAGCATCGGCCTGACCGATACGTACATTGCGGTCGCACTGGCGCACATGCTGTTCAATGTGCCCCTTGCCGTGTGGATTCTCGAAGGCTTCATGTCGGGCGTCTCGCGAGAGATAGACGAAACCGCATACATCGACGGCTATACGTTTCCCGCTTTCTTCGTGAAGATCTTCCTTCCGCTCATCAAGTCGGGCGTCGGCGTCACGGCTTTCTTCTGCTTCATGTTCAGCTGGGTCGAACTGCTGCTCGCACGCACACTGACGTCCGTCAACGCGAAGCCGATCGCCGCCGTGATGACGCGGACCGTGTCGGCGGCCGGCATGGACTGGGGTGTGCTGTCGGCGGCGGGCGTGCTGACGATCGTTCCCGGTGCGCTGGTGATCTATTTCGTGCGCAACTACATTGCGAAGGGCTTCGCGATGGGGAGGGTGTGATGTTCACCTGGATGTACTGGACGCCCGAGGTAGCGATCTTCTTCGGCTGCATCGCCGTCATGCTGGGCGGCATGACGGTATGGGAACTGCGCTCGCCCACGCATGAACGAAAGGGCTTTCTGCCGATCGCGACGACGCGCGGTGATCGGCTGTTCATCGGCCTGTTGCTTGCCGCGTATGTAAATCTCGCGTGGCTCGCCATCAGCGCCGAGGGTTCGAGTGCGTGGCCCGGCTTCACCGCCTCGGTGCTGGTGTTGCTCGCGATCATGTGGAAGGGCTAGCACGCGGACGCATGCAATGAAGACTGGCAAGGCCGGCTCCGCTGATGCCCCCAGCGGGCGCCGACACGGTCGAAGGGGCACCGAAGACACAGGAGAAGACCATGCATCAGAGGAGACGGATCGTCGCGCTGGCATCGGCTGGCATCGTGTCAGGCGCCTTCGCGACCCAGGCTCTGGCGGGCACGCCCGAGGCGCAGAAATGGGTGGACAGCGAATTTCAACCCAGCACGCTGTCGAAACAGCAACAGATGGACGAGATGAAATGGTTCATCGACACCGCGGCGAAACTCAAGTCGCAAGGCGTCAAGGAGGTTCATGTCGTGTCGGAAACGATCGACACGCATATCTACGAATCGAAGACGCTTGCCGCCGCGTTCAGTGAAATCACCGGCATTCAGGTGAAGCACGACATCATTCAGGAAGGCGACGTCGTCGAGAAATTGCAGACCTCGATGCAATCCGGGCAGAGCATTTACGACGGCTGGATCTCGGACTCGGACCTGATCGGCACGCATTATCGCTATGGCGTGATCGTGCCGCTCTCCGATTACATGGCGGGCGAAGGCAAGGAATTTACCAATCCTGGTCTCGACCTGAAGGACTTTATCGGCACGAGCTTTACGACCGCGCCCGACAAGAAGCTCTATCAGCTTCCAGACCAACAGTTTGCGAACCTGTACTGGTTCCGCGCGGACTGGTTCGCACGCAAGGATTTCCAGGACAAGTTCAAGGCGAAATACGGTTACGATCTCGGCGTGCCGGTCAACTGGTCCGCGTATGAAGACATCGCCGAATTCTTTACGAACGATGTGAAGAACATCGACGGCGAGAAAGTCTATGGGCATATGGATTACGGCAAGAAAGATCCCTCGCTCGGCTGGCGCTTCACGGACGCATGGCTTTCCATGGCGGGGGAAGCCGACAAGGGGATTCCGAACGGCATGCCCGTCGATGAATGGGGCATTCGCGTGACGCCTGACGGCTGCCATCCGGTAGGCGCGTCGGTGTCGCGCGGCGGCGGCACCAACAGTCCGGCGGCCGTCTACGCGACGACGAAGTACATCGACTGGCTCAAGAAATATGCGCCGCCGGAAGCATCGGGCATGACGTTCAGCGAAGCAGGTCCGGTGCCCGCGCAAGGCCGCATCGCGCAACAGGTGTTCTGGTACACGGCGTTCACGGCGTCGATGCTCAAGCCGGGCAACGTCACGAATGCGGACGGTACGCCCAAGTGGCGCATGGCGCCGTCCCCGCATGGCGCTTACTGGAAGGACGGCATGCAGAACGGCTATCAGGACGTCGGCTCGTGGACCTTCTTCAAGTCGACGCCGGCGAATCAGCGGGCCGCCGCGTGGCTGTATGCGCAGTTCGTGACGTCGAAGAGCGTGTCGCTCAAGAAGTCGATTGTCGGTCTCACGTTCATTCGCGACTCCGATATTCATAGCGATTACTTCACGAAGAACGCGGACAAGTATGGCGGGTTGATCGAGTTTTATCGCAGCCCGGCGCGCATCGCGTGGACGCCGACCGGCAACAACGTGCCTGACTATCCGAAGATGGCGCAACTGTGGTGGAAGAATGTTGGTACTGCCGTCGCGGGTGAGAAGACGCCGCAGGCTGCAATGGATAACCTTGCGAAAGAGATGGATCAGGTGTTGGCGCGGTTGCAGCGGGCCGGGATGAAGGTCTGTGCGCCAGAGCTTAATGCGCAGAGTGATCCGTCAAAGTGGTTGTCCGACAAGAACGCGCCGTGGAAGCGGCTTGCTAATGAGAAGCCTAAGGGTGAGACGGTGAAGTACGAGCAGTTGTTATCGGCGTGGAAGGCGGGGAAGGTACGGTAGCGCGTTCTTGTGAGTGGGCGGCGCTTGATTGGCGCCGCCTTTTTTTTGTTGCTGTGGGTTTGGCATGCGGCCGAAAGCGGCCATGAGCAGGCACGTGACAGCGGATTTTTTAACGCCGTTCATGGCGTTCGCCAGCCGTGGGTCGATCTCTATTCGTAAAGACATCAGTGCGTCGATCAACGCGTTACAACGCCAGCCTGCCTGAATTGATTCAGCGAGTGAGACCGGCAACGATGTCACTGTTGGGGCGGACCACTGTTTAAGATCCCGGCATCGATCATGATGTCTTGATTAAGGACATGGATCTCATCAGCGCGTACGAACGCTCAGGGAAGGCACATGTTGAAGTGCGCAAGCCTTTTGTTCAACACCAAGGCGCCAATTTCGTAGGAACCGGTAGGCGCGCCTTCGTACAGGATCGTACCGTTGCCTCCGGTGGCGACCGTGTTCTTGCAGTTCTCGAAGAAGGAAGCCTGGCACGGATAAGGGCCAAAGATCTGGTGGCCTACTTTGGCCGCCGAGCCTGACGTGCCGGTCGCTATTGGACAGGAACACACGATCTGATCTTGTCCGAGGCGGCCGAGGCCCGGGAACGATTGACCTCGTGTGCTCGCGAAACAGATGCCGCCATCGCACGAGGCATAGGCACCGGAGTTTGAAGTTGGGGGGCAGAAATAGAGCGCCCGATCTCCGGATTGCCCTACGCTTGCCGGGGGAACGCTGAAGGTGCTCACCACATAGCCGTTGCTCGAGCCTTGGGCGTTGAAGGTGCAAACATCCCCGCCGGAGTATGACAACGAACGGCTGACGCTGTCGCCATACAGCACGTTGCAGCGGCAATAGGCGACGTTGTTATAGACGAAGCAGCGGACACCCGCGCAGAGCGCGTACTCCTGGTTGCGGCAGATCGAGAGCCCCTTCTGCGCCGAGGCGGTCGCGATGTCGTCTTCTGCACCGAATGAATTCGAGGCGCGGGCAGCGGCGACGGTCGTGCTGCTCGCGGCCCAGCTTCTCCACCCGAGCGAGGTCAGGAACGCACCACACAGGCCACGGCTCATCAGTCGCAGAGTCTTGCGCCGGGTCGGCCCGTGCGCGACGGCCTTGGTCCACTCATCGAATTGATGGTCCATTGCATTCGGGTTGACGGAGCGGATTTTCATGGCGGCGTCCTGGAATCTGCGGGCATGGGGTCCCGGAGGAATGACTCGTGCAATCACAAAGTACGTTCAGTATGAAGCTCGGCGTTGCCGGAGGGCGCGCTTTGGCTGGCCGCTAAAGCCAGAATGGCGTCGGATCCTTCGGCCACGTCGGATCCCAGTACTCCACGCTCATCAATGAGGTAACCCACTGGTGTAGCGAACGTCGCATACTGGAGCGAGACCTCCCAGTTTCTTTGCAGCACCACCAGAAGCGTCAATCCGAGCATGGCCACTTTCTGGCGGTTAGTTTCTGGGTCTTGGCGGCTCACCATGAGGACCAGGAGATCTTTCTGCTCACGATGTATGCGTTCCAGGTGCGGGGCCAGAAGCTGGCATGGGCCACAACCTGGATCCGTGAAGACGAGCAACACCCGTCTGCCCCGAAAATCCTCCAGGGCCAGTTCATCTCCATCCACGCTTGGTAGACGAAAATTGGGCGCCGGCGTTCCGGCTTTGAGCCCGCTTCGGTTGAGCCGGCTTTTGTCTATCGGTTTGTTTCCTCGGGCGGCTGACTCAGCCGGGCGACTGTGGTTCGGTTCCGGTGTGGCTTCAGGAGTCGGCGACGCTGCTAACGCCACCAGGGCTGCCGCGCCCATGGCCAACTCACTGACGACGCTTCCCTTCTCGTCGATGAGATAGCCCACCGGCGTGCCATGCGCCTGGTATTGCGCAGCCACTTCCCTATCTTTCTGCAGCAGAACCGGGCATCCAATACCGTGCGTCTGGAAGAGCTGGCGGTTTGTTTCGGCTTCTCCTGTGCTTATGACTAACGGCATTGGCTTGCCGTTTTTGCCTTGAAGCTCGAAGACCTTCAGCTCCGGCATCATGCTCATGCAGAAACTGCAGGCAGGGTTAAAGAAGATCAACAGGACAGGACGGCCCCGGAAATCCGAGAGCCGGTGAAGACCCCCGGAAAAGTCAGGCAATTCGAAGTCCGGAGCGATAGAGCGTGAAGGCAGGCCAATCAAGGCATTCGATGCAGGATCGGAAGGCTCAGCCAGTCCACCCCGAAACCCATTCTCGAGCGCTTCCAGGCTCAGCAAGATTCGCCCATGTTGACGCACCAGTTGATAGCCCAGCCAGCAGCCAAAGACGATGAGCAACCACGGCAAGGCTATAGCGAAGACCAAGAGTGTCGTCATGGGGAATTCATGCGTGGCTTCGGGCGGCAGATTCGAGCAGAGGAACAGGCGCAAATTAAATGCTAATAATCCTGGGGAGTGGTGTCTGTCAAGAGTTTGCGATCTTCGTTCGAGTCTGCTTTGAACCAGTTTGCCTTGTTGTCGACTGGAATCAGCCGCAGTTCGTTTGACCGTGAGATTCAACAGAAGGATGCGGTTTGAGAATTGCCTATCGGTTCGCTATCGCCGGGTTCAGCGAGGGAACGCGTTGTTCAGCCTGGCAGGTCGATTTCGAGTGTGCGCGGCAATAGGTGATCCCACGCCGCAGTCAGTCGGGGCTGGTGAGTCAGGTTCATGTCCGCGAGAAAAGTTTCTGTTCTGTCTCTGGACGACGCGGCTCGCCCGAGCGTCTCCTTACGAGGCGCGACGGCCACTCGCTCGTTGTCGCCGACGCCGCGTCGTCGGCAATCGACCGTGAGGAGCCTCGCCGCTTCACGTGGCGACGGCGCAGCCCGTAGATTTTTTTCCGTGGCAATGCGACGAAACCGGGAGTCGCAGCAGAAAGTCACCGGCGCTGCGCTGATCGGCTGCGGTCAAAAAGATCGAGGAAGTGATCGATACATCGATGAAGCGGGCAGCGCGATGACGTTAATCAACAGAGCGGCGCAGCGCCTGACCGACATCATGGGCGCGATCGCGGCGGCGGCGAATCAGGCCATCTTGCCGCACTGCCCCTTCATCCGCGCCTCCAAATACCTCACCGCCCGCGCGCAGCGCGCGGGCAACGGCCATTCCGCGCGATGAATGAGCCACGAGGTTTCGACCACGGGTGAACCGCATTCCATCACCTCGATCTTATGCTGCTGCGCGAACGCCACCCGCGCATAACGCGGAATGACCGTGAATCCCAGCCCGCACGCCACGAATTCGAGGATGTGCGCGAACTGGTTGCTGAAACCGTTGCGCGGCAGGTCCCCCATGCTCACGTTCTTCCGAAACCGCCGGCTCAGCAAGCGATTGGCCATCGCCGGCCCATCCGGATGATCGATGAAACCGAGCGCTTCGAGATCGCTCCACGCACGCACCTTTGCGCCCGCTGGCACGACGAGTTCCAGAGGCTCCTGCATGAATGTGCGCGCGGTCAAACGCGTGTCATCGGGTTTGAGTATGACGATGCCAAGGTCGTATCGATTGGTCAGCACGGCGTCGAGCACGTCCGGATCCGGCGCGACGCAGTGACGAATCTTCCATTGCGGATGCTACGCCTGCCAATCCAGCATTAACGGAAGCAACGCCAGCCCGATACCTCCCGGCGTGATCATTCCAATCTCTCCGGCCTCTTTTGCAGGACCGGACACGCGCGCATCAAGCCGCCGGCGCGCCTGTTCATCGCTTCACAATAGTCGAGCAGCGCGCGCCCCGCAGGCGTCAGTTCGATGGCGCGCGATCGGCGTATCACCAGCAGGCAGAGCGCATCTTCCAGATGGCGCACATGTTGAGAGACGGCGGCCTGCGTCAGATCGAGCCGTTTCGCGGCGCGCGTGAAATTGCCGAGTTCGGCCAGCGCCGCGAACGTTCGCAGCCATTGCGGGTTGAGCATAATGGGTTGTAGCCGGACCATGGCCCGTTCGCCGATCAGGGCTTCGTTCAACGGCCGATCACCTTACCGGCGACGGTTTCTGATCGACTTGGAGCGGTCCACCATCGGCACTGACGATAGGCCGCCGGTGACTGAGGCAAAAGGCAGTCGCACATGCGACGCGCAGCCGCGCCCGACTATGCTCCCTTTGGTTTCCATGTGCGAGCCCCCAGACAAAGCACCGTTAGCTGGCGCTGACCTCACTTGAGTGATCAGCGGCTGCGGGCCGCTTCTGGTTCCTCAAATAGAATGCGCCCCTTGCCGGCCTGCTCCCAAAGGCGGCCGGGCGTCGCCTCATGGCCGTCCCCGGTCCGTGCAGCCCGGCGGGCTCAGCGCCGCGCGGATGTCATCAGCTGCGAGCAGTTCCTTCCGATAAATCGGTATCCGAATCCGGGGTCTGTTGCAAGCTGACGCCGGCTACGTCTCACGCCTGCTGGTCGCGCAGATCGTGATCGGCATCGTCAGCGCCACCTTCCTTGGCGTCTATTGCACGACGCTCGCGGAAATGTTCCCCAAGCGTTCGCGCGCGACGTCGCTCGCCGTGGTCAACAACGTGGTCGTGCTTGTCTTTGGCGGCTTTGCGCAGACGTTCGTCACGTGGCTCATCGCGCTCACGGGTTCGCCGTTGGCGCCCGTGCTGTACGTGATGATAGGCATTGCGCTCAGTCTCATCGCCGTGATGGCGCTCAAGCCGGGCCACTTCACGCGAGGTCGGGCCGGCAGTGCGCAGACCACGGGATGACAGGGCCGGGCTCGTCGTGCGGAGGAAGGCGGCGGGCCAACGTGGCAAGTCTCATACAGGCTGCGATTCGTTAGCCAACGCGCGATGAATGACGCCCGGTCTTCTGCTCCCGCCAAGGTACCAAGCGCCTGTCAAGTGTGAAAGGGAACCCAGAGCATCTTGACTTCGACGTTGAGCAACCCTGACTGCACGGTCGGATCGTCCGTTGCGATCCTTTTGGCTTCCTCGAGATCGGCTGCCTTGAAGATCGTCATTCCTCCATCAGCCAGAACACCGGCGAGGCCACCGGCCTTTTCCATGAACGGGCCGCTCAACACCGTGAGCCCTTTCTCCTGCATCTCGATCATGTAAGCCACGTGCTTCATGAAGTCGGGTTGCTCGTTGTACCGGACACCGCGAATCCAGTTCGGTCCCGGGGTCTGGAATGCCACGAAATAATGAGGACCATTTTCGTCAACCATGATTGCTACTCCTTTGGAAAGTCTGTGTCAGTGAAACCGGCTGGTTCCAGAATGAATCAGCGTGGTGCCTTGAGAGCAAAGATAGGCCTCGCGACGGACCTCGGGAAGGAGTGGGAATGGCATACGTGCCATGCCGTGCGAGCATAGGCCCGCGACCGCGCCTAGCGTATTTTCAGAAGAGGATTCTCAGCGAACAACTCAGCCAGAAAATCGATGAAGGCCCGAGTCTTCCCTGCGAGCCGTCGGCTGCCCGACCAGACGGCATGGATCGGGAATGGAGGCGGCGCATATTCCGCCAGCAATGGAACGAGACGGCCGTCAGCGACATCACGGGCGTAGAGCCAGCCCGCGTTGTGCCCAATGCCGAGGCCCGCCAGTACGGCCGCACGCACGTATTCCGCATCGTTGCTGCGCACGTGTCCTTGCGGGATGAACTCGACGGGACCTTCGGGCCCGACGAACCCCCACGGCCGGGCTGCGTCGCGCGACATGAAGGCAATGCAGGCGTGCTTTTTGAGGTCGTCCAGCGTGTGAGGCACGCCGGCCTTCTCAAGATACGAGGGTGCGGCGGTCGTAAGATATCCCATGCTGCCGATGCGCCGCGCCACTAACGCCGAATCGCTCAAGGGACCTACGCGGATCGCCACATCCAGTCCTTCTTCGACCAGATTGACATAGCGTTGGGACACATCGAATTCCACGCTGATGTCGGGATAGCGAGAAAGGAAATCGGGGAGATGCGGCACGATCTCCATCCGACCGAAGGCCGGCGAAAGCGCAACCCTGACCAAGCCCGACGGCGATGCCTCCTTGTTGCCGACCCTTGCCTCGACCTCATCCACGCTTTCCACGATAACGCTTGCCGAGTCATAGAAATCCTGGCCGGCATCGGTCAGACTCAGGCCACGCGACGTGCGTCGCAGCAATTGCACACCCAACCTGGCTTCCAGCCCGGCAATCAGCTTGCTGACAGTCGGCTGGCTGACGCCCGTTTCCCGGGCAACCTTCGAAAAATTTCCGGAGTCGGCCACCCGGATGAACATGCGCATCACATCAATCCGATCCATTTGAGGTCGATCCTTTGGAATGGGTTGCGGCGGAGCGGCGTGACGCCGGGCGTTTTGCGTTTTGCGTTTTGCGTTTTGCGTTTTGCGTTTTGCGTTTTGCATGCTCTACACCGCGCAAAGCATCGACTGGCAAGGCAGACTCACGAAACAAATGATCGTGAATGAGCCGCGCTGCATGATTGTGATGTCTCCGTTAGCGGATACCGGGCGACGCCATGCGCACAGCGCCCGACGACACGGATCAAAGCCATCACAAGCGCAACATGGCATTCCAACCTGCCCGTTGCGCCAACCTCCGCTTCCAGTCTACAACTGGGTGATGCCCCCGTCCGCGATCAGGTCGATGCCTGTGCTGTAGCTGCTCTCATCGGAGGCGAGAAACAGCGCGGCTGCGGCCATCTCTTCAGCGCGACCAATACGGCCCAGCGGCGTGATCTGCTCGAACAGTGCGCGGGCATGATCCGCCGCCTCCTTCGAACCGAAGATGCCGTCCACGATGGGTGTTTCGATCATTCCAGGGCTCAGCGTATTGACGCGAATGCCGCGAGCTTTGAATTCCGCTGCCCATGTCCGCGTGAACGAACGAATGGCTGCCTTGGTCGCCGCATAAACGCCGAAGTCCGCAAAGCCCTTCATGTGCATCCCGGATGCGACAACAACGATGGAGCCGCCATCGCGCAGCAGCGGCAACGCTTTTTGCACCGTGAAGAACGTACCGCGTGCGTTGACGTTGAAGGTCTTGTCGAAGTGTTCAGGCGTGACGGACTCCGTTGGCAATGACGCGACGTATCCGGCGCTTGCCACGATGATGTCCAACCCGCCTTTCTGCTGCTGCACCGCTTCGTAGAGGCGGTTCAGATCATCGAGGCTGGAGATATCGCCTTGAACGGCCGTCACGTTCGATCCGATGATCTCTTGTGCCTTGTCCAGTTCTGATTGACGCCGCCCCATGATGAAGACATAAGCCCCTTCCGCGACGAATCTCCTGGCAGTCGCGAGCCCGATCCCGCTGCTTCCGCCCGTGATGACTGCAACCTTGCCCTGAAGCTTGCCCATGCTGACTCTCCTGGTACGTGGATGATGCTCGACGCGAAGCAGCGCGTGAACGCGGGCATCGCGGCAAGCGGAGGCAAGAGAATGGGGTTTGCCGGAGGGGCTGAACAGAGAGCGTAACGGCATGGCATGTATGCCGGGAAGGCATGGCCAATGTCCCCGACCCCATGGCTGCTGAAAACCCTGATCGACACCCTCTTGCTCGTCGCGCGATCATTACGCCTATAAACGTCTAATTCACCTGAGTAACTTCCCGATGACGATCGTCCTGAAAGGCATGACCTGGGATCACGCGCGCGGCTACGATCCGCTCGCGCGCTGTTCGGCCGAATGGCGCACGCGGACCGGCGTGTCAATCGAATGGGACCGGCGCTCGCTGCAGGACTTCGAATCCTTCCCTGTCGATGAACTCGCGCGCCGCTACGATCTCATCGTGATCGATCATCCGCATGTCGGCCAGGTGACGCGCGAAGGCTGTCTTCGCCCACTCGACGGCGCCGCGGCGCTCGGCGCTATCGAAGCGGGCACGGTGGGCGAATCGTTTGCGAGCTATCGCTGGGAAGGCCGGCAATGGGCGCTGCCGATCGACGCCGCCACGCAAGTCCTCGCGTGGCGGCGCGACCGCCTCGCTGCCCCTCCGCGTACCTGGGACGACGTGTTGCAACTCGCCCGCAACGGACGCGTCGCGTTGCCCCTGCGCGCCCCGCATTCGCTCATGGGCCTTTACACGCTCGCGGCGCAGCTCGGCGCGCCGGGCACGGTCGCGGGTCCTGATCTGTTCGATCGCGTCATCGCCCCCCGCGCTTGCGAGCATCTGCGGGAACTCGTCCGCCACGTCGAGCCGCGTTGCTTCGACGACGACCCCATCGCCGTGTACGAACGCATGGCGCAGCCCGGGGCGACCATCGATTGCGTGCCGCTCGTCTATGGCTACGTGAATTACGCATGGCGCGATTTCAGGCCGGTGCGACTCGCGTTTGCGGACATGCCGGTTATCGGCGATCGCGCGCCGCTCGGTTCGGCGCTGGGTGGCACGGGCATCGCGGTATCGGCGCGCGGCACGCATCAGGAAGAAGCGCAGGCATTCGCGCTATGGGTGGCAGGCGCCGAAGCGCAGCGCGGACCCTTTGCGGCGGCCGGAGGCCAGCCGGGTCACGCGGCGGCATGGGAAGACGACGCCGTCAACGAAGCCGCCGGCGACTTCTATCGCGCAACTCGCGCCACGCTCGAAGGCGCATGGGTCCGGCCGCGCCACGACGGCTACATGGCGTTTCAGCAAGCCGCATCGGCACGGCTCAATCGCGGCCTGCGCGACGACGAGCCCGCCCACGAGATCATCGACGCCATCAACGCGTTGTTTCGCGCCAGCCTGCCCGCATGAGCAAGAGCAAGAGCACGACCATGAGCATGAGCGCCCTGCCTCACCACACGAAGGGTGCGCGCGCGCCGCTCGAAGGCCTGCTCGTGCTCGATATCGCGCAGTTTCTGTCCGGCCCGTCGGCGGCGCTGCGGCTCGCGGATCTCGGCGCGCGCGTCATCAAGGTGGAGCGTCCGGGAACGGGCGATATCTGCCGCACGCTTTATCTGACCGACACCGACATCGCCGGCGATTCCACGCTGTTTCATGCGATCAACCGCAACAAGGAAAGCATTGCGCTCGATCTGAAAGACCCGCGCGATCTCGTCGCGCTCAAGGGACTGCTCGCACGCGCGGACGTGATGATCCAGAACTTCCGGCCCGGCGTGATCGAGCGGCTCGGGCTCGGTCATGAAGCGGTGCATGCGCTCAATCCGAGGCTGGTCTATGCGAGCGTGTCGGGCTATGGCGAAACCGGACCATGGGCGAGCCTGCCCGGGCAGGATCTGCTGGCGCAGTCGCTATCGGGCATCACCTGGCTCAACGGCCACGAAGGTGACGGACCGGTGCCGCTCGGCTTGTCGATCGCGGATATCCAGGCAGGCCACATCCTCACGGAAGGCATTCTCGCGGCGCTCGTGCAGCGCGGCGTGACGGGCGCGGGCGCGCGCGTGGAGACGAGCTTGCTGGAGGCACTCATCGACCTGCAGTTCGAGATGCTGACAACCTATCTGAACGATGGCCGACGCATGCCCAGGCGCGCGGACTTTCGCAATGCCAACGTGTATCTGGCGGCGCCCTACGGACTCTACCCGACCGCCGACGGCTATCTCGCCCTGGCGATGATGCCGCTTGCGCAACTCGGCCAAACGCTGCCCTTGCCCGCGCTCACAAGCTTCACCGCCGATGAAGCCTTTACGCGACGCGATGAAATCCGTCGGCTGATTGCGCTGGAACTCGCTCGGCAACCGACAGCGTTCTGGCTGGCGCGTCTGCGTCCCGCCGATGTCTGGTGCGCGGAAGTGCTCGACTGGCCGCGCCTCATGGAAACCGAGGCGTTCGCGCGGCTCGGCATGCTGCAAACGGTGGAGCGTCGCGACAGCGCCGCTGTGTGGACGACGCGCGGGCCGTTGCGCATCGACGGACAGCGGGCTGTGAGCCGGCGCGGCGCGCCGCGCGTCGGAGAAGATACAGAAAAAGTATTGGCGGAGTTCGGACTGAGCCGATGATGCCGGCCGCCCGCACGGCTCACGCCGGGCTGTGCGGAATCGGCTCCGCTGGCCTCGCTTCGCTGCGGTAGCACGCTTCCACGAGCGCCATCGTCCGCCAGGCATCGGCGACATCCGAAACCAGCGCCGTATCCTCGCCGCTCACGTAGCGCTGCAGGTTCGCCATCGTGCCGATGAACGCATGCGGGAACCATGCGCCCGTCAGCGCGATCTGCGACCACTCGCCGCCACGCGCGCAGAACCACAACTCGTCCGGCTCGCCCTTCGGATAATCGAGCAGCGCGCCGAGCTTCACGACAAGTACGCCGTCCAGCCCTTCGAACCGAAACCCCGCGTCCTGAAAGCGCGTCCCGAAGTCGTGGTGATGATTGAGCGACAGCGTGCATCGCAAGGTCGCGCCGTAATCGAGGATCGCGCTCGTGCGCGTGTCGGCGAGACCGCTGCCGGGATAGGCATAACCGCGCGCCATGACGCCTCGCGGCTCGCCCACCAGCAAGCGAATCAGGTCCAGGTAATGAATCGAATGCGAGACCACTTCGACACGCGGGTCCGCCTTCAAATGCGGGAACAGATGCCACGGTGTCGCGAGATTCAGATGCACTTCGACATCGACAAGCTCGCCCAGCAAGCCGCGCTGGATCGCGTCACGAACGGCGAGCATCATCGGAGCGAAGCGCAGCTGGAAGTTGACCGCCGCCTTGAGCCCTTTCGCTTCGCACAGTGCGCGCATACGGCTGGCCTGCACGAGATCGAGACCAAACGGCTTCTGCAGCAGGACCGCCGCGCCGTCATGCACGCGCTCGACTATCGAAGCATGCACGGCTGCGGGCGCGGCGATATCAAAGATCACGTCTTCGGCATCGAGTGCCTCATCAAGCGATGCGTGGACCTGTGCGATCGACCATTGCCGCGCCAGATCTTGCGCACGCTGGACGTCGAGATCGAACACGCCTTTCACCTCGAAACCCGCCTCCCGATACGCCGGCAGATGCGCATCCCGGGCGATCCCGCCCGCGCCGATCAGCACGATCGGCGCGGGCACGGCGGGCATGGGCCAGGATTGCTGCAAGGTCGCGAGCGAAGTCATCGCGCGATCTCCTCGATGCGCGCCTGCGCGGCGACCAGCAAGGCGTCGGACGGCTCGTCGCTGTTGACGGCACGCGCGAGCATGGCGTCGATGACATGCGAGATGTCGGCGAGACGCGCAAGGCGCGGCAATTCGCGTGCGTCGCGATGCAGCGTCTCCAGTTGATGGAAGAACGGGATGCGCCGGTTCACTTCTTCGTCGCGCCAGGTCGACATGCGCGTGCCGATGGCGCCTTCGAGCGTCGTCAGCCGGTCCATCGGCGCGCTGGCGCAATGGCGCATGAAACGCCACACGAGGTCTTGATGGCGCGAGCCCGAGGCCATGGCGAGCATCCAGAACACATTGAGCGAGACGCTCTTGCCGCGCGTGCCACGCGGGATCGGCGCAACGGCCACGCGGCCCGCGACGCGGCTTTCTGGCGCCGTCTGCGCATAGGCCGCGAAGCCGAACCAGTTGACCATCATCGCAATCTCGCCGGCGGCGAACATCAGGCCCGAGCGCACGCTGTCGAGCGCTTGCGGATCGGGCGCGATGGCCGAGATATCGCGTGCGAGGGTGCGAATGAAATCGAGCGCATCGCGCGCGGCAGCGCCGGGCAGCGTCGGCGCGCCCTCTAGCGTGAACAACTCGCCGCCTCGCGTCCAGACGTGCATGCAGAAATCGTAGAAGCCGTTGTGGCCGTCCGGGAACAGCGCGAGCGCCGTGCCGTACCGGCCTTCGGCGGGCGCATGCAAACGACGCGCCGTCGCGGCGAAATCGTCCCAGGTCGTGGGCGCAGCGAGCCCCGCCGCATCGAACAAATCCTTTCGATAAACGAGACACTCCGGGCCATCGTGATACGGCATGCCCCAGAAACCGTCGGCAAAAGTTTGAAGGCCGAGCAGCGAAGGACTCCACGCCGCCGGGAAATCGGCTATCGGCTCTTTCGCCTGAAACGGCAGCAGATTCTCGACGAGCCCGAGCGCCACGACTTCCGCGATCCAGTCGGTCGACAGGAACGCCAGGTCCCACGCGCCGCTTGCGAGTTCACGCCGCTGAACCAGCGTGTCGTGCAGCGGATTCAGATCCAGCGCCGCGATCTCGATACGGGCCTCTTCTCCCGTGCTTGCGATGAAATCGTCGAACTGCCTGACGACGGCACTTTCGAACGGCCCGAACTGCCGCACGGCGACCCGCAACGTGATGCTCAAGTCGTGTCTCCCTTGATAATGCCCGCCGCCGCGCCGATAGCCTGCGCGCACGCCTGCAACGCGGGCAGCACGTCGGCGAGCGTCGGGCCCTCTCCTTTGCGGCGCAGCGTCGCCATGACGAGCGCCGCCTTGACGCGCGATTGCGGCGAACCGATCGGCACGCCGAGATCGATACCGCTCTCGAACCACTCGCCCTCGCTCCATTCGTAGCCCTGCGTGCGAATGCGCGCGAGCCGCTCGCGCAAGGTCTGGCGCCCGGCGGCGGACAACTGCCGGTGCGTCGCATCGCGTTTGAGGAGTGCGGCGACTTCATCGTCGGGAAGATGGGCGAGCAGCACCCGCCCCGACGTGGTCCCCGCCACCGAATGCAGCGTGCCGACTTCCACCGACAGCCTGAACGGCTTCGGGCTTTCTTCCTGCGCGATGACCATGACCTGGTCGCCATGCAGCATGGACAGATGCAGCGACTCGCGCAACTGCGCCGCGAGCGCGCGCATGTGCGGTTCGGCCACGCGCAACAGCCCTTCATAGGGTGAATGCGTGCGGCTCAGTTCGAACAGCTTGAGCGTCAGCGCATACGCATTCGAGCCCGAATCGCGCCACAGATAACCGCGCGATTCCAGACACGTCAGCATGCGGAACAGTTCCGGCGGCTGACGATTCAACGCGCGCGCGAGCTGGGCGCGCGTCATCGGCACGCCTTCGGCCGCGAGATATTCGATGATGTCGAGCGCCTTCTCGACGGCCGGCACCGAGTAGTTGGGCTTGCCGGACGAGGTTGCAGCGTCGCCTTCGTCGAGATCGTCGGCGAGCGCGTTGGTTTTGGTGCGAGGCATGAGAAGGTCCCTTGGCGTATCGGCGTGTCAGCGTGTCCGTGCGCGGCGGCGGGACCCTCCCACGGTATAGATCGCCGCGGCCGTGACGACGACCGTGCCTTCGATCACGCCCTGGTAGTTCGCGCCCAGGTTCAGGATGTTGAACCCGTTGCTCAGCGTGAACAGCAGGAGCGCACCGACCAGTGTCTTGATGACACTGCCCGCGCCGCCATAGAGCGACGTGCCGCCGAGAATCGCCGAGGCGATCACGGTCAGTTCCGCGCCTTGCAGTGCCGTGGGGTTGATCGCGCCGAGCCGGCTGCCGAACAGAATGCCGCCGAAACCCGCCGCCGCGCTGCACAGAATGAATCCGGCCATTTTATAGCGCCCGACGTTGATACCCGACAGACGCGCCGCTTCCGCGTTGCCGCCGACGGCATACAAGCGTCGGCCCGTATTGGTGAAGCTCAACACGAACCATACAATCCCCGTGAAGATCGCCATGTAGATCACCGGCTTCGCCACGGCGAGCCGCGCGCCGCCGATCCAGCCGAGCGCCAGCACGACCACGCCGCCCGCCAGCATGCCGAACGCGGCGGGCGCGGCGTTGCCGAGCGCACGCCCGGCGCGTTTTGCCCGCATCGCGAGCAGCCCGCTCGCCGCGATCAGGACGATGCCCAGCACGATGAAGAAGCCGCCGAGCGGCACGCGGCCGGATTCGAACACGCGCATGGCGGCGATGGCGTCGACCGATTCGACCGACAGCGAACGCCCGTCGGTGACGATCAGCACGACGCCGCGTATCGCCGTCAGCGTCCCGAGCGTCACGATGAACGCGTTGATGCCGAGCCATTGCACGATCGCGCCGTTGAGCACGCCCGCGAGCACGGCGACGAGCATCGCGACCAGCGCGGCGGGCACGAAACCGATGGAATCCGCGAGACCGATCATCACCGCCGCCGACAACGCCGCGACCGACGCCACCGAGAGATCGAAATTGCCGGTGATCAGAATGACGGTCATCGCCACCGCCATGATCGCGATCAGCGACGACTGGTACAGCACGTTCGTCACGTTGACGATGCTGAGGTAGTTCGCGCGTCCCGTGTAGGCCGTGACGGCGGACAACACGAGCACCAGCAGAATGAGCGCGTAGTACACGCCCATTTCGCGCAAGCCGAAGACGCGCCGCCAGTCGACACGCGTTTTCGGCGGACGCTCGGGCGCGACCGAATGACCATTGGAAGAAGTCGAAACGTTCATGTTTTTTCGCCTGAGATCGCTACCGTGGCTTCGTCTGCCTGAGTCGCGGGGGCGCGGCCGCCCGCCAGCAGAATGAGTTCGTGCTCGGACGTCGCTTGCGCGGCGCGTGTCGCCATGCAGCGCCCATCGCGCATCACGATGATCCGTTCGCTCACCGCGAGCAGCTCTTCGAATTCGGACGACACCACGATCACCGCCTTGCCCGCCGCCGCGAGTTCGCGCACGAGCAGGAGAATGTCGGTCTTCGCGCCGATGTCGATGCCTGCGGTGGGTTCATCGAGCAGAAAGACCTTTACGTCGCTGAACAACCATTTCGCGATGGTGACCTTTTGCGCGTTGCCGCCGGAGAGTTCGGTGACGAGTTCGTCGGGCGACTGCGCCTTGATCTGCAAGCGCCGAATGGCTTCCTCGCCGCGCCGGGTCTCGCGTTCGCGCATGGGCAGCCAGCGCCGCCACGACACGCTGTCGAGCGCAGGCAGCGTCGTGTTGCGCCAGATTTCGAAGAGCGGAATGAGCCCTTGCCGCATGCGGTCTTCCGGCACGAGCGCAATGCCCGCCTCGACCGCCGCGCCCGTCGAACGGCGGATCGCGCGGCCGGCCACGCGGACTTCTCCGCTCGCCTGCGAATCCGCGCCGAAGATGGCGTGCAGCAATTCGCTGCGGCCCGAACCGAGCAGCCCCGCAATCCCGACGACTTCTCCCGCCGCGACCTTCATCGACACCGGCGCGAGCTTGCCCGCCGAAGCAAGCTGGTCCAGTTCGAGCAGCACGGGAGCATGCGCGGCGCGCGGCGCCGGCGTGGCGCGTTCGAGCGCGACGATCTCGCGCCCGGCAATCGCTTCCGCGATGCGCGATTCGTCGAGTGAGGCAGTATCGGCGTGCATGACCGCGACGCCGTCGCGCAGCACCGTGACGCAATCCGTGAGCGCGATCACTTCATCGAGAAAGTGCGAGACGAACAGGATCGCCTTGCCTTCGACGCGCGACAGATGCCGCACCGTCCGATACACGATCTCGCGCTCTTCGTTGGCAAGCGATGCGGTGGGTTCGTCCATCACGATCAGTTCGGCGCCCGTGCCGAGCGCCTGGAAGATGGCGACCATCTGGCGTTCGCCGATCGACAGGTCGCTAACGAGCGCATCGCCATCCAGCGCATAACCGATGCGCTCGCACAATGCGTCGAAGCGCGCGCGGTAAGCCGGGTCGCGCCGCCAGCGGCCGGCATCGCCGAGAAAGACGTTTTCGAGCACGGAGAGCGTGGGCACGAGCGGAATATGCTGATGGATGGTCGCGACGCCCATTGCGTTGGCTGCTCTCGGGCTCGCCCATTGCACCGCTTCACCGCGCCAGACGACGCGCCCGCCCGAGGCCGCGAATGCACCCGAGAGAATCTTGATGAGCGTCGACTTGCCCGCGCCATTCGCGCCGAGCAAGCCGTGCACCTTGCCGCGTTCGACCTCGAGATCGACACCGCGCAACGCCACGGTGCCGTTCGGAAAGACCTTCTCGACGCGCTCGAAGCGCAGCAGCGCGTCCATCACCATTGCGGCACGCAGCCCGCGAGGTTGGCCTTCGTGATCGGCGGCGTGTCGTAGGCGACGAACACCGCCTTCGTCACGTTCTTCTTAGTCACGGTGCCGTAGAGCGCGTCGAACGCGAGCTTGCCGATCTCCTCGGGCTTGTAGCAGACCGTGCCGGTCACGTCGCCGAGCTTGATCGCGTTGATGGCGAGCTTCGAGCCGCCCATGCCGATCAGCTTCGCGCTCGAACTGCCGTTGCGCACGGCGAGCGCGCAGCCGACCACCATGTCGTCGGACTGGGCGAAGAACAGGTCGACGTCCGGATGCGAGGCCAGGATGTTCTGGCACGTGGACTCGCCCTTTTCCGAGGTCCAGTCGCCCGGCTGCGATGCGGCGATGGTGTACTTCACCCCGGCCTTGTCGAGCCCTTGCTTGAAGCCCTGGGAGCGTTGCGAGACTTCGGCATAACCCGCCGCGCCCTCGACGATGGCGATCTTGGCCACCTTGCCCTTGGGCAACATCGAGGCGGCCATGGTGCCCGCGCGTTCGCCCGCCGTCACTTCGTCCTGCGTGACGAGCGCGGTGAGCTTCTCGTAGACCTGCTTGATGGGCCGCTTGTGCGGATCGCCGATCTCGGACGCGACGCCCACGGTCGGGATATCGCGTGCGACGGCGCGATCGACCCAGCCTTGCGCGACAGTCGAATCGAGCGGCATGATCGCGATGCCATCGACCTTCTGTGCGATCAGATCGTCGATATCGTTGGCTTGCTTCTGCACGCTGCCCTTGGCATCGAGCACGACGGTCTTCACGCCGGCTGCCTTGGCCGCATTCTCGAAACCTTTCGCGATGGCGGCCGCGAACGGATAGCTCAGGCCCACGCTCGAATAGCCGAGGGTGATATCTTTTGCATTCGCCGCACCGGACGCGCAGACGAGCGCCACCGCGCCCAGCGTCGCAAGAACTTTCCGCATGATGTCTCCGTCATTGTGATGCGGGTTCAGGGTCCCGCTGTTGGGATCACGATTCGATGCCGGGCGTGCGCCGCTCCACCCGATACAGGTGATCGCACACGAGCACGGTGTCGCCACGCTGATTGGAAATCTCGATACGCTCGATCACGATGCCATGTGTGTCGCGCTTCGGATGCGCACGCTTTTCGGTGATGCTCGCCGCGACCGTGATCGTGTCGCCGATGAACACCGGCTTCACGAAGCGCACGCGGTCATAACCCGTGGACATCGCGCGCGGATTGACCGTGCTCGCCGTCATGCCGATCCCGACGCTGAAGACGAGCGTGCCGTGCGCGATGCGCTGCTTGAACTCCTGCGTGGCGCACCATTGCGCATCCATGTGATGCGGAAAGAAATCTCCCGTCTGCCCCGCGTGCATCACGATGTCGGTCTCGGTGATGGTGCGTCCGAACGTGCGTCGCGAGAAGCCGACCTCGTAGTCTTCGTAGAACTGTTCGTGAATCACTGCGCTGTCTCCTTGCCGTCGAGCCCGAATGCGGCGGCGATCTCGTCGGTGTGTTCGCCGAGCGTGGGGGCGGCGCGCGATGACTTCAGCACGGCGCCGTCGATGCGAATCGGGCAACGCAACGTGGTCAGCCCGTCGCCGGCCGTGGTGACGATACGCTGCGTCATGTCGAGCGCGGTGAAGCCGGGATGCGCGATCAGTTCTTCGTAGTTCTGGACGCGGGCGCACCAGATATCGGCGGGTTCGAGCACGTCCAGCCATGCAGCCGCCGTGCGCGTGCGCAGATGCACGCGCAAGGTCGCCTTGATGTCGTCACGGCACGAGAAGGCGAGCGCGGGATCGGCGAAGGCTTCGAGCGCCGGACAGTCGAGCAGTTGCGCGAGTTGCGCGGCGGGGGCCATTGCGATCGCGAGAAAACCGTCGGCCGTTTCGTAGATGCCGTAGGGCGCCGCGCCATAGACACTGGCGTTGTTGACGGCGGAGCGGCGTGGCAGCGAGCCGTCGCCGCGCAGGTAGGCGGTGAGTTGCTCGAATTGCATGTCGAGAATGGATTCGAGCAGGCTGACTTCGACCCGCGAACCGCGCCCGGTTACGCCGCGTCGCACGAGCGCGGCGAGCACGCCTTGCGCGAGATGCGCACCGGTCACGATATCGGCGACGGAGACGCCCACGGGCACGGGTCCTTGCGCGGCATCGCCTGAAAGCCAGGTGATGCCGGACAGCGCTTGCGCCAGCAGATCCTGACCGGGTTTGTCGCGCCATGGCCCACGCTCGCCGTAGCCGGTGACGTTCGCGTACACGACACGCGGATTCCACTCGCGCACCGTGTCGTAGCCGAGGCCGAGACGCTCCATGACGCCAGGGCGAAAGTTGTGGATCAGCACGTCGGCGCGGGTCACGAGCGTTTTGACGCGGGCGAGATCGGCTGGCTGCTTGAGATCGGCGGCGAAGCTGCGCTTGTTGCGGTTGATCGTATGAAACAGGACGCTGTCGTTGTCCAGGCGCTGGTCCGAGATGCTTAGCTGGCGGCAAAGGTCGCCGCCTTGCGGCCGCTCGACTTTGATGACGTTTGCGCCGAGGTCAGCCAGGCGCAGCGAACATGACGGGCCTGCCAGGAATTGGCTGAAGTCCAACACCAGCAAGCCTTCGAGAGGCATTGCTTCGGGGGTGGTGGAATGGTCGGTGGCTTTGCCGGTTCGGATTGGTTCGTTCATGCAGGAACTATATGTTTGCAGATGAACGAACTCAATTTAGGGGATTCCCGCAGAGGGGGGCTAAATGAACCGGTGCTTCTCCGCGATAGACGCGATTAAGCTCGCGAACGCCAGCGTGTGGAATGGCATCGTTGGCCGTCCGGGCATCAGATCGGTGGTGCGCCCGGCCAGCATGGTGGTCGCGGTCGTGAGTTTGCTGCGCACGGCCGCACGTTGATTGAGCGGCATGAGCGCGACTCGCAGCCTCCTCATTTCGCGTTCGCACGGTCGAGCAAAAGAAGCCGTTGCGTATGGATGAAGGTTGTGGTGCGGTGCCAGCCTGTCGTCTCTTGTCCGGCCCTTGGCGGACGCTCGACGAGATGACTCTTGATGTTCGCAGTATTGCAGCTTGCCGACGGTATCGCCGCCGGAGCGGCATGGTCGCTTCAGGCATCTGCCAACCTGCACTCCCGATCCAACCCCGCCATTCAACACCTGCCGTCACCAGCGTGTCAAAGCGGTGAGTTCACGTCATTCACATCTGTATGACGTCCAGCCGTGATGTTTTTCTCGATGTATGTAAAACGACTATCGTCAGCCTTCCGGCTTGAAAATGGCAGCGCGAATCCGGCTAACGCTGAACGCAAACACATTGCACTCCGGTTTGGCCGCATATGACGTTGTCGAGGTCGCAGCCCCGCTCTCCGCGCCCACAATGCAAGCGTGTTTCCTGTCAAGTCACCAGCGTCACGATCACTGTTCCCCACAGCGCGAACAGCACATTCCCCACCGCATAGGCCACGCCATAGCCCAAGGTCGGCACCGCGCTTTTGGCTGCCTCCTGCACCGCTGCCAACGCCGGCGTGGCAGTCAAAGCGCCTGCGCACACCCCGAGCATGACACCCGCATGCATTTTCATTATCTTGTGCCCGACGAATACGCCCACCAGCATCGGAATACTCGAGGTCAATATGCCTGCAAACAAAAGCGAAAGTCCGCTTGATTGCAGTCCTTTAACGAAGTCGGGCCCTGCGTTCAAGCCTACGATGGCGACAAAGCCCGTCAACCCGATGGATTCGAAGATCCACAATGTCGGCCCGGGAATACGCCCGAAGAGGCGCGGCTCCACTGAACGCAGCCAGCCACACACTAATCCTCCCAATAGCACGCCCACGCTGAGAGACAGGCCGATTTCCACACCGCCGACAAGCAGCGCAGGGACGCCAATCAGCGCACCAGCCACGATGCCGAGCGACACGAGAACCATGTCCGTCGCATTGGTCGCGCGGTCGGCTACGCCGATTTTGTTGACGACCGCCTCCACGCGGGACGCGCTGCCCACGAGCGTAAGCACATCACCACGGTTGATCACGGTCTCGGGCGAGATCAGCACCGGCGTGCCCGCGCGCGCGAGGCGCAATACGAATACGCCGCGTGCACCCTGCTCTCGCGCCAACTCGCCGAGCCGGTGGCCGTCAATCGCCTTGGATGTGACCACCACATCGAGCGATTCGGCTTCCATGTCGAGCAACTCGCGGTCGTCGATCTCACGCACGCCCGAAGTCGGCCCCAGCATGCGCTCGACCAATAATGTGCGCCGCCCGGCGGCGCTGATGGTGTCGCCCGCGCGTAGTACGGTGTCAGGGGCGGCGTTCATGACCACGCCGTCGCGCCGTATCCGGTCGATGAAGAGACGCTGATCACCCATGCTGGCCTCCATCTCCGATATCGACGCCCCCGCCAGTGGCGAACCTTCTTCGATGGTGTAGGCGCGCAACTCGAACTCCCGTCGCCCGGGAATGCCCTGCGCGCCGGTGCCTTGCATCTTGTCTTCGAGTTCGCGGCAGGCCGCGGGCAGGTCCACCTTCATGAGCTTGGGCGCAAGTTGACTCAGGATCCAGGCCGCGCCGATCACGCCCACCAGATAGGTGACAGCAAAGGCGACCGGGATCTGATTGGTCAGCATCTGTCGATCCGCGTCAGATAAGGCCAGCCGTGTGATGGCGTCGGTGGCAGTACCGATGGTGGCCGACTCGGTGAGCGACCCGGCCACCACGCCCGCCGCGGTGCCGGCCGGGTAACCCAGCAGCTTGCTCACGATGAACGCCACCACGAGACCCGTTGTCGCCACGATTGCAGCCAAAAGCGCCTGCTGCAAACCGTCACGACGCATGCCGCGAAAGAACTGTGGGCCGGTACGAAATCCGATGGAAAACAGAAAGAGCAGGAAGAAGCACTGCTTCACGTCGCCGGAAATCTTGAGTCCCAATTGACCCACCAGTACCCCCGCCAGCAACGTGCCGGTGACCGCGCCCAGCGTGAAGCTGCCGATCCTGAGTTTTCCCAGCGCATAACCCAAGCCCAGCACCAGGAAAAAAGTGACTTCGGGATGAAATCGAAGTATGTTCCGAAACCAATCGAACGCTACGCTCATTGGAATGTCCCTCACGTGGCTCCGCGCCAGTTGCAAAGCAAAGCACCCAACTCCATGACCCTGCAACTTGCAAGGGCCGGTCCCCGGCGTAGCGCCTCAGTGCCATCGCACTATCATCCGCTCCGCAGGGTTCGATCTTTCTATCCCCCAAATCGCCTTCCCGAGCGCCGATGCGCCGTCATTGCGCGATCGACTGCAGGAGCCGTGTAAGATCGCGCGGCTCGACACGGATGATCCCGCCCTTCGGGCTATCGATGTCCGCAATGAGTGCGAGCGAAAGCGCGACAGTCGCGGGCAGAATGGTGATGAGCAATCCTTTACGCAGGCTGCCCTTCGCGCCGTAACCTTGCACGACACACCCGAGCAGGGCGATGATGATCATCAGGTACCACGCTCCCAGCGGAATATGATTGATCCGCGCCGCCTCCGAGTAATCCTGGGAATTCAGAACATCGTTCATGCCTGCGACAACAAGCGCCCCGATGGGCGTCGGCTGCGCTTTCGCGACCTGGGTCGTGAGTTCCCAAAGTTCCGTCTCGGTATTCGCCATGTCGCGGTTGATCTTCGCCAGTTCCACCGGATCCCGCGTACGGTAGCTGGCGAGTCTCAGCCTTGTATAGTGAATCAAGGCGGTTTTGATCTTTCCACCGACTGCCGCATCGGCGAGATCCGCGCGCGAATACTCGGTGCCGATCGCATTGGCTTCACTTTCTTCCAGCGTCTTGCGAAGGTCGTAGCGGTTCACCGCCATCGAAAGGCTGAAACCGACCAGGAGCGCGAGCAACGTCAAGGTGGATGTCTGAATGATGTTGAAATCCTCCCGGTCCTCGGCAGGCAGCGCTGCCATGCGGCGCAACACGTATGCGCCGAAGGCCACCGCGCTGATGAAGATCGACAGAAGACCCACAAAAAGCAGAGCGGGATGATCGACGAATGCTGTCATTTCATGCCCCCGTCGCACAGGATAAGGTCGTGGTTCTGAATCTCGAGAAGCAAGCGGCGCTCACAATGGCTTACCTTGCCTGGTCCCGTGACGACGCGCCGGCGCGACCTCCATCGCAGCCGGCGCCCGTATTCACGTCACGGTCGTGGCGTCACGATCGGGAAGAGCGGATTGAAGGTGTCGGTCAAGGACAGCAACTCCGAGATCTTGCCGCGATCGCCATCCACTTTCGCACGGCCGGCCTCGACCTCTTTGTCAAGGTTCGTCTGATGCAGCATGATGTTGTCGAGACTCGACTTGGGCAGCGTCAACGTCACGTCGGCGTTCTGCAACTGCTTGCCTTCGTTATAGACGAGCACCGAGTTCTCCAGCCTCACCGCATAGCGTTTGTTGATGTCCGGGAAGATCCAGTTGACCGATATGGTCTTGCCGTCGGCCTTCTCGCCATCAATATGCATCGAGAGGAATTCCAGCGCCATCTCGGGCGTCATCGCCCGAATCGTGTCGGGGCTCGCGGTCTGCACGGCGGGAACCTTCGGAATGCCGTTGCGCAACTCGTACGCGCCCATCAGATAGACATCGCGCCATGGGCCTGACTCCGATTGATATCCCAGTTGCTCCAGCGCATCCGCTTCGAGGTTCTTCGCCTCCTGATTGTCGGGCTCGGCATAGACGGCCATATTCATGACCTGCGCCACCCAGCGGTAGTCGCCTTTCGCATAGGCATCCCGCGCTTTCTGCGTGACGGCAGGCACGCCGCCCATGAAGTCCATGGTGCGCTTCGCCGTGTCGACCGGCGGCAGTGGATGCAGGTCAGCCGGATTGCCGCTGTACCAGCCCATATAGCGCTGATAGACCGCCTTCGCATCGTGAACGACGGTGCCGTAATAGCCGTGGTTGTACCACTCCTTGTCGAGGCTGCGCGGCAGCTTCACCATGTCGCCGATCTCGTCCATCGTGTAGCCCATGTTGAGCAGGCGCAGCGACTGGTCATGCACGTACTTGTAGGTATCCCGCTGTTTCGACAAATAATCGTTGACGCGGGCGTTGTCCCACATCGGCCAGTGGTGGGACGCGAAGACGACCTGCACCTGCGGCCCGAACATCTCGATGGTGGTGTTGAGCGCCTGCCACCACTTGTTGGCGTCGCGCACCTGCGCGCCGCGCAGCGTATAGAGGTTGTGCAGCGTGTGGGTGGCGTCTTCGGCTGCGCACAATGCGTGGTACTTGGGAAAGTAAAACAGCATTTCAGCCGGTGCCTCGGTACCGGGCGCCATCTGGAATACGACGTCGAGGCCATCTATGGTGCGCTTCTCGCCTGTTTTTCTGATGATGTCGGTGGGCGGGATCAGTGTGACCGTGCCGTTCGAGGTCGTTTTGCCAAGACCGCCATCGACTTGCCCTTGCGCGCTGCGCGGCAGCAGCGCGCCGTACATGTAGATTGCGCGGCGGCTCATCGCGTTGCCGGCGAAGACATTCTCGCTGACCGCTTCTTCGAGGAAACCCTCTGGCGCGAAGATCTTCACCTTGCCGGCCTTCACGTCGGCCTCGTTCACCACGCCCTTGACGCCGCCATAGTGATCGACATGGCTGTGCGTATAGATCACCGCCACAACCGGCTTCTTCGGCCGGTGCTGATAGTAGAGGTCGAGACCCGCCTTCGCGACCTCGGTGGAGATCAGCGGGTCGATGACGATGACGCCGTTGTTCGTTTCGATGATCGACATGACGGACAGATCGAAACCGCGGATCTGGTAAATGCCGTCGGTGACCTTGAACAAACCGTTGTTCATGTTCAACTGCGAGTTTCGGTACAGGCTTGGATTCACCGTAGGCGGTGCGTCCTGGGCCTGCAGGAATTGATAGCCGTTGAGGGTCCAGACCACCTTGCCCTCGGGAGTCGTGATGTTGATGTCGGGCAGCGTTGCGATGAACCCGCGTTTCGCGTCCTCATAGTCTTGCCGGTCACTCATCGGCAGGGTCTTGAGCAGGTCGGCGTTGGCCTGCTGAGTCGCGGGCGTGGCGTCCTTGGTGGACTCTGCGGCGAGCGTCGCACCCAGGCACAGCGGCACTGCAAGCAGCGGCAGAAGATTGCGTACTCTCATGGCATCCTCATCAGGTGATGGCTGGTGTCGTTGTTACGTTCGATTCGTTATCCGTGACCGGACCTCAAAAGCCGCTCTGCGGCAGCTTCCCATCCTGCGTACTTACGGGCGGCGGTGAAGGCTCTTGCACGAAGCCGGGTTCCGCCACCCGCAGCAGTCTCCCGGCATTCGCCAGCACGATGAACGTGCCGAGGTTATGCAGCACCGCGATCCATACCGCACTCAGGAGACCGAGCGCCGCGATCGCGATGACCGCGGCCGTCCACGCCACGCCGATCGCAGCGTTGACGGCCGCGGTGCGGCGGCAGCGTCGCCCCAGCCGAACGCACGCGGTGAGCCGGCGCAGATCATCGCCGAGCAGCACCACGTCTGCGGATGCCACGGCGATGTCGACGCCGCGCCCGCCAATAACGACGCTGGTCGCGCCCGCCTTGATGGCAAGCACGTCGTTCACGCCGTCACCGACCACGAGCGGATGGCGACCGGCCGCCAGTTCCTGCTCGACGAAAGCGAGCTTGTCCTGCGGCAGCGCGCCCGCTATCACGGAGTCGATGCCCACCTCGTCCGCGACCGCGCGCGCCACGCTTTCGCGGTCGCCGGTGAGCAAGGTCTGGTGCGTGAAGCCGAGCGTGCGCAACTCAGTAAGCGTGGCCGCAGCCTCGGGACGCAAGGTATCGGCGAACATGAACCAGGCGAGCAGACGGCCGTCCAGCACGAGACCCGCGAGCGGTCCGTCGTGTGCCTGAGGCAGTGGGGGCAGCGCCTGTGCATGCTCGCGCAGCAGCGTCTCGCGCCCGAGCACCGCGCGCCCATTGGGGGTGTCCGCGATCACACCACGACCGCGCAGCTCGCGTACGGCGTCCTGATCCGCCGGGAGATAGCCGCGCTCGCGCGCGTGACGCTGCACGGCGCGACTCACCGGATGCGCGCTGCCGGCGCAGAGCTTTGCAGCCAGCGCGAGCACTCGCGCCTCATCGGCGCCCGGCTGAAGCGCCACGTCGACGACGCGGAGTTCGCCGTACGTGAGCGTGCCGGTCTTGTCGATGACGAGCGAATCAAGACCGGCCACCCGGTCGAGGAAGGCAGCGTTGCGCAGCAGCAAGCCGTGGCGCGCGCCCAGCGCGATGCCGGCGATCGCGGTGGCGGGCGCCGCGAGCACCAGCGCGCACGGGCACGCCGCCACGATCACGGCCAGCATCGCCGACGCATCGGCGCTCATGAACCAGACCAGCGCCGCGACGAGCAGCACCAGCGCGAGATAGCCGGCCATGTAGCGCTCCAGCGCTTCGGTGATCGGCGGCTTGACGCGCTCAGCGTGTTCCAGCAACTCGACGATGCGCCCGAGCGTCGACTGTTCGCCGACCTGCGTGACCTCGATGCGCAGCGCGCCGTCGAGGTTCATCGCGCCGGCATAGACGGGTGTATCGGCCGAGACCTCGAGCGGCAGCGACTCGCCGGTGATCGGACTGTTGTCGACCGCCGAGCGTCCGCTCTTGACGATGCCATCGGCGGGAATCCGCGCGCCGGCAGGCACTTCGAGCAGATCGCCGCGCGCGAGCATCTCGGCGGCCACGTCCTCGATCGAACCGTCCGTCCTGATGCGGCGCGCACGCGTGGCGGCGAGCCTGGCGAGCGCGCGAATCGCCTCCTGCGAGCCCAGCACGCTGCGCTCTTCCAGCGCATGACCGAACGTCATCACGATGGGAAGCAGCGCCGCGGTCGTCATGTCGCCGGTGGCCCACGCCGCGAGCATCGCCAGCGCGATCAGCCGGTCGGTCACGCCGTGCAGGCTCGGGGCGCGCAGACTGTGCCACGCGTTGACGAATACAGGCCCCGCGACGAGCAACGAGGCGAGACCCGCCAGCACGCTCGCGAGCACCGGATTCGGCGAAGGCACGAAGCGCCACGCGAGGGACAGCAGCAACAGACCGCCCGCCGCGAGGGCGAGCGCGATTTGCCGCGTAATTGCGCGACGCTCGGCCGGAGCCAGCGCATTGCCGGCGCCAAGCGACGGCGCGTGTGCCGGATACCCGGCTTCATCATGTGCGAGACCGGCATGACCGATGGATTGCGCATGCGTGCTCACGGTGCTTTCCCCGGTAGAACGAGACTTGACGTGTCGTACGGATCGATCGTCGTAACGTGCCCTGCTTTGGAAAGAATCTGCGTGATGCGCTCGCGATAGGCCCGGGCAAGCAGACCGTGATCACTGTTCGTGCTCAGCGCGGATTCGAGTTGCAGGATGGTCTGCGTTTCGGTCTGCGCTGTCGCCACGCGCTCCTTCGCGCTCGCCTCGGCCTCCTGGATGATCTGATCGGCGCGTTGCTGGGCGGCCTGAAGCGCGGTCTCCGCCGCGGTTCGCGCGTCGGCCGTATTGCGCTCGGCCATCTGCAGCGAACTCAGCACCGAATTGAAGGCATCGACGGCAGCGGCCGGGACGTTTGCCTGCACGTCCACGCGCGCAACCTCGACGCCCAGCCCTGCGTGCGCCGCTTCGAGCGCACGCAGGCGGTGCCCGATATCACGCGCGATGTCCCCACGCAGACGCTCGCGGCGCTCCGCCATGCGCGCATCGGCGGCAAGGAGTTCGGGACGCGCGACCAGAATCGCATCGAGATCGCGCGCCGCGCCAGCCTCTGCCACCGCCGCCGCCGTGATCCGTTCCAGCGCCGCGGCCAATATTGGCCGTTGCAATACATAGTCGATCGGCGAACTCACGCGGTAATAGAGCGTGGCGGCAAGCTGCACCACGGCGGCATCGCCCGTGAGCACGTAGCCCGAACCCGCCAGCGCGTCGGAGAACGGCGTGCCGCCCGCCCCCGTGGCCGCGTCCGGATGAAAGCCCCATGAGGACATGTCGTTGAACGGCAGCGTCGTGTCCTGCGGCGGCGCAGACGGCGAGGGATCGAGCGCGCGCGCACGCGGATCGCGCATCAACGTCACGATCGGTTGTTCGAGCACGCGTGCCGGGCCCGGCAACAGCATCACCGTCTCGAACGGCCGCGGCCACGCCAACAGCAGTCCGGCACGCTGCACGCGAACGGCCTTGCCGAAACGCATCACCACGGCCTGACTGTCCGGCGGCACGCGCTGCACATTCGAGAAGCTCGACACGAGCGCCGCCATGGCGACAAGCGCGACGATGAACCACCATGCCGCACGCGTCGCCTGTCCGGCGGGAGAACGGCGCAACGGGAACGCGGCGCTCGTCATCGCGTGTGGCGCGCACGCATGACCTGAGCGACCGGGCGCGACGCGGAATCAGCCGTATCGAGTCCCGCCGGTCCCTGCACCAGTGCGCGGAACGGTGCGGCGTCGGTGCGCAGAATCAGGCTGGTGTTGGCATTGACGACGCCCGCGAGCGTGTCGAGCGAGCGCAGCATCGTGTAAAGCTGCGGATCGTCCGCGTAGCTCTTGCCGTAGATCGCGGCGGCGTCGCGGCGCGACTGCGCTTCGATCCCGGCGGCCTTCGCGGTGGCGTCCGCGACCGCGATGCGCGCGTCGCGCTCCGCGTCGGAGCGGATCTGCGCGGCCTCCCGCTTGCCTGCCGCGGTGCGCTGCGCGGCCACGGTCTCACGCTCGGCGCGCATGCGCTCGACGGTCGCCGCAAGCGTCGCGGCCGGCAGGGTGAGACGCTCGATACCCACTTGCACGGCATGCACGCCATAGGTGGCATAGACCTGCGAATCGACTTGCCGGCGCAGTTCGTCTTCGAAGGCCGCGAGTTTTACCTGCGAAGGATCTGTGTTGACGAGCGAGGCCAGATCGAAACCCGAGGTAATCGTTTGCAGCGCCGAGCCGGCGAGCGAGCGAATCTGTTGCGCCGCTTCGTCGGGCTCGTTGCGCACGGCGCGCACGAAGCGGCTCACGTCAGCAACGTCGCCCGGCACGCGCCACGCAACGTACGCCTGCACGAGAATACGCAGACCATCGCGTGTGCCGACGTCCTGCAATCCGCTCGAGGTCGTGTGCAGACGCAGATCGACCGGCACCGTGGCTTCGATCGGCGCGGGCAGACGCCACGCGAGGCCTGGGTCAAGCAGCACGCGCACGGGGTCGCCGAAGCGCGTGACGACGGCGGCCTCGCCTTCGCGCACCTGCACCGCGCTCGCCACCAGCGCGGCGATGACAACGCACAGCAGCGCGAGCGCCACGCGCCACGCGAAGCCCCGGCCGCCATCCGCCGCCGGCGCGCCGTCGGGTCCGTGGTGATGATGATGGGCGTGCCCGGCATGACGCCCGTGCGGATGAACATTCGAACCGCTCAAGATCTGCTCCGTCGTGATGGACGTCGTTAGATGCTCAATACAGACGCTTCGCCCCTGCCGCGTCACCCGTGTTGTATGCACGCAGATCGATGGTCGCGCGATTGCCGCCGACGAGCCTGTCGTCAATCACGGTGAGGTTGGCGTTCTGCAATCCTCTTTGCAGCGCATGCAGGTAATACTCGAGCGGGAATGCCCGTCCGCCTGCCTGCCGGGCCGCGATATCCGCAGCAAAGGTGGTTTGCCGCGTCCGGGCGGCCGACACGGTTTCGGCGGCCCCCGCGCTTGCCGCGTCGAGGCTGGCCGCGGCCGTCTCCGCTGCACTGCCGACGACAGTGGCCGCGAGCCCACGTGCTTGCGCGACGCTCGCCGCCGCACGAATTTGCGCGGCCTGAACGTTGTGCCAGGCGGCCGACGCCCCCGCCGGCGGATGCACGCTTTCGATGACTACCGCGACGATTTCGATGCCACCGCCGAGCACATCGAACTGCTGTTGCACGGCGCGCCGGATGGCGTCGGCAATGATGGTCTGCCGGGTCTCGACGAGCGCGTCGAGTCGATGCGACGCCAGATAGCCGACGACCTCGCTCCCCGCGATGGCGCGAATGAGCGCTGGCGTTTCGCTGAAGCGGTATTGCGACGCACGGGCGGCGGCATCGTCCTGTCGGATGCGGTAGTCGAGCCGGACATCGGCGTTGACGATCTCGAAGTTCTGCCGCTGACCGCTGCCGCCCGCGATCACCTGGGTCGTCTCCCAAGGGTGCGCAACGTCCCATAGGCGATCCATCTGCGCGGGCGTGCGGGCATCCGCGGCGACGAGCGGCGCCACTCCGCCATCGCCGCCGGCGCTCGACACCACGAGCTGATGCACGGCGCCGTTCTCGAGCATGCGCGCGCGGCCGAAGGGCCACGGCATTCCGACATGCAAGCCCGGTTGCCAGACCGCCGCGGGCGCGCCGAAGCGCTCGTAGACGGCCCGCTGATCGGGTTGCAGCACGCTCACGCCACTCAGCAACCAGGCCACGAACGCGAGCCCTGCGCAAGCCACGGGAAGCAGGCGCAGTGTGCTGCGGATCACCCAGCTTTGCCGCATGTCGATGCCGTAACGGCGACGCAGGCCCTCGCCCACTTCCCCTGACGAGGCGAGCGGCGACGTGAGCATTCGGGCGATCGTGCCATGCACCCTTTCGGGCGGCGCAGCATGGCGCTCCGGTGGCGTGAACCACGTGCTCACGGCGCGCACCATCAATTCCAGGGCGATCGCCCCCGGCAGCAGCGCGGAGATCAGTGCGAGCGTTCGCGCGTCGATGCCTTGCCAGGCATTCAAGGCTGCCCCGGTCGCGCCTGCGAGCGTGACGAGGAGCAAGACGCGCAGCATGGCGGTGAGTGTTCCGCCCGACCGGCTATGCTCGGTCTCCGCAGCCCATACGCGTTCGACCAGCAGCGTCACGAACGCAAGCGCCAGCGCCGCGCCGCAAGCAAGGGCCATGATCTTGCGCTCACCCGCGCTTTCAGCGACCGGCCTGCGGTCGAACGCAAGCACTGTGGTCATGCAGAGAAGGAGCGCGAGCGCACCGCACAGAATCACAAGCCAAGGCCACCCGCGAATCGTGCGCAGCCGGCCGCATGCGCGAAGGACGGCCGTGCGCCAGAACGCAAGATTCCGTACGCGCCGGGCGCCGGGTTGCGCCATCGCCTTCGAGGGACGCGATTCCTGCGTGCGTCCTGGCCGTGCGCCGAGCGCGACGATCCCAACATTCAGGGAGGCCGCAGCAATGGGGGCGATCCAGCGAAACTCTCTCCACGTAGCAGGCACAAAGACGATCAACGCGAGCAATGCGGCAAGCGCAAAGCCTGCGCCCGCCAGAGCAGCAAGGATCTTCATCGAGCCTGACCCAGCGACCTCGGTATCGCTCCGTTGCATGCCAGATTGCCTCCAGCAGTCAATCATTCATCGTCGTGAATGAGTTGAAAGAAAATCGAGTACCGGTCACCGTGCGAGACAAACGCGATCTTGAGGACCGATATAGCTAACCCGTTGGATTAGCAAGGGGTTTTTATCGGGAAGGCTTTCCGCCCGTTCGTTGGGCACAGCCCGCTCGGGAACCGGCGCGCGATACTGACAATGCACCGCTTCACCCCATGTGCCTCGGCTACGTGGTATCAGAATGCAATGGTGCGATGGGCGTTGTCGAGCCGCCGCTTCGCCCCTTCGTCATCTCGGCGCGGTAGCAAGAAGGGCCTTCTCCTCGACCTATGGGAAATTCAGATATGGGTACCTTGCTCGAAAAGCTCAAACATGAATTCATGAAGGCGCTACCGCCAACCATTTTCTTCTTCGTGATTCTGCATATCGTCGCACTCATTCGCGCGCTGATGGTGCGCGGAAGCGGCATTTCCATACCTTCGTCAGCATCTGTTCTGATCGCCGCGCTGATTCTCGGAAAGTCGGTGCTCGTTGCCGACATGCTTCCCTTCATCAACCGCTTCCCCGATAAGCCATTGATCTGGAATGTCGGCTGGAAGACGTTGATGTACGCGATCGTCGCTCTGGTCGTCCACTATCTCGAACGCCTGTACGACTACTGGAAGGAGTCAGCCGGTCTCATCGCCGCACAGCACACTTTGTGGACAGAGATCAACTGGCCTCGTTTCTGGGCCGTCCAGATCTTGCTCGTCACGCTGATCTTCAACTACTGCGTCATCGCCGAGCTTGCTCGCGTGATGGGTCGCGGGAAACTCAAGGCGATATTCTTTGGCCCGTTGCCGCCTGCAAGCAATTGAGCCGTGGCATCGAGTCGTCTTCGGGGCATCGAGAGCGGACAAAAGATTGCAGGGCAGCTTGAAACTTATGTCCTAGACTGAATTTGAACTAGTGCTGCAAACCGACGAGAGACCCGTCGGAGGCAGTGTTGCACGGCTCACGCGTCAACGCAGTGTCACATAAGGTGCGCACATGGCAGACGTTCAAACCTTGACTGAGCGCCAGGCGGCGGGTCGCCACGCCCGGCAACACGCGAAGCGCTCGCTGCATGCCAAAACCGGGAACATCGATCGTGATCCCGTCCAACTGTTGAAGGAAAACAGCAAGGGCCGCGTGGAAGCGCTCGTGCCGCTACGCTATGGCCGCATGTCCGTATCTCCCTTCACGTTCTATCGCGGCAGCGCGATTATCCAGGCTCATGATCTCGCCGGCACGGTGAACAGCGGGATCACGTTTCCCATCTGCGGCGACGCCCACCTCATGAATTTCGGCGGCTTCGCCACACCCGAGCGGCAACTGGTTTTCGACCTCAATGATTTCGATGAAACCGCCACCGGCCCATGGGAGTGGGACGTCAAGCGGCTTGCGGCCAGCTTCGCGATCGCCGGCGAGCATATGGGCTTCAACCGCGGCGCGATCAGCGAGATCGTCACGGCGGCCATGCAAGAGTATCGGGACCGCATGTGCAACTATGCGAGTTGCAGCGCGCTGGAGCTCTGGCATGAGATCGTCACGTTCGAGCGGATGACCGAGGCCGCTGTCACCGCCGAGGGCCGTCAGCTCATCAGCAAGACGATGGAAAAGGCGGCAGGCCGCACACACGAAAGCATGCTCGGCAAGATGGCGGCACTGACCGATGGGCGCTGGACCATTCAGGATGCGCCGCCCGCGCTCTTCCATCCGGGCGGTCCCAATTCACTGCTGGGCCGCGATCAGAAATGGTCCAACACCGAAGAATGGAAGGGGAAACTGGCAGCCGCCTTCGACCGCTACATTCAGACGCTTTCCTCCGAGCGCCGCAAACTGATCGCGCAGTACGCGCTGCACGACATTGCGTTCAAGGTGGTTGGCGTCGGCAGTGTCGGCACCTTCTGTCTGGTGATGCTGTTCATCGACAGCCATGGCAAGCCACTCTTCTTGCAGGTCAAGGAAGCGCGTGGGTCAGTGATCGCACAGTTCTTTCAGGGCGACGAGCCGACCCACCAGGGAGAACGTGTCGTAAGCGGACAACGCCTGCTTCAGGCTGCCAGCGATTCGTTTCTGGGCTGGACCACCGGCCCCGCCGAGCGGCAATTCTACTTTCGCCAGTTGCGCGACATGAAAGTGTCGGCGGAAGTCGAACGCATGAGCGGCACGATTCTCAAAGGCTACGGACGCATCTGCGGCTGGGCGCTTGCGCGCGCCCACGCGAAGGCCGGTGGCCGGGCCGTGGAAATTGCGGCTTATCTCGGCAACGGCGATCGCTTCGCGGACGCGCTTACGCAGTATGCGTTCGGCTACGCCGAACAAAATCAGAAAGACTATGACGCCTTTATCCGCGCGTGTCGCTCAGGCAAGCTGGAGGCCAGAAGCGACGAGGACATGGCCGCCGATTTCCGCGTTTGACGGTGTGAGCGTTGGGGCAACGCCCCGATCCGATGTGCGTTGACCGCGCACCTCCCGCCAGAAGGGAGCGACCGCTCGGAACCACACGGCTGCACGCCTACTCTCACACGACCTTCTCTTTCCTCCCCACCTTCCTGCCGTCTTCCCCGCACCCCTCACCCTTGATCTTCTTCCTCGTCTCCCGCAGCACCGCCGCAAGCTCCGACGCTTTGACCGCATCGAGCACGACGAAGCTCCGCAGCGCCGCCGTAGCGTCGATCTCGAAGTAACGCTTGCCGCTTATCGTCACCTTGGCGTCCCCGGTTTCGACCCCAGCAATCTCCTCTGCAAGCGGATGCAGCTGTCTCTTGAGCAACGCCCCCAGACGCGCATCGACCATCACGCGATCCATGCTCCAGGAAGCCCGATTCGACAGCGCGTTTTCACCGGCAAGCGCGCTATCTGCCACCACTTGAAGACCCATTGCCCTGAGCTTGGCGAGATCGGCGCGAAGGCTTTCCGTATTCACGCGAGCGGTGCCGCGTTCGAGCCGCAGCTCAAGCCGGTTCGCGTCGATACCGCTCTCGCGCAGCGCGAGTGCCAGCGTCTCGGCAAAGTCGCTGGTCAGGAGCTGTTTGGGAAAGACCGGCACACAAACAGTGACCTCAGACAAGCGCGTCGCAAGCTTGCAGGCTTCACGCAAGACCCATTCTCCGAGCGGAACCACAAGCCCGCTCTGTTCCGCAACGCGCAGATAACTTTCCGTACCGAGCCGTCCAAGCGTCGGATGATTCCACCAAGGCTGAACCTCGACCGCAATCGCATTCGTCGCCGAGACGCGCACACTGCACGCAAGATCGAATTCACGCGCCTTGATTGCGATCAGCATGTCATGCGCGAGATGCCGTTCGGTCTCAGCGGAGGTTTCCGCATCCTCGGCATAGAACGTATAGGTACCGCGCTGGTTCCCCTTGGACCGATACAGCGCCACATCAGCGAAACGAAAAAGCTCATCCTCTTCCAGCGTATCTTGCGGCGTCATCGCGATACCGATCGACAGCCCCACCTCCAGCCACCGCTCACCATGAGCGATCGGCTGAGACACAGCCTCGATCAAGCGCTCAGCGAGCTCGACAACCTGCGGCCTTGCAAGATTCGACGCCGCGACAACAAACTCATCGCCACCGATCCGCGCAACCAGTTGCCCTTCCCTCATCTCGCCCGTCAACCGCGCGGCGACAGTACGCAACACCAGGTCACCCACATCATGCCCAAACGTGTCATTGATCGGCTTGAAGTGATCGAGGTCGAGATAGAACAGCGCGAGTTCACTATCAGTCGCCTTGAGCACCTGACGCATGAACATGCGCAGGCCGAGCCGGTTCGGCAGGCCCGTCGCCGGATCGTGCTGCACTTCCTTCTGTGCACGCGAGAGATCCGCGGCGAGAGAAACGTCGGCGGTAATGTCGGCGGCGATCTTGACGATCTTGAAAGGCTTGCCGTTCAGGTCATAGATCGGGTTATAGGATGCCTGGATCCACACCTCCGCCCCATTCGCCGCGATGCGTTTGAACTTGGAAGACAGAAACTTGCCCTCCCGCAGTTCACTCCAGAAGCGCGCGTAATCCGCATGCTCCGCGCCCTCCTTGTCGACGAACATGCGATGGTGCCTGCCCACCACCTCCCGCAACGTATAACCCATCAGGGCCAGAAAGTTATCGTTCGCTTCGAGCACATGACCATCCATGTCGAATGACACGACGCTCTGCGACTTGTTGATCGCCGCGATCTGGCCTTCGTAATCGCCTTGCCGCAGCTTCTGCTGGGTCACATCGACAGCGTTCTTGACTACCTTGAAGGTCCGTCCATTCATATCGAGGATCGGATTGTAGGAAGCCTGCAACCAGATCTCCCGGCCATCGCGGCCGAGGCGTTTGAACTCGCCCGCCTGATACTCACCCGCAGCAAGCGCCTTCCAGAACTTCCCATAGCTTTCGCTATCCCGCTCCTCCGGCGACACGAACATCGAATGATGGCGACCGATAACCTGGGACAACCGGTAGCCCACCAAATCGAGGAAGTTATCGTTGGCGTCGAGGATCGTGCCGTCCACATTGAAGGCGACCACACTCTGCGACTTGTGGATCGCGGCAATCTGGCCTTGATGGTCCGCTTGCCGGAGCTTCTCGCGCGTGACCACCGTCGCGTATTTGACGATCTTGAAAGGCCGGCCATCCTGATCGAGCACCGGGCTATAAATGGCCTGCAGCCAGATCTCGCGCTTGTCGCGGCCAATCCGCCGGAATTCGCCGCTGCGATGACGGCCTGCGGCCAGATCGCTCCAGAAGATCTCATAGTCGAGACTGTGCGCATAGGCCGGATCGACGAACATGCGGTGATGGCGGCCTTCGAGTTCCTCCATCGTATAGCCCACCGCTTCGAGGAAGTTGCGGTTGGCATCCAGAATGGTGCCGTCGGGCGCGAACGTCACGATGCACTGCGACTTGTCGATGGCCGCGATCTGGCCTTCGAAATCGGCGTTCTGCTGCTTCTCCGATGTCACATCGACCGCATACTTGACGATCTTGAACGGACGCCCTTCGAGGTCGAGGATGGGATTGTAGGTCGCGCGCAGCCAGACGGCCCTGCCGTCCTTGCTGAAGCGCCGATATTCGCCCGAAGCGTGCAAACCCTCGCGCAAACGCGCCCAGAACGCGGCATAAGACGGGTCGCTTGCCTCGTCGGCGGCAACGAACATCCGGTGATGCTGGCCGACGACTTCATCGAGCCCGTACCCGGTCGCATCCAGGAACTTCTCGTTGGCGTGAAGGATCGTGCCGTCCATCGCGAAGTGGATGACGGCCTGCGAGGTGTTGATGGCGGCGATCTGGCCGGCGTCGTCGGCGGCCGACATCATGCGGTCGGTCACGTCGCGCACCAGCATGACGATCTCGCCGACCGTGCCGTCCGCCGCCGCGAACGGTATGCAGGACACCTCGGTCCAGAAGGACGAGCCATCGCGTTTCAGTTGCTGCATCTCGCCGAAGAAGGCTTCAGCGGTTTCAAGGACCGTATCGATCTCGTCCCGCGCGGCTGTGCCCGCCGCGAGCGGCCGGAAGATGCTGCGATTGCGTCCGACGAGTTCCCATCCCTGGTAGTCGAACAGCGCCAGGAAGCGCTCGTTCACACGAAGGATGCTGCCGTCGGGCGCGAAGGCGATCCGCCCCAGGGTTCGCTCCATCGCTTCCGCATCGGCGGGAGTAAAGGAGGACTTGATCGAATTGTGCAGCATCTTCACTCCGCCAATATGAGTTGCGGCGACATGCGCTGATGACGGCTTGCAACGACGTTAGCCTGTGGACCAACACGATGGTCGCTCAACCTCTTCACTCAGCACGAACTTTTCGCTTATCGGCACCGAATGGAAAAAGTTGAGCGCAACGGCGTGAACAATTCGATCAGGATAAAAACTATTTCCTCGCAAACCTTTGCGTCGCTTCCCTGGACACCGGCGTAAAGAAGTTGATGAGATTGCCATCGGGGTCACGGAACAGCAGCGAGCGGTTGCCCCACGGCTGCGTGATCGGCGCCTGCTCGACATGAGCGCCCATTGCCTGCAGCTTCTTGTATTCGGCGTCGGCGTCCTCAACGCGGAATTCGATGATGACGGAACGATTGCTCGCCGCCACCGCAGCGCCAGCAAAGAACTGCTGCATCGTTCGCGTGGTGCCGATGGCCAGCTTGCAGGACGGCGTTTCGAGTTCTGCGAATTCGTCCCCCAGCCACGTGGCTTTCAGCCCGAGCCGCTCATAGAACTGGACGAGGCCGTGAATGTCGTCGGTGATAATACGGGTTGAAACGAAGTCCATGTTCTCCTCTCGTGATGAGTTCGCACCAAGGGTGTGCGATGTCACGGCCATCCTACAAAGGTGCTGTTGCCACCGTGCTGTCAGCAGCGAACGCATGCGCCGATCCGACCGCCTCTTTCAACTCATCCAGATTCTGCGACGCGCGCGGCGTCCAGTCATCGCCCGTAGTCTCGCCGAAGAACTCGAGGTGTCGACGCGCACGGTCTATCGGGATATCGCGGACCTGATGGCGCAGCGCGTGCCGATTCGCGGCGAGGCCGGAACAGGCTACGTACTCGATCGTCAATACGACATGCCGCCCTTGATGCTGACCGCCGAGGAACTGGAGGCGGCAGTGCTCGGCGCTCAATGGGTTGCGCAGCGTAGCGACGCCGTGCTCTCCCGGGCAGCGAATGACCTCATCGCAAAGATTGCGGCGGCCGTGCCCGACCACCTCCGGCCCTTCATCGCGGACCCGACAATCGGCGCAGTCGCACCGCTTACAGCCTCGGCAGACACGCTCGATATGAGCCAGTTACGCGAGTGGATCCGCAATGGCCGCAAGCTGCGAATCCGCTATCGCGACGAAGCCGAACGCATGAGCGAGCGAACGATCTGGCCCATTCTCATTGGCTATGCGGATGCCGCGCGTCTGCTGGCTGCCTGGTGCGAGTTGCGGCAAGCCTTTCGCCACTTCAGGACCGACCGGATCGTAAGCATCCACTTCCTCGATGAGCGCCACGGCGAACGAAGACTGCTTCTCGTTGCGCGCTGGAAGCGTTATATGAAGGAATCGCGTGGCGTTGATCTGTCCGGCTAGACACGGGATATCCCCAGCTTATCGCCCTCCTCTCCCTCCCTCCCTGAAGTCCAAGCCTTTACGGCGCAGTTAACGGACCCACGCGAATATTCAATGGACGCGCGTCTTTCAAGGGTTCATCGTTGCGCTCGTCTGAACCAAGCCTCATCCATTCAGCGCAAGCACGCGTTGCCCAATGCTTTCGCACGCGTTGGTCGTATCAAGGAGACATCTCTGCGCCCACGCATGGTGCAGGGAACACAACAACGAGATCAACTGGATGAACAGGAAATGGCATGTCTGTACGATCGCCGTCGGGGCGTTTGCATGCAGTGCGCATGCGCAATCGTCGGTCAGTCTGGCGGGAAATGTCGATGGTGGAGTGCGCTATATCAGCAACGGCAAGACGCATGACATCACGATGAGCTCTTATGGCTGGTACACGGCCAACCGGCTCGATTTCACGGGCCAGGAGATGATCGGCGACGGGTGGAACGTCCATTTCCAGCTCGAATCCGGCTTCAACACCGCGACGGGCGCGTTCGACAACACGACCGGCCTGCTGTTCAATCGGATGTCCTACGTGGGCGTCGCAAGCCCGTATGGGTCGCTCGACCTGGGCCGTCAGTACACGCTCGGTCACGACGTGCTGCATGACTTCGATCCGTTCTTCTTCGCCTATCCGGCCATCATCCCGCTCACGCCTGCCGTGGACGGCACGCACTTCAGCAACGACATCAAGTATTCGGGCACGTGGGGGCCGTTTCGTCTCGGCGCCGAACTCGCGCCAGGCGGCGTGGCCGGCGACTTCAACGACGGCACCGCGCGCGGCATCGGCCTGCAATACAAGGTCGGCTTCTTCAATGTGGGCGGAACCTATATTCACCGGACCGTGCTGGCAGGCGCCGCCTATGAACCGGACGATTACGTTGCCTTCGGCTCCGAACTGAAATTCGGCGCCTTGCGCTTCGCCGGCGGCTATATGAATGAAACCACCGCCAACGCAGCACCGGCTACGGCCTCGCGCACCGAAAACTACTGGGGCGGCATGACTTACAACGTCAGCTACGACATCAACCTCGGCGCCGGCTATTACGTAACGAATCTGCCCACCGCCAAGGGACGCAAGAACCTGGCGATCGTGAGCGCGGTCTATCTGTTGTCGAAGCGCACGCGCCTGTACCTCGAAAGCGATTACACGACCTATCACGGAACTTACATCAGCAACGCCACGCTGAATGCGGCCCATGCTTCGCATCAACTGGCTGTCACGACGGGTCTCAACATTCTCTTCTGACGTACACGACTAGCGGAGCAATACAGCTTGGAAAACCTACAGCGCGACAATGAAACGGCCAGCATCGCGGCCACGCAGGCTTCCCCATGGGTTGGATTGCGCACGCACTGGCAAGTGATCGCAGCCGCCACGGCAGGTTGGGCACTCGACGCATTCGACTTCGCGATGCTGCTGTTCCTGCTGCCTCATCTGCAAAAGGTCTTCGACGTCGGCCTGCCGGCCATGACCCTGATCGTCACCGCCACGGGCCTCGCCAAGATCGTCGGCACGATAGGCTGGGGTATGGCAGCCGACCGCTTCGGCCGCAAGCTCGTGTTCATGGCTGCGGTGCTGTGGTTCTCCTGCGCCGCGGGCTTGAGCGGTCTCGCCTGGAGCTATGCGTCGTTCATGGTCATGCGGGTTCTGTTCGGTGTCGGCTTCGGCGGCGAATGGACCGTGTCGGTTTCCCTCGTGATGGAGACCGTGCCCGAATCGATCCGGCCGTATGCGTCGGGCATCATGGTCTCCGGCTATGAGATCGGCTACATGGTCGCGGCGGGCGTGTTCCATCTGCTGTTCCCGGTGCTCGGATGGCGCTGGATGTTCGTGATCGGCGCGCTGCCCGCCTTGCTGACGCTCTTCATCCGCAAGAACATCGCTGAATCGCCGGAGTGGTTGCGCGAGCGGCGTGAGCGTCCGCAGCGCAAGCGCTTCGACGCCTTCGAGTTCAATCCCGCCGCCGTCCAGGCGTGGCTGTTCTCGGGTGCGATCAACTTCATGCTGTGGTCGGTGCAAGTGCTGTATCCCACGTTCCTGATGTCGGCGAGGCATATCGATGCGAGCCGCATCTATCCGTTCCTCGCCGCGTATTCGGTCGGCTCCATCAGCGGCAAGCCGATCTGCGGTTATGTCGCCGCGCGCCTGGGCGAACGCCGGACCATCGTGCTGTTTCTCTGCATGGTGATTCCGCTCACCATTCTCTACACGCTGATGTCGAACCTCTGGCTGCTGGCGCTGGGCGCCATCCTGATGGGACTGTTCGCGAGCGGACTCTTCGGCATCTTGCCGCTTTATCAGTCGATGCGTTTCTCGGTGCGTGGCCGCGCAACCGGCATCGGCATCAGCTATGCGATGACCGCCGCCAGTTCGGTTGCGCCTTACGCAATCGCTCGCCTTGCACCGTCGATTGGCTTGAACGTGGCCATCGCCGCGTTCATTGGCGGCAGCGCGGTGCTGCTGATGGCGATCGCGTCATGGAACACGAACCGATGGAAGCCGGGCCGCGAGCACGACAACCGTGGACCTGAAGCGACGGATCGCCCGTCGGCTCACACCCTCAGCGAGGCACGCGCGCCTCTTCAAGGAGCCTGAAACGTGACTGATTCCATCGAAGCAACGCGGCCCCGGTTCACGTTGCCACGCGGCGCATGCGATACGCACTGTCACGTGATCGGGCCTGCTCGCCGATTCCCCTACGCGGCATCACGGCCTTATACGCCGCACGAAGAAACCGACAAAACCGTGCTGAGCGCGCTGCATGAACGGCTGGGTGTCGACCGCGCCGTGATCGTCCAGGCCACGGTGTACGCGACCGATAACCGGATCGTGCTGGATGCCATCGCCGACCGGCCGCACGCGCGGCGCGGCATCGCACTGGTGGAGACATCAATCTCCGATCATGCGTTGCAAACGCTTCACGATGGCGGCATTCGGGGCGTGCGCTTCGGCTTCGTGCGGCATCTCTGGACGCCTCCCGATCCGGCTGAGTTCATGAGTCTGATGCACCGGATAGCCGACCTGGGCTGGCATGTGTCATTGCATCTTGACGCGACGGCACTAAGCGAACTGCAGCCGATGCTGGACGCCTTGCCCGTTCCATTCGTGATCGATCATATGGGGCGGATCGACGCTGGCGCCGGACTGGAACAACCGGGCTTCGCGCAGTTGCTTGAATGGTCACGACGCGATCACTGCTGGATCAAGCTCTCGGCGCTCGACCGCATCTCGGCAACGGGCGCGCCGTTCGTGGATGCCGCGCCGTTCGTGCGCGCTGTGCTGGAGGCGTCGCCGGAACGCGTCTTGTGGGGCACGGACTATCCGCATCCGAACCCGCGCCATGCGGTGCTGCACGATGAAAGTCTCGTCGACGTGCTGCCCCTGTGCGGCGAGGACGACGCGCTGCACAAGATGCTGGTGGCGAACCCGGCACGCCTGTATGGCTTCGTCGACTGAGCACGCGGAGAGCCGCGACCTACGCCACGTGCGCCCCTCGCCGGACTTGCGCTGAATGCCTCTCGACCCGGTTCCTGCCCTTGCGCTTGGCTTCCAGAAGCGCCGCGTCGGCGCATTGAATGAGCGACGCCCGTGCACATTCCGCAGGCGCACTCGCGACCCCGACCGATGCCGTGACCGGACCCAGCGGCTTGCCGTCGTGATCGACCACGAGCGCGGCGATCCCGGCGCGCAGCGCCTCCGCGCGTCGCACGGCTTCTTCAGCGTTCACCCCGACCATCAGAACGGCAAACTCCTCGCCTCCATAGCGGAACACGAGGTCGGGGTCATCCGTCGACTGCCGCAGCACGCCGCCGACGGCACGCAAGACGGCATCGCCCGCGTCATGCCCATGATCGTCGTTGAACTGCTTGAAGAAATCGATATCGACCATCGCGCAAGCTGTCTCCTGCCGCGTGCGCGCCGTCTTCGCAAGTTCATCCTGCGTCCACAGATCCAGTTGCCGGCGATTGCGCAAGCCCGTCAGCGGATCAGCCATGGCCAGTTCGCGTAGCGTGTCGCGCAGATGCAGGTTGTCCAGCGCAAGGCCGATATTCTCCGCCAGCATCCGCAGATATTCGTCGAGCGATCCATCGTGCCGCGTGCCCTCGCTGAACTCCAGGTACAACATGCCCAGTGCGCCATGTTGTCCTGCGAGCGGCAGGCAGCAGGTATCGGGCACGGCGCCATCGGCAAGCTGCAAGTGTGCGCACGGCACATCTACCTGCGCGCCCGCGGGACGATGCAGACTGCCCCGCCGGATGCCCCAGCACGCATCCGGAGAAAACGTCTCCGAGGTGTGTCTGGGCGACTTCCACGAACACGCCGCCAGCATCGCGGCGCGCTCGACGTCCAGCAGATAGAGCCGTCCGCGCGTATCCGGCAGAAGTTCAGGCGTGAAGCGTTCGACGACCCCGATCAGATCCTGAGTGTCATTGCATCCATGAAGTCGTTGCGTCATGCGCGACAGCGAATCGCGCATGACACGATCCGCTTCGCGTTCGCGTTCGAGGCGCTGGCGCACGAGTCCATTCTCGCGAAACACGCGCAGCGCTTGCGCCATGTCGCCGATCTCGTCGATGCGGTCGTAGCGCGGCGGCTCGACGGCGAAGTCCTGTGCGGCCAGGCGGCTCACCACATCGCTCAACTTGACGACGGGATGCAGAACGCGCCGTCGGAAGATGAAGTACAGCACGAACAGGAATACGAGCCCGGTGACGATGAGCATCGACTCCGCCACCGTGCGCCATACTCGCGAGACTTCCTCCGCGCGTTGCACGGCGAGGTCGGTGCGTTGATCGAGGCGATACTGGAATCGTTCGACATCCCGGCGCGCGCGTTCGAGTGAACGTCCGAAGTCAGCGGAGAAGGCGATGTCGATCGCTTTTGAACGGTCGCCCGCCTTCGCGGCAGCTAGCGCGGCCGCTTCGATGTCGCGCATGCCGTCCGCCTGCCGCAAGGCATCGTGCAGCGCGTCGAGTTCATCGGCGAGCGCGCCGGCGTCGCGGATATGGCGCGTGCGCTCCTCGACCGCGCCGAGCGACGACAACTCCCGTTGATAAGCGGCGAGATCGGCGGGATTTCCGCTCACCACATATTGACGCGCAAGCGAGCCCAGCGCGTTGACCTCGGTGTCGAGGTTCGACGTGGCCTGATCGAGCGCGTGGCGCTGCGCCACGGCTTCCCGCTCCGTTTCCTGAGCGTTCGATGCCAGCAGCATGGCGGCGCCCGAGGCAAGCGTGAGCGTCACGGTGACCGCATAGGCCCAGTTCGTTATCGTCGATAGACGCATGTTGTTCCTGCTGTTCAACGGCCGGCCAGATTCGTCTTTCCCGCGTGGCTTCGCAGAACGCCCGGCGGCGCGGAAGATAACGCCATTATCCGCGCATTTCTCATACCTTACGGAACACGCCGGTTCGGCACTCGCCACGCGTTGCACGCGCGAGCCCCATGTCTCCCGCGTAAACACCTACCCGCTTCTATTGACGCCCAACATACGCGTCAGTATGATTTCCCTCACGACATACTCATGAGTATGTCCTTGCAAATGCCACCTCGCCCGTCAGCCGGGCTTCTTCGTTGTCTGATGTTCAAGGAGAGCTTCCGCCGTCATGGATCGCATGCCCACAATGTCGCTCTCCGGCAGCGAGCCGCTTACGCCGCTTCCCGCCCTCATCCAGATCGAAGGTCTGCAGAAGCACTACCGCACCCGCAGCGGCGACCTGGTGCAGGCCCTCGGTCCCATCGACCTGACCATCGACCGAGGTGAATTCATTACCGTCGTCGGTCCCTCGGGATGCGGCAAGTCCACGCTTCTCAAGATGCTGGCCGGTCTCATCCCGCGTACCTCCGGCACCATTCGCGTCAACGGACAAGCCATCGACGGTCCGCAGCGCGATATTGGCGTCGTGTTCCAGAGTCCGGTCCTGTTGCCGTGGAAGACCACGTTCGACAACGTCATGTTGCCCGCCACCGTGCTCAAGCTCGATCGTGAGGCAACCGGCGTGCGCGCCCGGCAATTGCTCGACATGGTCGGCCTGGCCGACTTCGCGCACCGTTATCCGAACGAGCTGTCGGGCGGCATGCAGCAGCGCGTCGCGATTGCCCGCGCCTTGGTCCACGACCCGGCCGTGCTGCTGATGGACGAGCCCTTCGGCGCGCTCGACGCCATGACGCGCGAAACCATGAACGTTGAAATCCGGCGTATCTGGCGCGACTCCGGCAAGACCGTGCTGTTCGTCACGCACTCGATTCCCGAAGCGGTGTTTCTTGGGAGCCGCGTGCTCGTGCTGTCGAGTCGTCCGGGTTGCATCGCGGAAATCGTCGACGTCGAGCTGCCTGCGCAGCGCGATCTCGATGTCATGACCACCGAACGCTTCGGCTCGTACACGCGCCGCATCCGTCAACACTTTCAGGCCAGGGGATTCATAGAATGAGCGCCGAACTCGCGATTCCGCATGCGCCGTCGACGCCGCGCCGTCAGGCATTCGCCATGTTGAAGCAACATCCGGAATGGATCTGCGTGCCGGCGCTGTTCGTGCTGGTCGTCGCCGTGTGGGAAATCGGCTTCATGCTCGCAGCGGTGCCCATCTACATCGCGCCCGCGCCGTCCGACATTTTTCACGCGCTCGTCAACGGCCTCTCGTCCGGACTCTTCATCAGCAACGGCCTGACCACGCTTGCCGAAGCGCTGCTCGGCTTCCTGCTGGCGACCATCCTCGGCATCATGCTCGGCGCTGTGATCGCGCAATCGCGCTTCGTCGAGAAGACGCTCTACCCCTATCTGATTGCCATCCAGACCACGCCGAAAGTGGCGATCGCGCCGCTCTTCATCATCTGGTTCGGCTTCGGCATGACGTCGAAGGTGATCATGGCGGCGGTCGTCGCGTTCTTTCCGATCCTGGTCAACGTGATCGTCGGGCTGCGCTCCACTGATACCTCCCGCATCGAGCTCATGCGTTCGCTGCAAGCAAGCCGCTGGCAGATCTTCACGATGGTGCGCCTCCCGAGCGCCGCGCCGATGATCTTCGCCGGCCTGCACATCGCGGTCATCTTCAGTGTGCTGGGTGCGATCGTCGGCGAGTTCGTCGGCTCGCGCAAGGGCTTGGGCAATCTCATCATGCAGTTGAACAACAACCTCGACACCGCTGGCGTGTTCGCCGCGCTCGTCGTGCTGTCCGCGATGGGCATCGTGTTGCATCTGCTGATGCACATGCTGCAGAAGAGGCTGCTGTTCTGGTCCGAGCAGCAGCAGATCGCGCAGGTTTGATCGCGCCCGGACCGGCTTCTCATCACACGGATTCCATCATGACGTTCACGTTGAAACCTCTTGCGTCGGCGATCGGCGCGGAAGTGGTCGGGCTCGATCTGCGCACGGCGATCGATGACGACACCATCGCCGCGTTGAGGGACGCCTGGCATCGTCACACGATCCTGCTGTTTCGCGGACAGTCGCTCGATCACGCGCAGCATGTTGCATTCAGCCGCCGCTTCGGGGCGCTCGACGACCACGCCTCCATTCCGCGCTTCCGGCATCCAGAGCATCCGGAAATCCTGCTGGTGACGAATCATGAAGCGGGCGGCAAGCGGCTCGCCGTGGGCCGGCAATGGCACTCCGATCTGTCGACCACCACGCGTCCCGCCAAGGGTTCGCTGCTGTATTGCTCGGTGCTGCCGCCGGTCGGCGGCGACACGATGTTCTGCAACATGGTGCGGGCGTGGGAGACGCTTTCGCCGGGCCTCCAGTCGATGCTCGACGGACGCTGGGCGCTGCATGACATGACCATCGCGCGCGAGACGCGGGCGAACCGCACGCCGGACGATCTCGCCGACATTCGCCGGCGCAATCCGCCCGTGTTTCAGCCCGTCGCGCGCGTGCACGACGAAGCAGGTCACAAGGCGCTCTACGTGAGCGAGATGACGACAGTTTCGTTCGAGAACATGACACGCGCCGAGAGCCAGCCGCTGCTCGAGTATCTGTATCAGCACAGCGTGCAGCCGGAGAATGTCTACCGGCACCGCTGGCAGGTCGGCGATCTGATGATGTGGGACAACCGCAGCGCCATGCATATCGCGCTCTCCGACTACGACCAGACGCAGCCGCGCATGATGTATCGCACGACGCTGCTGGGCAATCCGAGCGGACGTGTCGCCGAAGAAGCGGCGCTCGCCCTCGCCGCCTGAGGCATGTCTGTGCACGCGCCGCTGGATCCGGCGCAACTGCTGAACTGGCCGATCGAGGCCCTCTCGCAGCGCTACACCGCTTCCGACGTCATGTTCTACGGGCTGTCGCTGGGCATCGGTCAGGCGCCGCTGGATCCGGCACAACTCGCGTATGTCTACGAAGAAGGCCTCGCTGTGTTGCCGGCCTTCGCTACCGTCCTCGCCGATCCAGGCCCCTGGCTCGGCGATCCGCGTCTCGGGCTCGACTGGCCCGGCATGCTGCATGGTGCGCAGCGGATCGAACTTCACCGACCTCTCGCAACCCGCGCACATGTGCGCAGCGAAAGCCGTGTGACCGTCGTGGAGGATCTCGGCCGCGAGCGCGGTGCGCGCGTCGTGACGAGACGCAAGCTGTTCGACGCGGACGACGGCGCGCCCATCGCTACGCTCGACATGACTTCGATCCTGCGCACTCATGGAGGATTCGACTCCACACCTCGCGTGCGTGAATCAGCGCAAAACGATGAGCGAAAAGCCGCAAACCGTCATGCATTCGACTACGCAGTGCCGCCGCAAACCGCGCTTCTGTTTCGCCTGAACGGCGACATGAACGGCCTGCATGCCGATCCGTCCATCGCCCGCGCGGCAGGATTCGCGCAACCCATCCTGCATGGCATGGCGAGCTTCGGCATCGCGGGCTACATGCTGTTGCGCGCGCTCGAACGAGCCCCCGGCGAACTTCGCGAGATGGAAGCGCGTTTCAGCGCCGCGGTGTTTCCAGGCGATACGCTGCGCATTGAAGCGTCCAGCTGGACCTCCACTGAAGGCGAGCACCTTTCTTTCAGCGTGTTCGCCCTCGAACGCAACGTGAAGGTCATGACGCGCGGGGCCGCGCGCTTCGGCCCCGCCTGACGCCCGAGCCTCAGTATCTGCCGCCGGAGACGTGCAGCAGATCGCCGCTCACATAACCCGCACGCTCCGAAAGCAGGAACGCCACCGCATCCGCGACATCGGACGGGTCACCCATGCGCGGCACCGGCGTGGTCTTTTCGGCGGCTTCGCGCACCTTGTCATAATGAGGCAGATCGCGCACCGCCTGCGTGTCGATGATGCCCGGCGCAATGGCATTCACGGTCACGCCAAAGCGCCCGTTCTCCAGCGACATCGCCCGCGTGAAGCCGATCAGTCCCGCCTTGGCCGCCGAGTAGTTCGCCTGCCCCGGATTGCCCAGATGCGCACGCGACGAGATATTCACGATGCGTCCCCAGCGCTGGCCTTCCGCTGTCATGTGCGGCAACACGGCGCGCGTACACAGGAAGGCGCCCTTCAGGATGACATCGACAACGCTGTCCCAGTCGCCGACGCCCATCTTCGTGATGCGCATGTCGCGGGTGAATCCCGCATTGTTCACGAGCAGGTGCACGCTGCCCCATGTGTCCGCCACCGCCTCGACCATGTCGTTGACCGATGCTTCGTCGGTGACATCGACGGCATACGCGCGCGCCTCCACGCCCATCGTCTGGAGCTTGTCCGCTTGCGCTCGCGCACCGGCGCCATCGCGATCGACTACTGCGACGCGCGCGCCTTCCATCGCCAGACGCTCGCCGATTGCCGCGCCGATGCCGCGCGCGCCGCCGGTGACGATCGCCACCTTGTCTCTGAGTCCGAGATCCATTCCGCCGTTTCCCTGTTTTTATGAAGTCATGACGCCGCGGCACGCCGGGCGAGTTCCTTGCCGATGATGATCTGCTGAATCTGCGTCGTGCCTTCGTAGATGCGGAACAGCCGCACGTCGCGATAGAAGCGCTCGACAGCGCTGTCGCGCATATAGCCCGCGCCGCCGTGAATCTGCACGGCGCGATCCGCGATGCGGCCGACCATCTCCGAGCAGAACAGCTTGCAGCACGACGCTTCGAGCGAGACACGCTCGCCTGCGTCATAGCGCCGGGCGACGTCGCGCAGCATGCATTCGGCGGCGTAGAGATCGGTCTGGCTGTCGGCGAGCATGGCCTGGATCAGCTGGAAGCTGGCGAGAGGCTCGCCGAACTGCGTCCGTCCGACCGCATACTGCGTGGCCTCGTGAAGAATGCGCCGCGCCTGCCCGACACACACCGAGGCAACATTGATGCGGCCGCGATCGAGCGACTTCATGGCCGTCACGAATCCCCGGCCCGGTTCGCCGCCGATAATCGCGCTCTGCGGCACCCGCACGTTCTCGAAGTACACGTCTGCCGACCAGGCGCCCGCCTGACCCATCTTCTTGTCCTTCGGGCCGACCGTCACGCCGGGCGTATCCGCCGGCACGAGGAACGCGGTGACGTGCGCGTTCTTCGGCAGCCGTTCCGGATGCGTGCGGGCCATGACGAGAAACAGTCCCGCGACCGGCGCGTTGGTGATGTAGCGCTTGCTGCCGTCGATGACCCAGCTGTCGCCGTCGAGCACGGCGCGCGTGCGCAGCGCCGCGCTATCCGAGCCCGAATCGGGTTCCGTCAGGCAGAAGCTCGTGATGACCTCGCCGCTCGCGATCTTTGGCAGCCAGTGATCCTTCTGCGCCTCGGTGCCGTCCATCAGAATGCCTTGCGAGCCGAGTCCGAGATTGATGCCCACGGCCGAGCGGAAAGCCGCCGAGGCCCACGTCAGCTCGATGATGATCTCGATCTCTTCCGCGCAGACGAGCCCGAGACCGCCGTACGCTTCAGGCGTCGAGAGTCCGAACAGGCCCATGTGACGAAAGTCGTCGATGATGCCGGGCGGGATGCAATCTTCTTCGGCGACCTGCTGCTCCAGCGGCACGAGCTTCTCGCGCACGTAACGGCGCACGGAGTCTTTCAGTTGTTCGAGGGTTTCGCGGTCGAGCATCGTCAGGCTCCGGCCAGGCCGACGATCGCGACCGCACTGACGTTCTGGTTCGGCATGCCGCCGAGGTTGTGCGACAGCGCGAACACCGGCGGCTTGCGCACCTGCCGCTTGCCTGCGCGGCCCAGCAGTTGCAGATAGTTCTCGTAGATCATCCGCAGCCCCGATGCGCCGATAGGATGCCCGAAACATTTCAGCCCGCCGTCGATCTGGCATGGATTGGCACCGTCCGCGTCGAAGCGGCCGTCGAGCACATCGCGCCAGCCTTCGCCGGGCTCGCTCACGTGCAGGTCTTCCATCGTCACGAGTTCGGTGACGGAGAAGCAGTCGTGGACTTCCATCAGGCTCAGTTGCTCGCGCGGCTTCGTGATGCCCGCTTCGTCGTAGGCGCGTTGCGCGGCAATACGTGTTGTATGGAAGTAGCTCCCGTCCCAGCCCGAGCCCTGCAGTTCCCAGCCGTTCGATACCGCCAGTTGCAACGCCTTCACCGTCACGAGCTCGCCGCCCTTGCCGAGCGCGCGGGCGATCTCCGGCGTTGTCACGATCGCGCAGGCCGCGCCATCCGAGACGCCGCAACAGTCGTACAGGCCAAGCGGCTCGGCCACCATCGGCGCATTCAGCACCGTGTCGATGTCCACGGCCTTGCGCAGATGCGCCTTCGGATTGTTGACGCCATTCGCATGGCTCTTGACCGAGACGTGCGCCATGGCGCGTTTGAGATCGTCGCGCGAGACGCCATGCCGCGCGCGATACGCACCGGCAAGCTGGGCAAAGTTGCCGGGCGCCGATCCCACCACGCCGATCATGTCGAACGTGGTGCCGCGCGTGCGCACCGGCAGGCCGCCATAGCCAGTGTCCTTGAGCTTCTCGACGCCGAGCGCGAGCGCGATGTCCGCCGCGCCCGAAGCCACTGCATAGACCGCGCCGCGAAAGGCCTCGGTACCCGACGCGCAGTAGTTCTCCACTTTCGTGACCGCAATGTCGTGCAGCCGCAGCGCCATGGCGAGCGGAATGCCCGACGGCCCGATGTTCATCGCGTCGAAACCCACCGACAGCCACGCCGCGTCGATCTGGGCGGTCTCGACGCCCGCATCGGCGAGCGCCTCCGTGTAGGCTTCGACCATGAGATCGTCGGCATCGTCGTTCCAGCGCTCGCCGAAGCGCGCGCAGCCCATGCCGAGTATCGCTACCTTGTCCCGAATGCCTTTGGGCATGTTGATTCGCTCCTTGTCAGGCGGGCATCGCCTTCCAGAAATATTTGACGAAGCCGCGCCGCTCATCGACGGACTTGATTCGAAAGCTCATGCGCATGGCCCGGCCGACTTCGATCTGATCCGCATCGGCGTCCGTGAACTCCGCCAGCATGCGGCCGCCGCCGTCGAACTCGACCATGCCGTAACAGCCCGGCGGATCCGGCGTGAAGGCCAGCCGGTCCGCCGTGAAGGTCAGCACGCGCGCGGTGCGTTCGGCGAGCGGATAAGGTTCGAGCGTCGCGCTGCGCGCATCGTGCGATCCCACCGCGATGCCGGTCGGCGGGAATTGCACCGCGCCGGTTTCCGGATCGCGCCCGCCGACCAGACCGAGTACCGCCGACCGGTTGCGATACAGCGCCGTGAGCGGCTGCTTCTGCTCGAACTCGGCCCGCATGCCCGTGTCCAGGCCGATGCCGCCCGTGAAGAACAGATACTTGAGGTAGTTCGCTTCGGGCTTGCCGCGCGCGAGCCAGCCCGACACGCCGCGCTTCGTCGCGTTCGCCTGGGTGGCGATGGCGGGCGTGGTCTCGAAGATCAGCACGTCCGCGCCCTGGCCGAAGCCGAGCAGCACGATCCGCTCGCCCGGCTGCGCGCGTTCGAGCGCATGCGCCAGCAGCACGAGCGGCTGGGCGCAGCCGGCATGGCCCAGCGTGGGCCCAAGCGTGTCCACGATGGCGCTCGCCGGCACGCCGCAGGTCCGGGCCAGCGATTCGGCGACGCCACGCGCCGGAATCGGCACGATCAGGCGGTGCACGTCCTCGCCGGCCAGGCCGAACTTTGCGAGCGCCTGCGTCAGCGCATCGCCGGCAATGCGGCCATAGCCTTCATCGCGAACCCAGCGCGCTTCCCAGCCGTAGTCGAAGCTGGCGTCGCTGCCGCGAAAATGATCGACGAAATCGATCGACAGCGAATGGCTGCCGATGAAGCGCGCGATCGGTTCGCCACGGCCCAGCACGAACGCGGCGGCGGCATCGCCGTTGATCAGTTCCGCCTCCGAGGCAGGCTTCGCGGCCGCGCGCTCGGACGCGATGCAGAGCGTGTGCGCAGCATCGGCCGAGGCTGCTCCGCGCAAAGCCTGGATCAGTGCGCCCGTGCCTGCCTTCTGGCTGCCGGTGATGTCCTGGGTGAAGACGTCGTCGGCGAGATTAAGTGCTTCCTTCACGATGCCGGCGTTCTGCCGGTCCGCGAACGGCAGACTCGTCGAGGCGAGCATCAGCGTGCCGATTCCCCGGCGCGCAGCTTCGGGTGCCGCGTCGCGCGCGGCTTCCACCGCGAGCGTGAGCGCGTCTTCGTCCCAGTTCGCCATCGCCCGCTCGCCTTTGCCATGCGCCTTCAATGCCGGCGCGAACCACGCATGCGCCGCGCTCACCGACGCGCGCTGCAGGCGCAGACGCGGAACATACGCGCCGCAAGCCAAGATTCCAATCATTGCTGTATCCGTCAGGTTGAAGGCTTCAATGCCATTGAAAGCGGCCATTGCCGAGGACGACTGCATCGCGTTCCGCGACGCGCGCGACGAACGATGCCTCGCCCGCGCCGGTGATCCAGATGTCGGTGACGATCGTCTCGCCTGGATAGACCGGCGTCGAGAAGCGGCAGTCCATGCGCGAGAAGCGCGCGGCGTCGCCGTCGCACAGGGCGTCCGTCAACGCGCGTGCCGCCACGCCATAAGTGCACAGGCCGTGCAGGATCGGCCGCGCGAAACCGGCCGACTCGGCGATATGCGGATCGATATGCAACGGATTGCGGTCGCCGCTCAGCCGGTACAGCAGCGCCTGATCGTCCCGGGTGGCAAGCGCGACCGACCTGTCCGGCGCGCGTTCCGGCAGTGCATGTGGCACCGGCGCGGCATCGTCGTGCGGGCCTGCCGAGCCGCGTCCGCCGTCGCCACGCAGAAAGGTGGCGCGACGCTCGGTCGCCAGCAACGCGCCGCTCTCGCTCGCATACAGGTCGCGCCGCGAGTACAGCAGCGCACCCTTGTCGGCGCCCTTGTCGACGATGCGCTCGACCCTCAGCACGCTCCTGATGCTGCCTTCGCAAGGCAAGGGCGCGAACACTTCCAGCGACTGCTCCGCATGCAGCACCTTGCGCCAGTTCACGCCGTATTGCGGTTCCTTCAACCAGAAGCCGGGCCAGGCGAGCACCACTGCCATCGTCGGACAGACCTGGAGGCGGTCTTCGTAGACGTATCGCAAGGTAGCCGCCGAGGTCGCCGCATCGCTGCCGACACCGATGCCCAGCGCATACAGCATCACGTCGCGCACATCATGCGTCGCGACGGTCTCGCGCGGCGGCGCTGCCACGATGCGCGCGGGTTCGAACGCGGCATTCATGCCGGATCCCACGCGAACACATCCGACGAGCGCTGCAAGGGCTGCAAGGTCGGGCGGAAAGCGGGCAGCAGATCCGAGGCGAGCGTATCGACACTCCAGCCCTCGGCGCGTTGCATCGAACGCACCGGGCGCGGCAGGGAAAACAGGAAGATCTCGTTCTTGCGCGCGCAGAACACCTGACCCGTGACGTCTTTCGAAAGGTCGGAGCACAGGAACGCGGCGAGCGGCGCCACCTTGTCGGCGGACATGGTCTTGAGCCGCTCCACACGCGCCTTGTCCGCTTCGGTTTCCGCCGGAATCGATGCCGTCATGCGGCTCCACGCGAACGGCGCGATGCAGTTGGAACGCACGTTGTAGCGCTGCATGTCCAAAGCGATCGACGTCGAGAGGCCGACGATACCCATCTTCGCCGCCGCATAGTTCGCCTGGCCCAGATTGCCGACCAGCCCTGACGTCGACGTGAAATGAACGAACGCGCCGCTGCCCTGCTCCTTGAAATGAACGGCCGCCGCTTTCGATACATAGAAATAGCCGTTCAGATGCACATCGACGACGTCGCGCCACTCGACATGGCTCATCTTGTGGAACATGCGGTCACGCAGAATGCCGGCATTGTTGACCACGGCGTCGATACGGCCGAAGTGCTGCACCGCATCCTCGACGATGGACGTCGCGCCCTGCTCGTCGGCGATACTGGCCGCGTTCAATACCGCGCGCCCGCCGGCCTTCACGATCTCCTCGACCACCTCCGCACCGGGATTCGGCTCGTTACCGTCCGCACCGCCATAGTCGTTCACGACCACCGCCGCGCCCTCGCGCGCGCACAGCAGCGCAATCTCCCGGCCAATCCCGCGTCCCGCCCCCGTTACCGCCACTACCTTGTCGATCAGGTTCACGTCGTCTCCGTTGTTGAAAGCATTATTTGTCGTCGTCCCACGCCTTTTCGGGCAGCGGCAAACCGGCCAGATCGGCGGGCATGAAAGGGTCGCGGACCGCATGGCCTTGCGCCTCGATCACGACCGTCAGTTGCCGCGCATGCTGCATCGCATGCCACGTCGTGCGCTCGAGCACTTCGTGCAAGGATTGCTCGCCCCAGTAGGTGGGCTGCATGACAGAGAAGTCGTCGTCGCGATGCCTCTGCCACCAGCGGTTGAAGCGCGCGAGCACCGCTTCCCCATAGGTCAGTACGTCCTGGCCCGGCACCACTTCATGCGTGCCGCGCATTGTCATTTCATACGTGAGTTCACGCTGTTCCTCGACCGCTTCGAGATACGCCTCGACCACCCGGAACACGTGATGAGCCAATCCGCGCGGCGGCGCCCAGCTGTTGCGGAACGGACCGTCGAGCACGTCGTCCGGCAACTGCCTCACGAAGCCCAGCGCCTTCATGATGGTGAGGTTGACCCGCTCGACCAGCACGGCCGGCGTCAGCCGCGTGTCGTCGGGGATATCGAGTTCGAGGAAAGTCTTGATGTCCGCAAGCGACTGGCAATACACATAGCGCGTCCCGATGGCGAGCACCGGCACACTGCGGGCGCCGAGACTGCGCAACTCCTCCATGGCGCCCGCCTGCGCCGCCACGTTCACCGATTCGAACGCGATGCCATGACGCGTCAAAAACTCCTTGGTACGCAGACAGCTCGAACAACCCGGCGCCCAGAACACCCTGAGCGGCTGTGCAGCCGTTTCCTGTATGTGCATCGCGTGTCTCCTGTTGATCGGTTTGCAGCTTCCGGGGCGGGCTTTCCCTGCCCTGCGCGCTGTTGACCTAAAACATACTCGTTAGTATGATGCGTTGACCGAGCATACTACACAGTATTTTTTTGGGTCAACCGTTTCGAACCTGGCAGGGTCCTGGCGAATGAATATTTCCGAACGCGCAGCCATCGCAGCAGAGAGTGAAGAGAGGGCGCAGCAAGGGCCCGCAAACGGCGCCACGCGCGACCTCCGTCCGACGCGTGAAGTCGTGTGGCAGCCGCAGTTGAACGCTGCGGAGACGCGCTGGCGCGATCTTGCCGCGCAACTGTCCGCCACGTACTTCGCACCGCTTGCAGCCGAGATCGACGCGAGTCAGCGCTATCCGCTCGAGACCGTGCAGCGCCTGCGCGACAGCGGCATCGCCAGCATGGTGCTGCCCGCGCGCCATGGCGGCGGCGGCGCGAGCCTGGTCGCGTATTGCGTGGTGGTCGAAGAGATCGCGCAGACCTGTGCTTCGACGAGCGGCATCGTCGCCACTATCCAGCTTGGCGCGGCGCCCCTTCTGCTGATGCGCGACGAGGCGCTCAAGAGCGAACTGCTGCGCGGCCTCATCGAGCGCGGCGAGGCCATCTCTTTTGCGTTGAGCGAACGCCACGCAGGCTCCGATCCCGCGTCGATGCAAACCCTCGCGACGCCCGAAGACGGCGGCTGGCGCATTCGCGGCGAGAAGTGCTGGATCGGCGGCGGCGGCGCGGCGCACTGGTACGTCGTGTTCGCGCAGACCGAGGCGGGCGCGGGCAAGCACGGCATTGCCGCGTTTCTCGTCGATGCGAAGGCGCCCGGCGTCGACGACAGCCAGCTCGAAGACAAGATGGGCATGCGCGGCACCCGCACCGCGACGATCGAACTCGATACCTGGGTCGCGCAGGCGCGCATGCTCGCGCCGCCGGGCGAAGGCCTGCGCATGGCGTTCGGTTCGCTCGACGTGGGACGCATCGGCGTGGCCGCGCAGGCCTGCGGCATGGCGCTCGCCGCGTTCCGCCTGGCCGTGGAGTATGCTGCGAAGCGGCGCACGTTCGGTCAGTTGCTGATCGATCATCAGGCGCTCGGTTTCAATCTCGCCGATCTCGCGGCCCGCCTGTCCGCAGCCCGCGCCCTCACCTACGAAGCGGCGCGCGCCCATGACAACGGCCGCGACGTTTCCGTGCTAGCCGCCCAGGCCAAGCTGATCGCGAGCGAAACGAGTCACGACGTGATCGATGCCGCGCTGCAGATCTTCGGCGGCGCGGGTTACGTGAAGCCGAATCCAGTGGAACGTCTGTACCGCGACCAGCGTGTCACTGAAATCTACGAGGGCACTTCTGAGATCCAGCGCCTGCTCATCGCGCGCGCGATCCGGGCCCAGGCAACAGGAGAATCCGCATGACGGTCGAAGTCGAATCCCGCCCGGCGCGCAGCCGCGCGGCCCAGCCGAAAGCATCGAAGTCCACCGACGACGACAGCAGCAGCGTCGCCCAGATCCTGCACGCGGCAGCGAGCGCGTTCATGCTCAAGGGCTACGCCGCCACCAGCATCGACGATGTCGCCGAGGTGCTCGGCTGCACCAAGGGCCGCATTTATCACCACTTCAAGAGCAAGGCCGATCTGTTCTTCCAGGTGCACGGCGCAGCCATGCAGATGGTCACGAACGCGGTTGCCACGGCGGCGGAAGGCGTCGTCGATCCCATCGCCCGCATCGCCGCGATGTCCCGCGCGCACGTGCTGATCATCATGAGCAACATCGAATTCCAGTGCGTAGTCGTGCAGGGACTCGACATGCATCTGCACGGCCAGACCACGCCGGCGCAGCGCAAGGTGCTCAAGGAGTTCCTGGCCATGCGCGACCGGTACCAGGCGTTGTTCGTCGGAGCGATCGAAGAGGCGATGGCGGCGGGGTCGTTGCCGCAGCAGGACACGCACGTCGTGGTGAAGGCGCTGCTCGGCGCGCTCAACTGGACGACGATCTGGTATCGCCCGCGTCGCACCGAAACCGTCGCGGAACGCAATGCCACCGCCGACAGCGTGGCCGCGTTCTGCGTGCGCGGACTGGGAGCGACGTATGCAGGCTGACACGCTCACGCCGACGGATGCGCCACGCGACGCTTGCGAGACCTGGACGCGTGAAGAAATCAGCGCCTATCAGCTTGGGCGCCTGCGCGAGCAGCTCGAATACGTCGGCGAGCACAGTGTGTATTACCGTCGCCTGTTCGCGGAACACGGCTTTCGCGCCGCGCAATTGACGAGCCTCGACGACCTGCGCGCGCTGCCGTTTACGCGCAAGCGCGACTATGTCGATTCGATCGGCCGCGTGCCGCCTTACGGCGAGTTCCAGGCTGCGGCGCCCGCTGACGTGCGGCGCATCCACTTTTCCTCGGGCACCAGCGGCGCGCCCGCGCCGCAATACTGGAGCGAGGCCGACCTGGATCGCTGGGCCGGACTCTACGCACGCTACGCCTATGCACAAGGCGTGCGGCCCGGCGACGTGTATCAGTGCCTGTTCGGCTATGCCTGGTTCGTCGGCGGCCTGGGCGCGACGGCCGGCTACCAGAAGCTCGGCGCGACCTGCATTCCCGGCGGCAGCGCCGACTCCGAAAGGCAGATCCGCTCGATCTTCGAATACGGCGTCAGCGTGATTACCGCCACACCGTCGTTCGCGGCCCATCTGGCGCACACCGCGCGCTCGATGGGCCTCGATGCGCGCGAGTCTCCGGTACGGCACATCATGCTCGGCGGCGAAACCGGCGCGAGCGTACCGGCCACGCGCGAGCGTCTCGAAGCCGAATGGAACGCGAAATGTTTCGACGCCTACGGCAGCCTCGAATTCCAGACCATCGGCCAGGACTGCCACGCGCAGAACGGCCCGCATCTGGCAGAAGACTTTGCGTATGCGGAGATCGTCGATGACGAAGGCCGTCCTGTTGCCGACGGCACACCGGGCGTGCTCGTCCTCACGCACCTGGACAAGCAGGCGGGTCCGCTCGTGCGCTGGTGGACCGGCGATGTCGTCGTGCGCGACAGCAGCCGCTGCGCATGTGGACGCACGCACGCGCGCCTGCCGGGCGGCGTGCGCGGCCGTGCCGACGACATGCTGGTCATCCGCGGCGTGAACGTGTTTCCCTCATCGGTCGAGCAGATCGTGCGGGGTGTCGAGGGACTCAGCAGCGAGTATCAAATCGTGCTCGATCCGTCCGTATGCGATGCCCGCACCGGCTTCCTGACCGGCTTCCGCTTGCGCGTCGAACTGGAAGGCGCGGCACTCGGCGCGGGCGTGGCAGAACGGCTCGCGCATGAGATCCGCGAGAAGCTGCAAGTCCGCGCAACCGTCGATATCGTGCCGGCCGGAAGCTTGCCGCGCAGCACGCACAAATCGAAGCGCGTGGTCCGCGAAGGGCTCGACACGTGAATGCGTCCGCACCGGTCCTCGCCACGTCCGCACTGCGCGGCAAACGCATCTATGTGACCGGAGCGGGCTCGGGCATCGGACGCGCCATTGCGTGCCGCGCCGCGGCGCTGGGCGCCACGGTCGGCGGTTGTGGCCGGCATGCTGAAAGCCTTGCCGAGACCAGCCGCATGATCGCCGACGCGGACGGTGCGTTCCTTTACGACGTCTGCGACGTGCGCGACGCCGAGGCCCTGCGTGCAGCGCTGCATGCCTTCGCGGGCGAAGACGGCCTGGACGGCCTCGTCAACAACGCGGGCGGCCAGTTTGCCGCGCGCGCCGAGCAGATCTCGCCCAAGGGCTTCGCGGCGGTCGTCGATCTCAACCTCAACGCGGTGTTTGCCGCGTCGCGCGCCGCGCACGACGCGATGCCGCGCGGCGGCGCGATCGTCAATCTGTCGATCTGTCCCGCCGAGCGCGGTGGTCTCGGGCTGGCGCATGCGGTAGCGGCGCGCAGCGGCGTGGCCGGACTGACGCGCGCGCTCGCGCTGGAATGGGGTGGACGCGGCATTCGCGTGAACAGCGTTGCCCCGGCGGCGGTGGAAACAGATGCCTTCGTAGCGTCCTATAGCGCCGATGCAACCCAAGCGCTCGGCGCGGCAACGCCGCTTGGCCGCAACGCGAGCGTCGGCGAGATTGCCGAACTCGTCGCGTTCCTGCTGAGCGACGCGGCAGCGCTCATCACCGGACAACTGCTGCGCATCGATGGCGGCGCGTTTCTCGGCGCGCCGCTCGACCTTCGCCCCGTGCACGAGGAGACATTGGCATGAGCGACGCAATTGCCACCCACGCAAACGACGCAAGCGACGCAAGCGCGCCCGTGCGCTGCGAACGGCATGGCGCCGTCCTGCTGATCCGGCTGAACCTGCCGGACAAGCGCAATGCGCTCGTGGCCGAACTGCGTGAAGGACTGATCGCGGCGCTCGAAGCCGCGCAGCAGGACGAAGCGTGCCGCGCGATCGTCGTCACCGGCAACGGTACCAGCTTCTGTGCGGGCGGCGATCTCGACGGCCTGCGCAATCACGATCCCCTCAACGTGCGTGCGCGCATGCGGCGCGGCCAGCAGTTGATCCGGCTGATCGCAGCCGGCGACAAGCCGGTCATCGCCGCCGTCAACGGCGCGGCGCACGGCGCGGGACTGTCGATCGCGGCGGCGTGCGATTTCGTTATCGCAAGCCATGCAGCGAAGTTCGGCGCCGTGTTCGGCAAGCTCGGCCTGATGGCGGACTTCGGTTTGCTGTGGACGCTGCCGCGCCGCATCGGCATGGCGCAAACCCGGCGCGTGCTGTTCGCGAGCCGCGTGCTCGATGCCCAGGAAGCGGCCACGCTCGGCCTCGTCGATCAACTTGCCGAACCCGCTGCGCTGCTCGCCGACGCCCTCGCGCTCGCCGAGTCGTTCAGCGGCGCCGCACCCGTCGCCGTGGCGCTGACGAAGGCCGCGCTCGCCAAGCCTGTCGAGTCTCTGGACGCCGCACTCGCGCTCGAGCTCGAAGGCCAGACCCTGCTCTTTTCCACCGAGGATTTCGTCGAAGGCCGCAGCGCATTTCGTGAGCGCAGAACGCCGCAATTCAAAGGCCGATAAAAGACACCACGGCCCCATTCATAAAAAGCAAGGAGACACGCATCATGACCCGTTCAACCCGCGCCAACCTGACGCTGTGCGCCCTCGCCGCTTCACTCCCGCTCGTTGCGGCGCCGGGCATCTCGAACGCGCAGGACATGCAGAAGATCACGATGGCGGTGGGCACCACGGTCATCGATGCATCGCAGGCCAACAACACGTCCATCCCGCTTTACACCAAGTGCTGGCAGAAGCAAGGTCTCGATGTGACCATCCAGCCGATCAACTCGACCGCCGGCATGCAGGCGGTGCTCTCGGGTCAGGCGCAGTTCGTCAACATGGCGCCTGGCGCGGCGATCGTTGCGCGGTCCAAGGGCGCGCCGATCAAGGCGGTCTATCTGAACATCCGCCACAACTTCCAGTTTCCAGTGGTGCTGGATTCGAGTCCGATCAAGAGCATCAAGGACTTCAAGGGCAAGACGATCGGCGTGATTTCCTATGGCGCGGTGCTCGTCAACATCATCAAAGGACAGATCGCCGAGGCGGGACTCGATCCCGACAAGGACGTGACCTTCGTCGAGACCGGCACCGGCGCACAGGCCATTACGGCGCTGCGCAGCGGCAAGGTCGATATCTGGGGAACCTGGGACTCGCAGATCGCGCTCGCGGAGGACATGGGCCTCAAGCTGCGCGTGTTCAAGTCGCCTTCCGCCGAGAAGCTCACGTTCGGCAGCGCCTATTTCGTGCGTGATGACTACACCAAGTCTCATCCTGACGTGATCGAAAAACTGCTGCGCTGCGTCGTGCAGGGCACGCAGATCACGATGACCGATCCGCAAGGCGCCATTCGTGCGCACTGGGAAGAGTTTCCCGCCAGCAAGCCTACGGGTCTTTCGGACGCGGCCGCGATGAAACAGGCGCTGGCGCTCGTCAACATGCGCATGAACTACCTGAAAACGGACGCGGGCGAAAAGATGGGCGAAACCCCTTCCGCATCGGCCACCGCGATGGTGGATTTCCTGAAGGCCAACAAGCAGCTCGCCGGGCCGCTCGATCCGAAGGACGTGTACACCAACCAGTTCATTCCCGCCGCCAACCAGTTCGACTCGCAAGCGGTCAAACAGGCCGTGGCGACGCTGCCCAAGTCGTGAGGCCAGTCATATGAGTTCTTCTTTGTCGCAGGATGCAAGCAAGGGGGCGCGCGTGCGCGCCATGCTCGCGAGACGCGAGGCGGTGGCGGTGCCGGGCACGCACGACGCCCTCGGCGCGATGCTCATCGAGGCCGCGGGCTTCGAGGCCGTGTACATCTCGGGCTATTGCGTGGCGGCGAGCCGCGGCAAGCCGGACATCGGCCTCATCAGCGGATCGGAGATGATCGCGCAGGCGGCGCAGATCGTCGCGGCGGTCGACCTGCCGGTGATCGCCGATGCGGACACCGGTTACGGCGATGTGTCCAACATCGCAGAAACCGTGCGCGCACTCGAACGCGCGGGCGTGGCGGCGATGCACCTCGAAGACCAGATGTCGCCGAAGCGTTGCGGCGCGATGTCGGGCAAGGCGCTCGTCGACGATGCCGAGATGGCCGGCCGGCTGCGCGCCGCCTTGCTCGCGCGGCGCTCGCCGGACTTCCTCGTCATCGGACGCACCGACGCGGTGGCGCTGCACGGCGTCGGCGAGGCGATCCGCCGCCTGAAGGCCATGGCCGAACTCGGCGTCGATGCGGTGATGGTTCCGTCACTGTCGTCGCTGGATGAGTGCCGTGCGGTGGCCGAGGCGGTGAACGTCCCGGTCATTCACACGGTCGCGGAAACGATCCGGCCGTTGCATCCGCAGCGCGAACTGGCGCAGACCGGACTGGGCATGTCGCTCTATCCGATCACGCTGATTCAGGGCATCGTCGGCTGGCAGCGCGCGCTGCTGGAACGCCTGAGGGAGGAAGGCAGCACGGCCGCGATGGTGCCGGACATGGCCCCGCTCGCGCAGATCACCGAGATGCTCGGCGCGTCGCACTATGCGGCGTTCGAGCGCCAGGTCGTGAAGGGAGCGTGATCCATGGCCGCGACGCTGGTCCAAAAAATCCTGGCGCGTGCAAGCGGGCGCGCGCACGTCGAACCGGGCGAAGTGATCTGGGCAACGCCCGATCTGACGACGATGCCCGAGGTGTCGTATCCCGCGTATGTGAAGCGGCTCGCGGATATCGGCATCGACACGCTTGCTCATCCCGAGCGCCTCGTCGTTGCCATCGACCACGAGACGCCGGCGCATAGCGTGGCCGCCGCCGATCGCAACCGACTCACGCGACAACTCGCCGTGAAGATGCAGGTCGGCCATCTCTTCGACAGCGAAGGCATTACGCATCCGCTGACTATCGAACGCGGGCTGGTGGCGCCCGGCATGTTCGTCGCGGGCGCCGATACGCATACGCCGGGACTCGGCGGCGTCGGCGCGCTGGCGATGCCCTTCGGCATCGAAGTGACCATGATCATGGCGACCGGCCGCATCTGGCTCAAGGTGCCCCGGACGATCCGCGTGCGCGTGCATGGCGTGCTGCCTGCGGGCGTCACGGCGCGTGATGTCGTGCTGCATGCGATGCGGCTCATCGACGCGGACGAGGCGAACGAAAGCGTCATCGAATACAGCGGGACCGCTATCGAACGGCTTTCCGTGCCGGAGCGCTGCACAATCTCCGGTCTGAGCGTCGATATGGGCGCCGATGCGGGCCTCGTGCCGGCCGATGCGCGCACGCTCGATTATCTGCGCGAAGCGGGCGTGCCGGAGCCGTCGCTCCTTCGCGGCGATGATGACCCGCCCTGCCTGCGCACGATCGACATCGATGCGGGCACGCTTGAGCCGCTCGTCAGCATTCCGCCCTCGCCCACGCACGTGCGCACGGCGGCGGAACTGGGCGGTATCGAGATTCAGCATGCGTATATCGGCTCATGTGCATCCGGAAGTCTTGCTGAACTGCGCGCGGCGGCCGGGCTATTGAAGGGGCGAAAAGTTCATGACAACGTGAAGCTGCTGGTCATTCCCGCCACGCGGCGGGTGCATGAACAGGCGATGGCCGAAGGCGTGCTGGGCGTGCTGATGTCAGCCGGCGCGCAGATCGCGCCATCGACGTGCGGACCCTGCTTCGGTGGCCTTGCACAGCTTGCGGCGGGCGAGGTGCGCATCAGCACCAGCACGCGCAACGACCCTGGCCGCATGGGCAGCCCGGATGCGCACATTTATCTGGCAAGTGCGCTGACGGTCGCCGCTTCGGCGCTTGCGGGCCGGGTGGCCGATCCGAGAGATTTTCTGCAGGAGACCGTCGTATGAACACGCCGCTCATGGCAAAAGGCCGAGTCTGGAAACTGCCCGACGACGTGTCGAGCGACGCGCTGATCTCCGCGAATCATGTCTTCAACTACGACCCGCGTGAGCTGCGCAAGCACCTGCTGCATGAGGTGCGTCCCGAGATCGCCGATGAAGCCCGGCCGGGCGACATGCTGATGGCCGGGAAGCGCTTCGCTCACGGCAGTCAGCATAGCCATCCGTTTCTTGCGATGAAGGAGATTGGGCTGGGATTGCTGGCTATGCAGCTGACCCGTGCGCCATACCGCATCTCGGTCTACATGGGCGTGCCCTTCCTCGAAATCTCAGCGGCTGAGTACGATGCCATCGCGGATGGCGAGACGCTCGAGATCGACTATCGAAACGGAGTTATCCGGCAGACGGCGAGCGGCGTCGTGCATCGCGTGCCGACCTTGCCGCCTTTCGTGATGGACATCGTGTCGGCGGGCGGCGGGCTGGCTTATCTTCAGACGCAGGCGCGCAGCAATGTCGGCGAGCCCTCGCCGCAAGCCGACAGTATCCCCAATGCGTGAGCGCAGCGCTCGCAACCCGTTCTTGAACGGGAGAGGCAGCCGCTGACCCGCCCCGTGCAGGGTCGCTGCATTCCCTCACAAGCCCGTGCTATGTTGCATCTCGCCGCTTGTCCATCCGATCGGAGAGAGCATCGCCTTGCATGATTCGCACGCAGCTTTGTCAGAACCCACGTTCGATACAGCGTGGGACGCAGGCGACATGGGCTGCGGCGAACTGCTGCTCAAGCTTCGCGTGAAGCTGCGCAAGGCGCCCGGCCAGATCTTCAGAGTGACTGCGCGAGATCTGGGCGCGATCGAGGATATTCCGGCTTATTGCCGTATCACCGGACATCGGCTGCTGCTTGCTGATGCAAAGCGAGCGCTTTTCTACATTCGAGCCAAAGCCTGATGTCATTCGTGACTAAGGGCGTCGCCGCTCGTCTCGTCACACGCTCGTTGCATAACTGGAGAACCGGGAGAATATCGTGTCTGGAAAATTCGTGGTCAGTCTGACTCGAGCCCAAGACGACGCCGACCGTGCCACGGTCGCCTTCGTGGTCGCCAACGCGGCGCTTGCCAGCGAGAAAGAAGTCATCGTGTTCCTGAATATCGAAGGAACACGCCTGTCTCAGTCCGGTTATGCGGACGACATCCACGAGCCGGGCTTTGCGCCGCTCAAGGAACTCATCACAAGTTTCGTCGATGCGGGCGGCGCGCTTTATGTCTGCTCGCCGTGCTTCAAGAAGCGCTCGCTCGACGATGACAAGCTCATTGCCGGCGCCCGCATCGTGGGCGGTGCAATGCTCGTCGAATTCATGGGTGACGGCTGCCCCAGTCTCAGCTACTAGGGGCTCACATGACCACACGCAGAATGTTCGTGGCTGGCGCCGCCGGCCTCGCCTCCTCGTGGGCGCTCGCCCCGCTCGCCCGTGCCCAGACCCGCAAGACCTTGCGTTTCGGCGTCGGCCCCTTGCTTCCCAGCGCCGACGACACGAAGAAGAGCTTCGGCCCGTTCTTCGCATGGCTCGCCGGGCAACTCAATGCCGACTACGAACTGTCGGCCACCACCGACTGGGCGGGTATGGCCGTCGCCATGGGCGCAGGCCAGCTCGACCTGGCCTGGATGGGGCCATGGGGCTACGTGATCGCGAACAACGCGACCCAATGCCAGGCGCTCGCGACCGTCAAGTACGACGACCAGCCGTTTTATCGCGGCATCATCGTCGGCGGTCCGGAGATCGAGGTGAAGCGCTTCCCGGACGATACAAAGGGCAAGTCGATTTCCTTCGCCGACGTTGGCTCCACCTCCGGCTGGCTGATTCCCACCTGGTACGCGAAGGAAGTCTGGAAGATCGACCCGAAGACCTTCTGGCAATACACGGAAGGCGCGACGCATGCGGCCAACGAAGTCGCCGTGCAGTCCGCTCAAGTCGATCTGGCGACCGACTTCGACCGCAATCGCAATGCCATGATCGCGAGTCACAAGATCAAGCCCGAAGGGACGAAGATCGTCTGGACCTCGGACCCATTGCCGAACGACGCAATCGTGGTCCCGCACGGCGCCTCCGCCGATCTGGTCGCGCAGATCCAGCACATCCTCACCGCGCTTACGCCGCAACAGGCCGCGAGCTTGTTGCCGCCGCGCTATACGGGCTTCGTGACGGCGACGCATGCGTCCTATTCAGTCATCGAAAACGCGGGTATCGCGGTCGGCAAGATTCGCGCGAAGCGTTGACGCGGCAACGCCTGCCGAAAGGGGTGCGATAGCGCAGGCGCGCTTCGTTGCCACGCTGCTTGCAGTCGTGGCGTTCTATGCGGTGTGCTTCAGCCTCTCTCACGTCGATCCGGCGCGCCTCGTGGCCGGGCTGCCGAAGCTGGCGGGCTGGCTGGTTCAGGCATGGCCGCCGCGTATCGACGACTTGCCGCTGATCGTGCGCCGCATTGCGGAGACGCTCGCCATGGCCGCGGTGGGCACCACCTTCGCCGCCCTGCTCGCGTTACCGGCGGCGCTATTCGCCAGCCGTAACCTGACGCCGTTGCCCGCGCTTTATTATCCGGTGCGCTGGTTCCTGAACATGTTGCGCGGTATCGATTCGTTCGTATTCGCGCTGCTGTTCGTCGCGGCAGTCGGACTCGGTCCGTTCGCCGGCGTGCTCGGCATCGCGCTTCATACCTGGGGCAGCGCGGCCAAGCTGTTCGCCGATCACCTGGAGAACACCGATCTCTCCGCCTATGCCGCCGTGCGCACCACCGGCGCGGGCCACTTCACGAGCATCGCGTATGCGGTGCTTCACGACGACCTGCCCAGCATCGCTTCCACAACCAAGCTCTGGGGGGAGTGGTACGTTCGCGCCTCGACCGTGCTCGGCGTGGTGGGCGCGGGCGGCATCGGACAGGAGTTGAAGAACAGTCTCGACCTGCTCGACTTCAACCGCCTGTTCACGATCATCGCGGCCATCCTTGTCGTGGTCACGACGCTCGATCAGATCTCCGGTTGGTTGCGGAGGAAACTAATATGAATGTTTCCCTTTCGTCGCAACGCGCCGATGCCGAACCGGTCTTGCGGATCGTGCGTGTCAGCAAGCGCTTGCAAGGCGTCGATGTGCTGCACGATGTGAATCTCGCGCTCGAAACGGGCCAGTTTGCCGCGCTTCTCGGTGCGAGCGGCGCGGGAAAGACCACGCTGTTACGTTGCATAGCGGGCCTCGATCAAGCCGATACCGGGATCATCGAAGTGGCGGGCGCGCCAGTGGATGGGCTGCGTCATCGCACGCGCAGGCAGGTCGCGGTCATCTTTCAACATCTGCATCTCGTCCCGCGGCTGAGCGCGCTCGACAACGTGCTCGCGGGCCGGCTGGGCCATGTGAGCGCGTGGCGCGGCATCACGCGGCGCTTCGAGCGTGCGGACCGGCTGCTCGCACTCGACTGCCTCGACCGCGTGAATCTGCTCGGCTACGCGACACGTCGCGTCGATGGGCTCTCGGGCGGTCAGCAACAACGGGTTGCCATCGCACGCGCACTGGCGCAGCAACCGCGCTTGATCGCGGCCGACGAACCCGTTTCGAGTCTCGATCCGGGCAGCGGCATGGAGGTGCTGACGCTGTTGCGGCGCTGCTGCCGCGAAGAAGGCGTGGCCGTTCTGTGCAGCCTGCATCAGGTTGCATTGGCGCGTGCGTTTGCCGATCGCGTGATCGGTCTGGCCCGTGGCGGTATGGCGATCGACGTTCCCGCCGACGCATTCGATGACGCGCACGCTGCGCAACTCTATGCACGCATGACCGCCCCCGGCGATGCCATGGATCCTGCATGACGACACCCTCCAGACAACCCGGGCACACGCCCGCTGCCAGCTTCGACGGCGGTGATCTCGATTGCGGCAACGGCCTGTTGCTGTTGATACGAAAGCATATCGATCCGCTGCGCGAAGGTCAGTTGCTCGAAATCCGTTCGACCGAAAGCTCGGTTGAAGGAGACTTGCCGGCGTGGTGCCGCATGACGGGCAATGAACTCGTCTCGATGACGCGGGACGGCAGGCAAAGAAACTTTCTCGTCAGCAAGGGCGCATTGCCTGTTTTCCGGGAGCCGGCGCCGCAGTCCATGCAACGCGTGCCCGTGGCGCAGCCAGCGCCGCACGTCAGACCGCTTTCGGTGATGGGCATCGGCAGCTGGCCGCGGCCGCGATGGATGCTTCACGCGCTCCACGAACACATGGAGGGACGGCTGGACGACGCGCACTTCCACTCCAGCGCCGACGACGCCGTGGAGCTCGCGGTCGCGGCCCAGTTGCGCGCGGGCGTCGATGTCGTCACGGACGGCGAACAGCGTCGCGATAGTTACGCGAGCTTCGTCGGCGGCCTGCTGGATAACTGCCAACTGATTCCGTTGACCGACCTGCTGCCGTATGTGGACGATCCACGGGCTTTCGAGCAGGAGCTGCGGGCACTCGACGTGCCGGCCGCCGAAGTGCGCCATCCGGCCGTGTTTGGACCGCTCGAGCGCAGCCGGCCGCTCGCGGTGCATGAGCTTGCCTGCGTACAGGGCCTGACTGCGAAGCCGGTCAAGATCGCGTTGCCCGGGCCCTATCTGTTGACGCGAACCATGTGGCTGGAGTGCGTGTCGGATCGCGCCTATGAGAGTCGGGAACAGCTGGCCATGGATATCGTGCGGGTCCTGCGGGAAGAACTGGCCGCGCTGCTCGCGCAGGGCGCGGCGCTGGTGCAGTTCGACGAACCCGTGCTCTCCGAAGTCGCCTTCTCGGGCATGACGAGCCAGCGCAGTTTCATGTGCGGTGCGTTGTCGGCGAAGAGCGATCCGCTTACAGAACTCGCGTTCGCGCGCGACCTGCTCAACGCGGTCACGGAAGGCTTTCCGCAGGAGCGCATCGCCATGCACATGTGCCGGGGAAACTGGAGCGCGGACGAAAGTCACGCAATGACCGGCGACTATGGGCCTCTCATCGGCACCTTGGGCGCGCTGAACGTCGGCACGCTGTTTCTCGAGCTGCATACGCCGCGCGCCGGCGCAATCGACTTGTTGAAACGCTTGCCCGACAGGCTTCGTATCGGCGTCGGATTGTGCAATCAGAAACACGCGCATGTCGAACCGCTCGACGACGTGTTGCGCGCGGCACGCCATGCAATCGACCTCTTTGGCGTCGAACGTGTGTTGTTCAATCCGGATTGCGGCTTTGCGACCTTCGCCGATGCGCCGGTCAGCAGCAGTCGAATTGCCGAGGCGAAGCTTCGAACGCTTGCGGACGCAGCGGCGACACTTCGAGAGCAGTATGGCGTGTGATGCAGGTCGGTCGTCTTTACTCAGGCAAGGATCGTCTGCGCGTTGCCGCCCGCACCGTACTCCAGGCCCGTGAACCCGTCATCCATACTGTTCAGGAGCTGCTTGATCGCGTGCGGCTTCGCCGGCGACGCTGCAAGCAACTCTTCCACTAGCGCATCGGTGACGTTTTCGAGTTCAGTGTCCACGGTGAACTCGTTCGCGATGCCCCAGTTGCAGGCCTTCACGCCGTCCAGGAAGCGCGATCGCATGACCAGGTCCTTGGTCCTGCCCGTCCCGATCAGCCGATGCAGCCGCCGCATGCTCTCGTACGCGGGAAGATGGCCGTCGTGGAGCACAGGCAGCGCATAGACCGTGGACTCCGTGACCACGCGGAAATCACACGCCAGGGACAACTCGAAAGCGCTCCCAAAACAATGACCGCGGTTTGCTGCAATCACCGGCTTGCTGCAACGCGAAGGCGCGCTCACCGCGAAGACCAGCCTCGATGCGTGCTGCATGGCGGCATGGCTCAGACCGAATGCATCCATGCCATTGGAGAAGTGTTCGCGCGAACTCCGCAGCACGATGATCTGAATCACAGGATCCCGATCCAGCGCTTCGATGACGGCACGGATCTGCTCATGTTGTGTGAGAGACATGACGTTGAACGGCGGCCTGTCGAGAACGATGTCGGCGCGCACGCCTTGCAGGCTGGTTTCGACACGAAAGCCGTCGAGGTCCGACAAGCAGTCGGAAGAGAGATACACAAGCCGGTTCATATGCTCACCTTTTGCCATGCAGTTGCAAGAAGCAAACGCCTTCACGCGCGCCCTTCAAAGCCCAGCAGTACGTTCACGGCATTGACGCCGATCTCGTCGACCATATAGCCGCCTTCCATGACAAAGAGCGTCGGCAAGCCGAACGTCGCCACCCTCTGGCCGATGCGCGTGAAGTCGGGCGTGCTCAGTCGGAAATGGCCGATCGAATCACATTCGAACGTATCGACGCCCAGCGAGACGATCAATGCATCGGCGCCGTGCCGTGCAATCTCGGCGCCGGCTTGCAGCAACGCGGGTTCGTAAAGATCGAATGTCGTGCCGCGCGGCAAGGGGAGATTGAGGTTGCTTCCCACGCCCTCGCCCGCGCCGCGTTCCTCCGCATAGCCCGAGAAATACGGGAATGACACGCCGGGATCGCCATGAATGGAGACGAAGAACACGTCCTTGCGTTCGTAGAAGATGTCCTGCGTGCCGTTGCCGTGATGGAAGTCGATGTCCAGGATGGCCACGCGCCGCGCACCCTTTTCGACACAGCGCTGCGCGGCAATTGCTGCATTGTTCAGATAGCAGTACCCGCCCATGTACTCGTGCCCGGCGTGATGTCCCGGCGGTCTGCACAGTGCGAACGCGGCTTTCGTGCCTTCAGACAAGGCTTCCGCGCCCGTCAGCGCCGAATTCGCGCTGGCGGAAACGGCGTCCCAAGTGCCTGCGTTGATGGGCGATCCGGCATCCATCGAGAACATGCCGAGCTTGCCGTCGATGAATTCTGGCATGGCTCTACTCGGCAGACCACGAACGGGCCATACCAGCGGCAAGGCTTGGCAGGTGCGGCCGGTGGCTGTCCACTCGTCCCACGCATGAGCGAGGAATTCGACATACCTTTCGCTATGCGCGCCGACATAGTGATGACGCTCATAACGCGTCGGCGCGATAACCTCGCCAAGCTCCGCTACCTTGACCTGACGCAGTATCGCTTCCGCGCGAACCGGTTTTTCGAAGGACTCGGAGATCGCGCCGTCCTTCAGTTCCACTCCCTGATGAAGGCTGTGATCGCTGCTATAGATGGTAAGCATGAGAACAGTCTAGTCCGCATCGCCGCACTGATTTTGCTTTCGGATGCGCGAAAGCCTACACTGTTAGAACGTTTGCCCAAGGATCAGGCCGAATGAGCACAAATCGTTCAAGACCCGTCATGGATCCGGTTGATCGGTCCATGCTGCGGCTGCTTCAGAATGACGGCACGCTTTCCAATGCCGCGCTGGGCGAAAAGCTTTCCTTGAGCGTCACGCCGTGTTGGCGGCGACGCAAACACCTCGAAGACCAGGGGGTGATCACAGGCTATCAGGCCAACCTCAACCGACGCGCCATTGGCCTGGACTTGCTGGCCTTCGTACACATCCGCATCAATATCCATTCCGACAAGACCGCCGATAACTTCGAGGCCGTCATGCGTGGCCGACCGGAAGTGTTGTCGTGCCACAAGATCACCGGAGACGCGGACTACATTCTTCAGGTAGTGACGCCCGACCTGGACGCATACGGCGACTTCATCGAGCGTGTGTTACGCAAACAGGCGGGCATCGCGTCGATACAATCGAGCGTCGCGCTGCGCGAGGTCAAGTCATCGTGGAAGTACCCGGTGCCTGACGAGTCGTGATTGCATGTTCATAGCGGGAGAAAAAGCTTGCCTACCGAAGAAGTCACCATCCGAATCGCTGACGCAGCGTGTCCCGCGTATGTCATGTCGCCGGGCGGCGTCGGACCTTGGCCTGCCGTGATCTTTTATGGCGATGCTGGCGGCATCCGGCCCGCCATGCTCGACATGGCCACGAAGCTCGCGGACGCGGGCTATGTCGTCTTGCTGCCGGACCTTTACTATCGGTTTGGTCCCTACGAACCGCTGGTACCGAAAGACGTCTTCAAGGGCGATGTGATGGCCATCCTCGGCCCGCTCATGGCGACCACGGGAGTCGACAAGGCCGCAAGCGATACCCGCGACTTCCTGGCCTATCTCGACACGCGCAAGGACGTTGCGCACGGCAAGCTGGGCGCGGTGGGCTTTTGCATGGGTGGCGGCATCGCTATTGGCGCGGCGGCGACGTTCCCTGAGCGCTTCGCAGCGGTCGCCAGCTTCCACGGCGGCAATCTGGCCACCGACGCGCCAACGAGCCCGCACTTGCTCGTGACCCATCTGTCCGCGCAGGTGTACATCGCGAGTGCCGACAACGACGACAGCTACCCGCCATCAATGGCAGCACGTCTTGAAGAGTCGTTGATCCATGCAGGCGTCCACTACCGCGCCGAGACCTACCATGACGCCTTGCACGGCTGGATGGTTCCGGACTTTCCCGTCTATGACGCAGACGCGGCTGAGCGAGGCTGGCACGCGCTGCTCGCCTTGTTCAAGCAAACGCTATGAGCCTGAATCAACTTCAAAGCCAGCCCATTGCCGATGCCTTCAGCGTCGCGGCCGCGCGGGTCGAGCAGTCGAGCTTGCGAAAGATATTCTCGATATGCGTTCGCACCGTGCTCGGACTCAGCGTGAGCTCGCGTGCGGCTTCCTTGTTGCTCGCGCCGCGCGAGATGGATCGCAGGACTTCGATCTCCCGTACCGAAAGCAGCACGCGCGTGTGCGCTTCGTTGACCGGGCGTCGGACCGGGCTGTCGGCGTCGGCAAGCAGCGCGTCGACTGCCTCGCCATCCAGACGGCCGCAGGCCACGTCTTCGAGCAGTTGCCGCGCGGCCTCGTCGGATGACAGCGCGGGACGCCAGGGACGCGGCAAACGCAGCGCAACCCATGCGACCGACGCCGCCAGCACGCGTGCTTCCATGCTGATCGCCCGGTCTCGCACGCCGCGAAAGTAGCCGGAGCCGTCGAGCCTTTCATAGGCATACGATGCGAGATCGGCTGCCTCGCCGATCGCGCCCGCCAGGCGTCCCGCACGCGACGTCCAGTACGGCACCAGACGCACTTTCTCCCAGGCGCTCCCGGTCAGGCGCTCCCGCTGATTCCACACGGCATTGGGCACCGACGCCCGGCCAATGCCATGAATCAATCCGGCGTGATACACACGCGCATGCATCTCCGTATCCGACGTGAGGCGGGCACACGCTGCCGCGGCGGTTGCGGCAACCGTGCGCGAGAAGCCGGTCATCCACGGGAGTTTCAGATCGATGACATCCGCGATCAAAGCCGGCGACGTGGCTTGCTGCATGTGCTTCGTCAGCAGCGCGGCATCGACCTCGGCGGATGACAGATCGTGCAGTTGCTTCAGCCATTGCCGTGCATGCCGGGTCGCCTGCGCCACGAGATCGGCGGGATAGCGCATGTTCGAACGTTGCGCCAGTCGGGCCAGTGCTCCTTCCACGCCGAACACGCGGCTATAGATCTCGAGATCGCCGGCCAGCGCGACGATAAAGACCGCTGCGGGCACGGCGTCGCCCGCGAGATGCGCAGGCAAGCCACGGCCATCCCACGTCTCAAAGACATGGCGCAAAGCGGTTTCAGTGGATGAACTCAATCCAAGCATGCGCGCCACCTCGCCCGCGACCTCGCAGTGAATCACGGCGAGTGGCGTGAGCGCGGCGCCCGCATCGCCGAGCGCTTCGAGCGGCTCTGCCCAGTCCGGATGCTCTTCAAGCATGGCCTGGCGAAACGCCACGTCGTCACCGAAGACCTGTGCGAAGCCCGCCGCGTTCGCCGTGCAGCCGGACCAGCGCAACAAGGCCGCTTCACGAACCGCATCGCGATCTGCCGGAGACAGCCCGGCCGCAGCGGCGAGACGCGCGGCCAGCCATGCCGTGCGGGGCGAATGATCGGTGGGCTGTCCCATGCTCAGGTCCCCGATGAAGGCGAGCGCCTTCACGCAATCGAACACGAGCAAGGGAAGACGGCTGGCTTCCGAAGGGGTCATGGATGTCAGCGAAGAGAGGGGCATCGGAAAGGCCCCACTATACGCGACGGCGCTTTCAGGCCGCCTCGGTCATTTGACCGATAGCCGCCCGCCGCCATAACTGAGAACCTCTCGATCACTATCTTCAAGGGAGTTTCACATGGCAGAGCATCGAATCACACAGGGAACGCAGGCTGCGGCTGAGCAATGGCTCAAACATTATTACTTCACTCGCGCGGCGGTTTCGGTCATATGGGTGGGACTGGCCTTCGCGGTCGGCATGCATTCCACTTTAGGCGCGGCAATCCTGCTGGTCCTTTATCCCGCCTGGGATGCGCTCGCCAACTATCTCGATCTCTCGCGCAGCGGCGGCAAGACGGACAATCGCACTCAGGCCCTCAACGTAGCGATCAGCAGCGCAACCGCCGCCGCCGTAGTCCTTGCATTGAAGACCGATCCGGCCTGGGTGCTCGGCGTCTTCGGCGTCTGGGCCATCCTGTCGGGTCTGTTGCAGCTCGCCACTGCGCTGCGTCGCTGGAAGCAATCGGGTGCGCAATGGGCGATGATCCTGAGCGGCGCGCAATCTGCACTCGCAGGGGGCTTGTTCCTCACGCTCGCGCCCACACCGCTGCTTGCGGCCATTTCCCGAATCGCAGGCTATGCCGGCGTGGGCGCGGCCTACTTTCTCATCTCGGCGGTATGGCTCTCGGTCGGCCAGTTCCGGCGCAGCAGGGCAAAGCTCTCGTGAGCGAGCGGTTCAACCACGTACCGGCACGCGCCATGCATGAGCACGCCACCGTCGAGAAAATCTGCATTCTGGATGGCGGGATAGCGCGCGTCGAAGACGGCTCAATCTATTCGCCGGGTGTGAATGTCGGCGTGCCCATGACGCTGAGTTGCAATGCCTACCTCATCCGCCACAGGAACAAGTGGCTGATGTGGGACACCGGCACGCCAGACCGCGTCTACGCCGAACCCGACGGCGCGATCATGGCGCACGGTATTCGCGGCATCGTGACCCGGACGATCGCCTCGCAACTTCAGGCCATAGGCGTGTCCCCCGACGACATCGACATCATCCTGTTCTCGCATGCGCACTACGACCATGTGGGCAATGCGAAGCTGTTCAGAAATGCCCGATGGATCATTCAGCGGGCGGAGCACGACGCGATGTTCGGGCCGCATCCCGAAGCATGGGGCTATCTTCCGGCGCTCTACGATTCGATGCGTCAGAACGACATCGAAATCGTGGAAGGCGATTGCGACATCTTCGACGACGGCGCCATCCGCCTCCTTCATACTCCCGGACACACGCCGGGCCATGGTTCCTTGCTGATACGCCTTCCGCAAACCGGCCCGGTTATCCTGAGCGGCGACGTCGCGCATAGCTGTTGCAACTTGAAGCATCGCAGGATTCCGCAATTCAATGCCGCGCCACACGCCTCGCTTGCTTCAATGAGCAGGATCGAGGCAATCGCCGCGAAAGAAGGCGCCCGCATCTGGATCAATCACGATATTGCACAGAGCGCCACGTTGCCGCACGCGCCCGCTTGGATCGTCTGATCGCGCGGCACGAGACGCACCGCGTGAGTGCGTCAATTCCCTCCGGAATATGACAGCATTTTTTCAACCCTCCTTGAGCAGGGTGCGATTTAGCACGCTAAAAGCTTGCAGCGCATGAAAGACCTGTTTATATTACGTAACACTCTGTAAGCACTTACCAAGAAAAGGAAGTTAAACATGTTCAAGAGAGTTATGTTTTATGGCGCTGCTGCTTCTGCAATGTGTCTTGTTCTTTCAGCCTGCGGGGGCACACAGCTGAACATGACGGAGATGCAGACCACGACGGCGAAGACATTGGGTCTTGCTTCCTCTGACGAGATCACGGTGACCAATGTCCAATACGTGAAGAAGAATGCTATTGGCGGCAGCAAGATCAGCTACGACGCCACCACGGCGCGCGGCCGCAAGTTCACCTGCACGGCTTTCGTGATTCCGGGGCTGACGCCTCTGGACAAGGCTACGTACACGGACGGCGAATGCCATCCGAGAACGTAACGCGATGGTTGCAATTGTCCCGAGTCTATTTTCAGCGTCGCTAACATGAAAAAAATCTTTCTGATCGCTTTGCTTCTCTCGTTGGCTGCGTGCTCCACGGGCGGAGCGATGGGAGTGGGCAACGAGAAATTCGATCCGGTCTGGATCAAGCAACATGTCGTGATCGGTAAATCGACCCAGCAGGATATTTACTCCCTGTATGGAGAACCCGAGAGCAAGCAGACCAGTGCGAACAACTCGGATACATGGATCTACTCCAAGAACCGCTCGGGAAATAACCTGCTTTCGATGGCTTCGGGAATGATCCCGGGCATGTCGACGGTGAATCAGGCCACCACGGTCGCCGACGTCCACACGAAAGAAGGCTATGGCAATACGCTCTGGTTCTGGTTCAAGAACGGAACGGTGACGAATTGGCATAATTGATCTTCGCCGGCCGGTTACGCGCAAATCTCGAAATCAACGGTATAGCCGAGACTTCGCGCCATTGCCGGCGCGGCTCCAGATCTCTGCATTGGTCAAGCTTGTCTGAATCAATTCAATCGGCATTCCGCCGTTGTCGATGACGGCAACGCGGAAATCGTCGAGCGGCTCGTAGGGCCCAAGAATGACAATATGCCCTTCGATCGCCGCCTCCAGGTTATCCACCTTGTAGGCAATGTGCGGCTGACTGCGCATAGGCTCGGCCAGTGTGCAGTTCGGGCCGAAGCGGTGCCATTGAATGGGCAGCGGGCCAGTGAGGTCGTCCGACGTGTACATGTCCATGCTGGCCGCGTAGCGCTCGCCGGGCCGGTTTTCACTCGTCGGAATGCCGATGTGATGCAGTTCGTAGGTCACGCCCTCACGTCGCATGGTTCTTTCCTTCTTGTCGCCGATGAGTGCAGTAAGCGAAGCTTACGCGTCAAGAATTAGCCAGGAATTACCGCTATGCCCCCGCTTGCACCGAGCGCAGATTCCACACGACATCCAGCACGTGCTGAGTGGCACGCTCGACGTGCCCGGCACGGTGCGCCATGCCGAGTCGACGCCACAACGCCGGCCGCAACGGCCGCATGACGATGCGCTTCTCCGGTAACGGCGTCGTGGCCTCATGGGGCAGTAGTGCCGCCCCATAACCGGCCGCTACCAGACTCTTGATCGCGTCGTTGTAGTTGAGCTGAATGCGCGGCGACGGATGATGCCCCGCAGCCGCAAACCATTCCGTCGTCAGGCGGGAAAGACGTGTCGTCGTGTCATTGAGGATCAGAGGCTGAGCCGCGAGCCATGCCGGCGTGACACGCGCGGGGCAAGGCCAATGCGCCGGCACGAAAGCCATCACGGGGTCGCGGCGCCACGGCTTGATGACGAGGCCCGCCACGGGCGGCTGAGGCAGCGCGACGAGCCCGACATCAAGCGTTCCGTCCGCCAGCCGGGACAGCGTCTCGTGCGACGTCAGCACGGCGAGCTGGATATCGATGGCGGGATGATGCTGACGCAAGGTCTCGAGCGCTTGCGGCAACAGGTACGCGATCACGCCTGTCGATGCACCGAGCCGCACGCGCCCTTCGAGCCCCTGCACCTGGCGCTGAATGTCGTCCAGCGCCTGCTCGGCATCGGCCAGCAGACGCCGCGCGCGCTCCACCAGCACCTCTCCTATCGCCGACGGCCTGACCTGCCCACGCTTGCGTGACAAAAGCGGCGCGCCAATGCGGTCTTCGAGCTCGGCGATATGGAGGCTGACGGTTGGAGGCGCCAGATTCAGCGCGCGCGCTGCATCGGCGAACGAGCCGCGCTCGCTGATTGCAACCAGCGTGCGCAAGCGGTCCAGACTGATCTCTCGCATGGCGGCGTCCAGAGTCAGAAAAAATGAATGATTGCGTCATGAAATTCAACTTTTCCTATTCTAGCGATTCGGTGAACATGAGCGCTCCAACTTCATTCCGAGTCTTACGCATATGAGCGCACCCGTTGTTTTCATCGATGGCGACCAAGGCACCACCGGACTGCAAATCCACGAACGGTTGCGCAATCGGACCGATATCACGCTGTCCACGCTTCCCGCCACGGAACGCAAGGATGCGCGACGTCGCGCGGAAGCGATCAATGCCTGCGATATCGCTATTCTTTGTCTGCCCGATGCCGCCGCGCGCGACGCGGTAAAGGCTATCGTCAATCCTGCTGTGAGGGTCATCGACGCCAGTTCGGCCCACCGCATAAAGCCGGGCTGGACCTACGGTTTTCCTGAAATGACCCCGGGCCAGGCCGGGCGCATTGCCAACGCGCATCGCGTCAGCAATCCCGGTTGCTATCCGACCGGCGCAATCGGCTTGCTGCGGCCTTTGGCGCAAGCCGGGCTCATACCGGACAGTTATCCGATCAGCATTCATGCGGTGTCCGGCTACTCCGGACGCGGTCGCGCGGGCGTCGAGGAACACGAAGGGCACGATGCCGTCAACGCGACCTCGTTCCAGGTGTACGGCCTGGGACTCGCGCACAAGCACACGCCGGAAATCCAGACGCACGCGGGACTCGCGCAGCGACCGCTTTTCATCCCCGCCTATGGTTCCTATCGCCAGGGCATTGTGTTGACGGTGCCGCTGGAATTGCGACTGCTGGCACCCGGCGTGGACGGCGTCACGTTGCACGCCTGTCTCGCGCGTCACTATGAGAATGCCGCTCACGTGCGCGTCCTGCCGCATCACGAATCCGAAGCGCTGACGCATCTGGATCCGCAAGCACTGAATGGTACGAACGACGCGCAGCTGAGCGTGTTTTCCAATACGGAGCACGGTCAAGTCCTGTTGTCCGCGGTGTTCGACAATCTCGGCAAAGGTGCATCCGGGGCTGCGGTTCAGAACCTGGACCTGATGCTTTCGCGTGACTAAGAGGTGGTTTCAAAAAGACGTTGAAGGGGCTGTTAACTCCATGGGCATCCTGTAATGGGATGGTCACCCCCACCCGTCGCTACTGGGGTAGGCTGCTTGGTACTTTCCACGGGAGGCCATTGTCATGCAAAGCGTCACGATGATCGGGATTGATCTGGGCAAACATACTTTTCATGTTCACGGCCAAGACCGCGCTGGCAAAGCGGTGTTTCGCAAGAAGTTTTCACGCAAGCAACTGCTCGAGTTCTTTGCCACGTTTCACCCTTGTACCGTCGTGATGGAGGCCTGCGCCGGCGCGCATTGGATGGCGCGCAAGATCGGCGGGTTCGGACATATCGTCAAGCTGATTTCACCGCACTTCGTGCGTCCCTTCGTCAAGAGTAACAAGAACGACTTCGTTGATGCCGAGGCGATTTGCGAAGCTGCGTCGCGACCTTCAATGCGATTCGTAACGCCGAAGACGGAATCGCAGCAAACTCTTCTGGCACTCCACCGGGTTCGCCAGGCTTTCGTCCGCGATAGAGTGTGTACCACCAACCAGATGCACGGATTCCTTCTCGAATTCGGAATTAGCCTGCCGGTGGGTCATGCTGTTGTAAAACGCCTTCCTTCAGTACTGGCCGAGCATCCACTGCCGCCCCGTCTTGTCTCGATACTCGAACGGCTGCATGCACACTTTAAATACCTTGCCGAGCAAATACGCGATATCGAGAAAGAAATCGAGCGCCAACTCGCCGATGATCCGATCGGTCAGCGCCTGCTGACGATCCCGGGCGTCGGACCAGTTACGGCAAGTCTGCTCGCCTCGGAACTCGGTGACGGCAAGCAATATCGGTGCAGCCGCGACTTCTCTGCGTCGGTCGGACTGGTGCCAAGGCAATACAGCACAGGCGGAAGGTCAAACCTGCTCGGAATATCCAAACGCGGCGACAAGAATATCCGTCACTTGTTGGTCCAGTGTGCGCGGGCATTCATGCTACGCCTTGACAAACAAAATGGTCGGATCGCCGACTGGACTCGCGCAATGCTGGCTCGACGTCATTCGAGCGTGGTTGCTTGCGCGCTCGCCAGCAAGCTTGCGCGAGTTGCGTGGGCGATGGTGAGCCATGACACGGTATTCGAGCGACAAGCATCCGTTTCCGCCGCGTGACGGACGTATTGTCGCAAGATTAGAGTCAACCCATCAGGTTTTGCGACTGCTGATAATTGATGACGTGAACGGCCAAACGGCCTGACGGACACCCTGGAAGGTTAACCAGCTTTTAGAAGCTGCCCCTGTTATAAGGACTGTCAGGCGCGATTCTCATCGTGGCGCGAGGACTGTTCCTCACATCGACGCCGGATAGATTTGTGCAAGCCATCCACCCATCAAGATCGCTGTTGCAAAAACGGGGGTGACCATAGATTAACCTTGAGCATCGTAGCGATGAGATCGAGGGCATGGATAAGCCAATCATTGACGACGAATTGTGGAAAAGAATCGAGCATTTACTCCCGCAGCCGA
>NZ_JARUXV010000002.1:1018323-1243356 GCF_031450975.1 Caballeronia sp. LZ065
GACCATCTGGACCGATCAGCACGGCCGCGTGAAGCTGCAATTCCGCTGGGACCGCTACGGCAAGAGCGATGAGAACAGCTCCTGCTGGGTACGCGTCTCCGATGCATGGGCCGGGTCCAACTATGGCGGTATCTATATCCCGCGCATCGGTCAGGAAGTGGTGGTGGACTTCATGAACGGCGATATCGATCGCCCGCTCATCACCGGGCGCGTCTACAACGCCTCGCAGATGCCGCCGTTCAACCTGCCCGACTCGGCCACGCAGAGCGGCTTCCTCACCCGCACGCCCAACGGCAACAGCAGCAACGCCAACATGTTCCGCTTCGAGGACAAGCAAGGTTCCGAGCAGGTCAAGCTGCATGCCGAGCGCAACTACGACACGTCCGTCGAAGCCAACACCACGCATGCCACGGCGGGCTCGCATACGATCGAGGTCGGCCTGCCGCTCGCCTCCGGCGACAGCTCGACCTCGCCACCGCCCTCCGGTGCGCAGCGTCTGTTGCAGCAACAAACAGGCGCCAGCACGGCCGAGCCATTGCAGCAAGCCATGGCCGCGCGACCTGCCAAGCGCGGCAGGAACGCCCATGCGCGCAGCGGCATGCAGCAATCCACGCCGTCGACGTCGGACTCGACGTCATCGGGCACGCCACAGTTCAATACGCTGGCCAGCCAGATCCCAGCCTTCGTCCAGAACTTCTTCCATCCCGCCCTGGGCGGCAGCGTCTACAGCGTCACCGTGAACGGATTCAAAAATTCCCTCGTCGTCGGCGAGTCGACGTCTCTGACGTTCGGGGTCGCCAACGCCGTCATCAGCGGCGTCGAGAACCGCCTCAGCATAGGCAACAAGTTCGAAATCATCGCCGGCGCGCGTGAACAGCTTCACGCTTTCAACATGAGCATCCGGGGCGTCGAAGTCGCGGCGAGGGCCTTCTCCGTCGAAACCAAGGGGAGCGAAATCAAGGCCACCGGTTCGTCCATCTCGACCCTCGGCTCATCGATATCGAGCACAGGGTCATCGATGCGTACCGTCGGTTACGACGTCAAGTTCTGAGACCGGCATCCCATGAAAGAAGACGTGCAATGAAGATCATGAAACCAACCCGGCTGACGGTGCTGACGCGCCCTTACCGTCACCAGGGCAATGAACTGCTGGGCGTTGCAGTGGCGTGCATGGCCACGCTGGGCGACGCCTCGCGCGTCCTCGGCGAGCAGACGCTCTGGAACACGGTCGGCGCTGAACTGGCCGGTCAGACGCTGGATCTCGGCTTGCCGAAACGCCATCCCGAGTATCTGGCCACCGCCTGGGCCTACGGCGTGCATTGCGATGACCAGCATGCCTGCGAAGTCGGTCTGCGGGTCGCGCAGAGCAGCAAGCGGCTGCGCGTCACCGGCGACCGGGTCTCGCAGGACGGGCGGCCCCTGCCCGCCGCCCCGTTCGAGCGCATGCCGCTCGACTGGACGAAGGCGTATGGCGGCGCGGACTATCCGCAGAATCCACTCGGCCTGGGTCATGAGGCCTCCCCTGCGAAGCTGCCGAACCTCGCTTACGCCGACGACCTCATGACGTCATCGGACGCACCAGTGCGCAGCGCCAGCTTCGCGCCGGTGCCCTCTTCGTGGCCGCAGCGTCGCGAGCTGTACGGCGAACTCGACGACACCTACCTCGAAGAGGATTTCCCGGGCTATCCGCGCGGCATGGATGCCGCGTACTTCAACATCGCGCCCGCCGACCAGCAGTTCCCCGACCTGAGCGCGCTGCCCGCCGCGTGCGACTATGAGCTCGTCAACCTGCATTCGGAGCGCGCGCGCATCGCGGGCCGGCTGCCGCCGCTGCACGTGCGCGCCTTCGCCTGGCACACGAACACCGCCTCAGGGCGCGAGATCCCGATGCGGCTCACGACGCTCTGGTTCCTGCCGCACATCGAGAAGGTCGTGATGATCTATCACGGCGTGGCGGCAATTCGTAGCTTCGATGCAAGCGATATCGCCTGCCTGATGCTGGCCGCCGAGACCGCCGGCCATCCGCGTCCCGCCGCGCACTACGAAGACATTCACACGCGCAGACTCGATCCACGGCGAGGCGTGCTGTACGCGATGCGCGACGGCGATCTGTTCCCGGAAGATCTGGCGGCGAGCGGCGACTCGGCATGGACGCCCGGCGAACCGAATGCGATGGCCCGCCAGTTCCTCAACCGCCTGGAGCGCGAGACGCAGGCGCTCGGCGCGCCGGCGGCTCCGGCCGCGACGCCCATGCCCGCGCGACCGGAGCAACTGGTCGACTACGTCGAGCAAACCCAGACGGACGCGGACCGCAAGATTGCCAATCTGCGCGAGCGCGCCGACGAAATCCTCGCGGCCCCGCGCCCGCCCGCTCCCGCGGAGCACGCGACGCCTCCGGAGATGCCGGAGATGCCGGGAGCGGTCATCGATCCCGCACTGCTCGCCATGCGCCGCAAGACCCACTTGCAGTCCGCGCAATTCCGGCCCGCGCCGCCGCTCCTTCCGGGCCAGAGCGCCCGGGCGGCCAGCAAGCGCGCGTGGGTGACGCAGGCGCTCGCGGACGGCCTGTCGCTGATCGAAGCCGATCTCGCCGGAGCGGATCTCTCGAACCTCGATCTCTCCGGTGTCGATCTCTCGCGCGCCAGCCTCGACGGCGCCGACCTGAGCGGCGCGATCTTCATCGGCGCATGTCTGCGGCAGGCCAATCTGGTGCGCGCGAAGCTGCGCGGCACGCGCCTGTCCAACGCCGACCTGAGCGAAGCGAATCTCTCGCTCGTGGAAGGCGAATCCGCCGATTTTCGCGAGGCCTGCCTGCGGCAAAGCGTGATCGAGCAAGGCAGCTTCGAACAATGCGATTTCTCGGGCGCCACGCTCGACCGCACGCAGCTCAGCAAGGGACGGCTCGGCACGAGCTTCTTCCGCGAAGCGCGCATCAGCAACGTCGTCATGATGGATCAGGAGATCGACCGGGCGGACTTCAGCCGCGCGATCATCCGCAAGTTCGTGCTGTTTCGCTGCCCGTCGCAGACGCTGGACTTCAGCGACGCCGACATCATCGGGCTCGGGCTGACGGAATCTCCGGTCGAACAACGCCTGTGCTTCAAGGGCGCGCGTCTGCACAAGGCGTGCTTCCTCCAGTGCGGCGCGCTGCATGCGAGCACCTTCGCGGAAGCCGAGCTGGTGGAAGTCAATCTGCACGCGGCCGATCTCGCCCGCAGCGACTTCACGCGCGCCCGCATTGCCAACAGCGACCTCTCGAACGCCGATCTGCAAGCCTGCACGTTCCTCGACGCCCGCTTCGAGCGCGGCTATCTGGTCCGCGCCGACCTGCGTCTGGCCAGCCTGCACGGCGCCGATCTGATCGAGGCCCTGCTGCGCGCCGCGGATCTGCGCGGCGCGGACCTGCGTGAGGCCAATCTGTTCCGCGCCAATCTGGGCGACGTGCTGATCGACGACGCGACGCGTCTCGACGACGCCTATCAGGAACGGGTCATCTGGTGTCCGCGCGCGCGTCCGGAGGCGGCATGATGGATCGGCTCGGACTTGAACAGCAGGTGCGTGACGGCATGCCGGTCAGGGCGCTGTTGCTCGAAAGCGCCGCGTTGCAAGGCATGGATTGTTCGGGCGGCGTCTTCGAGAAGGTGGATTTTCGCGCCGCGAACCTGACGGACGCCGTGTTCGCCGACTGCGTGTTCGACCGTTGCCGCTTCGAACACGCGGTGCTGGCCGGCGCGCGCGTGAAGGGCAGCCAGTTCCTGAATTGCGACATGGAACAGGCCGACTGGTCCGCCTCGACCGTGCAGAGCGTCAGCTTCGTCGATTGCCGCGCGCCGCATGCGCGCTTCACGCGGGCCGCGCTGGACAGCTTCAATGTCCTGAAAGGCGATCTTGCGGGCAGCCACTTCGATCACGCGCGGCTCGCGCTCAGCTTCTTCGACGAAACCGCCGTGGCCGGTGTGAGTTTCAACGCCAGCACGTTGCACAAGGTGTTCTTCCATCGCGTCGATCTGCGTCAGGCGGCGTTTCCCGAGGCCTCATTCGACAACGCGATCTTCGCGGAATGCAACCTGAGCGGACAGACGTTCAGCGGCCAGACGCTGCTGCGCTGCCAGTTCATCGAATGCGACATGAGCAAGGTCTGCTTCGAAGACGCGCATCTGCCTTACACCGGCTTCACTGGCTCGCTGCTCGAAGGCGCGCGCTTCGACGGCGCGCGCGCGGCCTCGGCCTGCTTCTTCCGCGCCCGGGCCGAACGCATCCAGTGTCGCGACGCCGATCTGTCCGGCTCGATCTGGAGCGAGGCGCACATCGACAACGCGGACTTTTCGCGGGCGCAGCTGCGCGGCAGCCAGTTCCGCCAGGCACAGGGCCGCGCCGCCTGCTTCGACGCGGCTCGCCTCGACGCCGCGGATTTCACGGGCGCGGCGCTGCACGACGCCCGCTTCGAAGACGCCACCTTCGAACGCACGCTGTTCCATCGCGCCGAGTCGGAAGAACGGCCCTGGTCGGACAAGGAAGGCGCCCGCGACACCGACGAAGAACTGTATGCGGCCGAACAATGGTCGTCCCGGCGCGCCAGCCGGGCGCCTGCTGCCTGATTACCGGAGAACCACTCAATGAGCAATCCTGCCAACCTGTTGACCCAGCAGCACATCGAAGCACAGTGGCCGCGCATCGGCCGTGTCCAGCAACTCGACGACGACGGCGCGACCGTAGGCGTCGCGCTGGACGGTGAAGTGATCGCGTGCCAGCCCGCGTTCAGTTGCCTGCTCGCGCCGGCCTGCGGCGACACCGTGCTGGTCACGCGCGAGCGCACGCACGGGCATTTCGTGATCGCCATCGTCGAGCGGCCCGGCGACGCGCCGGCCACGCTGCGCATGTCCCGCCCGCTGGTCGTCGAAGCTGAAGGCGGCTTGCGGCTGTCGAGCGCGCGCGATATCGAACTGGACGCGGCGCGGCGCTGCGCCATTCGCACAGACCACATGACACTCGACAGCACGCGCGCCGAGTTGCACACCCAGACGCTGTCGCTGCGCGCGACGGTGGCGCAGGCGAGCGCGGAGACCTGGCGCAGCGTGACGCGCTCGCTGGAAACGCTGGCCGATCACATCGTGCAGGTCTGCAAGCAAAGCTTCCGCACCTGCGAAACGGTGGATCACGTGCGCGCCGCGCAGATCGATCACGAAAGCACGGAACTCATGCGGCTGCACAGCCGCAACGTGCTGCTGAGCGCCGAACATCTGTCGAAGATCGATGGTGAACAGATCCATCTCGGCTGAACCCAGGGAGAACCAACATGGTGATGGTGAATTCAAGTGCGGGCGGCGGCAACGACGCGGTGTCGGTGAACAAGACGCCGCCGGTCGGCACGCCGGCAGGCTACGACAACAACTCGCAGCGCGCGTCCGCCCAGCCCAACGTGACCAACGTGATGGTCGGCGGCGGCTTCGCGCACAACATGGGCACCACGATCCCGGCGTCCAACGGCGATCAGGGCGGCGCGCAAGGCGGCGTGGCGTCGGGCTCGGTATCCGCGTCGTCGCGCAATTCGCGCGGCGCGAACACCGTGTTGCTGCAAGGCATGCCGACCACGCGCATGACCGATCCCACCTTGCAGAACAACGCCAACACCACGGGCACCGGCAGTTCGCCCAGTCAGACCAAAGTGCTGAACATGGCGTCGTGACACCGGGAGTTCCCATGATGAAAGGATTCGCACACCGTGCGGTCTGCGTCGTCGCGGCCATCGCGATGTGCGGATGCGCGTCCACCGAGCGCGACATGGACGTGCCGTACGAGATCACGCTGCACGTCGCCGAGGACGCCAATCTCGGCGTGACCGGCAAGCCGTCGCCGATCCTCGTCGGCCTGTACGAACTGAAGTCGACCTCGACCTTCGACGCAGCCAGCTTCCCGACGCTTCAGGACCGCGCCAAGGAAGCGCTCGGCGAAGACCTCGTCTTCACGCAGCAACTCATCATGCAGCCCGGCGAAACGAAAACGCTGCACCGCCCGGGCGGCGCGCTCGCCACGCAACTCGGGATCGTCGCGGGGTATCGGCTGATCGACAAGCGTGTGTGGAAACAGTCCGTGGCGCTGACGCCGCCGAAGAGCACCAACCTCTACAAGGTGTGGCAGTTCTCGCCCCGCACCGAAAAGATTGCGGTGGACATCACTCGCCAGAGCGTGACCGTGACGCTCGGCAAACGTTGAAGAACCTCATGAAAAACACCATCCGGACGCGCGAATCATGGATCGATCACAGCAAGGTCGTGTGGTCCGAAGGCATGTATCTGCGGCCCCAGCACTTCCAGCAACTCGAGCGCTACGTCGAGCACTACGTGCAGCATCGCAGCGCGGCCGGCGCGTCGCCGTTCTTCTGGGGTCTCGCCGATGTCGAACTCGATCATGGCGCGCTCAAGATCGGCAAGATCGCGTTGTTGTCGGCGGAGGGCGTGCTGCCTGACGGCACGCCGTTCTCGTTCCATAGCGGCGAGGACGCGCCGGTGCCGCTCGAGGTTCCCGCCACGCTGCGCGACCAGCGCATCGTGCTCGCCGCGCCGCTGCGCCAGCACGGCGCGGTGGACGTGATCTACGAGGACAGCCAGGCCTCGCTCGCGCGCTACGTCGCGCAGAACACCGAACTCGCGGACAACGTTGCGGTTTCGCTCGGACCGGCGGCCGTGCAGCTCGGCAAGATGCGCCTGATGCCCGAGTCCGAACTCGGCGCGGACTGGCAGGGCATCGGCGTGGTGCGGGTGCGCGAGCGCCATCCGGACAACCACGTGTCGCTCGATCCGGACTACATCGCGCCGATGCTGTCCGCGATCCGTCATCCGGTCCTGACCGGGCTCGTGCGCGAACTGCATGGCCTGCTTGAACAGCGCGGCGCGCTGCTCGAACAGCGGCTCAAGCGTTCCGGGCGCGGCAGCGTCGGCGAAGTGGCGGACTTCCTGCTGCTGGGTCTCGTGAACCGCGCGCAGTCCGAAACCTGGCACGTGCAGCAGGCCGGCATGCAGCATCCGGAAATCCTCTTTCGCGACTGGCTCAGGCTCGCCTGCGATCTCAGCACCTTCACCAGCCCGACACGGCGCCCGGTGGTGTGGCCGGTATATCGCCACGACGATCTGCAAAGCTCGTTCGGCCCGCTGATGCTCGAACTGCGGCGTTCGTTGTCGAGCGTGCTCGAACAGAGCGCGGTGGCCATCGAGTTGCAGGAACGCGCGCAACGCGTCTGGGTGGCCCGCATCCCGACGCCCGAGCTGCTGCGCCGCGCCGCCTTCGTGCTCGCGGTGCGCGCGGACCTCCCCGCCGAAGCCGTGCAGACGCGCTATCCGGCGCAGGTCAAGATCGGGCCGGTCGAGCATCTGCACAACCTCGTGCATCTGCAGCTGCCCGGTATCGGACTGCGCGCGCTGCCGGTCGCGCCGCGCCAGATTCCCTATCACGTCGATCACCACTACTTCGAGCTGGACTCCAGCTCGGAACTGTGGGGCCAGCTCGAAAAGTCAGGCGGGCTCGCGCTGCATGTCGCGGGCGACCTGCCCGGACTCTCGATGGAATGCTGGGCAATCCGCAGTCAGGAACGCTAGCCCGGCGCGCCGCCCCGACTCACTGTTCACCGACCTCAAGACGCTATGGCAGAAGCAATGGCACTGACGCCGCCGGATACGGTTGCGTCGCCGGCAGCCCCGGCACGCGGCGGCACCCTGCTGCTCGCAACGGCAAACAACCTGCTCGATACGGCTATCCAGATCCGCATCGGCGGCCCCATCGAGCTCGAGGCCTTGCGCACCTTTCTCGTCAGCGAGATGCACGCGTTCCAGGAGCGCGCGACGATGCTGGGCATTCCGGTCGAGACGATCATCGGCGCGCGCTATTGCCTCTGCACCGCGCTCGACGAGGCGATCGCGCTGACCCAGTGGGGCGGCGAGGGGCGCTGGTCCACGCACAGCCTGCTCGTCACCTTCCACAGCGAAACCTGGGGCGGCGAGAAGTTCTTCCAGCTGCTGGCGCGGCTGTGCCAGAACCCGGAGGCGCATCTCGATCTGATCGAGTTGCAGTACTACTGCCTGCAACTGGGCTTCGAAGGCCGTTACCGCGTGCTCGACCAGGGCCAGAGCCAGCTCGACGGCATCCGTCAGCGGCTGTTGCGGATCCTGCGGACGCAACGCGGCGAGTACGGCGCGCTGCTGTCGCAACATGCGCTGCCGGACAAGCGCATGGCAAACGGACGGCGCGGCCGCGTGCCGGTCTGGGTCTGGCTGATCGGCGCGGTACTGGCGACGGGCGGCATGTTCATGGCATTCAAGAGTTCCGCCGATCGGCGCGGCGACGTCGTCGCGGCTGCGATTCGCCACGCGCGGCTGCCCGACATCGCCGCGCAGAGCGCAAAGACGCCGACGGCGGCGAATCTGCTGCAGGGCCTGTGCCGCCTCGGGCTGATCGAGGTGAAGGATCTGCCTGACCGCAGCATCGTGACGATTCACGGCGACGGCCTGTTCGCGTCGGGTTCGGCCAACGAGAAGGACGCGTACCGGCCGGTGCTGGCGAGCATTGCGGGCGCGCTGAACCAGTTGCCCGGCGACATCGTCGTCAACGGTTTCACCGACGACCAGCCCATGCACACCCAGGCATTCCCGTCGAATGACGCGCTCTCGCTGGCGCGCGCCCGGCGCGTCGAACAGATGCTGCTGGTGAACGGTTTGTCCGCCAGCCGGCATATCACCGCGGCGGGGCTCGGCGACGCGAATCCCGTCGCGTCGAACGACACGGCGGGCGGCCGGTCGCGCAACCGTCGTGTGGAGATCGTGCTGATGCGCTCGTCGGCCTCGCAGATCGGCAACGCACCGGGCGGCGACTCGCACAACCCGCAGGACAGCAATACCCAGGGAGCAGCGCAATGAGCTTTTTTCAACGAATCAGGAGCGCGCTGTTCAGCCGCGAAATGGCGGTGACGATTCTGGTGCTGATCGTCGTCTGGCTCATCTGGAACGACTTCTCGCTCATCGCAATCGGCAATGCGCATCCGTTCGAAACGCCCGAGGCCCGTGAGTGGCTGATCGGCGCCGTGCTGGTGATTTGGGCCATCTGGCTGCTCTGGCGGCTCGGCTGGATCGTCGCCATCGCGCGGGCCTGGGGACGCACGCGCACCCGCTGGGTCGACCGCGCCGAGGTGGTGCAGCAACGGCGCGTGCCGCTGGGCGAGACCGAAAAGCGGCTGCGCGACGCGCTCACCGTGCTCAGGCGCGGCACGCACGAGCGCGGCAAGCCCTGGCGCGGCTGGCTCGACCGGCTCACCGGCCACTACGTTTACACGCTGCCCTGGTATGCGCTGCTCGGCTCGGACGGCGCGGGCAAGACTTCGTTCATCCGCGAAGCCGGGCTCGCGCAGCCCAAGTCGTCCGGGCCCGCTTCGCCGCTCGAAGACTGCTCGTGGTGGTTCGGCAATCGCTGCGTGCTGGTGGACGTGCCAGGCAGCTTCCTCGCGCCCGCCGACGGCAGCGCCGAGCGCTTTCCGCTGATGCGTCTGTTGCGGCGGCACCGTGCGGATCAGCCGGTCAACGGCGTGATCCTCGCGCTGCCCGTCGACGACCTGATGCATGCCGACGAGCGCCACTGTCTCGAGCTGATCGCCCGGCATCGCGCGCGTCTGCAACGCATGCAGGAAGAAGCCGGGATCGTGCTGCCGGTGTATCTCGTCGTGACCAAGATGGACCGTCTCGCAGGCTTCCCCGATACCTTCGACGCCCTGCCCTCCGAAGCGCGCGCGCAAGTGTGGGGCTGGACGCGCCCGGCCGATCCCGGCGCGGCGCCGGACGTCGCTTTCGAAAACGGACTTGCGGCGCTGCTCGACCGCCTCAACGACGGCCTCGCCGATACCCTCGCCCGCGAACCCGACGTGCGCAAGCGCCAGGACATCTATGTGTTTCCGCAGCAGTTCGCCGCGCTCAGGCCACGGCTCGCGCAGTGGTACGGAGAACTGTCGCGTCACTCGCAATACGAAACCAATCTTGCCGTGCGCGGCGTCTATTTCACCAGCGCGCGACAGGGCGGCGAGCCGCTCGACCTGGTGCTCGGCGAACGGCGCCAGCGGCTGGGACTGGCGGCCGCTCAGGCCATGCCGGCCCTGGCGCCGCGCCTCGGCAGCACGTTCCTCGCGCGGCTGCTGCCGGACGTGTTGCTGGAGGAAAGCGCGTGGGCCGGCCGGAACCGCGCGCAAACCGTCAGGCGCATGCTGATGCACGGCGGGGCGCTGCTTTGCACCGGACTGGCGCTGACCGTGCTGGCCGCGCTCTGGACCAACAGCTATATGTCCAACCGGACCTTCCTGCGCGATGTCGCCGGGCAGACAGCCGACCTCGATCACTACGCCGGCGCGCCGCTGGAAGTGCCGCCCGGCGATGTCAGCGCGCTCGCGCCGCTGCTCGAGATGGAACGGGCCTTGCCGGAGAGTCCGGTCATCGACGTCGAGAATCCCTCCACGCTGAGTCACCGCATGGGCCTGTACCAGGGCGACAAGATCGTCGACGCAACCGGCGAGCTCTATCGGAAGACGCTGCGGGAAAAGCTGCTGCCGGTGGTCGCGGTGCGCATTCACGACATCCTCGAAGGCGCGCCGTCCGCCGACCTGGAATTCACCTATGACGCGCTGAAGGCCTATCTGATGCTCTACGACCAGAAGACCTGGGATCCCGAATTCCTCGCCGCCTGGCTGCAACTGAACGTCAACCACGCGCTGCCCAGCAATGCCACGAAGGAGGCGCGTTCCTTGATCGACGGCCAGCTCTCGGATCTCGTCGCGCTGGGGCCGCTCGCCTCGCCGTTTCCGCTCGACAACACGCTCGTGAGCACCGTGCGCAGCCGCCTGCTGCAAATGCCGTTCGCGCAGCGCACCTACCATTACCTGCGCCGCAAGGAGATGGACGCCATCAAGGCGCCCGCCATTTCCATCGCCTCCGCCGGCGGTCCGGAAGCGAGCCTCGTGCTGACGCGCAAGAGCGGACGGCCCATCACCGAAGGCGTGCCCGCGCTGTTCACCGTGAGCGGTTACTGGGAGCACATCAACAAGGATATCGACGACGCGGTCGAGCAGATGCGCCGCGAGGATCACTGGGTGCTCGGCGTGCCCGCCGACGCCGCCGGCCAGGAGAGCGGCGATTCGCGCCGCCAGTTGATCGACGCGGTCAAGCGCCAGTATTTCGGCGACTTCATCCAGACCTGGGACGACTATCTCGCCGACATCAAGGTCGTGCCCAGCCAGTCGCTGGTGCAGAGCATGCAGATTGCCCGCACGCTGTCCTCGCGCGACTCGCCGCTCAAGCTGTTCTTCACGGCGGTCGCCCGTCAGACCGATCTGCTGGATGGCCACGGCGCGCAGGTCCGGCGCGATACCGGGCGCATTGCCGAACGCATCGGCGAGGCGCGCAGATCGCTGGCGCAAATGTTCGGCGACGAATCGTCGCCCGCGAGCAGCAGTTCCGGCGAGCAGCCCGAGAGCATCGTCGACGATCATTTCGCATCGCTCAGGCATCTGGTGCTGACCGGCGACGTCAACGACAAGGGCCCGGCGCCGATCGACGACGTGCTGAAGACCATCGACGGGCTGTATCAGTATCTGGTGTCGGTGAACGGCGCGGTGGACAGCAACAATCCGCCGCCCCAGACCGACGTGTTCAACCGGCTGAAGGCCGAGGCGGGACGCATGCCGTCGCAGATGCAGGGGATCGTCACCGACGTCTCGAAGACCGGCGAGGCGCAGGTCAACGGCATGATGAAGCGCGATCTGCGCAAGAACGCTTACTCCAGCGTGGGCGCGGTGTGCGCGCAGACCATCGCGGGACGCTATCCGTTCGCACGCAATTCGAATCATGACGTGGCGAGCAGCGACTTCTCGCGGATGTTCTCGCCAGGCGGCCTGATGGACGACTTCTATCAGAAGAACCTGACGCACGCCGTGACGACGAGCGCGGACACGGCGTCGTTCAATGCCGATCCGGGCGGCGGCTTCGCGGGCTCGTTCCACAATGCGTCGATCATCCGCAACGTGTTCTTCGCGGGCAACGCGGCTTCGATGTCGTATGGCTTTTCCATGACGCCGCTCGACCTGGATCCCGCGATCACGGAATTCGTGCTCGACGTCGGCGGCCAAAGCATGCGTTACGCGCATGGCCCGCAGATTCCCGTCAACATGCAATGGCCCGGATCGCACAGCGAAGTGGTCAGCCTGCAGGTCGTGACGCCGTCGGGCGCGTCGGGCATCCGCACGCAGGGTCCGTGGGCGCTGCAACACCTGTTCGATCAGGCGAGCATCGTGCCCAACGGCAACGCGGACGGCTTCGTCGCCACGTTCACGGTGGACGGCCACAAGCTGTCGATGACGATTCGCAGCAATAGCGCCTACGACCCGTTCTTCCTGCCGCAGATGAGGGCCTTCGCATGTCCGTCGTGAACGCCTTGCACCACAGCAACACAGATAGCGAGTCCCTCATGCGACCTCTCAGACTGACCGCCATTGCGTACGACAACAAGATCCTGACGTCCCGCCTGAGCGCGACCTGCGACGCCGACGGCGCGGGCATCGGCCGGGCCGACGGCAATCTGCTGATCCTGCCCGACGAAGCCTTGCGGGTCATCGAGCGGCACGCGGTGCTGCATCACGAAGACGGCTGGCACATCGAGAACCTGGGCCCCGCCGCGTCCGTGGCGTTGAACGACCGCCCGCTCGCGGCGGGCGAGCGGGCGGGCATCGCGCCGGGCGACCGCATCGCGGTGGGTCCGTACACACTCCTCGCCAGCGACGCCGCCCCGGCCAACTGGAATCTCGCGCCGGCCGCCCCCTCGCCAGAGACCAGCGCTACGGCCAAGGAAAGCACGCTGACCAGCCTGACCGGCACGGCCTTGCCGGACCTCCTGGATCTGCCTTCCGACCCGCTGCTGCTGTTCGCGCAGCAGGACGGCGTGAACCGCACGCTGCTCAGCGGCCCGGAGGATCCGATGGGCATGCCCGGCCTGGCGGAGTTCGGCGCGCCGTTGTTCGCGGAGCGCTCCGGCGGGCTCAAGTCCGAGTATTCGCGGACAGCCAGCCTGGACGACGGCGCGATGCACTACGACAGCCACTTCGGCGCACTCCATCCGCATGAGGACGACACGCCCGCCGCGCCGCCGCCCCGAAACATCGAGGCGAGCGCGAACGTGCGCGGCGCATCGCCGGAACTGTCGCGCTGGATCGAACTCGCCCGCGCCCTGGCCGCCGGCGGCGGCTGGCAGGCCGAGCAGGCGCTGCCGCCCGCGCAGCTCACGCCGGAACTGATGCACACGCTGGGCTCGTTGCTGCGCTATCTCGAATTCCGCACGCGCGGCGATCTCCAATGAACGCCCTGAAGGAGATTTCATGACCTACTGCGTGGCGATCAGCGTGGATGACGGCCTCGTGTTCCTGTCGGACACTCGTGTCAGCGCGGGCGTCGAGGAAGTCGCCGAGGCGCGCAAGATGACCGTGTTCGAAACGCCCGGCGAGCGCGTGCTGGTGCTGCTCGGCGCGGGCAGCCTGGCGCAGACCCAGGCGGTCGTCGATCTGCTGAAAGACGCCTGCGACGGCGGCAGCGCGTCCCTGCTGACGGCGCCGACGCTGCGAGCGGCAGCCGGCATGGTCGCCGATGCCGTGCGCGCCGTGCATCGGCGCGAGGCGTCCGCGCTGGAGGCGTTCGAGCTCGACTTCAATTGCAGCTTCATTCTCGGCGGCCAGATACGCACGCATGCCGTCATGCCGCCGGCACGGCCGCTCCGCGACGGCGAGCCTGTCGCGCCGCCGGAGCCGCAACTCTTCATGATCTATCCGAGCGGCAACGCGGTATGCGCGTCGGCTGCCATGCCTTATCTGCAGATCGGGGAGTCGCGCCATGGCCGTCCGATGCTCGACTGGGCATTCACGCGGCGCGGGCTGTCCCTCGACGAAGCAGCCAAGTGCGCGTTGCTCTCAATGGATGCGACCCTGCGCGCGAATCTCTCGGTGGCCTATCCGCTCGATCTGCTGGCTTACGAGCGCGACACGTTCCGCGTGGACCGGTTCACGTCGCTGGATCAGCATCACGACTATCCGCGCAACTTGCGGCGCGCGTGGTGCGAGCGTGTCGATGCCGCGCTCAAGAGCATGCCTTCGCTCATCTGGGGCGAGCCCGAAGGCGTGCCCCGCGCGCGCAAGGCAAGACGCGCGGGCTGATGCGGGACCGGCGTCTTACCTGAACCGTCCGAGCAGGCCGACATCGGCGGCCATGCGGGCGCATGCGCGGATGTCGTCGAGTCCGAGCTTCTTCTTGATCGACTTGTACAGCCGGTAGACCTGTCGCTGCGTCACGGAGAGATCGGCGGCGGCGTGGCGCGCGTCGCCGCCGCGCCGGATCCATTCGAGAATGATGCGCTCGGAGTCGCTGAGCCTGTACTGCAAGGCGGCCGTGCGGCGGAAGCGGATCGACGGCCAGTCGAGCAGTTCTTCAGCCAGGCCGCGCAACTCGCGTTGACCCTGCCAGATCCGCTCCTCTCCCGCCGGCGCGGCCCCCTCGGACCCAACGTGCAGCAGGCCGAACACGCGGCCGTTGGCGCCGCCACGGTTGGCGGGAAAGAAGACGTGGTTGAGCAGTCCGTGCTGATGGGCCTCGGCGCCCAGCCAGGAACCGCCCGATCCGGCGAACGTGCCGAGGCCGCGCACTGGAAAATGCTCGTTCCGGGCATATTCCAGCACCGGGTCCGTCACGACGCGGCGCACGTAGGTCTGCAGCCAGCCCGGCGAACAGGCAGCCAGGATCACGTGGGTGTCGTAGATCGCCCGGCTGGGCGCCGATCCCGGCGTGGTCGAGAGCCAGTGAAACAGGGCGAACGTGCCGCCATGGCGCTGACACACCGAGCGCATGAGCCTCGACACGTCAAGTTCGCTCATGCACTCGGACACGCTCGCTGGCGGCCGCACCGCGCCGTGCGCGCGTGCGCGGTGGGCAATGGCATCGAGACAGGTGCGGTAGTGTTGCGCCAGCATTTCCTTGTAGGGATCGCTCTCGCGGAACTCGATCAGTTCCGCCACGCCGGACACCGGCAACAGCTGCACGACGACACTGCCGTCACCCCGCGTGAGGACACGCTGGAGCATGACTTCGTCGTCGCCGGCGTCGTCGAGCCGCAGTTCGACCGACCCTTCCCGCACCACGGCGCGCTGGCTCCCGGCCATGCTGCCGCCCGCCTCACGGAACAGATTGTGGAGCTCACGGCTCATTGCTCGAGACTTCCGCCGGTCGGTGGTTATGCGTGTCAGGGACAGGCGTGCCGGAACGCGCGCCTAGATCCGCACGAGGCCCGAGTTGATCAGTTGCGTGTCCCAGCGCGCGGGTTCGCCGATCTCCTCGATCAGGTGATCGACCAGCACCTTGATGCGCGGCGGCGTGCCCACCGTCTTGCGATACACCGCCGAAATCCGCCCGCCGCTCGGCGCGTAGTCCTGCAGCACCGGCACCACATCGCCCGCGAGGATGGCATCCGCCGCGACGAAGGTCGGCAGGATCGCGAGTCCGAGGCCGGCGCGCACGGCCTCCAGCAGGACGGCGCCCGAGTCGGCGCGCATGCGGCGGCCGATGCGGAACGAGCGATACTTGCCGTCCACCATCAGGCTCCACATGCCGTTGGGTTCGAAATTGCAGTTGTTGAGGCCGTCATGGTGGATGAGGTCGCCGGGATGCGCCGGCGTGCCGCGCTTCTCCAGATACGCCGGGCTCGCGCACACCAGGGTGTGATTGGCCGTGATCGTGCGGGCCACCAGCCGGGAATCCGGCAGTTCTCCGGTCCGGATCGCGACGTCGTACTGTCCGTCCTGCAGGTTGCCGATGCGGTTCTGCGCTTCGACATCGAGGCACAGATCGGGATGCCTTGCCGCGAACGTGGTAAGGACCGGCCCGAGGTGCGACGCCAGCAGGCTGGTCGGCACCACGATGCGCAGCGCACCGCGCAGGCTCGACTGGCTATCGCGCACCGACTCTTCCGCGAACTCGACTTCCTCCAGGATCTGCACCGCGCTCTTGTAGAACACGAGACCCGGCCCGGTCGTCCGCAGCGGCCGGCCCCGCTCGAGCAGCGCGCAACCCAGATAGCGTTCGAGCTGGGAGATGCGCTCGCTCACGATCGACTTGGTTGCCCCAAGGCGGCGGGCGGCCTCGGAAATACTCGCGGCTTCCACTACGGCCACGAACGTCGCCATGTCGCTGAACTTGTTCATACTCTTTTTCCCCTGATGCAGAAAGCCTGTTGCGTACCGCTTTTCTGATTCGGCATCCCTGCCCGACCCTTGCATGAAACCGGCAGTGCCGGCGCATATCACGATGCGAAGAAATATCGATTTCGTGAGATTTTCATGCTACTCAATCGCCACTTGATATTTTTGGCGAATCCTTGAAACAAAACCGTATTCAGCATTTATTTCGCAGGCAATTTTAGAAAACACTTAATGCCCCGCTTTAGAAAACACTTAAATCGCTTGCGTATGAAACGTTTAAACGCGGGTCGCCCCGACGGAAAAACCGCGAGTAAGATAAATGACAGGGAGGCAAAGTCTTTTGAAATATTTCGAAAAAGCGCCGGCTTCGCCGGGCATTGCCGTTGTGGATTCCGCAACCGGGACCTCAACGGCGTGGCTGTTTCATTTCTTTTGAAAATTCATTCGAGACAACTCGAAAATGACGTGATCACCCCGGCCCGCGTTGCGCAGTCTACTACGCCATTCATCGCCGCAAATAGTGATATTAATTCATAGCGGGATAACTTCGGAGAATTGCCTTGGAACACGTCACATTTGTAATACGCGGTAAGAATGGCATTAATCCAGCGGATTTTCAACCGCATGTCATTTTCGAATGGACCAGGCCAGAGCGGAAGTCGAAACGCAGAAAAGGGCTGCCAGCCAGCGGCTTGCAGCACCCGTGAGAAAGAAATCGAAAGCGCCGTGGCTCATCCCGATGAGCCACGGCGCATAGGCGGATCAACGGCCGGAGGTGCGCAGGTTGCGGCTTTCCAGTTGCGTGATGACTCGCTGCAGCGTGCGTTCCGCGCGGCCGGAGAGGTCATGAAAACGGCAGCCGAGCACGGTGCGCGCTTCGCCGGAAGGCGTGAGTGCCTGACGCGGCGCGACGATCCCGAGATTGACCGTCACCAGGCTGAACGCGCCCATTTGCAGCGTGACGTCGTTCCAGACCGTCCCGCGCGGCAGCGCTGCAAAGCGCGGGTCGGACGTCCGCAACGCAATGCCGCCAAGCGACATGTCTTGCAGGTCGAGATCGAACGGCTCGCCTTCCGCATCGATTCCGCTCGCGACGAACGGTTCGCCCACCGGCGTCTCCACGCGATGAAACTCGCGCCGCTGGACGAAATACAGCAGTGCGGGAAAAGCGGCTTCGAAGGCCGGGCGGCCCTCGAAGCTCACCGGCGTTGCGCGGCCCGTGTCGAACTCCGTGCGGATGCCGCCCGGATGACTGCGGAACGTGAGGCTGTCGGCGGCGGCGAGCGCGGCGTTGTCGCTGCGCGCGCCGCCGTAGTCGAACACGAAGCGCGCCCTGCGGGAATCGACATCGAGGAGTTGCGTGACAATCTGGCCGCCTTCGAACCCGGCCACCAGAAAGTCGCGGCGGGCCGCCAGCCCGCGCAGACAAAGCGCCATCTGCAACGGATGGCGCAACGCGTAGCGTGCGTCGATCTGGCTCGGGCGCGCAGCGGTATCGGCGAAAGTGAGTTCGGCAGTCATGTTGGGTTGGTCTCAGCGTATGGTTTTTTTTCGGCACATGAAGCGCCGCCTTCCACCATGCAGAGTCCGTGCCAACCGGCGCTGAAGCCGTCTGGTCGAGCGGGAGCGGGTTTTAGCCGCTCCCGAAGTGCCCGGCGTTACGTTACGTCCCCACCGCGTCACGTGCCTGCGTCACGCACATCGAGCCGCACGCGACGCGTTACTTCTTGCCGTCCACCACCGCGACCACCTCCTCGCGCGTGTATTCCTTGTTCGCGAGCGCGCCGGCCGGCGTCTTCGCGAGCACGGCATCGAGTTCTTCCGGCTTCACTTCGAGCACCGGCATGCGGATGTCGTGCGGCACCTTCTTGCCGGCGAGAATCTGCTGCGTGACCCAGAACGCAAACGACGACGCCCCCGGCGGAATGGTCACTGACATCGTCTGATAGCCGCTCTTCTTCTGCTCGGCCCACCACGCGAGTTCTTCCTGACGGTTGCCGAGGATGATGATCGGCGTCGGACGGCCGGCTGCCTTGAGCGCCTGCGCCGCGCCGAAGCCATCGCCGCCCTGCGTGACGACCGCGTCGATCTTCGGCAGCGTCGGCAGGATGCCCGCTACCTGCTTTTGCGCGACCGTTTGGGTCCAGTCGCCATGCACCGACCCGACGATCTTCATGTCCGGATACTTCTTCAGCTCGTCGACGATGCCCTGATGGATCTCGTCATCCACCGACACCCCGGCCAGCCCCCTGATCTCCAGCAGGTTGCCCTTGCCGTTGAGCCGTTTGGCGAGGTAGTCGACCTGCATGCGCCCCATGCCCTGGAAGTCCACGGCAATGCGATACGCGCACGGTTCGGTCGCGATGCCGTCGAACGACACGATGGTCACGCCCGCGCCGCACGCCTGCTTGATGACGCCGTTGAGCGCCGTCGGCGAGACCGCGTCCACGGCGATGGCCTTGTAGCCCTGCAGGATCAGGTTCTGGATCTGCTGCACCTGTTCGGTGGCCTGGCTCTCGGCCGTGGTGAAGCTCGGCGCCGCCGCGACCACCTTCTGCTTCACCGCCGGATCGGCGACATTGGACCAGCTCTTGAGCATCTGCTGGCGCCAGCTGTTGCCGGCATAGTTGTTGGACAAGGCGATCTTCATCGCCGAGGTATCGCCGCTGGCAACCTGCGCGAACGCGGATGCCGAGAGTGCGGCCATGAGCAGGCCCGCGGCCAGTCGATGCAAATGCATGCTGAGTCTCCTGTTATGGGTGCTTGCCGGTCAGCGGCCCGCGCCTCGCACGCCCACGTGCAGCGAGTAGATGGACGAGGTCGCGGCAATGAAAAGCCGGTTGCGGTTGAATCCGCCGAAGGTGAGATTCGCCACCACTTCGGGGATCAGGATCTTGCCGAGCAGCGCGCCATCGGGCGCGTAGCAGTGCACGCCGTCATCGGCGCTCGTCCAGATGTTGCCGTGTTCGTCGAGGCGCATGCCGTCGGGCACGCCGCTTTGCATCTCGATGAAGACGCGGCCATTGCGCAACGTGCCGTCCGTCGCGACATCGAACACGCGGATATGACGGGGCGCTGCGTCGTCGTGCGACGCGCCGGAGTCTGCTACATACAGCTTCGTCTCGTCGGGCGAGAACGCGAGGCCGTTGGGCTTCACGAAGTCGTCGCATGCAATGCGCACCTGCCCGTTCTCCGTCACGCGATACACGTTGCAGCGCCCGATTTCGCTGTCCGCGCGATAGCCTTCGTAGTCGCTGAGAATGCCGTAGTCGGGATCGGTGAACCAGATTTCGCCGCGCGAATCGACGATCACGTCATTGGGCGAATTGAGCCGCTTGCCTTCGAACTTGTCGGCCAGCACGGTCACGCTGCCGTCGTGCTCCGTGCGCGTGACGCGCCTTGCGCCGTGCTCGCAGCTGACGAGCCGTCCTTCGCGGTCGCGCGTGTTGCCGTTGCTGTAATTCGACGGCGCGCGATACACGCCCACGCCCATGCCGGGCGCCCAGCGCAACATGCGGTTGTTCGGGATGTCGCTCCAGATGAGCAGGTCGGAGGCCGGGAAATACACCGGGCCTTCGGCCCACAAGCACTGGTCCGTCAGCTTGCTCAGGAACGCGTTCGGCTGCAGCAGCAGTCTGAAGCGCGGGTCATGGACTTCGATATCGCTCGGTTTCATGTCTCCTCGTCCGGTTGGTTTTTCAAGTTGTGCGGTTCAACGCAGCGCCTTGCCGCCCGCCGCGACCGTCACCGCGATGATGAGCACGCCATAGACGATCGAGCGCACGCCCGCGTCCGCGCCCACCGCGTTGAGCACGGCATTGGTCAGGAACAGGAACATCGACGCGCCCCACACGCCGGCGATGCTCGCCTTGCCACCGGTTACGAGCGTGCCGCCGATCACGACCACGGCGATCGAGATCAGCATGTACTCGACGCCCATGTCGAGCGACGCGCCGCCCGACACCGCAGCAAGCAGCAGCGCGGCGAGCGCCGCGATCATCGACGAGAGCACATAGGCGAGGCAGCGCGTGCGATGCACGTTCACGCCGGCAAGCCACGCGGCGCGCGCGTTCTGGCCGATGGCCGAGAGCCTGCGTCCATACACCGCGCGATGCAGCAGCACGGCGAGCGCGCAGGACAGCGCCAGGGCCACGAGCGCGATATAGGGCACATCGAGCAGACGGCCCGTCGCGAACGCGCCGAGCGCGGGCGGCGGCGGCGGAAGCTGGCGGCCCTGCGTGATCGCGACCGACTGGATGATGAAGCTCGAAGACAGTGTCGCGATGATCGGCGGAATGCGCAGCAGGCGGATCAACGCGTAGTTGGCGATGCCCACCACGACGCCCACGCCGAGCGCGGCCGCGACGCCTGTGGCGATCTGCGCGTTGTCGGCGTGCATTGCGTGCATGCCGACGACGCCCGCGAGCGCGATGGTCGAAGGCACCGACAGGTCGATGTTGCCGACGCCCGAGGTGATGACGAGCATCTGCCCGAGCCCGACCAGCACCATGAACACGCCGTAGGTGAGCGCCGTCTGCGCGACGTTGCCCGCGATGCCCAGTCCGAAGATCCCGGCGATGGCGATCCACACGAGCACCGCGCCCACGAATGACCACGCCCACGGTGCCTGAATGTTGCGCAGCCGCGTCCAGCCACTTTGCGCGGGGGTGGCGACGGCGTCGCTGGAAGTGTGCGGATTCATCGGCGTTCTCCCCGTTGCAGCAGCACGCGCAGCGACAGCACGACGATCAGGATCGCGCCCTGCATGCCGACCTGCCAGTCCGCCGAGATATTGAGGAAGGCGAGGAACGACGCGGCCAACGTCAGCGTGATTGCGCCGAGCACCGCGCCGATCACACTCACGCGTCCGCCGATGAACTCGCCGCCGCCGAGAATCACCGCCGCGATGGAGAGCAGCGTGTAACGCAGGGCGAGATTGGCGTCGGCGGACGTGGTGAGGCCGAGCAGCGACAGTCCCGACAGCACCCCGAAGCAGCCCGCCACGCCATACAGCGTCGCCTTGCTGCGCACCAGCGACCAGCCGAAGCGGCGCATCGCGCGCGGATTGCCGCCCGCGCCGCGAATCCGCACGCCCGCGGAGGTGCGCATCAGCAGCAGATGGCCGATGGCCGCGATCAGCACGGACCACACGATGGGCGCGGCAATCCACGGCGTCTGATAACTCATGGCCGTGCCGAGCCACGCGGGGCTCGTGCCGCCCGGCGACGGCAGCAGCACGATGGCAAGACCGCTCCACACGAACGAGAGCCCGAGCGTCACCACGATCGACGGTATCTGCCGCAGTTCGATCAGCGCACCGACGGCGGCATACGCGAGCACGCAGCCAACCAGCGCCAGCACGCCGAGCCACGGCTGCTTCACGAGCAGCGTCGCGCCGATGCAGGCAACCAGGCTCACGAACGGACCGAGCGAGAGATCGAGATCGTTCACGGTGATGATCGCGAGTTGCGCGAGCGTCGCGAGCACGATGGGCACCGCGAGATTGAGCAACAGGTTCGAGCCGAAGTAGCTCATCACCGCCGGCTGCATGACGAGGATCGGCACCAGCACGGCGATCAGCGAAATGGCGGGCAACGCAGCGCGCAAACGCCCTTGAGCAATGGCGAGACTCATGCGGCGTGCTCCTGGAAACTGGCGGCGAGCAGCGCTTCTTCCGTGCATTCGTCGGCGTGCAATACGCGTGTAACCGCCGATGAGCGGAACACATAAGTGCGGTCGCAATGCGACAGCTCCTCGTTCTCGGTCGTGTACCAGACGAAGGTGCGGCCCTTCGCGGCCTCGTCATGCACAAGTTGGTAGATGTCGCGCTTCGTGCCGACATCGACGCCGCGCGTGGGATCGTCCATCAGGATCAGATCGGCGTCCGATGCAAGCGCACGCGCGAACAGCACCTTCTGCTGGTTGCCGCCCGACAGCGACAGGATGCCCGCGCTCATCGCCGCACCGCGTATGCCGATCTTCGTGCGCCACGCCTCCACCACCGCGCGCGCCGCCGCGAAGTCGATCAACCCGCGCTTCCTGCGCGCGCCGCCGAGCAGCCAGCGTATGTCGAGATTGCCGGCAATCGACCAGACCGGGAACACGCCGTCGCGGCCACGGTCGCCCGCGACGAACGCGACTTTCGCGCGCGCCGCGCCATGGCCCGTCGCGGCCGTGTAGATGGACAGCAGCGCCTCGGTCTGCCCCTGCCCCGCCAGCCCCGCAAAGCCGACAATCTCGCCGCGCGCCGCCTCGATCGCCGTATGCCTGCGCGCGCCGACCTTCCATTGAAATTGCGGCCCGGCCTCGCGCACGGCTCGCGCGCGCTGCGCGGCCGGCGTGCGCTCGGCTTCGAGATGCTGGCCCATCGCCTGGATGATCGACGCACGGCTCGACGCCTCGCGCGGCAACACGCTGACGATGCCGCCGTCGCGCATCACCACGACCCGGTCGGCCACGCGTTCGATCTCGCCCAGCATGTGTGTGATCAGCACGCACGTGATGCCGCGCTGCGCTGCCTGCCGCACGAAGGCGAGCAGCTGGTCGGCCGTATGGGCGTCGAGCGAGGACGTGGGTTCGTCGAGAATCACGAGCCGCACCGGCGACTCCGTCACCGTGAAGCCGCGCGCGATCTCCACCATCTGTTGCTGCGTGAGCGTCAGGTCGGAGACGAGCTCGTTGCCCTTCAGGCCATTGCCCGGAAAGATGGCTTCCAGCGTCTCGCGCATCAACGCCGTGGCGCGGCGCCGCCAGCCGCGTCCGCGCAACTGCGGGTGCACGATGCACATGTTCTCGGCCACCGTCAGGTTCGCGCACAGCGACAGTTCCTGGAACACGCAGCGCACCCCCGCCGCGCGCGCCGCGTTGGCGTCGTAGTGCGGCGCGGCCTGTCCGTCCACCTCGATGCGGCCGTGCGTTGGCGGATAGACGCCCGCGAGCACGGCCATCAGCGTCGACTTGCCCGCACCGTTGTGTCCGGCGATGCCCACACATTCGCCGCGCTCGAACGCGAAGTCCACGCCTTCCAGCGCGCGCACCCGGCCGAACGTCTTGCCGATGCCTTCGAAGCGAATCAGCGCGTCATTCATCCACAAGCTCCTTGCGGGCAGTTATTTCTTGTCGAGCAGCGCGACCGTCTGCGGCAGCGTGTAGGTCACGTCGGCGATGCCGCCCGGCGGCGTGGCCGCGAGCGTCGCGGGCAGTTCCTGCTGCGAGATCGCGAGCAGCGGCACGTTGATGGTCACGTCCTTCGGCAGCTTCTTGCCCGCCAGCACCTGCTGGGCGACCCAGAACGCAAAGCTCACCGCGCCCGGCGGATTCGACAGCGAACGCGACTGGTAGCCGCTCTTCGTCTGCTCGTTCCACCATTGGAGTTCGGGATAGGTGCTGCCGATGATCATCGGCGGCGCGGGACGGTTGGCCGCCTTGAAAGCCTGCGCGATGCCGAACGACATCTCGCCCTCGGTCGCGACGCCGTCCACTTGAGCGAGCGTCGGCAGGATGCCCGCGACCGCCTTCTGCGCGACGGACTGCGTCCAGTCGCCATTGACGGAGCCGACCAGCTTCATCTCCGGATGCTTCTTGAGTCCTTCGAGGACGCCTTCGTGCATCAGGTTATCGACGGAAATGCCCGCGACGCCGCGCACTTCCAGGATGTTGCCCTTGCCGTTCAGGCGCCCGGCCAGATACTCGACGCCCTGCTCGGCCCAGCCCTTGAAGTCGAAGTTCACGCGATACGCGCAGGGCTCGTCGACGATGCCGTCGAACGACACGACCACCACGCCCGCTGCGCAAGCCTTCTTGATGGTGCCGTTGAGCGCGGTGGGCGAGACGGCGTCGATGACGATCGCGTTGTAGCCCTGCAGGATCAGGTTCTGGACCTGCTGCGCCTGTTCGGTGACCTGATTCTCGGCGGTCGTGAAGGCGGGCGCGGCGGCGACTTTCTTCTCCATCACCGCCTGCTGCGACACGGCGTTCCAGCTCTTGAGCATGGACTGCCGCCACGCGTTGCCGGCGAAGCTGTTGGAGAGTGCGATCTTTTTCTGCGACGTGTCGCCGGTGGCGACTTGTGCGTGCGCGGCCTGGGTGAGCATGCAAGCGGCCAGCGCGGCCGTGGCCAGCATTCCTGTGCGGAACATACCGTTGTCTCCTGCTGTTCTTGTTGATCGAACTGCGCCGCGTTCAGCGGCGGTGACGGGATGGGCGGCAAGGTGGAAAGCGGGTGTGGCAGGCGTGGCTTGAATGCGGGAAGGACGGATGGAACGACATCATCTTGAGCACGCCTCTTTGGGAGCGCCTCGGTGCGATTACCGAAGCCTTGCTTTCGAACAGCTGCCGGAGTGTTTCCATTTTGGTCAGGCCAATCAGAGTGGTCAGGCCAGACCGCCGACGCAGTATAACGATTGCTTAACTGGCATGCAATTCGTTCGAGGAAGGGCTTGAGCACGGCGCGCGGCCTGTGTCAGCGCGGCCGTCGTCAATTTATGTTGCTGATAGTCGGTGGAAAGCGCGCGTCCTTAGAATCGTTAACCGCGCCCGCTCGGTCTCCCGCCCGGCTCCGAACTTCAGCACAGGAACGCCTCATGTATCGATTCCCCACACGGCTCCGAAGCATGCCTGCGAAACGCACGCTGGCCACGATCCCGGAGCAGGACGAAACGCGAGCGAGCCCGTCGCTCATGCAGGACGCAGGCGCCTCCAGCTCGCCTGGACAGGTCGAGGCGGAGTTGACCGCGTCACGCGTGCAGGCGCTGCTCAATCTCGTGAACTTGCCGGAGTGGCAGGCGTTCTGTCATGACCTGGACCTGAGTGCGGCGCTGGACGACGAAGTAGACGGCGCGGAGCCGGACGAGATTTATGCCCGCCGGGCCTTCGTCAGGGTCCGCAACCAGTTCAGCAAGGTCGGCTTCAAGTCGGGCAACAAGGTCCGTCCGGACGATCCGGCCAGCATGCAGCGTGCCGATGTCGCCAACGATATGGTCACTGCTCTTCAAGATTGCGTGTATGGCACCATGCCGCCCGATTTCGTCCTGCCGATGATCTGGGGCTGTGGCAACTGCGGCGAAATGAGCGGTGCCGCAGCGCGCCTGCTCAGGCGTGCCGGCGTGCAGGCATCGATCTATGGCGTGGACTACAAGGGCAGCCATGCCTTCACGATGGTCGGCGACGTTCCCGATAGGGCCATGGATCACGTCGGACTGACGGACTATGACGGATGCTGGGTCGTCGATGCGTGGGCCGGTATCGTGTGCCCGGCCACTCGCTACTGCGACACGTTTCTCCGCAAGATGAACACGTGGACGGGGCGAGGAAAGATGATCATGCACGGCGAGCATTGGGTCAGGGCCAATGACCCGGACTGGCTCGACGCGGTCATCAAGGGGCTCAAGCATCCCACCGTCGCACAGCCGTGACGTCACTCTGCGGCAAGCACATCGCCTACACCCACGCAAGCTCGATGGCCCGGTCGCGCGCCTATGCCGCAGGCCTGTTCCGGCGCTTTATTACAATTTGTCAGGAATGTGTTCCAGCGCATATTCCGGTACCGACGTGCACGTGAAACTGGTCGCCGATCTGCTCTATCGAAGCAGCGAAGCACAACGAGAAGTGCACTGACTCCGCACGGAACGCCGCGTTTGCGCGCCCGGCAGGGGAATCACTCATAGGGGCCGGAGACATGAACAGCACATCGGAAGACGGCGACGCGCATCCTGCCAGATTCACCAGCGCGGTGGACCGGACGCTCAGCATCGAAGCGTGCCGCGACCTCGAAACATTTCGGCTGCTGCGCGACGAATGGACCGATCTGTTACAGCGCGCCCAGGGCCGCTACTTCCAGTCGTTCGAGTATTGTCACGGCAGTCTCATGGCCGAACATGCCGGCACCACGCGCACGCTGCATTGCGTCGTTGCACGGCGCGAGAGCCGGCTCGTCGCGGTGTGGCCGCTGCTTACGTCGGGGCGTCGCTGCTGGACCTTCGCGGAGCCGCTGGCGCCGCGCAACCAGTCGCCGACCGATATCCTCGTCGCGCCTGAACCCGACGCCGACGCCATCGTCAAGGCCGTCTGGGACCATGCCGCGCGCACGAGCCGCGCGGACGTGTTCGAGCTGTGGCGCATCCGCAAGGATTCACCGCTGCATGCGTGCCTGAAGCGGCACGCGATGATGCGTCGCGAGGTCGATGAAGCCACGCCGTTCGCCGCGTTGCGCGAGGAGCGCGACTGGCTCGCATATTGCCGCTCGCGACCCGCGCGCGAGCGGAATGCGCCCGAGTATCTGAAGCGCCGCATGGCAAAGCACGGCGCCATTGCGATCGACGTGATCGAGCCGACGGATGCGCGTCTGCCTGTGCTCATCGAATGGTTCGTCGCGCAAAAGCGCAAGTGGGCCGAAGAGAAAGCGGCAGACAGCCAATGGACTTTTTCCGCCGCGAGCCTGCGGTTCTGGCAAGCGTTGCTCACCGCAGACGCAGGCAAGCATCCGGCGTTTCGCCTGTTTGTTCTCACGCTCGACGGACACGCGATTGCCGCCAACATTCTCGCCATCGACAGCGACACGGTCAGCCTCGTCGCCAATACCTACGATCTCGCGCACCGCAAGTTATCGCCGGGCACGGTGCTCGTCGATGAATGCGTGCGCTGGGCCTTCGAACGCCAACTGGACTTCGACTTCGGTCCCGGTGAACAACGCTACAAAACTTCGTGGACTGCGGGAGCGTCGTATGCCAGCGCGTCGTTCGTCGTGCTCGCCACGCGCTGGGGACGAGCGGGCTACATGAGCAAGCAAGCCGTCAAGCACGCGCGTGACATCGCGATGCGCGGGCTGGAACGGCTCCCACGCCGCCGTGATTTCAGCGAACATTTACCACGTGTGGGGTCGACAACAAATCATCCATGCACCAGCAGATAACATTTCGTAACACATTGCATGCATTGGCAGTTATCGCGGCATGCGTATCTGTAGTTTGCGAGACCGCATCGACACGGGATCGGCGTAGGCCAGCACTTCATTGAGCGGGTCCGTTCTGAAGCGCTCCGCCACGCGTTCCGATGTTGCCTTGAACAGCGCTACACGACGTATCGACCTGTTCCGAACCGCACAACACTACATAATGGTCCTGAATGTATGGAATCGTCACTCGCCGGTAAATTCCTGAGGTTCGAGACGAACCGCAAGACCCCGTCCAGCAAGTTTCGCTTCGAAAGCGATCTTCGAACCACGCCAAGCCGCATCGATCCGATGGCGGCACAGCCCGCTCGAGCCGAAGCGCCTGCGTCCCCTGTGTCGCCTGTGTCCCTTGTGGCCGACCCGCTTCCCGCCCCCTCGATCTTCCATGAACCCTGGTGGCTCGACCTCGCAACCGACGGCAACTGGCAAGCGGCCACCGTCCGGCGCGGCAACGAAGTAGTGGGTGAGATGCCCTACTCGCTGCAACGCAAGGGATGGTGGACCACCTCGAAGATGCCGCCGCTCACGCGCACGCTCGGCCCGGCGTTCAGGCCATCGACGGGCGACACGACCCGCACGATGCTCGACCGCATCAGCATCACCGAAGAACTGATTGCGCAGATTCCCGAGGTCGACAGCTTCTATCAGATCCTCGATCCGCGCATCGAAGACGCGCTCGCTTTCGGACTCAACGGCTTCACCGTAGCCACGCGCTATACCTTGCAGTTCGCGCCGGACCGGGACGTCGAAGCCGTGTGGAAAGGACTCAACGGCAAGACGCGCAACCTGATCCGCACGGGACAGAAGTTCCTGACGGCGCGGCGCATCGAGTCGCCCGAGGAGTTCAACGCGTTCTACGAAGCGAACCTCGCGGTGCGCAGCCGCAAGAACGTCTATGGCACGCAGTTGATGCGCAGGCTCGTGGAGGCATTCGTGGAGCGCGACGCGGGCTATCTGCTCGGCGCCTACGATGCCAGCGGCAAACTGGTCGCCGCGATTGGCGTGACCTTCGATTCCCATGCCGCCTACTACCTGCTCTCGTCACGCGATCCCGGGGCGCACGCGGGCGCGATCAGCGTGCTGATCTGGGAAGCGATCCAGGATGCCAGGCGCCGCAATCTGATCTTCGATTTCGATGGCATTCCCAATGCCAGCACGTTCCGCTTTCTCTGCGGCTTCAAGCCGATGCTCAAGCCGCGCCTCGTGATCGAGCGCCACAAGTCGGTGTGGTCGATGGCCCGCGCAGTCAAGCGCGTGTTGCGCCCGGGCCGGTCCGAATGGTTCCTTCCCACGGCTTGAATGAAGGCAGGCGCATGAAAGAACAAGGGCGGACATGAATCTTCATGTCCGCCCTTTTTGCTTGCCTGAAAAGATTCGTTGAGCCGCGGCGTTCATGCGCCGCGGCTTCCTTTTCATGCTGCCGGATGCTCCGCCCCGTTGCCACTGGCCGGCACCGGGGCGACCGGGCGGCGCGAGCGATTCGCGCGCCATTCCTTGAGTTTCTTCGACAGCAGTTTCGCGTGGAAGGCAAAGCGCCCCCAGCCTGAAATCGCGATCTGATAGCTGCGCGTCGAGTCGACGTTGCCGCGGCTCCAGTACGCCTTGAACTCTTCCTTGCCGACGCCGAAGTCGAGATCGAGCCGGTTGTCCCAGCACCATTTCACGCAGTGCGCCATCATGATCGCGCCGGGCGAGAAGCGCGCGAAGGCCGGATCGAAACCCGCGATCAGACCGCTCGCCGACGTATCCGCCAAGCCCACGATATTGACGACGAGCGGCACGCCGTCGAGCGTCATCACGAACATCACGCCAAGCGGTTTGTCACGCGTGCCGTCGAGCAGATCGACGAGAAAGCTGCGATATTCCTTCGAGTACAGCCACGGTCCGTTCTTGCCGGAACGCTCGGCCCATTCCTGCTTGCGCGCGAGCATCCAGTCGACCCAGTGCGCGTGGGCGGCGGTATCGTCGGTGGCGAGCACGCGGATCTCGAGCGCGCCTTCTTTCATCAGGCGCCGTTCAAGTGCGGCAGGCTTCTTCTTCGAGAGCTTGCCGAGCGCATCGCGATATGCATCCCAGTCCGGCTCCGCGCGCAGCAGCGCCATGGCGCAGACATCGGTGGTGGTTTCGGCGAGGCCCGGATGGCGTGTCGCGAGCTGGTCGAGCCGCGTGTCGTGGCCGACGTAGGGCAGCGCAAGGACATCGCCGCGGCATTGCCGGGTGACCGCTTGCCAGGCGGCGTCGATGGCCGCGCGCGCGTCGCTGCGGGCCAGGATCGCGCTGTGTTCGGCCGTACCCGGTGTAAGCGGCTCAATGACATTCCAGAACAGCCGGCGATGACTGACGAGCGGCCATACGAGCACCAGTTCGCCCTTCTCCCGAACCACGATGCAATGCAGCCGCCGGCCGCGCGGACCGGCCACGCGCGTCCAGCACAACCTGCATACCTCGAAGGCCTGATTATGCTGTCCTTCGACGGCGCTCCAGAGCGCGTCCCACTCGCTCTTCAGTGCAAGAAACGCGGCTTCATCGCTGATGATGCTCAGGCCGTCGGGCTGAACTTCCGGATTGCAATTCGAATTGCGGTCTGATGGCATGGCGCTGGGTCGGATCGTTTTGTTTTGATGGTCGTCGAACGTGCCTCGCACGTCCCGCTGCATGCCGATGCATGCATCAGGGACGAACACGAACGCGCCTCGGGACATCGGCATGCGAGAGTCGATGGCCTTCGACATCCATCAAGCTACCGGATGTCGCGTTCGGCAAATGGGCGTTTGCGCACGAGCAGCGCAGCGATGGCGACAATCCACTCGGCTTTGTCGCGGCATGACAGGAGCCATCCGGCATGACGGCCGGCGGACGGCTGCGGCGGCATCCGACGCGTTGCTTGCCGACGCGTTGCTTGCCGACGCGTCGCTGGTTCCCTGAAGGCAATCCCCGGCCTCATGTCGATCGTCCTTTGCTGGTTCTTTTTGTGCGCGTCGGGCATCGCGAAGATGCGCCAACCCGGTGCAAAGTCTAGACCCGCTCGCGTGAGTGCGAACGTTCGATCACGCGCATTGATGAAGATCGCGGCGCGACGCTCAGCCCTGACCCGCCCGCATGACGCGATTACGCCCGCGCGCCTTCGCGTCATAGAGCGCTTCGTCGGCGGCACGGATGACCGCGCTGACATCGTCGTCGCGTTCCGGCCGCCAGCTCGCGAGCCCGATGCTCGCCGTGACCCGGCCGAACTCGCTGCCCGCGTGCTCGATCGACAGATCGCTGATCGCCTTGCGAATCGTCTCGGCGACGCGCGCGGCGCCCTCGGCGGGGGTGTCGGGCAGCACGACGACGAACTCCTCGCCGCCATAGCGCGCCGCCGTATCGAGCGGCCGCCGGATGTTCTCGCCGATGCAGCGCGCCACGGCCGCCAGCGCATCGTCGCCGGCCTGATGGCCGTAGGCGTCGTTATAGGCCTTGAAGCGATCGATATCGACGAACAGCAGCGAGAACAGACTCCGGGTACGCCGCGCGCGCCGCCATTCCTGATCGAGGATCTCGCCGAGCGTGCGGCGATTGTGCAGCCCCGTCAGGCCATCCGTGCGCGCCAGCAATTGCAGTTCGGACTCCGCGCGGATACGTCGCCGGAACTGCGCGGCCAGCACGAACGACAGCGCGATGAAGCCGATCGCGAGCGCGCCCATCGACGAGCCGATGATGATCGCGCGCCGCGTCCACGCCGAATAGATGTCTCCCTCCGCTTCGGCGACCATGATGATGAGCGGCAGGTTCGGAAAGTTGCGGTAGAAGTAGAGGCGCCGCGTGCCGTCGATCGACGAGGTTTCGCTGAAGCTGCCTTCCGGCGCGTTCTGGAAGCGGCGGAAGGAGTCGGCGCCGCGAATGTCGCGGCCGATCACGTGTGATTCGAACGGCTGACGCATGATCATGAGGCCGTCCTTGCTGATGAGCGACACGGCGCCATGCCGTCCGAGCGACAGACCTGCGAACAACGTCCGGAAATAATCGAGATTGATCGTGATCATCGCGATGCCCGCGAACGAGCCGTCCGGATGCTTCAGCCGCCGGCTGAGCGCGATGCTCGGCGCGCCCCCGCGCAGCCGCGACAGGAACGGGCTGCTGATGTACAGCCCGGCGTCGGGGTTGTCGCGCTGGACGGTGAAGTAGCTGCGGTCGGCGAAGTTGCCTTGGCGCGGAGTGACGCTGCTCGAATCGATGACGATGGTGCCGGTCGAATCCAGCACGAGCAGCGAACCCAGGTCGCGCGCGGTGGCGGCGCGGTCGAACAGCACGTCGTTGCGCAACGCCGGCGGCAGCGCGGCCACCTCCGGCCGTTCGACACCCTCGACCACCGCCTGCAGCGAGAGTTCATACAGCTCGAAGTTACGTTCGATATCGCGTTCGGCGAGCAGCGCCAGGTTGCGCGAGGTGTCGCGTGCGCGGTCCAGCGCGTCGACCCGGCCCTGATACAGCACCAACGCGCACAGGCCCATCATGATCAGCGCGATCAGCGTGCCGCACAGCACGATGATGTTCGGCGTCGAGATTTCCGGCTTCGCCGCCGCCGGTGGATTCAGGGTCAGGTGAGAGAGTTTGTCGATTGCCACTATTAGGATTTCTCAAATGCCGCAAAGCAAATGCATCGTTGCTCAGCACGGTCCTGGTTAGCGAACGTCGACGGTATTCTCTCCTATTTGTCCGAAACGGGTCGAATAAGCAACAAATCGACCGATTTGTTTCGGGTCTTGCAATCATCTCGGCGCCGGGCCGTTCTGGCCGATCATGCGGCCTTCTGCCGGCTGAGACCTTCGTCGATGGCATCCTTCGCCACCGGCACGGCGGCGATGGCCGCGGTCAGATCGGCGAATCCGTCATGCGGAAAGCGGCCGTCCAGCTCGTGCAGGTTACGCAGCGGGCACGGCTCTCCGCCCTTCGGATCCTCGACGATCAGCACGTACCGCCCCGCCTGATTGGCGCTCACGCGCAGCAGATAGCCACGATGCGATTCCCGGTATTCGATCGACGACGGTCCCGTGACCGGGGACTCAATGAATGCGTCAGCCGATACGGACGCCTCCGCGCGCCGGCTGTGCCGCAACGTCCTCCGGATCAATGATGGCAAGCACATGACAGTTGAATCCCCCGAAAGGCCGCTTGGTCATTCGAGCACCATGGGCAGGCGCGAGCGGCCTTGCGCCTTGTTCGTCGCCGCGAGCGCCGCGCCGGTCGTGAATGACCAGCTCACGGAAAACGCTGTGGCGGTGGTGATCGAGGTGTTCGTCAGTGAACCGGTCACTGTCACGAAGTATCTGGAGTTCGCCGCCAGCGGCGCGTATGGGACGCACAGCGCGAGGCGAGTCGAGTCTTCGTTGTTGGAGTTGTCGGATTCTTCGCACGGCACCGGGTTGCCGGAAACGTCGGTGATCGCGAAGCGCACGTTCGAGAACGCGCCATTGCCCGAGGCGTTCAGCGTCACCGGATAGCCGACGCTTTTCATGATGTATTGCGGGACGCGCGCCATCGGATTCGGGCTTTCGTTCGCGATCCACGAGGGCTTCACGTTCGTCTGGCCGTCGTACGGATAGGCAATCAGCCGGTTGTCCGGCGTCGCCGCGACGTAGTCGACGAAATCGGCAACCAGGGTCGCGTATTGGGTGGGATCAGTGGTCGGCACCTGGCCAATGCCCACGCTCGTCGTGTCGAACAGGAAGATGGAGCGGTGGAACGGGGCGTCGAACAGGGCGTCGATCGCCTGGATCGAATTGAGGAAGCCACCGCCATAACCCGCCGCGATTTCTCCCGTCGAGTTCGTGGTGTAGCCGGCGGCCGCGACGCGGTCCGAAGGCTTCACGCCGGAGAAATACGGCTGTCCCGCGGTTTCATAATGACCGATGGCCCCAGCCGCCTGCATGTAGCGCGCATGATTCGCCGCCGCCACGCCCACCGCCGACACATACTTCAGCGCGCTGAGGTTCAATTCCGCGCGGCGCGCGTTGATGTAAGCGAAAGAATCGTTGACGATGTCGCCGGTCGTGACCGTCGCGGGCGCCGCCGCCGCGCCCGCTGGCGCGAACAGCGCGATGGCCGCCGGATCATTCGTGGGGGCGATCGTGGGCGTGACGACAGGCTTCTGGGTCGAGTCGCCGCTGCCCTTGTTCGATTGCGTCGCACCCGTGGTCTGCGCCGCGCCCCCGCCATCCCCGCCGCCACCGCCGCCGCAGGCAGCAAGAAGCAATGACAACGCCGTCACGGCAGTCCGAGCCGCTTTTTTCATCCAATACCCCGTCAAATTTGTTATTAGTGCCTGCGCTATCTGTCTGAGAACGCGAGGTAAGTGCTTGCATGGATGTTATCGGCGCGCCGGCTCCGGACTTTCGGTTTGTCTCTCAGGTTCGTTCAAGTTCGTGTATCTGCCATGTTCCTCGACCCATACCGTCGCTGTCGGACAAAGTGTCCGCAAAATCCTCTCAAATCGTCCGGCAGTGTCTTGCGGTGCCCTGCCCGCGACTCCAGCCGCGAACTCTCGGGTGTCACTTAAGCTCCAGCTTAAAACCACCGATAACACGGAAAATCCGAAAGAATTCAACACGTAACGAGACACCGGCTCGTCGCCGCCGACTTTTTCCATGCCGCAACCGCTCCACTTCGACAGTGCGCTGATCGACGCCGAGACCGCCGAGGAAATCTGGCGCGAGAGCCTCAAGCCGATGTACGAGATCCATCGGCCGCGCGGGGTGCCGTTCCGGGCGTCGATGCGCACCTGGGATCTGGGCGGCGCGCTGCTGATGACGCATCACGGCGCCGGCGACGAGCGGCGTCGATCATTACCTGCTGCATTGCCTGTTGGGCGGCGCGCTGACGTCCGAATCCGTCGATGGCGAGCAGCGCGTGCCGGTGAACAGCGTCGCGATCCGCGACGTGGCGGTGGAAAACGTCGGCATTGCCCGCGATGCACCGATGCTCACGCTCAGCATCCGGCGCGCGGCGCCGGATCGCCGCATCCCGGCCGGCGCGCGGCTGCACGGCGCATGCTGGGACGCGCACGATCCGATCGGCGGAATGATTGCCGCGCATCTTTGCTCGCTGGCGAAGTTTGTGACCGACATGGACGACGCGCAGGCCGCGGAAGCCGCGCTCGAACTGCTCGGCGCGTGCCTGATCCCGAAAACCAGTCTGGATGTGAGGAAGGACGATCCGCGGCGCGCGCCGATGCTGCGTGCGCGGGCGCTGTCCTACATCGAGCAGAACCTGTCCGATCCGACGCTCGGCGCGGACACGCTGCGCGGCGCGCTGGGCGTGTCGCGCACGGCGCTGTACGAACTGTTCGATCAGGCGGGCGGCGTCGCGCGGCATATCCGTGACCGCCGGCTCGATGAATCGATGCGGCGTCTGATTGCGCCGCGACATCGTCACGAACGCATTGCCGACATTGCTTATGCGATGGGGTTCGGCAGCGAGAAGACGTTCAATCGCGCGTTCCGGAAGCGCTTCGCGTGCGCGCCGGGCGAAGTGCGCGAGCAAGGCGAGATGCGTCCGGCGCAGCGTGCGGCGCTCGAAGAAGCAAGCGATGTCGGCACGATTGCCGCGCAGTATCACGCGAAGGTGCGCGGCATTCGCGGATGAGGCCGGGCAGCGGGAATGCATGACCGCTGACGGTCAGCGTTTATGATTCGGCGACGGCCATGGCATGCGTGCATGGCGTTCAATGCATGTCGATCTTAAGGAGACTCACGATGCTCGAACTGCGCCCCGGCTGCGAATGCTGCGACAAGGACCTGCCTCCCGATGCCACCGATGCCCTCATCTGCTCGTTCGAGTGCACCTTCTGCAGGGACTGTGCGGATCATGTGCTGAGCGGTATATGCCCGAACTGTGGCGGCGAACTCGTCGCGCGTCCGCGACGTCCTGTCGCAAAGCTCGCGAAGAACCCGGCCTCCACGAAGCGCGTGTTCAATGCGCAATGCCGCGAGCAACACGCAAAGGCTTGAATGATCGAATGGCTGTGATGCAAGCGTGAATATCGAACGCGGATCCATGCGCAATCCAAAGACGCCCGCGCGAGGGACAGTTAGTTGCTACGAGCGACGACGACGCTGTTCGGCAAGCCCGATTGCGATCAGCATCAACATCACGCCCATCAGTTGCACGCCACCGAGACGCTGATCGAGCAACAGCCAATCGATGACGATGCCCACCGCCGGATAGACAAACTGAAGTACGGCGATGCGTCCCGTGTCGAGCCGCGCCATGCCGCTGTACATCAAGGTGTAGGCAAGACTCGTGTGAATGACGCCGAGTCCCGCTAGCCAGAGCCATGACGCGCCCCATGCGGGCCAGCCGTGCTGCATGGGCCAGATCCACAACGTCAACGTGCCGACCGCGCATTGCCACCACGCGAGCGTTCCGGCGGGCAGATCACGCAAGCGTCGCGCGATGATCGTCACGCAGGCCATGCAGAACGCGCCCAGCAGACACGATGCAATCGCGAGCCAATAGCCCTCGCCACCCGCCTCGTGCCCGATGACGCCCGTCGCGAGCACGAGGCCGATCATCGCCACCGCGACCGCGCCGGCGCGCCGCCTGCCGACGCGTTCGCCCAGGCACAGCGCGCCGAGCGCCAGCACCCACACCGGCTGCACATGGAACAGCACGATCGCCATGCCGGTCGGAATGTGTTCGATGGCGTTGAAGAACAAGCCCCAGCTCAGCACCATCAGCGAGCCGGCTGCCAAAACCCACGGCCCGGTTCGTCCATTGAGCCGGAGGAAGCGGACCTGACCGCGCAGCACGAGCCAGAGCGTCAAGCCGACCAGACCGAAGACGCAGCGAAACCACGTCGCGGTCAGCGGACCGGCGTGCGCTTCATGCACGAAGAGTCCGATGGTGCCCAGCAACGCACAGCCGAACACGAAGGGAACTGCACCGGATGCCATAGCCGGCCTCGCCAGGCCGGCCGTCGCGGGTTGAATGTGCGGGTGCGGGTTCGTGTTCATGCAGCCAGTGTGGTCTGCATCGAGATGTCAGAAAAGCGCATAATTCATCTGGTATCCATTCGAAAATCGAAAGCGACCAAAACGATGAAGCAAGGCGATCTGCAAACCGACTGGCTCAAGTGCTTCGTCGCGGTGGTCGATGCCGGCTCGCTATCGAGCGCGGCCGGCGAGGTCAATCGCTCGCAATCGGCGGTGAGCATGCAGCTCAAGAAGCTCGAAAGCGCGCTCGGGCTGCGGCTCATCGAGCGCAACGCGCGCACGCTCGAACTCACCCACGACGGCCAGATCTTGCTCGGCTACGCGCGCCGCATCCTCGACCTGCACACGCAGGCGCAGGTCGCGCTGCAAGGCGAGCAACTGACCGGGCGCGTGCGCCTCGGCGTGCCCGACGACTACGCGGAAAAGTACCTCACCCCTGTGCTGAAGCGCTTTGCGCCGCGTCATAGCGGCGTGGAGATCGAGTTGTCGTGCGAGCAGTCGACCGCGCTGATTCCGCGCGTGGCAAGTGGTGAACTGGACCTTGCCCTGATCTCGCGCGATCACGCGCGGCGCGGCACGCTGCTGTTTCACGAGCCGATGGTCTGGGTCGGCGCGGCGCAGTTCGAGTTATGGCGGCGCGATCCGCTGCCGATTGCCGTGTATGAAAGCGCGAGCCTCGCGCGACAGAGCGCGATACATTCGCTCGCGCAGCAGGGAAGACGCTACAAGGTGGTCTATCACAGCTCGAGTCTCGCCGGACAGATCGCGGCCGTGGACAGCGGCCTCGCCGTCGCGGCGCTCACGCAATGCAGCGCGCCCGGACATCTGCGCATACTCGGCAGCGAGGAAGGCCTGGGACCGCTCGGGCCGATGCAGGTCGCGGTCTATCGCAGCCGCGATTCGCGCGGCTCGAAGGCGGTCGACGGCCTGCACGGCCTGCTGCTCAAGACGCTGCGCGAGTCGGCGTCACTCTGAGTCGCGGTGCCGCGCGATCCCTTCGATCTCGACAAGAAGATCCGTACGGCAGATATCGACTTTCAGGAAGCGCACCTCGGCGCGCGGATGAAACGTATCGCGAGCCAGTTGCATCATCTGCGGCAGATCATCCGCGCGCCGGTAGTAGACCTTGATCTGATCGAGATCGTGCAACGTGTAGCCGTCGGTCACGCCCTGCGCCGCGAGATTGCCCGCGCTAATGAGATGCGCCACGTTGTCCGTGGCCACGTCCCACTGTTTCAGCAGGTCGCCCGCATGCAGGGTTTCGTGTCCGACAATGCTCGCCGTGCCCGACACATACAGCACACCGTGTCGGTACGTGGCGCGCGCGAAGCTCGGCGGCTTCGGACCGTAACGCTCGGGATAGCGATAAGCGGGCATCTGCCGCGAGTTCTCGATGTGCTTCGCGTCATCGTCACGGCAGGCAAGAAAGTAGAAGCCGACGCCCTCGCCCCAGGTCCCGATGCCAGTGGCCGCAGGCATGCCCGCCTGGCCCGCGTCCGCTGCTTCGAACGCCAGCGCGCGTCCCCGGCAGAAGTCGCGATAAACCTCGAGCCCGTCCGGATTCTCGCCATTGATCTCCGGGATGTAGTTCCACATGCGGAAGATTGTCGGGAAGTCGAGCGTGCGAACGAGCGCGAAGGCATCGCCATAGGCCTGGCGCGCGGCTTCCGTATAGCCTGCACCGGCCGGAATGAAGCCCGCGCAAAAGAGCAAGGCGTCGTCATGACCGTAGACAAGACCCTTCTTCATGCCGCAGCGCGTTTCGCCGGACGTGCGCCAGATTTCGGCGAAGCTGTCGCGGGCGTCGTCGACCATCTGCAGGCAGAGCGTCGGCACGCCGTCTTCCAGGCGAGGCGCGGCGCTCGCCGCACCGAACACGACCCGCCCGAGCACGCCGCCGCTCGCCGCTGCGCCGCTAGTGACGAAGCGCGCCTCGATCCCTTCCGGTTCAGCCGGCCTCAATCCGTTTCCTCCGCGTGCTCCGTGCCGAACAGATCGGCCATCGGGGGGGTGTCCTTCGGCGTCGGCAACGCGCCGCTGCGCACTTGCTCCAGCACATCCGGCGGCAGCCAGGTGTCCTCCAGCGCGCCGATGCCGTTTTCGATCATCTGCTGAAGGAAGAACGATTGCTTGCGTCCCGTCACTTCCGCGAGGAGTCGCAGCCGTTGTTCGAATTGCGGATCGACACGGACTGCGACCACCTTGAGCTTGTTTTCGGCGGTCCTTCTCACTGCATGCTCCTGTTACGTTGATGGCGCGCCGCGCTACGGCGCATCGATGCGGTGCTTCTACCATGGCGAATCGCAGCGCAGCAAGCGAAAGCTTCGATCGGTCTGCGGGCAGCCTGACTGCGCGGTCTGGCGCCCATGCAGGGCGGACGAAAGCTCAACCTGTTAAAGAGTGTCCGACACCCCAATGACCGCCACGGAGACTTTCGCTCATGACCGACGCCGCACTCGTCCGCGTGCATCCCGATGCGCTGCGCGCTTTCATTTCGCAAGTTTACCGTTCCGCGGGCGCGCCCCCCGAAGATGCGCTCCTGGCCGCCGATGCCATGGTGCAAGCCGACCTGTGGGGCCATCAATCGCACGGTGTGTTGCGGCTCGGCTGGTACTACGCGCGCTTGCGCTCCGGCGCGATGAAGGCGGTCACGCAGCCAACGTTTCCCGTCGATGCCGGCGCCATCGCGGTGATGGACGGCAACGACGGCATCGGTCCCGTCATCGCCCGGACGGCCGCGCTCGATGCCATCCGCCGCGCGAAGGCGCATGGTATCGGCGCGGTGTCGGTGCGTCATTCGAATCACTTCGGCACGTGCATGTATTTCACGCGCATGGGCGCCGAAGCGGGCTGCATCATGCTCGCGATGACCAACGGCGGCCCGAACATGGCGCCCTGGGGCGGTCTCAAGAAGATGATCGGTACCAATCCGTGGTCGGTGGCCGCACCCGCCGGCCGCTATCCGCCGATGGTCATGGACGTGGCCAACTCGGGCGTCGCGCGCGGCAAGATTGTGCTGGCGCAGTTGCGGCGCGAAACGATTCCGCAAGGCTGGGCCATCGACGTGCGCGGCCGGCCGACCACGGATCCAGTGGAAGGCCTCAAGGGCTTCATCCTGCCGATGGCCGGGCACAAGGGCTATGCGATCGGCACGATGGTGGACGTGCTGTCCGGCGTGCTGTCGGGCAGCGGCTTCCTGGACGACGTGCGCGGTCCTTATGAACCCGTCGGGCGCAGCAACGTCGGGCATCTGATGATCGCGCTGAACATCGCCGCGTTCCAGCCGCTCGATATCTTCGAGGCCCGCATGGAACATTATGTGGAGGCGCTGAAGTCCGCGCCGCGCGCGGATGGTGTCGACGAGATTTTTTATCCCGGCGAAAAGGAAGTTCGCACGCAGGAAGCGCAGTTGCAGCAAGGCCTTTATCTGCCCGCCGACACGCTCAAGGGCCTCGATGACGTGGCCTCGCAAGCCGGCGTAACCCCGGTGGCGCGCGACGACTGACAACGCACGAACGTGCAAGGTGCGTGGCGGCACGCGTGCTAACATCGACGACGCTTCGAGCCGACCGGTTCATGCTGTCGATCGTACCTGCCTGCACTGGCGTCATGGAAGAACCAGAAGAACTTTCCGGCTTCGGCACTGCGGAGCCGCTGCCCGCACTGCCGCCTCTCGACTTTCGCGCCGCGCGCAGACGGCTGTTTGCCGCGCTCGCTGCGTCCATCGCCATTCCGTTCGCCTTTTTCGCCCTGTACGGTTACTACACTTACGGACGCGCGCTGAGCGAAACCGGCGAATCACTGCAACGGCTCGTGCGCGTGGTCGATCAGCAGGCGGACACCGTCTTCAGCATCAATCGCGAAATGATTTCACGCGTCGAGGAAATGCTCGGCAGCGGCGATGCGGACTTCATCGCGCGCAGCCAGAAGGAACTGCACGACAAGCTGGACCATCTCGTCGAAAGCCATCCGCAGATCGCGGCCATTTCGGTTGTCGACAGCAACGGCAAGCTCCTCGTCAGCAGCCGCTTCCTGCCGGTGCCGGACGTGTCGATCGGGGATCGCGCGGACTTCATCGCCACGCGCGACACGCGTTCGACGTTTCATGTGTCGATGCCCGAACGCGGCCGCATCAAGAACACCGACATGATCAACACGCTCACGTCGCGCTTCGCGCAGGACGGGCGTTTCCTCGGCGAGATTTCGATTGCATTGCGGCGCGACACACTGATCGATTTCTATCGCCAGCTCTCGCTGAACGAGCCCGCGCTGACGCTTGCATTGCATCGCGCCGACGGAGGCGTGCTCGCGCGCTTCCCCGCACCAACGGCACCCGATGCGCCCGATCGCCATGGCGTGCTCGCCCAGGCCTTCGCGCAGCATGAGACCGAGGGCCTGATGCGCTACGTCTCGCCACTCGACAATGACGAGAAACTGGCCGCATGGCGGCGCGTCGGCGGCTATCCGCTGTATGCCGCCGCGGGTTTCTCGATCCACGATATACGGCTCGCCTGGTGGCGGCGCGACGTGTCGATTGCCTCCATCGCACTGATCCCGTGCATCGCGGTATGGGTGTTGATCGGCTTCTCGTTGCGGCGGTTGCGTGCCGAAGAAGCGGCGTGGCACAACTGGCGCGGCGAACTGGCCCGACGCCGCAGCGCCGAGGCCACGACGCGCCGCATGCAGCGCATGGGCGCGCTCGGCAATCTCGTCGCCAACGTCGCGCACGACTTCAACAACCTGCTGATGGTCGTGACCTCGAACATGGAGATCGCGCGGCGCAAGCGCTTCAACGGGCTCGAAAAGGAAGTGACCGCCGTGGAGCGCGCATCGGTCAACGCGCAGGCGCTCGCGCGCCGGCTGATGAGCGTCGCGCGCCGCCAGCCCTTGCAGATGCAGGTCATCCACCTGGACCGCTGGATGACGGAAGCGGAGCCGCTGATCCATGCATCGGTGGGCGAAAAGATTCGCGTACACACGCGCGTGCCGGAAGCGACCTGGCCTGTGCGCGTCGATGCCACCGAGTTGAACTCGGCGCTCATCAACATTGCCGTCAATGCGAAGGACGCGATGCCGAACGGCGGCACCTTCCATATCCAGTGCAGCAACGTGCGCCATCTGGACGGCCAGGAAGGACTGGATGGCGGCGAGTACGTCGTGATCTCGTGCAAGGACAGCGGCACCGGCATGCGGCCGGAAGTGGCCAAGCATGCGTTCGAGCCGCTCTTCACGACCAAGGGCGCGGGCGCCGGCACGGGACTCGGCCTCGCGCAAGTACAGGCGATGGCCGAGCAGGCCGGCGGCGGCGCGCGCCTCGATTCGGCGTGGGGCTACGGCACGACCGTGGTCATCCATCTGCCGCACTGGACCGGCGACGACGACACCCCCGCCGACGCACCGCCCGTCGCGAGCGTCGCGCGCGATGCGCCCTCGTCGACGGTGCTCCTGGTGGAGGACAACGAGGAAGTCGCGGCGGGCCTGTGCGCGGTGCTCGAAGTGCTGGGCTGGCAGGCGCGTCACGAACCTTCGGGCGACGCGGCATTGCGTGTGCTGGAAGCGGGCGACGAATTCGACCTCGTGCTCTCGGACATCCAGATGCCCGGCGCCTATGACGGCATCAAGCTTGCCGAATGGATCAAGGCGCGTCGCCCGAAGCAACCCGTCACGCTGATGACGGGCTATGCGGATCAGCTCGAACAGGCGCGGCGCACCGGCTTTGCGATCCTCGCCAAGCCCTTCAACATCGACGACCTGAAGGCGCTGCTCAACGGCCTGCCGATGCGCGGCGCGGGCAAGGCCTGACGCGCGCTCACGCAGGCCTTACATCTGGAAGCGTTCGCGCGTGGTGATGTAGTCGCTCGCGCCGAAGCGGCCGACCGGAAAGTAATGTTGCAGCCGCACGCGCCACGATTCAAGATCGATGAGTTCATCGCGCGCATGCAGCATCAGCACCTTGCCGATGAAGATATGGCGGCTCGCGGTCGTCAGCGTCTCCCATAGTTCGCATTCGAACGCGACGGGCGCCTGCGCGATGCGCGGCGGCTTCACGCGCGACGAAGCCAGCGCCGTGAAGCCCACTTCGTCAAGTTCGGAGATGTCGGCGGCGAAGCGCTCGCCGCAGCGATGCATCTGCTGCGCGATGGCTTCATCGGCGAGATGCACGACGAACTCCTTCTCGCGCGGAATATTCACCGCCGTGTCCTTCAACGTGCCGTCCGCCAGCCGGTTGATGCTGAGCATCACGATGGGCGGTTCCTCGCCCAGCATGTTGAACATCGAGAACGGCGCGGCGTTCACGATGCCATCCGCGCCGAGCGTCGTTACGAGCGCGATGGGACGCGGCACGATGAGGCTCGCCATCAGCTTGTAGCGCTGATATTCGGTGATCGCTTCGAAGTCGATTTCCATGTCACTCCACTGCGGTTCGTCATGCGGGGTCGATGCCGAGCAGATGCGCGAGTCCCTTTGCGCCCGGCATGCGCGAGGTCTCGATACGTGTTTCCAGCGCACGCAGATGCGCGCTCATGTGGGCCATGGCGCCTTCGGCATCGCGTGCTTCGAGACAATCGAGGATAGCGGTGTGTTCGTCGTGTTCGCAAGGCGCATGCCCCGCCGACTCGTAGGCGCCGACGATCAGCGAACAGCGCGACACCAGCTCCGTCAGATAGTGCTCGAGGATCGCATTGCCGGCAAGCGCCGCGATGCGCAGATGGAAGGTGCTCGCGAGCCGCGCCCATGAAGGCTGATCGAAGCGATGCATGGCTTCGTGCTCCTCGTGCAACTGCTCGCGCAGCGTCGCGATGTCGGCGGGCGTCGCGCGCTGCGCCGCCAGTTCGACCAGCGCCCGTTCAACGCCAAGACGCGCCTCGAAGATTGCGCGGGTCTCCTCGCGCGTCGGCTGCGCGATCACCGCGCCCTTGTTCGGACGCAGGACCACGATGCCGTCGTAGGCGAGCTTTTCGAGCGCGCGCCGCACCACAGCGCGGCCCACGCCGAACAGCGCGCAAAGTTCCGGCTCGGGCAGCTTCGTGCCGGGCGTGAGCTTGCGGCTCAGCACGCCTTCGAAGATCGAGCGATAGATGCGCGCGTCGGCGCTTGCTTCGCGCGGCTTCATGCGACGGAGGCCATGCGCGGCAAGACCGTATCGACGTGCTGCGCGATTGCACCGGGCGTCGTGAGCCAGATGTCCTGGCGCGCGGATGCGATATACGTGAGTGCGCGCCGCAGATGCCGCAGCCGATACGGCTGCCCGACCACATAAGGATGCAGCGCGATGCCCATCACGAGCGCCTGCGGCTCGCGGGCGCGTTGCGTCTGGTCGAGCATCTCGTCGAACTGGTCGACGATCATGTCGGCGAAGTCGCGCATGTCCATCTGCCGGGCCATGATCATCGGCAGATCGTTGAGTTCCTGCGGATAGGGAATGGACCACAGCGGACCGCTGCGCGTGTCCATGCGCACCGGACGGTCGTCGTGACACCAGTTGAGCGTGTAGCGGTAGCCCGTCTCCGCCAGCAGGTCCGGCGTCCGCCGCGATTCGGAGATCCACGGCGAGAGCCATCCCGCTGGCGCAACACCCGAGCGCTCCGCCATGCGGGCGCGGCAATGCGCGAGCAGCGCGCGTTCGCCTGCTTCGTCGAGATCGCTCTGGCGTTGCGCATTCGTGTGTCCGTGTGCGATCAGCTCGTCGCCACGCGCGGCGCAGGCTTCGATGAGTTCCGGACAGTGATCGTAGAGCGAGGTATTGATGAGCGTGCCCGCAGGCATGTCGAGCGCATCGAACAGTTCGATGCAGCGCCATGCGCCCACGCGGTTGCCGTACTCGCGCCAGCTGTAGTTGAGCACGTCGGGCTGCGGCGACAGTGGCCCGAGCGCGGCGCCGAGTCCCTTGCCGAACGCGAAGTGCTCCAGATTGAAGCCGAGATAGACGGCGAGACTGGCGCCATTCGGCCAGCGATAGCCATCGCCATCATGGATCGGGCGATAGGCGAAGCGCCCATGCGTCTGCAACGGTTCGAAGTCGTTCATGTGGGTTCCGGATGAACCGGTTTGGTCAGGTCATGCCCCATTGCGGACGTTATCCGCACCTCGATCGCACACGCGTGTTGCGTCTACGTGCCGACGATCGCGCAACGGAATCGTGTGCAATATGCGCGCCAATTCGTCGACATGCGTTGCCGGGCATGCGTCGCGGGGCATCGTCCCTCACTGCGTCGTACGCTGCGCAATGCGAATGGCATATGTCTTGCAATGGCTGGGGCGCTTCACCCTCCAAGCGTCTTCACACAGGACAAGCCTTCATGGTTCAGCCGGCATCCACCGTGGTTCACGCAAGCCCCGCCGATATCGAACTCGTGCACGTGACGAAGCGCTATGGCGATGCGCTCGCCGTCGATGCCATCGACCTGCGCATTCCCGGCGGCGCGTACTGCTGCCTGCTCGGCCCTTCCGGATGCGGCAAGACTTCGACACTGCGCATGATCGCGGGCCACGAATGGGTTTCCGCGGGTGACGTGCTGATCGGCGGACGCAATGTCACGCGCGAGCAGCCCGTCGCGCGCGGCACGGCGATGGTGTTCCAGAGCTATGCGCTGTTTCCGCATCTCTCCGCGCTCGACAACGTCGCCTTCAGCCTGAAGGTACGCGGCGTCGCGAAGGACGCGCGCAGAAAGCGTGCGGGGGAACTGCTCGACCTCGTCGCGATGTCGCCTTATGCGGAGCGCAAGCCAGCACAGCTTTCCGGCGGTCAGCAGCAACGCGTCGCGCTCGCCCGTGCGCTGCTCAACGAACCGCGCTGTCTGCTGCTCGACGAACCCCTCTCCGCACTCGATCCTTTCCTGCGCGTACAAATGCGCGCCGAACTCAAACGCTGGCAGAAGGAACTGGGCATCACCTTCGTACATGTCACGCATTCGCAGGAAGAAGCCATGGCGCTGGCCGATCTCGTCGTCGTGATGAGTCACGGTCATATCGAACAGAGCGGCACGCCGTTCGATGTCTTCAACCGGCCGCGCACGGAATTCGTCGCGCGCTTTCTCGGCGGCCATAACGTGCTCGGCACGCACGGGCGTCTCTTCACGGTGCGTGCGGATCATCTGCGCATCGCGCCGCAAGGCAGCGTGCCCGGCACGAGCGCGAGCGAGAGCGGGCTGTCGCGCATCGGCGGCCTCGCCTGCTCGGTGCGCGAGGCCGAGTATCAGGGCACGCACCTGCGCATGACGCTCGTCCCGCTCGACGGCTCGCCCGAACTCGTCTCGGTCATCAGCGACGCCGACTACGATCCGCAACGTGCCGGTCCCGGCGCGCGTGTGACCGTGTGGTGGGACGAACAGAATGCGCATCCGCTCGCTGCATGAAAAACCGCGCTTCACAAACGAATTCGAGGAGAGTCCAATGAACGACGATCAGGGCAAGGCTTGCGAAGACCACGGCACGAGCACGGGCATTTCACGGCGCACGTTCATCAAGGGCGCGGTGGCGGCGGCGGGCATTGCCGGCTTCCCCTATGTGCATGCGCAGGAAAAGATCACGCTGCGCTATCTCGGCACGGCGGTGAACCAGAGCGCGGAGATCGCGAAGAAGTTCAAGGAAGATACGGGCATCGAGATCCAGTACATCCCCGTCACGACCGATGACGTCACCAAGCGCATCATCACGCAGCCCAATTCCTTCGATATCGTCGATACCGAATACTTCGCGCTCAAGAAGCTGATTCCGGCCGGCACGCTCGCGGGCATGGACGCGAAGCGCATCAAGCTCGCCGACAAGATCACGCCCGTGCTCACGAAGGGCGAGGTGAACGGCAAGAAGATCGGCGACCAGGGCACCGCGCCGAAGAAGGTGATGTTCCTGAAGGGCGCACGTTCGACCGAGTTCAGCGCGACGCCCACCGAATGGATGACGCTCATTCCCACTACCTACAACGCGGACACGCTCGGCATCCGTCCGGATCTGATCTCGCGTCCGGTGAGCAGCTGGGCCGAACTGCTCAACCCGCAGTTCAAGGGCAAGGCCGCGCTGCTCAACATCCCGGCAATCGGCATCATGGATGCCGCGATGGCGATCGAAGCGATGGGTCAGGTGAAGTACGGCGACAAGGGCAACATGACGAAGGCCGAGATCGACCAGACCATCAAGGTGTTGATCGAGGCCAAGCGCGCGGGACAGTTCCGCGCTTTCTGGCGTGACTTCAACGAGAGCGTCAACCTGATGGCCTCGGGTGAAGTCGTGATCCAGTCGATGTGGTCGCCGGCCGTCACGAAGGTCCGCACGATGGGCATCGCGTGCAAGTTCCAGCCGCTCAAGGAAGGCTATCGCTCGTGGGCATCGGGCTTCGGCTTTCCGCGCTCGCTGCAGGGCAAGAAGCTCGATGCGGCATATGAATTCGTCAACTGGTTCCAGGACGGCTGGGCGGGCGCGTACCTGATGCGTCAGGGCTACTATCCCGGCGTGACCGACACGGCGAAGACCCATATGCAGGCTTACGAGTGGGACTACTGGATGGAAGGCAAGCCCGCCGCGCAGGACATCAAGGCGCCCGATGGCCAATTGCTGGAGAAGGCCGGCACCGTGCGCGACGGCGGCTCGTACACCCAGCGCATGAGCGCGATTGCCTGCTGGAACGCGGTGATGGACGAGAACATCTACATGGTCCAGAAGTGGAACGAGTTCATCGCTGCGTGAAGGAGGGCCGTTCAAGATGGCTTCTGTCGAATATCTCCCGCAGTCAAAGCCGGCGACCGTGCGTCACCGGCGCGTGAGCGCATGGTTGCAGGCCACACCGCTCACGCTGACCTTCGTGCTGTTCTTCATCGTGCCGCTGATCATCACGTTGATCGTAAGCTTCTGGGACTTCAACGAATATCAGATCATCCCCGCGTTCACGTTGAAGAACTATGCGGCGATATTCGACGGCTGCGGCTCGCTCACGGATGTTTGCGTGACCTTCAAGACCTATTGGTCCACGTTGCGGTTCTGCGCGATCGTATGGGCTGTGACGCTGCTGATCGGCTTCACGATCGCCTACTTCCTCGCCTTTCATGTGCGCACCACGGCAATGCAGACCGTGCTGTTCCTCGTCTGCACGATTCCGTTCTGGACCTCGAACGTGATCCGCATGATCTCGTGGATCCCGCTTCTCGGGCGCAACGGTCTCGTGAACCAGGCGCTGCTCTCGGCGCATCTGGTCGAGCGGCCGGTGGACTGGCTGCTGTACTCGAACTTCTCCGTGGTGCTGGCGTTCGTGCACCTGTACACGTTCTTCATGATCGTGCCGATCTTCAACGCGATGATGCGCATCGACCGCTCCTTGCTCGAAGCCGCGCGCGACGGCGGCGCGAATGGCTGGCAGGTGATTCGCGACGTGGTGCTGCCGCTCTCGAAGACCGGCATCGTGATCGGCTCGATCTTTGTCATCACCATCGTGATGGGCGACTTCCTGACGGTCGGGGTGATGGGCGGACAGCAGATCGCCTCGGTCGGCAAGATCATTCAGGTGCAGACAGGTTATCTGCAATTCCCCGCCGCTGCCGCGAACGCCATCATCCTGCTGGCAGTGGTGCTGATGATCGTATGGGCGCTGACGCGCGTGGTCGATATCAGAAAGGAGCTGTGACATGGCGGGCGCCATCATGCATCGCGAACATCGGCCGGCAAGCTTCTATTGGCTTGCGCTGGTGTTCGGGCTCTTCGTGCTGTTTCTCTATGGGCCCGTCATCACCATCTTCATCCTGTCGTTCCAGGGGCCGGAAGGCGGCCTCACCTTTCCGATGCGCGGCGTCTCGCTGCACTGGTTCGCCGCACTGCGCGACGGCGTGGGCGACATCGACATCTGGGCAGCGTTCGGGCGCTCGGTGAAGCTGGCGCTCGCCGTGACCGTGCTCACCGTGTTGTTCTCCGTGACCGCCGGGCTCGCGTTCAGGCGGCGTTTTCGGGGCGATACAGCGGTGTTCTATGTGTCCGTGGCGAGCTTGATCATGCCGTCGATCATCGTCTCGCTGGGGATCGGCCTTACGTTCCGGCTGCTCGATACGTGCATCAAATATCTGGCGAACGCATGGGGCTTCCAGTCCTTCGCCGACAACTGGACCACCTCGATGAGTCTCTATACCTCCGCGCTCGGCGCACATCTCACCTGGACCTTGCCGTTCGGCCTGCTCGTGATGTTCGCCGTGTTCAACCGCTTCAATCCCGCGTATGAAGAGGCCGCGCGCGACCTCGGCGCGTCGCCGTGGCAATCGTTCAAGCATGTGGTGCTGCCGATCATCGGGCCCTCGGTGATCGGCGTCGGCATGTTCGGCTTCACGCTCTCGTGGGATGAGATTGCGCGTACCTCGCAAGCCATCGGCGACCAGAACACCTTGCCGCTCGAATTGCAGGGCCTGACGACTTCGGTCACCACACCCGTGATCTATGCGCTCGGCACGATGACCACGCTGCTCTCGCTTGCAGTGATGATCGGCGGATTGCTGATTGTCTGGGCGATCTCGAAACGAAGGGCTTGAACAAACGCGCACGCTTCTCCAATGTCCTTGAGCCATATCTTGACGCTTCCTGAATCAAACGATGCCCTCGACGCCTACGCCGATGCCGCGCTCGCCCTGTACTTTCCGGCGCTCTCCGGCGAAGCCGCGCTGCGCGTAAAGGCCCAGTTCATGCGGATCGCGCAACTCGCCGCGCCCGTACTCGCCTATCCTTTGAACCCTGGCGACGAACCCGCGCCGGTATATCGCCCGTGAACGCACGTCAGCACTTTCCCCTCGATGCACTCGCCATCGCGCGCGCCTATGCGGACGGCGCGTTCAGTGCGCGCGATTTGATCGAAGCGACGCTCGCACGCATCGATGCCGGTAACGCGCATGTCAACGCGTTCACCGCGATCACGCGCGACCGGGCGCTTGCCGAAGCAGCCGCGCTCGATGCACGCCGCGCGCGCGGCGAACCTTTGCCGCCGCTCGCGGGCGTACCGTTCGCCGTCAAGAACCTGTTCGATATCGAAGGACTCGCGACGCTCGCCGGATCGCGCGTGCTGGCCAACACGCCGCCCGCCACGCACGATGCAACGCTCGTGAAGCGTCTTGTGATGCAGGGCGCGATCCTGATCGGCGCGCTCAACATGGACGAGTTCGCATACGGCTTCACCACCGAGAATCATCACGCGGGGCCCTGCCGCAATCCGCACGATCTGACGCGCTCGGCGGGCGGCTCATCCGGCGGCAGCGCGGCTGCGGTCGCAGCGGGCTTCGTGCCGGTCACGCTCGGCAGCGATACGAACGGCTCCGTGCGCGTGCCGGCTTCGCTGTGCGGCGTGTTCGGCGTGAAGCCCACGTATGGCCGCCTGTCGCGTCACGGCACCTGGCCCTTCGTTGCCAGCCTGGATCATATGGGTGCGTTCGCGCGCAACGCCGACGATCTCGCGGCCATCTACGATGCGTTGCAGTTCGCCGATCCGCTCGACCCCGCCTGCGCGCCGCGCCCCTTCGAGACGGCGCGCCAGACGCACGGCACGTTGCGCGTTGCGCGCCTGAGCGGCTACTTCGACGAGCATGCGCACGACGATGCACGCACTGCCTCGCATGCCGCGGCCGCAGCGCTCGACGCGGCGCAGACCGTCGAATTTCCCGACACCGATGCCGCACGCGGCGCGGCGTTCCTGATCACGGCGGCGGAAGGCGGACAACTGCACGCGGAGAATCTGCGCGCGCGTTATGACGAGCGCGAGCCGCTGTCGCGCGACCGGCTGATCGCCGGCGCGCTGCTGCCGGCCGCATGGATCGTGCAGGCGCAGCGCGTGCGTGCCGCCCTGCGACGGCGCGTGCTCGAACTCTTCGAGCATCATGACGTGCTGATCGCGCCCGCGACGCCGATGGTCGCGCCGCGCATCGGCGACGAATTCATGGAGATCAACGGCGAGACGCTCGCGGTGCGGGCCAATCTCGGCCTGCTGACGCAGCCGATATCGTGCCTCGGCTTGCCGGTCGTCGCCGTGCCGATGCGCAGCGCCAGCGGCCTGCCTATCGCCATGCAATTGATAGCGGCGCCGTGGCGCGAGGATCTCGCCTTCGAGGCCGCGCGCCGGCTCGAACGCGCGCAGCTTGCGTACTGTCCGCCGCCGCCGTCGTTCGACGCTGCACTGGCATGATGGAAATGAATCGTCCGGACGTGCTCGCCGAAGTCGATGCGGCCTTCGACGCCTATGAGCAGGCGCTCGTCAGCAACGACGTCACCATGCTTGACGCGCTCTTCTTCGACTCGCCTCATACGCTGCGTTATGGCGCAGCGGAAAATCTCTACGGTTACGACGCGATCCGCGCGTTTCGGGCTGCGCGGCCGGGCAAGGGTCTCGCGCGCACGGTGACGGCGCGCGTGGTCACGACTTATGGCGATGCATTCGCCGTGACCCACATCGAGTTTCGCCGCGACGGCGAGCCGCGAGTCGGACGGCAAAGCCAGACGTGGGTAAAGATGCCCGAAGGCTGGCGCGTGGTCAGCGCGCATGTGAGCTGGATGGAGCGTTGACTGGCAACGCCGCTATTCGATGCCATAGACGCGCGCGGCGTTATCGTGGAACAGCGCGGCCTTGTCGCGCGCATCCAGGCCCGCCGCGATCCGCTTGTACGCGTTCCAGATCACGCCATAGCTGAAGCAGCCTTTGTCCACCGGGAAATTGCTCTCGAACATGCAACGCGCGGGACCAAAAAGTTCGATGCAGGTTTCGACGTAAGGCCGGATCGCCTCCGCGACGCGCGCTGAATCCGGTGGCGCGGCCGTGGTGTGAAAGTCGAAACCGAACAGCGCCATGCCGAAGCCGCCCAATTTCACATGCACCTGCGGACATGCCGCGAGCGCGGCCATCTCCTTGTGCCACGCGTCGAACACTTCCGCGCGGTGTCCGCGATACGGCCCGAGCGCCAGCGGCCCGCCCACATGATTCAGCACGATCGTCGTCGCCGGGTGCGCCTGAGCGAGCGCGCGTAATTCGGCGAGCTGCGTATGCACGAGCCATGCATCGAAGGCGAGCGAGCGCGCCGCGAGTTCGCGCATGCCCTGGTTGAACGCGGATTGCAGCAGCAGTCGCGGCGGTGGCGTGGCAGCGGACGCGCGCACGTTCGGATCCGCATGCCAGACGGCGATGTTGCGGATGCTTCGCAGCCGCCCCTCCGACACCTCCAGCATGCGGTCGAGCACCGGCCCCACGGCTGCGCCGAGTGCGAGGTCCGCGTTGCCCACCTGCGCTGCCGCCACGCGTGTCTGCGTCTGTGTTTCCGTCTGTGCTCGCCGCGCCTCGCCCAACGCGAATTCGGTTTCGCCGAGCGACGCATACTCCGGCGGACCGTCGCTGCGATAGTGCGTGTGACACTCGACGAACACCGTCGCCCGCACGTTGTGGCCCGAGTCGAGATCGCCGACGAAATCCTCCGCGCGATAGATCTTCCCCGGCAACTCCCACAGATGATGATGCGCGTCGATGATCGGAAGCGCCGGTTCCAGCGCATCCTCATCATGCTGCGCGAGCCATGCCGTGCGAATGGCGATGTGCGGCGCGTTGGGGCGGGCTTCCGTTGCGGTTGCGTGCGTGGTCGTCCCGGTCATGTCAGCCCCCGACCTGTTCGGACATCGCGGGGTTCGCGGCCGGCACGCGGCGCGCGCCGATGTGCGACCGCGTCAGCAGCCACGACGACAGCGCGCCCACGACGAGCAGCCCGCCCGCGACGGCAAACGCCGCGTCGAAGTGGCCCGTTGCCGAAACGACATAGCCGGTCACGATGGGCGCCAGGAAACCGAATACATTGCCGCCGACGAGTTGCAGGCCCATCGCGCGGCCGAGGTCGCTACGCGAGTTGAGCAGGTCGCTCAGCAGCGTCATGTTGAGCGCGAGGCCTCCCGACACGCTGCCGAGCGCGATCGTGATGAGCAGCAGGATCACCACTACGCTCGACACGAACGGCACCAGCAGGATGACCGCGCCGCCGAGCATCACTGCGCCGAGCAACAGGCGCCGGCCGCCCGCTTCGACGGCGCTCGCCGTCAGCAGCCGGTCGCTCAGCAGTCCGAGCGCAATCGAGATGACCATCGAGCCGATATAGGGCGCGGCCATCGCGGTGCCGCTCGTCATCAGCGTCATGCCGCGTTCCGTTTGCAGATAGTTCGGCAGCCAGGTCAGGAAGAGGTATTGCGTGTAGGCGCCGGTGCCCTGCGTCAGCATGAGGCCCCACATGGTCGGACTTCTCATCAGCCCGCGCAGTCCGATGGGCGCTTCGTCCGCCTTGCTCTGGCTCGTGGTTTCGCGCTCGCGGCAGATCAGCGCGCGCTCTTCATCGCTCAGCCAGGTAGCCGCTTCCGGTTCGCGAAAATACTTGAGCCACAACGCGAGCCACACGAAGCCCACCGCCCCGCAGATGGCGAACGACCAGCGCCAGCCGATCGCGGACACGAGCCAGGCCAGCACCACCGCGCCCAGCGCCGGGCCAAAGTACGCGCCCGAGTTCGCAAAGGTCATGGCGGAGGCGCGTTCCTGGCGCGGCACCCATTCGCGGATGATGCGCGCCTCGGCCGGATAACACGATGCCTCGCCAATACCCATCACAATGCGCGCCGCCGCCACGCCCGCCAGTGTCGAGGCCGCCCCGGTCAGCGCCGTGGCGGCGGACCAGACCGCCATGCTGGTCGATGCGACGATGCGCGCACCGAAACGGTCCACCATCAGGCCGATGGGAATCAGGAACAACGTATATCCCCACAGGAACGACGAGAACAAATAGCCGAGCTGCACATTGTTCAGGCCGAGATCAGCCTTCACATGGCCCGCCGAAACCGAGAGCGCCACGCGGTCGAGATAGTTGATCGCGCACAGCGAGAACAGCATCAGGTACACCCAGTAGCGTGATTTCCAGCGCACTTCTGTCTCCTTGTTGTAGGTCGCGAACGGACCATCGTTCGCATGGCGCGATGGGTCACGGACGAGCGTTTATGCGCGTTCGAATATAATTTATATTTTGTATAGAGACAAACCAAACCCGTGGCTTACAGGGTAATCACGGGGAAGAAATGAAGTTCAGCGCGCTTCCTTGTGTTCCAGCAACAACGAGCCAACCCGGTTCCAGCCGCTTTCGATGTGATGGCACATTGCTTCCACGGCGCGCTCGAAGTCGCCAGCGGCCGCGTGTTCGAGGAATTCGTCGTGCTCGCTCGCAATCTGCTTGAAGCGCACCGACTGCTGCTCCTGATAGTTGAACGGATACTTTGCCCACAGCACGCGCACGAACTGTAGTGTCTGTGGCCGCTCCGCCATCTCGTACAGCCGGAAATGGAAGCGCACGTTGGCGGCGCGCGCCGCGAAGATGTCCTTGGATTTCGACAGCCGTGCGAACTCCGCCTCGGCTGCCTTCAGTTCCTTCAGCCCATCGATTGTCAGATTGGCGAGGGCGGCGCGTGTCAATTCGCGTTCGAGCAGCAGACGCAGCATGAAGATCTCGACGGCCTGGTCGTAGTCGAGTTCGGGCACGCACAGCCCGCGATGCGGCTGGCTCACGATGTAGCCTTCCATCTCGAGGACCTTGAGCGCCTCGCGCACGGGCGTGACCGACACGCCCAGTTGCTCGGCGATCTCGACCTGCTTGAGCTTCTCGCCGCGCGCATATTCACCCGCGATGATCTGCTCGCGCAGTTTCTCCGCCACCTGATCCAGTTTCGTCAAGAACGCCATGTCTGCTGCTCCCCGTTCGGCCGAACGTCCGTCGTATGCGCCGCTGCCGCTGTCGCCGCCGCTTGCATGATGATGCTGAAATTGCCGGAATGGAAAACGCCAGTCCCATCCGGCGGACTGGCGCAATTTTATAATATATAACCGCCCGGAACGACCCAGGCCCGGCTTGGAATCCTCCTAAATGTGCCGCTCAAGCCTGCATGTACACCACATGCGTATGCATGAACTCGTACAGCCCATGCTTGCCGTCCGCGCCGCCGATGCCGGACTTGCGCACGCCTGCATGAAAACCCTGCATCGCCTCGAAGTTCTCACGGTTGATGTAGGTCTCGCCGAAGTCGAGTTCACGGCACGCCTTCATCGCCGCCGAAAGATCGCGCGTATAGACCGATGACGTCAGCCCATAGATCGTGTCGTTGGCGAGCGCAATGCCTTCGTCGAGATCGTCGATGATCTGGATCGGCAGCACCGGCCCGAAGATCTCGTCGCGCATCACGCCCATGTCGGCGCTGCAGTTTGCGAGCACGGTAGGCAGGTAGTGGAAGCCGGGACCGTCGGTGAAGATCGCGCCGCCTGTCACGGCCTGCGCGCCCGCCTGCACGGCCGAGCGGACCATCGCATCGACCTTCGCGAGTCCCTCGCGATTGATGAGCGGCCCCATGTCCACGCTTTCATCCAGCAGCGGGTCGCCGAATGTCGTCAGCTTCATCGCAGCGGCCATTTTGTCGGTGAATGCCGCGGCGATGGAACGCTGCACATAGACGCGCTCCGCGCAGTTGCACACCTGGCCGCTGTTGATGACGCGCGAATTGCGGATGGCGCTGACGGCAAGGTCGAGATCGGCGTCGGCGAGCACGATGGCAGGCGCCTTGCCGCCGAGTTCGAGATTGACCTTGGTGACGTTAGCCGCGGCCGCCGCCATGATGCGCGAGCCGGTTTCCACGCTGCCTGTGAAGCTGATGAGATTCACGCCGGGATGCGCCGAGAGCGCCGCTCCGGTCTCCCCGGCTCCGCCCACCACGTTGAACACGCCGGCGGGAAGATCCGTTTCCGCGACCAGACGCGCGAACTCGAAACAGTTGATGGGCGTCTCCTCGCTCGGTTTCACGACGATCGTGTTACCAGTGACGAGCGCGGGCGCCATCTTCCGCGCGATCAGGAAGAACGGAAAATTCCACGGCAGAATGCCCGCCACGACACCGAGCGGCTTGCGGAACAGGAAGATCTGCTCGCCCGCCCGATCGCTCGTGATGATCTCGCCTTCGATGCGCCGTGCCCATTCGGCCATATAGTCCATATAGTCTGCGGTGAAGGCGACTTCCACCTGCGCGAGCGCGAGCGTCTTGCCCTGCTCTTCGCTGATGATGCGTGCGAGCCGCGCAGCCTGTGCGCGGATTTTCTCCGCGATGCGGCGCACGTATCCCGCGCGCTCGATGGCCGTCTTCTTCGCCCAGGCGGGCTGCGCGGCGCGCGCAGCGGCCACGGCTTCATCGACGGTCGAGCGGCTCGCCACCGGCGTGCTGCCGATCACCTTCCCCGAGGCCGGATTGACGACATCGAGCGTTTCCTGCGCATCGATGAAACGTCCGCCGATGTAATGCCGGTATCCATTTTTGTTTGCTTGCATCGCTATTCCAGTTCGAGAATGCGCGTCCCATGAAGGGCGTGCGCATGCGTTCAGAGGACCGGTACGCCGCGCGTTCCGGTGTAGATCGAGAACAGGCGCGGCCCCGCCGTAATGAACAGCCGGTTGAGCTTCGGTCCGCCAAAACACAGATTGGACACAGGCTCGGGCACATGGATGCGGCCGATCAGTTCGCCGTCCGGCGCGATGCACATCACGCCTTCATCGGAGACGGAACTGGTCCACACATTGCCGTCCACGTCGACACGCAGCCCGTCCGGCACACCCTTCTCTACCGAGAAGAACACGCTGCGCCTGCCCGGCTTGCCCGTGCTGTCCAGTTCGAAACGGTAGATCGCGTGCTCGCCCTGCGGATCGTGCGTGCGGCCGCTATCAGCGACGTAGAGGCACCCCTCGTCATGCGAGAAAGCCAGTCCGTTCGGCTTCGACAAACCCTCGCACGCAATTGTCAGTTCATGCGTCAAAGGGTCCCAGCGATATACATTGCATGCGCCGATCTCGCTCTCTGCGCGGTCGCCGGTGTAGTCGCTCAGGATGCCGTAGTCGGGATCGGTGAACCAGATCGATCCATCGGACTTCACGACGACATCGTTCGGTGAATTGAGGCGCTTGCCCTGATAGCGGTCCGCGATCACGGTGACAGCGCCGTTCAATTCGGTGCGCGTCACGCGGCGCGTGCCGCTTTCGCAGGTCACGAGCCGGCCTTGCCGGTCGCGCGTCATGCCGTTTGCATGATCCGACGGCTCGCGCAAGATCGAGACGCCCTGCCCCTCCACCCAGCGATGAATCCGGCTCGACGGGATATCGACGAACAACAGCGTCTGCGTATCCGCGAACCATACCGGGCCTTCACTCCAGCGCATGCCCGCATGCAGTTCCTCGAGTACGCTGTTCGTGATGTAGCGGCGAAAGCGCGCATAGTTGATGGCTTCAAAACTTCGTGACATCGAATGCTTCTCCGTTTGATGTGAGGCTCAGTCGCCGATCTTCTCGAAGACGGGTTGCGCCGACGGCATGGTCTGCATCGCGGGACGGCGGCGTTCGCCGTTCACGGGCCAGCGCATCGTCGAGACGACCAGTGCGCCGACAATCGCGGCCAGTGCGATGGCGAACAGGCCGTACACCGGCGAGCCCATGGTTTGCGCCACCCAGGTGCGCAGATTCGGCGCGATGAATGCCCCGACGATGCCGAGCGAACTCGCGAAGCCGATGCCGAGTGCCGCCGCGCCGCCCGCGAGGCAACGCGGCAGGAAGGTCCAGTAGATCGAGCACACCGTGAGCAGCGCCCCACACGACACGCACATGGACAACATCCGCAGGACGGGCGCGCCATAGGCGGTGAACGCCAGCGACACACCGCCTATCAGGAACAACGTGATGCAGATCGCGCGATGCCGGTGGATGCGGTCAGCGAGCGTCGGCAGCCAGATGCAGACGACGCACGCAATAGCCCATGGAATCGCCGTCACGAGGCCGACCTCGAAGCCCATCGTCTTGCCGAGCAGCGCGCCCACCTGCGCCGGCAGATAGAACACCACGCCGTAAAAGGCCATCTGCCCGAAGAAATGGCACACGGCTCCGCGCCATACGTTGGCGTCGGCGAGCACCTGTTTCCAGTTGCCGCCTGCATCATCGCGCGCCTTCGTCGACGCTTCGAGCGTGAGGCGATCGACGAGCGCCTGGCGTTCCTCGTCGGTAAGCCAGGCGGCCTTCGCGGGCGCATCGTCCATGTAGAAGAACGCCCATACGCCGACCACGCATGCGGCCAGCCCTTCGATCAGGAACATCCACTGCCAGCCGGCGAGCGACAGCATTCCGTGGAGATTGAGCAGCGCGCCCGACACCGGTCCGCCCACCACCAGCGCAAGCGGCGCCGCGACGAAGAAGTAGCCAATGGCCTTGCCGCGCGAATCGTCCGGAAACCAGCAGCTCATGTAGTAGATGGCCGCCGGGAAGAGTCCCGCTTCCGCGGCGCCGAGCAGCAGACGAAACACATAGAAGGACACCGGCCCTTGCGTGAACATCAGCGCGGCGCTCGCAAGACCCCACGTGACCATGATGCGCGAGATCCAGATCTTCGCGCCGAAGCGATGCATCATGATGTTGCTTGGCACCTCGAACAGCGCGTACGACACGAAGAACAACCCCGCGCCGAGTGCGAAGACGCTCTCTGATATCCCGACCGACACTTGCAGATCGCCCTTCACGAAACCCACGTTGGCGCGATCGAGAAACGACACGAGGAAGATGAGCATCAAGAAAGGAATCAGGCGGCGCTCGACCTTGGCCGTGGCGCGTGACAACGCTGCTTCGTTCACAATGGGTCTCCGATATTATTTATATTGCCTGTAGGCTGCGCGCCACGCTCATTCGAGCCTGAAGCGCGGCAGGATGGTGTGGTCATCGAGCTCGGCATACACGAGGCGCACTTTCGCGCCGATGGCGCACGCGGCTTCGTCGAGCGGTTCGGGATTGGAGATCATCACGGGGCCCTCCGCGAGCCGCACGGCAATCACCTTGTAGGGTGCGGGATAGCGTTCGAGATAGGTGCGCTCGAAGCGCACCCACGAGATGATTTCGCCCTTGCCCGACAGCGGCTTCCAGACCAGCGCAGGCGACAGGCAATGGGGACACGCCGGTCCCGGCGGATAGTGGAAGCGGCCGCAATCGGCGCAGCACGGCAGCTCCATCGCATGGCCGGCGATGCTGCGCCACATCGGCAGGTCGTAGTGCCCCAGCACCGCGCCCGGCGGGAATGAGAGGTTGTCTGCGTCCATGTCCTAGCCCTCGTTTCCGTAGATGATCGACACGGCCTTGCCCGCCACGTCCGACGTATAGTGCGCAAAACGCGCATCGCGCACCTGGCGCTCGCCGCATTGCCCGCGCAACTGGCGCACGCATTCGATCTGATGCGCCCAGCCCTGCATGTAGGTTTCCGACAGATGCCCGCCGCTTGTGTTGGTGGGCAGCGCGCCATCGGGCCCGATACCCTGCTCGCGCAGGAAGCGTCCCGCTTCGCCGACCTCGCAGTAGCCATAACCTTCGAGGGCGAGCGGCACGTGTACCGAGAAGCTGTCGTAGACCTGGAACACGTCGATGTCGCGTGGCCCGATGCCTGCCATGTCGAATGCCTGGCGCGCACAATCCTGCTGCGCCGGCAAGTAGAACTCTGTGAGGCGGGGCTCGAGACTCGTCGCGCCCGCGTTCAAGTCGCGCCTTCCGAGGGCTTCGATGAACACCGGCTTCTGCTTCGCGCGCTTCGCCCGCTCGCGGCTCGTGATGATCAGCGCCACACCACCGTCGTTGATCATGCAGTAGTCGTACAGGCGCAGCGGCGCGCAAATAGTCTTGGCCGCGAGGTAGTCATCAAGCGTGATGGGCTTGCGCATCACCGCGTTCGGATTCATCGAAGCCCATGCGCGCTGCGCCACGGAGACGCGGCCGAGATCGGCATCTTCGAAGCCGCGTGCGGCCTTGTATGCCTGGAAGGTGAGTGCATACAGCGCGCCTTGCGACGTCATGCCCCATGGTGCGTGATAGACGTATGAGAGGAACATGTCGCCGCCCATCGCCTGCGGGCCGCCGTACTGAATCTTCGCCGTGCGCTGGTCGTTGCCGTAGACGAGCGCGATGGTCTCGGCCAGACCGCTTTCGATGGCCGAGACCGCCTGCGCAACCGACAGCACTGCGTCGGCCTGATCGCCCCAGCGCGGATTGATGCCGAGCACTTCCGACATGCGTTCGTAGGCCGTGGTGGGTCCGACGATCAGTCCGTCGATGTCGTCGCGGGTCAGGCCGGCGTCATTGAGCGCCGCGCGGAAGGCGGCGGCGCCATAGCCATAGCTGTCGGCGGGCTTTTCGTCGCGGCGCGCACGTTGCCAGTCGCCGGGCCAGTCGGTATGACCGATGCCGACGACCGCTGCCGCATGGCTGAGCCGGCTTGTCGATGTCGATGTCCGCGTCATTTCAGGACCTCCCGTTCTTCCAGTTCGCGGATGCGTTCCTGCGAAAGACCCAGGTCGTCGCGCAACACCCGCCGGGTGTGCTCGCCAAAGAGCGGCGGCGGCGCAAGCGCGATGCGCGCGCCATCGACCAGGAATGGCGGCGAGCTGATGAGCGTCGGACCCACCTCCGGATGGGGCACGCGCTGCCAGTAGTCGCGCGCGGCGAGTTGTTCGTCTTTCTCGATGAGATCCCGCGAACTCGCAACGGCCGCCGCCGGCACGCCGGCTGCGCGCAGCAGCGCGGCCGCCTCTGCGGGCTGCTTGCCGAGGGTCCACGCCGACACCGCCGCTTCCACGCGATCCACCTGCGCGAGCCGTCCTGACGCGTGCTTCAGGCTGGCGTCGTCAGCGAGGTCCGTGCTACCGATGAGCCCGGCAAGCGCGCGCCATTGCGCGTCGTCGAGCACCGAGATGGCGACCCAGCGGTCCTGCCCCGCGCAACGGAAGATGTTGTGCGGCGAGTGCGTGCGATGCCGGTTGCCGACAGTCGGCGGCTCCTTGCCGGTGCGGGCGGCTTCGACGAGCAACGGTCCCATGAAGTTCGCCGTCGATTCGACCTGCGACAGATCGATCTTCATGCCGCGCCCCGTCTTGCGCCGGTGCCGCAGCGCGGCCAGCACCGCGAAAGCGGCGTGATAAGGATTGGCGGCGTGATCCGGGAAGTGCGTGCCCGGGCCGATGGGCTCGGCCGCATCGTAGGCGGTGTGCATCATGATCCCGGTCACCGCGCTGATCGTCATGCCCACGCCGAGCAGCGACGCACGCGGCCCGTCCTGGCCGTACATCGGCATCGAGAGATAAATGAGATCGGGTTTGAGGGTCTTGAGCGCGTCATAGCCGAGACCGAGACGATCCATCGCACCGGGGCCGAAGTTGTTGGTCACCACGTCGGACCGCGCGATCAGATCGAGCACGAGCTGCTTGCCTTCGGGCGTCTTCATGTCGATGGCAATGCTCTTCTTGCCCGTATTGCGCGACGCGAAGTAGCCACTGCGATTGGTGCCCGCAATACCGTCCTTGAACGGTCCCGCCGTGCGCACGGAATCGGGACGCGTCATGCTCTCGACTTTAACGACCTCCGCGCCGAAGTCCGAGAACACCTTGGTGCCGAACGGGCCCGCGCCCGCCCAGGTGAGATCCGCGAAGCGAATGCCCTTCAACAGGTCCTGCCGCATTACTGCACCTCCTCGGTGTCGATATGAGCCACGCGTTGCGGCAACCCCGGCGCGGGCGACACCTTCCACACGTCCTCCGAGAAGCGATACGGCGCGCCGGGCATCGTGAGCGTGTCGTCGAGCACACGGAAATAATCGGTATGCGCGAGTTGCGGATCGGCTAGCACGTCGCAGAGCGTCGAGGCCGGCCCGAGCACGATCTTGCGTTGCATGCCTTCGCGGGTGATGTCGTCCTTCGTGAACTGCGCAAAAAAAGGTTCGATGGTGCGCCGGAAGACGTCTTTCGCTTCGCGCGTCAGGCGCCATTGGCGGTCGGCCCAGCGCGGCGTCTCGAACTCATGCAGCGCGGCATGGCCGGTCTGGCCGATCCACGTCATCAGCGCATTCCACGACACGCCGAGCGTGCGCGGCGCGGCGAGGAACACGTAGCCGTCCCTGCAGGCGAAGACGTTTTCGCTTGCGTCGCGTGTGCCTTCGCCGCCGCGCATCGAAATGCGTTTCTCGAAGTCGTAGACCTGGATCGAGTTCTGCAATGAATGCGCGATGGCCTCCTGCGCCGATATCTCGATCACATGTCCCTCGCCGCTCGCCTGCGCATCGAACAACGCAACCGACAACGCGACCGCCAGATAAACGCCGGTGACCATCGTCGACTGCGAGCCGGGCAGACGCAGCGGCGCGTCGTCGAGCTGGCCCGACAGCCATGCGATTCCCCCCGCCGCCTGCAGTACGAGATCGCTCGACGGCGCATCGGCGAGCGGGCCGGTGCGGCCGAACGGCGACACCGAAGCAAGCACGGCGCGCGGCGCCACTTCACGCAGCCAGTCGAACGCGTCATAGAGCGCCGCGCCGCGTTCGACGACGATCGCATCGGCATCACGCGCTAGTTCCGCGAATGTGCGGCGCCCTTCGGCCGTGGTCGTGTCGAGGGCGATGGCGGACTTGCTGGCATTGAAGAATTCGAACTCACAGCGCGCCGCCGGATCGCCCGGTGACTGCGCCGCGCGCCGGTCGGTCGCACCGTGCGGCGGTTCCACCCGCAGCACGTCCGCGCCGAGGTCGGCGAACAATCGCGTGGCGTAGCGACCAAGATCGTCGGTCAGGTCGAGGATCTTCAGGCCCTCGTAAGGTTGAGTCATGGGTTGTCTCCATGGTCTGGTTTCCGTTGCTCGAAAATATAATTTATATTTTGTATCGAAACAAGGCAACGCGGATTCGGGATTACCCTTCAATGGCGGGAAGCCGGCACGGCTCCCGCTGCATCGTTATTTGATCAACTCAAGCCCAACAACGACTTCGGCTCCAGAAACGCTTCAATCCCAAACGTCCCGTACTCCCGCCCGATTCCCGATTGCTTGAAGCCGCCGAACGGCGCGAGCGGTTCGTGCGCGAGCGTATTGACCAGCACGCGTCCCGCCTCGATGCGCGACGCCACTTCACCCGCGCGAGCCTGATCGGCGGAACAGACGTACGCCTGCAAGCCGTAGGGCGTGTCGTTGGCAATGGAGATGGCGTCTTCGGTATCGCGATAGGGAATGATCGAAAGGACCGGCCCAAAGATTTCCTCCCGCGCGATAGTCATGTCGTTGCGCACGTCGCTGAACACGGTCGGACGCACGAACCAGCCCGCGTTCGCGCCGTCCAGCCGCCCCGCGCCTCCCGCAATCAGCCTCGCCCCTTCCTCGATGCCGATGCCGATATAGCGCTGCACGCGCTCCCATTGCTTGCGGCTCACCATCGGGCCGACGGTCGTGCGCGGATCGCGCGGATCGCCTGCCTGCACGTTCGCCACGGCGCGCACCATCTTGTCCTCGAACTCGCGCAAGCGCGCCTGCGGCACCAGAATGCGCGTGCCCGCGATACATGCCTGCCCGCTGTTCATGAAGCCGGCATCGAGCGCGAGCGGCACGGCGACGTCGAAATCGGCGTCATCGAGAATGATCATCGGCGACTTGCCACCCAGTTCCAGCGTCACGCGCTTGAGCGTTTCCGCGGCGTTGCGCAGGATCGACTTGCCGACCACCGTTGAACCCGTGAACGACAGCTTCGCCACATCCGGATGCGTGCCGATCTCCGCGCCCGCTGTCTCGCCACGACCTGTGACGATGTTGAACACGCCCGGCGGCAACCCGGCCGCATGCAATGCCTCGGTCACGACGCGCGTCTGCATGGCGCTCATCTCGCTCGGCTTGATGACGGCGGTGCAGCCCGCCGCCAGCGCCGCCGCGAGCTTGCCGCAGATGAAGCCCGCGTTGCTGTTCCACGGCGTGATCAGTCCTGCCACGCCAAGCGGCTGCATCACGACTCGCGCCGATCCCGCGCGGCGTTCGAACGCATAGTCTTCCAGCACGCGGGCTGCGTCGAGCAGCACGTTGGCGGCATGCTGCGCCATCCAGCGGCCGCGCGACACGGGCGCGCCGTACTCCTCGATGATCGCCTCGAACAGATCTTCCTCTCGCGCGCGAACCGCTTCGTGCATGCGTTTCAGCATGTCGATACGCTCGCGCTTGCTGGTGCGCGAGTGCGCCGGGAACGCCCGTTTCGCGGCGGCAATGGCGAGCCGCGCATCTTGCGCATCGCCTAGCCGCACCCGGCCGATCACCTGTTCCGTGGCGGGATTGACGAGCTCGAAAAGCTCGTCGCCGTGCGGCGTCACGAAGGCGCCGTCGATATAAATGTGCTCGATGTTCCGCATGTTCGATCCTGGATTGAAAGCCAATGCGAACAAGATAAAGCCATCCCATTGATTAAACTAGCCGTACAATCAAGGACGCCTTGTTGAGCCATTCAGGATAATGAAAACCACTGGAATGACCGAACTCGAAGCGGTGCTCGCCGTGGCGCGTCATCGCAGCTTTCGCGCGGCGGCAAGCGACCTGAGCGTGTCCACCTCCGCGCTGAGTCACACCGTCGCAGCGCTGGAGGCGCGCATCGGCGTGCGGCTCTTCAACCGGACCACGCGCAGCGTGTCGCTCACGGAGGCGGGCGCGCAGTTCGTGCAGAACGTGGCGCCCGCGCTCACGAGCATCCGCGAGGCGCTCGAGCAGGCGGGCAGCTTCCGCGACACGCCCTCGGGCACGCTGCGCATCAATACGTCGGCCGGCGCGGCGCACCAGGTCATGGCGGTGTTCATCGCGTTCCTCGAACGCTATCCGGACATGAAGCTGGATATCGTCACGGAGGGGCGGCTGATCGATATCGTCGTCGAAGGTTTCGACGCAGGCATTCGCCTGATGGACATCGTGCCGCAAGACATGATCGCCGTGCCGTTCGGCCGGCGCCAGCGCTTCGCGGTGGTCGGCAGCCCGGCCTACTTCGCGCGCCGCAAGCCGCCGCGCACGCCCGCCGATCTCGCCGCGCACGACTGCATCCGCAGCCGCATGCCGAGCGGTTCCATCTATCAATGGGAATTCGAGAAGCATGGCCAGGCCGTGCGCATAGACGGCGCGAGCGCGCTGACACTCGACGATCCCGGTCTCATGCTCGTGGCGGCGCGCGCTGGCATCGGCCTCACGTATCTGACCGAATGGAACGTCCGCGCCGATCTCGACAATGGCACGCTGAAGCGCGTGCTCGAAGACTGGACGCCGCCACTCGGTGGTCTGTGTCTCTACTATCCCGGTCGTCGCCATGTGCCTGCGGGGCTGCGCGCGCTGATCGAGATGATTCGCGAACACGCCGATGTCAAGCCTGAGCAGCCTGTCCGGCCGCGTCGACGACCGTCATGACGTCGTATCTCTTTTGCTGATCGCGAGGCGCGTACATGGCGTGTGGCCGTCTGAGCGCATCGCATTCGTTTCACCGACCATGTGACCGCGCCTTGCGAAGCATTGTCGGCCCCATCAGTTTTGTTTATCGCGTTTCGCCCGCCGCGCGGCACGACGAGCGCCCGCATACATCGCTTCAGACAAGGCCCGAGCGCGTCTTGCTCGTCTCGTGAGCGGATTCACCCACTGGTTAACCCTTTCTGTTTGCGCCGATCCATCGGAGTACGTTCGGATCCGCAGGCGTGGGTCGCATCATGCGCCCCGCCTTCGCGAGAGCACACCAACGACAAACCAGGAAGGGGCACACGAGAGTGAGACATTCGCTGAAACAGCTGAAGCCGCTGATACCGTTCAAGCGTCTGGGCGCGGGCATGATCGCGGGCACGGCGGTCGTCGCGGCGCCCGCGTTCGCCCAGAGCAGCGTGACGCTCTACGGCATCGTCGACGATTCGATCGTCTATCAAAGCAGCCAGACGAATCTCGCGAAGTCCAACGCGGGCCGCTCGAATGTCAAGATGGCCTCGGGCATCTGGGCAGGCAGCCGCTTCGGGCTGAAGGGCGCCGAAGATCTCGGCGGCGGCAACAAGGCCATCTTCCAGCTGGAATCCGGCTTCGACATCAACAGCGGCGGCCAGCAGTTCACCAATGCGATGTTCGGCCGCCAGGCGTGGGTCGGGCTGACCAATCCGGCCTACGGCACGTTGACCCTGGGCCGCCAGTACGCGTCGTACTACACGCTGCTCTCGCCCTATAGCCCGACCAACTGGCTGACCGGCTATTTCGGCGCGCACCCCGGCGATCTCGACGGCATGGACACCATCTACCGGGCGAACAACTCGGCGGTCTACACCTCGCCCAAGTTATACGGCTTCACAGTCAGCGGTTCGTATTCGCTCGCCGGCGTGCCGGACAGCGTGTACCAGGGCTCGACGTGGTCCGCCGCGATCCAGTATCAACAAGGCCCGATCGGCGGCACGGTGGCGTTCTCGCGCATCAACAACGCGGCCAGCGGCGGCGGCATCTACAACAGCAGTTCGACCACCATCAACAGCACCAGCGCCACCGACGGCTCCGGCCAGGCCGGCGTTTCGGCAATCACGGCGGGCTATCAGCGCGCCCAGGCGCAGCAGCGTTTCGCGGTCGCGGGCGGCTATCAGATCAACAGTGCATGGGACGTTTCGGTCACGTACTCGAACGTGCAGTACATCCCCGGCGTCAATTCGCTCTTCACCGACGAAGCCGTGTTCAACACAGTCGGTTCAGTGCTGCACTGGAAGGCGACAACCGCGTGGGACTTCGCAGCCGGCTATAGCTATACGTGGGCGAGCAAGGCGAACGGCATCGACGATGCCGCCTCGTATCACCAGTTCAACCTCTCGCAGTATTACTCGCTTTCCAAACGCACCGGCCTGTACGCGCTCGAAGCCTTCCAGCGCGCCAACGGCCGCACGCTGGCGGTGCCGTCAGGCACGACGGCCAACCGTCAGACCGCTGCAAACGCGTCCATCGGCGACGGCTTCCAAGGCGCGCCCTCAGCCTCGCGCAGCATGTTCGCCGCGGGTGTCGGCATCATCCATCGCTTCTGACTTCCCGTGTCTTCCAGCCTGCGCGCACAGTGCCGCACAGTTGCGCAGGCTGTCTTCCGCTGTTCGACATTACAAGAAATTTCAGGAGAGAACCATGAGAGCTCTGGTTTCCAGAAGGCTCGTCGCGGCCACGCGCGCGCGGGCCGCATCGTTGTGCACGGTGTTCGCGTGCGGATTCGCCGCCGTACTGCTCACCGCGTGCGGCGGCAACGGCGGCAATGACAGTAGCCAGACAGCCGCGAACACTGCGCTGACAGTCGTCAAACCCGTCACCGACTGTTCGAAACTGGCATCCGTCGATCTCAGCGACGTAGGCGGCGCGGGCAGCACGATCACCTCGGCGACGGTCACGGCCGCGACCATCAACGGCGCATCGGTCAACTTTTGCACGGTGAAGGGCACGCTCGCGCCGGCCAACACCTTCGAGGTCGCCTTGCCGGTCGATTCGTGGACCCAGCGTTTCGCCGCGCTCGGCTGCGGCGGCCTGTGCGGCAATCTCAGTGATCCGACCAAACAAACTTCGTTCAGCTTCAGCTACACCTGCCCGCTCGTGCAGCAGGGCGGCTTCGTGACGGCGGCCACCGACATGGGCCACTCGGGACAGGATGCGTCCTGGAGCACCGATCCGCAGAAGCAGGCCGACTTCGCCTATCGCGGCCAGCACATCACCACGCTCGCCGCGAAGAAGCTCATCAAGGCTTACTACGGACAGACGCAAAAGTATGCGTACTTCGTCGGCTGCTCGGACGGCGGACGTGAGGCGCTGATGGCGGCACAACGTTATCCGGCGGACTACAACGGCATCGTCGCGGGCGCGCCGGCCGCACATTTCCAGATCCAGAACTCGCTCTATCACGGCTGGAACGTGGTATCGAACAGCACGACCGGCACCAGCGCGGGCAAGGCCGTCCTGTACGCTGACAAGGCGCAGCTGCTGCACAAGGCGGTGGTCGCGGCATGCGGCGGCCAGGCGGGCGTGCCGGATGGCCTGCTCGCCGATCCGCGCACCTGTCACTTCAATCCCGCGACCATCCAGTGCGCCGCGAGCGCGACCGACACGAGCACGTGTCTCACCGCCGCCGAGGTCGCCACCGCGACGAAGATCTACAGCGGCCCGAGCGATACAAGCACCGGCATGCGGATGCTCGGCGGTTCGCCGCAGTATGGTTCAGAAGCAAACTGGATTGGCGTGGAAGTGCCGACCTCGAACTCCACGGATGCCGCGGTGCCTGTGACGAGCCTGTTCAGCTACCTGATCGTGAGCGGCGCCTACAACCTGATCTTCACGGGATCGCCGGCGATACCGACTGTCGATACCTTCGGCTATCAGGATGCGAGCTTCTACCCGGCCTATCTGCAAGCCAACCATCCGCTCAACGACGCCACGAGTCCCGACCTCTCGGCGTTCAAGAACGCGGGCGGCAAGCTGATCCTGTGGCACGGCTGGGCAGACCAGCACATCTCGCCGCTCTTCACGATCCGCTATTACGAGGCCGTGCAGCAGACGATGGGCGAAGCCAACGCCAGTGCGTTCTCGCGGCTGTATGTGGTGCCGGGCGTCGGACATTGCGGCGGCGGCGAGGGCTTCCCGAACATCGACCTGGTGTCGCAGATCACGGGCTGGGTCGAGCAGGGATCGGCGCCGAATGCGGTCATGAGCTATCAGATCGATGCCGACAGCAAGGTCACCGCGTCGCGCCCGGTGTATCCGTATCCGGCGGTTGCGAAGTTCAGCGGCAACGGCGATTGGCACGACGGCGCCAACTGGACGCAGGGCGCGCCGCTCGTCACCGATGCGTTGCCGGCATGGGCGGGCGCGAGTTTCTACACCTCGTACACGCCGAAGACGCAGGGTGTAGCGACGCCTTGAGCGACGCCGTCAGCCGCATCGCCTCTCAAGCGATGCGGCTCCAGACGGCATCGAGCGCGGCAAGCGTCGCCTGAATGGCGGGATCGCTGCCGCGCCCTTCGGCGTATACGAAGGCCACTTGCGTCGTCGCCGTGCAATCGCCGAAGAAGACCGCTTCGCCCGCGTCGCGTGCCTGCATGGCCAACGCTTCGCGCATCACGCCGACTCCCACGCCTGCCGCGACCAACGCGCGCATCGTCTGTTCATGATCGGCCTCGACCGTTTCCACGGGCTTGAACGCCGCTGCCCGAAGGATTTCGTCGAGCACCTCCTGATGACCGCTGCGCGGCGCCATGCGAATCCAGGGCTTGCCGGCGAGCAGGTCGAGCGTGGCCCGGCCGGCTTCAGGCAGGTCATGCCATGACGCCGGCACGACGAGCCTGAAGGTCATCTCGTCGAGCACCTTCATCGCCGTGCCTTCAGGACGCTTCTTGCAGACCAGAAGCGCGGCATCGATCTCGGCGCTGCGCAGCGCGTCGTGCAGCCAGCTCGTGCGGCCCACCTGAAGATCGATCTTCAGCCCCGGATGACGCACGACCATCTCCGCAAGCAAGGGGCCGACGCGCAACGCGGCCGGATCCAGCATCACGAAGCCGATGCGCAGCCGTCCTTCGATCTGTCCACGAAAACCCCGCGCCGCATGCACGAATTCGCCGAACGCCTCGATCGCGCGTTCGGCTCGTCCAAGCAGCGCCTCGCCGCTTTGCGTGAGCGTCACTGAGGCTGTCGTGCGCGAGAGCAGCCGTACGTCGAGCTCTTCCTCGAGGCTGCGCAACTGTCCGCTGACAGCGGGCTGGGTCACGTGCAGCGCCTCGGCCGCCTTGGTCACGCTGCCGAAGCGCGCGACGGTCACGAAGGTGCGAAGTTGCCGGATGTCCATGTCGTGTCGCCCGGGTCGAAGAGTCGAAGGGTCAATGCGTTGACGAGTCAGAAGACGCGCTTATGAGCTTCATCCGCGAAAGTGATTTCCGTGCGGAAGCAGCCGCCCCTATTCTGGACCACATCGAGCGTGCGGACTACTTCACGCCACACGAACCCATCCACGACGGAGACACGCATGACCGCCTCGTCCCTCCCCCCGAAAAACACGCTCGCCCGCGACGCTCACGGCCTTTGCAGCCTCGGCGCGAGCGAAGCCGTCGAACTGCTGAAGAAGCGCGAGATCGCGCCGCTGGATCTTGTCGATGCAGCGATCGCGCGTATCGAGCAGATCGATCCGGTCGTCAACGCGCTGCCGCTGCGCCGCTTCGAAGCCGCGCGCGAACAGGCGCGTCACTTCCCCCGGCCCGACGACGCCACGCTCGCGACGCCGGGCTGGCTCGGCGGATTGCCGGTCGCCGTGAAAGACTACAACGACCTCGCCGGCCTGCCGACCACCTACGGCTCGCCGATCTACCGGCACAACGTCGCGGCGCGCTCGGACCTGACGGTGGCGAATCTCGAACGGCATGGCGCGATACCGCTCGCGAAGTCCAACGTGCCCGAGTTCGCCGGCGCCAACACCTTCAACACCGTGTTCGGCGCGACCCGCAACCCGTGGAATACGCAACTCACGGCGGGCGGTTCCTCGGGCGGATCGGCGGCGGCGCTCGCGGCGGGCATGGTGTGGCTCGCGACGGGCAACGACCTCGGCGGCAGCCTGCGCATTCCCGCCAGTTATTGCGGCATCGTGGGCATGCGGCCGAGCGTCGGGCGCGTACCGCGTCCGGTATCGGTGGCGCCCTACGATGCCCTTTGGGTCGAAGGTCCGATGGGCCGCAGCGTCGCCGACGTCGCGCTGATGCTCGATGCCCAGTCGCACTTCGATGCGCGCGATCCGCTGTCGTATGCGCGCCCGCCCGTGCCGTTCGTGGAAGCCGTGCGGCATCCGCGCGGACCGCGGCGCGTCGGCTTCACGGCGAATCTGGGCATCGGCCGGGTGGAGGCGCAGGTCACGCGCATCTGCGCACAGGCGGCCGCACGTTTCGCCGATGCCGGCGCGCATGTCGATGAAGGCCATCCCGACTTCACGGGCGGCTTCGAAGCCTTCCAGACCTTACGTGCGAATCTAGTCGCAGCCGTGCGCGGTCCGCTGCTCGCCAGCGAACGCGAGCGCATCTGCCCGGAGATCATCTGGAACATCGAGAAAGGCCTGCGGCAAAGCGGCGCCGATGTGGCGCGCGCGGAGCGTCTGCGCGGCGAGCTGTTCCAGCGCGTCAGCGCCTTCTTCGACGACTACGACGTGCTCGCCTGTCCGACCGTGGCCGTCGCGCCGTTCGCCGTGGAGCAGCGCTATCCGACCGAGATCGACGGCACGCCGCTCGATTCGTACATCGACTGGATGTACCTGACCTTCGTGCTGACGCTGACCGGCTGTCCCGCGATCAGCATCCCTGCGGGCTTCACGGACGATGGCCGCCCCGTGGGCCTGCAACTGCTTGGACGTCCGCGCGGCGACTTCGACCTGCTCGGCGCGGCGCGCGTGCTCGAAACGACGCTGGGCCGTGCCGCGCACGATCCGCAAGCGGCGCTTGCCTGACACGCCCTGCCCGATCCCCATCAGATGGAGGAGAAACATCATGTCGGTGGAAAGCAAAAAGATCGTGGCCACGCCCATTGCGCGCGCCGACGAAGCAGCCGTTCCCGCGCTCGAACGCCTCGCACTGCGCGTCACGGCCTGGTGCGAGAAATGGTATCCCGATGCGTTCGTCTTCGTTGCCCTTACGGTCCTCGCGGTCGCGCTCGGCGCACTGGCGATGGGCGCGTCGCCGCGCGCCGTGGCCGTATCGTTCGGCAACGGCTTCTGGAGCCTGATTCCGTTCACGATGCAAATGGCCATGGTCGCCATCACCGGTTATGTGATCGCGAGTTCGCCGCCGGTTGCGCGGCTTGTCACGCGCGCAGCCCGGGTGCCTCGCGACGGACGCGCCGCCGTGGCCTATGTCGCGTTCCTGAGCGTGCTGACTTCGTTGCTGCACTGGGCCATCAGTCTTGTCTTTGCGGGGCTACTGGTGCGCGAGCTCGCGCGCCGTGACGATCTGCGCATGGACTATCGCGCAGCGGGCGCGGCGGCTTATCTCGGCATCGGCGCGACCTGGGCAATGGGCTTGAGTTCATCGGCCGCGCAGTTGCAGGCGAATGCCGCGAGCATTCCCGCCACGCTGTTGCCCATCACCGGCGTCATCCCCTTCAGCGAGACGCTGTTCCTCTGGCAAAGCCTCGTCATCTCCGCGGCGCTCATCGTCAGCTCGACGCTGATCGCATGGTGGACCGCGCCGGGCGAGGCGCGCGCACGCACGGCCAGCGACCTCGGCGTGACGCTCGACAACATCGAGGACAGCTTGCCTCCGCGCGAACGGCCCGGCGAATGGCTCGAATACAGTCCCGTGCTGATCCTCGTGCTAGTCGCACTGGGCGCGGGCTGGGTCATCAACGAGTTCGCGGGCAGGAACTGGCTCGTCGCCATCTCCGGGCTCAACACGTACAACCTGATCTTCCTGTTGCTCGGCATGCTGCTGCACTGGCGGCCAAAGCGCTTCCTGCGCGCGGTATCCAAAGCCGTGCCGGTGACGGCCGGCGTGCTCATCCAGTTTCCCCTCTATGGCGCCATTGCGAGCATGCTGACGTCAGCGAAGAGCGCAGCGGGCGAGTCGCTGACCCATCATCTGTCGAGCCTGTTCGTGAGCATTGCATCGACGGACAGCTTCGCGCTCGTCATGGGGGTGTATTCAGCGGTGCTCGGCTTCTTCGTGCCATCGGGCGGCGGCAAGTGGATCATCGAGGCGCCCTATGTGATGCAGGCCGCCAACGATCTGCATGTGCATCTCGGCTGGGCCGTGCAGATCTATAACGCAGCGGAAGCATTGCCAAACCTGATCAATCCGTTCTGGATGCTGCCCTTGCTCGGCATACTGGGATTGAAGGCACGCGATCTGGTCGGCTTCACGTTCGCGCAGTTCATCAGCGGCACGGTGCTCGTGCTCGCACTGCTATGGCTGCTCGCGCCGACACTCATTTATCATCCGCCCATACTTCCTTGACACCCGTATTCTTCCGAAGAAAAACGAGGTAATCGGTATCGAGCCTGACGCATGAAAACGGCTGCGATAAGGACCATTAAATACAGAACAAACTTTCGCGTCCGCCTTCGAACGAAGATGTTTTTTCCGCGTGTCGGGTTTACTTCCACCTCTTAACGAAGTAACCTTTCCTCCGCTGTGATGGTTGTCCCGCAATGTTTTCGACGGCCCACCCAATCCGCCTGTTAGTTAGTAAATCTGACGTATCGCGCGGGCCATCACAGCACATGTTACCGACGTCACATCCAACCCGTTTGGTGTGACTCGTCAAGCCGCTCGCCATTTGAATGGCCCAGCGGCGTCCGCACCCTGAACGCATGGCGAGCCATGCGCATCAGCATGCGGATAACAGCCAAGCCAGTACAACCTGGGCCTCACGACTCTCGCTCAATTGAACGGGAGCCGCGTCCGTTCGTGTGTTGTCATTCGGATAACTAACGCCCGTTCGCAATTAAACCGGCTGCTTTACTGAATCTGGTCGCTCTCAATTCGAACCGTTTGATTCGCCATCCTCATGTTCATGAAATCATCGACTCAAGCCTCACGCTCAACATCCCATTCCCTTCACGCGCCGACCCGCGCCGCGTTGATCACCGCCATGCTCGCGAGCGCGATGCTCACCGCATGCGGCGGCGGCAATGACAGCGCGGTGGATGCCGCCACGGGCAAGGCCGCGACGCCCAAGGCCACGTCGAAGGCCGCGAGCAACGGCTCGATCTTCTACGGCATGAACGGACACAACACCAATGGCGGCGCCTACGACGCCACCAGTCCGCAGACCCAGCTCGCGCAGCTCCAGGATCTCGGCGCGACCATCTATCGCAACGACGTCTATAGCTCGACCTCGGCGGCCGCGCTGGCCAAGGTCGCGAAGGTCATGGCCGATGGCGGCGTGACGATGTATCCCGTGTTGATGGCGAACCTGAACTACAACAGCGAAGACGATGCCTACAACGCCGGCTATCAACTCGGCCAGCAGACAGCCAGCTCGTATCACTATGCGTACTACGAGGTCGGCAACGAACTGGAAGCGAAGACGCTCAACGGCAACGTGGATGGCGTGCTATGGAAGCACTACGACAACAGCTCTTACATGCTGGCGCGCGGTGCGATTCGCGGGATGATCGCGGGCGTGAAGTCGGTGGATGGATCGGCGAAAATCATTCTCGGCGGCACCTGGCTGCACTATGCGTTCTTCCAGATGCTCGCGGACGGCTCGCAACCGGACGGCACCTGGGGTCATCCCGCCGTGTCATGGGACATCACGTCGTGGCACTGGTATTCGAATGAAGGCGACATCACCAACGCCTGCGGCGGCACGGGCTGTCATGACGTGCTGCAAGTGCTGCACAACATGGGCAAGCCCATCTGGATCAACGAGTTCGGCGTGCGGCCCGACTATGGTTCGTACAACCAGATCGCGTCGTACATCACCGGGGACACGATGATGGCGCAGTACGTGAGCGTCGCGTCGAAGTACAACATCCAGTCCATCCAGGGCTTCCAGCTCTATGACGACAGCGAAGGCAACTACGGTCTGATCGAGGGCGACGGCACCACGAAGAAGCCCGCGTACTACTCGTACAAGGACTTCGTGCAGAGCCACCCGGAGTAAGTAAGAAAGGGAAAGATCCGCGCGTTCAAGCATGCGCGCGGCTCGCCGTTATTGCAGTCCGCCAGACCAATAACGACGAGGATAGCGATGCAGATCTCCGGTGCGACCACCACGAGTGCCTACGTGAGCGCGGACGCGCCTGTGCAGCGTCGCGTGGCCGATGCCGATACCGATACAACCGCCGACACCACCACCGATGACGGACCGGCGCAAACCGCCGAGCCTTCGTCGGTGAAGTCCTTCGCATACGGCGCGCTGGGCCTCGAACGCCCTGAAGTGCAGGCCACCGATGCGAACGGCTTCTACACTGCGGGCAAGTGGGTCGCGGCCGCGGCGACGATCGGCGGGATCATCTCGCTGTTCGTTTGAAGACGGTTTGAAGCCGGCTTGAAGAGGTCGAGTTAATACCTGGAAACAACTTGTCGAATCGGCGTGTTGCTTGCCGAATCGGAACGCGTGGTCATGCGCGACGATGCTGATGCCGCGCGGACGACGCGCTGCGCACCGCGCCACGCGGTGTTTCCTCATTCGACATTACGCCAGGTCATGCACGCTCAACACATCGCCACCCGCTCCTTCACTCTCGCGCTGGGCCGCGCGCTCGCCGCCGCCGTGCTGCTCGCGCCGATGCTCCCCGCCTCCGCCGAAGATCTGCCTGACGTCTGCACGGCATTGCAGACGATCGTCGCCGCGCCGTCGTTCGGCACGCTCGCGCAGAGCCGCCCGCTGCTTCCTGCCGGTTCGCCGGGTCAGGGCACGTGTCGCGGCAGCGCACACGCCTACGATTGCCGCTGGCGCGCGCACTGGGGCGCGGACGGTGTCGTCGCCGATCCGTTACAGGAACTCGGCGCGGACATCGCTTCATGCTTCCCCGACGTGCGTCACGACGTCAACAGCGCCACGCGCCAGCATTTCGTCTTGCGCACGGCGGACACGTCACGCGTTACGACGCTGACCGCCACAATCGAAGGAGCGAACACGGTGCGCTTGCGCGTCGTGCGCTGACCCCGCAATACGCAAGCACACGGCCATGCCCGGGCGTCTCTCCCTCGCGTTGGCGCTCGCCCTGGGCGCGAGCGCGCTGACTGGCTGCACATGGACCCTGATCACCGCAGCCGATGCCGCCGGCTCGCTCGTGCAGGCCGGCTTCTCGGTGGCGTCGAACTATTCGTCCCCGACTTCGGTGACGGGCGAGCCGGCGTCGCTGCAATCGGTGTGCATCGAACTGAACCAGACGGTCGCAACCGGTGACTTCGTCCCCAATCTGCAAGTCTCGTTGCAGCGACGCGGCGTCAATTCGACGGTCTATAACCCCGGCACGTCGCCGCCCGGTTGCGAGGCGATGCTCGTCTATGCCGCAACCACGAGCTGGGACAAGCATGCGTTCAGCAGCAACCCGGTGTCGTATCTGTCCGCCATCGATCTGACGCTGCTGCGGCGCGGCCAGATTCTCGTCACCGCGCGCTACGAGACCAACGACCTCAGCATGGACCGCTTCGCCAGCGCCCGGCAAAAGCTGGATGCGCTGGTGGGACGCATGGTGGTTGCACAGGCGCCATGAACCTTGAGCCCTGCCTTCCTTTCCGCATCTTTCCATTGGCTCGAGGAACGATGCCGCGATGCTAATCTGCGTGCGTAGTACGAGTTGTACCGATCCCTCTTGCGGCTCACCTGTCTCAGGCGAGCCGCTTTTTTTATGCAGCGGACGCGCGACATCAGGCCAGCAGCTTCGCGCGCAACATGCCGATGTCGTTCCCGCTCAACGACAGCCCTTGCGAGAGGTAATCGTTGAGCGTGCCGAAGCTGCCAACCATCTCGTCGAAGGCGGCTTCGATGGTCGCGCTCTGCGCCTGATACAGCGGCGCCACGGTTGCCATGGTCGTGCCGAGCCGCGCCGAATGCGCCTGCATGCGCGCGGCAATCTGCGGCTGGGCCGCCGTGTTGGTCAGCAGATAGTCCTGGATGATCACGTCGAGCGGCACCTCCGCGATGGCCAGCAGCAGCGCCGCCGCCCAGCCGGTCCGGTCCTTGCCCGCCGCGCCATGAATCACTTGCGGCCCGCTGACGCGCGCCAGCCGCGTGAGCAGCAGACCGAACTGCAACCGGGCCACCGGATCCGTGACCAGCTTGCGCTGCCGTTCGATCATCCATGCGCTTGCCGCCGTCGCATCATGCGGCGTGGCGGAGACGACATCGATCGGCGCGACTTCATGCGTCTCGCGCACCGCATTCGCGGGCACGCGATCCACCGCCAGCGAGGCCTCGGCCACCATGCGCAGATCATGCAGCGCACGCAGTCCGAGCCGAGCGAGCGCGGCGGCATCGGCATCGTTGGGCGCGAACGCGCCCGAGCGATAGAACACGCCGCGTCGCAGACGGCGTCCATCGAGCGAGGCATAGCCATCGCCGATACCGGCCACGTCGCGGAAGTTTTCGACCGATGCCACGCGCGGCGTGTCAGCCATCACGGCTTCGTCGCTCGCGCCGCCGCACGCGGACAGCAGCGCACTCGCGCCGAAAGCGGTCGAGAGCAGCGCGGCGCCGCGCAGGAAAGCGCGACGCGAGGTCGGAGATAGCGAAGTGTCGATCATGTTGATTCAACGGGAATGACGATACGCACGACCAGCCCGCCGCCCTCGGCGTTGCCGATCTCACAGCGGCCATGCTGTTCGCGTACAAGGCGTTCGACGATGGCAAGACCCAGTCCGCAATGTCCGTTGCCGCTGCGCGCGGGATCGAGCCGCACGAAGGGGCGCAGCGCATCGTCGAGTTGTGTGTCGGGAATGCCGGTGCCGTGATCGCGCACTTCGATCAGCCAGTCAGCACGCAGCCGCGCGGTCCTGATCTCCACAGGCGGCTCGCCGTGTTCGAAGGCGTTATCGACGAGATTGGTCAGCAGCCGGTCGATGAAGGTGCGCGGCAGCACGAACCCATCGCCCGCGTGCAGCGACAGCCGGAACAGCGCATCGTCGCCGTCCTCGGGCGCGGCAAACTGTTCCGCGATGAATGCATCCACGCCCGCCGGCGCGCTTTCGGACGGCGCGCGCGCGGCGAACTCCAGGAACTGCTGCACGATGCGCGTCATCGAGTCGATGTCGCGCAGGAAATGCGCGCGTTCGCGCTCGTCCTTCGCGAGCACCGTCGCGCGCAGCGACAGCCGCGTGAGCGGCGCCTTCAAGTCGTGTGCGATGCCGGCGAGCATGACCGCGCGATCGTCGTCGGCCTCGGCGATCTTGCTCACCATCTGATTGAACGCACCGATCAGATCGCGCAACTCGCGCGGCCCATGTTCGCCCACTGGCACCGGACGCTCGCCGCTGCCGAAGCGCCGCGCGGCCTGCGCGACCCGCGCCAGCGGACGCTGCAATTGCCAGGTGACGAACAGCGACAGCAGCAGCGCGCCGCACAGCAACACGATGGACTCGGTGAAGATGGGCGCGGGCGGCGGAAGGTCGATGGGCGTGACGATCCAGAACGCGCTCGACGGATAACGCACCCACAGGCGCGGCATCTTGCGGCCGATGCTGTCGACTGCGATCTGCGAGCCAGGCGGCAAGCCATCGGCAATCTGTTTCGCGAGATGCGCGTGACGCGTCGTGCGCGGATCCTGCAGTTCGAGCGGCTCCGGCATGTTCCAGACCGGCACGATATGCACACGCGTCTGGCGCATCAGCTTGCCGCCGAGCGTCACGTCGTTGTGCGCGGCTTCGAGCACGATCAGCAGCGCGCGCGCATAACCATCGGCTTCCTTGTGCGGCGCTTGAATATGGAGCATCGCGAACCATCCGCCCTGCAACACCAGCAGCACGCAGACCGACAGCAGCGCCATGCGCCCGAACAAGGTATCCGCGATGCCGCGCGGCGAGAAAGCAGCCAGCCGCATCGTGCTAGGCCCGGATGCGTTCGAGCGCCGCGTGCTCTCCATCGGGCACGAAGACGAAGCCTTGCCCGCGCACCGTCTGCAAGTGACGCGGCTGCGACGGATCGTCCTCGATCAGACGGCGCAGCCGCCAGACCGGCACGTCGAGGCCACGGTCGCGGAACGGCAGGTCGTCGCGATGCACGAGGTCATGCAACAGCACGCGCGACAGCACCTTGTACGGATGCTTGATGAACACCTTGAGCAACGCGAACTCGCTTTCGCGCAGCGGAATGCGCTGCTCGCCGCAGATCAGCGCGCGCGTGACGAAGTCCACTTCGAAGCGTCCGAAGCGTTCGCGGGCGCAGCGTTCGGGCTGGCTCGGCGTGCTCGCGCGACGCCGCAGCACGGCCTCGATGCGCGCAAGCAGTTCGCGCGGATCGAAAGGTTTCGCAAGGTAATCGTCCGCGCCGGTTTGCAGTCCCGTGATCTTCTGCGCCACGCTGTCGCAGCCCGTCACGAAGATCACCGGAATGTCCTCGCCCGCCGCGCGCAGGTCGCGCAGCGCGCGCAGGCCGTCGGTATCCGGCATCATGATGTCCAGCACCACGATGGAAGGACGCTCCAGTTCCAGACGACGGCGCAGCCCCGCGCCATCATGCAGCACGGAGACCTCGATGCCTTGCGTATGAAAGAAGCGGCGCAGCAGATCGCGCACCGCGGAATCGTCGTCGACGATCAGAACCGATGTAGCCATATCGAAATTTTATTCGGTGCTTATTCCAATCGGCGCGCGCTACTTTATTCAGCACATTACCGTTTCTTACGGCAGCGCGCGCCGCGACCTTGCGACCTTGCACACAACGACCCGTCCGGCCAGCCGCCACGGACGCCAGCGGCCTGCGCCATGCGCAAGGAACGCCGTAACAGAAAGAAATGGAAAGTTTCGCGCGATGGTCAGACCGCCGATGCCGAACATAGAATCGGCGCATGACACCACATGTACTCATGGTCGACGACGACCCCGTCGTGCGCGAACACGTGCGCGACTTTCTGACGCAACACGGCCTCGACGTGTCCGTGCTGGACGACGGCATCGCGCTCAAGAGCGCCGTGCAGAACCTGCGGCCCGCGCTGGTCGTGCTCGACGTGATGATGCCGGGCAAGGACGGCATCAGCGCGCTGCGTGAACTGCGCCACGCCCACGACGACATTCCCGTGATCCTGCTCACCGCGCGTTCGGACGTGCTGGATCGCGTGATCGGACTCGAACTCGGCGCGGACGATTATCTCGGCAAGCCCTTCGATCCGCGCGAACTGCTGGCGCGCATTCGCACCATCCTGCGACGCCGCAACGGTCCACCGTCGTTCGTCCCCGGCGCGCCGGAAATGCGTCCGAGCTATCGCTTCGGTCCCTTCGAGATGGACTTCAGCGCGCGTGAATTGCGCCGCGACGGCGAACGCATCGCGCTGCGCTCGGGTGAATTCGCGCTCTTGAAGACGCTCGTGAAGAACCAGATGAACGTGCTCTCGCGCGCGCAGCTGAACGAGCATTTGCGCGGCGCGGGTGCGCATCGCGACCGCAGTCTGGACGTATCGATCTGGCGGCTGCGCCGTCTGCTCGAAACCGATCCGTCCGAGCCGCGCTACGTGCAGACCGTCTGGGGCCAGGGCTATATCTTCGTGCCGCATGGCGATCCGAGCGCGGCGGGACGCATTGCCGCGCGGCCGTCGCATTGATGCGTTGCCGCAAGCTTAGAACGTCAGCACGCTCATGAAGAGGTGCTGCAACCATCCCATGGTGGTCGAATCGGCGAGCATGCCCACGCCCGCCTGTTCGATGCGCGCATTCGCCACCTTGTTCGACGCCACGTAATTTCCCGCCTCGATATCCTTCGGATTGACGATGCCGGAGAAACGCAGTTGATCCTGATTGCCGCTCATCGCGATGATCTTGTCGCCTGCGACCACGAGATTCCCGCCCGGCAAGGTGCCGATCACCGACACCGCGAGCGTGCCGCTCATCGCGCTCAGGTTGCTGGTGCTGCCGTTGCCCTTGAACGAGGTATCCGCCGAACCCACGTTGAACAGGCGTGCAAGGCGCGCGGCCGCGCCGGTCGATTGATCGGCGGCCGTGGCGCTGATGCTGCTCGCACGGCTCGCGCTGGCATCGGCGGTATTGCTGCCTGAGTAGGACTCGGCGAGGCGAATGGTGAGCACGTCGCCCACGCGCTGCGCGCGCGAGGTCTCATACAGCGACACGGAATTGCCCGCCTGATAAATCGCGCCGAGCGTGTTGACGTTGACCGGCTGCGCGACCGTCGGCGCATAAGTCGGCATCTCGACGATGGACCGCGGCGACGAACACGCCGACAGCGCACACGCGCACAGCAAGACTGTCAATTTCATGACGATGCTTTCCGGGATTCAAGGGGTGTCATGCAGGGCGGCGAGACGCCATGTGTCTTCGGTCTCGCGCAACCAGGTTTCGTAGGCTTTCAGGCGATAGATCACGCGCGCTGTCGCCGACGCGCCGTTCGCCTCCAGCGTGATGGAGCTCGTCGCGTTCTCCCAGCGGCGCGTCCGGTAGCCGTTCGCGCGCACGACGCGGCCCGCACCGAAACGCGACGACAAGGCCGCGCCGAGGTCGTCGGCCACGCGGGCCTCGATCACGAATGACATGCGATACAGGCGCGGCGTCGGATCGCCCGGCATCGCGGCGAAGCGCAGCACGTGATCGCGCGCGGGAGCGCCATCGACGACGGCTTGCGACGCCTGCCATCCCGACTCGCCGCGATGCGCCCACTTGCAGCTGATGGTGAGGCTGTGCGGATCGCGCAGCACCATGCCGAGCGCCGCCGCTTCGACGTCCGTGTCGCACAGCGCGACACTGCGCGGCGGCGTGGCGCGCGCGGGCTCTTCGCGGCGGAAGACATCCAGCGGAACGCCGAGCCGCAGCCCGCGAAAGTCGAACGGTTGCTGCGCCTGTGCGGTTGCGGACCACAGCATGGCGGCGAGAAGCGCGCAGGGCAGAAGGATGCGCTTCATGTCAGTCGATCGCCGAGGCGCAGACATCGAACGGCGTGGCCGCCGCGTGGCCGACCACCGGCACGACCTTGAGCGTCGCGGCCGTCACGCGGCACGGCAGCGCGGCGAGGGCGCAGCCTTCGAGCGTCAGCGGACACGATGCGAGCGCCGCGCACGCGAGCGCGAATCGAACGATCGCAGGCATGGCTCAGGCGGTCGTATCGACGTGATTGCCGAGATGCGCGGGATTGCTCACCGGCGTCTTCGTCGTGGTCGAGGGAAGGCTTTCGGCCGCCGGGACTTCGGTGTTGCGCCGGATCGGCAGTGTGTTCGCCGTCTGCGGCACCGCGTGGCTGTTGAGGGGACTGTTGACGTTCATCCTGCGCGCTCCTTGAAGAAAATGGACGTTGCTGCTTGCAACGGCAGCCATCTTCTCCGGGCGCGAGGCACGGCGATCGGTTGAGAAAAATGCGCTTTTCGTCAGTGCTTACAAGGCGTTACGCACGCGTACCGAATGTTTTATGTCGTGCGTTTCCATGCGTGCTGGCGCAGCGCGTCGGTCAGGCTGTGCAGCGGCCAGCCTTCGCGCAGCGCCTCGCGCAGCAACGCTTGCTGACTCGGCGGCGCGAGACCGCCCGAAGGCGGATCGCGATCGAGATTCGTCGGAAAGGCATAGCCCTCCGCGCACGAAGCGATGACCGCTTCGATCTCGTCATCACTCATGCGGCCGGCAGACTTGCATTCGCTCAGGAACGGATACACGGCTTCGCACATGCGCGCGCGATCCAGCGATTCCATCGCCCGCCCGTAGGCCGACGACACCTGCAACAAGTTGGCCATGCGCTGCACGTCGCGCGTATGGTTGGCGCCCGCCGCATGGAACAGCGCGGGGCTGAAGAACAGCGCGTCGCCCTTTTCGAGCGGCAGTTGCACGCAGTGCGCTTCGAAATAGTCGCGAAAGTCCGCGCGCCGCCACGCGAGATAGCCTTGTGCGTAACGCTGCGAAAACGGCAGGAGCTTCGTCGGACCGCTTTCCACCGGCATGTCGCTGTGTGCCACCGCGCCCTGCAAGGTCAGGAACGGCGACATCGCGTGAACATGCGCGGGATAGCGGCGAACTTCGTCTTCGGTCTGGAAACCGAGGTGATAGTCGCGATGCGCCTCCTGCGCCGCGCCGCCCGGCCGCACGACATTGACCTGCGACGTCATCTGATACGCCGGACCGAGCCACGCTTCGGCCATGCACGCGAGGAACGGGTTCGCGAAGTAGCGCGCGAAGACCTCGGGTGCTTGCAGACAGAGCTTTTCCTGCGCGTTCCAGATGCGGTCGTTGGCGCCGGCCTTCGCGAAGTGATCCGCGCGGCTCGTGCCCTGCTCGCGCTCTTGCCGGATGATGTCTTCGAAGACGGCGGTGGCGTCGTCGATTAGAGCGGTATCGGCGTAGGCATGCTTCAGGACCAGCACACCGGCGCCCGCGCGCAGCACCTCGGCCCATTCCGCCTGCAAGGCCATGCGTTGAGGCGCATCGTCGCCCAGCGCGCGGCAGTCATAGAGCGGAATGCCTCGCTGCATCGCGGCGGCGTAACGCGGCGGATGCGCCTCTTCCTGCGCGAGGTCGCGTTTGAAGTCATCGAGGGAACAGGCGTGCTCGTCGTACCAGTTCGTCTGGCTCATGTCTCCTCCTCGCTCGTTCGACGATAGTATCCCGAACCGCCCCGCCAGCAAGCCAGACGCGTTCAGTCGCTCGCGTGATAACGCCCGGGCGTCGTGCCGAACGTGCGGCGAAACACGTCGATGAACGCACTGATGTTCTCGTAGCCCGTTTCCAGCGCGATGGTCGTCACCGGCACACGATCGGCCACGCGCTCCAGCGCCCGCAGCATGCGCGCCTGCTGACGCCATTGCGCGAAGGTCAACCCGGTATCGGCCATGAAGCGCCGGCTCAACGTGCGCGGCGAGACCCCCGCCCACGCGGCCCATTCTTCGAGACGGCGGTTATCGGCGAGATCGTTGGCGAGCGCGTCGGTGATCTTCAGCAAGGCCGGATCGCGCGGACGCTGTAGATGAAACGGCGCTTCGGGCGCTGCGGCGAGTTCATCGAGGATGACGTCGGCGATGCGCGTCCGCGCTGCATCGAGCCGGTCGTCCTGCCACGAGGACGCGCGATGCACCGCTTCACGCAGCAGCGGCGTGGCGCGTATGGCGCGCGGCTCGGCGGGCAAGGCCGCGCAACGCGCCTCGGTCACGAAGACACTCCATCCCGAGAACGGTCCGTAGGACCGCACCGAATGCGGCCGATGCGGCGGAATCCAGATGGCATGAACGGCGGGCACGACCCACTGGCGCGTATCGACGCCAATCGACACCAGCCCGCTCGACGCGCCCATCAACTGGCCGCGCGCGTGGCTATGCGAAGCCACTTCGCGCGGCTCGCTTTGCGTGAGTTCGGCGGCGGCGAGGAAAGGGCCGTCCTGTGACATCACCAGATCGGGGCGAATCAGGGGTGTATTCATGGCCGGAATGCGGTATCGAATGGCCTTTATACCGGAGACGGGCCTTTGACGCACGTCTAGACTCGGCTTCATTGATTCATTCACGGAGCCTTACGCGATGCGAGCCAGCCAGATGCTTCCCGATCATCTCGACGAAACCCGTCTCAACGGCACGACGATCCGCAAGGGCACGGTCGGCGCGTTTCTCGTCAATGCGCGCGTGTGGAGCGATCCGCACGCCAGTCCCGCGAGCCGCGCGGAAGCCGGACGCGACATCGAGGAAGCCTTGCCGGCATTGCTCGCGCTCGGCCTGTTCGACGTGCTGGACATCCGCGACCCCGCGTTGCGCGCATGGATGACCGGACTCGGCACAACCATCAACCAGGAGCAAGCATGAAAGCAGCAGTCGTCAAGCAGGCAGGCACCCAACCCACGTGGATCGAATTCGATGAACCGGTCGCCTCGCGTGAACAAGGCATCGTGAAAGTGGGCGCGTCGGCGTTGAGCCGCCTGACGCGCGGACGGGCATCCGGCGAGCATTATTCGTCGTCGAAGATCTATCCGTTCGTCGCAGGCGTCGATGGTGCGGGTCGTCTCGACGATGGCCGGCGCGTCTACTTCTTTGGTCCTGTCGCGCCGTTCGGCGCGATGGCCGAGCGCACGCTGGTGCCGCTTGATCATTGTCTGCCGCTGGCCGATTCCATCGACGACATCGATGCCGCCGCCATCGCCATTCCGGGCATGTCGTCATGGGCGGCGCTCACGGAGCGCGCGAAGTTCGTTGCCGGCGAGACGGTCTTGATCAACGGCGCGACCGGCGCGTCGGGGCAGCTTGCCGTGCAGGTGGCGAAGCGGCTCGGCGCGGGCAAGATCATCGCGACGGGACGCAATCGCGCGATGCTCGACCGACTGCGCGAAATGGGCGCGGACACGACGATCACCCTTGACGGCGACGAAGCCGCACTGAGCCGCGCATTCGAAGCGCATTGCGCGGAAGGCGTCGATATCGTGCTGGACTATCTGTGGGGGCCGACCGCGCGGGCGCTGCTGATTGCCGCCGCGCGTGTATCCGAAGCACAACGCGCGCTGCGCTTCGTGCAGATCGGTTCGATGAGCGCGCAGGAGATCACGCTGCCGGCGGCCGTGTTGCGATCGAGCGCGATCAGTCTGCTCGGCAGCGGGCTGGGAAGCGTCGCGATGCCGCGTCTGTTCGCGGCCATGCAAGCGGTGTTGAATGCGGCCGCGGAAGGCGGCTTGCGCGTGGAAACGAAAGCCGTGCCGATGCCGCATCTCGCCGAGCACTGGAACGACGATGCTGGACGCGACCGCATCGTGTTCGTGAACGGCTGAGGCACGCGCGCTCACTTGAGCGCTCATTTGAGTGGATCATGCCCCCAGTTCATCAGCGAGTAACGCCAGTGCGAATGCTCGACCTCATGCGGACGCTGCGCAAGGTGCCGCTTCACGTAGCCGTTCACCTTGCGCATGTGCGCGTAGTCGTCGGCGCCGAGATCGGCTTTCTTCTTGCCGAGAATGTCGATGATGTGCCGCCCCGACCTGTGCCCCACCGACTCCCCGCCGTCATTCTTCTGTCCGACTTCGCGGGACTCGTCGGTATCGAGCCATGTGTGGAGTTGCGACGCCGTCATGTTGACGAGTTCCTTGAACGTCGCGTATGTCTCTGCGTCTTCTGCTTCATCATGATGCGCGGTCATGAATCCCTCCCTTTGCGTCGAGCGAACCTTGCATGCTCAATCAGCAAAGTCCGCTCCCGCCTTCAGAAAGCCAGCTCGACGAGCACATCCGCGAGCACGCGCGCTCCGGCAGCCAGATCCGCCGACGCCGTGAATTCCGCCTCGCAATGCGTCAGCCCGAGATGCGACGGCACGAAGATCATGCCGCTCGGACACACCGCGTGCAGATAGCGCGCATCGTGGCCCGCAGTGGACAGGATGTCGCGATGCGGCAGATCGAGCCTTGCCGCAGCGTCACGGATGAGGTCGCGCATCCGTGCGGGAAAGTCGAGCGACATCGCCGTGGAAAGCTCCGTCACCTGCACCGTACACACGCCCGCATGCGCCTCGCAGATCGACGCGATGCGGTCGCCGAGACGTGTCAGCGTGTCCGAGTCGGGATGCCGCAAATCGATGGAAAAATCCACCGAACTCGCCACCACCGACGGCGCACTCGGCTTCACATCGAAACGCCCGACCGTGAACTTCACGATGTCTTCGGCGTCGTGCATCGCATCGGCCAGCGCCTGCACCATCGCGATGGCGGCCAGCAGCGCGTCCTTGCGTTCCGCGCGCGTGGACGTGCCCGCGTGCGCGGCCTCGCCGTCCACGCGCACCTTGAACGTGCGCTTGCCCTGAATGCCCGTCACGACGCCGATGGTCAATCCTTCCCTTTCCAGCATCGGGCCCTGCTCGATATGCGCTTCGACAAACGCGGCCGGCCGCAGCCCCAGAGCACGCTCGGGCACCTCATTCAGCACCGCGCGCACGTCCGCAAGCGCCGCCGCCACGCTGACGCCGCCTTTGTCCGTCACGGCGCGTACCTGATCCAGTTCACGCGCCCCCGCAAACACCGCCGACCCCATCATGCCGGGCGCAAAACGGGAACCCTCCTCATTCATCCACGCAACGATATCGATGGACGCACGCGGCCTCACGCCCGAAGCGATGATCGCCTCGACCGCTTCGAACGCGGCCAGCACGCCATAGACGCCGTCGAACTGACCGCCGGTCGGTTGCGAATCGAGATGCGATCCCGACAGCACCGGCGCCGCGTCCGCGTCCGTGCCTTCGAGGCGCAGAAACAGATTGCCGATGGCATCGACGGACGGCTTCAGGCCCAGCGCCTCGCCCCAGCGCACGAGTTCGCGCTGTGCCTGTGCATCTTCCGCCGACAGCGCCTGCCGATTCACGCCGCCCTTCTCCGTGGCGCCGATGCGCGCCATCGCGTCGAGCCGGCCAGCGAGACGCTGCTCATCGACAAACGCGCTTGCACGGGTCTGTAGCGGCGCACTCATGATGTCTTCATGATCTGCGCGGGCACCGCGCGCGGATCACGCGGCAGCCAGCGGTCCTGCTCGACCATCGCGAGAAACTCCGCGACATGCTGATTGAACAGCGCCGGTTCTTCGAGATTGAGCGTATGGCCGGTCTTCGCCATCACGACAAGTCCGCTCGCGGGCACCGTGCGCTTCAGGAAGATGCCGGGTTGAAGACAATGATCGTCCTCGTCGCCGACGACGATCAGCGTAGGCACCGTCATCGCCTGAAGACGGGCTTCGAGGTCATAGATGGACGGACGTCGCGCCTGCACGCCGCGCATCGTCAGCGCCGAGCCGCGCGCGGAATGTTCGCCGAGCATCGTCGCGAATTCGAGCCAGCCGCGCGGGTCCTTCACCTGGAACGCAATGCGCGATGCCGCCAGCGCATAGGTCTTCGAGAACTGCGCGGCGCCCTGCGCCTCGAACTGCTTCGCAACTTCCAGCGACACGTCGCGGAAGTGGTCCTCGAAAGCTTTCTCCGCGCCATAGCCCGCGCCCGCGATCACCAGCGAACGCGCACGCTCCGGATAATCGAGCCCGAAGTGCAGCGTCGCGAAGCCGCCCATCGACAAGCCCACGATATGCGCGCGATCGATCTTCAACGCATCGAGCACGTCGCGGATATCGCGCGCGGCGATGGACTGCGAATAGCGCTCGATGTCGTCGGGCACGTCGGACGGCGCATAGCCGCGCGCCGCGAAGGCAATGCAGCGATAACGCCGGCTGAAGTAGCGCATCTGCGGTTCCCAACTGCGCAGGTCGCCGCCGAATTCATGCACGAAGACGAGCGGCGTGCCTTCGCCCGCTTCTTCGTAATACAGGTTCACATCGTCGGAAGTTTTCAGATACGGCATGTCGGTACCGGCCTCGTCAGAATTGATTCGCGGGCTGCTTGATGGACCGTGCGCGCTCGACCATAGAAGGCAGCAGTTCGCAGAAACGGTCGGCCCAGGGTTCTGGCACCGTCAGGCTCACCTTCACGAAGCGATGCCCGAATTCCTTCGTGTGGTAGGCGCCCTGACGGATCATCACGCGCTCGGCCTGGAACGCTTCCACCAGCGCTTCCGGCGTGATGCCCGCGTTGATGGTCTCCACGACCAGCAAGTTCGCCTGCGACGGATACACCGGCACGCTCAATCCTTCCACATTCTTCGCCGCTTCGACGACCGCCGCCTGATTGCGCCGCTGACGCCGGTTGATCTCGGGAAACCATTCGCCCTTCGTGCGCAGCCCGGCGATGGCCGCGCGTTGCGACAACACGTTGCTGCCAAGATTGTTCGGCGGCGCGGAAGCGAAGCGTTCGATCAGATCCGGATGCGCGATCACCGCGCCGAGCCGCATGCCCGCCAGACCGAGCCACTTCGAAAAGCTGTACGTGACGATGGTCTTCTCGGGATAGAAGCGGTACGCGGGGGTGAAGTTGTCGGCGAACTGGAAGTAGGTGGCGTCATGAATGAAATACGCGCCGACCGAACGCGCGATCTCCGCGAACTCGCGAATCTCGTCTTCCGTGTGGCAGGTGCCGAGCGGATTGTTCGGATCCACCAGATAGATCACGCCGGTATTCTCGTTCACCACCGCACGCAATTGCGCGGGCGTGAGCTTGTAGTGCTGGCCGGCTGAATAGATAGGCAGTTCGATCACGCGTGAACCCGCGCGCGCCGCGAACTGCATCGGCCAGGCCCAGCTCGGATTGGTGGTGACGAAATCCTTGCCCGCCTCGCAGATGTTGCGGCAGACGTTGTACAGCCCTTCCACCGCGCCGTCGGTGATCATCACCGATGCATCCGGCAAACCGATATCCTCGCGAATCAACTGCCGCAGTTCCTCGAAGCCGAGCGGCGGCGCATAGGCGTGGTACTCGCCGCCATCGAGTGCGTCGATGACGGCCTGACGCACGGCGGGATGCGGCTCGAAGTGATTGGTGTTCTGGCCCAGCCACATCAGCCCTTCGCTGTTGCAGAGCCGGTCGAAATAGGCGTTGCGTTCCTCGAATCGACGCATGACGTCCCCCTCAGATGATGGAACGGCGCGACGCAATGCCGCCGTCGATGGTCACGATCGTGCCCGTGATATAAGCCGCGCGATCCGACGCGAGCCATACGATCAGGTCGGCCACTTCGTCAGCCCGCGCTGCACGCTTGCCGGGATACTTGTCGAAGAGTTCTTCCCAGCGGCTTTCGTCGTTGTACCAGTCGAGCGCGCGGCGCTTCATCAGCTTCACCATGCGGTCGGTGGCGACCGGCCCCGGGTTCACGCCCACCACGCGGATGCCGTCGTCCAGCGCCCAGCCGCCAATGGCGCGCGTGAAGGCCATCATGGCCGCGTTGCCCGTCGAGCCGATGATGTAGTTCGCGTCCCAGTTCTCGCCCGAATTGCCGATGTCGTTGACGATCACGCCGCTGCCGCGCTGCTTCATCGACGCGTACAGCTCGCGCGTCAGCGTGACGTAGGAAAAGATCTTCATGTCGAGACTGGCGCGCCACTCCGCGTCGCTCACCTTGTCGAGCGGGCCGGGGCTGGAATCCGCCGCGTTGTTCACCAGGATGTCCGCGTTCGAGCAGGCGCGCGCCAGGTCGATGGCGTTCTGCGTGACGGAGAGATCCGTCGCATGCACGTGGACGCGCGTGCCGTGCTTCGTCGCGATCTCGTCCTGCGCGCGATGCAGCGCATCCGCCGAACGCGCCGCCAGATGCAGTTCCGCAACGCCTTCCGCGGCGAATGCCCATGCCGTTGCCAGCCCGATGCCCTTCGACGCGCCTGTGATCAGCGCAGATTTGCCTTTCAGGTTCAAGTCCATGACTGTCCTCCTTGATGTATTTCTATGTGGTTTCTATGAATACATAAACTAACACGAAGAAATACAAATGCCCACTGCTGCGAATGAAAAAAAAACCGGCATGCGCGCGTGGCGGCATGCCGGTTCCTTTGCTGCGAGATTGGGAAAATCAGCGGTTCACGAGCTTGGCGGGAATCAGCAGGATCATCGCGGCCCCAACGACCAGCATCCCCGCCGACACATACATGGCGATCACGGAGGTATGCGTGACATCGCGCAGCCAGCCGATCAGATAGGGACTCACGAAGCCCGCGAGACCGGCGAACGCGTTGATCGCCGCGATGCCCGCCGCCGCGCCGGTGCCGGCGAGAATCGCGGACGGCAGCGCCCAGAACAGCGGCCCCGGCGTCAGCACGCCCGCCGCCGCCAGCGAGAGGCCGAGCAACGCGAGCGGCACGTTCGATCCCGCGCCGGCCGTGACGGCATAACCCACCGCGCCAATCAGCATCGGCACGATCAGATGCCAGCGGCGCTCGCCGGTACGGTCCGAATTGCGGCCGCAGGAGACCATCGCAATCGCGCCGAAGATGAACGGGATCGCCGAGAGCACGCCGATATGCAGCGCGCCCGAGACGCCGGACGCCTTGATGAGCGTCGGCATCCAGAAGGTCAGGCCGTACTGGCCCATGATGACGCAGAAGTAGATCAGCGCCATCAGCAACATGCGCGGGTCGCGGAACACCTGGCCGACCGTCTGCGAGATGCGCGTGTGCTTGGACGGGACCGAATCGAGCGCATTCGCGATGATCGCGGCTTCCTCGCGCGTCAGCCACTTCGCCTTCTCCGGACGGTTTTCCAGGTAGAAGAACGCCGCGATACCCAGCACGAGCGACGGCAGCGCCTCGATGAGAAACAGCCAGCGCCAGCCCGGATGCCCGTGTGAGCCGTTGAACGCTTCGAGAATCCAGCCAGAAAGCGGCCCGCCGATGATGCCCGCCAGCGGAATGCCCACCATGAAGATGGCCAGCACGTGCGAGCGCCGGCGCGCCGGATACCACTGCATGAGATAGAGCACGATGCCGGGATAGAAGCCCGCCTCGGCCGAGCCGAGCAGGAAGCGCAGCACATAGAACTGGGTAGGCGTCTGCACGAAGAAGAAGGCGCCGGAAATGAAGGCCCAGGTCACCATGATGCGGGCGATCCAGGCCTTCGCGCCGACGCGCTGCATCATCAGGTTGCTCGGCACCTCGAAGAGGAAATAACCGATGAAGAACACGCCCGCGCCCAGGCCGTAGATGGTTTCGCTGAACTGGAGGTCGCTCAGCATCTGGAGTTTCGCGAAGCCGATGTTCACGCGGTCCAGATAGGCCGCGACATAGCAGAGGATCAGGAAGGGAATCAGCCGCAGCGTGACCTTGCGATAGGTCCGGTCCTCGATCATCTGCGCTTGCGCTACGTCGCCCGGCGCATGCAGCGTGTCGCTCATTGACTGCTCCTTGTGGTACGTGCCTGCAGTTGAGGAGTGGAAGCCCGCCTTCTCTGTATCTCGTTCGGGCTTCAATGTATTCCGATGATACTCAAACAAAATACATTGCAAGCGCTTTTTTGGGTGGAACAGCGGATGCGCGACGCCCCAGGCGGTGTCAGCAGCTTTCCCGGCGAGGCGGCACACTGGTGCGATCCCGCATTCACCCACCCGAACACAAAGAGAAGCCATGGATAAACAAGCACTGATCATCGGCGGCACTGGTATTGTCGGACGCAACCTTGCCGAGCATCTCCACTCGCGCGGCGACTGGACAATTGCCGGGCTGTCGCGCGGCCGGACGCCCGTTCCGACCGGCATGGAGTCGATCACGGCGGACCTCACGTCGGCAACTTCAGTGGCGGACGCGCTGAAGGGACGCCAGTTCAGCCATGTTTTCTTCACCGCATGGGCGCGTCAGGCGACCGAAGCCGAGAACATCCGCGTCAATGGCGCCATGGTCGAGAACGTGCTCGCGGCGCTCGGCCCGGGCGGCGCGTTGTCGCATGCCGCGCTCGTCACCGGCCTGAAGCACTACCTCGGTCCGTTCGAAGCGTATGCGCAGGGCAATGTGCCCACGACGCCGTTCCGCGAGGAACAGGGCCGGCAGCCCGTCGACAACTTCTACTACGAGCAGGAAGACCGTCTCTTCGACGCCGCCAGCCGGTATGGCTTCGGCTGGAGCGTGCATCGGCCGCATACGATCATCGGCTATGCGGTCGGCAACGCGATGAACATGGGCGTGACACTCGCCGTCTACGCCACGCTGTGCAAGGAAACCGGCGCGCCCTTCGTGTTCCCCGGCTCGGCCGTGCAATGGAACGGGCTGACCGACATGACCGACGCGCGTCTGCTCGCCCGCCATCTCGAATGGGCCGCGACGTCCGCGCCGGCCCGCAACGAGGCCTTCAATGTCGTCAACGGCGACGTGTTCCGCTGGAACTGGATGTGGGCGCGCATCGCCGGATATTTCGGCATCGAGCCCGCGCCATTCGACGGCGAAACGCGTCCGCTCGACAGCCGCATGCAGAAGGCGCGCGCCCAGTGGACGGATATTGCGGCGCGGCATGCGCTGGCCGAACAGGACATCGACCGGCTGGTGTCCTGGTGGCATACGGACGCCGACCTTGGCCGCCCGATGGAAGTGCTGACCGACATGTCGAAGAGCCGCAAGCTCGGGTTCCTCGACTATCAGAGCACGCCCGATGCGTTCTTCGACTTGTTCGACCGACTGAAGCGCGAACGCATCATTCCTGCGTGACGAACGGAGCAGGCATTGCCGATGCTCGGTGAATGTCTCGACGAACAACGGAGCCGGACATGAGCAAAGACGTGAAAGTGAGCCCTGCGAAGCCCGGCTGGAAAGCCGAGATCCCCCGGGAAGGCCATACTTTCGTGGTCGTCACGGCAAAAAAGGAGGATGCAATCGATGCAGCCAGGGCCGTGGAGCCCGAGGCGCCGATCGAAGTCGAGGACGAGCAAGCGCAGCCGGACGAACCCGGCAAGCCTGACGCCGATCCATCCTGAGAGCGGTGCCGCTGTGCGCCGCGCCTGCCGGCCGCGCGGCCATCGTTCATACTGCCGGCAGCGCAACCCGCGGAGACCACCATGAGCCTGTCAGGAACACGACTACAGATAACGATCGGCGCGCTGGCCGTCGCGCTGTCCGGCTGCGTCACCTCCGCTGGACAATACGACGGCCGGCACCTGAGCCCCCAGCAATGCGTGGATCTCACCGCGCTCAAGAATCAGGAGCCGCTCACGCGCGCACGCAACTTGAGCGAACTGGCCGCCCTCGAACAGGCGGGCTACGACCCGTCGCGCTTCTTCGACCCGTATTATCCGGACGACCTGCATCAGGCCCAGCGTCTGGTGGACCAGTGGTATCAGGCGGAGTGCCAGTAACGCGGCACTCACGGCCGGGGCTCTCATTTACCTACCACCATTCCCATTCCTAACGTATATTTCTCGGCAGTGACTTAAGAAGCGCGTCATCGAAGGGACCGGACGTTGCCTGCTCGCCCGAGCGGCAACGTTCATCGCATTGCGCCACGATCAACAAGCAACACAGCAATGGCGATGTCCCGTCTACCGGCTCCGGCCGGGCATCAGGCTGCTCCCAGGTCACACAGCGCACGTTGCCATCCCAACCGCATTTCTCCGCCCTGTGAGAGGAACTGCCGTGTCCGACATCAAGCGCGTCAACCCCGCCCCCGTTCGCCTCCAGCGCCGCCACTTTCTCGGCATGACCGGCGCCGGCCTGCTCGCCACCTTGCTGCCCGGCTGTGGCAGCAGCGACGACGATCACTCGTCCTATCCGCAGACGGTCGCGATGGGCCAGCAAATGATCCAGCAGGCCATCACCGATCCGGAAGAACCGGTGGCGGGCATTTCCGTCGCCATGCTCAAGGGCAATACCGTGTTCTGGCAGCAGGCTTTCGGCGTGTCGTCGGTGCCGGCGAAGACCGCCGCGACGACGCAGACGCGCTTCAACATCGGCTCGGTCAGCAAGCTGTTCGCGGCGCTGTCGGCGGCGATCCTGCAGGACCGCGGACTCCTCGTGCTCGATACCCCCATCGTCAAGTATCTGCCGACCTTCACCATGCTCTCGCCGGAGTTCGCGCAGATCACCACGCGGCATCTGCTGTCGCACTCGTCGGGGTTTCCTGGAACGAATGGCCGCAATCTGTTCACCTTCGCCCCGGTGGCCGGCTATGCGGCCGACACCCAGGCAGAACTCGCGAACACGCACCTGAAACATCTGCCGGGCGAACTGGCGGTGTATTGCAACGACGGCTTCACGATGGTCGAACAACTCGTGCTGGCGCTCAGCGGGCAGAGCTACGCGGATTTCGTGCAGACGAACATCCTCGCGCCGCTCAAGATGACGAACTCCAGCTATCTGACGAGCGTGCCTTCCAGCGGCACGTTCTCTTATCCCTACGTGAACGGCACGCAGTATCAGGAATTCGTCAATGCGTATGCCACCGGCGGCCTCAGTTCCACGCCCGCCGACATGATGAATCTCGCGCAGATGTTCCTCGGCGGCGGCGTGTTCCAAGGGACGCGCGTGGTGTCGGCGGCCGGCATCGCGGAGATGGGCATGGACCAGACCTTGACCCTCACGATCAACCCCGCACCCGATTTCCACTGGGGTCTGGGCTGGGATTCGGTGCAGCAACCGGCATTGGGCGCCGCCGGCGTGCTCGGCTGGGAAAAGGACGGCGGCACCGCGTACTACTCGACCGAGTTCTTCGTCGTGCCGAAAGCGCAGCTCGCCCTGCTCATTACGGGCAATTCCGGGTACGACGCGCGCGGCATCGCGGAAGCGCTGGTGCTGTCCGCGCTGAAGGAAGACGGCTCCATCGCTACGCTGCCGCCCAAGGTGGGCACCACGGTGGCGCCGGTAGCGTCGGGGCCGAATATCTCTGCGGCCGGCGGCATCTATGGCAATTCGGACTCGCCGCTGCAAGTCATCGCGAACGCGGACGGCAGCGTGCAGTTGAATCAGTGGAACGGGAAGACGCGCGTATGGAAGCCGCTCGGCGCGTATCAGTATCGCAGCGACGGCTGGTGGGCGAACAGCACCGATCCCTCGTCCTATCAATTCACCGTGGTGACAGGAACCGACAGCGGCGGCAACCCGTACAACTTCCGCTATCTGATGAAGCGCGTGGTGCCCGGCGCGGGCTATGCGTTTCTCACGCTGCCGCTCGGCCAGCAGCTGGCGCCGCTCGCCGCGCTCGACGCGGCATGGCAACAGCGCCTCGGCACGCAATGGACACTGACGAACGATGCGCCGTCCGCCGTGCCGATCGTCGTGCTGGGTAACGAGCCCGCCTTCCTCACGAGCCTGCCGGAACTGCCGGGCTACGTGCTGTACGGCAACGAGGATCTGCGCTACCAGCTCATCGTGCCGCTGCAGGACGACCGCGGCTTCATGTCGGTGAAGGTGCCGGGCAACTTCGGCCGCGATCTGTACGAGATCCGCTTCGCGCCGGGCAACGACTCGACATTGACGCTCGGCAGTTCGATCTACGCAAAGCTATAAGCGCGCGCGGTCTGGCTCAGCCCTTGACCAGACCGCCATCGACGACGAGGTTCTGCCCCGTCACCGCGCGCGCCCACGGCGACAGGAAGAACAGGACCGCATCGGCGAATTCGGCGGGCGTCGTGACGCGGCGCAGCGGCGTGAAGCCCGCGACCATGTCGAAGACCGCTTCGGGGGTTGCGCTGCTGGCGTCGGTGGTGCGCAGCAAGCCGCCCGACACCATGTTCACCGTGATGCCGTCCGGCCCGAGATCGTTCGACGCGGTTCTCGTCAGCGCCAGCAGCGCTGCCTTGGCCGCGGTGTAGTCGTGATAGGGCACGACCGGATTCTGGAACAGGTTGGTCCCGACATTCACGATGCGGCCGAAGCCCGCCGCGCGCATCGCGGGCAGCGCGGCCTGGATCGTGTTCAGCGCGCCCTTGACGGCGCCCTCGATCTGCTGCTGGAAGCGCGTCCATTCGATGTCGCCGAGCTTCGGACGCGCGTCGCCGTCGAAGCTGAAATCGGCGAGCGCGTTATTTACGACTGCATGAATATGCCGGCCGGTTTGGGCGTTCGCCTCGTCGAACAGGCGGGCGACCGACGCGGCGTCGGTGACGTCGCCCTGCACCGCCACCACGCGCGGCCCGAGGCGCTCGGCCAGCGCCTGCGCCTGCGCGTCGCTGCGGCGATAGTTGATGACGACGCCCGCGCCTTCCCGAGCCAGCGCTTCCGTGATGGCCGCGCCGAGCCCCCGCGCGCCACCGGTTACCAGTACGTTTTGTTCAGACAGCAGCATCGACTTCTCCGATGTTCATTTGGACTGGACGGTCCATTATGCCGGAGGGGACGCTGGGCCAACGCGCCAGGCTATGCAGGATCAGCGGTCGCGACGGCATGATCCGCGCCCGGCTGCGGCGCGCGACGTGACCTGACGAGGCATACGGCCAGCATCGCGATGACGCCCGGAACGGCGATGGCGATGAAGTTCTGTTGCAGAGGCAACGCCGCGCTCACCAGAAAGCCGATCAGCACCGGCGCCAGGATCGCGCCGCTGCGCCCCACGCCGGAAGCCCAGCCGATGCCCGTCGAACGCGCGGCCGCCGGGTACATCTGTCCGGCGAAGGCATAGGTGACGATCTGCGTGCCGATCGTCGACGCACCCGCAAGACCCACCAGCAGGAACAGCATTTCGATGGGCATCCGGACGCCCAGCAGACTGATGGAGAACGTGGCGAGCCCGTACATTGCAACCAGGACGTAGCGGATGTCGAAACGGTCCGCCAGCCAGCCTCCGCCGATTGCGCCGATCATCGCGCCGAAGTTCAGCACGAGCACGAACGTGAGCGCCGAGCCCAGCGAATGACCCGCGCCCGCCATCAGCTTCGTGAGCCACGAACTCAGCGCATAGACCATGAACAGACACATGAAGAAGGCAATCCACAGCAGGACCGTGTTGAGGCCGCGGCCATCCGCGAACAGTTGCCTGAGCGGAGAGCCCGCGTTGATGCTTGTGCCGCCCGTCGAGAAGGTATCGGTAGCGCGCGGGACGTAAGCCGGATCGACGGCGGACAGGATCTTCTTCAGCCCTTGAGTCCGCTGGCTGCGCACGAGAAAGGCCGCTGACTCCGGCATGTACTTCCAGATCACCGGCGCGAGCAACGCCGGCAGGCCCGCTGCCAGAAACACCGACTGCCAGCCGTGTTGCTCGATCATGGCCTTGCCCACCAGCGCCGCCAGCATGCCGCCCACCGAGTAGCCGCTGAACATCAGCGTGACCAGGGTGTTGCGCATCCTGCGCGGCGCGTATTCGGTCATCTGCGCGACGACGTTCGGCATCACGCCGCCGATGCCGAGCCCCGCGAGAAAACGCGCGACGCTGAACGTCACGGGATCGCGGGTGAAGCCGGCGGCGGCCGTGAAGAGACTGAAGAGCAACAGACAGATGACGATGGCGCGCACGCGGCCGATCCGGTCCGCAACCGATCCCAGCACCACCGCGCCGAGCATCATGCCGAGCAGCGCGGAGCTCACCATGAAGCCGGCGCTTGCCGGTTGCACGCCCATGTCCCGCATGATCGACGGCAGCGCGATGCCGACCACCGCGAGGTCATAGCCGTCGAAGATGATGATGAGCGCGCACCAGAACAGCAGCAGGAAATGGAAGGGGCGCAGGCGCGCCTGATCGCACAGGTGTTGAACGTCTATTCGACGCATGGTTGTCTCCGTTGATTGTCAGTGACGCTCTTTTCAGCCGGCCCAGATTAGGCGAGCCGCGCGCGCAGCGTCCAATACCGATTGGGTGTCGGCCGATACCTGACAGGAATGAAACGGAGACTTACCGGGACAGGCGGGTTTCGCCTGTCTTCACGACGCTAGCGGTGATACTTCGCGTCCACCTGATCGATGGCCTTCACATTGCCCGCGCTGCGGCCGTTCTCGTCGAAGGTGTTCGCCAGGAAAGAGTCAGCGATGGTCTTGGCCACTTCCGGACCGATCACCCGTGAACCCATCGTGATGATCTGCGCGTTGTTCGAAAGCGCCGCGCGTTCGGCCGAATAGGTGTCGTGACACAGCGCCGCGCGTATGCCCGGCACCTTGTTCGCCGAGATGCTGACGCCAATGCCCGTGCCGCACACCAGAATGGCGCGGTCGTACTCGCCGCTGACCACGCCGGACGCGACGCGGTCCGAGAGGTCGGCATAGAACTCGCCGGGGTTCTTCTCGTTGTTCGATACCTCGAACACGTCGTAGCGGTCTTTCAGATAGTCCGCCAGCACGCGCGCCAGACCAACGCCGGCGCTGTCTCCGCCAATGGCAACCTTCATGATGAACTCCTTGATGTTTGAATGGGCAGTCGCATCCGGCGTCACAGCACCGCTGCGACGCGCTTGAGAATGTCCAGATAGCCCTCGACGTGCCATGCCGAACGCCCGATGAACAGGCCATCCACGTTCGGGCACGCGGCGAGTTCCGCGCAGTTGTCCGGATTCACCGAGCCGCCATAAAGGCAGGGCACGCGACGGCCGAGCATCTCCTCCGCCACGCGGCTGATTTCGGCCTGACGCGCATCGGCATAATCCGGGCTGGCCGGAATGCCGTTCTCGCCGATCGCCCACACGGGCTCATAAGCGAACAGCACCGGCGCCGCTTGCTGCTCCGGCGTGAGCCGCGCCAGCGCACCGCGCACCTCGGCGGCCAGCACCTCTTGCGCGCGGCCGCCGTTCCGGTCCGCGAGCGTTTCGCCGACGCAGATCAGCGGCGTCAGCCCATGGCGCACGGCGGCTTCGACCTTGCGGCCGACGGTGTCGTCGGTTTCGCCGAAGTGCTCGCGCCGCTCGGAATGGCCGAGCTCCACCAGATCCATGCCGCAATCCACCAGCATCGGCGGCGAGATTTCGCCGGTCCACGCGCCGCGCTCGGCCCAGTGCATGTTCTGCGCACCGACCTTGACGTTGGTTTCGGCGAGGATCGACTTCACTTCGCGAATCGCCGTGAAGGGCGGGATCACGAAGCACTGGATACGCGGGTCGTCGTGACTGGCGAGCAAGCCCTCGGCGAAAGCACTCGCTTCCGAGAGAGTCTTGTTCATCTTCCAGCTCGTGCCGACCCAGAACAAAGATTCAGACATGATTTCCTGGCCGATCAGAAAGTCTCATCGAGCGGCCCGCGTCCTGTTCAACGCGGGCCGAAACCGTCACCTCACTTCGACAGCACGAACGGCGCGGTGTACTTCGACACATTCGCCTTCGTGATCAGCACGCAGTCGAACAGTTGCTTCTCGCTGGCCGCGCCCGTCTTGCCGGTCTTCAGGAACTGGTCGGCTTCCTGCACCGCCTTCGCCGAGAACTCCGCCACCGGTTGCAGCACCGTGTATTGCAGATCGCCGGCCTTGACCGCTTCCACCGCAGCGGGCGAGCCATCGAAGCCGCCTACCTTGACGCTCTTCAGCTTGCCCGACTGCTTGAGCGCGGCGATGGCGCCGAGCGCCATTTCGTCGTTGCCGCTGATGATGCCGATCACATCCGGATGCGCCTGCATCAGGCTCTGCGTCGCGTTGAAGCCTTGCGTGCGGTCCCAGTTCGCCACTTGCGAGCCGACCATCTTCAGATCCGGATACTGCGACAGCACCGACTTGTAGCCGTTGGAACGCGTCGCGGCGTTGTTGTCGGACGGCGCGCCGAGCAGTTCAACGTAGTTGCCCTTCGAGCCGACGTCCTTGGTCCATTGCTGCGCGCCGAGCGCCGCGCCCTGCGCGTTGTTCGAGACGAGCTGCGCCTTCGCAAGACCGGTCTGGTTGATCTCCGCGTTGACGAGGAACACCGGGATGTTCGCGGCCACCGCCTTCTTCACGGCGCCCACAGAACCGCTCGCGTTGGCCGGATCGAGGATGATGGCCACCGACTTGTTGGTGATGGCCGTGTCGATCTGCTGGCTTTCGGTGTTCGTATCGCCCTTCGATGCCGAGACGTTCGCGCTATAGCCGAGCTTCTTCGCCTCGGCGGCCGCGATGTTGCCTTCGGCGAGCCAGTACGGATTGGCCGGATCGTTCACGATGATGCTGATGAGTCCGCCCGCCGCCTGAGCTTGTGCGGCGAACAGCGGAGTAGCCAGCGCAACGGCGGCGAGGAGCAGCGTTTTCTTCTTCATGTTCATGTCTCTCTCCAGAGTCAGTTGTGGATGCAGAACTACGTGATACTTCTCGCGGACGTACCGCTCATGCCTTGCTGCCGCCTTGCGGAGAAGCCAGCTGGCCGCCGCCCGGTGCGGGACGCTTGACGCGACGGCGATACTGAATGGCGTTGAGCAACACCGCGAGGACGATGACCGCGCCGGTGAAGACCGTCTGCCAGTAAGACGAGATGCCGATGATGACCAGACCATCGGACAGGAAGCCGATCACGAACGCGCCGAGCAGCGTGCCGCGAATGTTGCCGGTGCCGCCCATCAGCGACGCCCCGCCAATCACCACTGCCGCGATGGCCGTGAGTTCGTAGGTGGTGCCGGCGGTCGGGCCGGCGGACGTCAATTGCGAGGACAGGATCAGCCCGGCGATGGCCGCGCAGACGCCCGACAGCATGTACACGCTGATGAGCACGCGCTTGACGGGCACGCCGGACAACTCGGCTGCGCGGTCATTGCCGCCTGACGCATAGAGCCAGCGGCCGAAGGCGGAGCGGTTGAGCGCGATGCTGCCGAGGATCGCGATGACGGCGAGGATCAGCACGCCCACGGGAACGTGGAACAGGCGGTCGAAGCCGAGATAGTCGAAGCCCGTGTTGCCGAGGTCCGCCTGACCGCCGAGGTTGTTGTACGTGAGACCATTCGTCATCAGAAGCGCGAAGCCGCGCACGACATACATCACCCCGAGCGTCGCGACGAACGCGGGCACCTTGAAGCGCGCAATGAGAATGCCGTTCACGAGGCCGATGAACGCGCCCAGCAGGCAGCACAGCACCACGACCACCCAGACCGACGGATACAGCACCACGCCGAACAGGTTCAGCGTGACGCCCTGCATGAAGAAGCCCGCGACGACGCCGGAGAGGCCGAGCGTCGAGCCCACCGAAAGATCGATGCCGCCGTTGATGATGACGAGCAACATGCCGATCGCGAGAATTCCGTAGATGGCCACGTGCGAGGCCATCGTCAGGAAGTTTTCCAATGCGAAATAATTCGGCGAAAGGAATGAAAAGATAATGATGATCGCGATCAGCGCGAAGAACGCGCGTCCTTCGAGCAGCATGCGGCCGAGATCGAAACCTTCTCCGTTCGATGCGGAGTGAGTCGATCTGGAGGTCTTGGCGGCGTCGTTCATGTGAGTGTCTCCTTGTGCTGCGTTCAGGCCACCACGGCTTCGCCGGAGGCGGCCATGATGTCGTCCTTGTCGGCGTCGGGGCCGAATTCGGCGGAAATCTTGCCGCGCCGCATGACTATGATGCGATGCGCGACGCTCAGGCATTCGCCCACTTCAGACGTCGAATACACGACCGCGAGGCCCTTCTTCGCGTTCTCGGCGAGCAGGCGGAACACTTCGGCCTTCGCGCCGATATCGATGCCCCGGCTCGGTTCGTCGAGCAGGATGACCTTCGGGCCGGTCGCGAGCATCTTGCCGATCACCACCTTTTGCTGGTTGCCGCCCGAAAGCGAACGGATGGATGCGCCCGCGCCCGAGGTCTTCACATGCACGTTGCGGATCGATTCGCCGACGAGTTCGCGCTCGGCGGGCGGCGACATCAGTACGCCCTTCACAAAGCTGCGAATGCTCGCAAGCGACAGATTGGAGCCAACGCTCATGGTCGGCACGAGGCCGTCGCGCTGACGGTCTTCCGGCACGAGCACGAGTCCCCGCCCGATGCGCTGCGCGATGCTCAGTCCCGCGAGGTTCTCGCCTTCGAGCCGGATCGTGCCGCCGGTGACGGGCAGGCGCTTGCGCCCGGCCACGGCTTCGAGCAGTTCGGTGCGGCCCGCGCCCATCAGTCCGTAGATGCACACGATCTCGCCCGCGCGCACTTGAAGCGAAAGATGATCGACAACCGAAACGCCGGAGCCGGATTCATCGGCGACGCTGACTTCGTCGATATCGAGCGCGACTTCGCCGAATGCATAGCCCGTCGGCGGCGAACCAAGATCGAAATTCTCGCCGACCATGTTGCGCACGATCCAGCCGAGGTCGATGTCCTTGCGTTCGGCGGTGGCGGTGATGCGGCCGTCGCGCAGCACCACGGCGTAGTCCGTGACCTGCAAGGCTTCTTCGAGATGATGCGAGATGTAGACGATGGACACGCCCCGGCTCGTCAGATCGCGGATCACCTTGAACAGCACTTCCACTTCCGACGCGCTCAGCGCCGACGTCGGCTCGTCCATGATGAGAATGCGCGAGTCCACCGAGAGCGCGCGGGCAATCTCAACCACCTGCTGCTGGCCGAGCCGCAGGTCGCGGATGAGCGTCATCGGATCGACGTCTTCTTCGAGTTCCTGCATCAGCTCGCGCGTCTGGCGGGCTTCTTCGGCGAAGTTCACGCCGGTGCGCGTGCGAATCTCGCGGCCCATGAAGATGTTGTCGCGCACGCTCAGATTCGGCGCGAGACTCAGCTCCTGGTGAATGATCGAGATGCCGTGGTTGCGGGCATCGGTGGAAGACGTGAACGCGACGGGCGCGCCATCGAGTTCGATCTCGCCGGAGGTCGGCTTCTCGACGCCCGACAGGATCTTCATCAGCGTCGACTTGCCCGCGCCGTTCTCGCCGAACAGCGTCGTGACCTTGCCGCGATGAATCTCGAAGTTCACGCCCTTCAGCGCATGCACGCCGCCGTAGGACTTGACGATATCGCGCGCCGACAGCAACACGCTGTCCTTCGCCGCGCCGGTTGGAGTGGGAGTCGCGGTGCTCATTTCACGTCCAGTTTGACGGGAGTCACGAGCCAGCCGTTCGGATTGACGAGCTGGAACACGCCGGTGACCTCAATGGTCTTGCCGGACAGCTTGGCCGTATCGACTTTCGACAAGACCTGTTTCTTCATCTCGGCATTGATCGCGTAACCCGCGTTCTGATAGTCGATCTGATTGGTGAACTGGCCGAAGCTGATGTCGCCGGTGGCGTCGCGCAGGTCGGTGCCGTTGATCGCGGGACCGGTCTGCACGCGGATCTTGAGCGTATCCGCCAGGCCGGGCACCTTCACGTCATAGATGCCCGAGTCGTCGTTGCCCGCGACGCCGGTGAACTTCACCGACATCTCCGGTCCAATGCCGCCGCCCGCAATGCCGTACTGCTTGCCCGCCGCATCCTGATCCTTGGCGATGGCGGCGGCGAGCGTCGCGGCATCGACGGCGCGCTTCGAGATCGCGGCCTGCGTCTTCGGGAACTGTTTCGCGCCGTAGGCGGCAGGCTCGAACTCCTTGCTCTGCGCATCCGGACCCGAACCGATCTTCACGACCTTCGTGCTCATCGCCATCGCGACCAGCACGGCCAGCACCACGACCCCTTCGATCGCGATACGCATGCCGCGCGTGGACGGCCTCTTGGTTGAAGCGACTGCATTCATCGACCCACCTCCGTCTCGAAGGAATCACAAAGTGGCTGCCGTGCAGCCTGTTTATCCGGTGTCACGCCTGGCTCCAGTCGGCGGCGATGACCGCCAGCACCATCGACGCCGACGCCGCGCCCGGGTCCATATGGCCGAGACTGCGTTCGCCGAGACGCGCGGAGCGTCCCTTGGTGGCGACCATCGCCTTGGTGGCTTCCGCGCCCTGCGTCGCGGCTTCGCGCACGCGCTGCATGATGTCGCGCACGGGCAGGCCGTCCGCCATGCCTTGCGATGCACTCGCTGCGGCAGGCGCCCACACGTCCACCATGGTCTTCTCGCCGGGTTCGGCCTTGCCGCGCGACTGAATGCCTTCAGCCATCGCGACGATCAAACCGGGCGCCTCGGCAAGCGGCAACTCGGAGCGCGCGCCCGCCGCTTTCGCGGCGCGCATGAACGCGGTCGCGTACAGCGGCCCCGACGATGCGCCCACCGCATTCAGAAAGCCTTTCGCCGCCGCGTTCCATTGATCCGCGAGCGTGGCGTCGGGCGGCAGCGCATCGATGGCTTTTGATGCCGCCGTGAAGCCCTGCTCCATCGCGATGCCGTGATCCGCGTCGCCGATCACGCCGTCGAGGCGGCACAGTTCGTCGCGGGCGGCGGCAATCGTACGCGCGAGTTCGCGGAACAGTTGGGCGATGTCGGCGGTAGTCAGCGCGGGCATCATGCGGGCCTCTGCTGGAACATTGCGCACTCGCACGGATGATCGATCAGGCGTTGCAATTCATCGTCGAGATGCATCACGGTGATCGACGCACCCGCCATTTCCAGCGACGTGCACAACGGCCCCACCAGCGTGCGATGCACGACGAGGCCCGCGTCCTTCAGACGTTGCGATACGCGCCGGTTGAGGATGTACAGCTCCATCAGCGGTGTGGAGCCGAGCGAGTTCACCAGCACCGCGACGCGATCGCCCTGGGCTGCGCCCATCTCCGCGAGGATGGCGTCCATGATTTCGTCGGTGATGGCATCGGCGGAACGCAGGCTTTCGCGGCGCATGCCCGGCTCGCCATGAATGCCCATGCCGATTTCCATCTCGCCGATGGCAATCTCGAAGTTAGGCCGGCGCGTCTGCGGCAGCGAGCACGGCGCAAGCGCGACGCCCAGCGTATATGTGCGTGCATTCGCATGGCGCGCGACGCGTTCCACTTCGTCGAGCGGCAGCATCAGGTCCGCCGCCGCGCCCGCCGCCTTGAAGATGAACACATTGCCCGCCACGCCCCGGCGTGTCTCGCGCTTGTCGCGCGGCGCGGAGGCGATGTCGTCGGTGGTCAGCACCGTGCGCGCCTCGACGCCTTCGAGTTCGAGCATCTCGGTGGCCATGTCGAAGTTCATGACATCGCCGGCGTAGTTGCCGTACATGAACAGCACGCCCGCACCGCCCTGCGCCGCGAGCGCCGCATCCACGGCAGGTTGCGGCGGCGGCGAGGCGAACACGTTGCCGATCACGGCGGCATCGGCGAGACCTTTGCCCACGAAGCCCAGGAAGGTCGGCTCGTGCCCCGAACCGCCGCCGATAATCAATGCCACCTTGCCTTCGCGCGGTCCGTGGCGCGCGATGATCGCGCGCGGCGCCTGCTCGCTGCGGGTCAACAGATCACCGTGCGCGGCCATGACGCCTTCGAGCATTTCATCGACGGCGGCGTTGCCGTCGTTGATCAACTTCTGTGTCATCGTGCCTGACATGGCCGGTTCCTCAGATGTGGAGACTGGCGACGCCAGTATCGAAATGCGGCGCCCAGAAGGCCACCGATTCAGCGATCTGCGCGACCACTTGCCGGTCGGTCGGCTCGCGTTCCTTGAACGACAGTTCCAGACAGATCTCGTTATCGCGGCCGCCGCCTGCGTGCAGCGCCTCGATCAGCGGCTCCGGCTGGATACGGCCGCGCGCATTGTGCTCGGCGGTGAAGGGCCGGTGACCGCCCTTGTCCAGCAGCGACTGCTTGATATGGATGATCGGCGACACGGGCGGCACCGCGCGAGCCCAGGCATAGGGATCGAAGTCGTCGGGATTGGAACTGGTGACGTCGCCGTGATCGATGTCGGCCATCATCCACATCGGCACGGCCATGTTCGCGGCGCTCAGGCGCTGTTGCAACGTCATGCAGGCGTCGATGGTCTCGCCAAATTCGCGGCCGATCGACATCGGTTCCCAGAACACGTACTTCAGGCCCGCCGCCTTCGCGTGTTCGGCCACTTCGGCCCAGCAGTCGATGGCCGTCTGAATGAGCGTCTCGCGGCGCTGTGCGTCGTCGAAATCGCGGTAGGTGAAGATCGCGAACTGCGTGCCGATGGACTCGCCGCCCAGATCCGCCGTGATGTCGGCGAAGGTCTTGAACCAGTCGATGTAATAGCGGCGCACGTCGGCATCCGGATGGCCGAAGTGATTCAGCCGCCCATACGGTCCCGTCATGCCCGAGGTGATGCGCACGCCAGTGCGGTTCATGGCCGCGCGCATCTCGCGCGTGAGACGGCGCGTGACCGCCGCCGGCCAAGACGGATTGATGAACTCGTGCGTCAGCTGCACGTCGCGGATCTTCATCTCGTGCGCGATGCTGTCGATGAGATCCGCCGGCTCGGCGAAGCGGTTCACCAGCGGATTCGTGTTCAGTGAAAGCGTAAAGGGCATGTTCGTCTCGTAACGTTCAGGCGGATTTGCGCATCAGGCCATCGAGCCAGGTTTCGAACGCGGTCTTCTGCGCGGCGCTCATGTGCAGTCCATGCTTGGTGCGGCGCGTGAGCATGTCTTCCGCCGTCGCAGCCCATTCGTGCGCCATCAGGTAGCGCGCCTCAGCCTCGTAGAAATTCGGCCCGAACTGCTCGCCCAACCCCGCGAGCGAGGTCGCGCCGTTCAGCACTTCCGACGTCAGCGAGCCGTAGGTCTGCGTGTAGTAGCGCGTGAGCGGGCGCGGCAACCAGTCGTGCGCCGCTTGCAGCGAGGCCATGAAACGCGGCACGTCCGCGCCTTCGATATCGCCGCCCGGCAGCGTCGCGGAAGCGGTCCAGTCGGCGCCCATCTTCGGGAAGGCCGGCTGGAGCTTTTGCAGCGCATGTTCGGCGAGCTTGCGGAAGGTCGTGATCTTGCCGCCGAACACATTCAGCAAGGGCGCACCGCCGCTGTCGTCGAGATCGAAGACATAGTCGCGCGTGACGGCGGACGGATTGCCCTTGCCGTCGTCGTAGAGCGGACGCACACCCGAAAAGGTCTGCACGATGTCCTGGCGGCGCAACGGATGCTTGAAATAGCGGTTCACCGCCGACAGCAGATAGTCGATTTCCTCGCTCGAAATCTGCACGCTTTCTGGCGCGCCGTCCCAAGGCACATCGGTGGTGCCGATCAGCGCCTTGTCGCCTTCATAGGCGTTGATGAAGATCACGCGCTTGTCGTGGTTCTGCACCAGATACGAATGCGGACCGTCCCAGAACTTCGGCGTGACGATATGGCTGCCCTTGACGAGCCGCACCTTGCGCGTGGATGTCGCATTCGCGCGTCCGATCACGTCCGACACCCACGGTCCCGCCGCATTGACCAGCGCCCGCGCAGTGACGGTGCGCGTGGAACCGTTGCGCGTATCGCGCAACTCGACGCGCCACGCGCCGTTCTCGCGCCGCGCCGCCACGCAAGCGGTGCGCGTCAGCACTTGCGCGCCGCGCTGCGCGGCATCGACCGCGTTGAGCACGACGAGGCGCGCGTCGTCGACCCAGCAGTCCGAATACTCGAACGCCCGGCGATACTCGTCCTTGATCGGCGCGCCTTCGGGCATGCGATGCAGGTCCAGCGAACGCGTGCCCGGCAGCTTCTTGCGGCCGCCAAGATGGTCATAGAGAAACAGCCCGGTGCGCACGAGCCACGCGGGCCGGTCGCCGGGACTGTGCGGCAGCACGAAGCGCAGCGGCCAGATGATGTGCGGCGCGGCGTTGAGCAGCACTTCGCGTTCGATCAGCGCCTCGCGCACGAGCCGGAACTCGTAGTACTCGAGATAACGCAGCCCGCCATGCACCAGCTTGCCGGAGCGCGACGACGTGCCTTGCGCCAGATCGTCCTTCTCGCACAGGATCACCGACAGCCCGCGGCCCGCCGCATCGCGCGCGATGCCCGCGCCGTTGATGCCGCCGCCGATGACACACAGGTCCACCATGTCGTTGTTGCTCATCTCAGCGTTCCATGTTCGACGTTAGTTCAGGCTCGCGGGTAGCGTGTCCGGCCGCTGCCGCGCTTTCAGCAGCCGCGCGGTTTCATCCCACGTCGGCACCAGCGCCTGCCGCGCCTGCCGGTACGCGGGAAAGAGCCGCGCATACAACTGCATGAGGTCGGCGTCGGGCGTCTCGGGCTGGCCAAGCAAAGGCGTCACCCATTCGGCGATGCACGCCTCCATGTCCGGATACACGCCGAGCGCGACGGCCGCCATCATCGCCGCGCCTGCCGCGCCGGCTTCGTCGCGCGTGGAGATGCGCGTCGGCGCGCCGACCACCGCGCCGAGCACGTCGCGCAATGCACGCGAACGCGTTGCGCCGCCGGTGAGGCGCAGTTCTTCGGGCATCGGTACGCCCATGGAGAGATAGCAGTCGCGCGCGGCCATGCCGAGCCCTTCCACGACCGCACGGAACAGGTCGGGATAGCGGCTCTCGCTCGTCAGGCCGATGAAGTCCGCGCGCGCGTTCGGATCCACGAACGGGCCGCGCTCGCCGGCATCGGAGATGTAGGGGTGATACAGGAGCGCACCCGGACGGCCGGCGTGCAGCCAGCCGTCGATGCACTTCATCCGGTCCGCATGCGACAGGCTCGTGCCGAACTGTTGCAGCAGGTCCGACGCGAGGTTCAGCACCCAGTCCACATTCAGCGTCGCGGCCATGTTCGACTGCACCTGCGCCGACATGCCCGGCAGCGGCAGCGCAATCACATAGCCCGTGCCTTCGGCGTTCAGTTGTACGTCTTCGTTGCGCATCGCGCGCATGTGCATGCCCGTCGAGCCGACGATGGAGCAGCTCGCGCCCGCCGCGCCTTGCGTGTGGATGCCCGCGCCCAGCGCGGTCAGCACGATATCGACGAAGCCCAGGCACACAGGCGTGCCTTCAGCGAGGCCCGTCGCCGCCGCGGCTTCGGCCGAGAGCGGATGCGTGGTTTCAGTGCCGTCGACGATGTCGGGCAGCAGACGCCGGAACGACGTGAGGCCGAGTGCGTCGATCACGGTGTCGTCGTAGCGACGCGTGCGGAAGTTGCCATACGTGAAGCTCGCTTCCGAGGGATCCGTGGCGCGCACGTCGGTCAACTTCAGATACAGCCAGTCCTTGCAGTGCAGCGCGACTTCGGTGCGCTTCAACACCTCGGGCGTGGTCGCGGCCATGTGCGCGATCTGCGCGCCCTGGCTGCACGATGCGAGGCCGGTGCCCGTCGCCTCGAAGCGCGCCCAACTGGCAGGCGCTTCCTGCAAACGTCGCACCGTGGCGGCGGCGCGCGCGTCGAGCCAGAGCCAGGCATCGCCTGCCGGACGGTTGTCCGCACCGACCAGCCAGGTGCCGTCGCCTTGTCCCGTCACGGCCAGCGCGAGCGTGCGCTGCGCCAGTCCGTCGACCTTCGTGCCGAGATCGCGCAGCGTCTGCGCGCAGTCGGCCCAGGTCTGATCAAGCGATTGCGTCGCGGCGCCATCGGCGCTCGTCGCATAGCGGTTCGGCACGGACGCGACGGCAATCTGCCGTCCCGTCAGGTCGAAGGCCACGGCCTTGATGACCGAGGTGCCCGCATCGATGCCGATCAGAAGGTCGCCGTTCATCACCCTTGCTCCGCGTCGTCGAAGTCTTCGCGCAATGCGAGCGCCGAGGCTTCGTCGGTAATCAGTCCGCTCAGCAGGCCGCTCTTCAATACCGCGCGAATCGCCGCGATCTTCGACGTGCCGCCCGCAATCGCGACGATGCGCCTGCCCTTGACATCGGCGAGCGCGGGCGCGACCGTGCGCGCGGCCAGCGAGGTTTCGACGGACTCGCCCGCCGCGCTGAAGAAATGCCCCAGCAATTCGCCGCGACCGCCGCGCTCGTGCACTTCGTTGATTTCGGCAGGCTCGATCATCTGCGACGCCACCAGTTGCGCCTCCGCATTCGCCGTGCCGATGCCGACCACCATCAGATCCGCGTGCGCGGCGAGATCGAAGACCTCGCGCACGCCGCGCTGCGACATCAGCACTTCGCGATCTTCAGCGGTGTTCGCGAAGAACGGCAGCGGCATGACATAGGACACGGCGCCGGTCTGTTCGGCCAGCCGATGGATCACGTCGTAAGGATTGGCGGTGTACTTGCGGGTCACGCCGCCGAGCAGCGACACGAAGCGCACCGTGCCCGCGTCCATGCGCGGCATGCTCGCGACGACCGCCGCCAGCGTGCGGCCATGTCCGATGCCGATCACGCCGTCCTGGCACGCCATGATTTCGCGCTGCAGGAACTGCGCGCCCGCGACGCCGAGCGCGCGCAGCGGCAGCTCGTCCTCGTTCAGGTCCGGCACCACCTCGCAATAGCTCAGACCATAGCGCTGCGCCAGTTCGGCTTCGAGTCCCACGCATTCCGCCACATCGCCGTCGATGGAGAACTTCACCGCGCCGCTCTGGTTGGCGCGCATGATCAGCCGGTGTGCCTTGAGACTGCTCACACCAAGGCGTGCGGCGACGTCCGCCTGCGTCTGCCCGGCGACGTAATGCAGCCACGCCGCCCGGATCGCCAGGCTTTCGTCTCCATCGCGCCTTTCGACGGACTTCGTCATGTGTTCTCCGTTTTTGCGTGGGTGATATTTTTTCCACGCGATGAAATTTTTTTCAGTTCGCCCACGATATTCGCGTGCAACCTCGATTAACATCGGCAGTAACCCTAGATGCGCGTCGCGGGCGGAAGAGACCGGACAGGCCCTGCTGCGATGCAATAAAAATCTTTCGGAGACACGATGGAGACGTATCTGCTGGGCGTCGACAGCGGTTCGACGGCCACCAAGGCGGTCATCTTCGACACCGCCGGGCGCGCGCTCGCCACCGGCAGCCGGCGCGTGGAACAGCGCCAGCCGCACGCGCGGCATGTCGAGCGCGACATGAACGACACTTGGCTGGCCGCCTGCGGAGCAATCCGCGACGCGCTGGCGCAGATGCCGGATGCGTCGATCGCGGCCGTCGGCGTGACAGGTCACGGCGACGGCCTCTATCTCGCCGACGCCGCCGGCGCGCCGCTCGGGCCGGGCATTTTGTCGCTCGACAGCCGCGCGTTCGGCGTGCGCGAAGAGTGGCGCGAGGCAGGCGTGCTCGATGCAGCGCTCACGTTGACGGGGCAGCAGCCTTATCCGTATGCCGCCGTGAGCCTGCTCAAGTGGATTCAGCTCAACGAACCCGAACGCTTTGCGCGCATCGGCCATGTGCTGTTCTGCAAGGACTGGCTGCGGCTTTGCCTGACCGGCGTGCCCGCGACGGACCCGACCGAGGCCAGTTCATCGTTCACGGAAGTGCGCTCACAGACCTATCACGACGATGTCCTCGCGCTCTACGGCCTCGAAGCGGTACGCGGCGCGTTGCCGGAGATCGTGCCGTCCGTCGCGCAGGCCGGGCGGGTCAGCGCACTCGCCGCCGCGCAAACGGGTTTGGTGGAAGGAACGCCGGTCGCGTGCGGGTTGCATGACGTCACATCGAGCGCGGTGGGCATGGGCAACACGGAACCCGGCGTGCTCTCGATTACGGCGGGGACGTTCAGCATCAACGAGATCCTCTCGGATCAACCACGCACCGATGCGCGCTGGGCGTGCCGCAACGGCACGCGTCCCGGTCAGTGGATGAACATGTCGATCTCGCCGGCGTCGTCGAGCAATGTCGACTGGGCCACGCGCGAACTCTTCCAGCACGAGGCGCAGGAAGCCGCACGGCGCGGCTGTTCGCTGTTCGATCTGATCGGCGAGGAAGTGGCAGCGGCCTTTAGTGAACCGAGTTCGGTCATGTTCCATCCGTTCCTGTTCGGCTCGCCCTTCGAGGAGCCGGCAAGCGCTTCGTTCTTCGGCGTGCGCTCGTGGCATCGCCGGGCGCATCTGGCGCGCGCGGTGCTCGAAGGCATGGTGTTCAACCATCGCTGGCACGTCGAGGCGCTGACCAGCGCATTTCCCGCCACGCGCGCCGGGCTGACAGGCGGAGGATCGTCGAGTCCGTTGCTCGCGCAGTTGTTCGCCGATGCGCTTGGCGTCGCCGTCGATATCCCCGAAAGCCAGGAAGCCAGCGCGCTCGGCGCGGCACTGTGTGCGGGCGTGAGCGTGGGCGTGTATGCATCGCTTGCCGATGCCGCCGCCCGCGCCTGCCGCGTGCAGCGCACACACACGCCGGACCCTCAGCGTCACGCCCGTCTCGACGATGCATACCGCTTGTGGACGCAACTTGCCCAGGCCGTTCAACCTTTGTGGGCGGCGCTGGATCGCTCGGCGAGCGCGCTTTGATGCAGGAGAACAATCAATGACTGAACGAAGCCGCGACTCATTTCTCGACCGGCTCAGGCAGAGCCCGAAGGTCAGCGTGTTGATCATCGGCGGCGGGATCAACGGCGCCGGGTTATTCCGTGATCTGTCGTTGCAGGGCGTGGACTGCCTGCTGATCGACAAGACCGATTTCGCCGCGGGCGCGAGCAGCGCGCCATCGCGGCTGATTCACGGCGGCGTGAAGTACCTCGAAACCGGCGAGTTCCGTCTCGTCGCGGAATCGACGTTGGAGCGCAATCTGCTGCTGAAGAACGCGCCGCATTTCGTGTGGCCGCTTCAGACGGTCCTGCCCATCCATTCGTACTTCGGCGGCTTGATCGCTTCGGCGCGACGCTTCTTCGGCCTGAAGGCGAAGCTCACCGAGCGCGGCGCGATCATCTCGAAGATCGGTCTTGCGCTGTATGACTTTCTCGGGCGGCACGATCGCACCATGCCGCGTCACCATTTCGCGCTGCGAGCGCGTTCGCTTGCCTCGCTGCCCTTGCTCGATCCGACCATCAAGGCGACAGCCACGTACTACGACGCTCAGGTCACGCATGCCGAGCGCCTGAACTTCGAACTCGTCGTCGATGGGCTCGCGGCCTGCGCAGGCTCGGCGGCGGCGAACTATATGAATGTGGATCGGGCGGAAGGCGGCGTCGTCTGGCTGCGCGATCTCGACACGCACGCGCTCATCGCGGTTGAACCGGCCGTGATCGTCAATGCGGGCGGCGCGTGGATCGACAGCGTCAATGCGGCGCTTGGCATCGAGCGGAAGTACATCGGTGGGGCGAAGGGCTCGCATTTGGTAGTCGACCATGCGGAGCTTTACAAGCAGTTGCAGGGACGCATGGTGTATTACGGCTCGAACGACGGGCGCATCTCGCTGGTGTATCCGTTCATGGGCAAGCTGTTGATCGGCTCGACCGATATTCGCGTGAGCGATCCCGACACCGTCCGCTGCGACGACGACGAAGTAGCCTACATGCTGAGCGTCTTGCGCGAGGTGTTTCCGGGCGTGGTGCTGAAGGAGTCGGACATTCGCTTCCGGTATAGCGGGGTGCGTCCGCTACCTTTCTCCGATGCCGCGAATCCCGGCGACGTCAGCCGCGACCATGTGATGCATACCGACCGCTTGCCCGATGCGCAGACGCCCGTGCTCTCGCTTGTGGGCGGCAAGTGGACGACGTTTCGCGGCTTCGCGGAAAGCGCCGCCGATGCCGTGCTGACCCGACTCGGACGCGCGCGCAGGACGGGCACGCGGCATGAGGCGATAGGCGGCGGACGCGGCTTTCCACGCGATGCGAAGGCGCGCACTGGATGGATCGATGAAGCTGTGCAGCTATATGGCGTGTCGGCGGCGCGGGCCGAGTCGCTGTTGACGCGCTATGGCACGACCGCGAGTCGCGTCGCTGCCTATTGCGCGCAGGCGCCCGATAAGCCGCTCGTCAGCGAACCGGGCTTCACCGCGCGGGAGATTGCGTATCTGTGCGCCGACGAAATGGTGACGCGTCTGTCCGACCTGCTCTTTCGCCGCACGACGCTCGCCATCTCGGGACAGTTGACGAACGCCTTGCTGCTGGAAGTTGCGGAGATCGCCGCAAAGACACTGGGATGGAATGCGGACCGCATGCAAACCGAGATCGATACGACGCGCGAGATGGCGCGCGATCGTCATGGCGTCGTGCTTGCGGCCACCGCGCGCGATACAGCCTGAACGCTGCTTCAGAGCGCCTTGCGATACACGAGGAAGCCCGACTTCGTCGCCACCTGATCGTAGAGCTTCATGGCGGTTTCGTTGGTTTCGTGGGTCTGCCAGTAGACGCGTTCGGCGTTGGCCTTCTTCGCCTCGACATAGACCGCTTCGATCAGCGCACGGCCGATGCCCTTGCCGCGCACCGAACTCAGTGTGAACAGATCCTGCAAGTAGCAGATGGGACCGGCCATCGTCGTGTGACGGTGGTAGAGGAAGTGAACCAGCCCGACGAGCTTGCCCTCGCTCTCCGCGACCATCGCATGCATGGGTTCATAGCCGTCGAAGAATCGGCCCCAGGTGATGTCGGTGACCGACTGGGCCAGCGCCGTCTCGCCTGAACGTCCGTAGAACGCGTTGTAGCCGTCCCAGAGCGGCAACCACGCTTCGTGGTCTTCGGGCACGGCATAGCGGATGGTGAGTGAGCTGATCATGTCGATAAGTCCTCGCGGATGGGAGCGTGCAGTATAGGCACGCGCATGACGCGTTGGGGAGAACCAATCGGGACATCGGCATGGGAGCCATTGCGGAACCGCAACGACAGGAAGCGGGTCACGGCGTTGCGCGACCCGCTTCAGACTTCAACCCGCATGAAGCTTATTGCGCAGCAGGCGACTTCACGCTTGGCGTGGCGAGCGTGTTATTGCTGGTCGGCGCGGCGGTGGTGGCGGCTGAATTGCTGTTGGTTGCGCTCGGCAGACCCGAGTTCGGCGAGCGCGTGCCCATGCCGCTACCCGAGTTGGTCATGCCCGGCGTGCCATAGCCGCCCGTGTTGTTGGCGCGATTCACCTGATTGGCGGGGCTGGCCGTGCTGCCCGACGTACCGCCACCGGCGCCTCCGCCGGACTGTGCAAGCGCCGCGCCCGACAGCGTAAGTGCGGCGACGGCCGCGATGAGCATTCCGTTTGCCTTCTTCATGATCCGTCCCTCCTGACCTGAATGGGTTTTTGAGCGCAGGCGGTCATCGCCCGCTCAATCATGGTTCAGCAATGACCGTGCCGCGGCCTCACTTGCTCATGTACTTCTGCGCGAGCGCCTCATACAAAGCCGGCGCAAACAGCTTCGAAACCTGACTGGAAATGAGCGCGGTTGCCATCAAGGACAACACGAGCGCATGCCCGTTGATCATCTCGATGACGATCACAAACGCCGTGATCGGGCTCTGCGTGACGGCCGCGAGATAACCGACCATGCCGAGTGCGATGAGCATCGGCAATTGCATGTGGCCGAACACGAGATGCAGCGCGTTGCCGATGCCCGCGCCAATGGCAAGCGACGGCGCGAACAAGCCGCCAGGTGCGCCGGGGAGGTAGGAACCGACCATCGATGCCATCTTGAGCAGCGGATAGCTCACGCCGAGCTGCGAATTGCCTTCGAGCATGCCGCGCGCTTCCGCATAGCCGCTGCCGAAGGTATGGCCGCCCGCGGCCACGCCGATCACGGCGATGAACAGTCCGCATGCCGCGCCGAACGCCACCGGATGCGACTGGCGAAAGCTCACGACCGGCGCCGGCATCCAGCGGTGTGTATTCAGCAGCAGCCAGCAGAAGATGCCGCCCGCGACGCCCGTCAGCGCGCCGAGCAGCACCACGGCCAGCGCGAGCGAATTGGGAAACTGCCCGCTCAGGTCGATGGTGCCGAAATACGTGTAGTTGCCTTGCAGTGCAAGCGAAACGACACCTGCAAAAATGATGGCTGTAATGAGCACGCCGCTCGTGCGCTGCTCGAAGCTGCGCGTGAGTTCCTCGATGGCGAACACCACGCCGGCAAGCGGCGCATTGAAGGCGGCGGAGAGGCCGGCCGCCGCGCCCGCCAGCGCGAGATTGCGTTCCAGCGCGCCGCCGCGCATGCTGCGCAGACGCGCGGGATAGAAGCGGCGCAGGCTGAACATCAGGGCCGCGCCTACATGAATGGTCGGACCTTCGCGGCCGATGGTGAAGCCGCCGAGAATCGAAAGAAACGAAATGACGATCTTGCCGACCAGGATGCGCAGCGTGAGCAGTCGCGGGCCGAGTTCGCGCCCGTCATGCAACATTGCGATGACTTGCGGAATGCCGCTGCCCTCGGACCCCGGAAAGAATCGGCGCGTCAGCCAGACGGCCAGCGCGGAGATGGCGGGCGTCAGCAGCAGCGGCAGCCACCAGTGGGCGGCGATCATGCGCAGGAAGGCGTCGTAACCGAAGTCAATCAGCCGCGCATACAGGACCGCAATGAGTCCGGTCGCGACCGCGCCCAGCCAGAACACGCCGTAATGCAGCCACAGCCGCCTGCCGCGCAGCATCGTGCGTCGGTCGATAAATCCAGGGAAGCGCATCGGGAAACGAAGAAGATAATTTAAGGCACATTGTGACATAAATCGAAACAGTCTTCGTCCTCAGCCTTTCAAAAGAGTCATCAGCTTGGCGTCGGCTGCGCCGCGAACACCCAGGAAAACGAGCCGTAATGCGCCTTGTGCTCGGCCGCGAGCTTGAGCAGGCAGCGTGCGCCTTTCGCCGTCAGATGCACTTGCACCTGGCGTCGGTCTGTCTTGTCGGCCTTGCGGGTCACGAGGCCCGCTTCCTCGCAGCGCGAGACCAGCGCGGCCGTGCCGTTCGGCGCCGCTTGCAGCCGCTCCGCCAATTCGCCGACCGTGGCCCATTGCCGCTCGGGAAAACCGCGCACGTGCAAAAGCAGTTGATATTGAAGTGTCGTGATGCCCGCCGCGTTCGATATTTCCTCGGAGACGCGCAGGAACTTGCGCAACTCATAGCGAAAAATCGACATCGCTTCCAGATCGTGCTTGCCCGGAAGCGCGGGCTTGGGTGTGCTGTTCGATGCCATCGGCGATCCTGGTCCGTAGTGGATTCGAGGATCATACCCAGCAGGGATCGCATCGCGCAAAGGACGGTGAGGGATCGGGGCGCTCCCGATCCCCGTGGTTCGCCGCCTTACTGGGACATCGCGCCCGATGCCGGATGACCCATGCCCATCGCGTCGTGCTTCTTCATCTTGCCGCCCTTGCCCATCGAGTCGTGCGACATGCTGTCCTTCTTCATGCCGTCCTTGGACATCGAGTCTTTCGACATCGAATCCTTCGCCATGGAATCCTTCGACATCGCATCGTTCGTCTGCGCGAACGCGGCGCTCGTACCGATGGCCATGGCCGCTGCGATCACTACCGTCATCAATCGTTTCATCTTGCTTCTCCTTGGTCAGTCAAACATGGCATCCGGAACTTCCGGAACCGGTGAGTGGCGCGGGGCTCACGAGCCGCCGAACCAGTTGTATCCCTGATCGACCCAGTAACCGCCCGGGTACGTGTTCGTCACGAATATCTCGACGATATGCTTGGGATTCTTGTAGCCGAGCTTGGTCGGCATGCGCAGCTTCATCGGATAGCCGTACTTCGCGGGCAGGCGCTCTCCGTCGTATTCGAAGGTCAGGAGCGTCTGCGGATGCAGGGCTGTCGGCATGTCGATGCTTTCGTAGTAGTCGTCGGCGCAGCGGAAGCCGACGTACTTCGCACTCGTGTCCGCGCCCACGCGGCGCAGGAACTCGGAGAACGGCGTGCCGCCCCAGCGTCCGATCGCGCTCCAGCCTTCCACGCAGATATGCCGCGTGATCTGCTCCGCGTGCGGCAGCGCATAGAGCTGCGGCAAGGTCCATACGCGCTGCCCGGTAACGAGTCCGCTCACCTTCAGCCGGTAGTCGTCGCCGTTCACGGCGGGCACGTCGTCGATGCCGTAGAACGCGTTGAACGGAAACGGACGCGTGAGTTGCGCTTCGGTATAAGTGGGCGCAAGACGCTGCGGATCGAACAGCAATGCCTGCGCGCGATCGTTGAGACGCGAGACCGCTGTGAGGAAGGTGTTCACGGAGTCGTTGTCGGTGATGGAACATCCGGTCAGCAGCGACAGGCCGCCGAGGGTCAGCATGCGCTTGCCGAACAGACGGCGCGACGGCATGTCCAGTTCGCGACGGGCATCCGCCAGCACGGCCGCACGGTCCACCTGGACGATGCGCCTGGGTTCGTTCTTCATCATGTGATCCCGTCGTTTATTCACGGCCGCGCAGCATCGTGAGCAGCGAGCGCGGTACGAGCGCGACCATCGCCACGTGTACGACGACGAACGCCGCCATGACCGCCATCGCGCAGAAATGCACGACGCGCGCGCGGTCATAGCCGCCCATCAGTTCGCGCAGCAGCGGCAACTGCACCGACTTCCAGATGGCCAGTCCCGAAAGCACGAGCACGATCAGATCGGCGATCACGACGAGGTAAGCCAGCTTCTGCACCGCGTTGTAGCGGCGCGGATCGGCATGCGAAAGCTTGCCGCTCAACGCAGCGCCCAGGTCGCGCAACACCGCGCGCGGCGACAGCGGAAAGAACTTCGACACGAAGCGCCCACTCGCGAGATTGAACGCGAGATAGACGAAGCCGTTGAAGAACAGCAGCCACATGGCCGCGAAATGCCATTGGAGCGCGCCGCCCAGCCAGCCGCCGAGCGTGATCGACGGCGGGATGACAATGCGTTCGAACACCGGCGACGCGTCGTAGATGCGCCAGCCCGAGAACATCATGATCAGCGCGGCGACCGCGTTGAGCCAGTGCGTGACGCGCAGCCAGACCGGGTGCACCGGTGTTCCATGCCGTCGTAATGCGCTTGGCGGCGCGTTCAGGGTGTCCATGCCGGTACTCCTTCCGTTCGTCCGATGTGGGTAAGTTCGCCGCCCATGCCGCGCCGGTTACAGCACGCGAAAAAAGTTTCAGAGCCGCCTGTAACGAGCGGCATGCCGAAAACGAACTGACAGGAAGAGGAGAACCTGGACATGATTCGGAACAACGCCATTGCGGCGCACCATGCCATCGGCTATTCTGAAACGCTCGATCCAAAATGCGGCAGCGCAGCGCTTGAAACCAACTCGTCCAGCCTCTTCCGTTCAACAGGCTCCATGGCGCACGATGCCGAAATCCGTCTGAAAGCATTGCTCACCGGCGGGCTCGAAGGCGACCAGGCCGCCTATCGCGGTTTTCTGCAACTGCTCACGCGGCATCTGCGCGGCTATCTGCGCAAGCGCTTGCCGCATCGGCCCGATGACGTGGAAGACCTCGTCCAGGAAATCCTGCTCGCGGTGCACAACGCACGGCATACCTATCGCCCTGAAGAACCGTTGACGGCCTGGCTGCATGCCATCGCGCGCTACAAGCTGATGGACTTCTTCCGCGCCCACGCGCGCCGCGAAGCGCTGAACGTGCCGCTCGACGATCACGAAGACCTGCTCGCCGCCACCGACGACGAACCCGCCCGCGCGCGTCATGACATCGGCAAGCTGCTCGATCATCTGCCGGACAAGCAACGCCTGCCGATCGTGCATATGAAGCTGGAAGGCCTGTCGGTCACGGAGACGGCGCGCATCACGGGGCTGTCGGAATCGGCGGTGAAGGTGGGCGTGCATCGCGGCCTCAAGGCGCTCGCGGCTAAAATCCGGGGACTGCGATGAATACCGACGACCTCATCTCCCTTCTCTCCAATCAAGTGACACGCGTGGATCGCGCGGCTGTCGCGCGCCGCTTCGTCCAGGCGCTGCTGGCCGGCGCGCTGGGGTCGCTGATCCTGCTGAGCCTCGTGTTCGGGCTGCGTCATGATCTCGGCGAAGTGGCCCGCTCGGGCATCTTCTGGGCGAAGCTGGCGTTTCCGCTGGCAGTGGGCATCGGCGCGCTGCTCACGCTGACGCGCATTGGCCGTCCAGGTGCGCGTGCCGGTCTGACCTGGGCGCTCGTCGCGCTGCCCTTCGTGGCGGTGTGGGGCGCCGGCTGGATGGTCTTCGAACACGCCGAGCCCGCCGCGCGCGCGGCAGTCGTCTTCGGCCACACGTGGCGCACCTGTCCGTTCAATATCCTGCTGTTGTCCGTGCCGACCTTCCCCGCCGCGATGTGGGCCATGCGCTCGCTTGCGCCCACCCGGCTGCGCGTGGCGGGCGCTGTCGCCGGCTTGCTGGCTAGCGCGACGGCAACGGTCGTGTATTGCCTGCATTGCCCGGAGATGAGCCCGGCGTTCTGGAGCGTCTGGTACGCGGCCGGCATGCTGCTGCCGGCCTTGATCGGCGCGTGGCTCGGGCCGAGGCTGCTGCGCTGGTAACGCCGCCGCTACGCGAAGACGCGCGCCCAGAGCGCGCGAACGCGGCGCGCGCGGTCTTCGAAGACGTAGGAGCCGAGCAGCGTCAGCACGCCCGAGGCGAGCCCCGTGATCATGTGCTCGACGAAGGGCAGACGATAGTGGCTCGTGTGCGCGTAGATATCGCCGACTGCCGTGAGCAAACCGACGAGCGCGGCATTGCCGAAGCGGTTCTCGAACAGCCTCGCGGCCGGCGTGAAGGTCAGGAGAATCGCCAGAATGCCGGTGAACAGTCCGGTGCGCAGCGCGTTCGCCCAGTGCGCGCTGCTCGTGATGAACTGCCAGCTACCCGGCATGCAGGTCATGCAGGCGCTCGTCGGCTGCCAGAACCGTTGCGCGAACAGTTTGACGCGAGCCTTCCAGTCCATTTTCATGTGCAGCGTCCTTGTTCAGCGGCTTTGTTCAGCGGCTTCGTCCAGCTTCAGCGAGCGCACCAGCAATGTCCCGTTGCGCATGCAGAAAGCCCAGTTCTGTTGCTTCGACGTCGACACGTGCGAGTTCGTTCAGCACAGCCTGCCCCCTCGCGCCCTTGCCAACCGCCACGAGCGCACGCGCACGCCCCACGAAGAACGCGGAGAAGCGCGACGGCTCGCGGCACGCATAGGCTTCGAGCGCGTCGGCGTGATGCAGGGCGGCGTCCCAGCGACGATGATCGATGCACGCGTCGATGGCGTCGCGCCGGAACAGGAAGTGATTGTGACTGACCGCGCCGGCCGCGAGCACGGCCTCGCCTTCCGCCAGCGCCTGATCGAGTATGTCCGGATTGCTGGTCACGCGGGCAAGCGTGCCGAGATAACTCGGGCCGAGATAGGCCATGCCGGTTTCCCGGCTGAACGCGAGCGCCGCGTTGATATCCTCCAGCACCTCATTCCGCTTTCCCGCCACACGCTGCAACTCGGCGCGCAGCGCCAGCGCCTCGCCTTCGAAGCGCTTCGACTTGAGCTCACGCGCGCAGTGCAACGCGGGTTCGACATGCTCCCACGCACGCGCCCACTCCGCGAGATCGTGCAGGCAATGCCAGGCTGCGTGATGCGCGACAGCCAGTGCCCGCAGATGTCCCACCTTCTCCGCCGCGACGACGCTGGCCAGCGCGGCATCGAGTCCGCCGCGCGCGTCGCCGGTGAACCAGGCGGTGATGGCGCGCATCGGCCGGTTCGCGACTTCGATCCGACCGAATCCGTGGCGCTCGCACAGTTCGACACAGCGGCTGAAGGCATCGTGCGCGCTGATCAGGCGGCCGCGCAGGTATTCGCCATCGCCCAGCCCGCCGAGCGCGGCTGCTTCCTGTTCAGGGTCGGCGGCCGCGCGGGCGAGCGCGAGACTCTGGCCGTGTTCACGCACGCAGCCGTCGGCGTCGCCGCGCGGAAAACACAGGTTGCCCCGCAGGAAGTGAATGCGCGCGGCCTGCGGCAGCAAGCCCTGGGCATCCGCGACGAGGGCAGCCTCATCGAGGTCGGCCCAGGCGCCTTCCAGATCGTCGATCACCCGCTTCACGGTCGCGCGTCCGATCAAGGCCTGGCAGCGCTCGGCGTCCGTCGCGGCGTCGGCGAGCGCGGCTTCGAACGATGCCAGCGCCGACGTCATGTCGCCGGCATCATGCAGGACCGTGCCGCGCAGGCAGGCGAGCGCCACACGATCGGTCGCAGCGCGCGCCTGCGCCAAGCCACGTTCGACGAGCCGCAACGCCAGTTCGTAGCGGTACGCGGCCGCCTGCGCGCGTGCCGCGTCACAATAAGCGCGCGGCGCTTCGCTGTCCGCTGCGCGATCGAGATGTTCGGCCCGCAGGATCAGGTCATGCTCGGCGTACCACGATGCCGCGCGGCGATGCCACTCGCGGCGCCGGCTCTTCAGCAGGCCGTCATAGACGGCATCGCGAATCAGCGCGTGATGAAAGAGGTAGCCCGTGTTCTCGCGGCGCAGCAGAAGACATGCGGCGAGCGATTCCAGCGCGGCCGATGCGCCATCGACGAGACGGTCCAGCACGTCGCGCTCAACGATCTGGCCCAACACCGACGCCGCCTGTAACGCGGTCCTGCCGGCGGGATCGAGCCGGTCCAGGCGGGCCTGTACGAGACTCCGCACCGTTCCGGGCACACCGGTGGTCTCGTCATCCTGCGCGTTGCCGAGCAGTTGTTCCAGAAACAGCGGATTGCCCGCCGCCCGCGCCATGCAGCGCTCCGCAACCTCCTGCGACGCCGCCGGGTACGAGCGCGCCATCCGCTCGGCCTCGTCCGTGCTGAGCGGCGCGAGATCCATCTGCAACACGCGCGCGTTGAACGCTTCAGGCCACGACAGGTCGTGTGCGGGTCGCACGGTCATCGCCAGCATCGCGGGACACGCGCATACCGCCTCCGACAGCACGGCGAGATCGCGTCGTGTCGAAGCATCCGACCAGTGAACGTCTTCGACGAAGATCAGCCGGGGCCGCTCGCGAGCAGTACGCCGCAGGAGCCCGCGCAGTGCATTGGCGCGGCCACGCAGACGTTTCGCGCTGTCCATGGCCTCGTAGACCGTGCGTTCCTCGAGCGTCATCGACACATCGAGCAGGTCCTTGATGAACGGCGCGTCCTCACCTTCGATCATGCCGGTCGCGCTGGCCTGGGCCTCGCTTGCATCGTCGAGTGCGAGCAAGCCGCGCACGATCGTTTGCAGCGCGCCGCGCCCCATGGCCGCGCCGAAATCGAGTACGAGGCCGCCATGAATGGCGAACCCTGCTTTGGCCGCTTCGCGTTTCCACTCTTCCAGCAAGCGTGTCTTGCCGAGCCCGGCTTCGCCGCTGACGATGACCGTCCGTCCTTGTCCGCTCGCCCGGCACGCGGCGAGCATGTCGCGAAACTGCCGCAACTCGTCATGGCGGCCGACGAACGGCCGCACGGATTGAGCGGTGCATCGCAAGCCCGCGAGGCACCACGCCGCGACTGGCTCCACGAAGCCCTTCACGCTCAGCGCCTCGCGCGCGACGCAGTCGAAACGCTCGCCCAATGCGCGCCGCACGCCTTCCGAGATCAGGATTTCTCCGCGACCGGCCGCGCCGGTGAGGCGCGCGGCAAGGTTGACGGTCTCGCCGGTCACGGTATAAGCGCGATGGGTCGCGCTGCCGGTGCCGCTCGCCACGACCTCGCCGCCCGCAATGCCGATGTGCACCGCAAGCGGCCAAGCGGGTTCGCGGTCCAGCGCCGGCATGGCCTCCGCGATGGCAAGCGCCGCGCGCACCGCACGTTCGACATCGTTGCCATGCGAGACGGGCGCGCCGAACACGGCCATGCTGGAATCGCCGATATGTTTGTCGACGTGACCGCCATGCTGCTCGACGATCCGGTCCACCTGCTCGAAGTAACGGTCGAGCACCGCGACGACTTCTTCCGCATCCACCGACCGGCTCATTTCGGTGAAGCCGCACAGGTCCGCGAACAGCACCGTCACCTGACGCCGCTCGCCCGGCTTCGTTAATGAACCGTTTTCATGGGCGCGCAACTCAGCCAGCGCATCGAGCAGCGTGCGGCGATGTCCCACGGACAGCACGCCGAGATCCTTCAGATCATCCGCAGTCAGATGGCGTAGCACGTCGACATCGATGGCGTTCTCGCGGAACACGGCCGCGTAACGTTCCATGCCAAGGCTGTGCAGCCAGAGCGCGATGTCCATGATCCCTCCCATCAGGAAGGCATTCGCTTCCTTTCAACATAGCAGGTTCTGACCGGAGCGCCCTTGCTGCATGGCATGGCTTAAAGCGGGCACCTTTTTTGCGGCAGACATCGCGTTATTCGCATGCGGGTTGATATGACGATTCGCACTCGCGCGCAGAATCGATCCTCACGGCAACGACGAAGGAGAAAACCATGGGACGCGAAAGTCAGCATGCATTTCTGCAAGGCACCGACGCGCACCTGGCAACCGCGAACGAACAGATTCGGCGGCACATCGATCTCGTGCAGACGCTGATCAAGAACGGGCATAGCGCGACGTCCGCCATCGAACTGCTCAACGTGTTTCTCGGCTTGCGGCAGGAAATGATCGACTATAGAAACCTGAGCGCTGCCGTGCTCAAGGAAGCAGAACGCCGCCGTATGCTGACGGACTCAAAGCAAGCCATGCGATAACACTCGCTCGCATTGCATCCTGCAACATTCTTGACAAAATCCTTTCGGCCAATGCGTTATCTTGATGCTCACCCTTGCATGAGCATGGGTGTGTCTTCTTCGCATTTGAATCGCGGATAAAACGTGCAATTCGTTTTGCACTTCTTGTCCGAATGAATTCATCTTCAATCAGGATATCCAAATGGCTCTTTCGCAGGTTCTGACGGCTTACGATTTACTGGATAGCGCGATTGTCACCGGCGCGGACGCCGTTGCCTTGTTCAACTCTTATCAATCGCTTGGCGTCGTCGCGACGAGCACGGCTGTGGCGGACGACCAGCCCGGCACGCAGCCCAGCTGGACCACGTATTTCGTCAAGGTGCTGATTCCCGGCCTCACGGGCAAAACCCTCGGTGGGGCATCGCCCACGCTGGGCATCAATGGCAGAAGCGGCTGCACGGGCGCGCGCCCGCAGCAGATCGGCATGGTGTCGGACGCGGACGGCCCCATCAGCGGGCTCGCGGCGGCGCTCAAACTCGCCGACATGAAGGCAAAAGGCGACAACCTTCCCGGCGATGTGATCGTCACCTTCCATATCAGTCCGCAGGGCTATATCGACAACTCGAAGACACCGCCCATGATGGCGCTGCCGGTGTCGAACGCGACCATGAACCAGTATGAAGTCGATGCCGACATGGACGCCATTCTCTCGGTGGACGCGTCCAAGGCAAATTACCTCCGCAAGCAGCGCGGCTTTGCCCTTTCGCCCACGGCGAAAAACGGATACCTGCTGAAAATGAGCGCCGATCTCGTCGACATCATGGAATCCACCACGGGCCGCCACGCGTTCACTTTTCCGCTGGCCATCCAGGACATCACGCCTTACGACAACGGCATCAGCCACTTCAACAGCATCATGCAGCCGAGCGTCGCGACGGCCGCGCCGGTGGTCGGCGTCGCCATCACAGCGGAATCGCCGGTTTCCGGCGCGGCGCTCAACGCCAATCACGAGGCGGATCTGGCGGAGGCCGTGCAGTTCTGCATCGCGACCGCGAAAGCGTTCACGTCGGGAACCTGCCAGTTCTACGACCCGAACGAATACAACGCGCTGGTGGAGCGCTATGGTTCGCTGAGCGTCTTCCAGACCGAAGGCAACGTGGCCTGAACAGGCTTGGGGCGGACCGTCGCCGAAGTCCTTTTCAGGCCGAGAGCTTCTTCATTTCAGCGATGAGATCCGCCTTGCCTTCGAAGCCGATACCCGGCAAGTCGGGCATGGTCACGAAGCCGTTCTCCACCTTCACGCCATCCGGAAAGCCGCCATAAGGCTGGAACAGATCCGGGTAAGATTCATTGCCGCCCAGGCCCAGGCCCGCGGCAATGTTCAGCGACATCTGGTGGCCGCCGTGAGGAATGCAGCGCGTGCGCGACCAGCCATGTTGATGCAGCATGTCCAGCGTGCGCAGATATTCAACGAGTCCATAGCTTAGCGCGCAGTCAAATTGCAGCCAGTCGCGGTCTGCGCGCATGCCGCCGTATCGAATCAGGTTGCGTGCATCCTGCATGGAGAACAGGTTTTCTCCCGTTGCCATCGGCTTGTCGTAGTAGTTGCGCAGCGCGGCCTGCAATTCGAAGTCGAGCGGATCGCCGGCTTCCTCGTACCAGAACAGATCGTATTGCGAGAGCGCCTTTGCATAGCGCACTGCCGTGTCCAGGTCGAAGCGGCCGTTGGCATCGACGGCGAGTTTTTGCCCGTCCTGCAGCACGCTCAGGATCGAGTCGATACGCCGCAGATCCTCGTCGAGCGAACCGCCGCCAATTTTCTTCTTCACGACCGTATAGCCCCGGTCGAGATAGCTGCGCATTTCGTCCTTCAGCTTCCCGTGGTCCTGGCCCGGATAGTAGTAACCGCCCGCAGCATAAACAAACACCTTGCGATCCGGCTGGCCGTTGCCATAACGGTCCGCAAGCAGCTGGAACAACGGCTTGCCCTCGATCTTCGCAACCGCGTCCCACACCGCCATGTCGATCGTACCAATGGCCACCGACCGCTCGCCATGACCGCCGGGCTTCTCGTTGGTGAACATCGTCGCCCAGATCTTGTGCGGGTCGAGGTTATCGCCCGTGTCGTTCACCAGCGCGGCGGGATCGGCTTCGAGAATGCGCGGAATGAAGCGCTCGCGCATCAGCTTGCCCTGACCATAGCGGCCATTCGAATTGAAGCCATAGCCCACGACCGGCTTGCCGTCGCGTATCACGTCAGTGATGACCGCGACGAGACTCAGCGTCATCTTGCTGAAGTCGATGTAGGCGTTGCGGATGGGCGAACTGATCGGGACGGTTTTCTCGCGAATCTCTACGACTTTCATCTGCGTGCTCCAGGGCATTCGACGGGAGGCCAGCATACTCCCAAAAACCGCTGTTAAACTTCACTTCCATTCATTTCATTCTTCACATCGAGTGAATACTGAAACGCAAGCCGCGAGCGATTTCGAGTTCTTCATTCTGCTGGCGAAACTTCGCAGCCTGTCGGGCGCGGCGCGGGCATTGGACCTGTCGCCGCCGGCTGCCACCAAACGGCTCAGCGTCATCGAACAGCGGCTGGGTGTGCGTCTCGTGAACCGGACCACGCGCAGCGTGAGCCTGACGCCGGAAGGGGAGACCTATCTGCGCCATGCGTTGCAGATCGTCGGGCAGATTCGGGAGATGGAGGAGGAAATCGCCGGTGCGACGCGCGACCCTCAGGGTCTGCTGCGCATCAACGCAACGCTGGGTTTCGGACGGACCACGATTGCGCCGATCGTGTCCGAGTTCGCCCGCAAATTCCCGAGCGTCGAGGTTCAGTTCGAAGTGACCGACCGGCCTGTGGATCTGATAGAAGGCGGCTTCGACATGGCGATCCGCTTCGGCGAATTACCCGACAGCCGCCTGAGCGCGCGGCGCATCATGAGCAATCGCCGCTTTCTGTGTGCGTCGCCGAAGTATCTGGACAGGCATGGAAGACCGGAGCGGGTTGAAGATCTGGCGAATCATCGCTGCATCATCCATCGGCAAAACGACGATGCCTACGGTGTGTGGCGCTACATCGTGAACGATCACATCGAGGCGATCAAGGTCAAGGGCGCGCTGTCGAGCAATGACGGCGATATCGTTCTGCGCTGGGCGCTGGACGGCCACGGCATTTTGATCCGGTCCGAATGGGACCTGGCGAAGTACATCCAGAGCGGCCGGCTGCATCTCGTGCTGCCCAACACCGTTTTGCCTTCCGCCGATCTCTTCGTCTACTACGCGCGGCAGAGAAACCAGACGGCCCGGGCGCGGGCGTTCATCGATTTTCTGGTCAGCCGGTTTCAGGCGCCGTTCACGCCGGTGGAGATCGGCGTCGATCAGCGTGAGCGCAAGCGGCGCAGTTCGCGCGGCGTGAAAGCCTGACGCGAACCGGCCGCCCGTGCACTTCTGCTTCTATTGCGATTGACCCGAGTTCAGCTTCTTCTGGGCGTTCTGAAGATCCTGCGGATAGTTCGGGTCATTGGCCCGTCCGGGGTTGTAGCCCGCGTCTTCGAGCTTCTTCAGTTCGGCGTTCTTCTTCGCGCGCGCCTGCTTTCTCGCGGCCTTCTTCTCGGCCTTGGTGGCGGGCGCGGCCGGGGCCGCGGTGGTGGCGGTGGAACCGTTGTCCTGACCATAAGAGAGTGGAGCGGCCGATACCCCGATGACACCGATGACGAGTGACGCAACAACGCTTGCCAGGCTGGTTCTCACGTTTGATTCTCCGTTTGTTTGAGGTGAAGAAACCGTCGCGCCCAGTATAAGCGGGGAATGCATCAATGTGCCCGATACCCCCTACTTCGCGATGCGCGCCGGCACGGTGGCGAACAGCAGGTTCAGGCCTTCGGTCAAGGTGGGATGAGCGATCGGTGCGTCGCGCAGCACGGTATAGGGCAGTTTGCCGAGCATCGCGATCTGCACGGTCGCGACCACTTCGCCTGCTTCGCTTCCAAACATCGTGAAGCCGAGAATCTCGTCTGACTCGGCCGCGATCAGCGCCTTCATGAAGCCACGCGTATCCGAGTTGGTGCGGGCGCGCGGGACCGCCGCCATCGGCAGTTTCGCGATCCGGACCGCAATGCCTTTCTGGGCCGCTTCGGTTTCGTTCAAGCCGATGCGGCCCAGCTCCGGCTCGATGAAGAGCGCATACGGAATCTCGCGGCCACGCGTCGTTCTGGCTTCGCCACGAAGCTGCGCGCTCAGCACGCGATAGTCATCGAACGATGCATGCGTGAACATCGGCGTGCCGGCGACTTCACCGATCGCATAGACATTCGACGCCGTCGTCCGCAGTTGCTCATTCACCTTGATGAAACCGCGATTGTCGAGCTCGACGCCCGCGAGTTCCAGACCGATATCCTTCGTGTTCGGAATGCGTCCCGTCGCGGCAAGAATATGCGTGCCGTCCACCTGCTCGCCATTGGCGAGTTTCACGCGCACTGGATTGTGCGGATCGCCGGAACGCCCGGACACGGATTCAATCTCGACATTCAAGCGAACATCGATGCCATCCTCCTTCAGCGCGGCGGCAATCGCTTCGCTGACATCGGCGTCCTCGCGCATTGCCACGCGCGGTTCCTTCTGCAGCACTGTCACGCGCGCGCCGAGCCGCAGGAACGCCTGCGCCATTTCCAGCCCGATATAACCGCCGCCGATCACGATCAGATGCTCGGGAATCTCGTCGATGCGAATGGCTTCGACGTGCGTAAGCGGATCGGCTTCGCGAAGACCTGGCACGGAAGGAATGGCCGCATGCGTGCCGGTATTGATGAACACATGCTCGCCTTCGAGCACGCGGACGCCGCCATCGTTGAGATCGACGTGAATCCTGCGCGGCCCGACGAAGCGGCCTTCACCCAGAAGCAGGTCGAAACCTGCCTGGATGAAGCTGTTGAGATTGACATCGACGAGCGCGTCCACCACGCCCTTGACGCGGCTGCTGACACGCTTCATGTCGATACGCGGCTCACCCGCTTCGACGCCGAACGCGCCCGCATGCCGCACGGTGTGCGCGACCCGCGCGCTGCGGATCAGCGCCTTGGTCGGAATACAGGCCACGTTGATGCACGATCCGCCGATCATGCCGCGCTCGACCACTGCAACACGCTTTCCCGCCTTGGCCAGTTCCGTCGCGAGCGATTTGCCGCCCTTGCCGCCGCCGAGGAACAGATACTCGACTTGCTCGATGTTCTGCATGATGAACTCCAGACAGGCATCCATGGATCCGGCGTCTTGCATGGCCGGGCTGAGATCCATGGTAAGGATGCTTGCCCGGCGTGACATGCTTCAGAAGCTCACAATCACTCGCAATCGTCTCAATCGGGTGTGGCGTGACAGGCGGATTGCGTCACATCAGTTGAATGCGACGAGACTGCGACACCGACGCGAGGCGCACCGACACCCGCGTTTCACCATGCAAAAGAGCGAAGCCCGCCAGACTTCGCTCTCCCTTGCTTCCTCGAACCTTCCTCAGTTACAAGCCGGCGCCGCCTTCTTGCACGCATCCGCGAGTTGCGGCGGCGGATCCTTCTTGAACACCGTCTTGTACGACTCCAGCACGTTCGACTGCACCACCGGCAACGACTGCACGCCGATCCACGCAGGCGGCGTCTGGCCGATCAGCGCCTTCATCATCGCCATGGCTTCGGCTACGCCCTGATCGTAGGGACGCTGCGAGCCGGTCGCCTTGAGCGGCCCGCCCTTCGCGATCTCGATGGCCGATTCCAGCCCGAGATCGACCGTCGTCACCGGCGTGTTGATGCCCTGCGCGCGCATCGAGGTCAGCGTATCGAGCGCAGGTTGGTCCCACACCGCGAACACGCCCTTCACATCCGGATTCGCGGTGAGGAAGTCGCCCGCGATCTGCCCGACCTTCGACGGATCCGTGAACGCCACCTGCTTGATCTTGATGTCCGGCCGGTTCTTTTTCAGCCAATCGTTCACGGCCTTGGTGCGCTCCGTCGTGCTGAAATAGTCCACGCCGAAGTTCACCAGCCCCACCGTGCCGCCCTTCGGCACACACGAAGCCAGCACCTTGGCCGCGATCTGGCCGTTGCCTTCGCTGTCGGCGGAAACCATCGCCGCGTATTCCTGCGGATGCTTCAGGCCCTTCGGCACGTTGTCCATGAACACGAGCTTGATGCCTGCCTGCGAGACCTTCTTGTAGGTCGCGGCCGTGGCCGTGCCGTCGACGGGAATCGAAATGATGCCGTCCGGATGACGCTGGATGGTGTTCTCGATGTCGGCGATCTGCTTGTCCACCTGATATTCCGCCGATGCCGTGCCAATCACCTCCACGCCGTATTTCTTGAGCGTGTCCGTGATGCCCGCCACTTGCAGCTGCGACCAGTCGAGGTTCATGGTCTGCATCGAAATGCCAACCTTGAACTTGCCGGCCTTGACCTTCGCGGCCTCGGCGTCCGTGAGCTTCACGGCATCGGACGATGCGGCCTTCTCGCCGTTCGGCCCCTGTCCGACGATGCCCGCGGGCCCGATCGACGCGACCGGCAGTTTCTCGCACGATTGCGCGAATGCCTGCGATGCACACAGCGCCAGGGTCGTCGCCGCTGCGACGCTTGCCAGCCTTGCCCCAGATCCACGACGATGTTTCATGACTTCCCTCCGTTGGTCGTCTTGTTACTGCGTCTCCTGCTTCTTATGGAATCGCGCGCGCTGCGCTCATGTGTTCATTTGCGCGTGAAGGCGACGGCCGCGACGATGATGATGCCCTTGATGACCAGTTGCAGCGACGAGCTCACGCCGAGCAGTACGAGCCCGTTGTTCAGCGTGCCGATGATGAGACTGCCCAGCAGCGTTCCCAGAATGAAGCCGCGTCCGCCGAACAGGCTGCATCCGCCGAGCGTGACCGAGGCGATCACGTCCAGCTCCATGCCTTGCACGACATCCGGCCGCGCGGCATGCGAGCGCGCGGACAAAACGAGCGCGGCGAGGCCCGCCAGCGCGCCCGTCAGCACGAAGGCGAGCGTGGTCACGCGGCGGATGTTGATGCCCGAGTACAGCGCGGCCGTCGGATTGCCGCCCGCCGCATAGATGCGCCGGCCGAACACGCTGTAATGCAGCAGCAGCACGCCGCCGATGACCGCCAGCAAGGTCCACAGGATCGGCACCGGGACGCCCATGATCGAGCCTTCGCCGAAGATGGAGATGAAGGTGTCGTTGGTGATGATTTCGGGGCGCGTCGTGGTGACCATCAGCGCGAGGCCGCGCGCCGCCGAGAGCGAGCCGAGCGTCACGAGAAACGACGGAATGTTGAGGCGCGTCGTCACCAGTCCGTTGATGGCGCCGACGATCGCCCCCGTGCCGATGCCGGCAATCGCGCCAATGATCCAGCTGTCGCCGACATGCGACATCGCCAGCGCGGCGGCCATGCCGGACAGCGCGAGCGACGAGCCCACCGAGAGATCGATCTGCCGCGCGATGATGACGAAGGTCATGCCGATGGCGATGATCGACACCAGCGCGGTCTGCCGGCCGATGTTGAGGAAGTTATCGATCGACAGGAACCAGGGCGAGGCGAAGCTGAACACCACGAGCAGCACGGCGAACGCGATATACAGCATGTAAGGCCGGTCGCCCTGCACGAGCGTGCGCGCGATGCGCCACGCGCGCGAATGGCGCGAAACGGCCTGTTCTCCGGCGGGCAGCGGCGTGGGCGAAACAGAATCGTTCATGTTGCAGGCTCTTCGTGAGTGCGCAAGGTCTGGATGAGGTGATGCAGTTCTTCGGCGTGACGAAGCGCTCCGCGCTCGATGGTCTGCCGGATCGAGCCTTCCACGACAATGGACACGCGGTCACACAGCCGCAGCAGTTCGTCGAGATCCGAGGACACGACCACCACGCCGGTGCCCGCGCGCGCCGCATCGCGCACGACGCCGTAAATCTCCTCGCGCGCGCCGACATCCACGCCGACGGTTGGTTCATCGAGCAGCAGCACGTGCGGGCGCGGGTTGTTCCACTTCGCAAACACCACCTTCTGCTGATTGCCGCCGGAGAGAAACTTCACGCGCGTCGCGGCATCGGGGGCTTTCACGGAAAGCTGCTTCATCGCGCTCAGGGCCTGCTGCGCGGCGGCCTGCGCCCGCAGCCAGCCGCCGCGCGAGAAATGCGGCAGGCGGGGCAAGGTCAGGTTGCGTTCGATCGAATGATCCAGCACGAGTCCCTGCACATGGCGATCTTCCGGCACGAGCGCGATGCCGCGCGCGATGGCATCGGCGGGACGGTGGGCAGCGAGCGGCTGGCCGTCGAGGTCGATGCTGCCGTCCTGAACCGGCAGCAGACCGAAGATGGTTTGCAGGATCTCCGTGCGCCCACTGCCGATCAAGCCCGCCAGACCATGCACCTCGCCTCTGTGCAGCGTCAGGTTCACGTCGCGCAGACGGGCGTTGCTGACGTGCGAAAGCGTCAGCACGGACGGGCTGGTCGACGGTTCGGTGTGTGGCGGCGTTTGCGTCGGCGCGATGCCGGATGCCGTCTCCTGGCGCGCCTGCATCGCCGCATGACGCGGGCCGACGATCGCCGCAACGAGTTGCTTCATGTCGGTTTCGGCGGTGACGAAATGGCCGGCGTTCGCGCCGTCGCGAAAGATGGTCACGCGCTGCGAAATGCGGAACACCTCGTTCAGCCGGTGCGTCACGTAAATCACGCCGACGCCGCGCGCAGTCACGGTGCGGATGGCGTCGAAGAGAATCTGTTCCTCGCCGCCGGTGAGCGCGGACGTGGGTTCGTCGAGGATCAGCACGCGCACGTCGCCCATCAGCGCCTTGCAGATCTCCGTCATCTGCCGATAGGCGAACGGCAGGGAATCCACGGGGGCGCGGGGATCGAGCGGAATGTGGTGTTCGCGCAGAAAGGCGCTGACCTGCGCCATCAGTTCACGCTGCCGGACGAATCCGAAGCGCGTGCGCGGCTCGCGGCCGAGCATGAGATTGGCGCCGACGGAAAGCGATTCGACCAGGCTCAAATCCTGATACACCACCGCCACGCCTGCTTCGCGCGACTTGGCCGGAGAGTCGAAGGCGACCTTCTGCCCGACGATTTCTATCGAGCCTTCGTCGTAGCTATGGACGCCGCTCAGGATCTTGATGAGCGTGGATTTGCCCGCGCCGTTTTCGCCGAGCAGCGCATGCACTTCGCCCGGCAGCACTTCCAGATTCACGCCGCGCAGCGCCTGGACGCCGCCGAATTTCTTGGTGACGCCGGCAACGCGGATCAAGGGCGCACGGGCCGATGAAGCGGCCGCGACCGCAACCGCCTCACTCATCTGTTGTCTCCTTCGCCGCGCGGGCGAATTCTTATGGTTCGCGTCGTGATGCGCGATGTGGGTTGTGATCTTCGCATCACACATTTGGTGCGTCAATCACATTTAACCCCTATTCGGACGGGTGTAAACGAGATGATCACAACAAACACGCACCGTTTTGTGATGATCCTATCGCTTTGGCGCGGGACGCGATCTTCCCTGAACTATTCTTTTGATTGACCTGGAGAGAGGCCGAGACATGCAAATCCGCAGAGGAAATCTTTTCGACGTGCAAACGCAGCGCAGCGCAAAAGAACAGGTCGATGCACTTGCGACCGGGCCCGGCGTCACCGTCGAACGGATCGTGTCGATGGGTCATGCCAGCCCGGCAGGTTTCTGGTACGACGACCCGCGCGCCGAGTGGGTCGTGCTGCTGTCGGGCGAAGCCGTGCTCGAATTCGAAGCCGATGCGAGCCGTCGCCACCTGCGTCCCGGCGATTACGTTCTGATCGAGCCGCACTGCCGGCATCGCGTGGCCTGGACGCATGAGTCGGAGCCCAGCGTCTGGCTTGCGGTCTATCACGAGCGCTGATCCGCTTCCCAAGCATGCTGCCGCGCCAGCTTGCGTCCGAAATCGATCCTTAAAAACTTCCAGCAGACATTTCTTCTCGGGCAGAATTACGCCAAGCGTTCGGCGAAGACCGAAAAAATGACTGAGAGAGCCGTCATGCCGATGACGGCGATGTGTTTGCCTTTCGAGGAGGCGCCATGTCTGCAACAACACCGAGCGCGTCGTTCAGCGTGACCCTGCGCATGGACGGCAGTGGCGCGTGGAGCATCGCCATGCCTCACGCGGAACGCCCGGACGACGTCTTCGTCACGTTCGTCAAGGATCAGGAAGAAGGCACGTGGCTGGCCGAACAAATGCGGCCCGGCTTCAACATCGTGCTGGACGTCGCCACCTGAAGTCGCTTCATCAGGCCAGCGCGCCGGAATCGCCGGAAGCGGACATCTCATATTTCGCGCGCGGACGCAGCAAGAACGCCTGCGTGCGCTGCTCCATCACATGCGCGACCCATCCGGCCGTGCGGCTCACGATCCAGATGGCCGTTGCCGACCCGTCGGGCAAGCCGAGCGCGCGCGCCAGCGTCACGAGACCCAACGCCACGCCCGGATGCGCCCCCAGTTCGCGCCGCATGCGTTCAAGAAAGGCCAGCGTCAGCCCGGTGGCTTCGCCCGCCGCCGGTGTGCATCCCGTGTGCGCCGCGACTTCAGCAGCCGCCTGGAGCATCAGATCCGCGCGGGGATCGCCGCCGGCATACAGCGGATGATTGAAGCCGAACAAGCTCGCACCATACTCGCGCACGCGGTCCGCGCGCGACTCCAGCGCCGACAAGGGTTCGCACAGCAGCAGCGTCTCGACCTTCTCGGTGCCGGTTCCGGTGGAGAAGCCAATGTGCGAGCCGATGGCCGCCGCGACGCAACTGAACATGTCCGCATTCGTCGATGCCGCTACACGCGCGGAGAAAGTGGCGGGCGCCAGTTCGTTGTCGGCGAGCACGACGAGCGCCGTGCCCAGTGCACGCAGCGTCACGGGCGTCACTGGCGCACCCGCCGCGCGCAGGATCTGTCCGGCGATGCTCTCATCGGCCGCACGCGGACAGAACACGCGCGCCGGCCCGAGAAAGCCGACGCAGCCCGCCATGCTCTGCAACATGAGCCGCGCGGCCTGTACCGCGCCGCCATCGGTGATCTCGCGCGTGCCGCGTCCCTGCATGCCCAATGCGAAGGGCACCATGCCCAGCAGCGCGCCGATATCGCCGCTCGCCACCCCGCCTTCATGCACCGACAGGACGCGCAGCACGTCGGGCGGCGTCTCGATGGGCGCCCAGACCGCGAGCCCGCTTTGCCACACGCCGGTCATCAGCAGATGCACGACGGATTCGAACGCGGCGCCTGAACTCGCCAGATCGACGGCCAGACGATTGCGATAACGCGGCCCGTGCGGCGTGACTTGCGTGATGGCCGAATGCAGCACCGGATCGCCGAGACGCAGCGTGGATTCCGCCACCGCGCCGCTGGGCGCGCGGCCGCGTTTGCGCGCGGCGAGCCGTTCGATATCGCGACGCAGATACAGCCGCTTGCGTCCGTCTTCATGGGGCGTCGCGCGCACCAGTCCGCGACTGACGTAGGCATAGAGCGTCGCGGCCTTGATATTGAGCCGCGCCAGCGCTTCCTCGCAGCTCAACACGTCGTTCCAGTTTCCGTCACTCATGTTCCTGGGCCCCCAACAGCTTCAATCTCTTTATATTGATTTTAAAACTCAATATTGATAGCTATAAAGGCTATCAGTAAAGTGACCTCCGGAACATGAAAAAAGGCCGTCGCGAACCATCCGGTTCGAACGACAGGCCACCGATATCCGGAGACACCGCATGACCCTGGACACCACGCCGGCTCAGCGCAATCGGGTTGATCTGCGCGAGACATTGCAGGCCGCGCCGCTCGGCGCTTATCACTTCCGCCTCGCGCTGATGCTCGCGCTGATCCTCTGGTACGACGGCTTCGATCTCTACAACGCGTCGTACATCGTTCACGACGTCACGCCGGCGTGGCATCTTTCGCCGAGCCAGATCGGCCTGTTGCTCTCGTGCGGACTGGGCGGATTTGCGATCGGCTCGGCGGTGTCGGGTCTGTTCGGCGACCGCTTCGGAAGGCGTCGCGTGATCCTGCCGGGCGTGTGGGTATCGAGCGCAATGAGCCTCGCAATCGCTCTCTTCGCTCATGACCTGTCCTCGTTCGTCATGCTGACGTTTCATCATGGGCCTCGCGCTCGGGCTGCTGATGCCGATGTGCGTGACCTATATCAACGAGATCGCGCCGAAGCGTTCGAATAATGTCTTCACCATCGGCTTCTTTTCGCTCGGCTGGATCGGCGGGGCGACTTGCTCGGGCTTCATCGCCGCCTGGCTGATGCCGCGCTTCGGCTGGCAGAGCATGTACTACACCGGCGCGCTGGCGATGGCGCTCGCCGTCGTGCTGCAATTCGTGCTGCCTGAATCCATCGCGTTCCTCGGCAGCCGCAACCGCATGGACGAGGTGCGCACGCAACTGACGCGTTTCTGGCCCGCGCGAGCGGCGGAGTTTCGCGCGGCCGAAGTCGTCGTGCCCGCGCCTACGGTGAAAGCCGGATCGTTCCGCGCGCTGTTCACTGTGCGGTTTCGCCGCCAGACGCTGTGTTTCTGGGCCATGGGCGCGCTCTCGCTGTTCTCGTCTTATGGACTCTCCGGCTGGCTGCCGACCATCCTGCTCAAGCGTGGCGAGAATCTCTCGCATAGCTTCGCGTATGGGTCGCTGCTCGTGTTTGCATCGGCGTTTGGCAGTTTGCTGTCAGGGTTCGTCGCCGATCGCACCGGCAACCGGCGTCTCACCATGTCGATTGCGTGGCTGCTCGGCGCGAGCGCCATCGGCATGCTTGCGCTGCTGGAGAACGCGCAGGTCTTCTGGATCATCGTGATTGCGGGGATGTTCGTGATCGGCACGCAGACGGTGCTCAACAATCTCGTCGCCGTCAGTTATCCCACCGAGATTCGCAGCACGGGCGTGGGCGTGTTCTTCGGCATCGCGCGCTTCGGAGCCATGTGCGGACCGGCCATCTCCGGCGTGCTGCAACAAGCGACCGGCGGGCCCGGCGCGATGTTCTCCGTGCTCGCGGCCTCGCTCGTCACGGCGGCCTTGCTGGTCTTTCTCGTCGAGCGGCCGGAACGCCTGCCCGATGCCACCGCCTTCGGACACTGACATGCCCAGGCTCACGCTATCGCTTGCTGTGAATGACTACGACCACGTGCGCGACCTGCTCGACGCGCGCGTGCGGGCCGAAGGCATCGACCTGATTCCTACGGTATTGCCGGTCGAAGAGATCTTTTATCGCACGACGCATTTCCAGGAGTGGGACGTGTCCGAGATGTCGCTCGGCAAGTACGCCTCGCTGCGCTCGCAGGGCGATGACCGGCTCATTGGACTGCCGGTGTTTCCATCGCGCGTGTTTCGGCTCTCGTCGCTGTATGTGCGGCGTGGGGGCGGTATTGAACGGCCGGGCGACTTGCGGGGAAAGCGCATCGGCGTGCCGGAGTGGGCGCAGACGGCGTCGGTGTATTCGCGCGGCTGGCTGGCGCACGATCAACACGTGCCGCTCGATGAAGTGGAATGGATTCAGGCCGGCGTGAATCAGGCGGGACGCCGTGAGAAGGTCGAGGTGCGTGTGCCCGAGGGCGTGCGCTATCGGCCGGTGCCGGAGCGGTCACTGACGGCGATGCTGCTCGCGGGCGACATCGACGCCATTCTGAGCGCGCGTCCGCCCGCGCCGCCGCCCGGTCATGGCGATGACATCGTGCGCATGTTCGAACCGTTCGAGCCGGTGGAGCGCGCTTATTTCAGCGCGACTGGAATCTTTCCGATCATGCATCTGATCGTGCTGCGGCGTGAGGTGTTCGAGCGGCATCGATGGATTGCAGGGAATCTGTTCAAGGCTTTCACGCAGGCGAAGGAGAACAGTCTCCAGCGTCTCGCGGACATTACCTGCTCGCATTTTCCGCTGCCGTGGATGAACGCGCGCGCCGATGAGGCCCGCGAGTTGTTCGGCGGCGATCCCTGGCCATATGGCGTCGAGCCGAACCGCATCACGCTCGATGCCTTCCTGCGCTACGCGCATGAACAAGGCGTGTGCCATCGACGGCTCGCGCCTGAAGATCTGTTTCCCATCGAGATGTCGGCCGCCGTGCGCGTCTGACCTTTTCTCTAGCCGATGAGTTTGAATATGACGCAAAACACGACCTACACCGCGGCTCCCGTTACGCACGACGCGCTCGATATGCCGCGCCTGCTCGACGACCTTGCCGCCGCCAATCACATCCTCGCGCAGCATGAAGTGCTCGATGGCTTCGGTCACGTCAGCGTGCGCGATCCGCGCGATCCGCTGCGGTTTCTGATCGCGCAGTCCATGGCGCCGGAGCTCGTGCAGCCCGAAGACATTCTCACGCTCGACTTCGATTGCCAGCCGGTGGACGGCGACACGCGCAAGCGTTATCTGGAAACATGGATCCATGCCGAGATCTATCGTGCAAGGCCCGACGTGCAAGCGGTCGTGCATAGCCATTCGCCTTCGGTGATTCCGTTCGCGGCTTCGTCGGTGCGGCTGCGGCCGATTTATCACATGGCGGGCTTTCTCGCGACAGGGTCGCCGGTGTTCGATATCCGCCATTGCTTCGGCTGTACAGACATGCTGGTCCGCAACGGCGCGCAAGGGCGTGCGCTGGCGGAGACGCTGGGGGCGTCGGACGTGGCGTTGATGCGCGGGCATGGTTTCGTGGCGACGGGGCCTTCGTTGCCGGCGGCGGTTTATCGGGCGATCTATACCGAGCTGAATGCAGGGATGCAGCAGAAGGCGATCGCATTGGGTGGAGAGGTCACGTATCTCGATGAAGGCGAAGGCCGCGCCAGCACGGAAACCAATCTCGGCGTGATGGAACGGCCCTGGACGTTGTGGAAACGGCAAGTGGAAGCGCTGCGGCGCCGCTGAGGCGCCCGCAGGCCGCAGACGTCAGAACTTGTGCCGGACGCCCACGACTCCGGCAACCTGCGATTGCGTGCTCGAAGGCGCGCCCGTCAAGAACATCCATGCATGAAGATTGTCGGAGGTTCTTTGATACAGCGCGCTGACATAGACGTTCGTGCGCTTGGACAGGAAGTATTCGAGTCCGAGGCTCGTCTGCCAGTAATTTCCTGAACCCTCGCCCTGGGTTGCATGGGTATAGGTTTCCGCCACGCTGCCGACCAGAAACGGCGTGATGAAGTAACGGATATTGCCTTCGATATTCTGAAACCTGACTGAGCCGGTCTCTCCACCGCTGCCCGTCGTGCCGGAAAAGAGCGATCCGGCAGACGGCCGTTCGAAGATGGCGCCCGTATAGATCAGGCCGATCGTCGCCGGTCCGAAGACATACGCGCCGCCCGCACCGAATTGCTGGACGACCTGCGCCGTCGCCAGCGCCGGTGTAACGGACAGGCTGTAGTAGTTATCGGAGGACGTGGCTCCGCTGCCATCGCGCACGAACGCAGGCTGAGTCAGCCGGATATAGGCGGCCGCAAGCGTGAGCCCGCTCTGTTTGAAGCTGGCGGCAAAGCTATAAGAGCGATTTGCCGCGAAGCCTGGCGCATTCGAAAAGGCATACATTGCTTCAGCCTGGAAGCCGCCGTAGACAGGGCTCTTGTACTTGACCATATTGTTCTCGCGATACGTGTTGCTCGTGTTGTCGTTATCGAGCGGATGGCCGCTGTACACCGACGAGTCCGTCGTGATCGCGGCCGTGAGCGGCGCCAGCATGTCCTGCATCGGGTTGTACTGCCGCCCGAACGACAACATTCCGAACGTCTTCGAGGACAGCCCCACATAAGCCTGGCGACCAAACTCCCGCCCGCCTTGCAGCGCATTGCCGTTCATGACGCTGAAGCCGTTCTCCAGTTGCGCGACGGCGCTGAGACCATCGCCGAGGTCTTCAACGACCCGCAAGCCCCAGCGCGACTGCTGCTGGTTTCCGCTTGCGGCCTGCCATGCCGAATGACCGCCCTGATTGTTGACATAGAGCACACCGGCATCCGCGACGCCGTACAAGGTTACGCCGCTCTGCGCCTGTGCCTCGACGGATGCGGCGCACAGCAGCGAAAGGACAGCAAGCGACTTCTTTTTCATGACTCGATCTCCATTGAATTGTTATTGGCAGGCGGTTTGAATGAGCGCCTGTTCTGTTTCTTTTTGCTTCCCGATCGCACCGTGCGCGCGCGACAAAACTCACCTCGACGCATAGCGCCGAAGTGCATGAACACAGAGTGAAGGGAAAGCGGGCTCGCGCCCGGGATCACGCGCGAGCGATGACATCACCGGCCCCCGATGCCTGGGGCCGGCTGCCGCAGATCAATGCGGCGTCACGGCCTCATACGCGGCTGTCCGGACTCAGATCGAGTCCATATACGCGGCTTGCCGTTCCGGAAAAGAGCGCTGTGCGTTCGTCGTCGCTCGCGTGTTGCGTAAGACGCTTGAACGCGTTCCATAACGCCGCATAAGAAACACCGACCTTCTCGACCGGATAGTTACTCTCGAACATGCAGCGCTCGGCGCCGAACGCTTCAATGCACGGTTCGATCCACTGCCGCCACAAGTCGGCCAGTGCGCTGGAATCGATCGGCCGCTCGGCATGCAGATAGTCGAACGCCGCCGAACGGTTCAGCACGCCATTGAGCTTGCACACCACGTTCGGATAGCGCGCGATGCGCTCCATGCCGCGCCGCCATCTCGCGTAGTTCTCTTCCTTGTTGGCCACGTAAGGGCCATAGCCCAGCGGGCCGCCGCAATGATTGAGGACGATCGTCAGATTGGGAAAGTGTTCGGCGGCATCGGCCACGTCATCGAGCTGGGTGAAGAAGGCATAGCAATCGAACACGAGGTTCATTTCCGCCAGCACGCCCATTCCCTCGCGTACCGCAGCGTCCTTCAACAAGCCCGGGCTCGCGGTTCTGCCGCTCCTGATCGCACTGCTCGCATCCCAGTTGGCCTGGAGCCGGACGCCCTTGAAGAAGCCCTCCGCGACGTTGACATGCGCGTCGAGCACCTCACGCACCGCCCGTCCGAGCCGCAGGTCCGCATGACCGAACATGCCTGCGGCCACGCGTGTCGGACCGTACTGTCCGCTCGCCGATTGCGCCCGCTGGCCCAGCACGAACTCCGTTTCGCCCACGGGCTTCATGGCCTCGGGGCCGCTCGCGCGATACATCGAGGAACAATCGGCATACACGGTCGCCACGACGTTGTGACCGGTCGCCAGATCCGCCGCGAACTCGGGCAGCAGATAGGTATAGCCCGGACGGTCCCAGAGATGATGATGGGGATCGACGATCGGCAGGTCTGAAAACAGGATCGCTTCGGGCACGGCCTTCTCAAGCCATTCGAGATCGGGTGCCGACAAGGCGCCGAACGTCGACCTCGGCGCACTCGCGTCCTGTTTGATGGGTGCTTCAGTCATTCATATGTCTCCGGGGTTCGACGAAGTTCGATACACAAATTTGATCAGGGCGTCAGGCATTCGATGTGCCGTTCACGACACGGTCATCCCGCGCGGCAGGCGAGCGTGCAATCCCGATCAGCACGGCGAACGCGGCCGACACCATGAGCGCGCCGATCATGTAGATGCCGTTGTTCAGACTGCCGGTCGCCGTCTTGATCGTGCCGAGCGCGAACGGACTTGTCACGCCCGCGAGGTCGGAGATGCTGACGATGACGGCAATGCCCGCGACGTTGGCGCGCGCCGACAGCACACCGGTTGCCATGGCCCAGAAGATCGGAATCGACGACGAGATGCACGACTTGGCGATGGCGAACAGCACGATCGACAACCCCAGGCTGTGACTGGTCAGTGAGGTCGCGCACAACGCCGCCGCACCGACGATCATGCCGAGGCCGAAATGCCAGCGGCGTTCTTTGCGGGCATCCGAATGCCGCCCGTAGAGAATCATCGCGCAGGCCGCGCAGATATCCGGGATGGTCGCGTACAGGCCGAGATGCTGGAGATTCTTCACGCCCAGTTCATGAATCATCGTGGGCAGCCAGAAGGCGAGCGTATAGGATCCGCACAACGCGCAGAACAGCGCGAAGCTCAGCACATAGACCCTGGGTTCCATGAACGGCGAACGCGTGGCCGGACCGTGGGCCTCGGCGTGCGCAGCCCCGGCCTCCGCAATCTCGCGGGCGATGATGTCCTTCTCGGCATCGTTCAGCCACCGCGCCTGCGCCGGCTTGTCCACGAGCAGCCAGTAGACCAGCAGACCGAACAGACAAGCAGGCAGCCCTTCGAGCAGGAACATCCATTGCCAGGCCTGGAGGCCGAATGCGCCGCCCATGTTCTGCAGGATCCAGCCGGACACCACGCCGCCCGTGAAGCCCGCCGTGACGGTGGCCAGCATGAACATCGAAACGATCCGTGCGCGCCGCGCCGGCGGATACCAGTAGGTCAGATAGAGAATGATGCCCGGGAAGAAGCCCGCCTCGAACATGCCGACCAGGAATCGCGCGATGTAGAACTGCATCGGCGTCTTGACGAGCATCGTGCCGGCCGATGCAAGGCCCCAGCAGAACATGATGCGCAGGATGGTCTTGCGCGCCCCGATACGCGGCAACATCAGGTTGCTCGGCAGCGTGAACGCCATATAGCCGACGAAATAGACCGCTGCGCCGAGCCCGTAGATGGCGTCGCTGAAATGCAGGTCCTGCTTCATCTGCAGCTGCGCATAGCCGATGTTCAGCCGGTCGAGATAATTGAGCACGTAAGAGATGAACAGCAACGGCAGGATGCGCAGCGTGACCTTCCGGAACAGGGCATCGGATGCCGTGTGCGCGGCGGTGGACGAAGGGTTTGAATACACGATGTCTCCAACTGTTTTTTTCTGATCGATGTGTGAACCTGAAAGCCAGCTTGCGCCGTGCTCAGGCCGGTTCCCGCACGGCCGCGCAATCCGCCGCCGCGGCGCGGCTCAGCAAGGCGGCGTCGCTGATGACCGTGACCATGGAGAAACCCAGTTCGGCCATTTTCCTGGCATAGCCGGGACTCGCGCAGTAGATGCCGACGGTCTTGCCCGCCCGCTTCGCCGCCCCGATGATCCGGCGGTAAGCGTCCAGCAACAGCGCTTCCTCGCGGTCCTGTCCCGGCTCGAGCCCGAGCGCCAGCGCCAGATCGCTCGGACCGACGAACAGGCCCGTGATGCCGTCCACGGCTGCGATGTCATCGACGGCATCGAGCGCCTCGCGCGTTTCGATCATCGCCAGCACTTCGATGGCCTGCGCCGGACCCTTCTGATACGGCAGGCCCCCCGTGCGCAGCGCGGCGAGGACCGGACCGAACGAGCGCCTGCCCTTCGGCGGATACCAGCATGCGTCCGCCAGTGCGCGCGCTTCGTCGGCGCTGTTGATCATCGGCGCGATGATGCCGTCGGCGCTTGCGTCGAGCACCTTGCCGATGTAGCCGGCCTCGTTGCGCGGCACCCGCACCAGACGTCGCGGCCTGGCGTCCGACAGCGCCTGTAGCGATGCAACGATCGTCGCATGGTCGAATAGTCCGTGCTGTGCATCGAGCGTCACGCTGTCCCAGCCGCCGCGTGCAAACAGCCTGTTGGCGAACGTGTCGGGGATGCTCATCCAGCCGTTGATCTGCAACATTGATCTGTCTCCTCGCGATGTGCGGAATGTCATGCCTGCGCGGCAGGCAGGCTGAACTTCTGCCGCAAGCCTTTCGCTTCCAGACGCGGCAGCACGCCCTGCGCCAGACGCGTGATGCCGTCCGCGAAGTCCACGAAGCCGATCAGCAACCCATCCACCCCGCAATCCGATAACGCTTCGAGTTGTTCGGCGACCCGGTCCGCATCGCCGATGATCGGCGTACCGCCCGCGCCAATCCCTGCACGCCGACGGCGGGCGTCGAGATCCGGACGTGAAAGCGCCTTGCTGTTGGCGTTCTGCATCTCGATCCACGCATCGATGGACGCCTTGTCGGCATGATCGATCGCGAAGTGTTTGACGTAGGCTTCCGCTTCCGCGTTGGTGTCGCGCTGCACGATATTGCCCATCACCCACACCTTGACGTCGCGGCCATACTTCTCGCGCGCGAGTTGCTTGTAGGAGTCGACATGCGCGCGACGTTCGGACGGGTCGGTGGAAGCCAGCTGCACGAAGCACATGTCGGCGCTGCGCAAGGCGAACTCACGTCCCGTGCCCGAGCTGCCCGCGCTCATGATGGGCGGATGCGGACGCTGCACCGGCTTCGGCCGCGAGCCTCCGCGAACAATCTTGAAGTGCCCGCCTTCGAAGTCGAATTCCTCGTCTTCGCTCCACAGCCGCTTGACGATGTTCAGCCACTCTTCGAGATGAGCATAGCGCTCCTCGTGTTCCTTCAGCGGGGCGCCGAACATCTCGAGTTCCGGGCGGTTCCAGCCGGCCACCACGTTCAGGCCGAAGCGTCCGCCCGAGATGATGTCGATGGTCGCGCACATCTTTGCAGCGGTGACCGGATGAATGGTCGGCGCATGCGAGGTGGCGAACACGGCCGAATGACGCGTGGCCTGCGCGACGCCCGCAGCCCACGTGAACGGATCGAGCACCACGCCCGACGGATGGTCGAGCTTGCCGAGTTCGTGGCCCTTCCAGCGCGAATAGGCGACGATGGCTTCGAGGCCCGCCGCATCCGCCATTTGCGCGGCGCGAATGATGGTCGGCCATTCCGGACGATGCGCTTCGGGCACGAGCGTGTTGGCCGTGCCCTTGCCATTCAGCCCGAAAATCCCGAGCTTGAGCTTGTTCGGTCCGAAGATCGGATTGGTGCTGCGAACCGCCGCGCCGCCGGTTTCGTCAAGGCTTCTTTCAAGCGTCTGCGTACTCATCATGCAATTCCTCTTCGGTCGATGAAAACACCGCGCAATGGCGGCGGCTGCTCGGTTGCGGCTCAATCCAGGAACGTGACGAAGGCGTCCAGTTCCTCGCGTTCGGTGACGAGCGTATTGGTGGGTTCGTCGGGATCCGCGTGGCCCAGCGCCATGCCGCATATCACGAGTTCGCTCTCTTTTAAGCGGAGATGGCGGCGCAGCACGTCCGGGTAATTGGCGAGCGCGGCTTGCGCGCAGGTATCCAGACCGTGACCGCGCGCCACCACCATGACGTTCTGCAGGAACATCCCGACGTCGAGCCATGCGCCGCGTCCGAGCGTTCTGTCGATCGTGAAGATGAGGCCGACCGGCGCGCCGAAGAACTGATAGTTGCGGGCACGTTGACGATGCGCCGCCTCGCGATCGCCTCTCGATACCCCGGCGAGCTGATACAGCCCCCAGCCCGCTTTCCTGCGCCGGTCCAGATACGGGTCGTGCCATTCGTCGGCGTAGTAGCGATACTCCGGCGCAGTCGGCGCATGGGCGACATGCAGCGCGGTCAGTTCGCTCTTCACGGCGTCGAGCGTGCTTCCGCTCAACGCGTAGACTCGCCACGGCTGGATGTTGCTGCCGCTCGGCGCGCGGCTCGCCACGGTCAGGATGTGCTGCAATTCCTGCTTCGATACCGGACGTGGCAGGAAGCCGCGAATGCTTCGGCGCGACACCACGGCGTCATCGACGGGATTGGCCAGCGTGTCCGGACTCACCGCACCGCTCCTTCGCTGCGCAGCCGTTCGATCTCATCGGCATCGAAACCGAAATCGTCGAGCACTTCGTTGGTGTGCTCGCCCAGCAAGGGCGCGCGCGTGGTGTTCTGCAAGCTCGCGCCCAGACGGACCGCGGTGTTCATCGCGCGGTATTTGCCGACCACCGGATGCTCGTGCTCGACAACCAGATCTTCCGCGAGCACTTGCGGATGATCGAACATGTCTTCGATGCCGCGCACGGCAATCGCCGGCACCTTGCCCAACATCAGCGCTTCCCATTCCTTCGCGGGCCGCGCCAGCAGCGCCTGTTTGAGTTGCGGCATCAGGACGTCCGCATGCTCATAGCGCTTCTTCAGCGTGTCGTAGCGCGGGTCATCGGCGAGTTCGGGCAGGCCGAGAATCGCGCACAGCGCACGCCAGAACGCTGGCGTGCTCGACTGGAAATACAGATAACCTTCCTGCGTCGGGAACGCGCCCGTCACGCGGCCGGCCGACGATTCGCGCGGTACATCCCGCTCTTCGTTCTCGGCCCAGATGAAACGCCCGACCTGCAAGGCCAGCGACGAACGCAACAGCGAAGCCTCCACGTGCTGCCCTTCTCCGGTACGCAAGCGATGCACCAATGCGGACGTGACGCCATACGCAATCAGGCTCGAAGCAAAGAAGTCGACGATGGACCCGCGCAGCACCTGCGGCGAACCGCTTGCTTCGCCCTGCGATTGAGCGATGCCCGTGAAGCATTGCAGCATCTGGTCGTATCCTGGATGACGGCGCAGCGGGCCGCGTTCGCCATAACCGGTCAGCGAGCAATAGATCAGGTCGGCGCGCAAGCCACGCAGCGTTTCATAGTCGATGGACAGCGATTCGGGCACGCCGGGGCGGAAGTTGTGCACGAACACGTCGGCCTTCTTGACCAGCCGGTGCAGCGTTTCGCGGCCCGCCGCCGTCTTGAGGTCGATCACAATCGAGCGCTTGTTCCGGTTTGCGCCCAGGAAGGCGCGGTTCTCGCCGTCGAGAGTGGACGGATACTGGCGCATGTTGTCGCCGGCGGGCGGCTCCACCTTGATGATGGTCGCGCCCACGTCGCCAAGCAGCGCGCATCCATAAGGGCCCGCAAGATAACTGGTGAGGTCCAGCACGATGATGTTGTCCAGCGCAGACGGCATGACAGGGCTCCGTTGAATCAGGTTATCGGCGTTTGCGCTTATGCTTCGCGCGTGGCTTGTTCGATGACTTCGCGCGCCCGGACCACAATGGGATCGTCGATCATCTTTCCATCGAGCAGAAACGCGCCTTCGCCGAGCGCGGCCCTTTCGGCGGCGGCTTCCACCACGCGCCGCGCCCACACCACTTCGTCACGAGTGGGCCGGTAGACCTCCTCGATCACCGCAATCTGTTTCGGATGGATGGCCGACTTGCCGCCATAACCGAGGCGCTTGCCGCGTAGCGCGCTCTCCCGCAGACCTTGTTCGTCGGCGACATCGACGAACACCGAATCGCGCGGACGGCCGAGTCCGGCCGCACGCGAGACGATCGGCACCCAGGCGCGCGGCACCGCGCATTCCGCTTCGTCGCGCGTCCATTCGATGCCGATGTCCGTGGTGAAGTCGCCCATGCCGAAGGAGAGGCGCATGGGCCTCGCGAGCCCTGCCCGCGCTATCTCCACCAGATTGACCACGCCGAGCGCGGTCTCGATCGTGACGCCCAGCTCGATGCTTCCGGGCGCGACCGAAGCGGCCCGTTCCGCCGCGCGGATGGCCTCGTCGATGTGGCGGAGCGCGTCCGCCGTCTCGATCTTCGGCGCAATCAGCCCGCCGATGCCGCTGCTGACGACAGCGGCGAGATCCTCGGCGCCGCAAGCCGAGCCGAAGCTTTTTGTCACCACCAGCGGATTGATGCGGACATGGCAGCGTCCTGGAAGCAGCCGGATCAGTTCGACCGCGCCTGCGCGTGCGGCGGCTTTTTCCGTGCCGGGCACGGCGTCTTCGAGATCGATGAGCACGGTTTCGATATCGAGCTCGACGGCCTTGTCACGCAAGCGGCGCATGTGGCCTGGAACGAACAAGGGTGCAACGGACATAGGCATGGCTTTCCCCGATGGATGCGAAGGACGTATTGACTGGCTGGCTCACTCGATCCGATAGAGGCGAGCCGCATTGCGATAGAAGAGGCGGTCCTGTTCATCGGCGCTGAAATCGCGCACAGTGTCGAGATAGCGCGCCCACAGCGTGTGGTAGGAACACGCGAGACGATCGATCGGGAAGTTGCTTCCGAAGACACAGCGGTCCACGCCGAAGACGTCGATCATCTCCAGCACGACGGGCCGTATGCTCTCAACGCTCCACGCGAGATCGAAGATCATGAACGCGGAGAGCTTCATGTTGACGTTGGGCAAGGCCGCGAGCCGGCGGATGCCCTTGCGCCAGATCTCAAGCAGGTGCGCATCGTGGTAGTTCACGAGCCCGGCGTGATCGATGATGAACACGGTATCGGGCTGCTCCGCGATCACCTCGCTCAGCGCGGCCAGCTGCACGGGATGGAGTTGCAGGTCGCACGACCAGCCGGGCGCCTCGAGCCTGCGCAGGGCCGCGCGCCACGCAGGCGACGCGGAGATGTCCGCATGCTGCGCCGTGACGGCGCCGCTCAGGATCTGCCGGATGCCGCGCAGGTTGCGGTGAGTGTGGTACCAGTCGATATCCGCATCGAGCGTCGGGCTCAGCAAGTCGGCCTTGGGAACGATTGCGTGAGGAAAGCCCTTTGATTGCGCCGTGTCGTCGGCAATGGCCTGCAACCACGCGGTTTCCTTGACCGGGTCGGTGGTTGCGCCGAGATGCACGGACCGCGTCACCGGAAGATCGCCGATGTCCTCGTGGAAATGCTGGATCAGATAGTCCCGGCAGATCGAGGAATAGTCGCCGTACGGCTTCGGTTCGACGCGGTCCGTCAGCACCGGGTAATAGAGCCGGGAAAGGTCCCAGAGATGATGATGCGTATCGATGATCCGCGTCACGCCGTCTTTCGTCGCCGGCGAACCTGAATGGTGCATGAGGCTGTCTCCTGCCGGCGTGGACACCGGTCGTTGATCTGGCATGAGTCGATTGTTCGCGATTACATGTATATGGACAATTTGTTAAATTCGATACACTGATAAGCGTGGTCAATCAGTGAGCGGAACATGCCCATCGCAATGAGAAACACGCTGCAACGTATCGACCTCGCCGAACTCGAGACTTTTATCGCCGTCGCCGAACTGGGTAGTTTTCGCGCTGCTGCCGCTCAACTGAACCTCTCTCAGCCCTCCGTGTCGGGCCGCATCCAGCGACTCGAAACCGCGCTGCATACCAAGCTGCTGATTCGCACGACACGTCATGTGGAGCCGACCGCGGACGGCGCACTGCTGCTCGCCGAGGCAACGCGGGCGCTGGCGTCGCTGGGCGATCTGGTGGAGTCGTTCCTGCAACGCGCGGGACAGGCGCGCCAGCGCGTGAGCATTGCCGCCACGCCGCTGATTGCCGCGCTCTATATGCCTGCGCTCATTCGCGACTACTGCGCGCGTTACACCGATGTCGAGGTCCAGTTGCTGGACCTGCGTTACCCCGAGATCCTCAATGCGCTGGACTCGGGTGAAGCGGACATGGCCGTGGTGTCGTTCGATCGCGCCGACGACCGCTTCAGCGCCACGCCCATTGCCAGCGATGAAGTCGTGATGGTGGTGCCCGAGACCCATGCGCTGTTCGGCGCGGGACGTATCGGGCTGGAGAAGCTGGTGGGCGAGACCCTGATGTTGATCGATCAGTATCAGCCGATGCTCGAGATGATCAACACGGCCATGGAAGCGCGCCGCCTCAAGCCGCCGCGCACCACGACGGTCAGCGATGTGACCACCCTGACCGGCATGCTCGACGCCGGGCTCGGTATCGCCCTGCTCTCGCACAATGTGACCAAGCGGCGGCGCGCGCCCGAAGGGACCGTGGTTCATCTGGACGGTTTGAATCTGCGGCGTAACTACAGCCTGGTGGTATCGCGCAGGGCCGAGCACGGGACTGCGGCGCTCAGCTTCGGCGACTATGTGTGCAAGGCGCTGGCTGACCGGTGGCCGTTGCGGCCGGGCGAGTGAACATGGGCGGTATTGCGAATATCGGCAATTAAGTCGCGCGGTGCCGGGAATGACTTGCGGTATGCGTAGACGCTAGCATTGGCTCTTTGCCCTTTAGCCTTTGTTCGCACGATGCCCATGCTTCTTCTTGATTCTAAATTCTTGCGCCCTTTCACCGGCGCGGCCGCCCTTGCCTTGTCGACGCTCGCCTGCACCGCGCACGCAGCCAGCTTCAGCGTGACCAGTCCCGCGTTCGAAGACGGCGGGACCATCGCCGCACGCTATGCCGGTCCCGGCGTGTGCGGCGGTGAGAACGTCAGCCTGCCCGTGGCTTGGCATGATCTGCCGCCCGCCACCCGCAGCGTCGTGGTCACGCTCACGGACCCGAACGGGCCGAAGGGCATCGGCGTGACGCACTGGATTGCCTATAACCTCGCGCCGGAGCCTTCGAAGCTGGATGCGGGGGCGGTTGCTTCAGCGGCAGCGTCGGTGGGGTTGAATATGACAGGGGCCGCTGAATATCGCGGTCCTTGCCCGCCTGTGGGCGATACGCCGCATCATTATCTGCTGACTGTCACCGCTACTGATCTTGCGCCCGGCGAGTTGCCTGCGGGGCTGAACTATGCGGCGCTGCAAGGGCGGATTGCGGGACATACGCTCACGGGGTCGACGGTTGTCGGGCGGTACCGGCGATGAACGGCCACTCTACAATGGCTTGATGTTTGTCCGACAATCAAGCTCTCTGACTACGGAGCGGGCACGATGAGTGAAAACATAAGCATCCGTGCCCTGCATCCCGGGGAAGCTGCTTCATACATCGATGCGTTGGCCGATGTGCTCATCGACTGCGTAGAAGGAGGCGCTTCCGTCAGCTTCATGCTGCCGATCTCGAGGGAGACCGCGGTCCGCTTCTGGACGGACGTCGCGCATGGCGTGACCCGCAATGAACGGATCCTCCTGATTGCCGAGGACGCAGAAGGCCGGGTGGTCGGCACGGTGCAATTGATCGTCGCGCAGCCGGAAAACCAGCCTCATCGCGCCGATGTAGCCAAGATGCTGGTGCGCCGCGACGCGAGGCGTCGAGGCATCGCCGCGCGGTTGATGGAAGCAGTCGATGACTTCGCGCGTCAGGCCCGCAAGTCTGTGCTCGTGCTGGATACTGTGACGGGCGGCGATGCTGAGCGACTGTACCGACGCACAGGATGGCAATGCGTAGGCGGTGTTCCGAACTACGCGCTGATGCCCGACGGCGGCTTGTGTGGCACGACGTTTTTCCACAAGCAGTTGCGTTGACATGCTGCATGAAGATATTGAAATCCCGGGGCCGGCCGGCCGCTGAGGGGTAGGCTGGTGTCGCCTGCTGCAAGCGATGTTCCGGTAGTGTTGATCGTGCCGGGACCGGGTTCGACCGATAGGGACGGCAACAATCCATTCGGCGTTCAAGCGGCAACCTACCGGCTGCTTGCCGAAGGACTGTTCGATCGAGGTATCGCGTCGGTTCGAATCGACAAGCGCGGCATGTACGGCAGCGCATCAGCAATGCCCGATGCCGATGACGTCACCTCGACGATTACGCGAAAGACATCAAAGGTAAAAGCGCTCGTCCGCTGCGGTGATGAATCCATCTAACGCCCTTCTAATAAATCAGGCTTACATTCATCGCCGGGCGCTGGTTCTCATTCGAGAAACGAAGCGCTTTCTTTCCAGCGGACCGTCGCGGATCTGGCGCTCCACGAGTACGTGGGCATCGTCCGTTACGACATCTTCAACGCGCTCGGATGGAACGCTGCCAGAACCGCGCCGGGTCAGGCGTGAAATCGGGCCTCGCTGATATGGCGTGCCGATGCCACGATTTCTCAAACGGCGATCCGTCCGCCGTGCGCATGCGCATCAGCCGGCTTCGGCTTTAACCCGAAGCCGTCATCATTCACGTCTCGACAGACATACACTCGACGAATCATGCTCATGATCGCCGCACCTTTCATCGCGCTCTTTCTCGCCGTGCCGGCTGTGTGGTCGCCTGCTGCGCGATGGCTCGTCCCCGGTCTGCTCATCCTCGGCTATGCTGCGGCATTGTCCAACGGGCAACTCACGCCGCTTGCCGCCCTGTCACTCGGCCTGCTGCTGGCTGCGGCGTTTGCCGTCGCTCCGCAGCGTCAGGCGTGGATGCGCTATGCCGGGCACGCCGTTTTTATCGTGCTGGCTGTGGCACTGAGCATGCACTGGATGCCGGGTTTCAATAACCTGCGCGTCATCGGACCCGAGCGCTTTACAGCGGACGCCGCGCCGTTCACGATGTTCTTGAATCTCGACAAACCGCTCGTCGGATTCTGGCTGCTGCTTGCCTGCCCATGGATACGGCCGCGCCATGCACCGGCAGCATCGTTGAAAGCGGGCGTCGCAGGCGTCGCGGGAACTACGATCGTCTGTTTGCTGCTTGCGCTGGCGTTGGGACTCGTGAGATGGGAGCCGAAGCTTCCTGCATCCACATGGCTCTTCATGTTGAACAATGTGCTGCTCGTCACGGTGACCGAAGAAGCTCTTTTCCGCGGTTACCTCCAGGGCGGCCTGTCGCGCCTGCTCAAGCGCTTCGCGTATGCGGACGTCATCGCGTTATGCATCGCGGCGCTCGTGTTCGGCCTGGCGCATTTCCCCGGCGGCTGGCAATGGATGGTGCTGGCAACCGTCGCGGGTATCGGCTATGGACTGGCGTACCGCCATGGCGGCCTGGGCGCCGCGATCCTTGCACTTCGGGCTGAACGCGGCGCACTTCCTGCTCTTTACTTATCCGATGCTTCAGGCGCCCGGCATGCCGTAACCGGCGATGCCGCTCGCCTGCGACACGACATTCACGCCCATCGTCAAGGTGGGCGACGACTTCACGGTCATCACGCCGAGCCGCTGCACGTCTTGCGGCAGGCGCGGCAAGGCTTGCGACACACGGTTCTGCACGAGTTGCTGCGCCTTGTCGGGATCGGTGCCGAGCTTGAACGTCACGGTGGTCGTCAGGTTGCCGTCGCTGTTCGCTTGCGACTGCATACACAGCATGTTCTCGACGCCGTTGATCTGCTCCTCGATGGGCGCGGCCACCGTCTCGGCAATCACCTTCGGGTTGGCGCCCGGATACTGCGCACGCACCACCACCGAAGGCGGCACGACTTCGGGATACTCCGCCGTCGGCAGCTTCGTGAGCGCGATGAGCGCGGCGAGCAGGATGACCACCGAGAGCATGGCCGCGAAGATCGGCCGGTCGATGAAGAATTGGGAAATGTTCATGAAGTGCCTCCGGATCTCTTCGCCTGTGCGAGTCCTGGTGATGGCCATGAGTATGGCGATGGCCCGAGCGCGGATAAACGCGCGATCGGGCGACGCTCTGGCGCTTCACACGAGACAATCGAGATCTACATCGCCATGCTTTTCAGGCGGTTTCCTTCATGCGCTGGAGCACGGCAACGAGTTCGCTCGGGTCGGGGCGCTGCGTGTAGTCGGGGCTGACTTCGGCGTAGGCAATCGTGCCGTCGCGTGCAATCACGTAACGCGCAGGCATCGGCAGCGTCCAGCTCGGCTCGCCATTGATGGCGGGCAGATCGACGTTGAAGCCCTTGTACGCATCGATCAGTTCGTCCTGCAGGCGGAAGCGGATACCGAAGGCATCGGCCGTCTTGCCGCCTTCATCCACGAGGATCGGATAGCTGAGCTTGTTCTGACGTTGCGACTTCAGGCTGTTGTCCGCGGTCTGCATCGAGAGCGATACGAGCGTCGCGCCGAGCGCGCGGATCTCGTCCGCCACTTCTTCGATAGCCTGCAAGTCGAGATTGCAGTACGGACACCAGACGCCGCGATAGAACGTGACGACGAGCGGCCCCTGTTCGAGCATCTCCGTCGACGAGACGCGCTCGCCTTCGGCCGTGGTGAGCGTGAAAGTTGGCGCAGGGTCGCCCACCTTGAGCGATCGTTCGGCCTGGCCGCTTGCCACCAGCTCGGCGGTGGTCCGGTGAAAAATCTCGACAACTTCGCGCGGTGCAACCTTGCTTTCGAAGTGCGACTTGAAGGCATCCAGTTTTGCTTGCAGTGTCATGTTCCGCTCCTGATTGACTCGCCGGTGTTGGCGTGAAGTCATAGTGATTCATTCGCACGAAGGCCGGTAGAATGCGCGGATGACTTTCAGTTATCCGCCCGACAAATGAATGACAAGCTTTCGACGCTGCGGCTCTTCGTGCGGGTCGCCCATACATCGAGCTTCAGCCGGGCCGGCCGCGAACTCGGTCTGAGCCAGCCGTCGGTATCGAGGCAGATCGCCGAACTGGAAGCGGACGTCGGCGCGGCGCTCTTTACCCGAAGCACGCGGGCCGTGAAGCTGACCGACGCCGGCGCGGACTATCTGACGCGTGTGGAAGCGATTCTCGACGCGCTCGAAGAAGCGGATCACGTGGCGCGCGGCAGTTCGGAGCTGCGCGGGCAACTGCGCGTGGCGCTGTCGACGAGCTTCGGAATTCGCGAAGTGATTCCGCGCATCGGCCGGTTCATGGCCTTGCATCCGGCATTGCATGTCGAGTTGCTGATGGCGGACGATCGCCAGGACTTGATTGCGGAAGGCGCGGACGTCGCGATCCGTTTCGGCACGCTGCCAGATTCGAGCGCGCGATCGCGCTTGCTGGGGCGTTCCGCCCGCTTGCTGGTGGCCGCGCCAAGTTATCTGGAGCGAGCGGGCCGTCCGCTCGAACCCGCCGATCTGAGCGACCACGCGTTCGTGCTCGGGCCGTCGAGCGTGGCGTCGCTGGGCTGGACGCTCAGGAAGGATAGACGCGAGGTTTCGTTTCGCGGCGAGGGGCGCTTTGCGACTTCCGTGAACGAAGGGGCGACGGCCGCGGCGGTTGCGGGGCTGGGAATACTGACGGTGGGCTATTGGGGATGCCGGAACGAGATCGCCGATGGACGGCTCGTGCGGGTTCTGGAGGACTGGGCGCTCGATCCTGTCGAGGTTCACGCCGTGTTTCCGCCGGGTCGGGGTTCACGGCCCGCCGCGCGCGCGTTGGTCGATTACCTCGTGGAGGAAGTCGCGCCGATTTCAGTCGAGAGAGGTTAAGACCCGCGTCTTACGCTTGGCAGAAGACTTGCTATAAAGTCCGCCACATCAGATCCCTCATGGTCCCTTCATGCCGAGACCGTCGTTTTCAACTCAGCTGCTCACGCTCTGGACGCTCATCGCCGTGCTCTGCGGCCTGCTGAGTGTCGCGGTATGGCTCATGTTGTCGTCAGCGCTGGGCGAGCGTGTCGTCACCGCAAAGCAGCAGGCGGCGGCCGCCTGCACGGCGGTTGCCTCGCGCTACGACCTGTCGATGCAGCGTCCCGGCGAAACCAACGTCGATCTGATGCACGCCGTGCTCGATCTCGTGCTGATCCAGACCGAGGGTATCGAAGGCGGCTTCTGGACCAGCGAACCGCCTTCGAATGCATCGAACGGCTTCATTGCGTACGCGTTTCCGACCTATGGCGGCAGCGGCGTCAAGCGCGACATTCCCGAAGCCGAGACGCCGCTCATTCTGCGCGCGCTGAAGAGCGCATCGAGTGCGGGACAGTTGCAGTCCGATATCGTGTCGAGCGGCAGCGACGCCGTGCTCGCCGTGGCCTGTCCGGTGCCGCGTCACGCGGACCTGCTCGCCTGGACGCTCACGCGCGCGCGCCCGCCGCTCGGACCTTACGGCGAACGCGCCAGCGCGATTCTGGCGGGCGTGCTCGCGGTCATCGTCGTGCTGGCGCTGTTTCTGGCGCTGACGCTCAGGCGATGGAGACGGAACCTCGCCCGGCTGGAACATGCGCTCGCACCCGACAGCGGATTCGAGCAGGGCACGCGGCTCGAGCGTTTCGGCGAGCGCGATCTCGACCCGATCGTCGATGCACTCAACCGCTATGGCGAGCGGGCCGAGCGACTCAAGCGCGATGCCAGCACGCTGAACCAGCAACTCGCACAGGCCGAGCGCTTCAGCACGCTGGGGAAGATGGCGGCGCAGATCGCGCATGAGATTCGCAATCCGGCGGGCGCGATGCGGCTCAAGGCCGAGAACGCGCTGGCCGGCGACGGCGCACGTCGGGAAGCCGCGTTGAAGACGATCATCGAGCAAGTGGGACGCATCGAATTGCAGGTGACGAGCCTGCTGGCTCTGACGCAATCGGTGACGGTCCACGCCCGTGAAGTCGATCTGCGCGCATGGCTCGACGATATCGTTCACACGCACGAATCGCACGCGGAAAGCAGGCATGTCACGCTCGGCGCCGATGTCGCGCCAGGCTCGACGCAGCCGGTGTTCGATCCCGCGCAATTGGCGCGTGCGCTCGACAATCTGCTCGTGAACGCGCTCAGGCATACGCCGACGGGATCGAATGTGATGGTTCGCGCGTACCGGACCGTGGCGGAAGGAAGTGAACGGCTCAGGCTCGAAGTCATCGATAATGGTCCCGGCGTCAGCCCCGCCGAACGGGAGCGGATCTTCGAACCGTTCGTGACGGGCCGTCCTGACGGATCGGGCCTTGGTCTCGCCGTCGTGCGTGAGATCGCGTCGGCGCATGGCGGCCGCGCCTGGCTTGCGGAAGATTCGAACGTGACACGCTTTGTGATCGACTTGCCATGGCGACCATCCTGATCATCGACGACGACGACGCGTTCCGCGAAGGCCTCGCGGAAACCGTGCAGGACCTGGGCTACGCGGCGTCCGAGGCGCGTTCCGGCGACGACGCGTTCGCGCAGTTGCGCGGGCGTCCCGCGCCCGACTGCATCTTTCTCGATTTCCGCTTGCCGGGCGCGGACGGCCTCGTCGTGCTGGAGAAGCTGCGCAACACGCCGGGGCTACAGACCGTGCCGGTCGTGATGCTCACCGCGCACGCCACCAGCGACAACACCATCGGCGCGATGCGGCTCGGCGCGTTCGAGCACCTCACCAAGCCGGTTGGACGCGACGAGATTGCCGCGCTGCTGAAACGCATTCTGTCGGCGCGGGTCGAGACGCCTGCCGCGACCGTGTTCGCCGACGAGGCACGCTCCGATGAGCCGCAACTCCTCGGCGTGAGCGAGGCCATGCGTGAGGTGCAGAAGCGCCTCGGCCGCGCGGCGAGTGGCCATTCGACCGTGCTGATCACCGGCGAAACGGGCACCGGCAAGGAGATCGCGGCACGCGTGCTGCACCGTGCTTCGGCGCGGGCGAGCGGTCCGTTCGTCGCGGTGAACTGCGCGGCCATTCCCGACGACCTGCTCGAAAGCGAACTCTTCGGGCACGGCAAGGGCGCGTTCACCGGCGCGCACAGCGACCGGCGAGGACGCATCGAAGAGGCGCATGGCGGCACGCTGTTTCTCGATGAAATCGGCGACATGCCGCTGTCCATGCAGGCCAAACTCCTGCGCGTGCTTCAGGAGCGGCAAGTGACGCCGTTGGGCACCAACCGGATCGTAACGGTCGATGTGCGCGTGGTCGCCGCCACGCATCGCAATCTCGCCGCGATGGTCGAGACGGGCGCGTTCCGGCAGGACCTGCTGTTCCGGCTGAACGTGATTCCGTTGCATATGCCGCCGCTGCGCGAGCGCGTCGCCGATATCCTGCCGCTTGCCGAGCATTTCCTGGCGGGCGCATCGACTGATGTCGCGCGCAAGCATCTTTCCGCCGATGCCCAGCGCCTGCTCGCCACGTTTGCGTGGCCGGGCAACGTGCGGGAACTGGCCAATGCGATCGAACGGGCCAGCGCGCTTGCGCCCGGACCGGTGCTGACGCGTGAAGACTTCGCGTTTCTGATCGCGACCCGAGACGGAGAGGATGACGCGATTCCTGCTGCGCTGCTCGACCTTCCGCTGCCGCAAGCAGTGGCGCAACTGGAGCGCGCGCTGATCGTTCATGCGCTGTCGGCGTCGGGCGGCAATCGCGCAGAGGCGGCGCGGCGGCTCGGCATCAGCCGCCAGTCGCTCTATACGCGCATGGCGGCGCTGGGCATGTCGGAGGCTTCGGCCTAGAGCGTCAAAGAACCGGACACGTGCTGTCGGGTTCCTTGACACTTCCTCACGGCTCGATCGCGCAACGCCTTGAGCCAGCGGCGTTTTCCGAATGGCATGGCCCTTGCAAATGATTCCTCGCTACGCGAAAGGAGTGAATCATGCCATCGACCCTGTACCCGAACTTGCGAATCGCTGTGCTCTCGGCCTTGCTCGCGGCGAGCGCCGGCTGCGCTGCACAACCCGCTGCAACGCCGAACCCTCCGCCTGTCGGGCCGGATGCGCCTCCGCCGCCCGTCGCCGGAGCGCCGATGCCTCCGCCGCCTCCGCTCGCCGATGCGGCTTCCATGGCGACCACGCAAGGCACGGTCGCGCGCTTCCTGACGAATCCGGATGGCGATGTCGATGGCTTCATGACCGACGACGGCGTTCTCGTGCGCTTTCCTCCGCATATGAGCGCGCAACTGACCTCGGCGGTGCGTCGCGGCGATTCCGTGCAAGTGAGCGGAAGGCGCGAGGAAGGCGGCAGCTTCGCGGCCCAGCGCATCACCGACACGCAGACGGGCCGGCAAGTCATCGACGAACCGCCGATGCGCGGCGACCCGCCGCTGCCACGCGCGGCGCGCGGCGCGGGACTCTCGCCGCTGAGCGCGCAAGGACAGGTGGCGCACATCACGACCGCGCCGCGCGGCGAACCCGACGGCGTGATCCTCTCCGACGGCACGGTCATCAAGCTCACGCCGCCCGTGGCTCAACAGTTCGCGGCGCTGGTGCGTACAGGCGCGACGGTATCGGCGCAAGGCTATGGCACGAAGAATCAATACGGCACCGCGCTTCAGGCAACAGCCTTTGGCTCGCCGGGCAAGCTGACTCCGCTCTACGACCGCAACGCGCCGATGCCCTGAAGCCACGCAACCACAACATAAAGGATCATGAACATGCATTGGATCGACCCCACGAGCCTTCCTGAAACCCGCGGCAAGGTCACACGCTTTTTATTGAACCCGCATGGTGAAGTCGACGGCCTCGTCGTCGGCTCGCGTCAGGTTCACGTTCCTCCGCATCTGTCAAAACAACTCGCGCGTCACGTTGCGCTCGGCGACTCCATACGCGTACGCGGCGTCAAGCCTCGCGATGCCGACATGCTCGCCGCCGTCTCGCTGACCACTAAAAGCGGCGTCGTGATTCTCGACGAAGGCCCGCATCACGACGGCAAGCCGCATCACAAGCCCGACGTCGAACGCAAACCGATGGACGCATCCGGCGAAGTGGCGCTGTCGCTGTTCGGTCCGAAAGGCGAATTGCGCGGGGCGCTGCTGGACGACGGCACATCGTTGCGCATGCCGCCTCATGCCGCCGCCGAACTGGCCTCCTATCTGATGCCGGGCGCGCACGTTCACGCTTGGGGGCATGGCGTGAAGAACCGGCACGGGCGCACGATCGAGGTCGATGAAATTGCCGCACTCGTCGATGCACCCCAAGCCGACTGACAAGGCCGCACCACATTCAAGGAGCATGTGCGATGTTGAGCTGGGTGCATTTCGGCGACCTTCATGCGTCGAACGATGACCGCTATGAAAGCCTCGACCATCTGAAGTCGATGATCCAGCAGGTCAATCGACACTTGGCCGGCCGTGTCGACTTCGCCTTCCTGCCGGGCGACAACGCCAATAACGGAACGCCCGAGCAGTTTCATCGCATCTTCGCTGAAGTGTCGAAACTGAAGCCGCCGCTCCATGCCATTCCCGGCGATCACGACTACGAGCCTGGCAACCTGGACGCGTTCAACGCCTTCGCCAATGCGCCGTTGCCGATGTCGCGCCTCGTGAACGGCCATCGATGCCTCTTCCTGGATGTCATCTCGGCCGGGTGCGGGGGTGCGGATTTCAGGCTGTCGAGCGCGGACGTTGTGTGGCTCGAAGCGGAACTCGCTTCGTCCGCGCAGGACCTTGAACCGCCGGTCGTGTTCATGCACGCCTATCCCGGCGATATCGCCGATGGGCACGCATTGGCGTACGCGTTTGCACGCGCCAATGTCGCCATGGTCGACACCGGTCACACGCACTACAACGAGTTGCTCAACGACGGCTGGGTGGTTTACGCGGCGACTCGTTCCACGGGGCAGATCGAGGAAGACGACGGTCGCCCGGGGTTTTCGGTGGCGGCAGTCGACGGCGGCGTCGTGAGCTGGAAGTTTCGAGCGCTGGATGCCGCTTGGCCGTTCGTCATGATTACGCGTCCGTCCGATTGGCGGCTGCATCGCAGCCGCTCGGCGCCGCGCTCCACCGGCGAACATTGCGTGCGCGTGCTGGTGTCGGATGACGAGATCGTGTCCGTCACAGGAAGTCTCGAAGGCATTCCCATCGAGTTTTCTCCGCGCGCCGATGAAGCCGGGATCTGGCAGGCGCATCTGCCTGCTGTCACCGCAAGCTATCGGCTGCCTTTGACGGTGACTGCCCGCACGGCTGACGGGCGCAGCGGCGAGGATTCCATCGCGCTTCCGGCAGTGGGCCGCGCGGACCGGCACATCAGGCATCACTCGGCGCTCGGCACCGATGCGCACGCTGTCGAACCCTGGCCGGAACACGGCATCGTCGGCTCGCAGTTCGGGCCCAACAAGAACGGACGTCATTGGTGAGCCATGAATCCCCGCTACGCGCTCGAAGGACTGAACTTCTTCATGGCCGATGTTCAGGCGGGCATCGGGCCGTTCCTTGGCGTCTTTCTTCAGGCGCATGGCTGGCTTCCCGAGGCGATCGGCACGGTCATGACGCTGGGCGGCATCGCGGGCATGCTCGCGACTTCTCCGGCAGGTGCGCTGGTCGATGCCACGCATCACAAGCGCGGCATCATCGTCATCGCGGGTGTGATGACGACGCTTGCGTCGCTCGTGCTGTGGGTATCGCACAGTTACTGGATGGTGGCGGCGTCGCAGATCTTCACGGCCGTGACGGGGGCGGCGCTTGGGCCGGCGGTGGCCGGCGTGACCTTGGGCATCGTGCGCGAGAAAGGTTTCGACCGGCAGTTCGGGCGTAATCAGGTGGCGAATCACGCGGGCAATGTGGTTGGCGCGGCGCTGTCGGGCTGGCTCGGCTGGCGATACGGATTCGGTGCGGTGTTCGGATTGGCCGGTGTGTTCGCCGTTCTGATGGTCATCTCGACGCTGCTCATCCGCCGCGATGCGATCGATCATGACAGCGCGCGGGGGCTTGGGGGCTCGGGAGCGTCGGATCCTGAGCATGAGCATGCGAGCGGCTTTCGCGTCTTGTTGACGTGCCGGCCCTTGCTGCTGCTCGCCGCGTCGCTCGCGATGTTTCATCTCGGCAATGCGGCGATGCTGCCGCTTTATGGCCTCGCAGTCGTTGCAGCGCATCAGGGCGATCCGAGCGCCTTTACCGCGCAGACGATCGTCGTCGCGCAACTCGTGATGGTCGTCGCGGCATGCTTCGCGAACCGCCTCATTCAGCGAATCGGCTACTGGGGCGTGATCCTGATCACGTTCTTCGCGCTGCCGTTGCGCGGCATGATTGCCGCGATGTTCATCACCGCCTGGGGCGTGTGGCCGGTTCAGGCGCTCGATGGCATCGGCGCGGGTTTGCAGAGCGTCGCGGTGCCTGCGTTGGTGGTGCGACTGCTGCAAGGGACGGGACGGGTGAATGTCGGTCAGGGCGTGGTCATGACGGTGCAAGGCGCGGGCGCGGCGCTGAGCCCGGCGCTGGGTGGCATGCTCGCTCAACACTTCGGTTATGCGAGCGCCTTTCTCGTGCTCGGCGGTGTATCGACGGGATCGCTCGCGCTGTGGCTCCTCTTCGGCACGACGCTTAAAAAAGCGTGCGGTCTTGGCCGCGACGTGACTCACGACGCTCCTCTGACGACATGAATCCGATTTTTCTTTCATGGGGCATCGCGTTCGCCGCGACTGCCGGTGTGATCCTGCGGCCGTTCCGCTGGCCCGAAGCGATCTGGGCCGTGGCCGGCGCAATCATCCTCGTCGTGCTCGGGTTGATTCCCGCGCAGCTTGCCTGGCAGGCGATTGGCAAGGGTACGGATGTTTATCTGTTTCTCATCGGCATGATGCTGCTTTCGGAACTCGGACGCCGTGAAGGCTTGTTCGACTGGGTGGCGGTACATGCCGTCAATTGCGCTAAGGGTTCGCCGCGCAGGTTGTTCCTGCTCGTCTATCTTGTGGGCGTGGTGGTGACGACGTTTCTGTCGAACGACGCGGCCGCCGTCGTTCTCACGCCTGCGGTGTTCGCTGCTGCAAGGAAGGCGAATACGAAGCCGCTTCCCTTGCTGTACGTATGCGCGTTCATTGCCAATGCGGCGAGCTTCGTCCTGCCGATCTCGAATCCGGCGAACCTCGTGCTCTATGCGAACCACACGCCCGCGCTCGGTTTGTGGGTGGCGCGCTTTGCGTTGCCATCGGCGTTGTCGATCATCGCTACGTTCGTCATGTTGCGCTGGACTCAGCGCGCGAATCTGAGCGGTGCGTGCGCGCGCGATCTGCCGGTTGAACCGCTCAGCACGAACGGCAAGCTCACGCTGGCGAGCATGGGCGTGACGGCGATTGCGCTTCTGGTCGTTTCCGCGTTCGATCTGCAACTCGGTCTGCCTACTGCCGTTCTTGGCATCGTCACGGCATCGGTCGTGTTGATCAAGGAGCGCCAGTCTCCCGTCGAACTTGTCAGCGAAATCTCGTGGAGCGTGTTGCCGCTCGTCGCGGGGCTTTTCGTACTCGTCGAGGTGCTCGATCATACGGGCGTCATACGCGAACTCTCGGCGTTTCTGGGGCAGGCAAGCCAGCAGAATCAACCGATGACGGCCGCGGTATCGGGTCTCGTCATCGCGTTCGGAAGCAACGCGATCAATAACCTGCCCGCCGGACTCATCGCCAGCGCGACGGCCTTGCAGGCGCACAGTCCGGAGCGCGTCATCGATGCGCTGTTGATCGGCGTGGACCTCGGACCGAATCTTTCGATCACCGGCTCGCTCGCGACGATCCTCTGGCTGTCGTCGATTCGTCGGGAAGGCGAGGAAGTGAGCTTCATGCAGTTTCTGAAGGTCGGGTTTGTTGTCATGGTTCCAGCGCTCGTTTTGGCGCTTGGCTGTCGGCTTTTGCTTGCGCATTGAGGTTTGCCTTGCCTGCGGAGACATGAAACATGAGCAGCGCGTGGATTTATCCCTTCATCATCCCGCGACGCCGTCGCATGCCGCGTGCGGCGATGGACGTGGGAAACCATACAGGCTGCTTGCGTGTTCGTTTTCCTATGTCGCGCTGGGCGGTGTGGGGGGTGTACAGACCTTCAACATGGGGAGACGTCGATCACAGCAACACTTCAAGGCGCGTCTTTACAAAGCCGATAAATTCCAATATTGCTGTAGGCGGTAATCGCTCCAGGCGGATGCAGACTGAAAGCGGATGGAGGCCAATTCATGAGAGCGCGGATGAATGCACGACAGCATCGCTCGAAGAGGCGCTTGCAGAAGGCGGTATTGGCAGCGGTATCGATACTCTGCGCAGGCAGCGCGTCGGCGACGGAAGGCGCGCTCGGACGTCCCGTCGCGGGCACGAGCGTGCTCTCGGGCGTGGGCATCGTGCCGACGGAGCCGATGTGGATCGCGAACCTGCAAACGATCTACCTCGACGGTTCGATCACCGGCGGCCGTCAGGTGCCGATCGCGGGCCAGAGTTCACTCGGCCTGAACGGCGAATTGTCGCTCACGCTCGCGAGCCTGCTTAAAGTATGGGGCAGCTACGGCGGCTGGTCGTTCGCCTCGGGCATCACGCTGCCGTACATCTGGGAGAAGGTGACCGGCACCTTCGCCGTCGGCCAGCTCAACAGAACGACGAGCGACCGCACGTCGAATCTGTACGACATGCTCCTCACGCCGATCGAGGCGGGCTACCATTTCTCGGCGACTGATCACATCGCGCTGTCGTTCAACGTCTGGGCGCCGACGGGCCAGTACGAAGCGAATGCCCTCGCCAATCCGAGCCTGAACAACTGGACCTTCGTGCCACAGATCGCCTACACGAAGCTCGTGCCTAAATACGGCCTCGAGTTCGATGCGGTGATGGGCTTTCAGTTCTATACGAAGAACACGGCGACCAATTATCAGAACGCGCCCTTGTTCACGCTCGACGTGATGGCCCTGAAGAAGTTCGTGAACGGCGTCGGCATGGGCGTCGTGATGGGTACGGTGCAGCAGCTCGGGCACGATACCGGCCCGACCGCCGACCGTCTCGACGGTTTCGTCGGGCACGACTTCACGGTCGGTCCTATCGTCACTTATGACACCAAGCTCGACGGCAAGCGGCCGCTCTCCGCGAGCCTGCGCTGGGTGCCTTCGGTCACGAGCACGAACCGGCTGAAGAGCACGAAGACCATCATGGCGACGGCCACGCTCGTGTTCTAGTCCGGTGTGCCGATCACCCAGCGATAGTACGGATTCGTGCGATCCGCCTGCATCACCGCGCCGATGTCGCGCGTCCACGCATCGCGGTCCCCGCGATACGCGTCGAGTCCCGCGCGGTAGAACGTATGCAGCGTGCGGCGCTCGGCGGCGAGCGTGTCGGTGAACGCGGCGTCGGCGCGGGTCAGCGGCGGCTCGCTCTGCAGCGCGAGCAAACGCGCGAGCGTGACGGGGAAATCGCCGCGACGCACCCACGGCGCGTATTCGATACTCGGATCGTCGTCGGTGACGGGACGCGCGTCTTCCGCGTAATAGGCGAGCGCGGAGCGGTCCGCGACCCACGTCGCCGCGAACGCTTCGGGCGACGCGATGCCGACCTCGCGCAGTGCGCGTGCGACATCGGGCTGCGCGAAACGCGCGCGCAGGCGCGGCACGTCGAGCGGCATCGGCAGCATCGAACCGACGAGCATCATTTCGTGAAACTCGGTCGTCCATAGCGCCGCATGCGGAAACACGCGGAGGAAGCTCTGGATGAGCGAGCGCGTCTGATCCTCGTTCTGCGTCGCGAGCGGCAGCCATTGCGCGACGATGCCGCCCTCGTTCAGCCGCGCCGCCGCGAGGCGATAGAAGTCCGTCGAGTACAGATTGACGACGCCCGCGGCGGACGGCGGCGGCGGCTCCAGCGTGACGAGATCGTAGTGCTCGCTGCGCGCAAGGAGCTCGCGGCGGCCATCCGCGACGCGTAGATCGATGCGCGGATCGGCGCTCATGCCGAAGTTGCCGTCGAAACGCGCTGACGCGCGCACGACCGAAGGCAGCAACTCCGCAACGACGCGCTTTTCGAGCGTCGGCCAGGTGAGCAGCGCGCCGCCCGTGATGCCCGTGCCGAGCCCGATCACGAGCGCCGAGCGCGGCGTGCCCGTGTGCGCCATCAGCGGCGCTAGCGCCTGCAGGCGCATGTAGCGGCGCGAGGTCATGGCATCGCCGGAATTCGAGACGCCCTGAATGTAGAGCCGGCGAAAGCGCTGCGGCCCGTCGCCCCGTTCGAGCACGGCGACCGTGCCGCCCGCGCTTTCCTCGTAGTACGCGAGGCTGCCGCCATGCGCCTTCGCGAGCAACGCGCCGAGCCGGTCGGCGGGCGTGACGATCGCGACGATCACCGAGAGCGCCGCAATCGACGCGCACGCGACGATGCCCGCCCGCCGCGCCGCATTCCCGCTCAACGCCGCCGACAGACCGATGAGCGCCGCCGCCACCGCGAGCACGCCCAGCGAGCGAATGAGCCCGAGCGAGGGCACGAGCTCGAAGCCCGCGAACAGCGTGCCCGCGATGCCGCCGGCCGTATTGAGCGCGAGCACGCGCCCGACATCCGCGCCGATGCCGGACTTCGCGCGGTCCGCGTGGCCGTTCGCGACCATGCGCAATGCAAAGGGGAACGCGGCGCCGAGCAGGAGCGTCGGCACGAGGACGATCGCGGAGGCGGCCACCGCGAAGCTCGCGCACATCGATGTGAGCAGATTGCCGGTCGCGGCGAGCGCGAGCGCGGATGCATGCCGTTGCGCCGCCGTGAGCCAGCCGCCCGCGCCCGCGACGCCGCCGAGCGCGGCGAGCCCCGCCAGGCCAATCAGCACGCCGAAGGCGCTCCACGGATCGCGCACGCGGTCGACCCAGCGCGCCGCGATCGCGCTGCCGAGCGCGAGCCCGAGCAAATAGGTCGCGAGCACGATGGAAAACGCGAAGCTGCGCGTGCTGATGAACTGCGCGATGGCCTGTGACCACACAATCTCATAGCCGAGCGCGATCCCGCCCGCGACCGCATACAGCGCGACCGCGACGCGCGCGCGGCCGGCGTCGGCGGGGCTATGCGCGTTCGGCGCATCGGCGGCGAGCGACGGTGGCGCGTGACGCGCGATCGCCATCGCGCCGAGCGCCGCGACGGCGTTCAGTCCGGCGGCGGCCAGCGCGCTTCCTTGCACGCCCAGCAGTGGAATCAGCAGAAACGCGGGTAGCAGCGCGCCGGTGATCGCGCCTGCGGTGTTGGCCGCATAGAGCCGTCCGCCCGTGCCGCCCACGCCGCGCCGCGAGGGCGCTAGCGCGCGCGTGAGCACGGGCACCGTGCCGCCCATCGCGATGGCGGGCAGCCCGACGAGCGCGAAGGGCAGCGCCCACGCGAGCGGGCCCGCGCTCGCCTGCAACGTGGCGAACGATGCGGCGCTGTGCGCGAGCGCATGCGTCGCGCCGATCCCGAGCAGCAACGCGGCGATCTCCAGCGCGGCATACAGCAGGAAGGGCCGCGCGACGCGATCGGCGAGCTTGCCGAAGCACCATCCGCCGATGGCGAGGCCCGCGAAGAACGCGCCAATCGCGATAGTGATCGCCTGCACCTCGATGCCCACGACTAGCGTGAGCTGCTTCACCCACAACACCTGATAGATGAGCGCGGCCATGCCGGACGCGAACAGCAGCAGCGCGGGCACGGTGGTGCGTTGCGCGACGGGCGTGTCATCCGTATGCGCGCGGCGCGTCTCGCTGGCCGCGGCGCGTCGGTTCGATTTCGGATGGTCGGCGCTGAGATGGCTCATCGTGTGAGTGCGTCCTTGCAAAAAAGCCCGCTGCGTCTTGCGATGCAGCGGGCGTGGCCGTCGAACGAATGATGCTTACTTGCCGGTGCTGCCGAGGTTCTTCATCAGCGCTTCGGTCATCTGGTCGATGCTGAAGCTGGCCGGCCGCTGGCTCGGCGGATAGTCCTTGAACGTCGCGAGGAACGGTGCGACTTTCGACGACGCGTACGAGATAAAATAAGCGTTCTTCGTCGTCCAGTCGTAGTACTGGTTGGAGACGATGTCCGCGCGTTCATACGGATCCATGCGCAGGTTGAACATCTTCGGCACGCGCAGGCAGGTGAACGGATTCGCCCACACCACGAAGCCGCCCGGCTCGCGCTGTTCGCAGAAGACGAACTTCCAGTCGTTATAGCGCATCGCGACGAGCACGCCATCGTCGTTGAAATAGTAGAACTCGTGGCGCGGCCCTTCCTTCGCCTGTCCCGTCAGATAGGGCAGGAAGTTATAGCCGTCCAGGTGGTTCTTGAAGGTCTTGCCGCCGATCGATGCGCCCTTCAGCAGACGGTCGCCGATATTCGTATCGCCCGCGGCGGCCAGTAGCGTCGGGAACCAGTCGAGCCCTGACATCATCTGCCGCGAGACGCTCGCCGGTTTGATGTGCCCCGGCCATCGGACCATCGCGGGCACGCGGAACGCGCCTTCCCAGTTGGTGTCTTTTTCGCTGCGGAACGGTGTGGTCGCGGCATCGGGCCATGAGAACTGGTTCGGCCCGTTGTCCGTCGTGTAGACGACGATCGTGTTGTCGGTGATCTTCAGATCGTCCAGCGCCTTTAGCAGCTTGCCCACGTCGCCGTCGTGCTCGATCATGCCGTCTGCATATTCGTTGCCCGGCATGCCACTCTGACCCTGCATCGAAGGACGCACGTGCGTGAAGAGGTGCATGCGCGTCGTGTTCATCCACACGAAGAACGGCTTGTCTGCCTTCGCCTGCTTGTTCATGAAGTCGATCGCGGCCTGCGTGGTTTCGTCGTCGATCGTCTCCATGCGCTTGGTGTTGAGCGGGCCCGTGTCCTGGACCTTGCCGTCCGCGAACGAATGGATCACGCCGCGCGGGGCGTTGGCCTTCACCCATGCCTGATCGTTCTTCGGATAGTAGGGACGTTCCGGCTCCTCTTCCGCGTTCAGGTGGTACAGATTGCCGAAGAACTCGTCGAAACCGTGTGCGGTCGGCAGATACTCGTTGCGATCACCGAGATGGTTCTTGCCGAACTGGCCGGTCGCATAGCCGAGCGGCTTCAACGCCTGCGCGATCGTGATGTTCGACGCCTGCAACCCGACCGGCGCGCCCGGAACGCCGACCTTCGACAGGCCCGTGCGCAGCGTCACTTCGCCGGTGATGAAGGTCGAGCGGCCCGCCGTGCAACTGTTCTCCGCGTAGTAATCGGTAAAGAGCATTCCTTCGCTGGCGATGCGGTCGATGTTTGGCGTCTCATAGCCGACCACGCCCTTGCTATACGCGCTGATGTTGGTCTGCCCGATGTCGTCGCCGAAGATCACGAGGATGTTTGGCTTCTTCGAGTTCTGGTTCTGATTCTGGTTGTCGGCGGGCTTGGCGTTGTTCTGCGCGGCGGGTTTCGCGGGCGCGGCGGGCTTCGCGGTGTTTTGCGTTTGCGCCGTCGAGATCATCGGCGGGACGATCAGCACGCTTAACGCCGCGATCGCAGCGAGCGCCCCGGCGAGATAGCGCATGCGTCGAAGCTTCAGTTTTGTCATCGTTGTTCTCCAATGGCGATGCAAACTACTGTCCCGGCGGATAAATCGCGTTCCAGTCGTCCTTCATGCTCACGACGATCCAACCCTTCGCAAGTGCTTCGTCCCAGGCTCTATCAAGCTTGCCGACCTTCGATTGCCGGTCGTACGCGAACTCGCGCGTAGCGTCGTCGTGATGCACGATGAGCGCAAGATGCGGCCGCGTTTGTTCGGCGGTGTATTGCAGCATCTGCAGATCGCCGTCCGAGTTGCCGAAAGCGAGGATCGGCCTGCGCCCGATGTTGCGATAGATGCCGACGGGCTTGCCCGGACCGTCATCGACGAAATCGATCTTCGGCTCGCGCACGAGCGCGAGCTTGCCGTCGTGCATTTCATACTTCACGACCTGGCTTGATCCCACCACTTGCTCGGGTGGAATGCCGTAGACGCGCTCGGCGAACACGCGCATGAATTCGACCGTCCCGCCCGACACGATGAACGTCTTGAAGCCGTTCGCGCGCAGATACGCGAGCAATTCGAGCTGCGGCTGATAGACGAGCTCGGTGTAGGGCCGCTGGAACTTCGGATGCTTCGCCGTCGCGAGCCATGCGCGGATCGCGCTGTCGTATTCATCGACCGTCATGCCGCTGTTCGCGATCGCGACGAGCTTCATCACTTCTTTCTGCTGGGCCGCGATCGCCGCCTGATCGTGCGCGGCGAGTGCACGAAACGCCGGATTGTTGCGCCACTCGGGATGTTTCGGCGCGACCGTCTTCACTTCTTCCAGCATGAACACGAACTGGAAGTAGAGCGGCTGCTCGCTCCATAAGGTGCCGTCGTTGTCGAAGACCGCGATGCGTTCGGCGGGCGGCACGTAAGAAGGCGAGCCTTCGCGGGTCACGCCGTCGACGAACTTGATGATCGCTTCGCGCGCGGGGCCTTCGCGCCACGACGGCAGGACCGTGGTCGCGGCGGGCTGGGTCTGCGCGCTCTGCGCGGGCGCGACGCTCGCGGTGTCGCCGCGGCTCGCGCAACCGGCGATGACCAGCGCGGCGAGCAGCGTCGCTGCGAATGCGAGCAGACGCTCAGCGCGCTGCCGTATTGATCGATGTCGGCTGGCCATGCGTCCGATCCCAAGTGTCCTTGTCCATCACGAGCCGGAACCCCAGATGCGACATGCTGTTATACGGATCGGTGCCGCGCCGCGCGCTCGGGCGATAGCTCAGGCAATAGGCTTCGTTGCACAGGAACGAGCCGCCGCGCGTGACGCGCTTGGGCGCCTGCACGGGCACGCCGGGATCGGCCGGGTCCCACGACTCGGACGGGCCTTTCGGTTCGTCGACCACGCCGCCGATGGACGCCTCGCGCCTGAACTGGTCCGCACGATACCAGTCGGCGGTCCATTGCCATGCGTTGCCGGTCATGTCGGAGAGGCCGTAGCCATTCGCGGGGAAGCTGCCCACGGAACTCGTGCCCGCCGCGCCGCCGGCCTTGGCGTTGACCACGGGAAAGGCCTGCTGCTGCTGGCCTTGCCAGACGTTGGCCATCTGCTTGCCTTCGGGCGTGAACTGATTGCCCCATGCATACGTGGCCTGATCGAGACCGCCGCGCGCGGCGAACTCCCATTCGGCTTCGGTCGGCAGACGCTTGCCGGCCCACTTCGCGTAGGTTTCGGCGTCTTCATACGAGACCTGCACGACCGGGTGATCGTCCTTGCCGTCAATATTGCTGGACGGTCCGGTCGGATGCCGCCAGTCCGCGCCGGGCACGAAGCGCCACCAGCGCGAGTAGTCCTGCAGCGAGACCTGTTCCTTCGTGCCGACGAACACCATCGCGCCGGCCACGAGTGCGCTGTCGGGCGGGCGCGGCGTGCCGCGCGGCAGTTGCACCTTGAGGGTGTCCCAGTCGGGCTTCTTTTCGGCGGTGGTGACGTAACCAGTCGCCTGGACAAACCTGCGGAACTCCGCGTTGGTTACGTGATGCTCGTCCATCCAGAAGCCGTGCACCCGCGCCTTGTGCGCGGGACGCTCGTTCGGTTGGGCGAGTGTGCTGTCGCTGCCCATCAGGAATTCGCCGCCCGGCACCCATGCCATGCCTTGCGGACCGTGCACGCCGTCGCCAAGCACGATGCGAACCTGTGGCTTGGCGTGTTCGGTCATGGCCCAGCCCACGGCATAGCCGACGAGCGCAGGGCACAGAAGCAGCAGCACGGCCCAGAGCGCCATGCGGCGCGTGCGTGCGCCACGAGCAGCCGGTAACAGTGATGGTGCGCGCCCTGCGTCTGCTTCGCGTGCCGCCGGTTTCCGCTTAGTGGATCTGTCCGCCATGTGCGTTACTCCGCTCGCGCATCGACCACTGTTTCGACGATAGCCGGCTCCACCAATATACGAACGCATACCCGAATTCAATCTTTTTTTAAGCGATGTCACGCAGGCACAAATGCCCGCCGACCTGCATCTCAACTCGCAGAAAATTCCAAAATAAGAAGCGACGCGATGTTTTGACGAAAGCGCCCGGCTCCAGTAACTTGTCGCTCACGCGGGCGTCGAACGCGACGGGCCGCTGCACGAGATGGACCAACCATCGGGAACGAGCCAGTCATGCGCGATACCATCCGGCGTTTCGAAGCGAGCATCGGGCAAGCGGTCGTGGGACAGGAAGCCGTCGTGCGGCAGATCATGATCGCACTGCTCGCCGATGGCCATGTGCTGCTCGAAAGTCTGCCGGGCCTCGCGAAGACGCGCACCGTGAAGGCCATCGCCGCGCGCCTCGCCGCCACGATGAAGCGCATCCAGTTCACGCCCGACCTGCTGCCTTCGGACATCACCGGCGGCGAAACGCTGCTGCAGTCGGGCACGGAACGCGCGCTCACGTTTCAGCCCGGCCCAATCTTCGGCAATCTGATCCTCGCCGACGAAATCAACCGCGCGCCCGCGAAGGTGCAGTCCGCCTTGCTCGAAGCGATGGAAGAACGGCAGATCTCGGTATCCGGCAAGACCCATGCAATGCCCGATCTCTTCCTTGTGATGGCGACGCAAAATCCCATCGAACAAGAGGGAACGTACCCGCTGCCCGAAGCGCAGATGGACCGTTTCCTTCTGAAGGTGCTGATCACGTATCCGTCGCCGCAAAGCGAGTGCGAGATGCTGCGCATGCTGCGGCGTGAGAGCGAGGGCGAGACGTCGCGTTTCGACATGCTCTCGCAGGAAGACATCTTCGCGGCGCGCGCGGCGGCGCGGCGCGTGAGCGTGGCGCCCGCCATCGACGATTACGTCGTCTCGCTCGTGAATGCGACGCGGCACGGCGAAACGATCGATGCCGATCTCGGCAAGTGGATTGACGTGGGCGCAAGTCCGCGCGGCGCGATCGGGCTGGACCGCGCGAGCCGCGTGCATGCGTGGCTCGATGCGCGCGAGTTCGTCACGCCCGACGACGTGCGCGCGGTGATTCATCCCGTGTTGCGTCATCGTCTGTTGCTGTCGTACGACGCGAACGCGGACAACGTCAGCGCGGACAAAGTGATCGACCGGCTGGTGGAGAAAGTGGCCGTGCCTGCGTAATTCCGGAGGAACGTTGTCGATGACGGCGAGCGCGGAGGATCCGATCGGAACCGTGTATGTCGATGCCGCGCATCTCGCGCGCCTCGAATTGCGCGCGCGCGGCCTGAGCTTTCTCGCGCCCGCGCCGGTGTCGAGCATTCTGTCGGGGCGGCATGCGTCACGCATGCGCGGACGCGGCATGAACTTCGAGGAATTGCGCGGCTATCTTCCGGGCGACGATATCCGTCACCTCGACTGGCGCGTGAGCCTGCGCACCGGCAAGCCGCATGTGCGCGTGTACACCGAGGAGCGCGACCGTCCGTTGCTCGTGGTGGTGGATCAGCGCATGAGCATGTTCTTCGGATCGAATCACGCGTTCAAGTCGGTCGTCGCCGCCGAAGCCGCCGCGCTCGCCGTATGGATGGGCTTCGCCGCGGGCGATCGCGTGGGCGGCGTCGTCTTCGGCGACGATGAACTCGTGCGCGTGAGGCCTTTGCGCAGCAGGACGCGCATTGAGATGCTGTTCGGCGCGATCGGGCGCATGAACCGCGCGCTCGCCGCCGACAGCGCCGCGCGCACGAACTACGCCCAACTGAACGCCGCGCTCGAAGGCGTGCTGCAGATCTCGGGCCATGATTTTCTCGTGTGCATCATGAGCGATTTTGCCGGCGCCGATGAACGCACGCGACAGCTCTTGCGCCAGCTCGCGGCGCACAACGACGTGATCGCCGCGCTCGTCTTCGACCCGATGTGGCAACGCATGCCCGAGCCTCGCGCGCTCGTCGTGAGCGAAGGGCGCCTGCAAGTGGAATTGCGCGTCGAGAACGAACGCGTGCGCGCGCCGCTCGCGAGTCTCTTCAAGGGACGCGCTGCCGAGATCGCGGACTTGCTGCGCGCGAGCGGCGTGCCGTTGATGGCTTTGTCGACGGCGGAGCCGGTCGTGGATCAGGTGCGCAAACTGTTCGGCGAGCGTCCGCGTCATACGTTGAGAAGCGGCCTATGAGCGACGCGCTCGTTCCGCGCGACACGCCCGCCGCGCTCTATTCGCTGCGCGAGTTGCCGTTGCCCGCGCCGGTTTCCTATGTGCCGCAAACCATCGGCTGGGTGTTCGTCGCGGTGCTGCTCGTGGTGATCGCACTGGCTATTGCATGGCGCGCGTGGCGCCGTTACGAGAAGGCGCGTTACCGCCGCGAGGCGCTGGCCGAACTCGCGCGGATCGAAGCGCAACTCGGCGATGAAGCCATGCGCCCGGCGGCGCTCGGCGACATCGCGCCGCTCATCAAGCGCACGGCGCTCGCGGCCGCGCCGCGTGCCGAAGTCGCATCGTTGAGCGGGGCATCGTGGCTCGCGTATCTGAAGAAGACACACGACTCGTTCGACGACGAAAGCGGCGCGCTGCTCTATATGGCAAGTTATGCGCCGCGCGAGCGTCTCGCGGAGATCACGCAGCAAGAGGCGCAGAGGCTCATCGACGCCGCGCGCGAGTGGATCGGTCATCACCATGTGGAAGTTTGAGTTTCCGTGGATGTTCGTGCTCTCGCCGCTGCCCGCGCTCGTGTGGTGGCTCGTGCCCGCGTATCGCACGGCGGCGTCGGCCGTGCGGGTGCCTTTCTTTCAGGAGATGGCCGAAGCCGCCGGCGAGAAGCCCGCGCCCGGCGGTGTGCGTCTGCGCAGCAACTGGCTGCAGCGCCTCCTGATGCCCTTCCTGTGGGTGCTGTTGCTGATCGCGGCGGCGCGGCCCGTCTTCGTCGAAGCACCGGTCACGCGCGACATGCCCGCGCGCGATCTGCTGCTCGCGATCGATCTGTCGCAGTCGATGAGCGAGCGCGATTTCATCGACACCGCGACCAACGGGCGCATGGATCGCCTGAGCGCGGTGAAACGCGTGGTCGCGGATTTCATCGCGAAGCGTAAGGAAGACCGCATCGGTCTCGTCGTGTTCGGCGATGCCGCGTATCCGCAGGCGCCGCTCACGCTCGATCACGAGAGCGTGCTGATGCTGCTCGACACGATGCGCATCGGCATGGCGGGGCCGCGCACGGCTATCGGCGATGCGATCGGTCTTTCGGTAAAGCTGATGGAGGACACGCCCACGCAGGAGAAAGTGCTCGTGCTGCTCACCGACGGCAACGACACCGCGAGTGCGATTCCGCCCGAGCAGGCGGCGCGCATCGCGAAGCAGCACGGCATCGTCGTGCATACGATCGGCATCGGCGATCCGGGCACGCAAGGCGAGGACAAGGTCGATCTCGACGCGCTCGCGCGCATCGCGAAAACGACGGGCGGCAGCACCTTTCGCGCACTCGGCCGCGAGCAGGATCTCGCCGCCGTCTATGCGGAGATCGACAAGATGACGCCTGAAAAGATCAAGCGCGAGATCTACCGGCCGCAGCGCGAGTTCTATTGGGTGCCGCTTGCGCTGGCCGTGTCGCTCCTCGCGTTGTATCACGTCCTCGCGTATTGCATCGCGCTGCTGCGTGCGCCGCGCCACGCGAGCGCGACGGACGAGGCGGAGGCCTGACATGGCCATCGACCTCACCGCGTTTCATTTTCTGCGGCCGCTATGGCTCTTACTGTTGATTCCCGCCGTGCTGCTGCCCTTCGTCTGGCTGCGGCGCAACGATATGCGCGCGCGTTGGCGCAATATCATCGCACCGCATTTGCTCGAACATCTGATCGTCGGCGGCGATGCGCGACGACGCGTGCAGCCCGTGCATACGCTATCCGCGCTGATCGCGCTCGGCGCGATATCGGTGGCGGGACCGACATGGCAGCAGGAGCGCCCGCCGTTCGATCAGGACAAGGCGCCGCTCGTCGTCGTGCTCGAACTCGCGCGTTCGATGGATGCGGCCGATATCGCGCCCACGCGCATCGAGCGTGCGAAGCAGAAGGTGCTCGATCTCGCGACGGCGAGAAAGGGCGCGCGCATGGGGCTCGTCGTGTTCGCGTCGAGCGGGCATCTCGTCGTGCCGCCGACGGAAGACCCGGCCATGCTCGAACTTTATGTGCCCGCGCTCGGGCCCGAGCTCATGCCGCGCGACGGCAAGAACGCGGCGGCCGGTCTGGCGATTGCGGAACGCATGCTGCAAAAGGACGAAGCGGCTGGCACGATCGTCTTCATGAGCGACGGTTTCGACGAAAGCGGCACCGACGCGTTTCTGCGAATCGCGAAGGCGTCGAAGCATCAGCTGCTATGGCTCGCGGTGGGCACGGAGAACGGCGGGCCGATACGCAAAGCCGACGGCCAACTCGCGACGGACGACGCGGGCCATCCGCTCACCGGCACGTTCGATGCAGCCGCTATCCGCAAGATCACGCAGGCGGCGTCGATTCCGCTCGCGAGCATGCGTCCCGATGACGACGATATCGAATGGGTGCAGCGGCGCGCGCAGGTCTATCTCGAAGCGGCGCAGGAATCGAAGATCGTGCCGCGCTGGAAGGAAACGGGCTACTGGCTCGTTCTGCCGTTGCTGCTGCTCGCGCTGTATGGATTCAGGCGCGGCTGGACGGTGAAGTGGCTGCCCGTCATAATCGTTGCGCTTGCAACTACTGGCACGCCGGGCGTTGCGCGCGCGGCATCGTTCGAATGGCTCGATCTCTTCGCGACGCACGATCAGCAAGGCCGATGGCGCTTCGAGCACGGCGACTACAAACGCGCCGCGCAACGCTTCGACAATCCGATGTGGAAAGGCCGCGCGCAATATCTCGTGGGCGACTATGCGGATGCGCTCGAAACCTTCTCGCGTATGAATACGGCCGAGGCGTACTTTTATGCGGGCAACACGCTCGCGCATCTGAAAGATTACGAAGGCGCGTCGAGGGCCTACGACAACGCGGTCGCCCGCCGCGCCGATTTCGCCGATGCGCGCGCGAACCGCGAACTGATGCAGAAGCTCATCAAGGACGAGAAGAACGAGGGCGACGAATCCACGACGCTGAAGCCGGATCAGATCGACGTGCAAAAGAAGAAGGGCAAGGAAGACAAGCAAGTGCTCGTGCAGGGACAGCGCCCGTCGGAAGAGGCGTGGATGCGCAATCTCAACACCTCGCCCGCGGTATTCCTGCATCAGCGCTTCGCACAGGAAGCCGGAGGCGGGCCATGATGCGTTGTTTCGTCTCGATGCTCTGTCTGTTGATCGCGTGCTCGTTCGCCCGGGCCGACGATGCCCCGCGCACAATGCTGCGCGCGCATCTCGAACCCGCCGGACCGGTGGTCGCGGGCAGCGCGGTCAAGCTCGTCGTCGATGCGCTCACGACGAGCTGGTTCACCGCCGCGCCCGACTGGCCTACCTTCGAGATCCACGACGCATTCGTCACGCTGCCCGACGACAACGCGCTCAATCTCAACGAGACGATCGACGGCGTGCAATGGTTCGGCGTGAGCCGCGTGTATCGCATCGTGCCGCGCGCGTCGGGTGCGTTCGATGTGCCCGCGCTCAGCATCACGCTGCATACCGGCGGCACGGACACGCCGGTCACGCTGCAAACACCGCCGCAAACATTCACCGCGACGCTGCCGGCCGGCGCCGAAGGCATGACGTCGTTCTTTCCCGCGCCGAACGTCACGGCGACACAGCGCATCGAGCCGCAGGACGGCAAGCTCGAAGTAGGCGGCACGATCTCCCGCATCGTCACGCAACACGCGGACGCGACCGAGTCGATGCTGATCGCGCCGGTGCAGTTCGGCGAGATCGACGGCTTGCGGCGCTATGCGAAGCCGCCCGCGACGCGCAATATCTCGGCGGATCGAACCGGCCTCGTCGCGGGCGAACGCACCGATACGGTCACGTATGTCGTGAACAGGCGCGGACGCTACGCGCTGCCGCCCATCGACATCGAATGGTGGAACACGATCACACATCAGCGCGAAACGATCCATCTGCCTGCCGTGAACTTCACCGCGCGCGCGGCGCACGAGAAGCCGCTATGGGAAATCCCCGCCGATGCGCTCGCCGGCGCCGCGCGGCATACGGTGATCTTCCTGAATGCGCGCGACGTGGTTTATGCGTGCATCGCGCTGGCTTGCATCGTGGCGGGCGCGTGGTTCTATCCGCGCATGCGCGCGGCGTGGGAGCGCGTGCGGCGCGCGTGGATCGCGGCGCGCAGGAAGCGCGCGGAAGGCGAGTTCGCCGCGTGGCGCGCATTGAAGCAGGCGACCGACTCGGGTTCCATGCGACGCGTGATACCGGCGCTGTATCGATGGATGGATGCGAATCCGCGCTTCGCTCATCCCGCGCGGGTCGATGAAATCGCCGAGCCCGATCTGCAGGATCTCGCGAAGGCAGTCGAGACGCACTATGAAAGAGCGGAGTCCGTGGAAAGCGGCGTGCGCGTAAAGCTGCATCGACGGATGGGGTGGCGGCGCTCGCGTCGTGCAAGAGGGCCGGCGCTGCCGCCGCTGAACTCGCAATAAGGTAGCCAGCAAGAGCGGAAGTCGGCGGCTTTTCGGCCAGGCGCGATAGATAACGACTTTCGGCTCCTGCGACAAGGGCGCCTGGCCTGCCGTTCAGCATCGTAGAGTTGCGGGCTTCTTCAGCGCGCCGGGGCGTAGCGATCGAGAAGGCACTCGGTTTTCAGCGCTACGGTGACAGCAGGGGTGCGATCGGGTTTGCGCAGGTCTCATCGGCTCGCGGCGCAACGGGCTTGCGATGCGTGAGGCCGGGAGCCGTGCCAATGTTCCACATCGCTGGAGCGATCTACAAATGGATTGGCGTCCAGCGACAAAGCTGAGCGCAAAGAGGCCGAGCATAGGCTGAAGTATGCGGACCGTAGCAAAGACGAGTTTCTCGCCACGCTGAGTCATGAGCTGAGAAATCGTTTGCGTCTTGTTACCGCAAAGAGACGACAGAGCCTCGAAGAGGCGGCAAGACAACGAGTGTCATGCACTTGCATCCTGGTAACACATAACCAAGGAGCGGGGATAAAGCGCCGCAGTTGTCACTATCTAGAGCACGTTCCTGAGCGTGTCGTGCGCATTGAACGGACCAAAGGTCAGCGGTCTATTGGCTTTCCGTAAGAAACCCCTCGCCAATTCAACGGGTTAGCTATATCGATACTCGATTTTCTTTAACTCAGTCCCGACGATGAATGATTGACTGCCAGAGGTAATCTTGCATTCAACGGGGCGATACCGACGTCGCGGCGTCAGGCTCGATGAAGATTTTGCCGCTCTTGGGACGAAAGTTTCGCGCTTGCCGTCTTGCTCGCGCCGATCATCTTTGTGCCTGCCACATGGGGAGAGTTTCGCATCCTGCTTTTCATAAGAACCGCGACAGGTCCGCTTACACTCATCCCCGCGAGTACCGAACGTCGCGTGCAAACACAGCCCCCCCGTCGCGTTGCTAAGCGCCATGATCAGTCTCGTGATTGAGTGTGAGCGGGTCGATGCCGTTCACACTCCCGAGCGCGCCGCGTCCTTTCATCACCCCATCGCTGATCGACGGTCACCATTCCTGATGGCTTCAGCTTGTCGACGAACCCACCCTCCGAACGCCTCTGAAATGTCTGGCGTTTGCCGACATCCAACGATCAGACTGTTGCTCAAGTCCATCGCGTGATGGCATCAACACACGCGCAGATTCGACTTCGAGCACCTGCATAAGCCTCCAGGTCTGCCACAGCCCAGTAATCAACGACCTTCACGCTCATTGGCACGCCCCATGCAAAAGACCAACCGGCGACATCCCCGCCACTCACTCTACTTTTGCTTGGAGACCCATCATGCCTATGCTGATCATCACCGACCTGCCACGCGCCGACACGCTGCATCACACCGCGATGTCTTCCATTCGCGGCGGCATCGCCACGATCACCTTGCCGCCCAACGGCAACCCGGGCCCCCTGCCGCCCTCCATTCCGAAGTCCTGGCCGGGCGTTGCCGAACTTCTGAAGGCGTGGAACATTCCGGTGACGTGGCCTGGACAACCGGCTCCCCAGTCACAAGATCCGCGTCTGCAGTGAACCCAGGCCTCAAACCCGCATCCGCCGCCCTCGGCGACGGACGCGCCATTAAAAAAACAAAATCTATCTTCCAGAAGATAGCGTCATATAGTTTATTTATTCAACCGACCTATCTAAACTTCGCGCCAAAGCAGCGAACGCCGGATCGGGGAAAGCAACAAAGCATCAAAAAACCGTTCGCTCTTGCCGCACACATTCCTGTCCGCCCGCCACACCGCGAAGCCATAACAGTCGATCACGACATTTCGCGATGCCGGGCGCGTCCCCGCTCCGCCTTGACGTGGAGCCGCTTCCACCACAGAAGCGGCCGGCCACGCACGCATCCTCTCCCCACAGACGACAAAGACGAGAAAGAGCATGTCGAACGACAAAGAGCCGCGCCGTCGCTTCCTGCGGCAGGTGCTGGCCATCGTGCCCGCGGCCACCGTGGTCCCGGGCGCGGCGCTCACGCAGAGCGCCTGCAGCAACACCACACCGCCCGCCCCTGCTGCCGCGAGCAACAAGCCGTACGCCCCCACCTACTTCACCGATGCCGAATGGGCCTTCATCCAGGCCGCCATCGATCGCCTGATCCCCACTGACGATCACGGCCCCGGCGCGCTCGCGGCCAACGTGCACGAGTACATCGACCGGCAGATGGAAACGCCCTATGGCCACGGCAAGCTGTGGTACATGCAAGGCCCGTTTCATCCGGAACAGCCGCCCGAGATGGGCTATCAGATGAACCTCGCGCCGCGCGACCTCTATCGCCACGGCATCAAGGCCTGCGACGACCACTGCACGAAGCAGTACGGCGGCAAGACCTTCGCGCAACTCGACCACAAGACTCAGGAAACGATCCTCGGCGAGATGGAGCACGCGAAGATCGAATTCGACGTCGTGCCCGCACGCACCTTCTTCTCCTACCTCCTCGGCAACACCAAGGAAGGCTTCCTGGCCGATCCGATCTACGGCGGCAACAAGGACATGGTGGGCTGGAAGATGGTCGGCTTCCCGGGTGCCCGGGCGGATTTCATGGACTTGATCGAACAGCCGGGTACGAAGTATCCGTACGGCCCGGTATCGATCGACGGCAGGCGGGGGTAAGCAGGTGGCAATCAAGAAAGACAAGGTCGATTGCGTGATCGTCGGGTTCGGCTGGACCGGCGCGATTCTCGGCCAGGAACTGACCGACGCAGGTTTGAACGTACTCGCACTCGAACGCGGTGCAATGCGCGATACGCCAACGGACGCCAACTATCCAAAGGTCATCGACGAACTCAAATACGCCGTGCGCGGCGAACTGTTCCAGGACCTCTCGGGCGAGACTGTGACGATCCGCCATGGCGTCGACGATCTCGCCACACCGTATCGTCAGAACGGCTCGTTCCTGCTGGGCAACGGCGTCGGCGGCGCGGGCTTCCACTGGAACGGCATGCACTACCGCATGCTTCCCGAAGAGCTGCAACTGCGCACGCGCTATGAAGAGCGCTACGGCAAGAAATTTATCCCCGAAGGCATGCAGGTGCAGGACTTCGGCGTGACCTACGACGAGATGGAGCCGTTCTTCGACTTCGCCGAGAAGGTGTTCGGCACGTCCGGCAAGGCAGGCAATCTCAACGGCCAGATCCAGGCCGGCGGCAATCCGCTGGAAGGTGCGCGCAAGAGCGAATTCCCGACGCCCGCGCTGCAAAACGGTCTCGGCGCGCAACTCTTCGAGAAGGCCGCGCGCGAAGTGGGCTTCCATCCGTATCCGGCGCCCGCAGCCAATACATCGCAGCCGTACACGAATCCGTATGGCGTGCGCCTCGGGCCGTGCAACTTCTGCGGCTTCTGCGAAAACTTCGGCTGCTACATGTATTCGAAGGCCTCTCCGCAGACCACCATCCTGCCGGTGCTGCTCAAGAAGCCGAACTTCGAACTGCGCACGCGTTCGCACGTCACCAAGGTCCTGCTCTCACCGGACGGCAAGACCGCGACCGGCGTGCAGTACATCGACGCGCAAGGCCGTGAAGTCGAACAGCCCGCCGACATGGTCATCATCGCCGCGTTCCAGATGCACAACGTGCGTCTGCTCTTGTTGTCCGGCATCGGCAAGCCGTACGATCCGCGCACCGGCACGGGGACGGTCGGCCGCAACTACGCATATCAGATGAACGGCGGCATCAACGTGCTGCTGCCCAAGGGCACGCAGCTCAATCCGTTTGCCGGAGCAGGCGCAGGCGGCGTCGGCATGGACGACCTGAATGGCGACCAGTTCGATCACGGTCCGCTCGGCTTCGTCGGCGGTGCGAGCATTCGCCATATCCGCACGGGCGGCCGTCCCATCAAGCAGGCCCAGACCGTTCCGGGCACGCCGAACTGGGGCAGCGGCTGGAAAGCGGGCGTCAGCGACGCTTACCAACGCTACATGACCATCGGCATCTCGGGTTCGGTGATGCCGTATCGCGATGCCTATCTCGACCTCGATCCCACCTACCGCGACAAGTACGGCCAGCCGCTGCTGCGCATGACCTTCGACTGGCACGACAACGAATACGCGATGCTGGACTACATCGGCACGCGCATGGAAGACGTGGCCAAGGCGATGAATCCGGAGAAATACTTCCGCGCGATCCGCAAGAAGGGACAGCACTACGACACGCGCGTCTATCAGTCCACGCACACGACGGGCGGCGCGGTGATGGGTACGTCGCCGGAAACGAGCGTCGTCAACAAGTACCTCCAAAGCTGGGACGTGCCGAACGTGTTCGTGATGGGCGCTTCCGCGTTCCCGCAGAACATGGGCTACAACCCGACGGGCATCGTGGCCGCGCTCGCCTATCACTCGGCGAAAGCGATCCGCGAGCAATACCTGAAGAACCCTGGCGCTCCGCTGGTTCAGGCTTGAGGAAACAGCGATGACGAAGAAACAACTCACGATGACCGCGCTGTCGTCGGCCATCGTCGCGGGCGCCGCATGGGCCGCGCTCGCGTTCGCGCAGCAACCGGCCTCCGCGCCGCGCGTCGAAACCAAGGTCGCGCAGCCGCAGGCGCAAGCATTGAGCGACGCCGACCGCGCGTTGATCGAGAAAGGCCGCTATCTCGCGGCGGCAGCAGACTGCGTGGCCTGTCACACGGCGAAGGGCGGCAAGCCGTTCGCGGGCGGGCTCGGCATCGATTCGCCGATCGGCCGCATCTACTCGACCAACATCACGCCCGACAAGCAAACCGGCATCGGCGACTACTCGTTCGAGGACTTCGATAATGCCGTGCGTCATGGCGTCGCGAAGAACGGTTCGTCGCTCTATCCGGCGATGCCCTATGTCTCCTACGCGAAGGTCAAGCCGTCGGACGTGAAGGCGCTGTATGCGTACTTCATGCAAGGCGTGCAGCCGGTAAATCAGGCGAACCGCGCAGAGGACATCGTCTGGCCGCTGTCGATGCGCTGGCCGCTGCGTTTCTGGCGCATGGCCTTCGCGCCGGACGTGGTTGTCGACGATACGCCCGTGCCCGCCGATCCGGTAACGCGCGGACGCTATCTCGTCGAAGGTCTCGCGCATTGCAGCGCATGCCACACGCCGCGCGGCGTCGGCTTGCAGGAGAAGGCGCTGACCGACGACGGCCACACCTTCCTGTCGGGCGGCGTGATCGACGGCTATCTCGCGAAGAACCTGCGCGGCGACAAGAAGGACGGTCTCGCGAGCTGGAGCGAAGCGGACATCGTCGCGTTCCTGAAGAGCGGGCGCACCGCGCATACGGCGGCGTTCGGCGGCATGGCTGAAGTGGTCGAGAACAGCACGCAGCACATGAGCGATGCCGATCTCGGCGCGATCGCCGCGTACCTGAAGACGCTCGCGCCCGTGGATGCCTCATCGCAGCCGCTGACCGCGAACGCCGATGCCGCGCACGCATTGCGCGCGGGCACGGATCGCGGCAATGGCGCGCTGACTTTCCTCGATAACTGCGCGGCATGCCATCGCACGAGCGGCAGCGGTTATGACGCGACGTTCCCGACGCTCGCGCTCTCGACCGTGATCAACTCCGACGATCCCGCCTCGCTGATTCACATCGTGCTTCAGGGCGGCGCAATGCCGTGGACCCAGGCGGCTCCCACGCATTACGCGATGCCCGGTTTCGCCGAACGTCTCACCGACCGCGATATCGCCGACGTGCTGACCTTCGTGCGCACGAGCTGGGGCAATCATGCGCCGGCTGTATCGACGGAGCAGGTTGCGAAGGAACGCAAGGCGATCCACGCTTCGGCGCAACCGACGCGCGCTGAAAACCAGTAAGGCAACACAACGCGGGTATGACGATCACGTCATACCCGCGCCCCTCCCCTCGCCTGCCTCTTCAATCCCCGCGTCATAAGCTCGACGCGCACGTCCTGATATAGATCGAACAATCCATTCGTTTGAACGCTGCTTCGGCTGACTTATGGTCGTGCCAGTGCCGCGCGCCAGCTTCATCGCGCGCGCGGCCGCACGATCCGTCACTGTAGGGAGTCCACACGCATGGCTGAAGCAGATCTTGCAGCGATTGAACACACTGGCCGCATCGATCTGGCCGCCGCGCATCGCATCGCGGTGATGCAGGACTTGCACGAAGGCATCGCCAATCATTTCTCACTGTCGCTGCCGAATCCGCGCGGACGCTTTCTGGTCGCGCCCTTCGGACGTCACTGGTCCGAGATCAAGGCGAGCGACTTCCTGACGCTCGACTACGATGCGCAGCGCATCGCGGGCGAAGGCGTGGTCGAGCAATCGGCGCTGTGCATCCATCTGCCGATTCATCACTCCGATCCGGTCCGGCACGCCGCCGTGCTGCATACGCACATGCCCTACACGACGGCGCTCACGCGTCTGGCCGATCAGCGTCTGCTGCCCATCGGTCAGGCGAAGTTGCTGTTGCTGCGCCATATCGCTTACGACGATGAATACAACGGCCTCGCCTACGACATCGACGAAGGCCGCCGCCTCGCAAGGCGGCTCGGCGACAAGAGCATCCTGTTCCTCGCGAATCACGGCGTGATCGTCACCGGTCGCAGTGTTTCGCAAGCCTACGACCGGCTCTATCTGCTCGAACGCGCGGCGCGCTTTCAGGTGCTCGCGTACTCCACCGGCAAGCCGCTGCGACTGCTCTCACAGGAGCAACAAGACCTCGTGCACCGTCAATACACCGAGCACGCACGCGAGGGCGCGGCGTGGTCCGGACGTCCCTATCACGTCGAACATTTCGAGGCCCTCAAGCGGCTCGTCGATCGACACAACCCTGGCTACGAACATTGAGCGACGACAGCATGACATCCAGACACGATCGACCCGCATCATTCAACCGTCGCAAGCTCGTGGCGGGCGGCCTCGCCGCCGCAGCGGGCTTCATGATCGGCGGCCCGGCGCGCGCCGCGACGGTGCTGCGCGTGGGCGACATGAACTCCATCGGCTGGAAGGCGTTTCTCGAAGCCTCCGGCGAAGCGAAGAATCTTCCGTATGAAATCGAATGGAGCAAGTTCCCCGCAGGCCAGCAGGAACTGCAAGCCTTCAATGCGGACGCGCTCGATGTCGGCCAGACCGGCGACGTCGTGTTTCTCTTCGCCTACGCCGCCGGCTGCCCGGCGCGCGCGGTCAGCGCCATCACGTTCGCGCCGAGCTTCATTCCGTTGCTCGCGCAACGCGATTCAGGCATCAAACGCGTGGCTGACCTGAAGGGCAAGAGGCTCGCGGTGAACGCGGGAGGCGGCCCCGAACTGATGACTTACGGCCTGCTGGAGAAAGCGGGCCTCAAGCGCAGTGACGTAAATATCGTGTTCCTCGATCCCACCGCAGCGAAACCGGCTTTCGCATCCGGCGCCGTCGATGCGTGGCTCACCTGGGCACCCTACTCCACGCTCGCGATCCAGCAGAACGGCGCCTATCCGATCGCCAATCTGAGTGACGTGCCGAACCTCTTCAGCGGCAACAACTTCCTGCTGGTTCACGAGAAAGCGGCGCGCGACAAGCGCGATGCGATCCGCGACTTCCTCGCCCGCAGCGAACGCGCGCAACGCTGGGCGCTCGCCAACGTGGATGCGGCAGCGGCTGCGCTCGTCAAGGACACGAAGCTCGATCCCGCCACCGCGCGTTCCCTGCTGGCCGATTTCAAGCCGACGCCCGCGCCGCTCAATGCAGACGTGCGCCGCGCGCTGCAACAGTCGGCTGACGGCTTCTATCGCTACGGAATGATCAAACAGTCGATCGGCAATATCAGCGCAGCCTTCGACGGACAACTTGCCACCACCGCCTGAACCTTCACGGAGATTCGTCATGTCTCATCCAACGATCGCCGTCGATGCGCCACGCGCGCCGCTCGCACGGCGCAGGCTGCGTGTTCGCTGGCAGCGCTTCGCGGTCCCTGCCGTACTGCTTCTCGCATGGGAGCTTGCCGCGACAACCGGCTTCGTCAGCGAGCGGCGCTTCTCGTCGCCTTCGCAGATCGCCGCGACGCTATGGCAACTCGGGGTCAGCGGCGAGCTGGGCATGCATCTGCTCGCGTCGCTGGCGCGTGCGGGCAGCGGACTGGCCATTGGACTCTCGCTCGGCGTGGCGCTCGCGCTGCTGTCGGGGCTGTCGCGACGCGGCGAAGACGCCGTTGATGCGCTCCTGCAAATGGCCCGCACCCTGCCGCACCTCGCGCTCGTGCCGCTGTTCATCCTGTGGTTCGGCATCGGCGAGACGCCGAAGATTGCGCTCGTTGCGCTCGGCTGCATGATCCCCGTGTATCTCAACCTGTTCTCAGGCATTCGCGGCGCCGACGCGAAGATCATCGAAATGGCCGGCACGCTCGGCCTCACGCGCACCGAACAGATCGTGCATATCGTGTTGCCGGGCGCGCTGCCTTCGTTTCTCGTCGGCCTGCGCTATTCGCTCAGCATCGCATGGCTCTCGCTGGTGGTGGGCGAGCAGATCAATGCGTCGAGCGGGATCGGCTATCTCGCGATCAACGCGCAGAACTTCATGCGCACCGACATCATCATGGCGTGCCTGCTGATCTACGCGCTGCTCGGTCTCTTCACCGACGCCCTCGTGCGCGCCGCCGAACGACGCTTGCTGGCATGGCGTCCCGCGGTCATCAAGGACTGAGTCATGGCGACCTACACCCCAACCGAACCGCTGATCCGCGTGCGTCAATTGACGCGGCGCTTCGGCGAGCACACTGTGCTGGACCGTCTGGATCTCGACATCGAAGCCGGCGCCTTCGTCGCCTTGCTGGGACGCTCCGGTTCCGGCAAGTCCACCTTGCTGCGCACGCTGGCCCGGCTCGACAGCGCACCTGCTGGCACCGTCCAGGTCCCCGACAAGCGCGCCGTCGTGTTCCAGGAACCGCGTCTGGTGCCGTGGAAGACAGTCGAACAGAATCTCGCGCTGGGTCTGCGCAAACCCGACGCACGCGCCGTGATTGCAGCGGCGCTGAAGGAGGTGGGCGTGGCGCACCGGCTGAATGCGTGGCCGCTGACGCTATCGGGCGGCGAAGCGCAACGCGTCGCGCTCGCGCGTGCGCTGGTCCGCGATCCGAAAGTCTGGCTGCTCGACGAACCCTTCGCCGCACTCGACGCGCTCACCCGCATCCAGATGCAGCGGCTGATTGCGAAGGTATCGAAGGCGCATGCCGCGACGGTCCTGCTCGTCACGCATGACGTCGATGAAGCGCTCTTGCTCGCGGACCGTGTGGTGATGCTGGAGCATGGCCGCATCGGCAGCGACATCGAGATCGATCTTCCGCGTCCACGCCGTCCTGCCGATCCCGCTTTCGCCGTCTTGCGCGAACGTCTGCTGGCCGCGCTCGGCGTAGCCGCTGAAACTGCCTGAAGCTCCTTTACTTCATTTGAAACCGTGACCACATCCCATCTCGAACTGAGTGATCTGCGCGCATTGCTGCCGTGGGTCGCCGAACAGGAAGCCACTCCGCATCGCGATACCGCCGCTTTCAAGGCAACGATGCAGCGCCTGAAGGACGCGCGTCTGGGCGCTTTGCGATTGCCGCGCGAACATGGCGGCGCGGGCATCACGCTCGTGCAGTTGTTCGACTTCGTCATCGATCTCGCCGCCGCCGATCCCAACGTCGCGCATGCGTTCCGCAATCCGCTGAACTTCGTCGAAGGTCTGTTGATTGATCGAACGCGCGTGCCCGTCTATGAGACCTTCATCGAACGGGTCGCGCGCGGCGAGACGTTCGGCGCGTCAGCGACGGAACTGGGCAAGCGCAACGTCGGCAACTTTGACTACGAGACCGCCGTCACGCACGGCCCGGACGGCCTGCGCCTCAACGGCAGGAAGTTCTACAGCACGGGCAATCTGTACGCGGACCATATTCACGTCTATGCCGTCGATGCGCAAGGCAAGCCGGTCAAGGTCGTTGTACCGGCTGCGCGCGAAGGCGTCCATATCGCGGATGACTGGGACGGCTTCGGCCAGCAGTTCACGGCGAGCGGAACGACCACGTACACCGATGTGCGCGTGGCGCCCGAAGAGATCATCGACAACGAAAACGTGACGAAGCTTCCTTATGTGGCGACGTTCGCGCAGTTGTATCTCTCGGCGGTGGTGGCGGGCGTGCTGCAACGCGTGGTCAAGGATGCCGCGCTGCTGCTCAAGTCGCGCGAACGCAACTTCTATCACGCGGTCGCGGAAGTGCCAGGCGACGATCCCTTGTTGCTGAGCGTGATCGGACGGCTTGAAAGCGTCGCGCATCTGGCGCGCGTCGGCGTGCTGGAAGCGACGCAATGGCTGGAACGCGGCTTCGCAAGCGCAGCTTCCGGCGATGTCTCGTCGCATGCGTTCGAACAGGCGGCCGCGAGCACGGCGAAGACCAAGGTCGTCATCGACGATCTGGCCATCCGTGCCGCCGGGGAGCTGTTCGAAGTGGGCGGTGCGTCGAGCACGCGCATCGGCAAGCGGCTCGACCGGCACTGGCGAGCATTGCGCACGGTGACCGCGCACAATCCGCTGATCTACAAGGCGCTGGCGATAGGCCGGCAAGCGACACACGACACGCCGTTGCCCAACCTGTCCTACTTCTGATCCTTGCAACGACGCCGGCGCAGGGCCGGCGTCTTCGCAACAACAACATCATCCCGCGCGCACGCGTTCACGCAGCGTCGCGTGCTCGTAGGTTTCGGGACGAAGACCGCGCCGCTTCAGTTCAGGCACGACAAGATCGACGAACTCGTCCATGCAGGCCGGCAGCGCATGCGTGATGCAGATGAAGCCATCGCCGCCGCCTTCGTCCAGCAGCGTCTGCAACTGGTCCGCCACCTCGGCCGCCGTGCCCACCACGTGCGGTCCCTGACCCGCCGCAAAATGCCGCGCAATCTCGCCGAGCGGCGTATCCGGCGCGAAGTCCTCGGTGATGGTCGCGAGATGCCCGCGTATGCCGCTCGTCCCGCCGATATCCGGAAACGGCGCGTTTGCATCGAAGCGCGAAAGGTCCGTGTTGAGAAACGCCGAGAGCATCGTCAAGCCCGCTTCTACCGTCACGTTGTCGCGGATCGCCTGCTGCTTCTGCAACGCTTCTTCGCGCGTCTGCCCGACGATCGGCACAATGCCCCACAGGATGCGCACGTCATCTACGTCGCGTCCGGCTTGCGTCGCTTCGCCCTTCACCTTGTCGACGAACTCCCGCATGCCGCGCGCCGAATGCCGCAAGCCGAACACGAGATCCGCGTGACGGCCCGCGAAGGCCGCGCCCGCACTCGACGATCCCGCCTGCGCGATCAGCGGCCTGCCCTGCGGCGAACGCGGCACGGTGAAGCGTCCGTGGCTCGAAAAGAACTCGCCGTCGAAGTTGATCTTCGCGACCTTCGATGGATCCGCGAACACGCCCGACGCACGATCCCCGACGATTGCATCCGGCTCCCAGCTATCCCATAGGGTCTGGCACAGGCGCAAATACTCGTCGGCACGGCGATAGCGCGTGTCGTGCTCATCGAGTGCCTGGCCGAATTGGCGTGCTTCCGGCTCGCCGGCTGTCGTGACGAGGTTCCAGCCAACGCGCCCTTCGGTCAGATGATCGAGCGTGGCGAACTGGCGCGCGACCCAGTACGGCGGCAAGAAAGCGGTGCTCAAGGTCGTGATAAGCCCGACATGCTGCGTCACACGCGCCATGATTGAAACCAGCGGCAACGGATCGTGACGCGGACACTGCACGGCCCAGCGCAGCGTGTCGTCGCTGTCGCCGCGATAGGTTTCGTAGATGGAGTAGGAATCGGACAGAAAGATCGTGTCGATGCCGCCGCGTTCCGCCGTGCGCGCGACATGCTCCCAATACGGCGCCCGATCATAACGATAGCCTTGGAACGAGCGCGGCAGCCGCCATTGCCCGACCGTATGCGGCGACGCCGAATGCGAAAGAAAGAATGCCAGCAGCACGGTCCGCCTCCTTGTCAGCGCGTGGACACATTGGGACGCTCGACGCCCAGCACATGCCGCGCAACGATGCCCTTCTGCTTGTCGACGGAATCGTGCAGCGAGAGCGTGCGTGCATTGCGCCAGTGCCGGTCCGCCGCCACGCTGCGAGTGGCCGAGCGCGCGCCGCCAATCTGGAACAGGCGCGAGCCCGCTTCGATCGAACTGCCGCTCGCATGCACCTTGGCCTGATACACAGCGACGAAAACATCGGCGATATCCGCTTCGCCGCGTGTGAAGGCGTCCATCTTGCGCGCCGCCTCGGCAATCAGCGCACGGCTCGCCGTAAGCGCGATGCGCACATCCGCGACATGCGCCTGGAGCGCCGGTTCCTCGGCCGCACGCGCATAACCGTTGGTCGGCTTCTGCACGTGATGGATGAAATGCAGCGTGTCGTCGAGCGCCGCTTCGCCGATGCCCGCGAGGATCGCCGCGAAGCCGAGTTGATAGAACGGCGCGAAGATGGCCGCCGCCGGCACGTTGGCCGGATTGCCGACGATCTGCCGCGCATCGACGATCGTTTCGTCGACAATCAATTTGCCGCTGGTCGTCGAACGCTGACCGATGCCGTCCCACGTATCCAGCACGCGTACCGCTTCATGCCCGCGCGGCAGCACCACCAGCACGGACTCGGGCGGACGGTTCGGGTCGGCGCTCACCGTCGCGCACTGGAACAGCGCGAAGCCGCAGCCCACCGAGCCCGTCGCGAAGGCCTTCTCTGCTTTCACGCGCCAGCGGCCATCGACGAGACGTTCGGCGCTGGACTTGATGTTGATGCGCTTGTTGTCGTAAGTGAAGCGCTCGTCCGGTTCGGCGGCCGTGAAGCAGAAAGTCGCGCCTTGCTAGCGCACCGCCTGCGCCACTTCATCGACCAGCGCGGTTTTGCCCAGTAGTTCGAGCGAGAACAGCGCGCCCGTCTGCACGGTGAACAACTGCGCCGTGTTGCTGCACGCACGGGCGATTGCGGTGACGGTATCGAAGTAATGCGCGAAGCTCGTCGTGCGGCCGAAGTCCGCACCGCCGCGTGCGCTCGACAAGCCCGCGGCAAGCAGACCGGCTTCATGCAGCGTGCGAATCTGCTCGTAAGGATAAGACGCGGCTTCGTCCACTTGCGCCGCACGTTGTTTCAGCAGCGGCGTCGCTACGTCGAGCGCGCGTTGCAGGCGCGCAGGAACATCGTCGAAATGTGCGGGGTCGATCTGGTTCATCGCCATGCTCCTCGTCTTGTTAGCGGCCCGACACGATGGTCCGGTTCCACAGGTCCTGCGCGCGTTCATGCGCGGCCCAGAACTTGTCCCAGTTCGGGTGATAGAGCGTCTTGGCCTGCTCGGGCTTGTAGATGAGCTTGGCGGCCAGTTGCGCATCGCCGTCGATGACCGGCGTCAACAGGCGATTGGTCGGGCCGTAATAGAAGTCCGTGGCATTGCCGAGCTGATACAGCGCGCCATAAATCTCGTTGAGGAACTGCGCGGCGAGTTCCGGATGCGGCGTGCCCTTCACGATATCCGCCGTCGAGGCGAACGCAATCGAGCCTTCTTTCGGACGCACCGCGCGCGCGGGCTTGTAAGCGTCCTGCAGCGCATACGCGCGGCCGTCGGCGATGACGGTCAGCCAGATGTCGCCCGACTTGATGAGCTGTTCCGCCTGTTGCGAGGTCTGCCAGAAGGTGCGCGCCTTGACCTTCGCAATCTCGGCAACGGCCTTGTCGAGATTGCCTTCGTCGCCGCCATTGAGACGCGAGGTTTCGATCAGCAACGCGCGCCCCGCGCCGTTCGCGAGATCGGGCAGCGCGACATGTCCCGCGAGCTTCGGGTTCCACAGATCCTTCCACGAGGTCGGCGCGGGAATGCCCGCTTGCGCGAACTTGTCCGCGTTGTAGACGAAGATCGCCGACACGAAGTCGAAGTCCGGGCCATAGCCTTGCGCGTTCTTCGCTTCGTCGAAGGCGAAGCGCGTGTTCGGCACCTTCGCCGGATCGAACTTCTGCAGCACGCCCGCCTTGATGGCCTGCGCGCGCACGTCGCCATCGAGCAGCACGATGTCATACGGCACGTTGCGGCCGTTGGCGGCAATCAGCTTGGCGACGTGATCGATCGACGCGCCGTCGATGAACTGCACTTTCACGCCGGTCTTGTTGGTGAAGATGTCGCCCGCATACTTGATCTGCGTCTGCGTGGACTTGCCGCCCCACGACGACACGCGCAACACGACGTCCTTCTGGTCGGCGCCTTGCGCCTGCGCGACGCACGTGAAGAGAGAGGCGGTCAGCGCCAACGCGAGTTTGCCGAATACTTTCAAAATGAGCCTTTCGTTTATGAGCGGATGGATGGATGAAGCGCGCTCAGCGCCGGGAAAACAGGCGTTCGAGACGGAAGAAGCGGTTGAGCACGAGCGCGAGCACCGCCCAGAAGGCGACGATCAGCGTGGACAGCGCGGTGATGGCGTTGTCGAACTCGACTTCCATCGCGTTGAAGAGCTTGACGGGCAGAGTCGGGCGGCTCGGATCGCCCATGAACCACGCGACCACGACATCGTCGAAAGAGAGGACGAACGCGAACAACATGCCTGCGATCACACCCGGCGCGATGAGCGGCGCTGTAATGCGCCAGAACACTTGCCACGGCGTGGCGCCGAGGTTTTGCGCGGCTTCGTCGAGCGCGATGTCGTAGTGCGCAAAGCTGGCGATCACGGCGCGGACCACGAGCGGCAATGTGAAGACGGCCTGCATCCACACGATCGCGGCCGTGGTCCCGTTCAGCCCGATGTCCTGGAACTGCGCGGCCAGCATGAAGAACTTGAAGCCCGCCACCGCGATGACGATGGTCGGCACGCCAAGCGGCGCGACACACAGTGCATTGACAAGGCCGCGTCCCGCGAAGCGCCCGCGCACGATCGACAGCGCAAGGGGCACGCCGAGCACAGTAGCAAGCGCCGTAGTCGCCGCGCCGAGCCAGACGCTGTACCGCAGCGCGTCGTACCAGCCGGGCGCGATGCCGCGATACCAGGCGAGCGTCCAGTCGCTAGGCGGAAACGCGAGCGCGCCGCTCTTCGAGAACGATGCACCGACGATGCCGACGAACGGCAGCAGCAGGAACACCGGCACCGCGAATATGGCGATACGCAGCAGCCATTTCGGCAGAAAGGAAGCGACGGCGTTCATGTGCGCGCTCCGCTCACGCGCAGCGCGAGCCACATCGACGCGAGCGCGGCGAACATCGTGAGCATGGCGGCGGTGGAGCCGACCGGATAGTTGAGCACGTTATGCATCTCTTGATCGATATAGAGCGCCATGAACATCACGCGATGCCCGCCGAGGATTCCCGGCGTCACCAGCGCGCTGATCGCGGCCATGAAGACCATCGACGCACCCGCTGCGAGTCCGGGCCGGCACAGTGGCAGCACCACGCGCGCGAAAGCTTGCGCGGGCGTCGCGCCGAGATTGATGGCGGCCTCTTCGAGCGCCGGATCGATCTTGCGGATCGCGCCCGTCAGCATCAGCACCATGAAGGGAAACTCCACATGCACCATGCCGATCAGCGCGCCGGTGGTGTTGAAGATCCATTCGAGCGGCGTTTTGATCACGCCGAGCGCGAGCAGCACGCTGTTGAGCATGCCGTGTTCGGTCAGCACCGGAATCCAGCCGAGATTGCGGATCACCGCGCTGATGAGCAGGGGCAGGACGGTGACGAAGAGCATCGGTGTGCGCCAACGTGAGTGCGTGCGCGCGAGCCAGTAGCTGAACGGAAAGCCGCCCACCGCGCAGATCAGCGCGGTCAATGCGCCGAAGCCCAGCGTATCGAGCAGGATGTGCAGGTAGTACGCGTCCGACAGGAAGCGCACGTAGTTCGCGAGGGTCCAGGCTTCATCAACACGTCCCAGCGAGCCGCCGCCATGCAGCGACAGCACCAGCAGATAGCCGAGCGGCGCCACGAAGAACACGCCGAGGAACGCGAGTCCCGGCAAGGCGAGCGCGCCATAGGCCGCCTGCCGCCGACGTTCGAGGGAGGGTTGCGCCGCCGCAGGGCCGAGGTCCGCTGTGACGAGCAGCGTGTCGTCGCTCATGCGGGCACCTCGTCATGCAGCAGGACGCCGTCAGCGCGATCCCAGCCCAGCGCGACATGCTCGCCGGGAGCGGGCGCGGCGCGGCCCGTGGTGCGCACGATAAGCGGATCGCCCGCGGACGTGCGGACTTCGAGATACCAGCCGTCGCCGGCATAGGTCGCCAGTTCGACGCGGCCCTGCACGCGATTCGCCGCGCCCTCGCCCAGGATGATGCGTTCCGGCCTGAGCGCCAGCAGCAGCGGATCGCCAGGATGGGGCGCAGGGCGGCCTTCGAGATCGACCTCAAAGGTTTCAGAGGACTTCGCGCGCACATGCAAAAGGCCGTCGGCATCCACGTGCGACGCGGCGACTTCGAGCAGATTGATCTTGCCGATGAAACTCGCGACATGGCGATCCACCGGCCGGTCATAGAGTTCCTGCGGCGAACCGATCTGGCCTATGACTCCCTGTCGCATCACCACAATGCGATCCGAAAGACTGAGCGCTTCGTTCTGATCGTGCGTGACGAAGATCGTCGTGATGCCGACTTCGCGCTGGATGCGCTTGATCTCGGCCTGCAATTCCTCGCGCAGTTTCTGGTCGAGCGCGCCGAGGGGTTCGTCGAGCAGCAGCACGCGCGGATTGATGACCAGCGCCCGCGCCAGCGCGACGCGCTGTTTCTGTCCGCCCGACAGTTGCTCCGGATAGCGATCCGCATAGCCGGACAGTCGCACCAGCGCGAGCGCCTCGGCCACGCGCGCTCGGATCTCCTTGCTCGCCAGCTTGCGGATGCGCAGGCCGAACGCGAGATTCTGCGCCACCGTCAGATGCGGAAACAGCGCGTACTGCTGGAACACCATGCCCGTGTTGCGCCGGTGCGCGGCCACACGCGTCACGTCATCGCCGCCGATATGCACCGACCCCGCATCCGGCTGCACGAAGCCGGCGACCATGCGCAGGCAAGTGGTCTTGCCGCATCCGCTCGGGCCGAGCAGCGTGAGGAATTCGCCGTCGCGCACGGCGAGCGAGACCGTATCGACGACGGGTGCGCCGTCATAGCGCTTAACGACGTTATGCAGCTGGACAGTTGCCATGATGAATCCTTGTCAGCGCGACGCGTTCAAATCGCGCGATAACGCGCGCCCGGATGGGTGTCGCGCAGATGCGGCCCACGTCCCGCGAACAGCTTTTCGCGCAAGGTGCCTTCCGCGTATGCCGTGCGATAGCGTCCCCGGTTCTGCAACTCGGGCACCACCAGATCGACGAAGGCATGCAGGCTTTCCGGCATCACGGTACGGCGCAGATTGAAGCCGTCGACGCCGGTTTCATCGGCCCAGGCGATGAGCTGATCGGCCACCTCGGCGGGACTGCCGACGATGAACGGCCCGCGCCCGCCCGTCTGATCGAAGTGCGTCATGTCGCGCGGGGTGATGGGCCGCCCGGCCCGTTTCGTCAGATTCTCGACCGTCGATTGCAGCGCGTTGCTCTTCACATAGCGGATCGGTTCGTCGAGGTCCATGGCCGCGAAGTCGATGCCGGTCCATCCCGACACCAGCGCCAGCTGGCCGAGCGTATCGACGTATTCCGCGTATTCGGCGTGCAGTTCGCGTGCTTCCTGCGACGTGCGCGCCACCACCACGGTCGCGCCGAGATAGAGCAGCAGGTCGTCGGCGGCGCGACCGGCTTCGACGGCTTGCGCGCGAATGTCACGCGCCGCAGCCGCGACAATGGCAGGCGTCTGGCCTTCGAGGAATACGCACTCGGCATGCTTGCCCGCGAACGCCTTGCCGCGTCCGGACGCGCCGGCCTGATACAGCACCGGCGTGCGTTGCGGCGAGGGCTCGACGAGATTGAAGCCATCGACGCGGAAATACGGCCCTTCATGTTGCACACGGCGAATCCGCGACGGGTCCGTATAAGGCTTGCCCGCGCGCTTGTCGCGCACCACGGCGCCTTCCAGCCAGCTTCCTTCCCATAGCTTGTACGCGGCTTCCAGGAAGTCCTCGCCGGCCGCATAGCGTTCGTCGTGCTCGCGCGCCTTGTCGAGTCCCATACCGCGCGCCGCGCTCTCCAGATAGCCCGTGACGACGTTCCATCCCGCGCGTCCGCCGGTCAGGTGATCGAGCGTCGAGAAACGCCGCGCGAACTGATACGGATGCTCGTAAGTCAGGTTGGCCGTCACGCCGAAGCCCAGGTGCTTCGTCGCATGCGCCATCGCGGGGACGGTCAGCAGCGGATCGTGTGAAGGCGATTGCGCGGCGGAGAACAGCGTGGCGTCCACGCCGCCGCCGTAGACATCGTAGATGCCGAAGACATCCGCGAGAAACACGCCGTCGAACAGGCCGCGCTCGGCGGTCTGCGCCAGCTCGACCCAGTAGCCGAGCGTGTTGTGTTCGAGCGAGCGGTCGCGCGGATGCCGCCAGAATCCGGCCCACGAATGCGCCGGGGCATTCATGTGGAACGCGTTGAAATGCAGATGTGTGGTCATGTGCGGGCCTGCGGCCAGTGGTCAGCGCCGACGAATGCGGAGCCATACAGACTAGGAGGGCGTGGGCCATGGACCAACCAAGTTTGTCTGCTAAGGAAAGCGTGTCGCGGCTGCATTAAGCATCGCAAGCCGGATGGATAACTTTGTCACGCGACGCTCGGAAGCTTTCGCGAAATCATCCGTTGGTTCGGCTTGTGTGAAGAAGCACCATGGCAGGCTTTCAGCCACGGTGACTTCAACCATGTCCAGTCAGGATCAGGAACACTTCAAAGAGCGCGTGTACTGGGTCACGGGCGCATTCGGCGCGCTCGGCGCGGCCACCGTGCGGCGGCTCGCTGAGGCGGGCGCGCATGTGGTGGCGTCATCGCGTCATGTCGACGACACGCTGTTCGCCGACTTGCCGCGCGTCGTGCCCTTGTCGGTCGATGTCGCCGACGATACGCGCGTGCGCGAAGCATTCAGGCAGATTGAAGAGCGCTTCCAGCGTCTGGACGGCCTTGTGCTGAGCACGAATGTCGGCGCGTTTGGCGACTTCCTCGACGTCACCGACGCCGACTGGCAACGCGTCATCGATGCGAAGCTGCTCGGTTCCGTGCGGCCCATACGCGCTGCGCTGCCGCGCTTCATTGCGCAGGGCAAGGGGGCGATCGTCGCGATCTCGGGGCGCGGCGGCATCGCGCCGCCGCCGAATCATTTTCCGGGTTCGAGCGTGAATGCAGCCCTCGATCTGCTCGTGCAGGGACTCGGGCGCAAGTACGGGCCGCATGGCGTGCGCGTCAACGCCGTCGCGCCGGGGCCGATCCAGTCGCCGCGTTTCGCGTCGATGGCGTCGGGACAGACCGACACAGAACCCACGCGCCTCACCGCGCTCGATGGCCCCGGCACGCCGGAAGACGTCGCGGCGGCGGTTGCTTATCTGTTGTCGGATGAAGCGCGCTTCGTCACCGGGACGCGGTTGTATGTGGATGGCGGCGGGCCGCCTTATGCTTGATGCTTGAGGGTCAGCCGGCGAAGCGCGACATCGAGAAAGGATCGAGTTCAGGCGCGGGTTCGCCGTGGATCGCCTTCGCCAGCAGACGCCCGGTGGTCGCGGAACCCGTCAATCCGAGGTGCCCGTGACCGCATGCGAGCCATAGCCCGGCGTGACGCGCCACGGCGCCGAGCACGGGCATCGAGTCAGGCATGCAGGGCCGATGGCCCATCCAGGTGCTCGATCCACCGAGCAGATCGAGCGACGGCAAGCCTTCCTTCGCATGCCGCGCCAGCAACGCCGCGCGACGCGGATTCGCTTCCTTCACCAGTCCGCCGAATTCCACCGTGCCCGCGATGCGCAGGCCGGTGTCCATCGGCGTGATGAACACCTTGCGGTCGGTCAGCACGATGGTGCGGGACAGGCGCGTGCCGCTCTCCGGTACGTGGACGTGATAGCCGCGTTGCGATTCCAGCGGAACACGCACGCCAAGCGGTGCGAGCAAGTGCGTGGACCAGGCGCCCGCTGCGACGACTACATCACGCGCGAACAGTGTCGAATCGTCCGCGAGTGTCAGCGCCCAGCCTTGCGCGTCGGGACGCAATGCCTTCACTTCCGTGCGGCTGAAACTCGCGCCCGCCTGCACGAGGGCGCGTGCAATCGCCAGCGCATAGCCATGCGGGTTGAGCACCGAGTGATCGTTTTCCACGAACAGGCCCAGCGTGTAGTCCGGTGAAACGTCCGGCTCCGTCTCCTGAATCTCGCCGCCCGACAAACGCTTGAGCTTCGCGCCATGTTCGGTCTTGAGCGCCCAGCCGAGTGCGTCCTTGGCCAATTGCGCATCCGACCGGTAGAGATGCAGTTGCCCCGTCGTCCGCAGGCCGGCGGCATAACCGACCTCTTCCGCAAGTTGACGGTGATCCGCTTCGGCCCTGTCGAAGAATGCGCTCAGCGAGCCTGCAATCTCGCGCACACGGCTTTCGCCCGCCGAGCGCACGAAGCGCCAAAGCCAGCCCGCTGCATGGGGCAAGTAGGACGGCGGGAGACAGAGCGGGCCGTCTTCGTCACGCAGCATCGTCATGGCGTTCTTCAGCACGCCCGGCATGGCGAGCGGCGCGACAGAATGATAAGAGAGCGCACCGGCATTGCCCATCGAACATTGCGACGCGGGCTCGGCACGATCGATCAGCGTGACGCTGCGGCCCCGCTTGCGCACGTGATGCGCGACCGCGAGGCCCACAATGCCTGCGCCGATGACGGCGACGTCAGTGGAAACGGAAGATGAAGGCGTGCTGGGCATCGAAGAGAAAGAGGTGAACGCGGCGATCAAGACTCTAGCATCGACGCGTCACCCTCACGGCTCCGACTTACTGCATGCCCTTCGTTGCCGCGAGGTCCTGCGCCATCTTCAGATGCTTCTGGATCGTGGGCAGCGCCTTTTGCGCGGCCTTCTTGAGATCCGCGTTCTGGCCTTCCTGCGCTTCCTTCTGGAATGCAGCGACGGCCTTCTCATGCCCTTCCACGCCGACCTTCTGGACATACATCTTGTCGAACTCCTTGCCCTTCAGCGGCTTGAGGGCATCGATCACCGAGGTATCCGAGTTGTCCTTCGGCACCGCGACGCCATGCGGCGCGGCCATCTTGAGCTGCAAGGTCAGCTTTGTATGGTCGATCATCATGTGATGCGCGAAGTTCTTCACGTCCTTGTCCTGCGATTGCTTCGTAGCGAGCTTGGCGGTATCGATCTCCGTGGAACTGGATTGGCTGGCGGCCTGGACAAACGCCTTGTCGACCTCCGGCAGATCGTTTGCCTGCGTGGTGCTGGCGGCTTGCGTTTGTGCCAGGGCTGCGAGCGGCGTCATGCCGATCAGCGCGGAAGCACACAAGGTCATCAGGGCGGGGCTGGTTTTCATGAGAGTCTCCTCGATTGAACATTCACATTGGTTCTGATGCAACAGCAATGGGAATGCCACGTCGCCTGCACCGCGCCCGCTTGCCTGCACAAAAAAAGCCCGCTGAAACACCGCGGGCCAATGCCATCTCACCGTCACGTCCCGGAGCAGGGACACGCAACATCAAGCAACGCGCGGACCTGCCCGCTTCAAATCAGCCGCGACAGAAATGGCAACAGCACCGGCACGACGAACGCCGTCAGAATCCCGTTCAATCCCATTCCGAGTCCCGCGAACGCGCCCATCTCCTCGCTGACCTGAAACGCGCGCGCCGTGCCAATCCCATGCGATGCCACGCCCAATGCGAAACCGCGCGCCTCGACCTCGGTCACGCGCAGCAGGTTGAGCAGACCTCGCGCAATCACCGCGCCGAACACGCCCGTCGTGATGACCAGCACCGCCGTCAACGAAGGCACGCCGCCTATCTCCTTCGCAACCGCCATCGCGATGGGCGTCGTTGCCGACTTGGGCGCGAGCGAAGCGATCGACTGATGCGATGCGCCGAGCAGCTTCGCCACCGCCACCGCCGAGACGATCGCCGTCAACGAACCCGCCACGAGACTGACGACGATGGGTATCGCCAGCCGCTTCAGATTCGGCAACTGGCGATAGAGCGGCAGCGCCAGCGCAACAGTCGCGGGTCCGAGCAGGAAGTGCACGAACTGGGCGCCGTCGAAGTAGGTGTCGTAGGGCGTAGCACTCGTCTTCAGCACGACGACGACGATCGCCACGGCAATGAGCACCGGATTCGCAAGCGGATTGAAGCGGCACGCAGCATAGATGCGCTGCGCGATCAGGTAGGCGAGCAGCGTAATGGTGAGTCCCAGCAGCGGCGTAGCCGCGAGGTAGACCCAGATTGCGCCGAAACGGGGAGTCGGAATCACGCGCGTCCTCCTGTCGGGCCGGAAAGACGGCGTTGACGCCGCAGCATCGCGCGCATGACGAGCGCGGTAACCGTGATGGCCAGCGCAGTGCTGATCGCAACCGAGAGCACGACGGCCAGCACATCGCCACGCAGCGCGCCCGCCGACACCATGATGCCGACGCCCGCCGGCACGAACAGCAGCGACAGATGCCGAAGCAGTTCGAGCGCGGTGCCTTCGAGCGCGGCGGCTTGCGCGGGACGCAGCGTCATCCAGACGAGCAACAGCAGCATGCCGACCACGGGGCCGGGAACGGGAAGGTGGAAGAGATAGGCGAGCCCTTCTCCGAGACACTGGAAGACGAGCAGAGTGGCGATGGCGGCAAGCATGATGAGGAGCCTCGGGCATGGGATAGGTCGTGAACCTGTCCCGCGCTCGGCGCATGCGCGGCATGCACGGCAACACGCACGTGGCGGCCGCACCGGCCGAATGCGGGGCGATCATTCTACTGCCGCGAGCGCGTTGCGGCCCTCGCGCACGAAGTCAGTCCGCAGAGACCTCCTGCCCCTGCACCAACTCGATAAACCGCTTCAGGCAGGGATTGCGGTTTGCGCGCGACCACACGAGCACCTGCTCGACGCACGGCGCATCGACGAGTTCGCGGAACACGACGCCGGCCAGCCTCGCCTTGCTCATCGAACGCGGCACGAGCGCCACGCCCGCTTCCTCATTGACGAGGCTCAGCACGGTCTGCTGCAATTGCACCTCGAAGCCGACGACAGGCTCGAACCCACCCGAACGGCAATGCTGATCGATGACCGCTCTGAACTTGGGCGCCACCTCCTCCATGGCGAGCACGAAGGTTTCTTCCGCGAGCTGCGCGATCTTTATGCGCCGCTGTTTCGCGAGCCGATGCCCGCGCGGCAGCGCCACGCACAACGGCTCCGAGAAGATGGTCTCGGTCGTCAGGCTCTTGTCGAAGATGCCGGGAAACATGATGGCCGCGTCCAGACTGCCATCGACGACCCGTTGCGACAGATCGTTTGATACGACCTCGCGAAGACTCACATCGACATCGGGACAGGCCACGCTGAAGCGGCGCGCATAACCGGGCACCACGCTATAGGCGGCGCACATCGTGAAGCCCAGCGACAACGCGCCCGCCGTGCCCGCCGCCGCCGCCCGGCAGTTCGTCTGCGCCTGTTCCAGCGCGGCGAGCACGGCTTTCGCATCGACGTAGAAGCGCTCACCGGCGGCCGTCAGCGTCACGCCGCGCGGCCCGCGTTCGATCAGCCTCACGCCCAGTTCCTTTTCGAGCGCGATCAACTGCCGGCTGAGCGGCGGCTGCGACAGGTGCAGCCGCGCCGCTGCCCGCCCGAAATGCCGCGTCTCAGCGAGAACCACGAAGTAGCGCAAACGCTTGAAGTCGATCATCGATGCAAAAAAGGTTTCGAAGGGGGTCGAAGACGGTATTGGATTGTATCGTCCCTAGGGATTACCCTTGTTTCGTTCTTTCTTTCTCGATAACTGCATCATGCTTTCGACGCTTGGGATCCTGCTTCCCGTCTTCGCGCTCATCCTGGCGGGCTTTGTCTGCCGCAGGCGCGGCGTGCTTGGCCCCACTGCCGCATCCGAACTCAACCGCTTCGTGGTCTGGCTGGCCTTGCCTGCACTGTTGTTCAACACGATGGCGCATGCCACGTGGAAGCAACTCGATCAACCTGCGTTCATCGCGGTATTCAGCATTGCCGGGGGCGTGACGTTCCTGCTGATCCTCGCTTACCGGATGATCGGCGGCCTGCACCTCGCGGACGCAAGCATCGACGCCATCGCAGGCGCCTATCCGAACACCGGCTACGTGGGCTTTCCGTTGTGCCTCATGGCATTCGGCCCGGAGAGCCTGACGCCGACCACCATCGCCACCATCCTGATTGCGTGCGTGTTGTTCGCCATTGCGATCGTGCTGATTGAACTGAGTCTGCAAGCCGAGCGGCGGCCGCACAAGCTCGCGAGCAAAGTGCTGGTTTCGCTGGGCAAGAATCCGTTGATCGTCTCGCCGCTGGCGGGCGTCTTGTTCTCGGCCGCGCATGTCGCGCTGCCCGACAGCGTGGTCGCGTTCCTCAAGCTCCTGAGCGGCGCCGCGAGTCCCTGCGCGCTGGTCAGTCTTGGGCTGTTTCTCGCCGAGCGCAGGGCCGCGGTCGCCACACAACGCAGCGCGCTGCTTCTGACAGGCACCAAGCTGCTCCTGCAACCCGCGCTTGCATGGTGGCTGGCCGCGCGCGTCTTCTCGATGCCAACGCCGATGGTCAACATGACGCTCGTGCTCGCCGCTTTGCCCACGGGCACGGGGCCATTCATGCTCGCGGAGTTCTATCGACGGGAAGCGCAGGTGACGTCGCGCACGATCCTCTTCACCACGCTGGCCTCGCTCGTCACGCTTTCGATCATCCTCGTGTACGTTCGGTCGGGCGCTTAGTGCGCTGAGGCGTCACCTTCACTCGCTATTGCACCCGACCCGGCTGTGGAACGACGCTTGCAGCACCGCAAGCTCCATCACCCATCCCTCCACATCCGCCATGAACGACTTCAACCACACCGCTCGCTTCGAAGCGAAAACCGTCATCGTGACGGGCGCCGGTTCAGGTATCGGCGAAGGCACGGCGCGGCGCTTCGCCAGCGAAGGCGCTTCAGTCGTGCTGGCCGGGCGCACGCGCGAGAAGCTTGACCGCCTCGCGAACGATCTCGATCCGGCACGCACGCTCGTGCACACTTTCGACGCCTCGAAGCCTGACGACGCAAAACAACTGATCGATGCGGCCATCGACCGCTTCGGCGGCATCGACGTCCTTGTCAACAACGCCGGCGTGGCGCCGACGGGCCGCATCGACGAAGCCTCGCTCGACGACTGGCGCGCGGTCATGTCCACCGATCTCGACGGCGTGTTCTATTGCTGCCGTGCGGCGATCCGGCATCTGATCGACTCGCGGGGCTGCATCGTCAATGTGTCGTCGGTATCGGGACTGGGCGGCGACTGGGGCATGAGCTTTTACAACGCGGCCAAGGGGGCCGTGACCAATTTCACGCGCGCGCTTGCCATGGATCATGGCCGCGACGGCGTCCGGGTGAATGCCGTGTGCCCGAGCCTGACCGCGACCGATCTGACGCAAGACATGCTCGGTGATGAAAAGCTGATGGCGAAGTTCAAGGAGCGCATTCCGCTCGGCCGCGTGGCGACGCCTGAAGATATCGCGGCCGTCATCGCCTTTCTCGCAAGCAACGACGCACGCTTTGTCACCGGCGTGAATCTTCCTGTGGATGGCGGGCTCAGCGCCTCCAACGGACAGCCGCCGCAGGCGTGATGCTTTTAAAACCCGTGCAGATGCCGGATGTCCTCGAACGCCTGTTTGACGGCCGCGTCTGTCTCGGGTGAGTGAGGGTGCCAGTCCCATCCTGTTGCTTGGGGCTCCTGGCATCCGCGCGGCGTGAGGAAGACGACGAGGTCCGGCGTATAACCTTGTTTATCCGGTAGAAGCTCGTTGATCTGCTTGATGAAAAGTTCAGGTGCAATGGGTGGCAGAGGCATGAAAGTCGAATTAGTGGTTATGCGCCGACTTCCACCGGCAAAGCGCGCTTGTGGCATGTCGCCATGTAAAAACGGCGGATCGTCTTCAGGATCTCTTCAGCGACTTCCTTGCCCTCCAGGAAGTCATCGATGTTCTCGTAGGTGATGCCGTAGCTGTCCTCGTCCGGACGCTGCGGCGTGAGCGTTTCGAGATCGGCTGTCGGCACCTTCATCGCGAGTTGCGCCGAAGCGCCCATCGACATCGCCAGCGCCCGCACACGACGCTTGGTAAGACCGGAGAGCGGCAGCACGTCCGCGCCGCCATCGCCGAACTTGGTGAAGAAGCCCATCAGCGATTCGGCGGCGTGATCCGTGCCGATCACCACACCGTTACGCGCCCCGGCTATCGCGTATTGCGCAATCATGCGCTGGCGCGCCTTGATGTTGCCGAGCACGAAGTCCTTCTGGAAGTCATCGGCGTACTGCGCGCCGCCCTGTTCGAGCGCCGCCAGCATCTCGTCCGATGCGCCCTGGATGTTGACTTCCAGCGTCTCGTCGGGCTGCACGAATTCGAGCGCGAGCCGGGCGTCGTCTTCATCGCGCTGCACGCCATACGGCAGCCTTATCGCGACGAAGCGTGCTTCATAAGATTTCGCGCGCAGACGTTCGACGGCCCGTTGCGCGAGCCGCCCCGCCGTCGATGAATCCACCCCGCCGCTGATGCCCAACACGTAAGTCCGCAATCCGTGCGACATCAGGTAGTCGCACAGGAAGCCGATGCGGCGCTCGCGTTCACTGTCCACGTCGAAGCTTGCTGCCACGTTCAACTCGCGGATCACCCGCGCCTGCCACGCTCGCCAGTCTTCGCTCATGGTTCCTCCCTGATGCCCCGATTACGGTCCCGCTGCCGAGCGCCGCAGCCTCGCGATATGCCCGCTCAGCTCCGCAAGCGAAAACGGCTTGCGCAGCACTTCGGCGTTCGCCACGCCATCCAGCGCCGCCGTATCCGAATAGCCGGTCACCATCACAATCGGCAAGCCGGGCCGGATCTTCTGCGCAGCCCGCGCCACCTCCGCACCGTTCATCGCGGGCATGGCGTAATCGACGACCAGCACGTTCGGGAAGTCTTCGCCGATCATTGCAAGCCCTTCGCGGCCACTGGGCGCATCGCGCACTTCGAACGCGTCCATCTCCAGACCGGCCACGAGCGATTCGCGCACGTTGTCGTCGTCATCGATGATCAGGACGGACGTGCCTTCGGCGCCCGCAGCATCCGCCGCGAATCCGTCCGATGCAGGCAGCGTCCCGGCCGGCTCTTCGCTTCCCGACCCGGCGACGGGCAGCAGAATCGAAAAGGAAGCGCCCTTGCCGAACTCGCTCTCGACCTTGACCGTGCCGCCGCACTGGTGAGCGATGCCCCAGACCTGCGCGAGCCCGAGCCCGGTGCCCTTGCCCACCGGCTTGGTGGTGAAGAACGGATCGAAGATGCGGTGCAGGGCCACTTCGCTGATGCCCGTGCCGGTATCCGATACCTTGATCTCGACATACTCGCCGCGCGGCAGCTCTGTGTCCGCGTCGTCCAGCACGCGCGTACGCGTGGACAGCGTGATGACGCCGCCGCTCTGCATGGCGTCGCGCGCGTTGTTCACGAGATTGAGGATAGCGAGTTCGATCTGGTTCGAATCCGCAATCACGAAGCGCGACTCTGCCGCGAAGTGCGCTTCGATCGTATGGGACACGCCGAGCGAGTGACGCGCCAGGTCCATGAGGTCGCGCATGCGCGCATCGATGTCCACCGGCTGCAAGACCAGCTTCTGGATGCGCGAAAACGCAAGCAGCTGGCCGGATAGCTTCGAGCCGCGTTCGGTCACGCGCAGCGCGTTGTTCAGCAATGGCAGCACGGCGTGATCGCGGTCCAGTTTCCGGCGCGCAAGTTCGAGATTGGCGACCAGCGCCATCAACAGGTTATTGAAGTCATGCGCGATGCCGCCCGTCAACCGCCCGACCGCTTCCATCTTCTGCGCGTGCGCCAAGGCCTCTTCCGCGCGCGTGCGCTCCTGAATTTCCTCCATGAGCCGGCGATTCGTCTCGCGCAGTTCATGAGTACGGTCCTCAACCTGTCGTTCAAGCTCGGCATGACTGCGCGCCAGCCGTTCCTCGGCTGCACTCAGACGTTCGTTCATCGTCGCCGCCGCGCGCAGTTCATCGCGAATCTGAAACTGTCGCTCGCGGCCGGCAAGCGCGGCCTCGACAGCGCTCGTCAACGCAAGGGCGCTCGCCGGCCGCTCGATAAAGACGAGATTGGTCATGCGCGCGGGCAGCATTCCCGCCAGACCCCGATGATGCACACGCTCGAACCGGCTGCGCTGCGTCAGGATGATGAACGGCACATCGGACCAGGATGGCAGTGCGTGGAGCTTGTCTTCCAGCGAAGACAGATTCGCGCCGGACAGCGATTCGTCGGTGAGCAGCACGCCGCCGATGTGGGGATCGATAGCCTCGACGAGCGCGTCGAAGCTGTCCACCGTCGTGGTGGCGATCGCGCGCTTGTGCAACAGCATTTCGGCGACCCGCGCGTCGCGGCCGAAGCGGGCGAAGATGACGATATGGCGCGAGAAAGCCTTCATTCCCGGGGAGCGCCGTTCTCGCCGCCGGGCGGGTTCGAATCGCGCTGCCTGCCAAGCGCAGCCGCGCCGCCTGTGTACGTGGGCGTACCGCTCAGCACGCCGTTGAACCGTGTCAGCGGTTCGCTCAGTTCCAGGCCGCGCGCGCTGATGATCAGCTCGCGAATCGTGCTCTCGTGCAGATTGCCGCGGTTCTTGAGCACCGAGAGCGCCTTGCGCACGCGTCCTTCGGCTTCGAAGAAACGCAGCAGGATCACGGCGTCGGCGATATAGCTGATGTTGAGCGAACCCCCATGCATGTTCCCGATCAACCCCTGCTGCGGGTTGATGAGGAAGGTCGCGACGCCCTGCTGGTTCAGGAACGACAGCAACTCATGAAGCTGGAGGATGAGCTGCTGTTCCTGCGGCATCGCGGCAAGATAGCCGTTCAGGCTGTCGATGATGATGAGCCGGGCATCGTTGCGAGTGACTTCCGAACGCACGAGGCTGTTGAACTCGCCGGGCGAAATCTCGGACGGGTCGATCTGCCTGATGTGCAGCAGGCCGGAATCGATATGCGGTTGCAAGTCGATTCCGACGCCCCTCGACCGCACGAGCAACGTGCCGATACGTTCGTCGAATTCGTAGATGATGCAGCGCTCGCCGCGTGAGCACGCCTGCGCCGCATATTGCAAGGACATCGTGGTCTTGCCGGTTCCGGCGGGGCCCGTGATCAGCGTGCTCGTGCCGCGCAGCGGGCCGCCGCCCAGCAACGCATCGAGCGCCGCAGAGCCACTCGGCAGGACGTCCCCGACGAATTCCGTGTGATGTTCCAGTGCAACCAGGCGCGGAAAAATTTGCAGCCCGCCCTCGCGGATCGCGAAATCGTGAAAACCTTCCCGGAACGCGCTTCCCCTGAGCTTCTGCACTTGCAGGCGCCGCCGCGCCACGCCGAAATCGAGCGTGAGTCGCTCCAGCGTCACCACGCCATGGCAGAGGCTGTGCAGATCGACGTCATGCATGCCGCGCGCGCTCATGTCGTCCATCAGCAGGACAGTGGCGGCGTTGCTGTTGAAGAAGTGCTTGAGCGACAGAAGCTGACGCCGGAAGCGCAGCGGATCCTGTGCGAGCAGACGCAGCTCCGACAAGCTGTCGAACACGATGCGCGACGGCTTGACGCGCTCGACATGTTCCGTGATGTGGCGAATCACCTCGCCGAGTTCGATTTCCCACGAATGCAGGAGGCTCTGATCGCCGTCGATGCCGAGCTTCAGTTCGGCCTCTTCCATCTCGAAGACGGTGATGCCGTCCATCGACCAGCCGTGCGCGGCCGCGACTTCGTCCAGTTCCGAAGACGTCTCCGAGAGCGTGATGAAGAGCACGGTCTCCCCGGCGGCCACGCCGTCCCGCAGGAACTGAAGACCCAGCGTCGTCTTCCCCGAGCCCGGCCGGCCCTCAACCAGATAGAGCCTGCTGGCAGGCCAGCCGCCGTTCAGGATGTCGTCGAGCTCGGTGAGGCCGGTAGAAATGCGGGGAGGTTTCGGGTCTGTCATGGATTCGAAGCGATAGCTTTGAGGATCGATATTGTGTGGTGCGCGCTGAGTTGAATCCTCGGGTTATCAGGCGCGATGATCAAAGTGTAGCGTGTACTTCTTTCCATGTGCACGTCCGATCGCATTGGTCTGCGGAGTGTGCCGGGCGCAGGGCTCGCTTGAACCGTGGGCACAGCCATTGCTCGACAGACTACGCAACCGAGGCATCGATCATCCAAGGCTCGGTTCATCTTCGTTGACCTGCGGCACGCCGCATCAAGCCAGCGCACATTCGTTGCGCTGAGACTCGGAAAGCACGACTGCAAGTGACGCCACGGCGCTCCTCTCAGTCCTTTTTTCGAGCATCCAATTTTTACTTTCGACATTTGCGCAGTCCGTGCAAGGACTGTGCTCGTCCCTACGATAAGGAGCTTTCGCCATGTTCGTGCATAACAAGCGCTTGCAATATACGGTTCGCGTCGCATCCCCGAATCCGGGGCTGGCCAATCTGCTGCTCGAGCAATTCGGCGGGCCGCAAGGCGAACTCGCTGCCGCCTGCCGCTACTTCACCCAGGCCGTGGCCGAAGACGATCCGGGCCGCAAGGATCTGCTGTTCGATATCGCCACCGAAGAGCTCAGCCATCTTGAAGTGATCGGTTCGATCGTCGCCATGCTGAACAAGGGCGCCAAGGGCCAGTTGGCCGAGGGCGTCCAGTCCGAGGCGGAGATGTATCGCTCGCTGACCGGCGCAGGCAATGACTCGCATATCACATCGATTCTGTATGGCGGCGGCGCGCCGTTGACTAACTCGGCGGGCGTGCCCTGGACCTCGGCATATATCGACACCATCGGTGAGCCGACCGCCGACCTGCGCTCCAACATCGCCGCCGAGGCGCGCGCGAAGATCGTCTATGAACGCCTCATCAACGTGACCGACGATCCCGGCATCAAGGAGGCGCTGGGCTTTCTGATGACGCGTGAAATCGCGCACCAGAAGTCCTTCGAGAAGGCGCTGCATTCCATCCAGCCGAACTTCCCGCAAGGCAAGTTGCCCGGCGATCCGGAGTTCACGAGCGTCTACTTCAACATGTCCAAAGGCGAAGACATGCGCGGTCCGTGGAATGAAGGCGGCGACTGGCGCTTCATCGAAGACCCGCAACCGGCCGTAGATGGCGGCGATGGACTGGCAACCGTGAACGTCTCGGAGCAGGACGTCGAGACGCTTCAGGCGATGGCGTCGCGCACGGCATCGGACCCGGCGGCGGATCCGACTACCGGTGCGGATCTGGGCTCGGGCAAGGCCAACAAGGTGTGAGAGTGCGCGTCCTCGGAGGCGCGTGCCGCCTCCGAGGCATCCTTCATCGAACTTCATTCAGGAGTCACCATGCTGTCACCTACGCTTACCCCGCCGGGCTTCGACTTCGTACGCGCCAACGTCGAGACCTGTCTTCGCCTGACACTGACGATGAACGACGCGCTCCGGCAGTTCAGTGAACTCAACCGGAAGACGATCGACACGGCACTTGCCGGCGAGGCTTACCAGTCTCCCCTGTTGGCCCGCTGGCCGAGCCATGCGCTGAACTATGCAACCGAGGCATTCGAGACCCTGCATGCCACCGCTGCGGATGTCATGGCGACGCTCATCGCGCCCACCACCACGGACCATGCGCGCATCGTGTACGACGTGAGCGACACCGCCGACGCGCCGCGCCCGAACGTGATTCTCGATGCGCAAGGAGAAGTGGTGAAGCGCCTGACGCCTTGAACATGCGCTACACAACGAACGCGCCATCGTGAAGATGGCGCGTTCGTTGAAGCATTACAGCACGATCTCGCCGTCTTCCTCGCCGAGCCAGTAATGAACGCGCTCGGCGCTCACCTTGATAAGTACGATACCCGGCGTGGCAAAGCCGTCCGAGAACCACTTCGCGATGTCGGCGTTCCAGTGCTCCTTCATTGCGGGCTTCTCGCGGATCAGTTCGGCATTGCCTTCCACGGCCACGAACAACTGCGGCTTTCCGCCCGCGCCCGGCGCGCCGGTGAAGGACAGCGCAACCTTCGCCTCCGCCTTGATCTCCTTCACCATGTGCGTCTCTTCGGACGTGAAGTAATAACTGTCGCCGTCGAAGCGGACATCGCGGTTATTGCTCATCGGCCGGACGGCGATGTTGCCGTTCAGCGCGCGCGTGGAGAGCATCGCGAAGTCGATCTCAGCCATTTTTTGCGCAACTTGTTCCAGGTTCAGTGTAGTCATGGCTCATGCTCCTGATAGTGGTTTCAGAGGGTCATGAGCCGGACTCACGCAACCGGCATGCCACGCGTCGCACGCAATGCTATGACAGCTTGAACTCACTGACCGCCATGGCCAGTTCCATCGCCTGCGTTTGCAAGGCCGAAGCAGCCGCAGCCGATTGCTCAACCAGCGCAGCGTTCTGCTGAACCATCTGATCGAGCTGGGACACGGCCTTGTTCACTTCCTGGATACCGCGCGTCTGCTCGTTCGCCGCGTCGGTGATTTCCGCCATGATGGTCGAGACATTCGCCACGCTGCCGACAATCTCGTTCATCGTCTCGCCCGCGCTGCGGACCTGTTGCGAACCGGACGCGACTGCATCGACCGTCGACGTCACGAGGCTCTTGATCTCCTTCGCCGCCTGCGCGCTGCGCGCAGCAAGCCCGCGCACTTCCGACGCCACCACCGCGAAGCCGCGTCCTTGTTCGCCGGCACGCGCCGCCTCGACGGCCGCGTTCAACGCAAGGATGTTGGTCTGGAAGGCAATGGCATCGATCACGCCGATAATGGACCCAATCTGGTTCGACGAGTCCTCGATCTCGGTCATCATGGTGATCGCCTCGCCAACCACCTGACCGCCCGCCGATGCCGTCGCCGCTGCCGATGCCGCCGTCACGTTGGCCTGATTGGCGGCCTTGGTGGAGTGCGCGATGGTCGAGCTGATTTCCTCGACCGACGCCGCCGTCTGCTGCAAGCTCGCCGCCGCCGATTCCGTGCGGCCCGACAAGTCCTGATTGCCCGCCGCGATCTCGCTCGATGCAAGCCGCACCGATTCGCTCGAATCCCGTACGCGCGTCATCACGTCATGCAGCTTCTTGATGAAGGTGTTGAAGGCGCGCGCGATCTGCGCGACTTCGTCATTGCCGTCGGCGGGCAGCCGTTGTGTGAGATCACCCGTGCCTGAGCCGATCGAATCCATCGCGTCGCGAATCGACGAGAGCCGCTTGAGCGCAATCGACGTCACCAGTCCGACGACCAGCGCGCCCAGCGCAATGACCACGAACAAAGCGATGGCGGAGGTGAGGATCATCGAGCGCATGCCGGCAGTGGCCTCGGCCTTGTCGAGCGCGATGATCAGGGTCCAGTCCGTGCCGGGCACAGCGCGGGCATGCGCGAGCACGTCCTGCGTGCCGGCGTGGGTATCGAGCGGCTCCGCTGCGCCGACCAGGTTCTTCAACGCCGTGCCGGACAGGTCCGGGAACAGGTCCGTGAGCGGCTTGCCGGTCAGCTTGCGATCCGCATGCGCGACGATCGAGCCCTTGCCGTCCACGAGCACGGCAAAGCTGGCGGGCGTCGGATGCACGGAGAGCACGTTGTCGATGACCGAGTCCATCGCCACTGCGCCCGACACTACACCCGCGAGCTTGCCGTCGCGCTTCAGCGCCTGCGTGAACGCGACGATCAGCTTGCCCGTCGACACATCCATGTACGGCGCCGTGACCACCGGGCCGCCGGCGCTGACAGCCGCCGTGTACCAGGGGCGCGTGCGCGGATCATAGTCGGGCGGGAGCTTGGTGGGCTCGGAGAAGAGCGAAGTCTTGTCCTCATAGCCCGCGAGCACGTTGACGAAATTGCCCGCCGACGCAATCTGCTTGAAGACCGGCACCGGATCCGGCGAGAGCGCGGCATCCTGGATCGACACGATCATCTGCTTCTTCGACGCAATCCATTCGCCGATCCCGCTGACATGGCCGCTCGCCACGGCGGACAGGTTCTCGCTGATCGTCTTGTTGTTATAGGAGCGCGCGACTGTATAGCTGAGCGCGGCGTTGGCAATGAGCGCGATCACCAGCACAGCAATGCTGGCCGAGACGACGCGCGAACGAATGGTCGAAAACATGTATCCCCTTAAGTGCCTGCTGAAAAGTATTTTCAGACATTACGGCCCTGTCAGGAGAAACTTGAGACGCGATAAGCAGAGTTTTAGCGGAAAGTTCTAAACGGCATCGCTGGCGGCCATTGCACCAAACTGGAGCGCCGCGAGTTGGGCGTACAAGGGCGAGTCGCGCAACAGTTCAGCGTGACGTCCCTGCGCGACGATCCGGCCGTGCTCCAGCACCACGATCCGGTCGGCCTGTTGCACGGTGGCGAGCCGATGCGCGATGACCAGCGTCGTGCGGTTCTGCGCCGCGTTGTCGAGGGCGGTTTGCACGAGGCGCTCGCTGGCGGCGTCGAGGGCGCTGGTGGCTTCGTCGAGCAGCAGGATGGGCGGATTGCGCAGAATGGCGCGCGCAATGGCAATACGCTGCCGCTGTCCGCCCGAGAGCCGCACGCCGCGCTCGCCGAGGAAGGTGTCATAACCTTCCGGAAGCTGCTCGATGAAGTCCGCCGCAGCCGCCATTTCCGCCGCGCGACGCACCTGCGCGGGCGATGCGTCGGGCATGCCGTAGCGAATGTTGTCGAGCACGCTGCCCGAGAAGATGACCGAATCCTGCAGCACGACGCCGATCGACTGCCGCAACGCGCCGAGCGACAGATGGCGCGTCGGCACGCCGTTGATCGAGATGCTGCCGGATTGTGGATCGTAGAAGCGCAGCAGCAACTGGAACAGTGTCGTCTTGCCCGCGCCGGACGGCCCGACCAGCGCGACGTGTTCACCGGGACGCACCGCAAGCGAAAACGATGACAGCGCCTCGATGCCCGGACGCGACGGATACGAGAAGCCCACCTGATCGAAACGAATGCCTTCGCCGTTGGACGGCATCGGTACGGGCGTGGATGGCTCCGTCACTGGCGAGCGTGCCGCGAGCAGTTGCATGAGCCGGTCGGTGGCGCCGGCGGCGCGCTGGAGATCGCCCCAGACTTCGGCCAGCGTGCCGACCGCGCCCGCCGTGAACACCGCATAGAGAATGAACTGCGACAACTGTCCCGCCGACATTTGCCCCGCCAGCACCGCCTGCGCGCCGAGCCAGAGCACGAACACGATGGCCGCGAAGACGAACACGATGACCACGGCCGTCAGCGCGGCGCGCGCGCGGATACGGGCCAGCGCGGTCTGGAAAGCCCGTTCCACGGCCGCGCCGAAGCGCTTCGACTCGTATGTCTCCTGCGTGTAGGACTGCACGGTCGGCATCGCGTTGAGCACTTCGCCGGCCAGCGCGCTCGCGTTCGCGACCGTGTCCTGACTGGCGCGCGAGAGCCGGCGCACGCGCCGTCCGAAGAGCACGATCGGCGCGACCACCACGATCAGCACGGCAATGATGTAGCCGGACAACACCGGGCTCGTCAGCACCAGCATGCCGATGCCGCCCGCAGCCAGCAGCGCGTTGCGCAAGCCGAGCGAGAGACTGGTGCCGACGACCGTCTGGATCAGCGTGGTATCGGTGGTGAGGCGCGAGAGGACTTCGCCCGTCTGCGTGAACTCGAAGAACTGCGGGCTCATGCGCATGATGTGGTCATAGACCGCGCGGCGCAGGTCGGCGGTTACGCGTTCGCCGAGCCATGACACCCAGTAGAAGCGCAACGCCGTGGCGCCCGCGAGGATCAGCGAGACGATGAACAGCGCGATGAAATAGCGATCGATGTGCGCGCGGCTGCCGCTCGCGAAACCGCGGTCGATCAGATACCGGAAGGCCATCGGCAAGGCGAGCGTCGCGCCCGCCGAGGTCAGCAGCGCCAGGAACGCGAGCGCCCAGCGCCCGGCATAAGGGCGCAGGAACGGACCGAGCGCGAAGAGCGGACTTAGACGGCGGGTAGAAGCTTCAGCAGATGACATGTTCGGGAACGGTGTGTGAATGAGCCGATGGTATCAATCTATCGAGGCACGGATTCACAGGCCGCTTTCCGGATTGCCAGGATTGCCGCGCGCAGCGGCGCTCATCTTGTCGCGCAGTTGCTCGCGTTCCTCGGGCGTCATGCGCTGCCAGCGTTGCCAGTGCCGGCCTCCGCGGCAGCCGCCGTGTCCGCCGCGTGCCCGGAAGCCGCCGAACAGAATGCGGCACAGCACCAGCAGGCCCAGTGCGCGCGGATAGTCGATCATCCGGGCATCGACGAAAAGCCCCGGCACGATCCAGTTCCACAGTTGCATGACCACCCAGCCCACCGCCGCGATGACAAACACGAGCAGCACTGCCTTGGCGAAAAACTTGCGGCGAAACATCATGTCTTCTCTCCTTCCGTTCAAGATTCGAAATCGTCATGGGACGCCTGCAAGCGGTTGCGCAGATGCAGGACCGCGTAACGCTTGCGCGCCAATAGCGTGTTGATGCCGATACCCGTCGCGGCCGCGATGTCCTTGAAGCTGCGGCCGTCGAGTTCATGGGCGATGAAGACATCGCGTTGATTGGGCGGCAGTTCGTCGAGCGCGGCCTGTAGCGCGGCAAGCAGCGCCGCGCGTTCGTATGCGGCCTCGGGGCCCGCTTCGGGCGATGGCAACTCGAGATCCAGCCGATAGTCTTCGTCGGTCTCGTTCTCGTCGATGGAAAGCCGCGTTTCCTTCTTCTTGCGAAACCGGTCGATGATCCGGTTGCGCGCGACACGGAACAGCCATGCGCCCATCTGCTCGATCGGATCCGTCAGCCGGTAGGCCTCGACCAGTTCTTCGAACACGTCCTGAAGAATGTCCTCGGCGTCGTCCTGATCGATCACGCGCCGGCGAATGAAATTGCGCAGCCGCGGCCGCTCACGGGCGACGGCAGCTGCGATTTCAAGATCCTGTTCCGGCAGTGGGCTCGGGGTGTGCGGCGTTTCCATACCCGTGATGACGTTTCGGGGACGGAGATATTGTGGCGTGCCCGGATTATTTTTTATTTCTCTTGCCGGGCAGGTGCAGCAGCTTGCCTTAGCCGTCGGTGGAGACCGTCACGGTTTCCCACTCCCGCAACTCGCTTTCCATGGCGGTCAGCTTGCCTCTCACCAGCCCGAGCGCATCGCTGCCGAGCAGAAGATGCGCAGGCGGATGGTCCGACGCGATGGCAGTGAGCATCGCCTGCGCCGCCTTGCGCGGATCGCCCAGTTGCTTGCCGCTCTTCTCCTCGCGCGCCTGGCGGATCGGATCGAAGACCGCGTCGTAATCCGCGATGGAACGCGGCGTGCGACGCATCGAGCGGCCCGCCCAGTCCGTGCGGAATGAACCGGGCGCCACGGCGGTCACGGCGATGCCGAACGACGCGACTTCCTTACCGAGCGCTTCGGAAATGCCTTCAAGAGCGAACTTGCTGCCGCAGTAGTAGGTGATGCCGGGCATGGTAATGAAGCCGCCCATCGACGTGATGTTCAGGATGTGGCCTCGCCGACGTTCACGCATGAAGGGCAGGACGGCCTTCATCATCGCGACCGCGCCGAACACGTTCACGTCGAACTGCTTGCGCATCTCCGACAGGGGCGATTCCTCCATGACGCCTTCGTGACCATAGCCGGCGTTGTTCACGAGGACATCGACGGGTCCGATGGTGCGCTCGATCTCCGCGACGGCAGGCTCGATGGCGTCGAAGTCGGTCACGTCCAGCACGCGCGCGAAGGCGCTGTGATTCGAGGACAAAGCCTCGAATTCACGCTTCGCTTCTTCACTTCTCACGGTACCGACGACCTTGTGTCCCGCCGCCAGCGCCTCCAGTGCGAGCGCCCGGCCGAAGCCGCTGCTGACGCCCGTGATGAGCAAGGTTTTCTGGGTGGATGCCATGGAATATTTTCTCCGTGATGTGTTTCGGAGTAGGCAGAATAGTATGCTTTGGCGAGACGGATCAGCCACAAATCGCTATTTATGTTGCCTAAAACTATGAACACTCAGTCCTCATCTGGCCGCAAACGCACGATTGCGCTGCTGCGCTCGCTCGCGCCCGAGGAAGGCTATAACCTCACGACGCTGCCCAGCGTGCGCATCCTGCGCTCGAACCGGCCGCTGGCGCGCACGCCGGTTCTGTATGACCCGGGCATTGTGATCGTGTGTCAGGGGCGCAAGCGCGGGTATTTCGGCGAGCGTCTGTATTTGTACGACGAGGATCATTATCTGGCGGTGTCCGTGCCCGTACCGTTCAGCATGGAAACCGATGCAAGCGCCGAGCGCCCTTTGCTCGCACTGTATCTCCATCTCGACTTCACGCTGGCGGCGGAACTTGCGGTGGAGATCGATCGCTCAGGATTTGCGGCGCCGGTGCAGGCGCCTCAAAGCATGATGTCAACGCCCATGGACGATGCGATGCAAGGCTCCGTCCTGCGCTTTCTCGAAGCGCTGCACAGGCCGCTGGAGGCCGCCGTGCTGGGTCCGGGCCTGCTGCGCGAACTTTACTTCAGGGTGCTCACCGGAGCGCAGGGCAGCGCGATGCGTGAAGCGCTGGCCATGCGCGGGCAGTTCGGGAGGATCGGGAGGTCATTGCGCATGATCCACGCCGGGTACGCGCAAGCGCTCGACGTCACGCAACTGGCCGATGAAGCCGGAATGAGCGTGCCGAGCTTTCACAGTCACTTCAAGACCATTACCCAGGTTTCGCCGATGCAATACGTCAAGTCGACGCGCCTTCATCAGGCACGCTTGCTGATGGTGCGAGAGGAACTGACCGCGGAGGCGGCGTGCATGGCTGTGGGCTATGCCAGCGCATCGCAGTTCAATCGGGAATTCAAACGCTTGTTCGGCCTGACGCCGGCGGCGGAAACCCGACGCATGCGCGAGAGTTTCGCCATACCGGCAGCGTTCGACAATGCAGAGTATGTGTCGTCGCATTGAAGCGGGTCAGGCAGCCGTCGATGCAGTGCGTTTCGCATCGGTGCAGGCGGAGTGGAATGCATCGACCACGCGCCGGAAAGGCGAGGCGTCGTGTATATCTCTTGCAAGCATGAAATAGCAGAGATAGGGAAAGATCTGCTCGCTCAGCATGTCGCTGCATTCCACGGGCAGCATCGCCGTGATGTTATCGATGGCCATGATGTCGATGCCCGACTTCGCGCGGCGGACCGGCGCGGCAAAGCTTGTCGGACTCGTATACAGCGGAAGCGGATTGCGTGGATGCGTTGCCTCGCAACTCACGTCACCGATTAACCTGATCTTCGTATGCGGGCCGATCATTGCATCGTTCAGGAACAGCGGGGTATCGGCGGCAAGCTTGACGCAATTGAAGACGAGTTCGTAGTCGTGAAGCCGCTCACGAAGCTCGGGGTGATCTGGCGTGATCTTCGGTGAGCGATCGTACGCGAGTCCAAGTTCGTCGAGCAGCCACGTCACGCCGCTGCCGGACTTCCCGCGATGCCCGATCACCAGCGTGCGCGGTGCGCGGAAATCATTGCGGACAATGGCTCGTGCATATTGGACGAGAGCGCTTACGTTCGGGAATTCATCCGGTACGTGGTAGGCCCCGGCGCGGACGCCTTGCTTTTGCTTCCAGATGTCGAGGCATGCCGTTGCCGCGGCCATGCCGGCGAGATAGCCCGCGCCGCCCGTGACCAGTTGCGCGCTGAAGTTGTCCTTGATCTGTTCGAGGTCGTACAGGAAGCCGCCGCCGCGTTCGAAGCGTTCGAGCAGACTGGCCGACCCCTGCTGCCGCTCATAGGCATGCGCGAAATACATATGCCGATGCCGCAACGGGAATGTCGCATCAGGCAATTCCTTGAGGCCGAGAATCAGCGTGTCACGATGGGAGAAACGCCAGCTGCCGCTTTCGACAAGCGTGCATCCCACGTCCGAATAAGCGGAGTTGGGATAGATGCGCTTCTCCGATGATTCGACGCAGACCCTGAAACCGTTCTTGACCAGAATGCCCGCATGAATGGGAATCAGCGGGGTCCGACGTTCCTTTGCTCTGTATTCGGCGCGTAGCCATAGGGTGTGGTTCATGCTGCGTGCTCCCATTGAGCGTCTGCATCGGGTTTCGTGGCTTCGTGAAAGAACCTGGTTTCGATCGCGCGGAAGTGGGCGTAATCGCGGGCCAGTTGTTGCGGGCTATCCGCGACTAGCATCGCGTAACCGGGATGTCCGAACGTCTGCCCGGTTCGTTCGAGTCTCGCGCCCTTTCCGAAAGTCAGCTTGATGCTCATCAGGCCGGGCACGGACAGGAAGCACGCGAGATCGGGTTGCGAGGCCACCGTACCGGCAAACTGCGAATTCATGTAGATGAAGCGGGCATGACGCGCGGGCGCCTTCACGCATGCCGACTGCCTGGCATCGAAGAGATAAGGCGCGACCACACTGTCCGCCAGTACCGATATCTGGCTATAACCGTTGCATTCCTCGACGACCGAATAGTCGATGCCGCCTGCAAGCCTCGCCCCCGTTTCGATCAGACGCGGGCCATTTGCCGTCAGCATGACTTCCGTGTGGGCGGGGCCGTTGTGGATCTGCAATGCATCGAGGACGTCGTGCACATAGGCTGACAGAACGGGGAACTCGGGGGCGTCGCGGCGTACCGAGTTTGCGTATTCATCGATGATCTGCGTGCCCCGCTGATGATTCACTTCATGCCAGATATCCGTCACGAAGTGCCGCCCTTCTACTGACACGGTATTCACGACGAAATGCCGGCCCTCCAGATATTCCTGGACGACGTATTCATCCTTGAGCTCGCCGACTACATTCAAGCGGCCGATATTGCGCTCGAAGATAGCGGCGATCTCGGCCTTGCTTTCGCAGATGCCGACGCCGTCCGAATACGCGCCGAGCGCGGGCTTCATGACCACGCGCCTGAAGCCGGACGTTTCATACCACTTGAGGATGGCATCGAGATCATGCGAATGGAATTGCGCCGCGCACGGTACGCCATTGAGGCGCAGCGCCTCGACCATATGGTACTTGTGGCGATGAAGGTGTGAACTGCCGGCGGGATTGCAGGGAACGTCGAAGAACTGGGCCAGCTTGTTCGCGGGAATGACGCCGCTGTCCCCCGCCACGACGATAGCCTTGATCCGGTAGGGCTTCAGTTGGGAGACGAGTTCGAGGATTGCCGCGTCATCGTGCGATGTCAGCTGGAACTCGCGGCTGCACCAGTCGGGGCACGCCGAAGCTGGCTCCGCCGCAATCGGACCCATTCTTACATGCACGCATTGATAACCGCGCCCATGCAGCGTCGGCCCAATATAGAAGCCCTTGCGGTCCGCACCGACAATAACAATGACCTGTCTCTGAAGTTTCACGGAAAGTCCCTCTACGAAGTTATGCGTTTGCGCGCGCGGGCGCCTTCCTGACGACAACGATCGTCTGACCGGCTTCGGTCGCTGCGCCCACGGGCAAGGTCTTGAGCAAGTGATTGAGCCGCCAGCGCAGGTAGTGATCGTGGGATAGCTTGTCGATCCAGGGTTTGAGGTCCGCAAGCCAGTGCTGAACGTCCCAGCGTGAAATGTGCAGTTCCTGATGCACTTCGGCGGACACCGCCGCGAAGTCGATTGATTCAAGAATCTCGCCAGCGGACAAGCCGGCACGATGAAAGAATCCAAAGCTTTGCAGCAATGCATTCGACCATTCGCACAGTGTGCAAGTCGTGCGCTGCGAAGCGATCGTCTGGTCCAGCCATGGCTCGCAAATGACAAGACCATGGCGGGCCACGCGCGCGCCTTCCCGGATTGCGTCCTTGGGATTGGCTATGTGATGCAACGAGTTGGCGATCAGCACCCAGTCGAAGGAGTTGTCTTCGAATGGAAGGCGGCGCATGTCGCACGCTCTGGCATCGATGCCAGCGTGCTTCAAGGCGGACAGTGAAGGCTCGTATACGTCCACGCCACTGACGTGCATGCCGTGCTCGTGTTTCAAGGCGAGCAGCGTGCGGCCTTCGCCGCATCCCATCTCCAGCAGCGTGTCGGGATGCGGCGTCAACTGGCTCAAGCGCTCGACAAGACGTTGCTCGAGCACGCGCAAAGGAGAATCACACATGACACAGGGTCTCCGTCATTGCATCGAAAAAGCGCTGGCCGCACGGCGTGAATGCCGCCGATGACCGGAGGATCGCGTCCCCCTGGATGAACTTGTCGAGATAGACGGCCTCTCGTGCAGCGAAGGGACTGCGGCAGCGCGGAAAGGCTCATGCGGTCCATCTCGGCGCGCGGCGGACAGGGCGCTTCCGTGCGGCGAATAGCGTCCGGCGCGTGCCGATAGGCATGCAGCAGACGGAAGAACACGAAATGCGCATGCAGAACGCCCTTCAGGGGCCGCAGCGTCTGCCGCGCAGGCGACGCGGCGAGCGCTGCGCCATTCGTCAGCAGTGGGTCGAAGGTCATGAGCATGTTGAGATAGATATGCGCGGACTCGTGAACGATGCGATCGAAGTAAAAGAAATGCGTGGATTTCTCGGGCGTATCCATCGGCGGCCGCACGAGGACCATACCGAACGCCGAAAGACTCGATGCGGCTTCGGCGGAAAACGACTGCGGCATCAACTGCACGACGGAAACCAGACTGGAGAGTTCGTCCGCGAGATGAGGCTCGCTCGCGGCGAGCGCCATTTGCAGCGTCTCGAGATGACGCCGCGCCGATGCGGCTATCCAGCGCGGAATGCTATCGGTGTAATCGAGGTACGTATCGGATTCGTGTGTGTCAATCGCGAGATGACTTGCTTCGGAAAGCGTCGCGGCGCGATGAGCGCGCATGAACGACAGCGTGATTTCATCCATTCGCTCGCGAACTTCGAAGCGATCCGCGTAAGGCATGTGCAGACATCGGCGCAAGGCGGCACAGCGCGCGGCGACGGCACGCACGTCCGACTTCGCCATGCCTTGAAGCAAAGTGAAGTAGTCGAAGTACAGACGCGGAGAAAAGCGTCGCGCGGTATCCAGTCCTTCGACTTCTTCGCCAAGACCGGCAGCTGAATCCGGCAATACACGAGCGATCTGTAGCAGAACCTTTTGCAGAGAGTCTTTCATGTTCTCCTGCAAGGCGGTGCGTATGACGGTGCTGCGTCCGGATGACGGCAGCACGAAGTCTTGCCATGGGTCCGGTTCACGGAGAAATCGAGGAGAGGTTTTCATCGGACTGGCGAACGCATGACGCGTCCGCATGAACGGAAAAGGTGCGGGGCGGCGAGCGACTGCATGAGGGCGTAGCACCTGCCCACCCCGCGTGCGGTCACATCAGGTATTGGACGGTGGGAACCAAATCTGTGCCGTCGGCGACGATGCCTTCGGGCAGCGTGAACGCTTGATCCTGCGGCGAGATGAGGTCGTTGATGACTTGCTCGTTGGTCAGATTCACGGTTGCATTCATGATGCTTCTCCAAAGTGAGGGGATTTGGATCAATCTGCTTTCTCAGGTGAGAACCAGTGTCCAGTCATGAATGTAGGCCGCGTCTGTTAGCGCAAAGTTATGGGTGCGATGGTTGCCCTGGCGGGTTCGGCGCCAGCCACGCGGAAGAATCGAAAACCATCCAGCCCGCGACACGCATATGCCGTAAAACGACGAGCCGTCCCGAACGTTCGGATTGATTTGCTGCGATGCGACATCTATAGGACCAGTTGCACGACCGTGCGAATACCGAATCATGAAATTGTGCTGAAATCGTCGCTTTTTATTGGCTGCAGTGACAAGACTGGCTTGTTTGGCGTTCTTAAGATAGCGCCCACTGAACCACTGGTATTCAAGTGGACATATAGCGGATAGTAAGCTTCCCGCTGGTTCAGACGGAGTGACGCGTGCTTTTGAGCCGCGCATTCGCAGTGGTAGACGACCTGCGCTCAGTCGACTATCTGCTCATGGTGCCCGAGCGCGATCCCACGGCATCGTTTTCAAGGCTATGAGCAATCTTATGAACCCGCGAGACTGTGCAGGCATTCTTCCCTTCTCTCACTGCGTCCGCTCGGCTGGCACCGAGGACTTCGGCATCGGCTTGATTGGTGCGCTCGAAGGACTTGTCGAGATCGATCACTGTGCACTGGTGAACGTCAAGCCGCGACATGCAGAAATGGCGGCGTTTGCGAGCCGCCGCAGAGGTGCTGGTGTTGGCATTGGTGTTGGGGCGCAATTGACGCAGGCGTATATCGGCGGATGCTATCGGGAAGATCCGCTGGTGCGCGAATTCTCTATCTCTGGAGACGCGCTGGCCACGCCGTCGATGCGGTCCCTGATGCCCGCATCGACGTTCAATGAAGCTTACTTCGAGCGCTTCTTCGTGGAGCCGGGCCTGGTGGACAAGTTGTCCATCGTCGTTCCCGATGTGGAGCACATGTCTTATCTCAGCCTCTATCGCTCGAAGGAAATGGGCTGCTTCACGGATCAGGACAAGGCGCGCATCTGGGCCTTTACCGAGCTGCTCGCTTCCCTCGTTTCGATTCATACACGGCTGTGCGCCACGCCTCGCGTACCACGTGAGGTGTCGGTGAAGTGGCATACGGCGTTATCGGAACGCGAGCGCTGTGTCGCGAAGCTGCTCGGACGCGGTGAGACCGCGAAGACCGTGGGCGCGATGCTCGAACTCTCTCCGGCTAGTGTGGTTACGTACAAGCAACGCGCGCTTGCCAAGCTCGGCATCACGACTCAGCGCGAACTCGTCGCGCTGACGGCATTGCTCGGCTGATGCACGATACATCTCTGTCCTGTTTCGATAGGACAGACATGCACAATTGATCGCTCTACACTGCAATTGCTCGACTGATCGCAATCAACGAAACGCGGCGCCGGGCTCATCTTCTGAAGCGTCTGTTCACCCTAGTTTGGATCTCGAATGAACAGACGTAGTTCAGCCTCCTTGAATTGATCGCGACGAACCGTCGCCAGGAAAGAAGGGACATCATGCGCGTGTTACTCATTGAAGACGATCTGCAAGTCGGTCAAAGCCTTTTTCGTGCGCTGAAGGAAGCGGATTATCAAGTCGACTGGGTGCGCGATGCTCGCGCCGGCGGGCTTGCCATTCATGCAGCTTATTACGCTTTTGTGCTGCTCGATCTTGGGCTTGAATGTGGTGGCGGGCTTGATCTGCTGCGTGCTTCGCGCGAAGCGGGCAACAAGGTGCCGGTCCTGACCTTCACCACGTCGAGCGATCCGCATGCGCGTGTGCGCAGTCTCGATATCGGCGCGGATGACTGCGTGATCAAACCGTTCGACGAGCGTGAAGTGCTCGCGCGGATTCGTGCTGTTCTGCGGCGGCAGGCGGGGTATGCGACGTCGCGTATCGGCGATGAACAGATCGGGCTCGATCTCGATCACCGGACCCTGTGGAGGGATGGGGCGGCTTCGTTGCTGTCGGCGCGGGAGTTCGCGCTTATGCATGCGCTGTTTGAACGGCCTGGGGCGATACTCTCGCGCTCGCAACTGGAAGAGCGGATTTATGGGTGGGGCAAGGAAGTCGAGAGCAATGCCCTCGACGTGCTTATTCATTCAATGCGCAAGCGGTATGGGCGTGCGCTGATTCGGAATGTACGCGGGATGGGATGGATGCTGGTTCGGGGGGAACAGGGTAATCGTGCGGCTATGGCGCATTGATGTGATCGCGCGCTTTAGTTGTCCGTGGCCGGTTCTCGCCGGGCGCTCCTGCGCAAGATGTCTGCGGGCACGCCAAAGGTACGGAGAAACGCGCGACGCATCCGTTCCCGGTCCGCGAACCCCGTTTCCTGTGCCACCACGTTGATCGTATGCCGGCCCTGTTCAATCATGAATCGGGCTGCTTCCAGGCGAAGTTGCTCCACGGCTTTGGCCGGTGATTGCCCCGTCTCTGCCGCGAAGGCTCGGCTGAATTGACGAGGACTGAGGTTGGCGACGTCGGCAAGTTCCTCGATGGTGAGCGGGTTGCGCAGGTTGCGGCGAATGTGCGTGAGGACGAGCTCGATACGGTCTGACTTGGGCGTCATGTCGAGCAATGCGGAGTGCTGCATCTGCCCGCCAAGACGACGCTGATTCATGACGAGGAGCCGTGCGACCCTTTTTGAGGTCTCGGCGCCGAGGTCATTGTCGAGCAATGCCAGCGCGAGATCGATGCCCGCCGTCATGCCGGCTGACGTCCAGATGGGGCCGTCGTTGACGAAGATCCGGTCTTCCTGCGTGATGACGTTCGGGAACCGCGCCCTGAATTCTGCTGCATGCGCCCAGTGCATCGTGGCGCGCCTGCTGTCCAGCAGCCCGGCTTCGGCCAGGACAAATGCGCCGCTGCATATCGATGTGATCCTTCTTGATGCTCTGGCTGCTTCTTTCACGAACGCCACTACGGCTGGGGCGGAAGACGGGATGCTCATCTCCGTGATGGAGCCTACGATGACCGTGTCGAATGCGGTATCGCCGAAAGCTTCAGTCTCCAGCTTCATGCCGCCCGAAGACTCCACCGGACCACCTCGTTCAGACAACACATGGACGTCGTAGCTTTGGCCTCCGTGCGGAAGGTTCGCGATCTCAAACACCGTCAGGGCTGCGAGGCTCATCATCTGGAATCTTCTCGGCACTATGAAGCCAACACGGTGCATGGTTGATCCTTTGGGCCTGTGGTTCTGGGTTTGGGGATGTCATGAAAGGTGGCAACAACGACATGGATCGTAATAGCTCGCGACGATAAGGTACAAGCACTTCTCTCACCGCTTCGCAGCAACAAGGATCACTGTCATGTCGAAAATCATTCGGGCCGCCGCTGTGCAGATCGCACCTGTTCTTTATAGCCGGGAAGGGACTGTTGATAAGGTCGTTGGAAAGATTCTGGAGCTTGGTAGGCAGGGGGTGCAGTTTGCGACGTTTCCTGAGACCGTCGTTCCCTATTATCCGTACTTTTCGTTTATCGAGTCGCCGTTTGCGATGGGGGCTGAGCATTACAAGCTGATGGAGCAGGCGGTGACGGTGCCTTCGGATACGACGCGGGCAATCGGTGAAGCGGCGCGGCAGGCGGGGATGGTGGTGTCCATCGGCGTCAATGAGCGCGACGGTGGGACGCTGTACAACACTCAACTGCTGTTCGGTGCCGATGGCACGCTCGTGCAGCGGCGTCGGAAGCTGTCGCCGACTTATCACGAACGAATGGTCTGGGGAATGGGTGATGGGTCGGGGCTGCGGGCTGTTGATACGGCTGTCGGGCGGGTTGGACAGTTGGCCTGCTGGGAGCACTACAATCCGCTCGCCCGTTATGCGCTCATGGCCGATGGGGAAGAAATTCATTCGGCTATGTATCCGGGGTCGTTTGCTGGGGATCTTTTTTCGGAGCAGATTTCGGTGAATATCCGGCAGCACGCGCTGGAGGCAGGGGCGTTTGTCGTCAACGCTACGGCTTGGCTGAGTTCTGAGCAGCAGCAGCAGATTTTGCGGGATACCAATACGACTCAGGTCGGGCCGATTTCTAGCGGATGTTTTACCGCGATTGTTTCGCCTGATGGGGAGTTTCTGGGTGGAGCGCCGTTGAGGGAGGGTGAAGGCGAAGTCATTGCGGATCTGGACTTCTGGCAGATCGATAAGCGCAAACGGATGATGGATTCACGAGGGCATTACAGTCGGCCGGATGTGCTCGGGCTTGTCATCGATCGGGAGCCGAAGTTGCATGTTGTGGAGAGGTCGGGGGTTGCGGTGGGTAACGAGGCGGTAGGTGGGTTGGACGAGATTGCTTGAACTCTTTCTTGCGTGTGATCGTCGACTGCGCGTCGCTTGATATGTGATGCATGAGACGCGTGGAGTCTAATCGAGCAGCTTTTGAACCGTGTATGAAGGAGCGGGCAATGAACCTCAACGATGTCTTGCTGGACCGCAATGCAGAGTTTGCGAATGCCGAGTTCGCACCGGAGTTGAAGATGATGCCGTCGACAGGGACCATCGTCGTCGGATGTGTTGATCCGAGGGTTGATCCTTCTTTCGTGCTTGGGTTGAAGCAGGGGGAGGCGGCTGTTATTCGTAATGTTGGCGGGCGGGTTAACAAGAACCTGCTGGAAACACTGGCGGTGCTGAAGGTCGTCTCGAAGGCCGCAGGACGGCCCGATGGGGCGCGGAATCTTGTGCTGCTCCAGCATACGGATTGCGGGATCATCGGGTGCTATAAGCATGCGCCTGCTTTGTTGGCGAAGCATCTCGATGTTGAGTTAGACAAGCTTGATGGTCTCGCTGTCACCGATCCGTATGAGGCGGTGGCTATTGATGTTGCTGCGATTCGCGCGAATAGGGATCTTGACGATAGCCTCGTCGTGTCGGGTGTGGTCTATGACGTTAAGACGGGGCGCGTGAAGGTTGTCGTTCCTCCAGAGCCTTTGCGGGAGACTTCGGGTTGAGACGGGCGGCCCCGTGACGTTTCGCCGTCAGGTCACGGGATCCAGCTTACGCGCGCAAGGCGAGTATTCCGTGTAGGCGGTGGTCGAGTTCCGTCGCATTGAAAATCAGCAGAATGTCGAGCGCCTATACGGTGTTGAAGGCGGCCGTTCGGCTCGCTTAACGCGAGCGCGATTCCAGATGAGTCGATGAAAGGCTTGCTTCAGTCCGTGATGATGTCCTTGCGACCTATTTGGCAGGCCGTCAACATGTCTTTTCGGTCCGCGCGCTTAGATTTATGTCGTTGATGAAGGGCCCATTAATAGCTAGTCCATAGCCGCCCAACAGGGCATTTTTGCGAGAAACACTTAGAGGTGGTTTCAAAAAGACGTTGAAGGGGCTGTTAACTCCATGGGCATCCTGTTAACCTTGAGCATCGTAGCGATGAGATCGAGGGCATGGATAAGCCAATCATTGACGACGAATTGTGGAAAAGAATCGAGCATTTACTCCCGCAGCCGA
>NZ_JARUXV010000002.1:1243456-1345500 GCF_031450975.1 Caballeronia sp. LZ065
CTGGCGACAATGCATGAAGCCTTCCTCAAACTCGCTGCCTGCATGATCTGCTGGAATACTCTTCAACGATCTGCTCAGGCATTTTGAAACCACCTCTTAAGCAGCTTGTGTGGCTAGAGGATTCAGCCATGGACCATACAAACGCACGTTTATGAATCTATTGAGATGATCGCGCCAGCACATTGCCTTTAGTCAATCTAACGCGTATCTGACTATTAGCAACTATCGACGACGTAACCAAAACAGGAAAGATCAATGACCTGATCGTCACACAGCCTGTCCGGTTTGATGAAGCGTTTGGCCTAAGGCACCAAGGTCATTAAACCGAGCGTTCAACCTGTTGTGCTCTCGGCCTTCAGCCTCTCTTTCGGCGGGAAGCATGTTAGCCTTGAATCGCGTCCTTGTTAGCCAAATATTCGTTAAATTTCCAGCGACCTCTCCTCGATTCCAGCGTCGTCCTTTTTCAAGATTCGCGCGAGGAAGTTAGTTGAGTTGTGAATGTCGAACGCCATTTTTATGGATGACGTCAGGAGGGCACGAAATGATATCGGTCCGTCAGACGCCTCCTAGAGGACACGGACTAATTCCCTCGCTAACAACATAAGCCATGTGACTTCGTTCGAAACCGAACGAGGATCTTGACAAAGCCATGAAGTCACTACAAATTAGCGATCGCGTGCGCTTCAAGAAACACTGAAAGCCGGACTGCTATACGCGGCTTACGATCGAAGATAAACGTTGCGCGGACTCGCACAAAGAACGGCCGGAAGGACGGCACCGCGACAACAAAAAGTCAGGGAGGACACCGTTGGATCTCGCGTCGTGGATTCATCGCTTTTTTGAAGCGCAGAGATCTCGGCTTCCCAATGGAGACATGCTGTTTTCCTACCGGGCAGACTTTTTTGTGACGCGTGGGCGTAACCAAGCGGTGCGGTAAGGTCTTCATCGATACCTGCCCGAAGAAATAAACAGGACAACATGAGCACGCAGTTAGATAAAAACGGACAGCCCCTGATTCGCGCTTTCCGAGGACAAGCCGTAGCAGAGCGAAAACTCGATGAACTGATTGGTATCGTCAAGGGGGTATTGGCAGACGGCGTCGTCTCTCAAGGCGAAGCCGAATTTCTGCTTCATTGGTTGGAAGCCAATCGTGACGTGGCGGCCATATGGCCGGCCAACGTCATCTATCCGCGTCTCGCAGAGGCATTGGCGGACGGCGTCCTCGACCTGCGTGAGGAAGGAGAGTTGCTCGAATTGCTCTTGCAGACTGTCGGTGGCAATAAAGCGCCATCTCAGGGAGAGGCCTCTGATTCCTCGACGCTACCGTTGACGCGCCCCGCTCCTGCCGTAGTGTTTTCAGACCGAAGCTTTTGCTTCACCGGGAAATTCTTCTCGGGCACGCGCGACTGGTGTCGCCGGCAAGTCCACGAGCGCGGAGGAATGCCGACCGATGGAATCACGAAGACGCTGCATTACTTGGTCATCGGAGAAATCGGCTCTCGCGACTGGCTACATTCGACATACGGCATCAAGATTCAGAAGGCGGTATCGCATGCGTCCGGCGGTGCGCCGCTGGTAATCGTAAGCGAGGAGCATTGGGTAAAACACTTGGGTTGAACGGGAGCCCACGCTCGACATCGAGGTTGTTTCTTGAGGCCGATTTGGCGGGCTTCCTGCTGCTTTGTTGTCGATTGAAGCTGATCGGCCGTATCCGGGCGGGAATACTCGACAATCGACAGATGCGACGAGGGGCTCGTTCGTGCCCGCACGAGCTGCGATGTTCAGGGGCTATTTCGGCCTTGCTGTCATTGACGCTCCGTGCGCGGCTCCCACGAAGCAGAGGGCTGGACGAGGCCAACGAGCGAAGTGTGCCGCAAAAGTTGCTCTAAAGAATGTTCGTCCGTTTCCGTTATTAAAGCGGGAACCGCGCACGGCGTGCCGCAATCGCGTGGCCCAGACAACAAAAAACAGCCAAGGCAAGAGGGAAAATTATGGCGTGGGTTAAAGCAGGCGCTGCGATGTTAGCGGCAACGGTGTTCTCAGGTTGCGCGTATAACGTCCAAGTTGCATCGCAATCTGGTGCTTCCGAAGTCATGAGCACGAAGATCAAACAGGACAAGGCCTATGTTGTCTTCAGCGACAATCTCGTTACGGCGGGGAAGGATGTCAAATCCGGTTTTGCCTGCGGCGCACATAAGTACCCAATGTATATCGGTGAGGCGCTGCAAGGTTCACTTTCAAAGACGGTCGAAGCCGCCTTCCCTCAAGTCGTGAACAATGGCGGCGCAGTGCCGTCCGCGCATGATGGGATCATCTTCAAGTTCGACCTCTCCGAGTTTGACCCGCGAATTCGCTTCACTCCCGGCTTTTGGGTGCCATCCGCCGATGCAAACGTGGATATCGCAATTCGCGCTCGCGTCTCCGACAAACAGGGAAAAGAACTGATAACCACGACTTTCCGCGGTCAAGGCCATGCAAGTGAGGACGGAAATTGCCCCGTAGGCGCTGATGCGTTGAGCCTTGCTGCTCAGAAGGCGATCGCCAATGCGATGGAAAGTTTTGTTGACAAGGTGATCAACACGGGTGCGCTCGATCCAGTCATGGCAACATCAGCGCGACAATAATCTCAAGTCAATCTGGGAACGTTGCCAACTTCAGTTGGAGACGGAACTCAGGTACTTCGCGCAAGGTCATCGGTCATCTTTGTCGGATTGGTGGCCTGCCTAAGTGGACGCGGGCACATGCTTTTGTGCCCTTGCCGACCTTCGGTGATCAAGAGTCGGACGGTTCTTCAATTCTCGACAACGGTCGTTGGTATCGCGGCCGCCGCGAACGGCGGCTCGCCTTCTGACCAACAGGCGAAGTCGACCCTTTAGTGTCGTTCGAGAATCTTGGGCCCTGATGGCGACTTTCAAGCCATATCGGGCAGGCCGCTGTCATATCGGTGGGCTGGATATCGGCCTTTGCGGACGACCAACACCCGGTCCGCCGACGACCGCAGAGACACGCGAAGCGGCCGTTGCTACTTGCGAGCAGAGAAAATTTCCGGGCGGGTCCGGTAACGGCCAAGAGGTCATTCGACATGTTGCGCAAGATCGTCAACAATGTCGGAGAGAGATGCTCGGGTGAAGGATGCAGCGCATATTGGCGATTGGCGAGGCGGGTTCACAACTGAAAAAGAGCCCTCGCCGGTTGATGCGTATCTACGCCAACTGATCGACAAGCCTCGGCCGCGTATCTCCTTCATAGCGACTTCCAGTTGCAATAACCGTCGAAAGATCAATAGATTTTATGCGGCTTACGATTCGCTCGGGTGTGAGACGTCTAATCCTTCATTCTTCAATGGTTGGAGTCCACACGCCATCCCGTTCACTGATTTCAGGCAGCACATTTGAGTCAGGACGCGATCTTTGTTGGCGGCGGCCACCTTCGATCTGCACTTGCAGTGTGGCGCGAATGGGGTCTTGACGTCGCGTTAGAGGACGCATGGAATGACGGCGTTCTCCTTGCCGGGATGAGCGCGGGTGCGATGTGCCGGTGTGAGGCGGCGCTGGGCGGGCCAATCGAGCAAGGGAACCACAGGATTCAGCGGGGCTTGGGACTTATTCCACGAGCATGTGCAGCGCACTGTAGCAAGCTGAATATCTCCTGGCGACGGGCTAACCTCCTTAGCGAGGTACATCGCGGCCTGATACCACCCACGCTGGCGATCGACGCCTACGCAGCTGTTCTCTTCAAAGATCACACGCTGGCACGCACCGTTTCGCGGACGAACATGTCTACGGCGCATCGGGTCGAACGGCGAAACGGTAGGGTCGAAGAAACGCCCAGGGTTGCTGTCGTTGAGTGATCGGCGGATTTCGTGACTGGAACGTTCGATTGGGCAGGAGCCACCCAGTTACGGCCACTCGTCCACCGGCTCGAATCGTGCTCGCTTTAGAATCCGGAACAAAAGTTCGCCAAGCTGATTGGCTCCCGCACAAAAAAGGACGTCATGAAGAGACGATGCCTTCTAAAGGGCGTGGCCGCCCTGCCTTTCTTCTCCAGCACCACGACCTTTGCGGACGGAACTCCAGACGTGGCTGGAACGGGCCGCGTCCGGCCTGGCGATCCTAGGTGGCCGCCACCAGACGAATGGGAGGCGCTGAGTCGCGCAGTTGACGGAAATGTGTTGCGACCATCGACGATCTGGCAGACCTGTGCGCAAGCGCCCCGCGCGCCCGATTGTCTTGCTCGCCTGGAGGAAGCACGAAACCCAATCGCGCTCGGCGACGATTCCGGCGGCACTCAGATCTCGGGCTGGCTCGACGCATGGACACCGCGCGCGAGCGCTTACGCCGTGGCGGCCCGCTCGACCGCCGACGTGGTTGCGGGCATCAATTTCGTGCGCCAACACAACTTGCGTCTGGTGGTGAAAGGCGGGGGGCATAGTTACCTTGGCGGCTCGAACGCGCCCGATTCCGTCTTGGTCTGGACACGCGCGATGAACCGCATCGAGTTACACGGTGCGTTCATTCCATTGGGCTCTTCGATGCCTCCGACGCCGGCTGTGACTGTAGAGGCCGGCTGCATGTGGATAGATGTCTACACGGCCGTCACCACCAAGGGGGGGCGATACGTCCAGGGCGGCGGCTGTACGAGCGTGGGAGTGGCCGGCCTCGTCCAGGGCGGCGGTTTCGGATCATTCTCGAAGCGTTACGGATTGGCGGCCGCGAGCTTGCTTCAGGCCGAGATCGTAACCGCTGACGGTGTGATCCGCACCGTCAACGCATCGCGGGAGCCCGATCTCTTCTGGGCGCTGAAAGGCGGAGGTGGCGGCAGTTTCGGCGTGGTGACCAGGATCACCTTGCGAACCCACGATCTGCCTGAGCACTTTGGCTGGGCTGAGGTCAGAGTCAAAGCTTCATCGCGTGATGCTTACCAGCGGCTGGTTGAAAGGCTGGTTGACCACTACGCGGACAATCTGTTCAACCCCCAATGGGGCGAGCAGCTTGTTTTTCACAACGACGAAGTCCATGTTTCGATGGTGTGTCAGGGCCTCGACGATCGACAGGCCAAATCGGCCTGGGCACCTTTCATCGATTGGGTACGAGCGTCGTCGTCGGATTTTATCTTCAACGACGAACCTCACGTTGGCGCCAGTCCCGCACGACATTGGTGGGATCCCAAAACCAACCCGGGACTCGTGCCCGACCCGCGGGCTGAAGCGGCCCCCCAGCACGGCTGGTGGCGAGGCGATGGAGACCAAGCCTCACTATTTCTGTACGGCTACGAGTCACAATGGCTGCCCGCGACGCTTCTCGAGCCAACCCAACGCGGCCGGCTCGTCGAAGCGCTCATGGAGGCCTCCCAATTTCAGACGGTGGAACTGCATGTCAACAAGGGACTCGCGGGCGCTCCCAAGGAGGTGAACGAGCAAGCACGTCGGTGCTCCATGAATCCAAAGGTAGCCGACGCGTTCGCTCTGATGATTGTCGCTGCAGGCGGTCCGCCGCCTTTTGCGGGCCTCCCGGTCACGCCGACTGATATGGCGGACGCGCGTCGCCAAGCCGAATGTGTGGCGAAGGCTGCGGCGGCTCTTAGAACACTGTCGCCAGAAGGAGGCGCCTATCTCTCGGAAGCCGACTTTTTTCGTGAAGATTGGCGCGAAGCGTTCTGGGGAGCGAATTATGCGCGGCTGAAAGCGATCAAGCACCGCTACGACCCCGAAGGATTCTTTTTCGTCCATCACGGGGTCGGCAGCGAGGACTGGAGTTCCGACGGCTTCACGCCGGTGCGGTCGTGATCCTGGGATGTTCGTTCGTTGACTTGCAACGGTCGCACGTCGTCCATTCGGACCACAGATCGCAACGGGTCGATTCCGGCCGACCGAGCAACGGTAGGCTTGCGCAGCTTGGCGTACGAAGATCCGTTCGTTGAGGGCGCCCCGTACTCCGTCAAAGCAAAATCAATTCAGCTGTACAGGCCGAACGCCGTAGGCTTGCATGGCGGATTCGATCTGTTCGCACTCTTTCGTCTCGGGGTAAAGGCGGTAGCTCGGCGCGAGGATCGGTTCGACAGACGTGAGAGCGATCTGAAATAGCGATGCAAACGCAAAGCGTGGTCCAGCGAGTTTTGCTAGCGGAGCGGCCAAGGCATCGAAGCCGTGTTCGGAATTCAGCATCAGCCGTGCGTTGCCTGTCAGTTTGAAGCCTTTCTGAACGAAGGGATCGACGAAGCTGACGCAGACGGCAGCATGCAAACGAATATTGCTCGCGCTTTTCGGCGATGCGATATTGGCGATCAGAAGTTCGTCGCGCCCATGCGGACAGAAAATCTCTTTCGGTGAGACGTTCGGATAACCGTCCCGGTCTACCGTCGCCAGCCAGCACAGCACACTTTTCTTCATCGCCATTGAAATCGTGTCATTCAGCATTCGGCATCACCTTTTCCAATGCATGGTGTAACTGCGTTCGTCTCGATAAGCCGCTATCAGAGACGCAGGGATTTACTTTCCTGACACCTTGCGGTGCACCGTCCTTACGAGTTCGTCGAGAAGACTGGACGCGGGGCCATTGAGCCTGCTGCGTTCGAAAAGCCGCAATTCGAGCGCAGGAAGTCGCGGCAATCCGGCACCTGACAGAGCCCGAATCCCGCGCGGCACGCGGTGATCCGTACGCACGGTAAGACCGTGCCCGAAGCGCAGAGCGGCCCATACGCCAGGCAGGCTTGGCGTCGTGATCGCCAGACGCCATGCACGATTTCGCCGGTCCAGTTCCCGCAGCGCGGTCTGTCTGAAAAGACACGGGTGATCGAAGAGCACTAGCGGAAGCGGCGACTTGGAATTCGGCAAAACGTCAGTGCTTTCGTTTGCAAACCAGAACAAGGGCAGCGTAACGAGCAGAGAGCCGGTTCGGCATTGACCGGACTCGGCGAATGCAATGGCCATGTCGAGCTTTCCCGTGTTCACTTCTTCTTCGAGCGCATAGTTCCGGCCCGCCCGCACTTCCACTTCGACGTCCGGGTGCTTTCTGGCAAAACGGGATACGGCTTCCGGCATGACGTCTTCGAAGAAGTCTTGCGGCAATCCCATGCGGATCGAGACGGCCGGCACGTTCGCCCCCAGCGCCGCGGCGGCCTCGTCGTGCAAATCGACGATACGACGGGCATAAGCAAGCAGTGCATTGCCCGCCTCCGTCAGCACGAGACCGCGGCCTTGCCGCTCGAAAAGGACGTGACCGGCCTGCTCCTCAAGGCGCTTTAATTGCATGCTGACGGCCGACTGTGAGCGTGCGAGCTGGGTGGCCGCACGCGCGAAGCTGCCGACCTCCACGCCCACTACCATGGTCCGCAGCGCATCGATATCGAATCGTATATTCGTGGACATATCAGGAAAGATGAAGTGTCGGTTCAAAGATATTCGTTATTCGAAAGACAATCCCTGAAATATAGTCGCACAACGATGTCGACGCGCCTAGCACTCCGATCGTCTCTCCACCAGGCACCACCATGACAAACATCACGGACAAGCAACCGATCGGCTTTATCGGTCTTGGCACCATGGGCGAGCCGATCGCGCTCAATCTGCGAAGAGCGGGTCATCGACTCGTCGTTTGGAACCGCTCGACGGAAAAGTGCGCGCGCGTCGCAGCGGCGGGTGCGGTAGTTGCCCCGGATCCCGCCGGTGTGTTCGCCACTTGCACGACCGTCATGACGATGCTGGCGGACGGCAAGGCGATAGACGCCGTTTTGGGCCGGGGCACGCGTTCCTTCGAAGAACGTGCCAGCGGACGCACAGTGGTCAATATGTCGACCGTCGAACCCGCCTATTCGCAGGCGCTGGCCGACGACATCCGCGCAGCCGGCGGCAGTTTCGTCGAAGCACCGGTTTCCGGCTCCCGAAGCCCTGCGGAACGCGGCGAACTGGTCGCGATGCTGGCGGGCATACCCGAGGACGTCGACCGTGTGGTCGCTCTGCTGGCGCCGGTGTGCAAAGAGACCTTCCGGTGCGGGCCCGTTCCCGGCGCATTGCGCATGAAACTGGCCGTCAATGTATTTCTGATCACGATGGTGACGGGTCTTGCGGAAGCTGCCCATTTCGCCTCGCGTCAGGGACTCGACACGCGCTGCTTCTCCGACATTCTCAATGCGGGTCCAATGTCGAGTGCTGTATCGCGGGTCAAGACCGAAAAGCTGTGCGAAGACGACATGACAAAGCAGGCAGGCATCACCGACGTTCTCAAGAACAGTGATCTCGTGATGGACGCCGCCAATGTCGCCGGTATCGACATGCCGCTCATGCAGGTTTGTCGGGCGCTGTACGCGCGCACGGAAGACATGGGTTTAGGCGATCACGACATGATCGCCGTCATAAGGGCGATCGAAAACCTCGCTCGTGAAATGTAACCGACGTTCCGCATGTGTCAGGAGAGTTTCATGTTTTCACATGTCTTCGTAGGCGTTACCGACTTCGATCGCGCCTTTCATTTCTACTCTGCGGTTCTGAACGAACTCGGCCTGACGCTGAAATTCTGTGAGCGGGACAGATCGTGGGCCGGCTGGGTGGCAGCGTCGGCTTCTCGTCCGCTATTTCTGATCGGCCATCCGCACGATGGGAATCCGGCGACGTGCGGAAACGGCCAGACGATCGCGTTCACCGCGCCTGATCGCCGTGCCGTTGATCGTGCGTATGCCAATGCACGGGCATTAGACGGCGGATGCGAAGGCGCGCCGGGACTCAGGCCGCAATACCACCCCCACTACTACGGCGCGTACTTCCGCGATCCCGATCGCAACAAGATTTGCGTCTGTTGTCACGATCCGGTATCACAAGCCAGCGATCGTCCCTCAAACGATCTCCTGACATCGTCGGAATGGAGTTGATCAGGATGCGTGCTGTTCAGGCTATCGCTGCAATCGCTGTTGTTGCGCTGTCTTACGGCGCCGTGCAAGCTGCACCGGTTTTCTCCGACACTGGGTACGCCGCCGATGCTTACGGCGCATCCGATCACTATCCGAGTCCCGCTCGTGGTCACGGTAGAACGCAGAAGCAGTTCGTCGGCTATTACAGCCGGTTCGACCAGATCTATCCGAGCGACGCTATCGCCCGCGCCGGGACGCCTTCCGCGTTTCGCTATGCGCCGACCGAACTCGCGCTGACTTATCCCTACGGCGGCCAGTATCGCCACCTCGACGATTATCTCGACCGCAATCCGGTCACCGGTCTGCTGATCGCGCGCGGCAACACGATCCTCTACGAGCACTATCGTTACGGGCGAACGGACACTGACCGGCTGATTTCGCAGTCGATGGCGAAAACCATTGTCGGCATGATGATCGGCATCGCGCTTTCGGAAGGTTCAATTCACTCTATCGACGATCTCGCCGACAGCTACGTGCCGGAGCTTTCAGGCAATCCCTACGGACAGACTTCCATTCGCGATCTGCTGCATATGTCATCGGGAATTCATTTCTTCGAAGACAGCAATCCCGGCGACGATCGCGACAAACTCGGGCAAGCGCTCCTCCTGCAGCAAGGCGTGGGCGCAATTGAAGCGGTCAAGCGCTTCGACCAGCGCGAGCGTGCGCCCGGTACGCATTTCAGCTATGCAAGTATCGAGACCGAAGTGCTCGGACTGGTGTTGAGCCGTGCAACGCACATGACGCTTGCGCAATATGCCAGCGCGCGTATCTGGTCGAAGCTGGGCATGGAATCCGCTGCGTCGTGGGGACGCGATCCGACCGGTCAGGACATCGCCTACTGCTGCGTGAGCGCGACGCCGCGTGACTGGGCGAGGCTTGGCGAGATGCTTGCGAACGACGGTGCATGGGACGGCAACCAGATCGTTCCGCGCGACTGGGTATTGCAGGCGACGAGCATTGCTCCTCGCGATAGCTTCCTCGCTCCCGGCAAGGCAAACCCGATCTTCGGCTACGGTTATCAGGTGTGGATCCTGCCGGGCGAACGTCGCATGTTCGCGCTGCAGGGAATGGATGGTCAGAGGATCATCGTCGACCCGCGCTCGAAGCTTGTACTCGTGCAAACGGCGGTATGGACCAGCGATCACGATCCGGGGATGCGCGAAATTTACGCCCTGTGGTATGCGCTCGTCGCCCAGCATGGGTGAACGTAGCTTCACTGCCAAATGACCGGCCGCTTTCGGCAAGCTCGCTACGCCGCTCTGGGTGGAATGCAAACTGCCACCTGAAACGACTATCGGCCAGAAGCGGTGTTCGGACATCGAGCATCACATTGACAATCGCTTCTTCAAAGGACTTATCGATGCTCGCCGCCCCCTGATCAACTTGGACGATACTGCAACGTGCCGGACGATGAACCGGTTCCCCGCGCCAGGCACGTTGGCAGGCGACGCTGCCGCAGGCTTTCTCAATCGACAGATCAAGGACTTGCAATGAACATATATTTGATAAAGCGCGAGGAGATTGATGAGATGGAAGGTACCTCCAAAACACATTTCCTGAACGCCAACGCACGACGTATCAACAAGTCTCTTGGTGATGCTGCGGGCCTGACAGGATTTGGCTTTCATATCATCGAGGTCGAGCCTGGTCATGAGACAACCGAGCACCACTTACACCATCACGAAGACGAGTGCATTTTCGTATTGAGCGGAACGGCAACTGCGCTGATCGGAGATGAAGAACTTGCCATTGGCCGAGGGGATTTCATTGGCTACCGGAAGGGTGGCTTAGGCCATTCGATTAAGAACACGGGTTGCGAGACGCTGCGTTGTATTGTCGTCGGGCAACGGCTCGCGCATGACGTATGCGATTACCCGCTCTTGAACAAACGAATGTTCCGCAATCCAGGGATGCCAGCAAATCTTGCTGACGTGTCGGAAATTAAAGAGCTTAGTGGATCGGTAGGGAAGAAATGAGCAGGTCGTGAGTGCGACTGGCTATGCGTGCGGACGATTGCCGGCGACCAATGTCTATTTTCAATCTTTTAATCGTCGTGGGCTGTCGTTTTCTTGTTGACAACTGCGCAGGCTCCCACGGCGCGGCGCTCGAGCTATGTATTCGGGCTCGAGTGCGCCGACAACGGACGGTCGACGCGGTCGGCAAGATCGCTGACGCGTCCCGCAGCAACCGCCTCCCTCATACTGCGGGACATCGACGACAATCTGCGCTCCGAAGCGGACAGGTCCCGCCGCATCTTGATTGGGTGCTTGCCATATCAACGAGAGATTCGAATGACAACGTACGCCTTCCGCCTGCTGAACGTATTTGCCGAGTCCATGTTTGGCGGCAATCCCCTTTGTGTGTTCGAAGATGCGCGCGGCCTGAACGACGCAACAATGCAGGCACTGGCAGTACAGTTCAACCTGTCCGAAACAACATTTGTCTTGCCGTCGGACCATGCACATGCACATGCGCGAGTGCGTATCTTTACGCCCGGCTATGAAATGTCCTTTGCGGGCCATCCGACTCTCGGTACTGCGCATGTCGTGCGAGACATGTTCAAAGCAAGCGACGATCTCGCCCTTGAATTCAAGGCCGGAATTGTGCGCGTCAGAGCGCAAGACAACGTATGGACGTTCACTGCGCCTTACGTTGGCATGCCAAAAACAGCTGCTTGCGAATTTTCCAATGCAAGAGTCGCGGCGCTGCTAGGGTTGACAGAGAACGACCTGCTTGTGCCACCAATCTGGGTCAACACCGGTTCGGATCAATTGCTGGTCGCGGTTAAGGACACTGACGCCGTGCGCCGCGCCCAACCCGATAGCGCGTGCTTCCATATCTGGCCGACAAGCAGTCTGGGCCGCAAGACGGCATACGTGTTCGCTTTTGACTCAAATCGCCCCGGAAAGGTGGTTTCGCGTTACTTCTTTGCCAAGCAAAGCGGTGAAATTTCGGAGGACCCAGGTACCGGATCGGCGTGTGCGAACCTAGGTGGCTGGCTGCTTGCTACCAAGCGGGATTTGCCCGTTTCCTTTCAGGTTGAGCAAGGCGAAGCCGTGGGCCGACCTTGTCTGCTGCGATTGTCTGTTACCGCAGGCGGCGAAATCGGAGTTGGCGGTCGTGTGATCGAACTCGGACGCGGCGTAATTAACATCTGAAGGCAAAACCTTCAGCCACGCTTCGCGTAACTGCATGCAGGTTTTCCGTCTGAACGGCCGCTTTGGGTCAAGTCAACCGGCTGCTATGGGTCGTGAGTGTGAATTCGCCGATGCAGGCGGTTGCGGTGCTGCATCGACGCCGCTAAGATCAGCAATCCGCCTGGCTGCTGACGGTGAACAAAATCCGCGTCAATGTCCGCAACGGCCGAAGTCCGGCCCTTACCTCCGCCCTAGACGGCCACGCCCCTTCAAGCCACCCTCTGCAAATACCCCGGCAATTCCGGATCAGGCAACACGGCGAGCACCTTAAGCCTCTGCCTAGTCCGAACCTGCCCGTTATGCAGATGCTCAGCAAGCGCATCGGCAGCCTTCCGATACTCGCGCCGAATCAAGCGTTCGATCACAACTTGATGCTCCACCAACGTCCCCTTATCCGGATGCAGCTGAAACGCGTCGTAGAAGGCGTGATTAACGATAAGCGGCATATGCGCATGCCCGATAGCGGCAAGCAGTTTCCCATTAGGCGCCCGGCTGAGAAACGTGTCATGGAGGGTAGTCTCCAGCCGATGCAACTCCCCCGCATCGACCGAATCCGGATCTTCGATCGCGCGTTCAACATCCGCTAAAGCCTCTTTAAGCAGCAAAGACCCCAACAGAGGCCCACTAGCCAACAAAGCCGCAGGCTCCAACAACCCCCGCAGTTCATAATCCTGCGCCACGGCTCTCGCCGTAAGCGGCCCACAAAGCCAGTGCGAGTAAGCCGACTTCTCGACCAACCCACGATCCCGCAGCCGATTAAGCGCCTCCCTAACGGTCCCCCGACTGACCCCGAACCCTTCAGCCGCTTCACTCTCATCGATCCTGAAGTGACCAAAAACGATAGCCAGCGAAATCGCAGCCTCAAGCGAATCAAGAATCCGCTCACTAGTGGAAGGAATCGAAAGCGGCTCCGGCCGGCGATCAAACCCCAGCGTCTCTTCCGACAATGGCACGCGCAAAGGCTCCGGCACCCCTCCATCGGCCTGAGCAACCAGATACCCTCGCCCTTCAAACGTATGCAGCAACCCGCCGGCGTGAAGCATCTCAAACGCCTTCCTAACTGGCACCCGACTAGTCCCAAACAACCGCGCCACAGGTCCTTCAAGCAACACGAGCCCAGGCTTGATAGCCCCAACAGCAATAGCCGACTTGAGCCGATCATGAATCACGCGATAACGCAGCCGGCTATCCGCCTCGATCTGCGTATCGGCGATTTGCGTCGCGTCAGTCGACGCAACAACCTTATTTGGGGAAGCGCTTGCGCGTCTTGTCATCGTGAAAGCAACTGCATAGAAGCACCTGCACCATCAGGACCTCATGAACTCGGTCCATCGGCGCACGAGGTAGTTATGCTCATCCATCACCGAATCCCAAACCGCGATCCGGCTCATGCGCGCGACGTACCCGCCGCCATCCCGCACTTGCCCGACTGGCACGAGATGCTTGCTGGTAGGCCCGGGCAATTCGGCGGAAGCGCGCGCACCATCGTACCAGTAGGCCCATTCCGCGTCGCTCATCTGTGCGCGTGACTGCTTGGGATTAGAGATATAGAACCCCTGCCGCGCCATCGTCGCGCCGGCCCAGCCTTCGAGCCACCAGTTCAGGTACTCATAAGCCGCATCGAGCACCCTTCCATGCGCCAACCGCGAAATCCCGATACCGCCAAACCACGCCCGATACCCTTCACGCGGCCGAGCCAACCGAAACTTCAGCCCTGCCCGCTCAAGCTCCACAGTAGCCGGCGACCAGATACTCTGAATCACGACCTTGTTGGCGATCATCAACTGCGCCGCTTCAGCAAAGCTCGACCAGAACCCCGCAAAATGCCCGCGCCGCTTGAACTCGATCAACGTCCCGATGAGTCCATCGATCTCCTCGATCTCCAGGTTGCCGATATCCCGAAACCGCATCAGCCCACTCGCCTCGACAGCGAGCGCCGCATCGATAGCGCCGATAGCCGCATCCGCCTGCAACGCCACGCGCCCCGCGAGTTCTGGCGCAAGAAGCCAAGCCCAGCTTTCCTCGCCTTCGACGAGCGAAGCGGGCATTGAATCCGGCAGATACACGAAACTATCCGCGTTATGCGTGAGCGGCAGCATGCTGATGCGCTCGCTTGGCTTGCGCGCGAGCGTGCCATCCGCCTGCACGAACAGCCGATCAGCGGGCACACAGCCCGCGCCTCCTGCTGGTTGTGCCTTCGAGAGACGCCCCGTACGCGGCAACGCATTGACTTCATCCCATCGACGAATACGTGAAAGCTCGATAGGCTGAAGCGCATGCGTGGGCCACAAACAATCGATGCTATGAAACCACTGATCGTACAGTTCATAGCGATCCGGATGCATGACGCCATCGCGCTGCACGCTGCCGCCGTCCTGCACGACAAAGCGCAGCTTGATACCAAGGTCCTGCTCAGCGCGCTTGCGGATATGTTCCTGCAGCGTGACGCTCGTGCCCAGGACGCGCAACTCGACCTTGGAGGGATGCACCGCGGGTGCGGAGGGACTTGAACGAGCAGTGTTCAATCGACGGATTCGGCGGTATGTGGATGAAGATGCCGGCTAAAGCGCCGGTACGAATCGCGGACGGCATTGCCATCGAGATGTTCCGCGATGAACACAAGACGCGAATGCCTCGCGCCGTCCGGCCAGGCATCGAGATGCAAGACCGGATACACGAGATGATGCACCGCATGCACGACAACCGGCTGCGGTGCGCCCTCAAGCGCGAGCAGGCCTTTGACTCGCAGGATGTTATCACCGTGACGGTTCAGCAGCATCGTGAACCAGAGCGTGAAAACGGGCCAGTCGAGCGGCTCATCGAAGTCGATGCAGAACGATTCGATACCCGACAACTTCCCGCGATGCGCATTCAAGCTCGCAAGCGGCCGCGCATTGCCAATAGCTTGCGCATCGCGCGAACCTGAGCGGCGCACAAAATCCGCGAATTCATGCGCGTTTGCGACGACATCAATCACCAGCGAAGCATCGTCACGCTGCGTGCGGCGCGTGATCCGCGCCGCCGGATTCAACTGCGCGAGCATGAGTTCCAACGCATCGATGGCAGCAGCGTCTTCAGCGAGATCCGCCTTGCTGATCAACAGGCGGTCCGCCGCCGCAACCTGCGCAAGCCATTCCGGATGGCGCGCCTGTTGCTGGGCTGCATTGAGCGCATCGACAACCGTGACAATAGCGCCAATCGAATAATGACTCGACACGATCCGGTCGCCCAGCAAGGTCGCAACGATAGGCGCGGGCGTTGCCAATCCGGTCGTTTCCAGCACGACACGCGAGAACGGGGGCACCTCGCCGCGCGCGCGTCGCGAGAAGAGCGTCGCCAGCGCATCCTTCAGTTCGCCGCGAATCGCACAGCAAATGCAGCCGTTATCGAGCAGCACCGTCTGCGCTTCGACTTCGCCTATCAGCAAATGATCCAGCCCGACTTCACCGAACTCGTTGACGAGCACGGCCGTGTCGCGCGCCGCATCGCCCTTGAGCACATCGGCCAGCAACGTGGATTTGCCGCTGCCGAGAAAGCCCGTAACGATCGTGACCGGGATGACATCATAGGCGAGGCTCATGATTGCGCCTCGACATCATCAGCGAACATGGCGAGCGGATCGAGCGGCTTGCCAAGCATCGTTTCAGCGGCCTTCCATATCTGCATGAAGTCCTCGACGATCAGCTGCGCACCCGTCGGCGATGACAGCACGAACGACTGCCCATGAAAATCCGCGAGCGTCAGCCGATACGTCTCAAGCACACGGTTCGCATGCGCCACCTGCACATAGCGTTGCCGTCGCGCGTTCGCGCCTTCGCCCGCCGCCACCGTGTTCGACCAATGTCGTCCGCCGCCGAGCAACCCGCACATGCCGCACATAGCCATCCACTCCTTGCATCAGGGCATGACATCGCCGGAATTCGGACCCAGCGTCTGCCCGACAAACAGATTGCCACCCGGATCCGAAGCCAGCAGCACCGCAGTGGGCGCCACTTCGTCCGCGCGTCCAAAGCGCCGCAACGGCAATTCCTTCGACTTCATCTCCTTCCACGCCGAAGAAATGCCATCGACGAGCGGCGTTTCGATCGGCCCCGGCGCAATCGCGTTCACCAACACATTGTCCGGTGCCGCTTCCAGCGCGAGCGACTTCGTGAAGCCGATCACGCCCGCCTTTGCCGCCGCATAGTGCGTCAGTTCCGCGCCGCCCTTGATGCCCAGTTGCGACGCCACGTTGATGATGCGCCCCCAGCGTTGTGCGGTCATCGCGGGCAGCGCACGCCGTGAGCATAAGAACACGCTGCGGAGATCCACGCGCATCATCTCGTCCCACATCGCAGCGCTGAGATCGACGCAACGCGCCTGCGTCAGCATGCCCGCGTTGTTGACCAGAATATCGATGCCGCCGAACGCTTCGATGCACCGGTCCACGATGCCATGCGCGCCCGCTTCGTCGCCCACATCGGCGGCGATGGTCTCGACACGCACGCCCTGCGCGCGGCACAAATCGGCTTGCGCGGCGAGACGCGTCGCGTTGAGGTCGGCCAGCACGAGACGCGCGCCCGCTTCCGCATATGCTTTCGCGATCGCCGCGCCGATGCCGCTCGCCGCGCCCGTCACCACCGCGCGGCGGCCATCGAGTGAGAAGGTCGATGCCATATGACTTATGCCTCCACGTTGTGTTCAGCCCGGCCAGCGCACAGTCAGGCCACCATCCGCGATGATCGACTGGCCTGTAATGTACGAAGCGTCTTCGCTCGTGAGAAAGCGGATCAGCGTCGCGATCTCGCGCGGCGCGCCCACACGCCTGAGCGGAATGCCCTTCGCCGCTTCACGCAAGCCATCAGGTCCTAACGAGTTGACTGCATCGAGCGATTGCGGCGTTTCGATCAAACCCGGTATCACCGCATTGCAGCGGATATTCCGCGACGCGAGTTCCATCGCTACCGCCCGGCACAAGCCCGGCACGCCGGCCTTCGCCGCCGAGTAATGCGTGTGATCTTCCCAGCCGTACACGCCGCCAGCGATCGATGAAATCGCCACCATCGCGCCGCCGTCCGTCATGTGGCGAGCCGCCGCACGGAACGTGCGCATGACGCCGGACAGATCGACATCGAGCATCTGATGCCACTGGTCATCGCTCATGTCCGTCAATGGCGATACCCTCAACAAGCCCGCATTCGCCACCGCATAATCAATCCGTCCAAAACGCGCCATCGCCGCCTGAGCGAAGGCCTCGACTTCCTCCGCCGATGTCACGTCCACCGCATGCATCAGGCATTGCCCGCCCGCTGCTTCCACGGCATGCGCGGTGGCCTGCGGATCGTGCGGATCACCCGGAAAATATCCGCCGACCACTGCCACGCCCTGCTCCGCATAAGCCACCGCCAGCGCTTGCCCGATACCGCTTGCCGCGCCTGTCACCAATGCAACTTTCACGAGGACCTCCAGGTTATTTGACGTCGGCGGGATCGACATGCCGCGCGAACAGAATGAGCACGCCGGACAGGAAGCACGGCACCGCGCCGAACCAAAGCGCCGCATGCAGCCAGTCGCCGCCATGATTGAGCATCGACGTGACGCCGACGCCCGCGAGAATCGCGCCAATCGGTCCCATCGCATGAACGATCGAGCTGCCCGTGCCGCGAATCGAAGTCGGATAACTTTCGCCGATAAAGAACAGCGCAGCCGAATACGGTCCGATCAAGAAGAACAGCCCGAGGCTATACAACGCGACAACCACCGCCGAACTGCTGGGCCCGAACAACATGCCCGCGAACGCCAGCCCGCCGAGCATCCAGCCAATCGCCAGCGTATTGCGTCGGCCAATCTTGTCGCCGATAAAACCGTGACTCAGATAACCGCAATAACCAATCACATTCGACAGCACGAGAATCAGCAACGAGTTCTCGAACGACACGCCATGCACGCGCGTGAGCACCGTCGTGCCGAGCACGCTGAAGACCTGGATCGCCGACCAGTTCAGCAGGATGCCGCCACCGAGCACGAGCGTCGCGCGCAATGCGTTGCCGCGAAACGCTTCCGCAAGCCCCGCGCGGCTATGTTCTTCGTAATCCACCGCATGGGCGCTTGCCAGTCCGCGCGCTTCGCTGTCTTGTCCGGTTTCGCGCAATTGCTTGATGCGCTTGTGCAGCAGGAACTGCGGGCTTTCTTTCAACCGCCGCGTCATGAAAAAAATGACGATGGCCGGAAACGTCGCAAACACGAAGCAGCCTTGCCAGCCGATGCGCGGCAGCAGCAGCGCCGTCAGCCCCGATGCGATCAGCGCGCCAATCGGCCAGCCGCCCTGCACGAGGCTATAAATGAAGCCTTTGCGGGCATTGAGCTTCGGATCGTTGGCGGCCGAATACAGTTCGTTGAGGTAGGTCGCGTTGACCGTTTCCTCCGCATAACCCAGCCCCGACAACGCGCGGATCAACACGAGCGGAACCTGCCCCATCGCGCCGCCCACCACCGTGAGTCCCGAGCAGACCGCAGCGCCCGCCACGGTCCATAGCAACCCCGCCTTGCGACCCAGACGATCGAGTAACGGCCCAATGGCAAAGGCAATCACCGCCGTCCCTATAGCCACAAGCGTGGCAATCTCCGCCTGCGCGGCAGCATCCCAGTTGTAGTGCTTGCCGATCTCTGGCAACAGCGTCCCGAACAGGATGAAGTCATACACCGCGAACACCCACGCGAAAAACGCGACGATGGTCGCGCGCTTCACGTCGGCCGGCAGGATCGTCTCGAGTTTGAATCCGGATGAAGCGGACGGCGCCTGGCCGTCCATCGTCGCGCCTTCGCGCAAGGGAGAGGAGTTCATGGGTCGGGCCTTGTGTCGGTGAGGGTCAGGACTTGCGTGGGCTGCGCCGCAGGAAGTCGTCGGCAATCTCGTCGCACGTGCAGAAGCGCACGCCTTCATGCTTGCGGAAATGCGCGATCAATCGTTCAAGCATCAGCAGCACCTGCGCACGGCCCGACACGTCCGGATGAATCGTCACCGGGAACACCGCATAGTCATGCTCGCGATACACCCAGTCGAACTGGTCGCGCCACATCTCTTCCAGATGCCGCGGATTCACGAAGCCATGGCTGTTCGGCGCCTTCTTGATGAACATCATCGGCGGCAGGTCGTCGAGATACCAGTTCGCCGGAATCTCCACCAGGTCCGTTTCGTGACCGCGCTGCAACGGCTTCATCCACGTATCCGGATGCTTGCTGTAATCGATCTTCGTCCACGAATCGCCGACGCGCACGTAGTACGGGTGATAGTCGTTGTGCATCAGGCTGTGGTCGTACTTGATGCCTTTCTTCACGAGCAATTCGTTCGTGACGTTGCTGAACTCCCACCACGGCGCCACATAACCGGTCGGCCGCTTGCCGCTCAGTTGCGTCACCAATTCGATGCTGCGGTCGAGCACCGCCTCTTCCTGCTCGGGCGTCATCGCAATCGGATTCTCATGGCTGTAGCCATGGATGCCGATCTCATGTCCCGCATCGGCAACCGCCTTCATCTGCTCCGGGAAGGTTTCAATCGAATGACCCGGGATGAACCAGGTCGTCTTGATCTTCTCGCGCTCGAACAGCTTCAGGAGCCGCATCGAGCCGACCTCGCCCGCGAACAGACCGCGCGAGATATCGTCGGGCGAATCCTCTCCGCCATACGAGCCGAGCCATCCAGCGACCGCATCCACGTCGATGCCGAATGCAACGAGTATTTCCTTGGCCATTCCGTCCTCCTTGAGCGATTCAGTTCGGTGCGACCGTCTGCTCGACGGCCAGTGCGACGCCGATCAGCGCGTCGTCGTCGTTTTGCGCGCGCATCAATTGCACGCTGGTGGGAAGTCCCTGTTCGTCGACGCCGGTCGGCATTGCGAACGCGGGCGTGTCGAGATAACTGCCGGGCATCGTCATCGAGAGCGTCGCGAGATTGACCTTGGCGAACAGGTCGGGATCGCGTTCCAATGGCACGGCTTCAGGCGCAACGTGCGGCACGGTCGGCAGGAGCATGGTCGCGCCCGCAAGTTCGTCGCGCAGGCCTGCAATCAACGGCGCGCGTGCATCGAGCAATTCGGTGAGACGTGAAGGCGGCACGCTGCGGCTCAGTTCGAGGCGCGTGCGCACGCGTTGATCGATGCGTTCGGCATCGGCGGAATCGAGCACTGGTCGATAAAGCTCGAACGCTTCGAGCGAACCGAACCACCCGCGTGTCTTCAGCAGGTCGCAGGTGTCATCGAACGCACCGAGCGGGATTTCGTCGATGCGCGCGCCGGCCCGCACGAGCCTCGCAACGAAGCGCATGAAGTTGGTCGCGACGCTGTCCGTCACGGCGAAACGCGTCTGCCATCCCGACGGCACGATGAAGCGTTGACCGCGCACGTCCGCCGCCGCTGCGATGACGGGCTGATTGCGCACGGCGGCATCGAACGCCGCGCAGTCCCCGACGGTACGCGCGAGCGGCCCGAGCGTGTCCGCTGAACGGGACAGGCCCGTCACGCCTGCCTGCGGATAGCGCGCCCGGCTCGCCCGATATCCGACGATGCCGTTCAACGCCGCCGGCACACGAATGGAGCCCGCCGTGTCGGTGCCGATTGCTATCGGCACGACGCCCATTGCCACGGCAATCGCGCTGCCCGACGACGATCCACCGGGCACGCGATGTTCGCCCTCGAAAGCCGGATTGAATGGCGTGCCGAAGTGCGGATTCAGACCCAGCCCGGAATACGCGAACTCGCTGAGATTGGTCTTGCCGACGCCGACCAGTCCCGCGCGCACGCTGGCCGCGACGAGCGGCGCGTCGGCCGTCGCGGGCGCGCGGTCGCGATACAGCGCGGAGGCGGCCGTCGTCACGCTGCCGCTGATATCGAAGAGATCCTTCCACGCGACCGGCACGCCATCGAGCGCGCTGGCCGGACGCTTGTCGCGCCAGCGTTGCGCGGCCGCGCAGGATTCATCGAGCGTGCGGGTTTCATCGAAGGAGATGAATGCGTTGTTCGCGCCGCGCGCGGCGGATAGCGCCCGTTGCGCGACCGCGACGGGATCGGCGCTGCCCTTGGCATACGCCTCGGCAAGCGAGCAGGCGCTAACGCCCTGGATGAACGATGAACTCAAGCCAAGTCACCTCGAACGAATGGATGCTGAAAATGTACTTCGTCAACAACATCCGTTTACAGTGACGGGAACAAAAATAAAGGGCAAATCAGGGATTACCCTGGTTTGCCCTTCTACCGCTAACCGGCGACGCCATTCAGTCAGGCCGTCTTCGCGCCAATCGTGCGATCGAGAAAGCCGAGCAGCAGCGGACCGATTTCATCGAGCTTGTCTTCCAGCGCGAAGTGTCCCGTGTCGAGAATGTGCACCTCCGCATCGGGCAGATCGCGCAGATAAGGATGCGCGCCTTCTTCCGGGAAGATCTTGTCGTTCTTGCCCCAGACGATGATCGTCGGCGGCCGGTGTTCACGGAAGAACGCCTGGAACTGCGGATAGAGCGGCACGTTCGTGCCATAGTCGAGGAACAGGTCCATCTGGATATCGCGGTTGCCCGGACGGTCGAGCAGCGCTTGATCGTGAACCCAGTTGTCAGGGCTGATCCGGGAGAGGTCCGAGACGCCGTCGGTGTACTGGAACTTGGTGATGTCGAGCGTCACGAGACCATGCAGCGCTTCGCGATTCGTCGCCGAGTTGTCGTTCCAATAGGCCTTGATCGGATTCCAGAACTCACGCAGGCCTTCTTCATACGCATTGCCGTTCTGCACGATCAGGCCCGTCACCCGCGCCGGATTCTTCAGCGCAAGCCGATAACCCACCGGCGCGCCATAGTCCATCACATACATGGCAAAGCGTTCGACGCCAAGCCGCGCCAGCAGGGTATCGACGATATCGGCGAATGCCTGGAAGCCGTACTTGAAGCTCTTGTGATCCGGCGCATCGCTTTGACCGAAGCCAGGATAGTCCGGCGCAATCACACGATACTTTCCGGCGAGTACCGGAATGAGGTTGCGGAACATATGCGACGAAGTGGGGAAGCCATGAAGCAGCAGCACCACGGGCGCATCCTTCGCACCGGCTTCGCGATAGAACACGTTGAGGCCATCGATGTTTTCGGACTGGTAGCGAACGACTTGAATCGAAGTCATGATTGAATCTCCTGTTGGAAGGACATCACAACGCTGCATTCGTCAGAAGCTATTGAGGCTCTTGGGGTCGTGTCTGCAGCGCAACTGAATTCATGTTGCCGGATTGATCGCACCGGCAGAATCCATCAAACGCAGAAGGCACCGTTCGGGGATGGAGAAGAATGACCGGGCATCGGTCAGAGCAGCGGCAGCACGGACTTGACGTGTCCTTCGAAGCGGTCGAGCAATCTCGACGAAGGCCCGCGGCCGCGCTGGACCACGATGCCGACGGAAGGCAACGCGGGCAGATTGTGCGATGCCGGCAAGGTCACGAGATCGGACGGCACGGCATGCTGCGTGAGCACCGCAATAGCCTGTCCCGAACGCACTACCGCCGTCAATCCCGCGAGACTGGCGCTTGCATAAGCAATACGATATTTCCGGCCGATGCGCTCAAGACTCGTAATGGCCGCCTGATGATCCAGCGTGCCGGGTTCGGAGAGCGCGAGTTGCAAGGGGTCGTGATTCATCGCGTCGCTTGCGCCGCTGCCAACCCACACGAACGATTCGCGGCGCAGGACCTGCTCGCTGCGTGCGCCGTCCGGCACGGAGACGATGGCCAGATCGAGGTCATGTTGATCGAGCAGGTTCAACAGGCGCACGGTCGGCGCGCAGACCACTTCGATCAGCACCTGCGGATGCTGCATCGCGAATCCCTGGAGAATCGGCGGGACGAAGACCTGCGAGTAATCCTCGGGACAACCGAGCCGCAACGAACCCGACAAACTTTCGCCGATGAGTTCGGCCACGGCGTCATCGTGCGTTCGAAGAATGTTGCGCGCGTGCACGAGCAGTCGCTCGCCGTGCATGGTCAGCGTGACGCCCCGCGCGCCCCGGACGAGCAGCGGCTTCTCGACGATCAATTCCAGCCGCTTGATCTGCTGGCTCAAGGCCGCCTGCGTGCGCCCGACCTCGCCGGCCGCGCGGCTCATCACGCCGGATTCGGCTATGGCGACGAAGTTGCGCAGGAGATCGATGTCCAGTTGTGGGCCCATAGCCTGAGTGACGTGACGCCGCGTAAAGGGAAGAAAAACGATTCTCCCAGAAAGCACAATCCCTCACACTACCCACTTCACCTCGTTACGAAGCAAGCTTCCGGAACGTGGCGATCACCGCATCACCCTTGAACGGCTTTACGATCCAGCCCTTCACGCCCGCTGCCTTGCCACGCTCCTTCATGGCCGGGCTGCTTTCGGTCGTGAGCATGATGACGTTGACCGTCTGGTTCGCGAGTTCACCGCGAATCTTCTCGACCATCGTCAGGCCGTCCATGTTCGGCATGTTCACGTCGCTGACAATCAAGCGGATGCCCGCATCCGCGCGCAGCTTCGCCAGGCCGTCCTTGCCGTCCACGGCGGTCGCCACATCCAGTCCGCTGTTCTTCAGAAAGCCGGCCACTTCATCGCGTACCGTGCTCGAATCGTCCACTACCAATACTTTTGCCATCTTTCTCATTCCTTGCGCCCAAGGCGCTTCGTTGCCGTTGACACGGTCCCGCGCGCGTTCAGATTCAGAACAGTTCGAGTTCGCCTTCGCCCTGTTCCTCCATGGCGCTGACCGCGAAGTCCATCGCCGCCTGCGCACAGACGCACGCCGTGATCGCCAGCCGCGCTTCCCCGCCCGGACGCAATGCGTAGCGCCAGACATGATCCGGCCTGAGTTCGTCGATGAAGTCGATACAGCGGCTGCTCAGCGCAAAAGGCGTCGACATGCCCAGATCCGGAAAATGCGCGACCAGTTGCTGGTTGATCGACCCGCAACCCAGGTTGACGTGTTCCATCAGCACGTCCGCCAGCGCTTGTTCGCGTTTCGCGCCGGGATAGCAGGCGCGGGTGGCGTCGTCGTCGTTGAAGTGCAGCACGAAGAGCAGGCGGAACGTGAGCGACGAGATCGTCAACACCCATGCATGCTGCGGCAACGTCGCGCGATGCTGCTGCTCGTCCGCTTTCGTAATGTCCATCGGCGCATCGTCTTGCGCGCGCAAGCGCGAGCCAACGGCCTGCTCCACAATCTGTCCGATACTGCGTCTCGCCTCATCCGAAATCATGCGGCCACCTGTTCCATCTCCGTGCGGAACCGGCCTGCGAGCATTTCCACGCTGCCGAGCGACGCCGTGATCATCTTGCCGCCCGCCTGAATGTCCTGGAACGTGGCGGCCGTGGTCAGGTCGTTGCGCAGGAGGCTGTCGCGATAGCTTTTCGACAACTCCTGCGACCGCGAAGCCAGCGCCCGCACTTCGCTTGCAACGATCGAAAATCCACGCCCCGCCGAGCCTGCGCGCGCCGCCTCGATGGACGCATTCAGCGACACGATCAGCACGTGCTGCACGATCGAAGAAAGCTCCTGATTCTTCGAATGCATGTCGCGGTTCTGTGCCATCAGCGAAATCATCTGCTCGTGCCAGCGCTCGAACGTGAGCGACAGCACCTTGAGGCGCGCGGCTTCATCGGCGATACGGCTCGCCTGTTGCAGGCGTTCGTCCGCCTGTACTTTCGCTGCCATCAGCGTGTCGCGCAGGTCGTCGCGTTCGGCATGCGCGCGGTCGAGCGCAGCTTGCAGCGCCGTCGTCTGTTGCGTCAGTTCGTCGATGCGCTTGCCGCTTGCTGTCAGCTCGTCGCGGCAAGCGTTTTCGATCGCACCGAGCCGCTCGCGGAACGCGATGTCCTGTTGCAGCTGAATCCCCAGATGCCTCTTGCTCATCTTGTGCGCCCAGAACATCACGCTCACGACGAACATCGCGCCCACGCAGGCCGCCATCCACTTGTACTCCATTGCCATCACCTTCCGTTATCCGTGCACGGCATCGATGCCGGCTTCTTCCTCGATCACCACGCTCGCCGGCAGCCATACAACCGTCTGGAACGCGCGAAACGCTGCGCCGTGACCTTCATCGATAAACCGCATCTCGATACGTCCGCCCTCACGTTCGACGAACGCCCGCACCGCATCCATGCCGACACCGCGCCCCGACACTTCCGTCACGTTCTGTGCCGTCGAGAACCCAGGGCGGAACACGAGTTCGGCGAGCGCTTGGTCGGCGGGAATGGCGGCGACATCCAGCCAGCCGCGACGTATCGCGTTCTCACGAATCTTGTGCAGCGCGAGACCGCGGCCATCGTCGCTGAGCGTGATGCGCAATGCATCGCCGTGCACGCGTGCATCGACATGAATCAAGCCCGCAGACGGCTTGCCTTGCGCGATCCGTTCTTCCGCCGTCTCGATGCCGTGATCGATGCTGTTGCGCAAAAGATGCGTAAAGACGTTGCCCAAGCGTCCCGCCAGTTCGCTGTCGATACGACAGCCGTGATCGTTCACGCTCATGCGCGGCGAGGGCTTGCCGAGTTCTTTGGCGAGTGAAGGCAGCGAGCCGATCGGCGCATCGAGCGCGTCGCCGATGCTTTCCGTATCCAGCACGCGCAACATGCGATGCAGCGAAGCGCGCACGGCGGCGAGCGCTTGTGCGTCGTTGGCATCGGCGGCTTCGAGCAGCTCGATGTTCTTCTGGATGAACTCGCGATCGATCCCGCCCTGACCCGCCGATGTCTTGCGTCCCAGACTCACTTCATTGACCGTCGCATAGCTTTGCAGCGCCGCGCGCACGCGCTCCAGGTCCGCGATCAGCTCGTCATGATTCCAGAGTGTGCCGCCGCTGTCCTGGCGGATCGCGTCATAGCGCTGCTCGGTGTCGTGCACCACGCTCGTCAGATGCTGAAGGCTATAAGTACGCGCGTTGCCCTTCACCGTATGCATGTTGCGGAACAGTTGCGCGACCGCTTCCTTGCTCGGCATGTCGTGCTCGCGAATGATGCGTTCGTTCTCGCCGACAAAACTCGCCGCGCTATGCATGAAGCGCTCGAACTTCTCCTGGCTGATGGCGAGCACCTCGCCGATCATGTCGAGCCTGCGCCGTTGTTCGCCGGCTTCGGCGGCCAGCGCCTTCAGTTCGGTGACGTCGCGCACACATAACATGAGGCGCACGATCAGCCTTCTTCGTTCGTGATGGCGGACCAGCTCAGGTCGAGCACCTTCTTGCGGCCATCGCCCATGTCCTTGACGATTTCATCGGCGAGCAGATGCCGGTTGAAGTCGAAGTTCATGATGTCTTCGCCAAGACAGGCATCGATAGCCGCGCCCTGCTGATCCAGCGTATCGCTGCCGAGATCCGTGCCGCCGAACACCACATCCATCACACGCAGTCCGGCAAGCTGATCCGTTTCGAAGATCGCTTCGAGGAACGCCGAATACTCGGGATGAATCGTCGCGCCCGGCACCACGGTGAGAATGCCTTGCGGCATGTTCTGCAACATCGCCTGGATGTCGGCGGTGCGCTGCTTGAGTTGCTGCGAGCTTTCCTCGATCTTCTCGATCATGCCGTTGAATGCGACGATCGAGCGGCCGATCTCGTCCATGCGCTCCACCGGCACACGCCGCGTGAAGTCCTGACTCGATGCAATTTCGCTCATCATGATCTGCATGCGGCTGAGCGGCAGCGAGATCTGCCGGTAAAGCAGCACGCTGATGCCCACGAGAATCAGCACCGCGATGCCCGTGGCCGTCGCGATGATGACGCTCGTCGTCGCGAGCGCGTCGTTCAGCGTGCCGATGGCTGCGTCCTTCTCGCGGTTCTTCTCGATGCGCAGCGTCTCGACAATGCCCTGAAGCTCGTCCTTGTACTGCGCGACGTTCGCGAACAGAAAGGCTTGCGCGAAGGCGCTCTTGCCCTGCGCCTGCATCTGCTCGGTCTGCCTGATGGCGTCGAAGTAGTTCGCGAGGCTCTCGCGCGCCTGCACGACGAGGCCCTTCTGCGCGGTGCTGTTCGCGGCGCGCTCCTGCACGTCGAGCGCCGCTTTCAAGGTGCGCTCGCGCTCGGTCAGCAGCTCGCGCGCCTGCGCGGCGATCTGTGCGTCCGGCGCGTAGACCAGCGTCATCGTCGCGATCTGCACGTCCTTGACTTGCGCGGCAAGATCCGCGGAAGCGAGCGCGCTTGGCACTACCCCTTGCGTGACCTGCTGCACTTCGCTTGCGCTGTCGTGAGTCCGCTTGACGGCATAGCCGCCGATCGCCGCCAGTGCCATGAGCATGAGCACGACGAGCAAGGCAATACGCTGCCTGATAGTCATCTGTGAATCCCCGTTTCGTTGCATTACAGGCCGCGTGAAGCGACCGCCCGTCTGGTCTGACTTTTATGTGTTCGGGCGCGGGGATTATTCGTTCTGGGCGTGTCAGGTGCGTGACACGGAGCGGATCGGCATAAAAAAACGGCCACCGGTCCGAAGACCGATGGCCGTATGCCTGCGCTTGCAGCCTCTACCGTTACTCTTCGCTCTTCAACTGCGGAAGCGCCGAAGCTTCGCCCGGCGTCAGCAAGCCGACCTGCGCATAGATGCGCAGCTTGTCGCGCGTATCGGTGATGTCGAGATTGCGCATCGTCAACTGGCCGATGCGGTCACGCGGCGAGAAGGTCGACGCAACCTTTTCCATCGAGAGACGTTCCGGCTGATACGTGAGGTTCGGCGACTTCGTGCTGAGCAGCGAATAGTCGTTACCGCGACGCAGTTCCACCGTCACTTCGCCGGTGATCGCGCGCGCGACCCAGCGTTGCGCCGTTTCGCGCAGCATGATGGCTTGCGGATCGAACCAGCGGCCCTGATACAGCAGACGGCCGAGACGGCGGCCATTCTCGCGATACTGCTCGATGGTGTCTTCGTTATGGATGCCCGTCACGAGGCGCTCATACGCGATGTACAGCAGCGCGAGTCCCGGCGCTTCATAGATGCCGCGGCTCTTCGCCTCGATGATGCGGTTTTCGATCTGGTCGCTCATGCCCAGACCGTGACGGCCGCCGATGCGGTTCGCTTCCAGCAGCAGCTCGACGGCATTCGGGAAGGTCTTGCCATTCAGCGCGACCGGCTGGCCTTCCTCGAAGCGGATGGTGACTTCCTCGCGATCCACCTTCACGTCGTCGCGCCAGAACGCCACGCCCATGATCGGGTTGACGATGCGGATGCCGCTTTCCAGGCTTTCCAGATCCTTTGCTTCGTGCGTGGCGCCGAGCAGGTTCGAATCCGTGGAATAGGCCTTTTCCGCCGACATCTTGTACGCGAAGCCCGACTGGCGCATGAACTCCGACATCTCGGAGCGGCCGCCGAGTTCGTCGATGAACTGCTGGTCCAGCCACGGCTTGTAGATCTTGAGATCCGGGTTCACGAGCAGGCCGTAGCGGTAAAAGCGCTCGATGTCGTTGCCCTTGTACGTCGAGCCGTCGCCCCAGATGTTGACGCCGTCTTCCTTCATGGCGGCGACGAGCATCGTGCCCGTCACGGCGCGGCCGAGCGGCGTGGTGTTGAAATAGGTGACGCCCGCCGTGGAGACGTGGAACGCGCCGCTTTGCAGCGCGGCAATGCCTTCGGAGACCAGTTGCGCACGGCAGTCGATCAGGCGCGCACCTTCGGCGCCATATTCGGTCGCGCGGCGCGGGATCGAATCGTAGTCGTCCTCGTCGGGCTGGCCGAGATTCGCGGTGTACGCGTACGGCACGGCGCCTTTCTGCTTCATCCAGTGAAGCGCGGCGCTGGTATCGAGACCACCGGAGAATGCAATGCCGACCTTCTGGCCAACGGGGACACTTTCGAGAATTGTGCTCATGAGCAAATACCGTCTAATCGACAAAAGGAAAACGCGACAAAAGGAAAACGCAGTGGGACTGGCGAGTATCAGCGAAGCACCGACAGATGACAAGTTTGCCGGAAATGGTTTGCGAACCGGTCGGTAGAAACTACCTCGTAGCGCCGGCCTGAAATAACGCCCTATTCAGCCAGTTCGGCAGGCTCCGGAAACAGCGCGATGAAATCCAGCATCTGCTCGCCCAGCAGGTTCACGTGCGCGGACATGGCCTTGTCGGCGGCATCGCCGTCACCGCGTTCGATGGCGCCGATCACCTGCTCGTGCTCATCGACGGTATCGAGCCGCCGGCGCACCTTCTGCGTGACCATCTTGCGGTAGATCGACACCCGGTTGCGCAGGCCGCGCGTCTGGTCGGCGAGAAACTCGTTCTGGCTCGCCTCGTAGACGATCTCGTGGAAGCGCCGGTTGATCTCGTAGAACGCATCGACGTGGTTCGAATCGAGCGTTTCGCGCAGTTCCGCCTGGGTGTCGCGCAGCCGCTGGATCTGCTGCGGCGTGGCCCGGCGTGCTGCGAGCCGCGCGCACAGGCCTTCGAGTTCGGCCATGACCTGGAACATTTCAAGCAGCTTGCGGGCCGAGAGCGCCGCCACCATCGCGGGCTGGCGCGGCCGCATCGTGATCAGCGCTTCCGACGCCAATTGGCGCAGCGCCTCGCGGATCGGCGTGCGCGAACATTCGAAGCGCTCCGACAGCTCCGTTTCTTCCAGCCGCGACCCGGGCGGCAGTTGCCCCGACAGGATTTCGCGCTCAAGCGTCGTCAAAATCTCGTCCGCTCGGGTGGTCATGTGTATCTCCAGAACCCATTGCCTGTATTTCTTGCGGGCTAGATTGTCGCATGAAACGGTGCCCGAGCCGTCCGTGAAGATGCCTCGGGCGGGCTTCAGCCGGATTTCGGCGTGCGACGCGGCGCCAGATGCTGTTTCAACACCGCGTCCAGTATTCCGACGAAGCGGCGCGCCGCGTTCGACAGCGGCTCGACGTGCGAATACACGAGGCTCGCGGTCAGCCGGTGCGAGCCCTCGGCGCGCAGCGGCACGACATCGAGCGCATCGCGCATGGCGTCGTCGATACAGAACGGATCCACGATCGCCACGCCCACGCCTTCCTTCGCGAGCGTGCAGGCGCTGATGGCAGAGCGCACGCGCACGACCGGCTCGGGTCGGCGCTCGTTGCTGAAGACCGTGCCGACGATGCGCCCGAGCGGCGTGTCGTGTTCATAGTCGATCCACGGCAGCGCGGCGATCTGCGTCGGATCGAGCGCGCGCCGCTTCCCCAGCGTGCCCTTCCGCGCGACACACAGCACCTGGCCGCTTTCCATCGGCACGGTGACGATGTTCGGATGCTGGACCTCGAACATCGACACGCCGATCGTGCCTTTGCCGAACAGCACGCGCGGCACGAGGTGATTGTGGGTGAGCGGTTCGAACGAAACGGGCAGTTTGCGGAACTCGGCATGAAAGCGCGCGATGGCGAGCGGCAACAGATGCACGCCCAGACTCGGGCTGCACACGACATTGAGCGTGCCGCTCGAACCATCCGACAGCGCGCGCACCAGATCGTCCACCCGTTCGATGCCTTCGTAAGCCCGCATCACTTCCTCGAAGATGCGCTTGGCTTCCGGGGTCGGATACAAGCGGCCGCGCGTGCGCTCGAACAGCAGGAAGCCGAGCCGGCGCTCGGTCACTTGCAGCACGCGGCTCACCGACGGCTGCGCCACATATAGCGAGCGCGCCGCCTCGCTGATGGAGCCGGTCATCATGATCGCGCGGAAGACCTCGATCTGACGCATGCTCATCGTGCGGGAATGGGGAGAGGCGTCGTCGTAGTTCATCTTCGGGCGCGGGATGTGGCGTGGGCCCGGCAGTTTAACGCGCCCGCCGCGCGGCCATGCATTGCGTCTATGGGATACCAAATTTGGACTATTTCACAGCGCGGAGCGCCGTTGCTATCGTGGGAATCAAGTTGGTCTATTCACGTTTTCTTCGCGTCGACTCATGACAGCTCCTATCTATTTCCTGAACCCGAACGGTCTCGCCGACGTCACGCGCGACATCGAGCGCACCGTCCGCGCACTGCGCGCCGGCAACGACGCGCCCGTCGCGTTCGACACGCTGCACGCCGTGCCGGGCGGCATCGAGACCCAGCGGGACGCGGATCGCGCCGCCGTCGCGGTCGCGGATTTCGTCGAGCAGCACGACGCGCACGCGGCGGCCTTCGTCATCGCCTGCTTCAGCGATCCGGGCCTGCACGCCGCCCGCGAAATCACGCGCCGGCCAGTGATCGGCATCGGCGCGGCGGCCATGGCGAGCGCGCTGGCGCTCGGCTCGCGCGTCGGCGTGATCGCGGCCGGCACGCGCGGCATGCCGCGCCACTGGCGGGCGTATCATGCTGCCCGCATCGGTGCGGCGGTGGCGGGCGAACGTGCGGTCGGACTGAGTGTCGAGGAATCGGGCAACCGTGCACGGGCGCTCGACAAGCTGATCGCGACCGGCCGCGCCCTGTGCGAAACGGACGGCGCGGATGCCATCGTGCTCGGCTGCGCCGGCATGACGCCGTTGCGCGCCGAACTCGAAGCGGCGCTCGGCGTGCCGGTGATCGATCCGTGTTCGAGCGCCGCCGCGCTGGCCTTCGCGGTCTGCCGCGAGCGGGGTGGCGCATGAATGACATCGCAGCGCCGCTGCCGCGTCTGGGCGTGCTCGGCGGCATGGGCCCGCTCGCTACAGCGGATTTCCTCGTCAAGCTGATCCAGGCGACGCCCGCCGCGTCCGATCAGGAACACATGCCGGTCATCGTTCACAACGTGCCGCAAGTGCCCGATCGCAGCACGGCGTTTCTCGCCGGTTCGGACGCGCCGTGGCCGCATCTGCTCGACGGCCTGCGCACGCTGGAACGCGCGGGCTGCTCGGCCATCGCGATTCCGTGCAATACCGCGCACGTGTGGCATCAGCGGCTGGCGGAAGCGAGCACGCTGCCCGTGCTGCATATCGGCGAAGCGGCGCTGGCTGCGCTGACGCGCCGCTATCCGCAGGCGCGCCGCGTGGGCATTCTGGCGACGGCCGCGACGCTCAAGGCGCGCATCTATCACGATCAGCTCGTGGCGCGCGGCATCGAAGCCATTGAACCCAATGAGGCCATGCAGGCCATGTATGTGTCGGCGGGCGTTGCGGCGGTGAAGGCCGGCCGCCTCGACGACGCCCGCGCGCTGCTCTCCGGCGCAGCGGATGCGCTGATGACGCGCGGCGCCGACGCGCTGCTGCTCGCCTGCACGGAAATCCCGGTGGCGCTGGCCGGCGCCGCCTATCATGCGATCGACCCGACCGACGCGCTCGCGCGCGCCTGCGTCGACTGGTGGCTCGCGGCGCGCGCGGACAACGCGCAACTCGCCGCGCAACCCTGAATCTTCAAGCGGATGACAGTTTATGCAGCAGTTTGATCTCACGATACGCAACGGCCGCGTCGCCTCCGACGAAGCGGTTTTCGAGGCGGATGTCGGCATTGTCGGCGACCGGATCGTTGAAGTGGCGCGCGGCCTGCCCGCCGGCAAGCGCGACATCGACGCCACCGGCAAGTACGTGCTTCCGGGCGGCATCGATACGCATTGCCACGTCGAGCAGCGCTCGGGCATGGGCATCATGGGCGCCGACGACTGGACCTCCGCAAGCGTCGGCGCGGCATTCGGCGGCACGACGATGATCGTGCCCTTCGCCGCGCAGCATCGCGGGCATTCGCTCAAACAGGTGGCGGAAGAGTACGCGGCGCTTGCAACGGCGAAGTCGGTCATCGACTGGAGCTATCACCTGATCGTCTCCGAGACGGACAAGAAGACGCTGCAGGAAGATCTCGTCGAGCAGATCCGCAAGGGCATCACGTCGTTCAAGGTCTACATGACCTACGAGCAGCTCAAGATCGACGACTACCAGATGCTCGACGTGCTCGCGCTCGCCGCCCGGGAACGCGCGCTCGTGATGGTGCACGCCGAGAACAACGACGTGATCCGCTGGGTCTCGCAGAAGCTGCTGGAAAACGGCCGCAGCGCGCCGAAATATCACGCGACGAGTCACGTGGCGCTGGCCGAGGCCGAAGCGACGAACCGCGTGATCCAGCTCTCGAAGCTGTTCGACGTGCCCGTGCTGATCGTGCACGTGTCCGCGCGCGACGCGCTCGCGACGATCGGCGCGGCGCAACGCATGGGCGCGCAGGTGTACGGCGAAACCTGCCCGCATTACCTGCTGCTGACCGAAGACGCAATGGACCTGCCCGGTGTGGAAGGCGCAAAGTATTGCTGCAGCCCGCCGCTGCGCGACGCAGACGCACAGGAAGCGCTGTGGACCGCGCTGAAGGACGGCGTGCTGCAAACCGTCTCGTCGGATCACGCGCCCTATCGTTTCGATGAAACCGGCAAGCTGCCGCACGGCGACGCCACCACCTTCAAGCAGATGGCCAACGGCATGCCGGGCCTGGAAGCGCGCCTGCCGCTGCTGTTCTCGGAAGGCTTCGTCAAGGGCCGCATGACGTTGCCCGAGTTCGTCGCGTTGAGCGCGACGAATCACGCGCGCATGTACGGCATCGCGCCGCGCAAGGGCCTCGTGCAGGCGGGCGCGGACGCGGACATCGCCGTGTGGGACCCGCAGCATCAGGTCACGCTGACAGCCCCGGCGCTGCATGACCGCGTCGGCTACACGCCGTATGAAGGCATGACGGTGACCGGCTGGCCGCGCACCGTGATCAGCGCGGGCCGCGTGATCGTCGATGACGGCGTGCTGCATGCACAGCCCGGCAGCGGCCGCTTCATTCCGCGCTCGACGCCGCTGCCCTTCCAGAACGAACGAGAAATCTCGGCGCGCGGCCAGTTCTTCCGCGCACTCGCCGACGGCGACGCCGAGGGCCACGCAGGCTTCGGCTATACGGACAAGCACTGAAAACCGCATCACACAAGGAAACAGGAAGTCATGAGCAAGTCACGCAAAATCGGTCTCGCGGTCGCGCAAATGGGCCCGGTCCATCTCGCCGACGACCGTCAGGCCGTCGTCAAGCGTCTGGTCGACATGCTGAACGAGGCCAAGGCCCGCAGCGCGAAGTTCGTCGTGTTCCCGGAGCTGGCGCTCACCACGTTCTTCCCGCGCTACTGGATGAGCGAGGAAGCGGCCATTGAACGTTTCTTCGAGCGCTCGATGCCGAATCCGGACGTGCAGCCGCTCTTCGACGCCGCGCGCAATGCGGGCATTGGCTTCTATCTCGGCTATGCGGAACTGACCGCGAAGGGCGAGTGCTTCAACACCGCGATCATCGTCGATGACAACGGCAAGATCGTCGCGAAGTATCGCAAGACGCATCTGCCGGGCCATTCGGATCACAAGCCGGACGCACCCTTCCAGCATCTGGAGAAGAAGTTCTTCGAAGTGGGCAACACGGGCTTCCCGGTGGTCGAGACGATGGGCGCGAAGCTCGGCATGTGTATCTGCAACGACCGCCGCTGGCCGGAAACCTGGCGCGCGATGTCGCTGCAAGGCGCCGAACTCGGCGTGCTCGGCTACAACACGCCGTCGCTGAACATCCACTGGCCGGAGCCGGTGCATCTGCGCATGCACACACATCTCGTGTCGCTGCAGGCGAGCGCTTATCAGAACGCCATGTGGATCGGCGCCGCCGCGAAGTGCGGCAAGGAAGACGGCTTCCATATGATCGGCGGCTCGGTGATCGTCGCGCCGTCGGGCGAGATTGCCGCGCAGAGCGTGAGCGAGGAAGACGAAGTGATCTTCGCGAACATCGATCTCGCGCTCGGCGATACCTTCCGCGAACACGTCTTCAACTTCGCGAAGCATCGCCGGCCGGAACACTACGGGCTGATCGTCGAGCGCACCGGCGCGGGCGAGCCGCTGCCGCACGATCCCGACGCACTCAACTGATGCGTCCACGAGGAGACCACACATGAACCAACCTCTCGACCACACGGCCGAGGGCGCGCGCGGCGTCCCGTCGAAGTCGATCTTCGGTCCGCCGCACATCCGCGCGCTGGTCGCGTCCATTTCCGGCTATGCCATGGACGGCTTCGATCTGCTGATCCTCGGCTTCATGCTGAGCCTGATCTCGGCGGACCTCGGCCTGACCTCGGCGCAGGCCGGCTCGCTCGTGACATGGACGCTCGTGGGCGGCGTCGTGGGCGGCATCGGCTTCGGCATTCTGAGCGACTATCTCGGCCGCGTGCGCGTGCTGACCTACACGATCCTGCTGTTCGCCGTGTTCACCGGGCTGTGCGCGTTCGCGCAGGGCTATCACGACCTGCTCGCGTACCGCTTCATCGCGGGCCTCGGGCTGGGCGGCGAGTTCGGCATCGGCATGGCGCTCGCCATCGAGGCCTGGCCCGCTGAAAAGCGCGGACGCGTCTCGTCATACGTGGGCATGGGCTGGCAGATCGGCGTGCTGATCGCCGCCATCGTGACGCCGATCCTGCTGCCGCACATCGGCTGGCGCGGGATGTTCCTCGTCGGCCTCGCGCCCGCGGTGCTGTCTTTCGGGATCCGCAAGGCGATCGGCGAGTCGGAGATCTTCATCGAGAAAGCCGCCCGCAAGCGCCACGAGTTCCCGCTCAAGACGCTGTTCCGCGACCGCGAGACCACGCGCCGCAGCATCGGCATGATCATCATGTGCTCGGTGCAGAACTTCGGCTACTACGGTCTCATCATCTGGATGCCCGGCTATCTGACCAAGGCCTTCGGCTTCACGCTCGCGAAGTCGGCGACGTGGACGGCGGCGTCGATCCTCGGCATGCTCGTCGGCATCTGGATCTTCGGGCAGCTGGCGGACAAGATCGGCCGCAAGCCGACCTTCGTCATGTATCAGATCGGCGCGCTCGTGATGGTGTTCATCTACTCGCGCATGACCACGCCTGAGGCGCTGCTGATCGGCGGCATGGTGGTGGGCGTCTTCGTGAACGGCATGATGGGCGGCTACGGCGCGCTGATGGCCGAGCTCTATCCGACCCATGCACGCGGCACCGCGCAGAACGTGCTGTGGAGCATCGGGCGGGCGGTGGGCGGCTTCGGGCCGCTGGCGATCGGCGCGGTGGCGAGCTATTACTCGTTCGGCATCGCGATCGCCTCGCTGGCGTGCATCTATGTCATCGATGTCATCGCCACCCTCACGCTCATTCCGGAGCTTAAGGGCGTCGAGCTCGAATAATGTACGCCTGAAGGCGCCCCGCCGTGCGCGCCTTCAGCGCCGATCCGCGCGCATCTCCCGCACGCCGTGTCCGAGCTTGCGGCGCAGCAAGGTGCGCAGGGTCGCGGAATCCGCATACCCCACCTCGCTTGCGATCTTCTCCAGATCGCATCCCGCCGACACGAGTTGCCGCGCGCGCTCGATCCGCAAATCCTGAAAGAACGCCAGCGGCGACTTGCCGAGCACCGCCTCCGTGCGCCGCTGCAAGGTGCGCGGCCCGACGCACAGCGCGCTTGCCACGTCATTGAGCGAGAAGCCCGCTGAAAGGTGCTCGCGCGACCAGCGTTCGAAACGTGCGATCAGCGGGTCCGCATGCGCGACGTAATCCGGCACGATGTAATGCGCCTGCGATGCGCGCTGGTCGATCAGCAGGAAACGCGCGACCATCGTGGCCAGTTCGGGGCTGGCCTGTCGCACGAGCCATAGCGCGAGGTCGAGATGGCCCATCGCGGAACCGGCTGTCACGACGCGCCGCGACGCGACCACCATGCGCGAGTCGTCCAGATCGACCGCCGGAAAACGCTGCCGGAACGCGGGCGCGAGCGACCATGTCGTCGTGGCCTTGCCGTGATCCAGCAAGCCCGCCTCCGCGAGCACGAAGGTGCCGGTACACGCTGCGGCAATACCGATGCCCTGCGCATGCCAGCCGCGCAGATGGCCGATCGCCTCGCGCACATCGGGGCGCGCGAGTGCGGCGACCAACGGCTCTGGCTGCTTGGCGTTGAGCGCGGGCAGTACGACCCAGTCAGGCTGACGCACTTGCGTGACCGGTTCGGGCTGCGTCGAGAAGCCCAGCGCCGTTTTCACACGCCGCCGCACGCCTACCAGATTGAATTCGAATGGAGGAGCCGTGCCGCCCTGCGCGGCGGCCAGTTCGTTCGCCGTGCCCAGCGTGTCCAGCAGCGCAGCCAGTCCGGTATCGAACACGCCATCGAGCGCCAGGATAGAAAGTCGCATGTCGCAAATGATGTCGATAATGTCATTTGCGACTATATTCCGCGCGTGCCCGGACGTCTAGACTGCGAAGTATTCCAGCTCGATCTCACCGACACAGGCCCGCACATGAACCTCGCTCCGCATTCCGTTCTCGGCACCATCGGCAACACCGCGCTGCTGACGCTGCGCCGCGTCGTGCCTTCCAATGGCGCGCGCATTTCGCTGAAGCTGGAAAGCCAGAATCCGACCGGCAGCATGAAGGACCGCATCGCACTCGCGATGATCGACGCGCCCGAGCGCGACGGCCGTCTCAAACCCGGCGGCGCGGTCGTCGAATACACCGGCGGCAGCACCGGCGTGTCGCTGGCGCTGGTGTGCGCGGTGAAACAGCATCCGCTGCATCTCGTGAGCTCGGACGCGTTTTCGAAAGAAAAGCTCGATCACATGCGGCTCCTCGGCGCGCGGCTGACGATTGTCCCGAGCGAAAACGGCAAGCAGACGGAGAAGCTCACGCGCGACATGATCCGCGAGGCGCATCGCATCGCGGATGAAACGGGCGCGTACATCACCGCGCAGATGGAGAACATGGACCAGCTTCACGCGTACACGAAGATGGGCGACGAGATCTGGCAGCAGACGGAAGGTCGCATCGACGCTTTCGTGCAGAGCGTGGGCACGTCCGCTTCGCTGCGCGGCATCTCCGCGACCTTGCGCGGCCATGACGCCCGCGTGCGCGTGATCGGTGTCGAGCCGGCGGAGTCCGCCGTGCTGTCGGGCGGGCCGAGCGGCGCGCACAAGATCGACGGCATCGGCGCGGGTTATGTCGTGCCGCTGTGGCATGACCGCATCGCGGACGAACTCGAACGCGTCTCCACCGATGACGCCCGCGCCATGGCCTTTCGCCTCGCCGCCGAGGAAGGGCTGTTCTGCGGCACCTCGACCGGCGCGAACGTCACGGCGGCCTTGCGTGTGGCCGAGCGTCTCGGGCCGGATGCGCACATCGTCACCATCATGTGCGACACCGGCATGAAGTACCTGAAGTCCTACGCGCAGACGCTGGACGACGCTGCGTAGCTAACCCAGGATCGGATGCGACGTACCCGGGATCGGGTAGCCGCGATTGTCGGTGGGCACGAGCTGCGTCTGGAACGCGACGAACAACGCCTGGAACTTGCCGTCCACTTCCACCATCACGGCGCCGTCCTGGAAGACGCCGTTCTCGTTCGAATGGTCCCTGACCTTGCTGCCTTTCGCGGGCTTCGGATTGCCCTGGTTCATGTGCGTTTCGTGCAGGCCGTCCTTGTCCGGTTCGAACAGGAAACCAAAGCCGTACACCGTGATGTCCTTCGCCGGCTTCCAGCCGCGCCGGTTGTCCTTGTAGGTCGGTGTCGGATAGACATAGGGTACGCCGTCGCCCGACATGTCGAGTTGCAGCATCTCGTTGAGCAACTCGTTGATGTCGTTATGCTCGCCTTCTTCGTCGAGCGCGATGGGGCGCATCGCGTTCAGGTCGACGAGCTTCGTATCGTGCACGTAGTCCAGCTTCGGGAAGTTCGACGTGGACACGCCTGCGGCGATCTTCTCAAGATCCGCGGTCATCGGATGCTCGAAATACTGATTCCACTGATACAGCACGAAGTAGCCTTCGGGGCCGGTGAGCGAGCTGTCCGACTTCACGTTGGTGACGATGCGGAACTCGTTGCCCTCCTGGTCCTCGCTGACGATCACATAATGCGGGTCGCCTTTGTAACCCTGCAGAAAGGGAACGCCGAGCGTGACCTTGCCCTTGAAGAGAACGTATTCGTTGCGTGCCATGAGGTTGGCTCCTGAAGTGGTCCGCTCTCATTGGATAGCTCGCATGTGACAGCGTTCCGTTCGATGGACGGATGAACTCGTGCAGTGTCACGGCACGGTCATGCCGATGACAATAATGTTTCGTGACACGGCGAATCTTCCCCACGACGAGACACACGCACATGGTCACGAAGAACCCGCAAGACTCTGCACCGCTCGCCTCGCGCCGCGGCTTCCTGAAGTTCGCGGGCGCCTCCGGCCTCGCCACCGCAGCGGGCGCGATGAGCCGCTCTGCTTCAGCAACGACGGAAACCCCGGACGGCACGCCCGAACAGATCCACCTGACCTGGGGCGAGGATCCGTCGAGCGAAGTGGTCATCAGCTGGGCGTCGCTTGCACAGGCCACTGCGCCGCGCGTGCGGCTGCAATCGGACGATGGCCGCGCCCACGCGATCCATGCCGTGCCGCGCACTTACACGGACGGCCTCAACGGCGAGATCGTGTGTACTTATCACGCGAGGCTGCGCGATCTGCGTCCCAACACGCAATACCACTACGAAGTCACCGCCGACAACGACAGCAACGCCGGCCAGCCCTTCACGTCGAGCTTCCGCACCGCGCCGCGCGGACGGCACGCGTTCCGCTTCACCAGCTACGGCGACCTCGCGACGCCGAATACGAACTGGGTGCTGTCGTCGCCGCAGAGCCGCTTTGCGGTGCAGGCGGTGGAGCGCTTCGAGCCGCTGTTCCATCTGCTCAACGGCGACCTCTGCTACGCCAACCTCAATCCCGCGAGCCAGCCGGACGTGTGGCGCGACTTCGGCAACAACGCGCAGACGTCCGCCGCGAACCGTCCGTGGATGCCGTGTCCGGGCAATCACGAGATCGAGTTCCACAACGGCCGGCAGGGCTTCGATTCGTATCTGACGCGCTACACGCTGCCTGACAACGGCACGCGTTTTCCGGGCCGCTGGTACAGCTTCCGCGTGAGTTCGGTGCTGTTCGTTTCGCTCGATTCCGACGACGTCGTCTATCAGGACGGCGCCGCCTTCGTGGCCGGGCCCAATCCGCTGGTGCCCGCCGCAAGCACCCGCAATCCGCCGATCCCCCCCGGCACCTCGTTCTATGTGCGCGGCTATAGCCAGGGCGAGCAGACCCGCTGGCTCGACAAGACCTTGCGCGAAGCCTCGCATGACGACGGCATCGACTGGATCGTCGTGCAGATGCATCAGGACGCGCTCAGTTCGTCGAAGACGGGCAACGGCTCCGACAAGGGCATCCGCGAAGCGTGGCTCCCGCTGTTCGACCGCTATGGCGTCGACCTCGTGCTGTGCGGCCACGATCACGACTATGAACGCAGCCATCCGGTGCGCGGCTGCAATCATCACGCGGGCCGTGACGCCGTGACGGGCGAACGCGTCGATACGCTGCAGCCGCGTCCCGTGCACGGTTCGCCGCGCGCGAACGATCCGATCGATACGTCGCACGGCACCGTGCATCTGATCCTCGGCGGCGGCGGCACCAGCGCGCCGCTTGATGTCTACGGCACCGACACGGGCACCGGCCTGCCGCAGGCGCAGGTCTTCACGAAGCCGAACCGGCCCGTGCCCGGCACGACGGCGGGCACCTTCGTGCGGCCGGTCGCGGATGCCGTCGAGGACGCGATCTGGTCGGCGCAGCGCGATACGGGCACGGGCTATGGCATCGCCGTGTTCGATCACGATCCGGGCGAGCACGGCGGCCGCACCTCCATCACGATCAACTACTATCACGCCCCTGGCGCGGACAAGACGCCGACGGCGGACTACGAGCTTTTCGAAACCATCGTGCTGGAGAAGTCGCGCGGACGTTGATCTTCGACGCCGGTCACGTCGTTCTCTTCAACGGGGACGCTGGGACCGGCGTCCGCTTCGGCCGGGCGAACGAGCAGCGCAAGCAGTTCGGGTTTGAGGCCATCGCCGCGCGGGGCGAAAAGTGCGTGAAGCGGTAGAAGCGGCAACATGGCTGAACCTCTTTTGAGCGGGGAATCGAGCCGTTATCCTGGCGCTGGCGCGGTCCTGCGGCACCCTGTTTGTTGCTATGTCATTGTCTGCAACGCTCGGTACGTTTCTTGCCCCTATCTCTGTTCCGCGAGACTAGGGACACGGACATGAACAAGGGAAACAAGGACGCGTTAGCGGAAGCGAGCTTCTCCACTTATGCCGATCCGCTGATCGGCGAGGCGTCCGCGCAGGCCACGATGCTCGAAGGCAGCGCGGACGCCGAGGAACTGCACAAGCTGCGTGTTGCACTGCGGCGACTGCGCACGTTGCTGTGGGCGTATCGCCCGATTCTAAAAAAGGACTTCGACGATCAGCAGCGCGCCCTCCTGAAATATCTGGCCGGCGCGGCGGGCAACACGCGCGACTGGGACATCCTGATCGAACTCGTCGACAAGAAAGGCAGCGCGCCCTTGCTCGACGCATTCCGCGAACAACGCACCGCCACCGCCGCAAAAAGCCGCGATACGCTCTCGCATGCGAAGCTGAAGCAGATGCTGCACGAGTCGCTGAGCGAGGCGAATCGCGAACTCAATACGGCAGCGCGACGCACGCCGCTGACCCAGTTCGCCCGGAAGCGCGTTGCGGCGGCGCAGAAACAACTGAGCAAACGCATACGCTCGGCCGCCAAAACCAAAGGCGCGGATTACGCGCGGCTGCACGATGTACGCAAGGCGGGCAAGAAGGTGCGCTATCTGGTCGAGTTCTTCGAATCGCTTCTCGGCGGCAAGCAACGCAAGACGCTGAAGGGCCTCAAGCGGATGCAGAAGCGCTTCGGCGCGTTGAACGATGTCGTGGCGAGCCGCGCGCTCCTCGAACGGCACCTCGACGCGCTGCCGGATGGCGCGGCCGCACAGGAAGCGCTGCGCTCGCTGAAGAAGGAACAGAAGCGGCGCACGAAGGCCGCCGTGCGATTGCTGTAGAGGCTTACGCGCGCGCGACGATCCTGCGCGGCAGATGCGGCGCGTTCTGCGCAATCTGATCGAGTTCGTCGCGCACGGCTTCGATGTCGCGCGTGTCGTGCAGATAGGGATCTGCGGCGTGGATCGCTTCCAGGCGGCGTCTCACAGCGCCGTATTGCGCCCCCGCGCGCCGGTGCAATTCGGCGCGCTCGCTGTAACGCAGAAAGGTCTGCAAGGACGCGAGCACGGCAGCGCCGATACTCGTCAACCCGATGACGATGCGCAATTGCGGCGAGATGGCGGTCGCGACAAGCGAGAGAAACGCCGAGGTGCCCGTAGCGGTCGTGATGCCAATGACAGCCAGCCCGAGCTTCCTGCCGCTCGCGGTCAGACGGTCGGCCATGGTGTAGTGACGGATCTGCGATTCACGGGCCCGTCTGATCCAGTTCAGCACCAGTGCCCGCGCGTCCTGCGGCGGCTCATAGGATTGATGTAACGATGCGGTCATATTCAATGCAGGGCTTGAGTGAAACCCAGTCTAGCGTCCCACTGTGGACAAAGCGTGTCCTGGTCGCGCGTCTTGAAGCGCGCTCCAACGCCTTCGTGAATTCGCTGGACAGAACCGAAAAGCTACGCTTCTTTGGGCAATTGAATCGCGCGTGGCTGCGTAGACTTCTCTACATGGCGCAACACACCGCGCCAGTAAAAGCGAAGCGATATTCACTGAGCAAACCGGCTTACCCTCAACTTTTTTACCGGTTGCAGCATGTGTCGTAGTCGCAGGATTTTCGGAGTGGTTGCAGTTGCAGTTGCGGGAGTGGCGTTGGCGGGGTGCAGGACGTCGTTGAATGTGCCGTTCAGAAGTCGCAGTAATAGCAGCAACAATACAAAAACAGCAGTAAGAGACGTACCGGTAGATGTAGAAAACTTGCCCCGGCCGAGCGCATCCGCCGGGGCTTTTCTTTGCGTCGCCGGTTTTCGCGTTCAGGGTCGCGCTACGCCGCACGCGGCTATCGTTGCAAAAGATCGTGCAAGGTGCTCCACAAGAAAATTCACCTTGGGTACACTAGCTGCTGCCCGACAGGGCGATACCCTGCGAACGGTAGCGCGAGAACAAAAAGCATCGGAGCGAATTTGAGGAAACGAGCCACGGTCGTCTGCCGGAGAGGCAAACACATTCTGCTGGTCGCGCGGCGCGAATCCAAATGGGCGCTGCCCGGCGGCATCCTCAAGCGCGGCGAAGATCTTTCAGATGCCGCGCTTCGCGAGCTGAAAGAAGAAACCCGTCTGTCGGGCAAGTCGGCCAAACACCTGTTCAACTATCGCGGCGACCAGAAACATCACCACGTGTTTTTCTGCGACATCTCGAAGAGCGCGAAAGCCCGCGCCAGCAATGAGATCGCGCGTTGCCGCTGGGTGCATGTCGATGAAATCGCGCGGCTCGCCACCAGTTCGCCCACCAAGGTCATCGTCAAGATTCTCGGCGAGAAGCGCAACAGCGTGCGCGGCAAGTAGCGTCAAAGCGCGGCGAACGCGCATCGGTTACTCTGGGAACCTTTTGCGTCCCAGGCGCCCGCCTGACAGCCCATGAACACGCCTCAAGACGACTACGCGCTCAATCTCGACCTCATGTCCGCCGACGACATCTCGGCGACGCTCCCCGCCAGCGTGCTTGCCACGCTGCACGGCACCGACATCACCGTGTTCCGCGTCCCCGACGACGCCTCCGACACCGCCGCATGCAGCGAGCGCTTCGGCATCGACCTGGAAGACTGCGCGAACACCATCGTCGTGCGGTTCAAGAAGGATGGCGGCGAACACTACGCGGCGATCGTCACGCTCGCCTCGAAGCGGCTCGACGTGAACGGCGCGGTCAAGCGCGCGCTCGGCGCGCAGCGCATCTCGTTCGCGTCGCGCGAAGTGGCGACCGAACACTCCGGCATGGAGTACGGCGGCATCACCGCGTTCGGCGTGCCGGCGTCGTGGCTCGTGCTGGTGGAAGCGGCGGTCTTGGAGCGCGCGCGCGTCGTCATGGGCGCGGGCGTGCGCGAGGCGAAGCTGCTGATGTCGCCGCAACGGCTGCTCGCGCTGCCGAACGCGACGGTCGCCGCGCTCGCCAATTGAACCCGCAGAGGCGCGCGCTGCCCGCTCACTTGCCCGGCGTGAGCACCACCCTGAAGCGCGCCTTGCCGCTCATCATGCGGTCGTAGGCTTCCGCCGCGCGCGACAGCGGATATTCCTCGATCATCGGCTTCACGCCGGACAACGCGCTGAACGCGAGCGTCTCCTGCGAGTCCGCCGCGGTGCCGGACGGCCAGCCCTGCACCGAGTTGCGCCCCATGATGAACTGCGTGATCGGCACCTCGACGGGTTCGTCGGAGATGCCCACCATGATCATCTTGCCGTTCAGTCCGAGCCCGCCGATGGCCGCGTTCATCGCACGGCCGCTGGTCGCCGTTGCCAGGATCACGCGCGCGCCGCCCAGCGCCTTCAGTTCATCGGCCACATTCTGCGCTTCGCTGTCGATGTAATGATGCGCGCCCAGCTCCTTCGCCAGCGGCGCCTTGTCCTGACCGCGCGCGATCGCCACCGTCTCGAAGCCCATCTTGCGCGCGAACTGCACGCCCAGATGCCCCAGCCCGCCGATGCCCAGCACCGCGACCACATCGCCGGCACGCGCGCCGCTGTTGCGCAGCGCATTGAAGGTGGTGATGCCCGCGCAGAGGAGCGGCGCGGCATCGACGTCGGCGAGATCGTCGGGCATGCGCGCCAGCGCTTCCTGCGGCGCCACCATGTAGTCGGCATAGCCGCCGTCATAGCTGATGCCGGGCACGAGCCCCTTCTGGCAAAGCACGAAGTCGCCATGGCGGCAATGCTCGCAATGACCGCAGTGTCCGCCGTGCCAGCCCACGCCGATGCGCTGCCCCTGCTGCCATCCTTCGACGCCCGCTCCGAGTTTCTCGATCACGCCCGCGATCTCATGCCCCGGCACGCGCGGAAACTGGAGACCGGGCCACAGCCCTTCCTTCGTCAGCGAATCGCTATGACAGATGCCGCACGCCTGAACCTTGATGAGCACGTGCCCTTCCGGCGGTTCCGGCACGTCGCGCTCGACTACTTCGAGCGGACCGTTCGCCTGCGCCACCTGCACTGCCTTCATCTTCGCCATGGCTTGCTCCTGTTGCATGAAAGAGATTTTGGAGGACACGCAAAAAATTCAGAATAGGATGCCGTTCGGCGTTTTGAAAGCTCCGAGTGCGGTCAGCGCTCGTCGTCGGCGAGCAGCGATGTCAGCGGCACCGTATGCCTGACGAACGGCGAGCGAATGACGATATAACTGAAGTATTTCTCGATGCCCACATTGCGGTCGACGAGCTTCTCGATCACCGCCTGATAGTGACCGATATCCTTGACGAGAAACTTGAGCAGGTAGTCATAGCCGCCGCTGACGAGATGGCACTCGGTGACTTCCTCCACATCGCGCAGATTGGCCTCGAAGCGCACGAAGTCTTCACGGCGGTGATCGTGCAGCATGATCTCGGTGAAGACCGTCACCGTGCTCGTGAGCTTCGTCAGATCGAGATGCGCGCCATAGCCCGAAATGATGCCTGCCGCTTCGAGCCGCCGCACGCGTTGCAGACACGGACTCGCCGACAGCCCGACCACGCCCGCCAGATTCGCGTTCGTGATGTTGCCGTTCTTTTGCAGTTCGGCCAGGATCCTGATGTCGATGCGGTCCAGCTTGTGTCGGTGGTTCATGTCGTGCGGGATCGATGGGCGCCAGGCGGCCGCGTCAGCCTTCGGCGAGTTCGGCGTGATGCGCCGTGACGAGTTGCGCCATGCTCGTGAACTTGAAATTGACGGCGGGTTCCGTGAGCGTCTTCACGGTCGCGCCGAAGCCGCGTTGCTCGAAGCGCCGATGAATCCAGCAGCCATGCATGCCGTATTCCGCCGCCGGAAGCAGATCATGATAATTGCTGTCCGCAATGTGCAGCGTCTCGCGCTTGTCCACGCCGAGCCGGGCCAGCACGTCGAACAGATAGTCGAAATTGCGGCGCGCCGGCTTGTATGAACCCACGTCCTCGGCGGTCACGATGGCGTCGAACTCGACATCCAGCTTGCGCTTGCTCGCCTCGAAGCTCGCATTGTCCACGTTCGAGACGATGACCAGCTTGAAGTACTTCTTCAGATACTGGAGCGTGCTGGCCGAATCCGGAAACGCGGGCCAGTCGCCGACGGACGCGCCATAGGCCACGGCCTCGTCCCACGTGTAGCCGACCTCCCACTCCTCCGCCACGCGCTTGTACACGATCTCCAGCAAGCGGTTGTAGGCCATGGCGGGCGTGAGCAACTGCTGCTGCGATTCGTGACGCGCATGCGCTTCCAGAATCTGGTCGCGCGTGGGCGCTTCGGGATGCCGCGCCGCCAGCTTCGCCAGCCCGGCGGCAATGCCGGCTTCCCAGTCGATCAGCGTGCCATAGCAATCGAACGTCAGTGCCTTGAACTCGGTGAGCCGCACACCTTTCTCCTCATGACTGTGCCAACGCTTCGCGATGCGCCTCTGCGAGTTCCGCCATGCTGTTGAAGCGGAACGCGATGGTCGGCTGCGTGCCCGGATCCATGGTTGCACCAAAGCCCGGCTGCGCATGCCGCCGATAAATCCAGCACGACGTCAGGCCGAATGCGTTGGCCGGCTTGTGATCGTGGAACAGGCTCTCGGCGGTATGGAGAATCTTCTCCTTGCGAATGCCGCGCTCGCCCAGCTTCTCGATCATGTACTCGAAATTGCGCGGCGACGGCTTGTATAAGCCGACGTCCTCCGCCGTGATGATCGCATCGAACGTCACTTGCAGCTTCGTGTTGCTGTGCGTGAAGCTCTCGTTGTCCACATTGGAGAGGATCACGAGCTTGTAATGCTGCTTCAGATAGCGCAGCGCCTCCGCTGAATCCGCGAAGGCCGGCCAGTGCCGAATGGAACGGCCATACGCCACGCATTCCTCGTGCGTATGCGGCACGCCCCATTCCTCGGCCAACCGCTTGTAGACGATCGCCAGCAGATCCTGATAACGCTTCGCCGGCGTGTACTTCTGCTGCGAGGACTCGTGGCGCGCGTGCGCTTCCAGCACCTGATCGCGCGTCAGTGCGGGCTTCACGCGTTCGAGCAGCGGACGCAGCCCTTCGAAGATGCCGCTTTCCCAGTCGATCAGCGTGCCGTAGCAGTCGAAAGTGAGGGTGTCGAAGTCGGTGAGTTTCACGGTCGCTCCTGTCTGATGGCGAGGGGTGGAGCAGTCAGTGTAGTGAGACACAGCGGCAGCCGGAGCCGATGTTGCCTTCCGCAACCGCAGCTTGTGCGGTTTGTGGTCCGTGCCGCAGCATATTCTGCTGCATGCAGGAAGCAGTTTCCGCGACCTTACCAGAACGATCGGCCTTATTTTTATCTGCTTGAGGGTCCAATCCTTCTGCACTACATTGGTGTTCCTTCGAAACCGTCTGGAGACGAGTCCATGCGCTATTCCGTCCTTGCCCTGGCTGCGCTATCCGTCCTCTCCGTGGCCGCTTCCGCGACCGCGCAGGAAGTCGTCACCTTCGGTCACTCCGCGCCGCTCACCGGCCCGCAGGCGCCGAACGGCAAGGACAACGAGAACGGCGCGCGGCTCGCCATCGACGAACTGAATAAAGCGAACATCAGCATCGGCGGCAAGAGCGTCACCTTCAAGCTGGATTCGCAGGACGATCAGGCCGACCCGAAAGTCGGCGTGCAGGTGGCGCAGAATCTCGCCGATCACAACGTAGTCGCGGTGCTCGGCCCGTATAACTCGGGCGTCGCGATTCCGGCCTCGCGCGTCTACAGCACGGCGGGCATTCCGCTGCTGCCGGTTGCGTCGAACCCGGCGCTCACGAAGCAGGGCTTCAAGAACATCTTCCGCATCGGCGCGAGCGACGAGCAACTCGGCGGCACCATGGGCGAGTTCGCCGCGAAGACGCTGAAGGCGAAGACCGCCGCGATCATCGACGACCGCACCGCCTACGGCCAGGGCGTCGCCGAGCAGTTCGAAAAGGTGGCGAAGGCGAACGGCATCAAGATCGTCGACCAGCAGTTCACCAATTCACAGGCCACCGATTTCCTCGGCATTCTCACGGCGATCAAGTCGAAGAATCCCGATGTGATCTTCTTCGGCGGCTATGCGTCGCAAGGCGCGCCGATGGCCAAGCAGATGAAGCAGCGCGGCATCCGCGCGAAGCTGCTGGGTGGCGACGGCATCTGTTCCGCCGACATGGGCAAGGTCGCGGGCGAGGCGGCGTCCATTGTCTATTGCGCGCAAGGCGGCGTGGCGCTGGACAAGACGCCGGAAGGCCGCGCTTTCCTGAAGAAGTATCAGGATGCGTATCACACGGACACGCAGGTCTATGGCGTCAATTACTACGACGGCGTGAAGATGCTCGCCGACGCCATGGTCAAGGCCGGCACCACCACCGACAAGGCGAAGCTCATCGCGCAGATGGCGAAGGAGAAGTACAAGGGTGTTGCGGGCACCTATTCGTTCGACGCCAACGGCGACCTGCAAGGCGCGCCCACCACGGTCTACATGATCCGCAATGGCCTGCCCGTTCCCTACGCTCAATAAGTCTCACCGCACAACGCAATGAAACTCTCCCGATCCATTTCGACCGTCGAAGTCCATACTGGCGGCGAGCCATTCCGCATCGTCACGAGCGGCCTGCCGCGTTTGCCCGGCGACACCATCGTGCAGCGCCGCGCCTGGCTGAAGGAACACGCCGACGACATCCGCCGCGCGCTGATGTTCGAACCGCGCGGCCATGCGGACATGTACGGCGGCTATCTCACCGAGCCGGTCTCGCCGGAAGCGGACTTCGGCATCATCTTCCTGCACAACGAAGGCTATAGCGATCACTGCGGACATGGCGTTATCGCGCTTGCGACGGCGGCGGTCGAATTGGGCTGGGTGCAGCGCACGAGCCCGGAGACGCGCGTGGGCATCGATGCGCCGTGCGGCTTCATCGAAGCCTTCGTGAAGTGGGACGGCGACCATGCGGGTTCCGTGCGCTTCGTGAACGTGCCGTCGTTCATCTGGAAGCGCGACGTGACCGTGGACACGCCGAGCTTCGGCAAGGTGACGGGCGACATTGCGTATGGCGGCGCGTTCTATTTCTACGCCGATGGCGCGCCGCACGACCTGCCGGTGCGCGAGTCGTCGGTGGAGCAGCTGATCCGTTTCGGCGCGGAGGTGAAGGCCGCGGCAAACCAGGCGTTTCCGCTTGCGCATCCGGACATTCCGGAGATCAATCATATCTGCGGCACGATCATCGCCAACGCGCCACGTCACCCCGGCTCGACGCAGGCGAATTGCTGCGTGTTCGCGGACCGCGAAGTGGACCGTTCGCCGACCGGCTCCGGCACGGGCGGGCGCGTCGCGCAGCTCTATCTGCGCGGACAGCTCGGGGCGGATGACACGCTCGTCAATGAATCGATCGTCGGGACCGTCTTCAAAGGGCGCGTACTGAAGGAAACGATGGTGCACGACATTCCAGCGGTCATTCCGGAAATCGAAGGCGAGGCGTTTATCTGCGGCTTCGCGAACTGGATCATCGACGAGCGCGATCCGCTGGCTTATGGGTTTCTGGTGCGCTGAGGCGCGTTGATCGACGGAAGGCGTGCGTAGCAAGCCCGGCGCAAGCGGCGACCTCTTGGTGCTGATCCTGCTGGCCGTCGCGCTGTTCCTGCGGCACACCCTCACCAACGGCCGCTACGGCTTTCATCGCGACGAGCTGTCGACGCTCGAAGACGCCCGTGCGCTCGCGTGGGGTTATGTTGGCGTGCCGCCGGGCACGCCGTTTCTCGCGCATGTGGCTACGACGCTCTTCGGGCCGTCCCTCGTCGGGCTGAGGGTCTTCTCGTCGCTCGCGATGAGCGTGGCGCGCGTGCTCACCGGACTCATGGCGCGGAACATGGGCGGAAGCCGCTTCGCACAGACCGTGGCGGCGCTCGCCGCCGCGATCAGCAGCGTCGCCCTGAGCACGGGCAGCCTGTTCCAGTACGTCAGCCTTGACTATCTGTGCTGGGTAGCGGCGGCGTACTGCATGGCGCGCGTGCTGTCGTCCGATGATCCGCGCGGGTTCATCGGCGTCGGCATCGCGGTCGGGCTGGGCTTGCTGACCAAGTACACCATGGACATCTACGTCTGTGACGCTCCGCGCCAGCCGTGGCCCGCGTTCTGGCGCACGGTGAAGCGCTACGGCTAGCGCGCCGTCTTTTCCCGCACGCACGCGTCGCCCTCGCGTTCCAGCCACACGCGAAACAGCGCGATCAATTCATCGCCCGCCCGTTCCTCCGCGACATAGGTGCAGTACGCACGCGACGGCAGGCGCGGCGCGTCGAACGGGGCGCGACCAGCCGGCCGCTCGCGAGATCGTCGGAGACGAGCGCGGTTGGACCCATGGCGATACCGAGACCATCGACCGCCGCCTGCAAAGTCAGATAGAAATGGTCGAAGCTCAGGACGGCGGCCGGACGCAGCGTCGGCACCTCCGCTTTCGCGAGCCAATCGGGCCACACGCGCGGCAGACTCGACGCGTGCAGCAGCGTGTGCCGTTCCAGATCCTGCGGCACACGCAGCGGCACGCGGCGCAACAGCGCCGGACTGCACACCGGCAGGCGCTCTTCAGCGAGGAACGGCTGCATTGCGTAGCCATAGAACGTGTCCGGACCGCCGCGTATCACGATGTCGTGACTCTCCTTCAGCGCCTCGACCGGCTCGTTCGACGTTTCCACCCGAACTTCGACGTCCGGATGCGCGCGGCGAAAGTCTTCCAGACGCGGCACGAGCCAGCGCAGCACGAAGGTCGCGGGTGCATTCACGCTGAGCACGCGGCTGACGGCTTCCGACACACCGTAGCGCGCCGTGGATTGCGACAACTGATCGAACAGCGGACCAATCTGCGCGAGATACGCTACGGCGGCCTGCGTCAACGCGATGCGCCGGTTATGACGTTCGAACAGCGGCGCGCCGAGCCACGCCTCGAGCAGACGCACTTGCTGGCTGACGGCACCGTGCGTCACGTGCAGTTCGGCGGCCGCCTGCTTGAAGCTACCGAGCCGTCCGGCGGCTTCAAAGGCGCGCAAGGCATTCAGCGGCGGCAGGGTCCGGTTCATTTCGAAAGAGATTTTCTAACGCGATATCCGACAATAAGTGGTTTGTGAGCGGCTTACAAGATAGTTATTCTTCTTGTCACGATAACAACAGCCTCAAGGCACGCTCATGCTCAGCTATACCGGTGGCATCGTCCTCCTCGCCGCCCTGCTTCATGCAAGCTGGAACGCGATGTTGCACGGCAATCGCGACCGCTTCTTCTCGATGACCTGGATGAGCATCGCCATCGGCGCGGTGTCGCTCGTCGCGGTCGTTCTGCTGCCGCTGCCCGCATCGGCGGCGTGGCCGTACGTGATCGCCTCCGGGCTCGTGCATGTGGTCTACAACGTGAGTCTCGTGCGTTCGTACCGGCGCGGTGATCTCGCGCAGGCCTATCCGATCGCGCGCGGCTCGTCGCCGCTGCTCGTCACGCTCGGTGCAGCGCTGTTCGCGCATGAGGGAATCGGCGCGTTGCGCGTGCTCGGCATCGCGCTGATCTCGGGCGGCATCATGGCGCTCGCGCTGCGCGGGCGGCACGTCTCGCGCGCGGGTGCACTCGCGGCGCTGACCACCGGCGTGACCATCGCGATCTACACGGTGATCGACGGCATCGGCGTGCGCCTCTCGGGCGATCAACCGTTCGCCTACACGGCGTGGATGTTCCTCTTCTACTGGTTCATGCCGCTGATCTTCATCGTGCGGCGCGGCGCCGACGCCATCTGGAAGCCGGTCTTCGCCGCGCCGATGTCGGTCGTCTCGTCGATCGCGGGCGGACTCGTCTCGATTGCCGCCTACGGCATCGTCATCTGGGCGATGCAGTCGGGCGCGATGGGCGCCGTGTCCGCGTTGCGCGAAACCAGCGTCGTGTTCGCGGCGCTGATCGGCCGCGTATTCCTGCGCGAGAACGTCGATGCGCGGCGCTGGATCGCATGCGTGGTCGTCGCCGCGGGCGCGGTATGCCTCGGGCTTTGAGCCAGCAGTACAACAGCGGCCATCACATGCGCGCGACGTCGATCACCGCATCGGCGAAGGCGCGCGGCGCCTCCTGCGGCAGATTATGCCCAATCCCGCCGCCGATGGTCCGATGCTCATAGCGCCCCGTGAACTTCTTCGCATACGCCGCCGGCGCGGGATGCGGCGCGCCGTTGGCATCGCCCTCCAGCGTGATGACCGGCACGCCGATGGCTGGCCCCTTCGCGAGTTGCGCCTCGAGCGCATCGTACTGCGGCTCGCCGTGCGCCAGCCCGAGCCGCCAGCGATAGTTGTGGATCACGATCTCCACGTGATCCGGATTGGCGAACGACGCGGCTGAACGCGCGTAGGTCGCGTCGTCGAAGCGCCATTGCGGCGACGCTGTCTGCCAGATCAACCGGTTGAAATCGTTCCGGTTCGCGTCGTAGCCCGCGCGGCCGCGTTCGGTCGCGAAGTAAAACTGATACCACCACGACAGCTCGGCCTGCGGCGGCAATGGCGCCTGATTGGCCTGCTGGCTGCCGATCAGATAGCCGCTCACGGAGACCATCGCCTTGACGCGCCCCGGCCACAGCGCCGCGACGATATTCACCGTGCGCGCGCCCCAGTCGAAACCGCCCAGCACCGCATGCTCGATCGAAAGCGCATCCATCATCTCAATCACATCGCGCGCAAGCACAGCCTGCTGGCCGTTGCGCGGCGTATCGGCGGACAGGAAGCGCGTCGGCCCATAGCCGCGCAGATACGGCACGATGACCCGATAGCCCGCCGCCGCCAGCATCGGCGTGACTTCGGCGTAGCTGTGGATGTCGTAGGGCCAGCCGTGCAGCAGGATCACAACGGGCCCGTTGCTCGGACCCGCTTCGGCATAGGCGATGCTGAGCGTCGGCGTCGCGATGTGCTTCAGATGCGTGAAGGCTTCCGGCAACGCGGGCGCCAGACTGGTCCGCGCTTCCGCCGCCTCGACGAGCCCGCTCAGCCCCATCTCAAGCAAGCCCATCCCGGCGACGGCGGTGCCCAGCAAACGGCGGCGGCGGGTATCGATGCGGTCCTTCATGATCTTTCCTCTCGTTGTCAGGTCATTCTGCGAGGGACCATTTGAAGCGCCGCACGTATCCGGCGTATGTCGAGACGGCAGGCGCGCGCAACGCACTGTGTCCGTGGCGCGGATGGACACAATGAGATACACGACAACCGCGCACGGTAACAATAAGCAAATGACGGCATCCACATGGGCGGAGCCGGTTACCATTCTTGTCTGAGCGCTTAACAGCCAGCGCGGGCGAGTTCGGTCACTCAACGACAAGAGCCGCCCGATAGCGAACTTCAAGGGTGTCATGTCAAAAACCGAAGACGCAATCGCACGCGATCCAGCGGGCGATGCCGCAGAGCTGCCGCACGGAACCCAGGAAGAGACAGCAAGCGAAGCACCGAAGGACACGAGCCTCGAATCGGAAGCGCCCGCCGTCACCCGCACCGGGCCGCTCACCGAAGCCGCGCTGTTCGGCCGGCAGACGCCGCCCGCCGCGCCCGCGCCGCTGGATGCCGCACCGCACGTCCATCCGCCCGGCGCGGGCAGCAGTTATCGCGCGCTCGCGGGGCTGCTCATCAGCTATGCGCTGCTGATCGTCGGCAATGGCCTGTTCCAGACGCTGATCCCGTTGCGCATCATGCAGTCCGGTTATCCGACCATCGTGATCGGTCTGGTTCAGTCGTGTTACTACGCCGGCTTCATTCTCGGCGCGATGGTCAACCGCAGGCTCATCGACCGCATCGGGCAGCACCGGACTTTTGTCGCGTACTCGGCGGCGGCGTCGATTCTCGCGCTCGCGTTCGGCGCCGCGCAATCGCCGTGGACGCTCGCCCTCGTGCGCCTGCTGACCGGCTTCGCCTTCATGGGCCTGTATGTGTCGATCGAAAGCTGGCTCAACGGCACGGTCGAGAACGAAAAGCGCGGACAGGTTTTCGGCACCTATGCGGCCATCAACTATCTCGCGGTGGGCAGCGGACAGTTCCTGCTGAACTTCGGCGCGGGCATGGGCGGGCAGCAATTCTCGATCGCGGCGGCCCTGTTCGCGGCGGCCGTGATGCCGGTGACGCTGCTCGAAGGCTGGCCCGTCAAGGTGGCCGACGAATCCCTGCACCGCGTGCCCGCGCGCACCTGGCGGGAGAGCGTGCGCGACATGATGGCCGCCGCGCCGCTTGCCGTGCCGGGCTGCGTGCTCGCGGGTTTCATCTACAGCGCCTTCTACGCGATGATGCCGGTCTATCTTCAGCGCGCCGGCTTCTCGACGAGCGAACTCGCGACCTTCATGGGCGTCGCGCTGATCGGCGCGCTCGTGCCGCAATGGCCGATGGGCCGCCTCTCCGATCGCTTCGACCGGCGTCGTCTGGTGTACATCACCGCGTCGATTTCGGCGACGCTGAGCCTCGTGCTGTTCTGCATCGACGTGCGCGTGGTCACCTGGTGCGCAACGCTCGCCTATGTAGCGGTCACCTTCACGCAGTACGGCCTGATCGTGTCGCACGTGCAGGACCGGACCGAGCCGCATCATCGCGTGGCCATATCCGCGACGCTGCTCGCGCTGTTCTCGTTCGGCGGCATGGCGGGCCCGGCGCTCGCGTCTTCGCTGATGACCGTCGTCGGCCCGAGCGGACTGTTTCTCTTCAACGCGCTGTCCTGCGTGTTGCTCGCGTTGAGCGCACGGCGCGCGCTCGGCATTCATCTGCGCGGCGCGCATGCGGGCGCCTGAGGGCCGTCATACATGCGCGAGATTTACCAACGCATTACGCAGAGAAAAATAATAGCTTACGAATAATTGCGCAAAATCGTTTATTCCGAAGACAAAATGCCATCATCTTTCGCTTTCTGCGTGAAAAGCACTGATAGTTGGCCGACAAGTCGCCGTCACCCCGAGTAAATTCGTAAAAGGCATGAACTGGTGGAAAGGGCGCAAAAGAGACGTCCGCCGCCGGAGCATCCGTGACGGGCGCAGTCGCGCTCGCGCATCGGGTCTCGGGGATTCAATGAACGACCATCACGACCAGACACAACTTGAAGTCGTTTGCGACGAACAGGGTTTCCTCGCGCTCGAGCGCGAATGGAATGCACTCTGGCTCAAGGCAAACGGACGGTATTTCCAGCGCTTCGACATCTGCCTGCTCGCCTGGCGGCACGTGGCCGCTCCTCAAGGAAGGAAGCTGCATTGCATCGTGCTGCGCGAAAACGGCGAGCTGCGGCTCGTCTGGCCGCTCGTCTCGTGGCGGCGCATCCTCTGGACCTATCTGCTGCCGCTCAGCCCGGATGCCGCCGACTACACCAGCGTGCTCGTCGAGGACGGCCCGCGCGCGCCGGGATTGATCGAGGCGGCGTGGCGTCTCGCCTGTGCGAAGTGCAAGGCGGACTTCGTGCATCTGCCTTATGTGAACGAGGGTTCCGAGCTGCATCGCATCGCGCTGCGCGAGCGGCACGTGCTGGGGCGTTCGCGCCACGAGTCATGGGTCGCGCAGCTGCGCGACGAAACCGACTGGGCGACTTACTGCCGTTCGCTCGGCACCATGAACGGCAAGAAGCCAGGACAGCTGGAACGGCGCCTCGCGAAGGAAGGTGACTTGCGCGTGCGGATGATCGAGCCGTCGGATACGCGCACGATTGATCGATGCGTGCGCGCGATGCTCGCGTGGAAGCGTCAGTGGGGCGAGCGCACGGGCAAGCAGGGCGTCTGGCTGTTCTCGTCGCATTACCAGATGTATCTGATGGCGACGCTGACGAAGCCAGGCGGCTTTCCCACGGGCGAGCCGCCCGCCCGTCTGATTGCCGTCATGCTCGGCGATCAGCCGATTGCGGTATCCATCATGAGTCACGGCCATCCGCTCGCCAACGCGGTGATCGCCAGTTTCGATCCGGCTTATGGCAAATTCGGCGCCGGCGCGGTGGCGTGGGAACACGCGGTGAAGTGGGCGCTGGAGCAGCACTACGATATCGACTTCGGCGTCGGCTCGGAGCGCTTCAAGACCTACTGGGGCCGAGGCAATCGCAGCTACGCGTGGTCGATGCAGATCGGCAATTCGGCGTGGGGCGTGATCAGCCACCGGATCGTGCACGCGTTGCGCGATCTCTATCTGTGGCTCAAGGGCGGCATGCCCGCTCCGCGCGGCGCAACGGCACGGACGGGCGAAGGGCCCGACGGCGCAGCGACGATGGAGAATCTCGGGAAGTAAAGCGGTCCGCGCGTGGCGGTGTCTGAGGATGCTGCCTGGCTGCGTCCTGGAGCCATTCGCGCCTGCCGCATTGCCGGTTTCATTGCACGGCGCGGCGGCGGCCGGTCACTCAACGGACGGTTCCGTCCGATTCATCCACCGATGACGCGAGCGGCCCGCGCCGCCCCGTCACGGTCGCTCATGCTTACACCAGTGCTTCGACTTGACGACGCGGCAGCATCCGGTCGAATTCGCGCTTGACGATGCCGTAGCATTCGCACGCACGCTCTTCCAGGCCGGCGCGGTCCAGCACCTTGATGCAGCCGCGGCTGTGATGAATCAGGCCCGCGTCATGCAGCTTGCCGGCGGCTTCGGTCACGCCTTCGCGACGCACGCCGAGCATGTCCGCGATCATCTGTTGCGTCACGCGCAGCTGGTCCGACGGCGTGCGGTCGGTCTGGATCAGGAGCCAGCGGCACAGTTGCTTCGACAGCGAGTGGTGACGATTGCACGCCGCCGTTTGCGCGACTTGCGTCAGAAGGGCTTGCATATAGAGCAGCATCACGCGGCGCAGGAAATCGGAGCGGCCGAAGTGCTCGCGCAAGGCGCCCGCGCTCATGCGATAGGCGAAGCCGGAGCACTGGACCTGCACGCGCGTCGGCATCGTGTCGCCGCCGGTCAGGACCGGCACGCCGGACATCCCTTCGCGTCCGACTGCCGCGACTTCGACCGAACCGCCGTCTTCCATCGTGTGGAGCAGCGAGATGATTGCGGTCGTCGGGAAATATACGTGATGAATGCGCTGGCCCGAATCGCAGAGCAGTTGCTCGGTGCGCAACTGGACGAGTTCGAGATGCGGCGCGATGGCCTGCCATTCTTGCGCCGGAAGCGCGCCCAACAGGTGATTGCCGTGCAGATCCGATTGAAGTGTCAACATGTTCTTATGCTCTTTTCTCTGTGCGCTTCGCGCCTGATTTTTTTCTGGCCCCCAGCGGCTTCGCGATCAATTCTGTGTCGATCGTCGAAGCCGCTGTGACCAGCCCCGTTGCACCCGGCCGCCGCTGCTTGTTGTGGTTTTGGATCGCGGCGGCCTTCGTGCTTGGTCATACATAAGCGAGAGGTGTGCCAGGCCACGTTCTGTATGGGGTCTGTGTGGGTTTGCGCCCGGACACCCGAGGCCGCGAGCGGTCGACGAACGAAAATGTTTCAGTCGTGAACAGTGACGTTCATACCGTAAGCGCACAGACCCTGCCGGCGCGCTAACGTTTTCGTCTGCTGAATGGCCCGTCAACCGGTGGATCAAGGCACCGGCAAAGATTGCCGATCAGGTGGGTCGCGGATAGGAGGCCCCCTTCCACGAAGAAACAAGTGTTTCGCGAAAAATGTTGCATTCGTGGATAGGGTTTGGAGCGCCTGGATCGCCGACGTCAGCGTGGACTTTTCGACGAGCCTTGTAGGACGGGGCGCGCGCGGGTTTCGCGTCGTTTCGTGTACGGAACCATCGGACGCTCACACCGAACGCAAGGTTCGGCGAAAAATGTTGCATTGCGTACACGAACTACCATTTTGGGCGGAACTGAACCGTCTGCCGGCCTCTTCATGAATCAGATTCATGTTTCTTGAACAGCCTTCGTTTGTGCTCTGGCGTGGCCGAGGTCAACATCATTCAACCCCAATCAATATGCATGGAGCGAACCATGAGCGACGTCATCGAGACCCCCGCAAAGACCGCCGAACCGACCATCGATCTCAAGGTCGCGTGTCGATAACAGCCGGAGCAGGACGGCCTGATCTTCCCGGAAATGCCGGCGTTCTCCAGCCATGCCGAGCATCGCCAGTGTCTGAAGGAGCGGCTGGTGGCCGCGTGCCGTGCGTTCGCGCTGCAGGGCTACGATTACGGCTTCGCCGGCCACCTCACCGTGCGCGATCCGGAGCATCCGTCGCTGTACTGGACCAACCCGATGGCCGTGCACTTCTCGCAAGTCAAGCTCTCGAATCTGATCTGCGCCGATCACAAAGGCAGCGTGGTCGAAGGCAAGTACGCGATCAACCGTGCGGGCTTCGTGCTGCACGCGGCAGTGCATGAGCAGCATTAGGACATCGTGGCGATATGCCACGGATGTGCCACGCGCATACGGTCTACGGCACCGCGTTCGCGGCGCTCGGCAAGCCGCTGATCCCGATGTCGCAGGACGCGTGCGCGTTCTTCGAAGACCACGTCGTGATCGGTGACGAGGCCGGCAAGGTGGCTGTCGAGATGAAGGGCGGCAACAAGGTCGCGAACGCGTTCAAGGGCGTGAAGGCCGCCATTCACCAGAATCACGGCCTGCTCACGGCGAGCCGCCACAGCATCGACTCCGCCGCGTTCTGGTTCATCGCGCTCGAGCGCTGCTGTCAGCAACAGCTGATGATCGAGGCCACCGGCATCACACCGAAGCTCGTGCCGGAAGATCGCGCGCGTTACAGCCGCGAGCACGTGGGCAGCGACTATATCGGCTGGCTGCACTTTCATACCATCTGGAACGACTGATCGCCACGCAGCCCGACATGTTCGACTGATCGCGGCCCGATGTTCCTGCAGCAAGGCCTAGCCTTCGGAGAAAGGCGAGGCAAACGCTTCATAAAGAAAGATCGGAGACATCCCCATGACTACGTCGAGACAAACGTTCCCGGCGTCGCCTGAGTATCAGCGCGCGGACACCTCGGAGTCCACGCTGTATGCGAAAGTGACGTGGCGCCTCATTCCCCTCCTGTTTCTCTGCTATGTCGCCGCGCATCTGGACCGCGTGAACGTCGGCTTCGCCAAACTTCAGATGCTGAAGGACCTCGGCTTCAGCGAGACGGTCTACGGACTGGGTGCGGGCATCTTCTTCATCGCCTATTTCATCTTCGAAGTGCCGAGCAACGTCATCCTGCACAAGGTGGGCGCGCGCTTGTGAATTGCACGCGTGATGATCACCCGGGCCATCATCTCCGCCACGATGATGTTCGTGCAGACGCCCACCACGTTCTACGTCCTGCGCTTCCTGCTCGGTCTCGCCGAAGCCGGCCTGTTCCCGGGCGTGATCCTGTACCTGACCTATGGGTATCCGTCGGCGCGGCGCGGCAGGATCATTGCGATGTTCATGACCGGCATCCCGGTCTCGGGTGTGATCGGCGGTCCGCTGTCGGGCTGGATCCTGCTCGCGATGAGCGGCATGCACGGTTTCGCTGGCTGGCAATGGCTCTTCTTGCTCGAAGGGATTCCGTCGCTGGTGCTGGGCATCGTCATCATCTTCATGCTCGACAAGGGTTTCGAGCAGGCGAAGTGGCTCACGGACGCCGAGAAAAAGACGCTCGCCGCAAATGTCGCGGCCGACGCGAACGGCATCGAATCGCACGCGTTCAAGGACGGCTTCACGAACCCGATGGTCGGGGCGCTCTCCGTGACCGACCTGTTCTTCATCATGGGCCTGTACGGCGTGGGCTTCTGGCTGCCGACGCTGATCAATGGATCCGGCGTGAAGGACCCGCTCGCGATCGGCTCCCTCACGACCCTGCCGTATGCGGCCGCCGCGATCTCGATGATCCTCGTCGGACGCAGCTCGGATGCGCGCCGCGAGCGTCGCTGGCACGTTGCGGTGCCGGGACTGATCGGCACGGCGGGCTGGATCGCCGCGGTCATGGCGGGCAGCGGCAACGTGACGCTCGCGATGATCGGCCTCACGGTCGCGACGATGGGCGTCATGACCACGCTGTGCCAGTTCTGGTGCTTGCCGACCGCGATCCTGGCCGGTGCGGCGGCCGCGACCGGCGTAGCGGTGGTGAACTCGTTCGGCAACCTGGCGGGCTTCGAGTGCCCGTATGTGATCGGCTGGTTCATCGACAGGACGCATTCGACCGATCTCGGCGTGTACACGCTGGCGGCGTGTCTCGCGATTGGCGGATTGCTCGTGTTGCTGATGCCGAAGCGGCTGGTGAATCGCTGATCTACCTGGACTGGATGACGTGGGCGGCGCGGAGGAATCCGCGCCGTTTTGCATGAATGGGGGCACTTCGGGATGCACGTCGCTTACGGCCTGTTCCTGAATAGCTGAATTAACGACCGGCCTGTCTCCGCACCTCTCGACTGAAAGTCCTGATTAATCTAATGAAAACGGGGCAGTGCGGACGTCTGAATGTGTCGGATCGACTACAAAAAGACGTCCGAGCGATTAAATCGATATAACGTTAACCCTTATTAGACACGCGAAAAATTGTGATTTATATTTCCCGTGCCAATAACCCCTCTTCATATTTAATAATACTATAAGCTGATTGAACCAGGTATGCGTCAGGCCCAACCGATATCGGGAACGATTTTAATCATGAAAATAACGATCGTCATTTCCAGCAATGAAAATGCTTTCAATCTGATCTCAGAGCCTGCTTTTTTACATCAATGGCGCGACTTAAGCGAGAGGTGCCCTTGGGGCACCGTGTTTCAATCCCCGGACTTTGTCAAGGTCTGGTATGAAACGTATCGCGAACGATTCATCCCTGTTATTTTAAGCAAGAGCACTCCCGGGGGCCAACTCTGCGGACTTCTCACGCTGGCCATCAATCGATCGACAGGACAACTCGTCTATGCCGGCGATGTCTACGCCGAATATCAGGTCTGGCTCGCGCACGAAGACGCTAATGACGCATTTGTCTCCGAAGCTTTTAGTGTGCTCAGAGAAAAGTGGCCGCGAAAAGTATTAATGCTGAAATACATTCCTCCGCGGGTGCGCCTGGAAGTAGTTGAACAGTCGAGCTGGCTGAAGGGTATCTGCTTTTTTCGGCCGTCTTCTCGACCTTTGATAGGTCTGGATGCACAACAGCGCGTCGATCAGTCGCTGAAATCGAAACAGGTCAAACTCAACCGACTCAGGAAGCTCGGAGCCGTCTCGTTCGTAACGATCGAACGCGACGAATTCGCCGAAATCTTCGAGCGCGCGTGGCCGTTGTACGAGTTTCGTCAGATCGAGCAATACGACTCCAGTCCATTTCTAAGGGACGTCGATCTCAAAAGACTCTGGGTCGGCGTTGCGAAAAATTCAGACGCGCTGCATATGTCCGTGCTGAAGGTAGACGAAGCCATCGTTGCCTGGTTCCTCGGCCTTCAGGGAAACGGATACGTGCACCTGCTTTCGATGGGTTATTCCCCGTTTTACTCGCGTCATAGTCCTGCAATGCTGCACATGCTGATGCTGGCAAAGAGACTGATCCAGGAGCAGCGCGTCTTCGACCTCACGCCAGGCGGGTCCAAATACAAGGAACAGCTGGCGACCGCGCATGAAAAAACGCTGACGCTATATTTCATTCCGAGTCTCAGATCCGCCATTGAGTCGAAGCCGACGCGTGAGCTGGCCCAGAGAGCGGTAAAAAGGCTGGTGAGAGTTGCGGTCAAGAATCCTGCACAGGCTCTTGCGTCGTCGCTGCGCAGGAAGCCGGACGATGCGCCGGTCTCCAGCAGTCCGCCTCCCGCTCCCCGAGCACCGGAGATCCGCTTTCGCCTGCACAGACTCAACACGGTGGACTGTGCGCACCACGACGAGCGGTTGGAAGCCGTTGGAAAGAACAAGATCGCCGATCTTATACGTTACGAATCGACGCACGCGCAGTCACTTCGCGATTTCGTGAGCGAGGCATGGCGCTTCATCGATCAAGGCGCGGATGTTTATACCCTGGTGCGAAGCGAACGTCTGGCAGCAAGTTGCTGGATAGTCTCGGGTGAAAAGACGGCTTCCGCGGATTTACCGGATTCCGGCGTGCCCGCCGGCACGGCGCGTTTGGTCGGCTTCTACGCGCATGCCGATGAAGATCGGGGAAAAATGATCAATATGTTCATGGACAAATGGAGTAGCGAGGTCACAGCCGTAGCAAAAACGGCTGATATAAATATTGGCATACCTGAAACAGACATGTTTCGAAACATGCAGGTTTTCGGCGAGGACCTGCCCAAGGTGCCGATCGTACAGAAATCGAGTATGAAAACGTTGACCGCCAACGAATGAGATAAATCCAGACGATCAGCGGGCTTTTCGAAACAGGTCTGCTGAGGTCTTCCCTGCGTGGGAATCCCCTGATTTCGAAACCACTTTCGCCGCGCCTTTCAAACTCGTCAGGCCGGTGGCAGCGTATTCACCTGAATCTGCTGATCGATTAATCAGATATTTTCGAGACGCTTCGTTCTACTGGGCGAATACAGCATATGTTCGATACCGCGCATTGTTTTGTAGTCTGGTACGGTAGCTTTGTGTCACCTGGCGAGCAGACTGAATTCTTTAACTGTATCCAGTACCGGGTTTGCAGGATCGTGCGTCAGACTTCATGGTGCAATCCGCTGAGGATTCGTGACGAGTCTGTTCGATGGATTCATGATTCATCGCTGGGAAATAGGCGCAACCGATGCGTTCCTTTTAAACCGATCGATTATCGATCAAACCATGCTTCGCGACCTCTCGTCACTCGTCACGGCCAGGCAAGCCGTCCATGACTCAAAGCCCGCCACTGGCGGTGCATTGTCCCCTTGATTTTTTCACCGCAAGGCGATCGACCTGGGTCGTCGCGCCGACGACGCGTCTTTTTCTCCACGATGGTGGGCATTCATGTCGCAAATCGCGAGCTGGCGTAACCGTCTGCTGAGCATTCACCCGGATCACATACGCATTGCGAGAAGTGCGATGTGGGTGTCGGCGTTCGCGCTCCTCGCCAAGTGCGCAGGTGCGTTCAAGGAAATGGCGATCGCCTACCGCTACGGCATCAGCAACATCGTGGATGCCTATCAGCTGTCATTTACCGCGATCTCATGGTTGCCCACCGTGTTTGTCACCGTGTTGAGCGTCGTGCTCATTCCCACGCTCGTCGGCATGCATATGAAACACAAGGAAGAGCGCGCACGCTTCCTGGGCGAGCTCGACGTGATGGCGCTCGTTGTCGGCGCGGCCCTTGCCGCGCTCCTGTACTTCGCGTGGCCTCTTGCGCTGAAGCTGATCGGCCGAAACCTCTCCGAGGAGACGAGGACATTGTCTCGCCAGATGATGTTCTGGATGTGGCCGATCGGCATTCTGACGTTGACCGTCTGTATACACGCAGCGCGCTTGCAGGCGCGCGAGCGGCATGTGAACACATTCCTGGAATCGGTGCCCGCCATATGCACCTTGTGCCTTGTGCTCGGCTGGCAAACCGACCGGATGTCTCTTCCGCTGGTAATCGGCTCGACGGCCGGGTTCTTCGTACAGGCTTTCCTGCTGATCATGCTTTCGAGGAAGGCAGACGGCATCCGTCCGCACTATCGCCTGGGTTTCACGTCGCCCCAATGGCCCAAGATGGGTCGCGCCGTGGGCGTGTTCATGATCGGGCAGTTCATCATGGCCCTCGATACGCCGCTGGATCAGTACTTTGTCGCGGGTCTGGGGGACGGCGGGATCGCGACGCTTGGCTACGCCAACCGTATCATCGCGCTCCTGGTCGGCATGGGCGCCGTGGCGATCAGCCGTGCGACGCTGCCGGTGCTGTCGGAGATGCTGAGCAAAGGCGATCACGCGCGCGCCCGCACCATCGCGCTCAAGTGGTCGATGGTCATGACGGTCATCGGTGTCGGCGTGGTCGTGGTGGCTTGGGCGCTTGCACCGATCGGGGTGGCGTTGCTGTTTCAGCGCGGTGCCTTCACCGCCGCCGACACGCAGGCGGTAGCCGGCCTGTTCCGCTGGGGGCTCTTGCAGATTCCGTGTTATTTCGGCGTGCTGGTGCTAGTGCAGTTGCTCGCAAGCGAGGGCCGATTCAGGGCCATGGCCTGGGTCGCTGCGCTGAATTTCATCGTCAAGGCCGGCGGCAATCTGATCTTTATCCGCTGGCTCGGCATTTCCGGCGTGATGCTTGCCACCACCTTGATGTGCGTCTGCTCTTACGCCTCTTATCTGTATCTCACGCTTTCCACGCGGCCAGCCAGCGGGAATGCGGGTGCGTCATGAGGGGCGCGCCGCTTTTTCCCTTCTCTCCTTTTTTGTCCGTGCAGGCGCGTCGCCATGACGCCGGCGAACGCGGACCGGCCGACGGATGGGAGGTCTGCGTCACGCAGGAAGCTTGCCGCACGAGCTAAGCCCATGCGCTCCGCACGAGCCGAGCGGCGCGGAATCGCCAGAAACATTTTGCGCACAGGAGCCGGACCATGAACGGACGTAAAGTCGTGCTGTTCGCGAATACGGACTGGTATCTCTACAATTTTCGGCGCTCGCTGGCCGAGCGGCTCAGACAGGACGGCTATGAGGTCGTGCTGCTGTCGCCACCCGGCGACTGCGGCGGCAAGCTGCAGGCACTAGGGTTTCGCTGGCATGCCATACCGATGCAGCGCCGCAGCCTGAACCCGTTGCGCGAACTGACTTTGCTCGCCTGGCTCGTACGCTTCCTGCAGAAAGAAAAGCCTGCGCTGTTGCATGCCTTCACCATCAAGAGCGCCGTGTACGGGTCGGTGGCAAGCAAACTCGCGGGCGTGCCCGCGCGCATCAACGCGGTAGCGGGAATGGGCTACGTGTTCACCAGCAGCGACAGGAAGGCGCGCGTACTCAAGCCGGTCGTGCGGCAGTTGATGCGCCTCGCACTCAACGGCAACGGCAGCGCGTTGATTCTGCAGAATCCGGACGATGCGACGCTCTTCAAGGAGGCCAACATTGTCAGCGACAGCGCCATCCGGCTCATCAAGGGCTCCGGTGTCGATTGCTCCAGGTTCAACGCGCGCACCAGAAGCGATACGACCTCAATCGAGCCGCTGCGCGTCTTGCTCGCGGCGCGCCTGCTCTGGGACAAGGGTCTCGCGGAATACATAGCGGCTGTCCGCACGCTGGCAGGCGAAGGCCGGACGATCAAATTCATTCTTGCTGGTTCGCCCGACGAGGGCAATCCCACGTCCGTACCGAAGCAGACCGTTGAAGAATGGGTGAAAGAAGGTCTCGTCGAATGGCGCGGCCACGTTTGGGACATGCCGGCGCTGCTCTCGGAAGTCGATGTCGTTGTTTTGCCGAGCTATCGCGAAGGATTGCCGAAGACGCTGATCGAGGCTGCCGCATGCGCGTTGCCGCTCGTCACCACTGACGTACCGGGCTGCCGCGAAGTGGTGAGCAAAAACGGCGAGGACGGCTTGCGCGTGCCGGTGCGCGACAGCGTGGCACTGACCGACGCCATCCGCTTGCTCGACGACGATCGCGCGCTATGCCGCAAGCTCGGCAATGCAGCGCGAGCACGCGCCCTGAGCGAGTTCGACGAAAACATCGTGATCAACAAGACGCTGCTCGTTTATCACGAATTGCTCTCAGCGCAGATGGGCTTCACGGACGACGCGGCAGCCGAGCGGGATAGTCGGGCCTGAATTTTCGGGCGGAAATAATCCGGCTCGCAACCTGAAACTTGATCGATCGAACATGTCCTCCACCAAGTTCATCCTCCGTTTCGACGACATCACGCCGGAAATGGCGTGGTCGAAGTTCAGGGCCTTTGACGACCTTTCCGCTGAGCTCGATTTGCCGCTGCTCGTCGGCGTCGTGCCCAACTCCCTCGACGCCAGCCTGTGCGTCGAGCCCGCCAACGACGCCTTCTGGGAATTGATTCGCGGCTGGGCCTTGCGGGGCTGGACCATCGCGCAACATGGCTACACGCATCAATACGTGACGCGCGATCCGGGAATTCTCCGCATCGGCCGGCAATCTGAGCTCGCGGGTCTTTCCTACGACGAGCAATTCTCCAAGCTCGAGGCAGGCAAACGCATCATGGTCGGGCATAACGTATGGCAGCCCGTGTTCATGGCGCCGTCGCATTCATTCGACGAAAATACGCTGCGTGCGTTGGCGGCACTCGACTTTCGCTATTTGACCGATGGTTATGGTGTCTTTCCGTACCGCTTCGGCAACCTGACCGCTGTTCCGCAATTGTTCGCATCGCCACTGCACTTCGGCTTCGGCGTCTATTCGATTTGCCTGCATGTCAATACGCTCGGCGACGAACAGATTGCCAAGACGATCGACTTCGTCAAGCGCAACCGAAGCCGCTTCATTTCCTTCGAAGAAGGAACCCGCGTGGGCAGTGCGCTGCCGGGCGTTGCACTGGCGATGCGCCTGCTCACGTCGTCCCCGCTACGCCTGGCCCGCATGCTGCGTCGGTGACGAAGGGAGAGCACCGATGAACGGACGTCGAACAGCATTGAAGAAATTGCGAGCATTGGCGTGGAGCACGATGGCGGGTGCGGCCGGCTTGCGGCCCGTCGAGGCAGCCACTGCTCAGTCCGGCCGCCAGGACAGCGCAGACGAAGTGGTCGACAGATGGTTCGGCGTGCGCGCCGACGGCCGGACAAACGACCGCGAAGCGCTGCAGAAGGCCGTCGATAGTTCAGTCGGCAAGACCCTCGTCATTACCGGGCCGTCCCGTATCGACGCCGCCGGCGTGCATCTGAGAAGTCGAAGTCATGTGCGCTTCGTGGATGGCGCGTCGATCAAGCTGCTCCCCCATCGCGAAACGAATTACGAAATTCTCCGGATCTGGGATGTGCAGCATGTGGTCGTCGAACGTCCGCGCCTGGATGGAAGCAAGGATCTCAACACCGCGAAGGGCGGTGAGTGGGGGATGGGTATCTCGATCGCGGGCAGCAGCGACGTGACCATACTTTCACCCTACACGATAGATTGCTGGGGTGACGGCATCTATATCAGCAACAGCTTTCACGGCGGACTGCCTTATTCGAGCGATCTCAGGATCATGAACCACTACGCCAGCGGATGCCGCCGGCAAGGAACCTCGATCATCAGCGGGAAAAACGTCCTGTTCGATCATCCGGTGTGGGAGAACATTGCCGGCACGCCACCCGCCGCCGGCCTCGATATCGAGCCGAACTTCAACACGGACGTACTCGAAAATATCCGCATCGTCGATCCAGTCACGCGCAACTGCCAAATCGGTATTCTCGTGTGGCTCGCGGCGCTGCCGGGAGTTCAAGACAAGCACGTGACTATCTCGATAGAAGGACACCACGACGAAGGCAGCCGGGACGCGGCTTTCAGCGTGTCGAGGCTCAAGACCGAAGGACGCATCGTAACCGGATCTATCTCGAGTCGTCGGCCTACCTGGGTGCATCCCAAACGCCATGCTTTCGTCAACAGCGACTGGGACAGTGCCGGTCCGCGCGTGGACGTATCGGATTCGACAATCATTCGCTGAGTTTTCGTCGTAAGAATGAGCGATCCGCTTCGCGATCCGGTTGGCTGCGTAGCTAGCCGGGTGGCGCCGACCATTCGCGTGGCACGTCGCGCCACGTCTCTCCCGACACGCGTTGGGAATCACTTCATCCCGCCGGTCTACCCCTCGCATGACTAAGGCCCGCAAAGCGCCATTAGTTAGTCGCGCATCGCTTGGATGAGTGTTTCCGTGCGCCCCAGTACATTGCCTCCAGCCATATCGGCAGACTATTAATGTGCAGAAGATAGTTTCTGCTATCCTCTGCTTCCTTTTTACTACACCTCGCCGTGCGCTCTGCGATCCATCGTCGACAGCATGTTCCTGGCGGGCGGGAAGACTTCGGCCGTGGGCTGGCAACCTTTGTGCATGCTCTTTTATGTTTGACTAGCATTGAGAGCGTCCACGTAGCCTTTTTCGGCCGTGGCGCTTTATCGGGAGCGCTGAGCGGAGAACTTATGAATCTACTCGAAATAATTGGCGGAGCGGTGTTTTGCCTGGCGGTCGTCCTTGGGCTGATTGCCGTCTCGGATGTGTTCTCTCCCCGGCGCCGACGAGACCGTCAGGCTCACAATCCGAAGCAAACTTTCAACGAACGAGCAGATTCGTCCTTGAAGGCACTGCAGACATCGCCGCGGCGAGACGCTCGGACAGAGAGGCTCTGACTGGAGAGTCCTGGCGATGCCTTGCCTCCTCTCGCGGGCAATTCCACGGTTACGGCGCTTGATCCGCTTCCCAGCGGCCCCGCAGAATGCGCGCAACCAGCCGCTTCCATCCCGCTGTCAACGAAAATTTTTCGTGATAGAAATCCAGGATTGCCGAGTCTCCATGTATGTCGAGCGTGTGAGGCCCCGAGGCATCCTCATATCTGATTGTGCCGACCACCCGTTCCTCGTACGACTCTCTTGAGATCGAGACGATTTCACCAAGCGTCAGGCCATTGCCGTAGCCGTAAGAGTTATTCTGGCCCACGCGGTAAATCTTGTTACCGATGGACAGGATTTGCCCACCCATTCTGGCTCGCGTCGGATCGACCACGATTGGATTTCGAGGATGCGGATGAAATACTCCTTCGAGCGAGTCACTGAAAAATAGAAACAAGCAGTCCGCGGACGACTTCTTGTCGCTTGCAAAAAAGTAGTAAGTGTCATCCTTGATGAAGAGGACACCATCCACGATCCTTCTTGTCTCCAGTCCGCGCAGCAGCAGTCGCTTTCCCTCATCGTCAAACGGGCGCTGCATGAGATACGGCGACGAATGTGATGCTACTTCGGGCAGGAGATATTCCTTCGAGAATTCGGCAAACGATATCGGAAACGAATAATGTTTTCCTTTTAGAAGGTTGGAGGTTTTGGACAGGTGTTGAGCATCCAGTTCGATAATGTCGCCGAGCCCGGTCGTCCGGTCCAGCGCCTCAACCCGCACCCTGTCTCCCGAAGCGCTAAAAAACGGATCGGCATAGAAATCGTAGCCAGGAGCGATCTTCGGGACGAAGCCGTCGCTCACCCGAAGCACGTTCGGAACCGGGGATCCCGGGAGGTTGAACTTCACGACGTTCCATCGCTTCTCGTAGAACATGCCATAAAGTGCTCTGCACAAACTTCTATAGGCAAGCGCCATGACGAAGCGCGCGACCAGCGCGTTCGTGGGTAACGTAAAGCTCCGTCCGTCGGTAGCTATATCCACGGTGCGCGCGTTCGAGTAGTTGATCAGCGCGTTGCGAAGCAGATATTTTGAGTTTGCGTAGAAGTTGAGCGCTGTCTTCCTGTACGAATGATGAAACGCTTTCGAATAGCCCAACGCCAGAACGTCTCCACTGTCGAGCTCGTTGGACAGTCTCTGAACGATGGTTCCCACCCTCTCGCACTTGTGAAACAGCTCGTAAAATCCAGCAGGTCTTCCACGGTACTCAGAGGGATCGCCGTGATGAAAAGACAATGCGTCGACATTCAGCAGGTTGCCCTCTATCCTCAGCAAATTCATGCCGAACTTGATTGTCACCTTGATGGATTTATTTAAAAGCGTCTCGGATACGCAATCTGGAATGCGCTGCCAAGCTCCGTCGTATTCGGAATCAAAGCTTACAACTTCGATATTCTTTGTATCGAGCAGGACTTTTGCCGAGAGCGAGTTCTCCAGCGTGAAGCGATTCAGAACGTAATATGCAAAATTGTCTATGGTCCTTTTCTTCGATCGAGTGTTCGTGCAGGAAAGCACGACCCGTACATTGATCAAATCTGCAACATATTCGAGAGCTTGCTTCTGCCATAAAGCTATCCGGCAATCGTCGACAATGAGGGCGACGTCAATCTTCATTTCTCGCTTACCTCTTGTTAGATGATAGGCTTCGAAAGATGAGAAGCAAGCTCCGCAATCCTTTGCGTCCGGTATGCAACTCCGTTCGCGATGTTTTGATTCTATTGCTCAGGAACGGCACCGGCTCCAGCGATCGCTTGCTTAAAACTGTTCTGTGTGGCTTCGCTCGCAAGCCTGTCAGGCTGCATGAGTGCGCGGACGCGATAGTCGGGCGCCAGGAAGCATTCTCAGAAGACCTGGTATCGTCGAAACGAATAGAGCGATTCGGATCGAGCGCTCGTATAGAGGACGTTCGGCCTTAATACCATACGACTTTTCCCTCCCATGCTGGGTCAAAATCGTTCTGGAAAGCTAAAATTCTTCGTAGCGTAGGCGAACTGTCGATGAGAGTATGTGCGGACGACTACTCAACTTTTATTCCGCAAGCATGGCAGGAGGTTCAGATTTGCCGATGCTGCAGTGCGCCACTATCTCTGTGTCGTCATGTTCTGCTATGTCGGGCCTGCGCCTGATCGAGGCGTCGGTAGAACGTCAGATCCGCGTAAGGCGTTTTAATGGAAAAAATGCCATACAACAGTATGGCATTTCTTTCAATGACGACGTTCAGGCCATCTTCACGCCAGTGGCCGTGACGGTCGGCCCCCCCTTATCCCAGTTCTGGAGCTTGAGCGGATATTTCCACGTCGGATTCGTGCTGGTAATCGAACCATTTACCACATAGCCTTCGAGGAACAGTTCTTCGACGACGAATGAGCCGACCGGGCTCGTCGTGTCGGTATGTCCGGAAATCGCAATGCTGACGGTCTTGCTGACCGGTCCGGGCATGTTGTACATAAAGATCTGAATCCCGCCACCCGCGCAATTCGCGGTCGTCGGATTGACGATATTGATGTTCTTGAGAACGGCGTTGTTATCGTTGGGTTCGATATCAAGGCCGCAGCTCGGCATCGTGCCGCTGATATTTTCCCAAAGCGGAGTATTGAACGTGATGGTGTCTCCGCTGATGATCGACACGCCTTGGCGTCGGCAGCCGCTCGCGTGATGATTATTGATGGTGATGTTCTTGGTAACGCCGCTGGACGGATTGGTATAGCTGTTATTGATATAGATTCCGTCACCCCAGCAATTAATCGTGGTCGGAGACGTGATCGTGCAGTTCGAGGCGCCCTGAATGGAAATGCCCATGCCCCATTCGCCCGTGGTGGCCGAATTCAACTCCTTGCTGCCGTCGAGATACGGACTTTCGAGCGTGACGTTGCTTACGTCCCACAAGCGAATCATCTCGCAGGACTCTTCCTTGTACGGCAGCAGCTTGATGCTGGCGCCCTGCGCAAAGCGAACATGACTGTTGTTGCGCAGGTCGAGGCCGCCTGCGTCGATGCGGCTTTGACCCGTAATCAGAAGGATTTGCCCGATGGAACCATCGATAGCTGCTTGAAGAGCCGCGCGGTCATTGGTCTTCCCGTCTCCCTTCACACCGAAAGACGTGTCGAGGACAGTGCCCGCCGTGCTGGTTCCGGAGTTATTACCTGACGACGTGTTAGCCGCAGTGGTGGAGCTAGCCGATGAAGCTGGAGAAGCCGAGCTTGCCGGGGTCGACGAACCGGCGCCGTGTCGTCGTCTGCTGCGTTCGGCCACTGAATCGAGATTGGATGAATCGCTGCCGCCACCGCCGCAAGCGGTCAGGACGAGCGCACCGCCGCCTGCGAGTAGCGAAGCCAGCACTTTGCGACGCGCGGTAATTCGGTTATCGACGACCGTGTCTGCAGTTTGTTCAGTATTCGAGAACATAAGTCTATCTAAGTAGGTTGCGCGCTTTCTCAGGACGAGTCCGGCCCTGCCGCAGCGGCCGCGCGCGCGGGGTTTGAAAGCGGAGTGATGTCCGGTCGATACAGATCAACCCGCAAACGTTTGCGTTGTTGAGCGCTCGAACGCCGTGCGAACACGACAACCCTGAAGGAGCTTCTCAGCGGACGCTGACGAACTGCGGGATTGAGGAACGAAATACTTCGGGAGAAGACATACGCCCCGTGGCTCGACGGCTCTGCTAGCGTCCGATGGGACAGCGAAGCAAGACGAAAAATGTTACCGTCTGGTAATAATATTATCTGATGGAGTTGCCGAGTTCTACCGCGCGGTTGTTACAGAATGTACGCTAGTAACGTTTAATTGCGGTAGAAGGAATGTTAGCTATGCTTAAATTTCGTCATTTCGTAAAGTCGAGCAACCAACTTCACGGACGGTGCTTTGCTTATTATATTTTTATAAGATTTATCGAGACTACTTCGCATGGCTAATGTAATCGTTATATGAATCAATCTCGCTGGCTCGGCCTCAGTGTTCGGCCGAGCGGCCACCACAGGCGCAATCGACCGCCCCGCGCGGTTCGAGCAGGTTCTTCCCCGACAGTGGAAAACCGCCGAACGGTCGTCTCAAGCATTGAAGTCCACACTTAATTGTCGAAGGTTACGAAAACGCTCACCAGGGCCCATCGCCTCGCGCCATTTAAGTAGGAACCCTTCCGATCAGACGGTCCAAGAATGTCAAGCCGGTTTGACAGAAGTCTCCGTTTGTAACCGAAGTAATCCAAAAAAGTTATTCGTAGGAAAGAACGGCCCTTTTTGTGTCTGGCGGTTCAGATCTGCAAAGGCCGATTCAGAACCCGCGAGCGGCAATGTGTATGTTCGCGCACAGAGACGTGCGCTACGCAACACTAGGATTGGCCGTTGCCGCCGGCGAAAACGTACTCGGTTAAATTGCCGCGAATCGCGCGCCTAGCCCACATCCACGGTTGTCGCATTCCAGTGCGCCCATGAAGACCTTACGAATTGGCATTATCGTTGATGACGTAGTGATGCCCGCGTGGTTGGCCCGCATGCTGGAGTCGGTGCTTGCGCTAAATGGCGTGGATCTCGTACTCATCCTGAAGGTTTCGGGTACAGCCGGCGCCTTCAAAAATCGGCTCGCACGAGAGAACATATTCGTGTCGATGTGGTTGACGCTGGACAAATGGCTCACCCATGTGCCGAACGACGCTTTCCGGTCAATCAATCTCTCTTCGCGGCTCAGCGCCGTTCCTACGGTCGAGGTGACGCTCAGACAAACTGAAATCGGGCATTGCCTCGATCCAGCGGACGTGGCGAAGATCGCAACGCACGATATCTCGGTTTTTCTGCTCCTGTGCCCATTGCGGTTAGGCGAAGAATTCGCTGCTACTACCCAAAACGGCATCTGGTTTTATCTGGACGATTGTCGGTCCGCCGTGTCGAGCGTGCTTATGGAAGTGCCCGAGACTATGTCCGCCTTACAGTGCGTGACACAAGACGGCCGTTATCATACGTTGCAACGCTCCTGGTCGGTGACGTATCCATTTTCCGTACAACGAACGCGAAATAACGCCTGCTGGAAGGCTCTTTCGTTCGTGCCACGAGCGCTACGTGAGCTGCAGCATATCGATGACGATATCTCCAAAGAGCGATATCGGGACGGCACCGTAGCGGACGGGCCATCAAAAAGATCGTATCTCGCGGACGTAAGTCTGATTGCGGATCTCTTCCGTCGCGCTGCGGCACGCAAGATGCTCATGCGAAAAATGTTGGAACAATGGATAGTGCTCTATCGCATCGGCACCCTTGAAACCGCGGTACCAATTCTTTCCGAGTTCCGTGAATTGCTGCCGCCGAAGGACCGCTTCTGGGCAGATCCTTTCGTCGTCGCGAGAAACGGCGAGTATGTGGTCTTCGTCGAGGAGCTCGAATACAAGCGAAACGTCGGCCATCTGGCTGTCATACGCTTCGACGCGAATCAACAGCCCGTGCTCCCCCCGATAAAGATCATGGAGCGGCCGTATCACCTCTCGTACCCGTTTCTATTCGAGGAGGATGGCGAACTTTACATGATTCCGGAGACGAACGAAGACAAGACGATTCAATTGCATCGGTGCGTTCGTTTTCCTGACCAATGGGAGTTCGTGAAGAACATTATGGAAGACGTCATGACGGTCGATACCACGCTCTGGCGGCATGATGGAAAGATCTGGCTCTTCACCTGTATGCGCGAAAACGAAAATACCTCCATGTGCGACGAACTGTTCCTCTTCTCGTCAAACAGCGTGCTCAGCGATGAATGGCGTCCCCATCCGTGTAATCCGATCGTTTCCGATGTGCGGTCCGCTCGTCCCGCGGGCAATATCTTCGAACGCGATGGTCACTGGTATCGACCCGCTCAGGATTGCAGCGGACGTTATGGGCGCGCGGTCGTGTTCCAGCGAATCGACCAAATCGACGAAGACCACTATCGCGAGACACCTGTAAGCCGCATCGACGCGAACTGGGACGACAGCATCGAGCGAGTTCATACGTTCAATCACACCGGCATAATGACGGTTATCGATGCGATGAAATTACGCGACAGGAACGCTGATTGATTGGTGCTTCACGAATATCGTCGGAAGTCTCATCGCGAATGTCCTTCCAGGAGAAGTCGCTGATAAAGCTCCTCAAAACGCTCACGGGCCCGCTCCATCGTATATTCGGCATGAATGCGAGCCTTCGCGAGTTGCCCGATGTCGGACCGGGCTTGCGGCGCGAGCGTGGCAAATCGCGCTAAACCGTCCGCGAGCGAAGCGGAATCTTCGCTCGGCACCACAATCCCGGTTTGTGCGACCAGAAGCGCCGCATCGCCGACGTCGGTCACCACGCATGGAACGCCCATCGCCATCGCTTCGCCCACCACATTCGGAAATCCTTCCGTGCGCGATGAGAGACAAAAGACATCCATGGCGGACAAACAAATGGGCACGTCCAGTCGCTCGCCCAAAAGGACGAAGCGGCTCGTCTCGCCAGTCTCGTCGATCCAGCTCATCAACTCGGGATTAATCGGCTCAAGACCGCGCCCCACCAGAAGAAAGCGCGCATTCGGAACGGAGCGAGCGACGATCGCTGCACTTCTGACGAAATTGCGCAGATCCTTGACGGGGTGAAATCGGCCTACGGTACCGATCACCACATCGCCATCTCCGAATCCACATTCCTTTCGAAACGAACTCCGTTGAATGTCGGACGCAACGAGATTCGCGATATCGAAACCATTGGGGACGACCAACATGCGGCTCGCATCATAGCCAGCGCCGACATGTACGCGTCGCGATGCGTCGGCGGCACATACTATTGTGAGCGGTACTCTGGAGGACAACCACGCGCATATCTTTCGAACCGCCAGCGTGGAACGCGAGCCGCCTGCGCGCACGTCTGTCGTTCGTATGCCCCAGACGATTCGTCGATGCGACGCGAGTCGCGCGGCGAGTCCTCCGAGCAGATCCGCGTGATACATCCAGGTCTGAACGATCTCGGGCCGATGAGTCAGAATGAGTCTTCGCAGCCGCCACATGGCGCGCGGTATGCCCAGAAACCCACGCATGCCGAGCACATGCACGTCTATGCCGCGCGCGCGCAATCTTTCCCCTATCTTGCCAACCTGCGTCAGTGAACATACCGCGTGCCGATACTGCAGACTGCCGTCGTGCGATTCGATCAAACGCTGCAGCATCGACTCCGCCCCACCTACGTCAAGAGCAGTGATGACGTGAAGTATTCGGACCACTTGTTCCCCCGGTCTTTCCTGACGCGGATAATCGGCTTGCGAATGCCTTTCCTCCGCCGCTTTATGCAACGCTCGCGCACGCGCTGTCTGTTGCGATGAAGAAGCCATCCGTCGATCCTCCGTCCAATTCACTCAGATGCTGTGGCATTTGAACGCTTCATATTTCGTGCGCTATTCTGGTTTGAGCGTGAATGCTCAAATTCCCCGTTCGTAGCTCGCTTGCACAAGAACTGTGAGCACTCTCAAGGCGGGTGGAATTTCCTCTTCGCCATTCTCGTGAGTAGATGCGTATGACTATTTTCTTTGTCGCCGGAGGCGTCGTTATTCTGGCGGTCGTAGCTCTTGCTTTACTCGCCGTATTTGACATTCTGGTGTTGCCGAAACATCGACGACAGGCGCGTCGCGCAAAGCGTGTTACGGAAAGAACTCGCGACCGCACACCACGTTGAGCGCACCACAGCTTGCCATGGTTCACTGGCGTGCGCACGCGCCAACCTGAACGAACAACTCGTCCCACATGCGCAGGATCGTTCCGAGCGAATAGCGTTCTCGCACCGATATCGCCGCTCTTTGTCCCAGTTCCTGACGCAGTGTCTCATCCGACAGAAGTCGTCGTAACGCCATAGCCAGCGCGCGCGCGTCTCCCGGCGGAACCAGAAGTCCATCCTGACCATTTCGAGTCAATTCGCGCGGGCCGCTCGGGCAATCGAACGCAACGATCGGCAGGCCGATCGCCATGCACTCCATCATCGCCATCGGCAAGCCTTCATGGCTCGATGACAACGCGAAGGCCTGCGCCGCGGCCATTTCCCTCCAGGGCGTAAGTGTCCTGCCGGGCAAGAAGATTCGGCCGCCCAACGGCGACTGCCGGATCTGGGCTTCGAGTTTCGCACGCTCTTGCCCTTCGCCCCAGATCCACAGATCCCAGTCTTCGAATTCATCGGCAATCGACGCGAACGCACCGATCAACAACTCGAATTGCTTGCACGGATGCAAACGTCCCAGCGAGATCAGGCGCTTTCGATCCGACATCGTCGGTGTCCCGCGCCTTTCTGAAAACAAGCCTTCGGGCACCGGATTCGGCATAACCGCGATGTGCTTGATGCCGGGGACGAGCCGTCTGAAAGGCTCCACCACCCCGTGGGTAAGAAGCGTAAGAAGGTTTGCCCTTGGGTAGATCCAGCGGCAGAGAAGCCTCCAATGCAGTGCACGACGATCGGCGAGCGGATTCGTATGCTCACAGACGATGATCGGAACACCGAGGCCACGCGAGGCCACAATCGACGAGATATTCACGTTAGCCAGAAACGACACCAGCACATCCGCATCGGTCTCCCGAATGAGCGAACGGAGCGCCCTCAGACGGCTGAAGACCGAAAGAAATCGGCCACCGCGCGACTTCACCCGGTCCGCCAGATAGACGAAGCTGACTTTCTCCGAGATCGCGAAATTACACTTCCCTCTTCCTGAAAACGTCGCAACGAGCGTCACCGAGTCGCCCCTCTCGGCCCATGCATTAACGAGAGTAGACGCGACGCTTTCGGCGCCGCCGTCCTGCATTGCGCTGATGAGCAGGATGATCTTCATTGGATGTCCGCAGCCGCATGGGCCATGTCGTTATTGTGTGACTCCGCTGCGTCCAGGTATGCGCGCCAGTACGCAATAAAGAACAACAACTCTCCCGGCTGCGCGTCAGCGCCTCCCACCAGCATTTGCGAGACGAAAAATGCCACCGTGAAGGCAACGACGATCCGCCGCTCCTTCGGTTCTACCGATTCGCGCCAACTGGAGAAAAGGAAAAGCCAGGCGACGACATAGATCACCACGGACGCAAGCCCACCACCGAGCAACAGGCTCGCCAGGGTGGAATCGGTGTAATAGCGAGGTTCGAAGCCGAGTCCGAACAGGTTACCGTTCACGAAGAACTCTTCGAGCGCCAGGGCGTTCGTCGAAGAGCGGCTCTCGTAGCTGATATCGCCCGAAATGCGCGCGTCCCATATGGGCATCACGATGTTGGAAGCAAGATAGAGCGGCCCGATCACCAGCACCACGATGAGCAGGATGTTGCGCCAGGTCAGCCTCGACAGCAGGACGATCGACGCCGCGATCATGAATGAACGACTAATGGAAAGGCAGGAAAGAATCAATCCAATCTTTCCTTGCCAGCCGTCCCATCGTCGAATGAACAACGCGGCATAAGAAAAGAGCAGGAAGGAGAAAAAGAACGGGTTCGGCATGAGTCCGACCGCCCGCACGGTGCGCCTGCAATCTCCACCGGCGGAGCACGGTCCGACGGCGACGATTGGGAGGCGATCGATCAGATGCTCGTTGATCGGGTATAGCACCTGCGCCAGGCCCCAGACGATATGAAGGCCTACCGCAAGCGTGATAGCAATCAGCATCGGCCTGCCGAGAAAACGCGCGAACATCGGCGCGCAGAAAAGAAACATCCCCGCCTGCATGGTCACGGGTCGGAAGCCCAGATAGGTATTCCGCACCATGTCCTTGCCGATGTAGTTACGCCATTCCGACAACTCTGGATGAGCGAAGATCATGCCGAAGAGTCCGGGAAACGGCGCCAGTATCAACAGCCCGATAAACGCGAGTTGCTTCGTCGAGAATGTCAGCCTTCCCTGTATGAAGGACAGCACGCCGCACAGGGTCCCGATCCCGATTACTACGTAGGAGATGTCATACGGAAATGACACACCCACGAACGACCCCGGCTCCTTTCCAATCCAGTAGAACGTCACGAACAGGAAAATCAGGATCGAGAAGATAACCTCGATAACAACGTGCCTCTTCGCGGTTGGCGGGTACACCGAATTGATCGCACTCACTTGCTCACCCACTGATCGGCGCGGCACGCTACATCTTGCACGCCGGCTTCGGCGAACAGGTCGTACCACATCCTGAGCGTCCTGACGGGCGAGAACGCATCCGCGACATCGCGCGCGTTCGATGCCAGACGAACGCGCTCGTCATCATTCGTCATTAGCTCCGACAAGGCGCGCGCCAGGCTGGTCGCTTCACCGACCGGTTCCACCAGCAAGCCGTTTTCCCCGTGTTTGATGAGATCTCGCGGTCCGGTATCGCAGTCGTAGCTCACTACCGCGCAACCGCTCGCCATCGCTTCCAGTAGCGTCATGGGAAAGCCTTCAAAACGCGAACTCATGACGTACAGGTCCGCGCGCGCATACCACTGCGCCACGTTACCGACCTGGCCCGGCATGAATACCCGGCGCTCGAGCCCCGCGTCGGCGATCTGCCGCTCGAGCGCACTCCGCGCCGCGCCGTCGCCCAGGATGACCAAGTCCCATTGCGGCTGATCAGTCGCGATCTGCGAGAAGGCGGAAATCAGGCAATCAAAGCCCTTCTGCGTGGTAAATCGCCCTGCTGCCAGAAGCATCCGACGTCCCGGCACGACAATCGATTCCGGCTCGAGAACGGGATCGAATACAGGAATCGGCAGCGAAACCGCGTTCGGAATAACCTTCACGTTCTTGCAACGGCAGTGCTGCTCCAGCCACGCCCTAGTTTTTTCGGTCAACGCGACGACGTGGTCGGCGGACGGATACGCATAGCGTCGCACCGTCGTCCAGACGCGGCCCAGCGGCAGCATGGGCGGATGAATATGCTCGGTCGCGATCACTTTGCAACGCAGCCCCCGGCTGGCGAAAATCGACAAGAGCGAGGCTGTGGTCTCGACGCCGATCACGATATCCGGTCCGACACGTCGTAAGACGCGCCGTAACGCCAGGATCCGACGGAGGTTCGCGACAAGCGCATTTCCAACTCCAATCGACTCGCCCGCGACTTCAAGTGAAAGGCGCCTGATGGATTTGTCCAGCACGTAGAAATCCGTCGCTTTCGATGCCAGCGTAGCCACGGTGACTTCATAGCCGCGCGCGGACCAAAGGGCCGACAGGTTGGCAACCACGCGCTCCGCGCCCCCGTGCTGAAGGGAGTAGATGACGATCAGGAGTTTCATGGCGCCTTCATCCTGGCAGCTCGTGCATGTACATAGTCAAAGCGCTCACTCCCGGCAAGAACGATTCGTCGCGGTATCCTGGTCTGCAGCCTGGAGTTGCAACGCCATCAACTCGTGCTCTCTGCGACGAGCTGGATGTACCAAGGCATCGCGCGCGCGATACCTTCGGCCAGCCGGATCTTATGCCCATAACCAAGCAGGCGCTCGGCCTTATCGACGCTAGCTTGCGAATGCCGCACATCGCCTGCTCGAAAGGATCCGTACACCGGACGCAGTCCACACGCCACGCCGTTTTCAATGAGTGCGTCCTTCAATTTCACGAAGAGCTCGTTGAGCGTCGTCCGATCTCCCACGGCGACGTTATAGACCTGGTTTCTCGCCGTGGCGTCCGAGCACGCGGCAAGAATATTGGCCTGCACAACGTTATCGATAGGGCAGAAGTCCCGGCTCGTTTCGCCGTCACCGTGAATCACGACCTCGGAGCCCTGAATCATCGCTGCGATCCACTTCGGGATGACCGCCGCGTACGCGCCATCAGGGTCCTGGCGTCTACCGAATACATTGAAATAGCGCAGCCCGATCGTGTGGAATCCGTAACTGCGGGCGAACACCGCCGCATAGAGTTCGTTGGCGTACTTCGTTACGGCGTAAGGCGATAGCGGCTGGCCAATGCGGTCTTCGAGTTTCGGCAGATCGGGATGATCGCCGTAAGTGGAACTCGATGCTGCATAAGTGAAGCTGGATACCGCGGCGTCCCGTGCGGCAACCAGCAGGTTCAGGAAGCCGCTGATATTGACCTCGTGCGTTGCGATCGGATCCTGCAGGGAGCGAGGTACGGAACCGAGCGCCGCCTCGTGCAGTACGTGATCGACGTTCTTCACGGCGGCGACGCAGTCGTCGAAACGGCGGATATCCCCTTCGATGAACTCGAACCGACTCCATTGCAGCGGAGTGACGAGCGCGCGCACCTCGTCGAGATTGCGCTGATAACCGGTCGAGAAGTTATCGAGACCCACCACGTGCTGGTCCAGCCTGAGCAGGGTCTCCAGCAGATTGGAGCCGATGAAGCCTGCCACACCGGTGACGAGCCACCTCCTCGGATCCTGTACGAGGCGCTCGCGGATCGAATCATAGTGGTCAGGCATCACAACCCTCCGGACAAAAGAATCATGGCGTTGTTAGTCGATATTTCTGGAGTCGTCCCGATCTCTCGAGCGCGACACGTTAGGTCTTGTCCGACTGCTGGTAATAAGCGGTGTACGTGTAACTTCCTTGCCGTCGTGCCTGTGCATGACTCGTGCCGTGCAACCTGAGGCCGTTCAGCAGCACACCGCTCACTGCCGCACCGGTCTGCACGAACCGCTTGACCGATTCCTCGATCTCGACAATGCGCGTGTCGCCGACGCGCGCTACCAGGAAGATCGAACCTGCGAACGGAGCCATGATTCCCGCATCGGACACGGCGAGAATGGCGGGGGCATCGAGAAGCACGATGTCATACTCGGTCGACATGTGGTTCATCACGTCTTCGAAGCCGCTGTTGAGCAACAACTCGTCGGGGCTCTCCGGCACCAACCCGGCCTGCAAGACGTCGAGATTCGCGAACACCCCGCGGTGAACGACGTTTTCGAACGACTCGCGCTTGCTGAGCACATCGGCAAGGCCCGGACCGCGCGGCAAGCCGAAGTATTGATTCAAGTGCCCTCTGCGAAGATCGCCATCGACCACCAGAACCCGCTTTCCGCCAGCCGCGAGAACCGTCGCGAGATTTGCCGACAGAAATGATTTCCCGATGCCGGGCAGCGGGCCTGCAAGCAACACGATATTGTTGCGCGCATCGCTCAATGCATGCTGCAGCGCCGAGCGCAGAACGCGCAGACACTCGACGGTCGGGTCCATCGGATAGCGGGATGCGAGCACAAGCTGACCGGAGGCCTTCGCCGAGATCATTCTCGCCAGTTCGTTCTGTCGCTCGCTTTGCGGGATGGTTGCGAATACGCTCAGGCCAGTCAGCTTCTCGACTTCACGCGGATCCGTCACGCCACGCAGAAGCGCGACCCGGCCCAGCGCGAGCACGACGCCGACCAGTGCGCCGAGCACGGAAAACGCCGCCAGCACGAGCGTCTTGATCGGCTTGACCGGACGTTCGGGAACGTCTGCCAGATCGATCAGCTGTGCAGTACCAACCTTCCCGGCCTTGATAAGACGCAGTTCCTCCATGTTGATCCGGAGCGCGGAATACAGATCGGTATTCATTCGCACATCGCGCATCAGGCGCATCGAGTTCTGTTCCGCTATCGGCATTTCCTTCTGGCGCGCGGTCAGTTGATCGATATGCTCCTCGGCCAATGCAATTTTCTTTTTGATGGCGATCACATCTGGATGCACGCTGCCGAAATGCGCCTCCAGCTCCTGACGCCGCTGCTGCAGCGCCAGGAGTTGCGCGTCTGCAGCGGCGGCTTGCGTCAAGACCACTTTGCTTGCTTCGCTGAGGTCGACAAGCGTATTTTGATTCCGGTAATTCGTATAGTTCGATTCAGCCTGCTCCATCTGCCTTTCCGCCGCCGGCAGACGCTGTTCGAGAAAGTGCAGCGACTCTTCCGCACTCGCCGCCTTTCGTTCCGCGCTCTGCAACACATATCGCGTGCCGATTTCGTTGATCGTCGCACTCAGCAGGAGGGGATCGGTGCCTTCCAACGACCCACTCAGAACATTCGACTTGTTGCCCTCCTGACTGATCCTGAGTTGTTGCTGCAACGCTTCGATCGTCAGCTGCCGCGAATTTCGCACGAGGTCGAACGTCACACCTTCCGGCCCGACCATTTTCTTGACGAGGAGGCTGATCGTGCCCGTCGGTGTTGCGAATTGCTCATCGACACCTACTTTCCCGCTCATGGGTTGTTCGAGCCCTGGACCGCTCAAATGATAATGACCTTCCGACAATATTGTGACCTTATAAGCAGAACCTTCCAGCTTCTTGGGAACATCGAACTTGCCGACGTCGATGGATTCGCCTCCCCAGGCGAATCCATCGGTGCCGACGAAGCGCGGTCGCGGCAGGTCGTCGCTATGACGCGCGATCCAGCGCCCAACGAGCGGGAAATAGTGAGGGGTCACCTTGATATACAGCTTGAGCGCGTCCACTGCACGCGCAGCGATCATTTTCGAACCGAGGATCTGCAACTCGGCTTCCGCCGAAGACTTCGTGTTGAACAGGCTCGTAGCGTCAGCCAGCAAATCTTTCGATCCGGAATAGGACGGAGCGCTGCTGTCGTCGATCTGAATGAGGATGTCTGCGCGATAAACGGGAGGCGCAAGGAACGCATAGCATGCCCCGATCAGCATGAATATCGCCGTGGTGATGCCGATCATCCATCGGTGGTCGATAACGGTCGCGACTATTGCGCCGATATCAGGCACGTCCAATGTATTCCCGCGCATCTGCGTGTTCTGGTGGTCTTTTGGCTTCATGAAAACTCTCTGGTCACGTGCGCACTGCGCTAGCACTCGCCCCTCATCACCGACACCGTCCAGCGTCCTTCCACCTCGGCGAAACGGTGAAGGTGGTACGGCCGACATCGGTCTATGTCGGTAGCACCACCCTCCGTAAAGCAATCCTTCCCTCGCTGCGCGACGCCGCTCCGACTACAGGCGCAAATCGCTCGCTTCGGGCGCGAGCACGTATTTCAGGTCGTACAGAACGTGCGTGGGCTTTCCGTAGGCATGCAGCGCGTCCGCTCCGAGACGGGCAAACTCGCGATGTGCAACCGCGACGACGATCGCGTCATAGGCGCCGGCATTCGGGCTGTCGACAAGTTCGAGGCCGTACTCGTGGCTTGCCTCCTCTTTCGATACCCAAGGGTCCCAGACGTCGACGTCGAGGCTGTATTCCTTCAGCGCGTGGATGATATCAACGACGCGCGTGTTACGGAGGTCGGGGCAGTTCTCCTTGAAGCTCAGCCCCATGATCAATACTCTCGCGCCGGCTATGGCGATACGGCGACCCGTCAGCGCCTTCAGAAGCTGCGACACCACATAGCTTCCCATGCTGTCGTTGAGCCGCCGCCCCGCGAGGATGATCTCCGGGTGGTAACCGATCGCCTGCGCCTTGTGCGTGAGATAGTACGGGTCGACGCCTATGCAGTGACCGCCGACCAGACCCGGCCTGAACGGCAGAAAATTCCATTTGGTGCCCGCCGCCTGAAGCACGGCTTCGGTGTCGATACCCATCTTGTTGAAGATGATCGACAGTTCGTTGATGAGCGCGATGTTGACGTCGCGTTGTGTGTTTTCGATGACCTTGGCGGCTTCCGCCACGCGAATGCTGGGCGCCTTGAAAGTACCCGCGGTGATGATTTCCCGATAGAGCGAATCGACGGTCTCGGCAACTTCAGGCGTCGATCCGGAAGTCACCTTTCTGATGGCCGCAATGCGATGTTCCTTGTCGCCGGGATTGATCCGCTCCGGGCTATATCCGACGAAGAAATCCACATTGAACTTGAGACCGGACGTCCGTTCGATGACGGGAACACATTCCTCTTCAGTCGCGCCAGGGTAGACAGTCGATTCGTAAATCACGATGTCGCCCTTCTTGAGCACGCGCCCGATGGTTTCGCTCGCGCCGAGGAGATACGTGAGGTCCGGCCGCTTGTACTGATCGATCGGCGTCGGCACCGTTGCAATATAGACGTTGCAATCGCGAAGGTCCTCGGCCTCGCTGGTGGGTGTCAATTGCACGGCGGCCGCAAGTTCCTCGTCGCTCACTTCCAGCGTGAAGTCGTGCCCTTGTCGCAGGGCCGCAACGCGCGCCCGGTTGATATCGAAGCCCACGACGGGTCGATGCTTGCTGAACTCCACTGCGAGCGGTAAACCTACGTAGCCCAGACCAATCACGGCGAGCCGGATATCTTTCGGTGTGTACATCGATCTTCCTTCCATGTTGGCGACGTGCGTTGCGAATCTCGACGCAGCGTGGCGCGCTCCGCCGGATTGATATCTACACAGACCCAGAAACGGAAACTCCCTCTATTGCGCTGGCGAAAAACCGTACATCCACTTGCGGATTTCGAGCTCGAACTGCTTCCGCTCCTGATGTACGTTGCGGCAATCCGTGCGCGAGGCGGCTGTGACGCGCTCGTGGCACGTGTTCGTTGAAGCAGCGTTACGCCTGTCTCCCCATACCGGCGCTATCTCAATGACGCGACTGTTCGACGTCGGGAGCTGTCACCCTGGTGTGTTGGTGCCCTGGGAACAGAAGCCAGCGGGGCGTCCTAAGTCGGACGATTGCAATGTAGAGACGCGTGTAGGCGAGCACAAACAGCACGCTCGCACCAAACGTCGCGAATCGGCTGTCCCAGAACAACGTTGCCGGGCCGATTCCAATGACACTCAACGCCCACATGTAAATCGACGTGTAAGAGTTTCGAAGTGTCTTCTGGCGGAGATTCGCCGGGTCATAGCCGCGTCGGGCAATACGCCGGTACACCAGAGAGTGCAGGTGAAGTCGATCTGGTTCGTCGGCTGGCTTGCCATGCAGAATGCGCCGCCGATAAATCGAGAAAAGCGTTTCGAAGACAGGGTAAATCGCTATTGATACTGCGTACCACACAGGGACGTTCGGGTGGCGTGCAATTAATAAGACCAGAAGCTCGGCCATAATGAAGCCGAGTAAATAAGCACCGCCATCGCCCAGAAACACAGACGGTGTCGGGAAATTCCAGAGTACGAAGCCGCCAAGTGCCCCGACCATTGTGAGCGCCATGCTCATAATCGGCCAGTCGTTCACTTGATAGGCGACATAACCGATTGACCCGAAAATCATCATGGCCACGACGGACGCAAGGCCATTAAATCCGTCGATGATATTCACTGCATTGGTGAGCCCTGCGGTGCCGAGCATGGTGAAGCCGATTCCGAGGGGCAGAACTCGCAACCATTGATCGATCATCGGCACGTCCACGCGCGTCACCACGGCATTGAGCAGCAGGCAGGCCATCAATGCCGATGCAAATGCACAAAGAAGCCTGATTCGCGGCGAGACGAGCTTGGTGACATCTTCCGCCACGCCGCTGGCAAACGCCGGAACGGCGCAAAGAAGAAGCAATAGCGACGCGTAATTCGAACCGGTAGCCCACAGCGGTTCCGCAATGGTAGTGGCGACCGCCGCACATGCGATTCCAATTCCACCGATACGCGGCACAGCGTAAACGTGATTCTTCTGAACACTGTGCAAATCGCCGTCCATGGAAAACAATGCGTGTTTACCTGCGCTCCGCACTATAAGAAGGATGATCAGAAAGGAGCAAGTGAAGCCAAACGCAAGGTTAAGCATTTTTCCTCGACTCCAACGATGGCGTCACGATCCGTGGTAGTCCGTAACTTTTATGTGGTTACGGACGAAAGATTCGAACGACAAGCGATAGCTGTCTTTTACGTCTAACGTATATCTCTGGATTACTAAGCGTATGAAGATCAATTCGGTATTTAATTCTTTTCCCGCCATTCACTGTCCGGAAGAATGCTATTAGGACGTGCATATTCGCTATGTGCGACCGCGCACACTAGCGAACAGGGTAAGAATAGTAGGACGTTTGACGTATTCCACTGGCGAATCAACCCCGCGTCCGGCCGTTCGCGCGCGCTCAGCGCGTTTGATTGGCTGAGCGAATCACTCGCCTCCCTACGACACATCCGCGTCAAAATCCTCTTGTCGTGTGATTAATCTAACGATAGGCGTATCGCAATTCGCACCCTGTATCATGGCAACCCCTCTGCTTGAATGAAATTCCGCGCATTCCGGCGCACCACATCGACATCCGAAGACTTCGAGGAAATCGCCATGACAGGCACAACGCAATTCGATCAAGTTTCCGTTATCAAACGCGCCAATGTCTATTTCGATGGTAAATGTGTGTCACACACCGTGCTTTTTTCCGGTGGCTCGAAAAAGACACTCGGCGTGATCCTGCCGGGCACGCTCAACTTCGGCACCGACGCGCCTGAGCATATGGAAGTGCAAGCCGGAAAATGCCGCATCCGCCTCGACGGCAGCGACGAGTGGAAAGCGTACGGCGCGGGCGAATCGTTCTCGGTGCCCGGCACGAGTCGCTTCGATATCGAGGTTATCGAAACGCTCGATTACGTCTGCAGTTATCTCTGATGCAAGGCGGCGCCGATGGCGCCGCGATCAGCCGGGCGGCCGGAAAGAGTTGAACCGCACGTGCACGCTCAACTGTCCAATTTTCTTTTCCGTCCACGTTTCGTGTACAATCACATAAATTGGACAAACGAATTTCTCCATGCTGCCTCGCGCTGACGGCCACCCGGAGCAAATGATCGAAGCCGCCGCCGCCGCCTTCAGCGCCGCGACCGGCCTCGCCGCACGCTCCGCGAAAGCGCCGGCGCGCGGCGGTTATGACGGCGCCATCGAATTCCATGTCGGCACGGCGCGTTTCAAGCGGCGTGTGATCGTGCGTGAAATCGTCGACAGATATAGCGCGTTGTCGGCTATCGACACGTTGGATGGCGCAAAGTCGGCGCTCGTCACCACGCATCTCTCTCCCAACATGATCCAGGCTTGCCGCGAAATGCAGGTCGACGCGCTCGATCTCGCGGGCAACGCGAGCCTCGTCGAGGACAACTGCGTCGTGATCGTCTCGGGCCGCCCACGCGTAGCCGGGAGCCGGGCGCGCCGCTCGAAGACATGGACGAAATCGACCCTTCGTGTCGCGCTCGCCCTGCTCGTCAGCCCGTCGTTGCTGGAGCGCAGCTATCGGGACATCGCGCAGCGCGCGGGCGTCAGCCACGGCACCGTGCAGAATGCGGTGCGCGCGCTCGTCGACCATCGGGATGTTTTCGAGCGCCCCGATGCGCGCGGCCTGCAGTTCGCCGACCGCGAGCGGCTGATCGACGAATGGGTCACACTCTATCCGCGGCAGCTGCGCGAATCGCTCGTGCTGGGGCGGTATCATGCCGATTCGAACGACTGGTGGCGCGATGCGCCCGATCTCCCGGGCCAATGCCAGTTCGGCGGCGAACCGGCCGCCGCGATCCTCACCGACTATCTGAAACCTGCGCGTGTGACCGCCTACTGCACGGAAACCGTGCCGCGCGAATGGGTCATGCAGGCGCGGTTGCGGCCCGATCCGGCGGGCAACGTCGAGTTCCTGCGCGCGCCGGTCAAGCTCGCGCCTGTCGAGGGACTGCCGCCGAACGTGGTCGCGCCGCTGCTCGTCTATGCCGATCTGGTCGCGAGCGGCGACCCGCGAAATATCGAAGCCGCCAGGATGCTGCGTGAACGCTATCTTGCCGCTTGAGCTGCTGCCGCATCGGCCGCTCGCCGTACCGATTTCGGCAATGCTGCGCGAAGTCGTCGCCGCGTCGGCGGCCAACGGCATCGCGTGGTTCGTCGGCGGCGCCAGCGCGCGCGACCTCCTGCTCACGCACGTCCACGACATCGAGGCAGCCCGCGCCACTGCCGACGTCGACATTGGCATTTCAATTCGAAGCTGGACGGGCCACAAGGCGCTGCGCAACACGCTGATCGCCTCGGGCCACTTCGACGCGCCGAAAGGCTCGGCGCATCGGCTGAACTTCAGCACACCGCACACCGGCGAGCGCACCTGGCTGGATATCGTGCCGTTCGGCGGCGTACAGGACGCACGCGGCGAGATTGCGTGGCCGCCGGATCAGTCGGTGCGAATGAACGTCGCGGGCTTCCGGCAGGCGCTCGATGCGGCGCTGCCCGTGCGCATCGCGGCGGATCTCGTCGTGCCAGTCGCGTCGCTGCCCGCGCAGGCAATGCTGAAGATCGTCGCCTGGCAGGACCGGCACGCGTCCGACCGCAAGGACGCGATCGATCTGCTGTTCCTGATGGCGCGCTACGCGCAGGCCGGCAATCTCGACCGCCTCTATTCCGATGCCTTCGATCTCGTCGAGCGCCACGGGCACGATCCGGACATCGCCGGCGCCGCCTTGCTGGGCCGCGACACGGCGGCGCTCGCCGCGGATGAGGTGCGCGCGCGGCTGCTCGCGATCCTGCGCAGTGACGATCCCGCACCGCCGATCCTCGCCCACATGCTCGGCGCGCGCATGCCGGTCTTCGAAGACGACACCTCGGAGCGGATCGCCGCCCTCTTCCACGCGTTCCGCAATGCGCTGCGCGACGCCCTCTAGCGGTCAGCCATTACGGAACAGATAGCTGTAGGCGTTGAGCGCCGGCACGCCACCGAGGTGCGCGTACAGCACCTTCGAGCCATCGGGGAATTCGCCGTTGCGCACCATCTGGATCATGCCGTCCATCGACTTGCCTTCGTAGACGGGATCGGTCAGCACGCCTTCGAGCCGCGCGCACAGGCGAATGGCTTCGAGCGTGCCGTCGTTCGGCAAGCCGTATTCGGGGCCGCCGAAGCGCGTATCCAGAATGACGTCCTCGCGCGTGAGGTCCTGACCCAGCTCGACGAGTTCGGCGGTGTGCTTCGCGATGCGCAGGATCTGCGCGTGCGTCTGCTCGGGCTTCGCCGAGGCATCGATGCCGATCACGCGGCGCGCCCGCCCGTCGGCCGCGAATCCGACGACCATGCCCGCCTGCGTGCTGCCGGTCACCGAACAGACGACGATGTAGTCGAACTTGAAGCCGAGTTCTGCTTCCTGCGCGCGCACTTCTTCCGCGAAGCCGACGAAGCCCAGCCCGCCCAGCGGATGCTCCGAGCAGCCCGCCGGCACCGGGAACGGCTTGCCGCCGGCGGCGCGCACGCCGTCCATCGCTTCCTGCCAGCTCTTGCGGATGCCGATGTCGAAACCATCGGCGACGAGACGCACGTCTGCGCCCATCATCCGCGACATCTGGATATTGCCGACGCGGTCGTACACCGCATCCGAGTAATTGACCCAGTTTTCCTGCACGAGCACGCACTTCATGCCGAGATGCGCCGCGACCGCCGCCACCTGACGGGTCTGGTTGGACTGCACGCCGCCGATGGACACCAGCGTGTCGCAGCCTTCGGCAAGCGCTTCGGGAATCAGGTATTCGAGCTTGCGGGTTTTGTTGCCGCCGAACGCCAGCCCGCTGTTGCAGTCTTCGCGCTTGGCGTAGAGCTCGACCTTGCCGCCGAGATGCGCGGAGAGGCGCTTGAGCGGCTGGATGGGCGTCGGTCCGAAGGTGAGCGGATAGCGGGGGAAACGTTGCAGGTTCATGGTGAGCATCCTCTTGATGATGGAATTCGGGCCGGCGCGCGTGCGGCGTCGCCTTGAAACAATCCTAGAGATTCCTCGCAGCGGATGGGTTGCAAAAGAATTCGCTCATGCCTAACGTTCATTCACTCATTTACGTTATGGCAAACTTTTACGGTGTTCAAGCGACCTCATACGCAATGAAAAAAACCCAACCTCCCGCAAACGCACAACGGGCGGCGCATCAGACCGATCGGGTTGATCGCGCCATCCTGCGGCAATTGCAGCGCGATGCATCCATCTCGAACGTCGCTCTCGCCGAGAAGGTCAATCTGAGTCCGCCCGCGTGCCTGCGGCGTGTCGAACGGTTGCGCGAAGCGGGGCTGATCCGCGCCACGGTTGCGTTGCTCGATCCCAAGGCGCTCGATGCCGGCATGCTGGTCGTGATCGGCGTGATCCTCGACCGCTCCACACCCGACTCCTTCGATGCCTTCGAAAAAGCCGCGCAGAAAGTGCCGGGCTGCATGGAGTGCCATGTGGTGACCGGGGAATTCGACTTCTTCATGCTGATCCGCACGCGCGACAGCGACAGCTTCAACCGCCTGCATGCCGAGAAGCTGCTCTATCTGCCGGGCGTGCGGCAGATTCGCACCTTCGTGGTGTTGCGCGAGATTCTTTCGACGACGGCGTTTCCCATCGGCGAAACGGCGGGGACGCGGCCGGCATGACGCCGCATGCAGGCCCAACGGTCAGCCTGCTGAAAAATTACGCTAGGATTCAGGGTTTTCTTGTCTGAGCAACCCGTTCCGCCGTGACCGCGTCTGATCTCAAAGCCCTGGCCCGGGCGCTTCTCGGCCAGCTAATCGGCCAACTGCAGGCCCGCCTGCTGCCTCGGCTGCGTCCGCATCTGCGGCCGCGCACGCTGCTTCTTCTGCCCGCGCTGTTCGTGCTGTACGTGCTGGTGCTGATTCCGTTCACGCCCGGCATCCGCGACCTGCGCCGCGCCAAGGTGGATCAGCCCGCGCAGGTCTATTCCGCCGACGGCAAGCTGCTCGCCGAGTTCAAGCCCACGCATCGCGAATGGGTGAGCCTCAAGTCCGTGTCACCCCAGGTCGTCGACGCGCTCATCGCGACCGAAGACCGGCGCTTTTACACGCATCACGGCATCGACTTCAAGCGCACGGCGTCCGCCGCGCTGCATACGCTCAAGGGCGACCGGCAAGGCGGCTCCACGCTCACACAGCAGCTCGCGCGCAATCTGTTTCCGGAAGAGATCGGCCGCTCGCAGACGCTCACACGCAAGCTGAAGGAAGCCATCACCGCGTTCAAGATCGAAGCGGTGTATTCGAAGGACGAGATCCTCGAAACCTATCTGAACACCGTGCCGTTCCTTTACAACGCCTACGGGATCGAAATGGCCGCGCGCACGTACTTCGGCAAGTCGGCGGGCGAGCTCGACGTGCTTCAGAGCGCGACGCTCATCGGCATGCTGAAGGGCAACAGCTATTACAACCCGGTGATCAATCCCGAGCGGGCGCTCGACCGGCGCAACATCGTGCTCGGCCAGATGGTGAAGTTCGGCCATCTGCCGGCCGCGAAGCTCGACGCGCTCGTCAAGCGGCCGTTGCGCATCGACTTCGAACGGCAGACCGAAGAGCCTGGCCGCGCGCCGCATTTCGCGCAACAGCTGCGCAAGTGGCTGATCGCCTGGGCCGACGACAACGACTACAACATCTATTCCGATGGCCTCGTCGTGCGCACGACCATCGACTCGCGTCTTCAGACCATGGCGACCAACGCGCTCGGCTTGCAGGGCAACCAGTTGCAGTCGATCGCCAATGCCGCGTGGGGCACGCGCGGCGGCTGCGCGAAGGTGAATGTGGATCTCGCGCACGCGTTCATGCGCGAAACGGGCGAGTACCGCGCGGCGCGCGACGGCGGCATGAACGACGCCGACGCCCTGGCGAGGCTCGGCGCGGACCGCGGCTTCATGCAGTCGCTGTGCGAGAGCAAGACGCGCGTGCAGGCCGGCTTCGTCGCACTCGATCCGCGCAATGGCCAGATCAAGGCGTGGGTCGGCAGCCGCGACTTCGCGCAGGATCCGTTCGATCACGTCGCGCAGGCCCGCCGCCAGCCCGGTTCGACCTTCAAGCCCTTCGTCTACGGCGCAGCGTTCGAACACGGCGCGAAGCCGACCGATACCTTCGTCGATCAGGCCGTCGAGATTCCGATCAACAGCAACGAAACCTGGCGTCCAACCGACGATGCCCCGCCGAGCGGCAAGCCGGTCAGCCTGCGCGACGGCATCGCGTATTCGAAGAACCGCATCACCGCGCAGCTGATGGAATCGGTCGGACCGGGACGCGTCGCGCGGCTCGCCCGCGACATGGGCGTGCGCGAGAGTCATCTGGACGTCGTGCCATCGCTTGCGCTCGGCACGAGTCCGGTCACGCTGAAGGAGATGGTTTCCGCGTACGGCACGATCGCCAACGATGGCAGTTATATCGAGCCGCTGCTCGTCACGCGCATCGAGAACAAGGACGGCGAGGTGCTCGCGCAGTTCGAGAACGCGCCCGAGCGCGCGCTGTCGGTCGATGCGACCCGCAAACTCGTCGATGTGATGCGCGACGTCATCAATCGCGGCACGGGCACGACCATTCGCACGCGCTTCGGGATTCGCGGCGATGTCGCGGGCAAGACCGGCACGACACAGGACAACGCCGACGGCTGGTTCATCCTGATGCAGCCGCAACTCGTGGCGGGCGCGTGGGTCGGCTTCAACGACAGCCGCGTCACGCTGCGCAGCGACTATTGGGGGCAAGGCGCGCACAGCGCGTTGCCGATCGTCGGCGATTTCATGCAACGTGCGTTGCGCTCGCATCTGATCGACGCACGCGCGCGCTTCGACACGCAGGAAACGCCGGGGCTGTGGGAAACCACAGTGACGCGCCTGCGTGCGTGGATCGCGCAGACTTTTACGAAAGCGCCGAAGCCGAGCGCGACGAAACAGACTGCGGCGCAGAAATCCGTCCGCGTGAAGCGCGCGCCTGCCGAGCCGGAGGCCGAAGTGACCGAAGCGCCGCCGCGGCCGCAGGCGCCCGTTTTCACGACCCTGCCGCCGATTCTGCCGACGCCGGGCGATGAAACCGGGGCGGCGTCGCCTGCTCCGTCCGCGTCGGCCGCGCCATCTGCGCAGTGAGGCGGCGGGCGGCCTGATCCTTTAGAGTCGCCGCCTGTCGGTGCGGCCGGCCGGAGCCTTTAGCGCCGCCGCCTGTCGATGCGCGCGCCCACATCGTCATGGCCGTGCAGCGCTTCCGCGGGATCGATGCCGATTCCCGCCGCCCGGCTCAGGATCGCCCGCGTGCCCGGCGTCATGCCAACCTGCACGAGTTGGGCAGGCGCGACCCAGAGCACGTCGTCGATGCCGCCGCCCATCGCGGCGCGCGGGTGCATGTCGTCCGGAATCGCGACGCGAAAGACATGATGAAGGTGATGCGCAGACACCTGCTGGAACAGGAACGCGGCCGCGCTCGCCTCGACACCCGTATCCTCATGCAGCGCCCGGACCGCCGCGACCAGCGCCAGCTCATTCATTCCCACCGGCCCGCCCGGCAGCCACCACGGGCCGCCGTGTTCCCGGACCAGAAGCACCGCCTGGTGTCGAACCAGCAGCACAGTTGCTCGTACTCTCATCCCCGTCTCCATTTGCACCTGGGTTCATTGTTGGCATGATGGTGCGGTCCGACGCGCCGGTTTTCCGTTATCTACCTCGCCGTCGAAACGATTCTCAGCTTCGAGCAACCGCGCGATGTCGATCTTCCTCGTCCGCGGGGCATTCGGCCATCCGGGCATCCCCCGTCCGGCGACGTGCGTTGCAGCGCGTCGCAGCCGGGGCGCAGCCGGGGCGCAGGCGCGGACGGCGCACGCAACCAGGTGGTTCCGAACAGATCGGAGCGGAAGAGTTCCGGAAAACGGGGAAATGAAGACGGTCGCACGCCCGGCGACGGGGCGCGCGATCCGGGAGATCACCGCGGCGGATGCGCCGCGGCGGACGTCACGCGCCGAGCGCGGGATCGCTCATGCTGTCCCGGCCCGTTTCGACGTGACCGGCCAGCCGGCGGAGGAACTTCGCGTCGGTATCGATCTTGATTTCGACGTCATACCAGCCGTGCGCGTCACGCAGATCCAGGTAGATCTCCGCCGTATCGCCGCCGCGCACACGCCGCGTGATGGTGTGCGCCGGCGCGTAGGCGTTGCTGACGCTGAACGTGCAGGCAGCCGTTCCGCGGTTCTCGAGCCGCAGTTGCAGGTTGCCGTTGGCGACGTCGTAACCTTCCGCGACGTCCGGCTCGGCCTGTTCCCCCGACCACCACGACCGACGCTTGGCCATCGTGCCCGCGATGCGGCGCACAAAGCCGTTCGGGCCATGCACGACGAAATCGAAGCTGCCGTCCGTTTCCGCCGTTACGCGATCGGCGAGGCGCTTGCGCGCTTCCACGGTGTAGCTGCGCGGCGCCTGCGTGCTCGCGTTGCGGTAGAGCAGGAACACCGCGCCGGCGCTGCCGGTGTTGATGAAATCAAAGGAGACGGCGTCTTTCGATGCGTGCAGCTTCGCGCGCACGAACAGCTCGTACGGCAGCGCGCGCGCCGGCCGCACGCCCGGCTCCTGCTGCGGAACGGTCTGCGCGTCGGGCGGCACCGGCTGGTATTTCGCGTGACGCAGCTTGTCGGGCGGCGCGTAGGCGCTGGTGGCGGGCAGCGTCGGCAGATGGGCGTTCGGCTGGCGGAAGTCGAACGCGGACGTGAGATCGCCGCAGATCGCGCGGCGCCACGGCGAGATATTCGGCTCGGCAAGACCGTGCGCGCGCCCGAAGCGCTTCTGGATGAAGCGGATCACCGACGTATGGTCGAAGGTCTCCGAGCACACCCAGCCGCCGCGCGACCACGGCGACACGACCAGCATCGGCACCCGCGCGCCGAGTCCGTACGGCCCGCTCGCATAGCTGGCGTTGCCGGGGAAGATCTCGCTGGCGGTATCGACGGTCGAGAGGCCATTGGCGCTCGACGCCGGCGGAAACGGCGGCACGACGTGATCGAAGAAACCGTCGTTTTCATCGTAGTTGATGATCAGCGCGGTCTTGCTCCACACCTCCGGGTTCGACGTCAACGCCTGCAACACCTGATCGACGTACCACGCGCCATAGTTCGCCGGCCATTCGGGATGCTCGGAAAAGGCCTCCGGCGCGACGATCCACGAGACTTGCGGCAACGTGCCGTTCGCGACATCGCGCTTCAGCAGCGTGAAGTAGTCGTCGCCGGCGGCGGCGTTGGTGCCGCGCCGGGCCTTTTCGTACAGCGCACTGCCCGGCTGCGCGTTCTGATACTGCGTGAAGTAGAGCAGCGAGTTGTCGCCGTAATTGCCGATGTATGCGTCGTCGGTCCAGCCCCAGCCATTCTTCGCGTCGAGTCCGGTGCCGATGTCCTGATACACCTTCCACGAGATGCCCGCGCGTTCCAGCACTTCGGGGAATGTCGACCAGCCGTAGCCCGCTTCCGCGTTATCGACGACGGGGCCGCCGCCGGTGCCGTCGTTGCCGACGTAGCCGGTCCACATGTAGTAGCGGTTCGGATCCGTCGATGAGTTGATCGAGCAGTGACAGGCGTCGCAGATCGTGAAGGCGTCCGCGAGCTGGTAGTGGAACGGGATGTCGGCGCGCTGCAGGTACGCCATGGTCGTCGTGCCCTTGGCGGGCACCCACTGGTCGTACAGGCCGCCGTTGAAGGCCGCGTGTCCGGTCACCCAGTCGTGCGGCAGACCTTGCAGGAACTGCAGCCCGAGGTTCGCCGCGTCCGGATGGAACGGCAGCAGCTCGCCCGCGGCCGATGTCGTCGGCTGATGGAACACCGGCTTGCCGTTCGGCAAGGCGACCGCGCTTTTGTCGCCATAGCCGCGCACGCCGCGCAGCGTGCCGAAGTAATGATCGAACGAGCGGTTCTCCTGCATCAGGACGACGATGTGCTCGATATCCTCGATCGAGCCGCGGCGGTTGTTGGCGGGGATCGCCAGGGCCTGGAGGATGCCGAGCGGCATCACGTTCAGCGCGGCGGCCGCGCCGGCCGCTTCGGCGGACGCGCGCAGGAAGTCACGACGGTTCTTGTTTTTCATCGGTAGGCGGGGAAGGTGATGGGAAAGGTCAATCCACCGTGTGAATCACGGGGGTCGCAAGCGCATCCGACGATGCTTGCGCGCTGCCTGTCTGCGCCGGGAGGCGTGAGGTGTTGCCGGTGGCCTGCTGTGCCCAGCTTTGAAGCTCGCTGGTATCGGTCGCGGCGGGCGCCGGATCGTCGAGCGCGGTGGACGACGGCGCCGGACGTGTGACATCCGTGTCCGGGCGGCTGCAACCGCAAACGATTGCGCACAGGAATACGGCGAATCCCGCCGCCATGCGGCGGCCTGGCACGAACGACATCGGGTTCTCCGGCAGAGGCGCGCCGATCGACGCAGCGTCGCGAAGCTTAGCCATCGCTTGTGTAAGCAGTGTGACCAGTCCACGCGATACCATACGGCGGGCATAGAACGATAAGAGGACGACCAAGGGTGAGCCAGCGTAATGACACGCGCGAGGACGGGCGCGAGGACAAGCGCGAAGCGGAACGCATGCAGGCGTTGATGCTCGCGATCGCGTTGTCGCTTGGGAGCGCGATTGCGCTCGGCCTCGCGCGCTTCTCCTACGCCTTGCTGCTGCCGCCGATGCGCCAGGATCTCGCGTGGAATTTCGCGCAGGCCGGCGCGATGAACACCGCGAATGCCTTCGGCTATCTGCTAGGGGCGCTCGCTTTCTCGCGATGGTCGACGCGCTTCACCTCGCGCTCGCTGTTCGTCGCGGGCTGCATCGCCACGGTCGTGCTGATGGCGGCGAGCGGCGCCGTGACCGGCACGCACGCGCTGCTCGCGCTGCGCGTGGCGACGGGCATCGGCAGCGCGCTCATCTTCGTGAGCGGCGGCGTGCTGGCGGCGCGGCTCGCCTCGCGCTCGCCGCGCGACGCCGGACTCATCATCGGGATCTACTACGGCGGTACCGGCTGGGGCATCGTCATCTCGTCGATACTCGTGCCATTCACCGTGTTGCCCACCCTGCACGGCTGGCGCTACGCGTGGTTCGCGCTGGCCGTCGGCTGCGCTGTGTTTGCGGTGGTGGCGGCGTCGGCCGCGCGGCGGATAGACAGCCCGCAGTCCGCGTCCACGAGCGGCCACGGCGCGCCCGATGCAGCCCGCGCGCCGGTGCAGTGGCGCCGTTTCGCGCTCGCGCTGGCGGGGTATGCGTGTTTCGGCATCGGCTATATCGGCTACATGACCTTCATCGTCGCGTTGCTGCGCAATGCAGGCATGAGCGCGCCGGTGGTGAGCGGCTTCTATGTGCTGCTCGGCGCGGCGACGGTCGTCTCGGCGCGCATGTGGTCGACGCTGCTCGACCGCATGCGCGGCGGCCAGGCCCTCGCGATCCTCAACGCCTTGCTTGCCGTCGCGACGCTCGTTCCCGCGATGATCGCGCATCCGCTCGCGGCGTTCGTCTCGGGCGCCCTGTTCGGCGCGACGTTCCTGTCCGCCGTGGCGTCGACGACCGCGTTCGTGCGGCACAATCTCCCGTCCACGCAGTGGGCGAGCGGCATCAACGCCTTTACCATCGTGTTCGCGTTCGGGCAGATCGTCGGGCCGGTGGTGATCGGCAAGGTATCGGACAGCGCAGGGCTCACGCGCGGGCTCGTGTATTCAGCGTTGGTGCTTATGGTCGGCGCGGTGTTGGCGGCGTTTCAGAAGCCGTTGGGTGGCCGCTAGCGGGGACCCGCAGCCCTGCAAGCTTCAACGGGCCGGACGCGCCTTCTTCATCTTCGCAAACACGTGCGAGCAGAACGCGTCGCCCACCACGCGGTTCACGGTGAGAATGTTGTCGGCATTCAGCGCATCGCGCGACAGGCCCTGCTTCTCGATCAGGCGCTGCGGGATCAGCTGGCTCAGGAACGCGTGGCACAAATCCCGGCGCAACGGGGTGTCGGCCGACTCGAAGTATTCGCGGCCCGCGCGGACTTCCTCGCTCATCTTGGCTTTCGCCGTGTCGTTCTGCACCTGAATGCTGGCTTCGAGCTTCGCCTGCGCGGCATCGCGCGAGCGGCGCTCCTTGCGGTCGTCTTCGAGCTGCCGGGCCTTGACGGCGGCCATCTTGCGATCCGCCTCGCCAATCCGGTAGTTCCCCTCCAGCGCCTTGAACAAGTAGCCGCGCGGGCTCACCGTCACCTTGCCTTCGTTGAGCTTGTAGCGCGTGTATTCGATCGCCTGCTCGAGGCGCTCGTCGGTCCACATGTCGCGCTGCTTGGCGAGACGCTCGAAGTCGAGGGTATCGAAAGCGAATTCGTTATGCAGCAGAAGGTACATCGAGTCCTGGATGCCGGCGCGCGCGGCATCCGCGCCCTGCTTCTTCGTGAAGCGAAAGCGGATCTTGAGCTTTTCGGACGGCACGCGCTCGGCGTTGGGCTCCCAGCTGACATCGAAATCCGACACTTCATTCAGCTGGTCGATGGCGGGTTCCAGGAAGCGCTTCTTGAACTCTTTTACCTCTTTGCGCGATTCGCCGACCTTGCCCGGCCATTCGAGCACTTCTTCGTAGGCGAACCATTCGGTCACGCCGTGACCTTCGCAGGGGATCAGGCGGTCGTAGATGGCGCGGGACAGCGACAGCGAGAAGGCAGTCGATGCCCGCAGGCTGAGCCAGTGGGCCTTGTAGGGGCTGATGAGGTACTTGATGACGCGTCCTGCCAGCAGAATGCACACGACGTTGCGTTCGATGTAGCAATCGCCCAACAGGCTGATGGTGCCCCACGAATCCTTTTCGGTGAGTTCCTCGATCGACGGGGCCGTCATGATTTCGACGCGGGCCCGGGCCGCAGCCCGCATCTGCGTGATGAGGTGGCTGTGGTTGCGGCTGTCGTAGCGCATCAGCCACTTGAAGTAGTTGATGTCGGCCGAGAAGGTGTAGACCTTGTCGTCGATGAGTTCTTCCGGCGCCTTGGTCGCGACGATGAAGTAAGCGGCGTCCAGCACGCGGCGCGCGGCGATGCCGAGGCCGCCGACACGCGTGAAGATGTTGTTGCGCAGGAAGCCGATGTCCCTTGTCGACTCGGAGATAGCCGAGCCCTGGGCGGACATGTCTTCGTAGATGTCCAGCGCCAGTTGCTGAGGGGTAACGGTGAGTTCTCGGTTTTCCATGCGTTTGATCGACAGCGGTCCACGGGCACTCTATCAGGCGAGCAAGAGGTGTCAACACAAAAACCGCCCCGTAATGGGTTCGTCGTGGAGTCCATGCGAACGACACAAAAAGCACCCCAGCGAGCATTCGGTGCGCACAATTTCCACCCCGGTCGACACAAAATCCGTCCTGTGTCGCCCAAAAAGCGTTTACGCCAGCACAAAAACCGGCCTGCTGTTCACAAAAACCGTCCTTATCCACAGGGCGAACGCTTGATTTGAAAGGGTTTACCGGTCTCTGTTTGTAGGTTGGCGAGTTTAAGGTTTACAAAATAACTAAACGAACACAGCCGAAGATCATCAGACGGTATCTGAATGACATGCGCTAAGTAGCTGAAAAGAATGATTATTTCGCCTTCGAAGTGGCGTGCACAAAAACCGCCCCTGGGATGGTTTTTGTGCGGATACTGTTGCGGGCTATCTGGTGCGATGGATTTGTCATCCGCGCCGCACCGTGTGCATGTGCTTGAGACATGCGGACCGGACACAAAGCATTAGTAAAATCAAGGGTTTGAGGCGTTTCGGGATTGGAAAATCCTGAAATCTCGCGGCGCTACAACCTCGTTTACACATATTCGTGTATTCTGCGCTTCGACGTCAATACATGGAGAAAGCGCAGAATGGCGAACGTTGGCACGCTACCGATGGAAGACCGCAAGGTCACGCTTCGCGAAGTTGCGGAGTTTGCAGACAACCTGGAACCCTTCTCGGACAACCTGCGAGAGCAGATCCTCGCGCCCCGGCCGCGGAAGGTGGCGCCCTATTACACGATCAGCGAGTTGGCTGAGATGTGCAACCTGACGCGACAGCAGATCCAATACCTTGTCACGAAGGGAGAAGGCGGGCTGCCCGCGGGCACGCTCAATGGAACCGGTCGGAGCCGTACGTTTACGCTGCCGGAAGTTCGGATGTGGGTGAAGATGGCCTCTGATATCTATCAGACGCGCCTGGACGAAGGCGACGGCGCATTCCGCGGCAAGGTACTGACGACCGCGCAATTGAAGGGCGGGTCAGCGAAGACGACAACAACCGTTTGCCTCGCACAGGCGCTGACCTTGCTCGGGCGCAAGGTACTGCTCGTCGATCTGGATCCTCAGGCTTCGGCTTCGGAACTGTGCGGTCTCTACGCTGAAAAAGAGATCTCGGGCGACGACACTGTTCTGCCCTATATATATGATCAGAACGTCGAGGGCGGTCTTGGCGCAAGCGTCCAGTCGACTTACTGGGATGGACTCGACATCATTCCGGGCCATACCTTCCTCTACGGCGCGGAGTTCTTGCTGCCGGCGCGTCAGAAGACGATTCAAGGTTATCGGTTCTGGGCTGTGCTTCGCGAAGGACTCGAACCGCTTCGATCGCAGTACGACTATATTTTGATCGACACGTCGCCGTCGCTGTCCTATATGAATCTGAACGCGCTACTGGCCGCCGACGCGTTGGTCATGCCGATGATTCCCGAGAACCTCGACTTCATCAGTTCGCTGGCGTTCTGGCGTCTTTTCTCGGATGTCGCCGAAGACTTCCTCCCCTACGAGGAAGACAAGGTCTATGACTTTATCTCCATCCTGTTGTCGAAGGTGGACTATGGGAAGACATCGTCGGCGCCGGTGGTTCGACAATGGGCGCAAAGCGCATATGGCCGATGGCTCGATCCATTTGAGATTCCATCGAGTTCGGTGATGAGCGGCGGGGCATTATCTTTTTCGACGGCGCTGGATGTGGTCAGCACACACTCAATAGCCAAGTCGCTTCAGCGTGTCCGGCAACCGATGATGCAATATGCCAAGTGGCTAGACGACATGTTTGTGAAATCCTGGAAGGAGTCGGCATGAGCAATAACATACGCGAACAACTCATGGCCAAGACGGCCAATCTGCCGAAGCCTGCCGATTTCAAGGGAGAGGCCAAACGGGATAAGACGAATCGTGGCCCGCAGACGATGCCGGGAATCACGAGCGCATTGGCCGCAGCCCAGTTGCGAATTCAGGAACTCGAGTCCCGGGGCGTTGAAACGGAAATTCGGGTCGATGAGATTGTGCCGAACCCATGGCAACCGCGCCGCCAGTTCAATGAGGCAAAGCTTTCAGAGCTTGCTCGCTCGATTAATGAAGTTGGGCTCCTGCAGGCAGTCACGGTACGCCGTGTTGGCGATTCGTTTCAACTCGTCGCGGGCGAGCGACGGTGGCGGGCGCACAAGCTGGTCAATCGGGAAACGGTTCGTGCTGTGGTGATCGAATGCACAGATCAGGATATGGCCGCATTGGCGCTGATGGAGAATGTCACTCGTGACGATCTCTCTGACTACGAAATTGCGATTGCCATACGTCGGGCGGAATCGGAATTCCCCAATCGAACACGGCTTGCCGAGGCGATGGGAATCTCACGAAGTGATCTGTATCGTTTCCTCGCGTATGACGCATTGCCTGATTTCGTAAAGCGTGACTTGGATCTCAAGCCTTCGGTGCTGGGTGCGTCATCGGCGCAGGATATCGCGAATGTACTCAAGAAAACCGGCGAGCAGGGATTGAAGTCTCTTCAGGAACTTTGGCCGCAGGTGGTATCTGGAGATCTCGTACAGACAAAGGTAGCCGCGAGCATGAATGCCCAAGCTACGCGCGGAAATCCGACAAGTGACGCGGGCGGTAGAAGCATCCTCAAGATCTTTGCAGGGAAGGTTCAGGCGGGCAGCATCACAAAGGATGTCAAGGGGCTCACGTTCAAGTTCAAAGCAGGTGTGGTCACGGAGGAGCAGGAAAATCAGCTGAGGGAACATATAGGCAAGATGTTCTCGATTCAGTCCGAATGATCAAAACCCGCTCCGGCGGGTTTTTTATTGGGTGCGCTGGGTGCTGTGTGATGGAGCGTCCGAATTCGGACAGTTTCAGGCGGGTGAAGGGCGCGGTCGCAAGGGTATTGGCAGTGTCCCAGAGTGCGAGTGTTCGAATTCGGACAGTTTTCGGGTGCGCTCAAGTGGTGGTTCCCGGCGGTGTCGGTGAGGCAAGTGTCGGAATTCGGACAGTGAGAACTATCACCGGAGGTGGTGTTCGACGTACCACTGGAAGGTTGTGGTGCGTTAAGGGATACGAGCGGAGCTCGTTTTGACCGAACGATATGCCGAGCCGGAACGCTTAGCGAGCGTCTTTATTTCAGCGTCGAAATGGGGTGACGTTTGCCGCTCAGCTTAACGTGAGGATCGCGGGGGGGGGGGCGCGGGGGGGCGCGGGCCCCCCGCCGGGGGGGGGGCGGGGCGGGGGGGGGGGGGTAAAAAAAACCCCGCC
>NZ_JARUXV010000002.1:1345510-1360828 GCF_031450975.1 Caballeronia sp. LZ065
TTGTCTGCCCTGTCTCTGGTGGGGCTCGGCCCCCTTTATTTTATCGGGGGGGGGGGCTGTCGATCATGAGCTCGCCCCCCCCCCCGCGATCCTGGCGGGACGGCTGCGATGGAGACAACAGGGGCGCTCGAATCGTCCGTCAGGACATATTCGCTGAGAGAGTGTCCGAATTCGGACACGTAGGAAAGCTTGGTCCGGCTGCAGAGAAGGATGCGCCCAAATCATGCCCAGCAAATCAACGCGAGCATGAATCGCGAAACCTTACCGCAATTTAATTCGGAAATGCGTGACGGTCGGAGGTATTTTGGCACTCGGAAAAAGAGTCGTAGTCATCGCACTCCGAACCTGCACGCAACAGCGTAGGCCCATTGACTGAGCAGGTCGCAAGGCTCAAGCAACAACCGAATTCGCAATAGTTCAATTCGCCTCGGCCGCCGCCAATGCACCCGATGAAGTCTTCATGGAAGCAAGTCGAATGCATGAACTCGATCAGTCGCGATTATGCGCATCAACATTCGCTCGCGAAGAGCGAAGTGTTTCCCGACTTCGGGTGCCGGTATAGGCGCGATAGGCTACCGCATCCCGGTAGCTCGTGTCCGAGCATTGAACTGAGAGAGAGGCGGTCTCGAGTTCGCCGGCTAATGCATCGTTTCGACATGCTCGCGCCATAGACGAATCAACCGCCAGGAAGTAAAAACGCAAACGTGTTTGGAGCCCGACAATCCGGCCGAAGGCGAGAGGGTATCCTCTACAGGGATTGAGATGCGAATGTCAGATCCGATGCTCAACCATTGAATAGCATGGCTGCGTCAGTCTTCTTCCCATTCGCAGGAATCGTAGAGCAGCGCATCTGATAGCACCGACTGCAGTGCGATGCGAACGACCGTGCTGGACAAGTATCAGGATGGTGTTAATGGAAAGGGTAAGTACGACGTCGACTTTGCCCGCTGCGACGGACGGTCGGAAGAACCTCCATCGCCATCGCCCGTGAAACATACGGAAACGATATTGATTGTTCTTTTATCGTGAAAAATCAACGACATACGTGGGTTTTCTGAACTTGTTTCACGGAAAATCGCTTGAGTGTCGCGCTGGCGACCCAACACTAAGGACGTTGGCGGCGGAAATCGCAATCCAAACTCAATACATTCGGAAAAACGTATCAAACGATACATCCACCGTAACGGCGGTTCGTTCATCGCAAGACGCTTGGTTAGCTGGAAATATATTTCCATGAAACCGTTGATGCTATGCGGGGCCGCTGACAAGAAGCGGGAACGTTTGGCTTGTGGAAGCCTGGCAGCAGTCCGTTGCGCGTGAACAGCTGACGCACCTGACCAACCCGCAAATTTCACCCAAGCATTCAAAGCTGGAACCACAGGCGACCCGCTGAACGGAAAGCTAGTGCTTACGCATCGGCGCGGAGCCCACGCTCGTCACCCGCACATGGTCAGCCATCTTCCAGCGCGCGTCGGACGCATGCTCAACGCGTACCCTCGCGCACCAAAATCGGAACCGGATCGTTACATCCCCGCGCGCCCTATCGCGCGCCGAAAGCGACTATCCGGTCGGCAGCGATACCACGACGTTTGTTGCCCCAAGGACGCAAAAGCGCCGCAAAGACTCGACGACCCTCCTCGCGAATAACCTGTCTCCACAGCAAGACAGGGCTCCACGAAGCCGCTCGCCTTCAAACCCCCACCGCCCCCCGCGCCTGCACGGGCTGACAGGGTTGATAAGCCTCACCCGCCTTGAACCGCTCCAACCGCTCGCTTGCGACCGAAAGCGCCCCGAGTGTCGCCCGACGCAACTGGTGATCATAGAGAGACACGATGGCGGCAAGCCGGTCGAAACCCTCACCCGGCAATGTCCAATGCCCGGACGTTCGCCCGGCATCGAAGACGGAGGCCAGCGTCTGATCGGCGAGGAGCAGTTCATCCTGCGAGAAATCGCCGTGTCCCGCTTCCGCGAGAAACTTCGCAAGAAGCATGGCTTCGGTGATGCTCTGCGCAGGCGCGATATCCTGCGATCCCGAGCGCAACGCAGCCAGCGCCATGTGCGCGCCGAGCGCGAGCTCGTCGGCGACGGCGCGTGGGATGGGAAGCAGCTGAGCCTTATTGAGCCGTGCGCGCGTCGCTTGCGGCGAGCGCTGAAAGGGAAGGGTGCGTGACATGCGAAGGCCGATGGTTGATCGTTTTCAGGTTAACGATCGTCGCTCGCAGAATCTGAAGGGTGGTTGCCGCGCTCTTTTTCGAACGCCTCGACGATTGCAATCGCGCGTTCGCACTGTCCCGCATCGAGCGTATGAATGCTGCACTTGTCGGGCTCGACGCCGATCGCCTGCGCGAGCCACTTCATACCCTTGGAGCGTGCCTCGAACACGTTGCAGCCATCGCGGCGCACCTTCGCCTGCACAAGCGGCTCGAGCGCCGCGTGCAGTTTCACTTTCAGATCGCGCAAAGGTGCATCCGCGAGTCTGCCCAGCGGAACATGGCGCGTGCTGCGCGCGAAAATGCCGATCCACGCCTGGCACGGCACGCAAATCCAGAGCGGACCGTGATCGTCACGATAGGGATACGGCTCGTCGCCCATGCGAGCGAGTGTCGCGGACACGCCGCAATAATCGCAGTCGGGGTGAGGAAGCGGTTTGACAGGTCGGCCGACTCGCATTGCCAGCAACTCCAAGGCGGGAAATCCAATATAGCAAAGTCGATCGCAAGTTTCGTAAGCGTGGCGGCCGGTTAGCGCTCTCGTGTAGGACTCGTCGTCTACTTAAACGAGTTCGCCCGCACCTCCGACGTCGCGCGTGCCAGCCATGACTCAAGTGGATCGGGAATTGAATTTACCGTACGACGGTATAGCGTATGAATGCGTTCTCTCATACGCATGAAACAAGAAGTCCGCTCGACGCGACCACGCAAGGTTCAAGCTGCAAGCCTGTCGCAAGCTTGCAGTTCCGAATGAGATGACTCGATCAATGAGGTGACGGCAATGAAAGCAACTTTCCTCTACGCCGCTGCGGCGGCGGTCGCGCTCACGATGAGCGCCGCAGTTCAAGCGCAGGACACGCAGATGGCGCCGGATTCAGGCGCCGCGCAACAGCAAACCACTCAAAGCAATAGCATGTCCGATATGAGCTACGGCGGAACGATGTCGACGAGCAAGGCCAGCGGAAGCTCGCGCGACGCATGGACCCCGAGCACGAATCAGGCATGCGTCATCGGACTGAGCTGCAACATCTACAGTGGTCAATGAACCCCGCAAGAAGTTGATTGCGCAACACGGCGCAGTGCAGGCGGCTTTTCTTCGATAATGGTGGCGCATCACCGCAAGGCATTCACGCGCCTGCGGGCAGGTCCGCCTTCCCTGTCGGAGCCGCCATGCACCTCGCCGGAATGATTCTTCCGATTTTCGCGATCATCGTCACGGGATGGCTGGCAGGCGTTTCCGGCTACATGCCTCGCACGCTGGCCGCCGCGCTGATGCGCTTCGCGTATTACGTGGCGATGCCCGCACTGGTCTTCGTGACGATTGCAAAAGAGCCGCTGCACTCGCTGCTCGAATGGCGCTTCCTCGCGGCATTCGGCGGCGGCTCGATGTTCTGTTTCGCGGCCGTGATGACGGGCGCGTGCATCGCTCGCCCCGCGCGCATGAACCTGGGCACGAGCGCGATGCTCGCCGCCGCGGTGGCCATGACCAACACGGGTTTCGTCGCGCTGCCGATTCTCAAGACACTCTATGGACAGCCGGGCGTGCTCGCGGCGGCGGTGGCTACCGTGTTCGTTGGCGCCATCATGTTTCCGGTGCTGGTCGTGCTGCTGGAGTTGGGCCGACGCGATGCTTCGCGCACCGTACGGTCCGGTGCACTGATCCGCCAGATCGCGACCAACCCCGTGATCCTTGCGACCCTCGTCGGCTTGCTATGGTCGGTCATCGGCGTTCGGCTGCCCGCACCGGTCGATGCCTTCCTGACGATCCTCGGCGAAGCGCTGACGCCCTGCGCGCTGTTCGCCATCGGACTGGATCTGACCATTGGCGAACTGCGCGAACGGCTCGGCTACTACGCGCTGCTCACGGCCCTGAAGCTCGCGATCGTGCCGCTCGTCGTCTATGCGCTCTGTCTTGCGACCGGCCTCGGTCACACGGCGACGGTCGCCGCCGTGGTCTGCGCGGCGGTGCCCACCGCGAAGAGCGCCTATGTGCTCGCCGTGGAATACGACATCGAGAAGCATGTCGTGGGCGCGGTCATCTCGATGACCACGCTGCTCTCCATCGTCACGCTGCTTGCCTGGATCGCTATTCTCTAGCGAGTCCAGACGGCTCACATCGGATGCGTGGCGACGAAGTTCTTGTAGGCGGCGTAGGCGGCTTTCGGCGTGACGCCATCGTTCTTGAGCAAGCCGTAGTTGCCCTCGCCGCCGACGGGGTCGTCATAGAGCTCGTAGGTCTGGATCGACTCGATATCGTACGTCGATGCAAGCGCCACGAATTGCGCCATCATCGTGTTGCCGGTCAGATATGCGGCAATCGCCTGATCGGAACCGTAGTTCGGGCGCACGCCAATCTCGTTGAGCCAGATGGGCTTGCCGAAGGCCTTGAGGACTTGCAATACGTTATGGCAGCCGGTGCCGCCGCATGCATTCGTGATGTTGCCTTGCTCCGAGTACCAGTGCCACGCGGTGATGTCCCAGTCCACCACGGGATGATTGATGCTGCCATCGGGCTCCATGCCCGCCGCGAGCATCTGCGCGAAGCCGTAATGCAGCCACGTACCGCCGCCCAGGATGATCTTGCCCGACGTATCCACCGACTTGATGCCCGCAATCATGCCGCGGATGATGCCGCGCACGATCCTGAACCTGCCGGTGTCGTACTGCTGCGGATAGACGCCGTCAACATTGTCATTCAGCGCCTCGGCTTCAATCTCGTTGGTCACTTCGTAATAGGGATAGCGGCGCGAGGTCGCGGTCTGTTGGCCGAGCGCGAAGCCGGCGTTATAGGCCTGCGTCTCGTTGGCGAAGAGTCTGTAGTCCATCAGCAGGACGGGATAGACCGTCACGCCGCCCGCATCCATCATCGCTGCGATGTTCGCCAGCTTGTTCGCGGTGCCCTGGCTGTACACCTCGTTGCGGTAGTACTTCACGCCCAGATCCTGCAATTGCGCCAACTGCACGGCGGGGCTGGAGATATCGTAGGCGCCGCCTTCGTTGTTGTGCCCGTTCACGCCATAGAAGCGCCTCGGAGTAGACACGGGAGGGGTGGGCGACGTGACGTCGCCGGAGGTGGATGAAGCCGGCGTCGCCGTCGATACGGGACTGGTCGGCGTGTCGCCGCTGTCATTCGACGCAGGCGTCGTGACGACCGGAGTCGCCGGACTAGTCGCGGCCGCCGCATTGGTGGGCGATACGGCGGCGGTGCCGGTAGAAGTCGTCGGGTTGGAGGTGCCGGGAGTCAACGAGGCGCTTGCACTCGATGTCGGGCTCGCAGCGGATGCCCCGCCTGCGCTATCGCTACTACTTGCACCGCCGCCACCGCCGCCGCCGCATGCGGCGAGCATGACGCTCATCGCGAGCGTGGCGGCGGACATTGCGGATCCGCGCACGCGCGGAAAACGAAAGCGAGAGGAACGAAGAAGTTCGAAGTTCGTCATGTGAAACGCACTACCCGATGGTCAGTTTTTTATATCCACGAACCAGGTGCGCGTTCCGCGAGTCGCCCGTAAAGACGGACGGACCGATGATGGACCTTCATCTCGCGCCGGAGATGGGGCGCTCGACTGTGTGGAGTGCTCGTCGCAAGACCCCAATGGCCGTTCCACGAGAGAGAGAGTGCGGGAAGGGAGGGGCAGGATGGAGACCGTGCAGCAGCGGCCGGTCTTAGTCAGGGTTTACGGCGAGGGGGGAATGAACTTGAGACGCGTGTCACGCGCGATGACACGCAACGAACCAACAAGCGCCTAACGTGCGAAAGGCCCTGCGGATTCGAGTGCGGCGCCGCCGAGGATCGAGTTGGCGTCGGCGCGGGCATTGTCGAGTTGCACGACACTGGCTTGCCGCGCGCCGAGCGCATCGCGGTTGGCGATGGCTGTAAAGATTGCCTTGTGTCGCGGCAATGACAGCGCGTGCGTGTTCGGATGGCGGCTCGTCAGCTTGATCGACTCGCTGAGCGCGAGCGACAGCATGTTGCCGATATACGCAAGCATGTCGTTGTGCGTCGCTGTCATGATCGCGCGATGAAACTCGAGGTCGGGCACCAGCAGCTCATCGGCCGTTTGCGCGCGTTCCATGCGGTCGAAGGCCGCGCCGATGCGCGCGATGTCCTCTTCGGACGCGGAGATGGCCGCAAGCGCGGCGGCAGCAGGCTCGATGACCTGTCGCACCGTCATCAGCGAGCGGAAGAACTCGCCTTCAGGAAGACGGCTGATGGCCCACACGAGCACATCGGGATCGAGCATGTGCCACTCGTCGCGCGGCCGCACGACGCTGCCTACGCGCGGCTTCGACACCACCAGCCCCTTGGCGACCAGCACGCGGGTCGCCTCGCGCAGCACCGGGCGGCTCACGCCATAGCTTTCGCAAAGCGCGGGCTCGGCGGGCAGACGCTGGCCGGGCGCAAACACGCCGCTGACGATCTGCATGCCGAGTTCCTGCACGATGCGTCCGTGCATGCTCTTGCGTTGCTTGGGATTGCGGTAATCCATGTTGGTCCCGCCAGCTCACCGCGACTGGCTCAAACGTCGATGACGCTCAATGCGCGGTGGTCGCGCGCATCGCCCGGTATTCACGCCTCACGATATCCATCAGCTCCGCCACCGATGTGTTGGCGCTGCGCTGCTCGTAGGTCACGCGTCCGCGCTGCATCAACATGATGCGATCCGCGATGTCGAGCGTCTGCGCATAGTTGTGCATGATCATGATGATCGAGAGGCCGCCTTTCTCCTTGAGACGCATCACCAGGTCGATGATGAGCGCCGCTTCCCGCGCGCCCATCGCGGCGAGCGGTTCGTCGAGCAGCAGGATTCTCGCGTTCGAGTTCACGGCGCGCGCCACCGCGATGGCCTGGCGCTGTCCGCCCGACAGCCGCTCCACCGGCAGATCGACGGAAGGCACATGCACGCCGATATCGTCGAGCAGTTGCGCCGCGCGTTCGCGCATCTGCTTGTGATCGACGAGACGGAAAGGCCCGCGCCGCACGATCTCGCGGTTAAGGAACATGTTGTGATAGATGGACAGCGAATTCGCCAGCGCGAGATCCTGATACACGCATTCGATGCCGAGCGAACGCGCGTGATCGACGGACTTGAGCAGCGTCTCTTCGCCATGAACGTGCAGCGCGCCCTCGGTCTGCTGATGAAAGCCCGTAAGGATCTTGACGAGCGTGGACTTGCCCGCGCCGTTGTCGCCGAGAATGCCGAGAATCTCGCCCTTGCCGAGCGTGAATGACACGCCGTCGAGCGCCGTCACCGCACCGAAACGCTTGACGATGTGATCGCCGCGCAGCGCGAGATCGCCTGTAGCTGTTTGCGCTTCCGACATCATCGCGCTCCCTTGCGGCGAATGCGCCCGACATGAATATTGAAGATCATCGCGGCGAGGATCGCGGCGCCGAGAATGATGTTGAAGGTGAACGCATTGATGCCGATCAGCGTAAAGCCGTCGCTCAGGATGCCGAGCACCGCCGCGCCGAGCAGGCCGCCGACGATCGTGCCCGAGCCGCCCGTCAGCGGCGTGCCCCCGATCACCGCTGCCGCCACCGCGAGGAACATGATCTGGTTGCCGCCGGCCTGCGGGTCGATGGAAGTGATGCGAAAGCCTTCGAGAATGCCCGTGAAGCCCGCGAGCACGGCGGCGATCACGAAGTTACCGAGCCGCAGCCGGTTCACATGAATGCCGGCTTCGCTCGCGCCGAGCGCATTCGCACCCGACGCCTGCGTATGCAGGCCCCAGCGCGTGTGGCGCAGCAGCGTATGCATGACGACGGCGATCGCCACGGTCCAGATGATCTCGCTGTAGCCCCACGCGCCCATCACGTTGGCGAACGTCGGCGTGCCCGGCGTCGCGACCGGCGTGCCGCGCGACAGCGTGAGCGTGATGCCGTTGATGAGGAACAGCGTGCCGAGCGTCGTCACGAACGAAGGCAGGCGCAGATACACGGTCACCGCGCCGTTGACGAAGCCGATGATCGCCGCCGCGACGAGTCCCGCGATCACCGCGAGCCACATCGGTGCGCCGGCGTCGTTGGCGAACACCATCATGAAGGGCGCGAAGGCGAACACCATGCCCGCTGACAGATCGATGTCGCCGCCGATCATCAGCATGATTTCGCCGAACGCGATGATCGCCACCGGCGCAATGAACTGCGACAGGTTGACGAGACTCGGACCACTCAGCAGGAAGTCGTGATTGACGATCTGGAAGTAGGCCGCGAGCAGCACGGCCACCAGCAGGATGCGCAGCTCGGGCGCCCAGTGCGACATCCATGCCCCGCGCGGGGCTGCGATCCGCGCGGGTGTCGCTGCATTGCCAGGTTGGTTCATCGCGTTCATCAGGACTTGATTGCGCCTTTCATCGGCACGATTTCCGGCTTGGTGGTCTTGCCTTCATAACGCGTCGAGGTATTGAGGTACGGCTCGACGGTGTCTTTCGTCACGAACTTGAGACCCGTATTGATGTTCGCCGGCCCGACCAAGCCACCCGAGGCGAGGAACAAGAACGCTTCCATCACGGTGTAGAAGCCTTGCACGTAAGGCTGCTGGTCGATGGTGAAATCGAGGAAGCCTTCGTGGATGAGCTGGATGGTCTGCGGCAACAGATCGAAGCCGCCGCCATGCACGCCTTTCGACGGCAGGTTCGATTCCTTCATCACCTGCGCGACGCCCTGGGTGCTGCCTGCATCGACGGCGAACATGCCCTTCAGGTCCTGGTGGCCGAGATAGAACGCCTTGATCTTCGAAAGTTCCTCGTTGACGGTCGCGCCCGTGGCCACGGTCTGGATGTCGATCTTCTTGCCGGACTTCTTGATGGCGTCGCTGGCACCGTCGAGACGCGGCTGAATGTTGAGCTGGCCCGGCGTCGCGATGAACAGCGCGACCATGCCGCTGTCGATCATGCTCGCGATGCGCTCGCCCATCTGATAGCCCGACTGATACAGGTCCTGGCCGATATACGCGAGACGCGGATTGATCTTGCCGCGCGGCGCATCCGCGTTATAGGCGAAGACGGGAATGCCGGCGTCGAGCGCGGCCTGAATGGGCTTGTCGAAGGCGTTTGGATCCACGATGGGCACGGCGATCGCATCGGCTTTGGCCGCGATGGCGGAGTTCACCGCGCGCACCATTTCGCCGGCATCGGACGTGGCGGAGCCGGTCCACTGATAGTCCATGCCGAACATCGAGCACGCGTCCTGAATGCCGTATTGCGTCGGCACGAAGAACGGGTTGGTCGTCACGTGATTGACGAACACGATCTTCCATTTCTTGTGCTGCGGAAACGCGGCTTCGGCGGCCTGCGCGCTGGCGATCAGCCCGCCGGTGCCCGCCACGCCGCCGAGCAGCGAGAGCGCGGCGCCGAGTCCTGCACCTTGCATGAGCCCGCGCCGGCTCGAATTGATGAAGCCGTTGCCGTCTTTCGTGTCGTCGTCCCGATTTTGCGCCATGTCTTCCTCCGGTCTGTTCTTCGTGAGTCGATGAGTCGACTGATCGTCGATCGCTTTCAGATACAGGGTTTCAGCGGCACGTCATGAGCGGGCATCTTTCACGGATGAAAGACGCCGCCAGAGACCATGACGTGGCAGGCAATGCGCGAGAGGATTGAGCGAAAACGCGGCGTGTTTGAACTAGTAATTGGGAAAAGCGAAATGCCGCGCGTCGGCTTCAATAGACAAACTATATGCACCACTTCCAACACGTGCGATTAGCGTTTTCCCGGTCATTGCAGGCATATAGTCATGCTATTCAACGGGCATTCTCACAGAGTGGGCCGCGCCTCGTTTTCATGCGCAAGACGCTATGCGCGCGGCCGCCATGTAGCGATGGCCACGCCCAGCACCGCCACGCCCATCGCCCACCATGCGCTGACCGGCAGCACTTCGCCGAGTATCAGATACGACATCACGGCAGCGGCGGGCGGCACGAAGAAGAACAACGATACCACTTGCGACACCTTGCCCGCGCGGGTCATCGCAAGCAGCAACGTGATCGCTATCAGCGAGTTGCCGATGACGAGATACGCGAGCGTCGCCATGAGCGTGGGCGTCCAGTGAACCTGCGTGTGTTCGAAGCACAAAGCCATGGGCGCGCAAAACACGGAGCCGACGCTGTACTGCACGAGATTCGACGTGAGCGGATCCTGCGCGGTGCCGAGGCGCTTCTCGTAGAGCATCGCGCCCGTGATGCCGATCAGCGCGCCCACTGCCAGCAGCACCGGTCCGAGCGATGATGCCTGCAAGGGTCCGCGCGCGAGGATCACGCCGGTTGCGCCCGCGAGTCCCAGCAACAGACCCATCCAGCGGCGCGCGCCAATGCGTTCGCCGACCAGCTTCGGTGCGAGCACGCCGACGAGGATCGGCTGGAGCGAGACGATCAGCGCGAGCACCGAGGTTGCGATGCCTGCGGTCATCGAGAGATAGCTGAGCCCGAAGTACATCACCTGCACGAGAAAGCCGACGATGATGAGATGCCGCCAGCCGCGCGCATCGGCGGGCCAGCGCGGACGCTTGATCGCGCAGACCACGAGCAGCACGCCGACGCTCAGTGCGAAGCGAATGGCGAGGAACGTCAGCGGCGAGGCATAGTGCAGGCCGGTCTTGGCAATCGGGAAACCCGCTGACCAGAGCAGCAGGAACACGACCGGACCGCCGATAGTGAGCCAGCGCCGTTGATCCTGCACCATGTTCGCGTCCTTTTTTTTAATGGGTGAAGCCGGGCCCGTCATTGCAACCCAGCATGCCGGCGATGGCAAGCGGCGGTTGCGCATGCGCCGCCCTTTGAGCGATGCTCTTGAACGATGCGCAAGCATAAGGAGCCAGCATGCCCAAGGTCGATATCGCCGCCGTTCCGAAGATCGCGGGATCGGGTTATCCGAAGCCCTTCGCCGCGCCGTGTGCCACGCGCACGCGTCAGCGTCTCGGCGACGCAGGCGGCTTGCGCGACTTCGGCGTGAACCTGATGCACCTGCCGCCCGGCGGATGGTCGAGCCAGCGTCACTGGCATTCGCACGAGGACGAGTTCGTGCAGGTGCTCGAAGGTGAACTCGTGCTGATCGAAGACGAAGGCGAAACCGTACTGCGCGCCGGCGAGTGCGCGGCCTTTCCGAAGGGAACCGGAAACGGTCATCACCTGATCAACCGCTCGAACGCGGTGGCGGTATATCTGGAAGTTGGCAGCCGCGTCTACGAAGATCTCACGACCTGTTCCGACGTCGACATGATGAGCGCCAACGCGGACGGCCGCTTCGTGCACAAGGACGGCTCGCCGATAGCGGACGTCTGAGATTCAGTGCGCCACGCGCACGGCGATGTCGGCGGCGGCCAGCGTGTCGGCCATCCAGTCGGGCGGCGGGGCGTCGGTGAAGAGCGCGTCGATTTGCGACAGATGCCCGAGCTTGACCAGCGCGGCGCGCCCGAACTTCGAATGATCGGCGGCGAGGAACACCGTGCGCGATTGCTCGATGATGGCCTGCGCCACGCGTACCTCGGCGATATCGAAGTCGCGCAGCGTGCCGTCTTCCTCGATGCTCGATATTCCGATGATCCCGAAGTCGACCTTGAACATGCGAATGAAGTCGACCGCCTGCTCGCCCACCACGCCCTTGTCGCGCGCGCGCACCTGGCCACCCGCCACCAGCACCTCGGCGTCCGACCCGTCCGCGAGGATGTTCGCGACGTTCAGGTTGTTCGTGATGACGCGCAGACCCGTGTGCTGGCACAACGCGCGCGCCACTTCCTCGGTGGTCGTGCCGAGGTTGATGAAGAGCGTCGCCTGATTCGGGATCTCCGCAGCGACGCGTCGCGCGATGCGCTGCTTCTCTTCCAGATACATGTGCTGACGCGCGGTATAGGCCGTGTTCTCCGAACTGGTCAGCGTGCTCGCGCCGCCGTGATAGCGGCGCAGGAGATTCTGTTCCGAGAGCCAGTTGACGTCGCGCCGAATGGTTTGCGGTGTCACCTGGAAATGCGTGGCGAGGTCGTCGATGGTCGCGAAGCCATCTCGCGCGACACGATCGAGCAGTGCGCGCTGTCTGCCGTTGAGTGCTGAGTCGAAGGTCATCGCGGTGCGCGCGGGCGCGAGAGTCGTGTGATGGCGGATGCGCGAGTGTACGACGAAACGCGCACTTGACCCAAGGCGCCGGCGCGCTTGTCCGTAGCGCGTGCCCCAAGTTTTTGAGTTTGCAAGTCCCTGAACTTAAGCGAAAATGCATTGCAACATGACTAAAGTAATCGCTATTCGATTACTGTGATTTTATTTCAATTTTGGCGCTCATATTCTTGCCTCAAACAACGGGTGAAACCCGTGCCCCAATGGAGCTTGCCTTGCTTGATGAATCTGAGTTGATCGGCCGTTTGCGCAGTCTGCTGGGTGATGACGCGGTCATCGCCGTGGCGGAGGACATGGGCGGTTTCGTCGAGGACTTCCGCGGGCGTTATCGCGGCGCGGCGCTGTGCGTGGTGCAGCCGTCGTCGACGGAGCAGGTCGCGGGTGTCGTGCGCCTGTGCGCGGCGGCGGGCGTGCCCTTGCTCGCACAAGGCGGCAACACCAGCCTGTGCGGCGGCTCGGTGCCGGCGGCGCACGGCGTGCCGCCCGTCATCGTCAGTCTTGCGCGCATGCGCCGCATTCGCGGCATCGATGCAGCGAACGGTTCGATGGAAGTGGAAGCGGGCTGTGTCCTCAAGACCGTGCAGGATGCGGCCGCCGATGTCGCGCGACTCTATCCCGTCAGTCTCGGCGCGGAGGGTTCGTGTCAGATCGGCGGCACGCTTTCGACGAACGCCGGCGGCACCAGCGTGCTGCGCTATGGGAATACGCGCGAGAACGTGCTCGGCCTCGAAGTGGTCATGGCCGATGGCACTATCTGGAACGGCCTGCGCGGGCTGCGCAAGGACAACACCGGCCTCGACCTCAAGCATCTCTTCATCGGCGCGGAAGGCGCGCTGGGCATCATCACGGCGGCGACCCTCAAGCTGCATCCGCTGCCGACGCATCATGCGCTCGCGTGGTTCGCGCCGACCGACCCGCAAGCCGCGCTGACGATCCTCGGGATGTTCCAGGCCAAGTGCGGCTCGCGCCTCTCGGCGTTCGAACTGATGAACGCACGGCAACTGCAATTGGTCGTCGAGCATGTGATGGATCGCCGCGCACCGCTCGAAGGCGCGCATGACTGGCACGTGCTCGTTGAGCTTGGCGACACGCAAGGCGCGTCCGACATGGAGAGCGTGTTGCAGGCCACGCTGGAAGAAGCCGCTGAAGCGGGCTTGCTCGAAGACGCGATCATCGCGAGCAGCGACCGTCAGCGCGCCGCACTGTGGGAAGTGCGGCACAGCGTGACGGAAGCCAACAAGAAGGCCGGCATCGGGCTGACCACGGATTGCGCGGTGCCGCTGTCGGCGGTGCCTGCGTTCATCGAACAGGCTACGCAAGCGGTGCTCGCGCTCGACGCTGAGATCGGCATTGTGATCGTCGGCCATATGGGCGACGGCAACATCCATCTGGTGCCGATGTACACCTTCGATGCGTGGCGCGCGCTGCCCGACCAGGCAGCCGCGGGCGCTGCCGTGCGTCGCGCGGTGAACGATGCCGCGCATGCGCTCGGCGGCACGTTCAGCGCGGAACATGGCGTGGGCCAGACGGGCTTGCCGGAAATGGCGCACTACAAGTCGGCCGCCGAACTGTCGATCATGCGTGCCGTGAAGAGCGCGCTCGATCCCGCGAACCTCATGAACCCGGGGCGTCTCTTCCCCGCCGCACCGCTCTGACTCTTACATCATCAAGCCACCACCGCCCCTCGCTTACCGCAGGAGAGTTATATGAAGCCCAAGCACGATAACGACAAAACGATCCTCAACCCCGCCCGCCGCTCGGCGATCAAGGCCGTAGGCGCAGGCGTCGTGGCCGGCGCATTCCCGTTCGTCTGGACGCCTTCGCGCGCGGCCAGCAAGCGCATCGTCGTGCGCGACGACGGCGGCATCTACACCAAGGCGTATGGCGCGGTGTACTACAAGCCGTTCTTCGAGAAGACTGGCATTGAAGTGGTGGGCGTGCAGGCCAATGCCGAGCCGACCGCGCAGATCAAGAGCATGGTCGAGGCAGGCAGCTACGCATGGGACATGGCGAAGATCAGCCAGCCCGCGATTCTGCTGCTGACCTCGGGTGGCAAGGAATATCTCGAGAAGCACGGCCTCGAATCCGATCCGACCATCGCAAGGATTCCGAAGCAATACATGTCGGCATACGGCGTGGGCACCAACGTCTATTCGACCGTGCTCGCCTATCGCACCGATGCGTTCAAGGGCCGCAAGGCGCCGAGTTCGTGGGCTGACCTGTGGAACGTGAAGGACTTCCCGGGCCGTCGCTCGATCCGCAAGTATCCGTTCGATACGCTCGAAGAAGCGATGATGGCCGATGGCGCATCGACGAGCCAGGTCTATCCGATCAACTTCGATCGCGCATTCGCGAGCCTCGACAAGATCTCGAAGCAAGTGGATGTGTGGTGGACGACGGGCGCGCAAGTCGAGCAGATGCTCAACTCGGGCGAAGTCGCGATGGTGGCAACGTGGGCCTCGCGTGCGCAATCGGCGATGGCCGCGGGCGCGCCGGTGGGGATCGTATGGAACCAGAACATCTGGGGCTGCGACAACTGGGCGATCCTGAAGGGCACGCCGAACGCGGACGCTTGCCGCGAGTTCATCAAGTTCGCCAGCGACCCGAAGCGTCAGGCCGCGCTCGTCGAGTACTTCCCGGCGGGTCTCACGCAACCGGAATCCTTCAACTATGTGAAACCGGAACAGGCGAAGAACTGCCCGACGTTCCCGGACAACATGAAGACCGGCGTGCATATCGATGCGAAGTACTGGCAGGAGAATCAAAGCGTGGCGCTCGAGCGCTTCAACCGCTGGATTCTCACTTAAGGCCTGGCATCGTTCATCAAGGAAGAGATCCGCATGGCAACCATCAATCTCCAGATCAGCGGTCTGTGCAAGCGTTATGGCGACTTCGTCGCGCTCGCGCCGACCGACCTCGACGTCGCGCAGGGCGAGTTCCTGACGCTGCTGGGCCCGAGCGGCTCGGGCAAGACCACGCTGCTGAGCCTCATCGCGGGGCTTGCA
>NZ_JARUXV010000003.1:0-160544 GCF_031450975.1 Caballeronia sp. LZ065
CCGTTGCGCCCAGTTCCGGCGCCGCGATCTTCGCGAGCGAGCCGCCGAATTTGCCTACCGCCGTACGCGCGGCCGATACGATCACTACGTCAGTCATTTTTTATCCTCGTCAAACAGTAATAGCGTGGATGCTTTCCCGGCCCATGATGAAACAGGCGGACTACAGCGTTACGCGTCCGGGCTGGATGAACGAAGCGTCTTCGGCCCGGACTCGTCAGGTTGATATGCCGTGTTCAGTGCGAAGCAATCATCCGACGTTTCGTCGAATGAATACGCGCCCGACATGCACGACGCCGATCAAACGCAACGTTTCGGCTTATGACTCGATGCCGGCAAGGGGACTGTTGCAACCGTTGCCAACATCGAAAGACAGACAGGTGGCGAGATGCGTCGATCTCGGAGTGCGCAGCATGGTCCATTTATATGGGCCTATTGGAGAATCTCTCAGGTTCAGCAACGACCTTCTCTGCAGCCGACGCCGTAAGAACACGCATGCGTGTTTTCATCCGCGCGGGACTCGCGCGTGCGGACATCAGGGCTTGTGGAAGTTATTCGATCAGGCACGGCTTGTGCGCCGCACCAATTAGGAATGATTCTAAACGCAAAACATACGTAAAAAATCTCATATTAGTAGGTAAAACCCTGATTTGGGTAAAAATAGTGCTATTGAAGATGCAAGAAAGGGCAGCTTTGCTCGAACGGACGTTCAATAATCATCCCATATGACGACGAAAATTGCGTGTTCAGCCTGATGAAAGGGGGACTGGAGAAACTCTGCCTGTCGTCTGCGCGCGCAAATCCGTCCAATTAAGATAAGCAGGCTAACGAAAATCTGGCCACACAACTTGTGATCACAGATGACGAGAAATCTTTCTCAATATATTGAAAGTAACTACCGGGTATAACCAATCAATATTTGAGAAATAATCTTTCTGATATTCTCGAAAGATGACGCCGTGATGAACGGATGATGATATAAATCGACGCCGGTAATGCGCGGCAAAATGCCACCGGCGCCTGAACCGTTCAAAGCGCCAATACCAGTTTCCCGCCTCGGGCGCGCGAACAGCACGCCATCATTCGCTGATTCGACTGACGCTCGCCTTTCGTCAGGACCACGTCGCGATGATCGATCTCGCCTTCCAGCACGCGCACTTCGCACGATCCGCACAGGCCTTCCTCGCAGTCGCTTTGCACGTCGATATTCGCGCGCCGCAGAGTCGTGAGCAGGGTCTGGTCGGCGGGGACGTCGAGCACCAATCCGGAATCCTTCAGTTCCACCTGGAACACGCGTTCCGTCGAGGGATCGAGTGTGCCGAGCTTCGACGTGAAGTGCTCGATCCGCAGCGCTTCGTCGGGCCATGACGCGCTCGCCGCTCCCAGCGCATCGAGCAGGCGCGCGGGGCCGCAGGCATAAACCTGAGTGCCTTCGCTGACCAAGAGCTTTTCCAGATCGATGCGCGTGCCCTCGTCCGACACATACACCCGCAAACGTCCGCGGTGCAGCGCCTGCATCTCGTCGAGCAACGCCATGGAGGCGCGTGAACGGCCGCTGTAATGGACCTCGTAGTCGAGACCGAGCGCGTGTGCGCGCCGCGCCATCGCGCTGATCGGCGTCACGCCGATGCCGCCCGCGATCAACACGAAACGCCGCGCGGTTTCATCGAGACGAAAATGATTGCGCGGACCGCGAATACGCCACTGCGCGCCGAGCCTGACGTTCTCGTGGACCCACGCCGAGCCGCCGCGCCCCCCGCTTTCACGCAGCACCGCAATCTCGAACGTGCGCGCATCGGCGGGATTGCCGCACAGTGAATACTGGCGCGAAAGGCCGATGTCGCCACAGAGCACGTCGATATGCGAGCCCGCCGTCCAGCGCGGCAGATCGCGCCCGTCCGCCGACGCCAGCTGCACGCGCACGATGCCGTCCGCGCAGGTATCGGCCGATTGGACGATCACCGTCCGGCTTACCGCATGCGACGACGGCTCGCCAATGCGCACCGCCACGCGCGCCTCGCGCACGGCAGGATTCGTGCGTTCGGGATTGAGCGCCGGATCCCATTCCACATGCAGATGCTCCGGCCCGCGAAACGACGTGTTCGGCACGTAGGTAAAGCGCTGCTCGACCAGACGCATGTGCGGCAGGCGGCGTGTGAGTTCGTCGAGGAAGATCTGCATCTCCATGCGCGCGAGATTCTTGCCCATGCATTGATGCGCGCCATAGCCGAACGTGAGTTGATCGCTGGCGTTTTCGCGGCGGATGTCGAAGAGATCGGCGTCGGCGAATTGATGCTGATCGTGATTCGCCGAAGACGTGACGATCAACAACTTCGATCCCGCCGCAATCGCGACGCCGCCGATCGTCACGTCTTGCGTCGCAAGACGCCGCCATGCCGCGACGGAACCGTTGTGACGCAAGCATTCTTCGACGGCATTCGGGATCAACGTGGGATCCTCGCAGATGTCGCGCCATGCATCCGGATGTTGCAGCAGCAGCTTGAGCGCGTTCGCGGTGGCGTTCGCGGTGGTCTCGTGCGCGGCGACGATGCCGGCCATCATCATCGAATGAAGATACGAGTCGGTGACCACGTCCGGCCGTTCCTTCTGCTTGCGGATGCCGTACTGCATCCAGCCGGGACCCGACGGATCCTCGCGCATCTTGTCCAGCACCTTGCCGGCGAACTGCCAGAACTTGCCGACTGCATGCGCCACTTCGACCTGCTCTTCGGGCTTCGGCCGTCCCCATGTGTTGACGGTGTGCGCAATCGAATAGCGGCGCAGCGTGTCCATGTCTTCCTCGGGCACGCCGAGGAAATGCAGCGCCACCGTGAGCGGCACTTCCCAGAGCATCTGGTCGACGAGGTCGGCGCGGCCGTCGTCGATGAAGCGGTCCACGTACTCGCGAGCGAGCGCGCGCACCATCGGTTCGTGATGCGCGAGCGCCTCGGGCGTGAACGGGTCCATCAGCGCGCGGCGACGCGGCATGTGCGCGGGCTCGTCCTCGTTCACGAGCGTGCGGTTGAGCGCGAAACCATACGAGGCGAGCACCGCGTTGGCTTCGGGACCGGTCGGCGTGATCTTTTCCAACGCGATGGACGGACTGAAGGTCCGGTTGTCGCGGAAGATGGCCTTGATGTCGTCATAGCGCGTGACGATCCAGTAACCGAGCCGCGGACTCCAGAACACCGGTTCCTGCTCACGAGCCCAGCGCACGTATTCCGGCGGGTCCTGGTTGTAGCCGTCGCCGAAGGGATCGAACTCGGCGGCTTGCGGACTCACTGGGCAGCCATTCGGCGCGCGGGCGTCGTCGTGCGCTTTGTCGTGCGCTTTGTCGTGCGCTTTGTCGTGCGCTTTCTCGTGATAGGGGCAGCGATCCGCGCCGGCCACATCGGTCATGCTTGTCTCCTGGATTTTTTTCTGTGTGACCGTAGTATGCAACGGCTCACCACTTCCAGCGCATCCCCGCTCCGCCCTCGATGGCACTGCGATGCCCGCCGCCCACGTTCATCGAATAAGCGAGGTTCGCGAACAGGCTGCCGCGTGCGCTGACCTTGGCCGTGATGCCCGCGCCGAACTGCGCGATGGTCGCGGAGACTTCGGTGGGGATCACGGTCGTGCCGGCGAAAGTCGCGGTGTCGGTCGCGCCGAAATAGCGCCAGAGATTGGCGCGGAGGTAAGGTTCGAACGCAGTGCCGGCGGCATCGAAGCGGCCGTAGAAGCGCATGCCGAGACGGCCGGTCAGCCCGCTGGCTTCGCTGAAGGAGACGGTCGAGATGCCGTCGTCGAGGTCGTTCAGGTTGACGTGCTGCCAGATCAGTTGCGCCTGCGGTTCGATGCCCAGTCCGGCGGGCAACGGAATCGGCAAGCCCGCTTCGAACGAGGCAGCGAACGCGTTGCCGTGCGTCGTCGCCCCGACGCCGCGGTTCGACTGTGGATCGACGGTGAGCGCGCTGCCGAGCAGAACGGTGTCCGTGTACCAGCCGCCCGGACCGATGTGCGTCCAGTAAAGGCCCGCGCTGTAGGCATCCATCGACAGGTGCCCGGCATCCGCGTTGGGAAAGCCGAGCGCAAGCCCGCTGATGTCGCCGCTCGCGCGCGCGAAGCCGAGGAAGAAGCCGTAGTGGTTGCGATGGTCGCCGGAGGTGGTGTCAGCATAAAGATCATGGCCGATCTGCACGCCGCCGATGCCGCCGCTGAATTCGGGATCGGCGGCGCCGCTGTTGTGCAGCGTCGCATGGCCGCCCCACGCGCGCGCCCACGCCGCAGGCAGCGCGCCGTTCTCCGTCAGCAACGCCTGATCGCCCTGGCGCTCGTGGAAGGTTCCAACCTGCTGGATGGCAAGTTCGCGCGCAAGCGGCGGGACCTCCGCATAGACCGGCACTTCCATCCGGTAGAGCGGTGTCGGCGCCGCGCCGGGCGAGGGCGGCGGCGGAAGCGCAGGCGTACCGGGCGCCGCCTGAGGGGCGGAAACGAGTGTGTCGGGAGGCGATGGACTGCCGGGGCTGCCTGGATTGGCCGGCGTGCCCGGTGTCTGCGGCGTGCCCGGTGTCTGCGGCGTGCCCGGTGTCTGCGGCGTCACCGGCGTGGAAGGAAGCGACGGCACCGCTGCAACACTCGAACGCAGATACCAGTTTTCCGACGTTCCCGCGCTCGCTCCGCCCTTGAACAGATAGTAAGTGAACGCCCCCGCCTCGAGCGGACGCGTCAAGGTGAACGCACCTGTCGACGTCGTTCCCCCGCTGGTCGCCTGCACGACGAGAATGCCGTCGTTGACCGTCGAGCCGCCCTTCCCGCCGACATTCGTCACGCCGATCGAAGTCGCGCCGCTTCCCGCGCCCTGAGCGATCACGAGTTTGTCGCTGGGCGCGCCGTCCGCGCCGAGAACGCTCTGCACGAGCAACCGGCCGTTCGCGCCGATGTAGTTGCCGTTCACGGTGAACGTGTCGCCGGTGCTCGCGCCGTTGTTGGTCAGGTCGATCACGCCCGCGTTGTTCAACGTGACGAGCCGCCCGGCGACGGCCGGCCGCAGCGCCGTGTCGCCAATACCACCTGCGAACAACGTGCTGGTTGCGTCAAGCGCGAGGGTGCCGGTGCCGGTCACGCCGTCGCCGAGCGTGAGGCCGTTCGCATCGAAGGTCAGTTGCGTGCCGTTGCGCGCGTCGATGGTCTCCCAGCCTGTGAAGCGCGAAATACCGCTCGCCTGCACGTTGTCGAGCGCGAGTGAGTCGCTTCCTGGACCGCCGTCGAAACGCGTGAGCGCGCCGAGCGTCGTGTCGTTCAGGTTCCGGATGATTGCGGCATCCGCGCCGTCGCCGAGCGACACCGTTCCCGAAATCGTTCCGCCGCTCCATGTCAGCGTATCCGGGCCGAAGGTCGTCGTGACGCCCATGCCGATGCTTCCGCCCGTGATGGTCAGCGCATTCGTGCCGCTGCCGAGATCGACCCGGCCGCCTATCGCTCCGCCCGACAGCGTGAAGGTGTCGTTGTTCTGCGCAGCGGTGACGTTGCCATCGACCTGTCCGCCCGACATGTCGAACACATTGTTGCCGACATTCAGGTCCACAGTGCCGATGCGCCCGCCCGTCATCCGCGCGATGTCGCCGTTCACGAAGACGCCGACAATCCGTCCGCCGGTCATCGTGAAATCGTCGCGCGTGTCGCCCTGATCGAGCGAGTCGACCTGGCCCGCTGTCATCGTGAACGTATCGAAGCCATTGCCCTGGCGGATTTGTCCCGACACGACGCCGCCATTCATGACGAAGCTGTCGTTGCCGGTGTCGGTGCTCACAGCGATGCCCGCCCCGCCCGCAATCGTGCCCGTATTGACGATCGACACGTTGATCCGCCCGTTCGCGACGATGCCCGCGCTGCTCGTTCCGCGAATCGTCCCGCTGTTGTCGATCATGGCCGCGCCGCCCGCGATGGAGACGCCGGTCGCGCCCTGGATCGTGCCGGCGTTGTTGATCGTGCTCGTGTTGCGCACGGTGACGGCGCTGCTTGAAGGGTTGAGGACCGCGCCGGGCAGCACGTTGATCGTCACATTGGCGCTGGCGGGCGCTGTGGCGATGGGCTGTGTCGACGGATTCGGGGCGCGCGTGTCGCACGTCGCGGTCTGGCCGGCGAGCGGAGCGGTGTTGTCACAGGCGCCATACGCCGACGCGACCCTCAGTACGCACGAGGCACCGAACGCAAGACACAGCGCACGCGCGATCGATGTCGAGCGCATGAATGGCGACGCACGAGGCATACGTCCTCCGGTCGTGCGGATCGCGCCATTGTTTCATTTGGCACAGCGTGTATGGCATTCGGTGCGCGGACTGCAACATTCCACTCAGAGTAGGTCACGTCGCGCGCATGTGCAACGCCTGCTGAAGACTTTGCGTGGAACCTTCAGACCGGCTTGCCTTCGCTCGTTGCCCAGTTGGGCATGAGCGCGTTGCTCGTCAAGGTTTCGTCGATGAGCTTCCTCGCCGTCTGCCGCCCCGCCACCGGCAAGCCTTGCGGATCGAGCACGCCGATCTGCACCAGCACCGACGCCTGATCCCAATAGATGTGTTCGTTATAGAGCTTGTCGCCGCGAAAGCGGATCACGGCGAGCATTGGGACTTCGAAATACTTTCCGGTGGGCGCGAGGCCCGGCAGCAGCCAGTCGATCTCGCGATCATGCGTCGCGCAGAACACGAACTCATCGACGACACGGTCCGAGCCAATCGTGCGCGACACCGGAATCAGCTTGGTGTCGGCGGGATTCGAGTGCACGAAGTGATGCGTGTAGAAGCGCTTCAGCTCGTCGTGCCCGACGCCGCCCGTCATGGTCGGAACATGATTGACGTAGGGTTCGGCGACCATCGTCGTCATGACGGACTCGACGTCACGCGTCGCGAACTCGAAGTAACAATGTTGTTCCCACAGCTGGTTCAGATCGAATACCGGAGCGAGCACCTTGCGCAGCATCGAGAGCGTGCGCGAATAGGCCATCAGGGCAGCGGGCTTGTCGTAGTGCGGATTGCCGGTATCGACGAAACCCGGCGCGCAGCCCGGATACACATAGCGTTCGATGGACGGCTTGCCCGTCAGCGCCGCCTCGCTCTCGCGCAAGTCGTACGCGGCCCGCTCGGGAAAATGGAAAACGATGGGACAGCGGATCGTCGGGATGGCGGCCAGGCAGGCCGCGAGGTCGTCCGGGTAGTAGCAGGCGGCGCAATCCACGTCGGCTTGCGCGGCAATGCGCGTCGCGAACCGGCCGCCGCGTCCGAAGCCGATGACCGCCACCTTGCCCGCATGCTGCGGCAAGGCGCGCAGGTTCTCGACGACCGCCGCGACGTTCTCCGCCGCCACGCCGCCCGGCAGCGGCTCGTGCGCGGGAAGGCGCGGCGCGAGCACGACGTAGCCTTCCTCGGCGTAGAGATCCGCGGTGCGACGGATGAAGTCGTCCACGCCGGAAGCATCGTGCAGCAGAACGATGCCCGGGCCCGACCCCGTGGCCGGATGCGTGAGGTAGGCGGGCATGGACGACCCGTCGCGAAGCGTGATGTCGATGAACGTGCCGCTCATGGTCTGCGTTTTCCCTCTATATGGAATAGGTTCAGCGCAGGATCGTGTCGGCGAGCAGCTTCACATTCAGCACGACGATCACGCCCGCGACAATCCACGCCAGCGCCCTGGTCCAGCGCGAAATGACGAAGACGCCCATTTTGCGGCGGTCGGAGACGAAACGCACGAGCGGAATGACCGCGAACGGCAATTGCATCGACAGGATTACCTGGCTCAGCACCAGCAACTGGCCGGTGCCCTTCTCTCCATACAGCGCCGTCACCACGACCACCGGCACGATGGCGATGGCCCGCGTAATCAGGCGTCGCGCCCAGTTCGGAATGCGCAGGCGCAGGAAGCCTTCCATCACGATCTGGCCGGCAAGCGTCGCGGTCACGGTCGAATTCAGGCCGGAAGCAAGCAGCGCGACGGCGAATAGCGTCGATGCAATGCCCAGGCCGAGCAGCGGCGACAGCAAGCGGAACGCATCGCCGATTTCCGCGACGTCCTCGTGACCGTTCGCGTGAAAGACGGCGGCGGCCACGATCAGGATCGCCGCGTTGATGAACAGGGCGAGCGTCAGGGCGATCGTGCTGTCGACGGTTGCCCAGCGGATCGCCTCGCGCCGCGCCTTCACCGATTTGCCGTAGGCGCGGGTCTGCACGATCGAGGAATGCAGGTAGAGGTTATGCGGCATCACGGTCGCGCCGAGGATGCCGATCGCCACATACAGCATCTCGCGGTCGGCAACGATGCGCGGCGTCGGCACGAAACCGCGCAGCACGTCGCTGAACGGCGGCGCGGCGGCGGCGATCTGCAACGCAAAGCACCCGGCGATCACCACCAGCAACGCGATCACGAAGGCCTCGAGCAACCGGAAGCCGCGGTTGATCAGCAGGAGCAGCAGGAAGGCGTCGAGTGCGGTGAGCAGCGCGCCCGCAATCAGCGGAATGCCGAACAACAGTTGCAGCGCGATGGCCGTGCCGATCACCTCGGCCAGATCGCAGGCGATGATCGCGGCCTCGCACGCGATCCACAACGCGAGGTTCATGGGCTTCGGATAGTGTTCGCGGCACGCCTGTGCGAGATCGCGTCCGGTCGCGATGCCCAGGCGGACGGCGAGCGCCTGCAGCAGGATCGCCATCAGGTTCGACAGCAAGATCACCGCGAGCAAGGTGTAACCGAAGCGCGAGCCGCCGGCGAGATCCGTGGCCCAGTTGCCCGGATCCATATAGCCGACCGAAATCATGTAGCCGGGACCGGCGAAGGCAAGGAAACGGCGAATCCATCGACCGCCGGTTGGAACGTGCACGGATGCGTACACTTCGGGCAGGCTGGGCCGCGCGTCGACATCCTGCTCCGAGGGCTTCGGCGTGTGGCGGACGGGATCAAGCATCGGCTCGCTTCCTCCGGGCGTGGCGGGTTGGACCTGCTCGAATATGCGCCGAGGCTTGGGGGCTGGCAAGCGAGGGGCTTTCGCCGGCCATCGGCATCGGGAAGCTGATAATCACACTTATCAGATGTAGCGATTTTTCTTGTCAAATTCGAAGCTGCTTGATAATCTCGCCGCAAATCACTGAAAAGAAAGGATAAATGGCCAAGAACACGCCCCCGTCTTGGCATGCTTCGACACCCGCCATCCCCCATCCCGGGCGGCTTCACGGACCCAGTCGGCTGACGCGCCAGCATTTCGCGCTGTATCGCGGTTATCTCGATGGCGTCGCCGAGGCGCAGCTTCACGCGTCTTATGGCGACGCAGGAACCGATGTGCGCATCACGCGGCGCCTCATCGAAGCGCTGCGCGATACGCTTTCCGTCCTGGCGCGCCGGGCGCGGGACACCGAGGCCGCCCGTCTTCTGCGGCTGCGTCCAGGCAGCATTCCGCTGTTTGAAACGCCGGCTGAGTCAGCGGCGCCTTCGCTCGAAGCATTCCGCGAACGGATCGATCCGGATAGCGTTTATGGCGAATCGGAATTGCTCGCGCTGTTCGAGGAGGCGTATCCGCCCGGCAGTTCGCCCGCGCTCGATCGTCGCGCGGCGCGGAACGCCAGGCTGCGGCGGCGTCAGGCGGAAGCGCTCGCGCGCATGGAAGCGAGCCTGGCTCAGGAGCCGCGGCCCGATCATCCCGTCGACGGCTGGTTCGAGCCGGCGGTCAGCGCCCGGCTGGCGGCGGCCGGGTTGATGACCGTCGTGGATGTCATCGAGCGCGTCGAGCAGCGCGGGCATCGGTGGTATGCGTCCGTGCCGCGGCTCGGGCCGAAGGGCGCGCAGCGGGTCGTCGACTGGCTGCGGCTTCACGAGCAGGCGCTTCAGTACTCGGTTTCTCCACGTGCGCTGTTGCCGCGCCGGCAGTGGCAGCCCGCGCCGGCAGGCCACGGAGAACACGCCCCGCTCACCCTCACGGTCTCGCCGCTCGAAGCGCTGCGGCTGCCGACGGCGCTCGACGGATCCAACGGGACAAATCGAGCCGCGACAGGCGCGCGTTTCGACACGGATATCCGGGCCATTTTCGCCTGGCTCGACGCCCGGTCCGCCAGTGAACACACGCGCCGTGCATACCGGCGCGAGGCCGAAAGGCTCTTGCTCTGGGCCGTGCTGGAGCGGGAGAAAGCGCTCTCTTCACTCGATGCGCAAGCGTGCGCGGACTATATCGACCGTTTTCTTGCGGACCCGCAGCCGCCGGCGCGCTGGATTTCCGAGCGGCGCGGCGAACGCGTGCTCTCGGACTGGCGCCCATTTGCCGGGCCACTTTCCGAGCGGAGCCGGGAAACCGCGCGCTCCATTCTCACTGCGATGGGCGAATGGCTCGTCGGCGAGCGTTATCTGGCCACCAATCCCTTTGCCGGCGTGGCGCGCGTCGCGACGCCGGCTGCTTTCGACGCCTCGGAGCGCACGCTCGATCAGGCACAGTGGCGCGGGCTGCTCGAGTCCGTTACGCGGACGGATTACAGCTTCCAGGAACATCGCGATCGCTTCGCCCTGCTGCTGGCATACGCGACCGGTTTGCGGCGGACCGAGCTGGCCGATGCCTGCACCGGCGCACTGAGCGTCGGAAGTCTCGACGGTGTGGACGGCGTCGTGTGGCGGCTCGCCGTCGAATCGGGGCGCGGGGCGCGTAGGAGCGTGTTGCTGCCGGCGGTCGTCGTCGAGACGCTGCGCGAGAATCTCGCGCTTCGCGGTTTGCCGGAGCCGCTCGCCTGCGCGGCTGGAACGCCCCTGCTCGCCCAGGCGCGCGGCGGTCGGTCCATCACGCCGGACGGCATCGGCAAACTATTCAAGGGAATTTTCTCCCGGGCGGCCGCTCAGGCCGAAGCGCGCGCCGCCGGTAGCGGACGCGCCTTGCAGGGCGCGAGCACGCACTGGCTTCGCCACACGCACTCAACGCACGCGCTCAGTCACGGCGTTCATCTGCAGGAAGTCAGCGTCGGGCTAGGCCATGCGAGCCGTTTCACCACCGCGCTCTACATCGAACACGACGATCCTCGCCGTCTCCTGGGACTGGAAACGCTGCTTCGCAACCTGTCCGGCGGCCGGTAAACGGAGACGGGGCGCGATTTCGTGTTTACTCGGGCGACGGACGTTGTAAAAATGTCCGCTGCGGGCGTTCAAGTACCTCAGAGTTTACTTGAGGTTTACCGGTTCGACGTTTATTCTTCGGTTTGCAGCTTGTTTTCCACAAACCGAAGAATTGTTTGCTTACCCAGGCCCGCCAGTGATGCGAATTCCATGCTAAGCGCTCGGCTTCCCGAAGTCGATCAATCCGTTTCGATCGAAACGCTCTTGGGAGTGGCCGCCCAAGCCACTGACATCCTTAATCAGATCCGCGATGCAATGTTGGAGCCGTATCCGCGCAAGAGCGCGCCAACATTCACCAGCTCGCAGGTTGCGACGCTGTGCGGTGTCGACAAGCAGCGCTTCCAGTACCTGACGACCAAGGGCGACCTGCCCGCCGGCACGTCTAAAGGCGCCGGACGAAGCAAGGAGTTCACGCTCGAGGAGGCGCTCACTTGGATTCGTTCGACCAAGGAGCGCGTTCGGCGGCCCGATGGGAAGCGCGGGCGAATTGTCACGGTCGCGAATTTCAAGGGTGGCGTCGCCAAAACCACGACCGCGGTATCGGCAGCGCAAGCGCTGACGCTGCTCGGGCGCAAGGTGTTGGTCATCGATTGTGATCCTCAGGGAACCACCACGCAGTTGTGCGGCTGGGCGCCCGACGCTGAAATTTCCGATGACCAGACGCTGCTGCCGCTGATCTATGGCGATCAGCAGACGCTTCAGTACGCGGTGCAGGAGACGTATTGGCACAACCTGGATCTGATCCCGGCTTCGTCGTCGTTGTTCGATGCCGAGTTCGAGATTCCGGCAAAGGTGCTGAACGACAGTACGTTCGAATTTTGGGAGATCGTCCGCAAAGGGCTGATGCCGCTGACCGAGGAGTACGACGCGGTCATCATCGATACGCCGCCTGCGCTCAGCTACCTGACGATCAACGCGCTGCTTGCGTCGGACGCGATCCTGCTGCCCTGCCCGCCCGAGGCACTCGACTTCGCAAGCTCGACCCAGTTCTGGCACCTCTTCGCGGACATCGCGAAGAAGCTGCCGGGCGTGCTCGAGCAGAAGCGCTTCGACTTCGTCAATGTGATCCTGACCAAGGCAAAGTCGGACGACGTCTCGCGCGTCGTGCGTGGCTGGCTGCAAAAAGCTTACGGCGACCGCGTACTGCCGTTCGAGATCCCGGAGTCGACCGTGCCGAAGGGAGCATCGGCTCAATTGTCTACGGTGTATGACCTTTCGAAACCGGATGGCAGCACAGCGGCCTACAACCGGTTCAAAGACCCGCTCGACAGACTCGCGGAACACCTCGACGCGCAATTCGTTCGCGCCTGGAATCAGACGGAGGTTTAAATGGGTATCGGGGACAGACTCCTCGCGAAGACAGCGAACATCGGCAGCAAGCCGGCGGAGACGTCACAACAGCAGCGGCCAGTCAACGCGGAGGCGCGCACTTCGCCGGGCCGACTGATGGATGCGCAGAATCGCATTAATTCGGCGCAGGCACGAATCAAGGAACTTGAAGTACAGCTCGAGGAACGCGCGGCGTTAGAAGTCCCGCTTGACTCGCTTGTCGAGATCGACGGAAGACGACGCAAACTGACCGCTGAGCAATATCAGGAACTGAAAAACAACCTGGCGCAGCATGCGCTCGCGACGCCCATTCTGGTGCGCGCGCTGCCCGATGCGCGCTACGAGATCGTTGCGGGACACAATCGGGTTGCCGCTTATCGCGACTTGGGCCGCACGACGATCCGGGCCAATGTGGCGTCGATCGAAGAGGGTGAGATCGAATTCGCCGCGTTCTTTTCGAACCTGCTTTCGCCGTCGCTCACCGACTTCGAGAAGTACTGGAACTTCAAGCGACTGCAGGAGTTGAGCGGGCTGACGCGTACGGAGATTTCAGAAAGCGCGGGACTGAGCAAAAGCCACGTCACGCGGATTTTTTCTTTCGACGCCCTTCCCGATGCGGCCAAGATGGCGCTCGCAGAGCGGCCTGAACGACTCGGAAGCAATGCCGCGCAGAAACTGGCGGCGCTGACGGAAGCAGGCAAAGCGGACAAGGTGATCGAGGCGGTGCGCCGCCTGGTTGATGACGAGTCGTTCACGCAAGACAAAGCAGTCTCGTTCGCCGCCGAAAAGCCACGCGTCGCGTCACCGAGCGCGACCGTCGTTCGCGCCGGCAGAAGGAAGGTATGCGAGGTGTCGACACGCAATGGCGTGGTGGGCGTCCGCTTCTTTGAGAAGGATGCGACAGAGGCGGAGCAGTGGGGGCAACGGATTGCCGAATTCATCAACCAGACGCTTCGCGACTCAGAGCACGATTAGCTCTAGTAGGTTTTCTTTTGAAATCAACGACTTAGTCAGATTCAGAGAGAATCAGCGCTGTGACTCTAGTAGAAACTCTTTAGAAATCAATGATTTGGCTATTCAGAAACAAGAGGTCGCTATGTAAATAGCAAACGCTAGAAAGACAAAAGCCTTCGGCGCCAACCGAAGGCTTTTGAATATTGGGCTTTACTGCAAGTCGCCCGGTCCGCTTCCCGACGCCAATCGGGTCACGAGTACGCACCTCGAAGTTTAGCGGAACGCGATAGGCAGTCAAGCGTTTGTCTTCCATTTTTCGAAATGGACGTACTTGATATGCGTATCGCGCAACATTCCGTTGCAGGCGAGGTGGTTGTTCGCCCGCAGAAATCCGAATTGCCCTCGGTGGAGCAAGATCAACAAGCACTCGACGAGTACGCTTGCGACCGCTCCAACCTTCCGTGGGTGATTTTCCGTGCCGCACATCGGGCGACGCACACCTCCGCTCTCCCCGCTCGTGCGCGAGCCTTGCTCGCTGCCCTCGCTCGCACCGTCGACGCCAGCAAGCCGTTTGCGGCCATCTTTGCCCGTCGCGAGTTGCTGACTGGCCGGGCGATGCAATCCATGCGGACGTTCTATCGCAGTCTCGACGACCTCGAATCCGCGGGTTTCATTAGCCGGCCGCCACAGATGCGCTACGGTTCCGCCGGACTCTTCGGAAGGGCATATCTGCATCTGACGTCCAGAGCAGCAAATCTGCTTGGTCTCGTGGAACCTGATGCCGACTCCGAATCTTCGCCGACTGTCCCTCGGATGCAGTCGGTTGGCACCTGCCCCGAGCTTTCTTTGGCACCGCCGTGTGCCACGCTGGCAGACGGAGCTATATATAAGGATCTAAACCCTACTCATCAAAAGAGACAACCAGGACGCATCCCCTCAGACCTTCAACGCCTGTTGCCGCTGGGATTTCGTGAATTCCTGATTTTCAAACTCATGAGCGAAGCGAAGCGCTCCGGGAAACTCCTCTCCGATGTCGTCGAAGCCAGCTGGCAACACCTGCGCCGGGCCACCCATCCGATCAGTTACCTGCGTACGCTGCTACGAGCACCGGTCGATTTCGCGTATCGGCTGCGCACGCAGCGCGCCGCTGCAGAATCCGACCAACAGCATCACGATCGCGCGCTGCACGTCGAGCGCACGGTCGTTCACCTCGCCGGACAGGCGTTCGCGAGCCGCGATGGAATGCGCACGTATCATGTGTCGACCGACGCCACCTCCGTCACGATCCATCATCGCGATGAAGCCCGTCCCCGTGTGCACGCCGGCAACTGGACTCAGGACTTCGTCGCCGCGATGGAAGCCGGGCGTATCGTCGCCATGGAAGCCGCGCACTCACTCCATGACACGCCGCGGTTAAGCACCTCCCCACAGTCGAAATCCGCTCCGTCTGGATCAGAACAGCACATGCGCGATCTCAGACAATTCCTCCGCTTGAAGCAAGCCGGAATTGCCCCAACTAAGACGGCGAGGGCAGGCATTGCACCCGTTGCATCATCCGCCTTGCTCGAAAGCGCTCGCAGGCCATTGAGCGAGCTTTTGCGACAAGTATCCAGCGTCGCCGTGCTTCAGCGTGATCCAACCCCATTTCAAACGCCCGTGGGGTTGACTCCCGCTGATCTTTAACCGATTTCCTTGCGACGTCAGGCGAAGAGGTCAGCCAAACGTCACCGACAAAAGTTTTCAGAATACCTGCTGCGACGCAACAGAAGCTGATACACTCTAAGGTTGCGTCTGAGAGGGCGTTTGAAAAGCGCGGCCGCACGTGAATGCGGTCTGCGTGTTTTGCTCGATGCGATTTTCAGCAAGCCGTCCGTGGTCGAAGCTGTCATCGAAATCATCGCGAGCCGTAACGCTCGCTCCCGGGGATCTGTCGTCGCCGAGCAAACCTGTCGAGGAGAAAGTATGGCAAGTTTTGATCGGGAAGATTCGGAGCTGGACATCGTCGCGCCGGCGCGCAAGTCGCCAGGACGACGGGCGAACAAAGGCAAGGGCCAGGCCGGCACGACGCAGCCCGATGTCGCAATGACCGCAGAGCAGAATGAAGAGCGTCAACGCCAGATGCGCGCGCTCATCCAGCTGGGCAAGGAACGCGGTTATCTCACGCACGCTGAAATCAGCGACCACCTGCCGGACAATTTCGCTGAAACCGCAGCGATGGAAACCATCGTCAGCACATTCAATGACATGGGCGTCGCGGTCTACGAGCAGGCTCCGGACGCTGAAACGCTGCTGCTGAACGACGCCGCGCCGAGCGTCGTCACCGACGAGCAATCGGACGAGGAAGCGGAAAACGCGCTCTCCACCGTCGATTCCGAATTCGGCCGCACCACCGACCCCGTCCGCATGTACATGCGCGAAATGGGCGCCACCGAGCTGCTCACGCGCGCGGGCGAAATCGCCATCGCGAAGCGCATCGAAGACGGTCTGCACGAAATGATTCAGGCCATTGCCGCCTGTCCGTCGACGGTCGCAAGCATTCTCGCGGACGCGGCGCAAGTCGAGGCGGGCGAGCTGAAGATCGACGACCTGGTCGACGGCTTGAAGGAAGAAGATACGGAGGACGCGGACATGTCTCCTTCCGACACCGCCGATTCAGCCGAAATCGATACGGATACCGATGAATCCGACGAAGATTCGGATGACGAAGATGATCTCGACGGTGACGATGCCGGCGCATCGAACGAAGCGCGCCTGAAGCAGCTGAAGGCCGATTGCCTCGCCATCTTCGCACGCGTCAGCGAACTCGCCGAACAGGCAAGTCATCCGAAGGGTTCGGGCGTGGTCGCGTCGAAGGGGGTGGAAAAGGCGCGCGCCGAAATCCAGCGCGAGCTCGGTTCTATCCGTTTCACGGCCAAGACCATCGACCGCCTGTGCGCCGACGTGCATCAGCAAGTCGCGCAGGTGCGTGAGATCGAGCGTCGCGTGCTGGCTATCGCGGTCGACCGGTGCGGCATGCCGCGCGAGAAGTTTGTCGAGTCGTTCCCGGGCCACGAAACGGATCTCGAATGGACCACGCGTACGGCGGCGGCGTCGAAGCATTATGGCGCGTCGCTCGAGCGCAGCTTGCCGGCCATTCAGGCTGAGCAGCAAAAGCTCATCGACATCGAAGGCATCGTGCAAATGCCGCTCAAGCAACTGAAGCAGATCAACCGTCAGATGACGGCTGCCGAGTTGAAGATGCGTCAGGCCAAGCGCGAGATGATCGAAGCCAACTTGCGTCTCGTGATCTCGATCGCCAAGAAGTACGTCAATCGCGGCATGCAGTTCCTGGATCTGATCCAGGAAGGCAACATCGGACTGATGAAGGCAGTGGACAAGTTCGAATATCGTCGCGGCTGGAAGTTCTCGACCTACGCAACGTGGTGGGTGCGTCAGGCCGTGACGCGTTCGCTGGCCGATCAGGCGCGCACGATCCGCGTGCCGGTTCACATGATCGAAACGATCAACAAGTTGAACCGTATTTCGCGCGAGATCCTGCAGCAGACCGGTCAGGAAGCGCATCCGTCGGTGCTGGCCGAGCGCATGGAAATGCCCGAGGAAAAGATTCGCGGCATTCTCAAGATTGCGAAGCAGCCGGTGTCGCTCGAAACGCCGGTCGGCGAAGATGCCGATGCAACCTTGGGCGACATGATCGAAGATCAGGGCGCGACGTCGCCGGCCGAGGCTGCGGTGCACGCGAACATGCGCGCCGCCATCGACGATGCGTTGAACGCACTCTCGCCGCGTGAAGCAAAGGTGCTGCGCATGCGTTTCGGTATCGATACGGCGTCGGACTATACACTCGAAGAGCTGGGCAAGCAGTTCGATGTCACGCGCGAGCGTATTCGCCAGATCGAGAGCAAGGCGATGCGCAAGCTTATGCATCCGAGCCGCGCCGACAAGCTGCGTCCTTTCCTGGATCGCTAAGCGCTCGAACCGTCCGGACTTCGGTCCGGGCAAGCCGAGACTGAACGCGTGCCGCCTCACCGGGCGGCACGCGTTTTTTTATGCCCGCAATCTCATCAGCCGTGCGCCGAACCCCTCGCGCCGCCAGGAGACGAGCATGATTCGAGCGCGACGATCGCCTTGTGAGCGAGGGTCAACGTCTCTTCGCATGCGTGCTGGTCGCGGAATCTGGAACAGCCGCCGCCCGCATCGACTTTGGCGACCGCATCACGCAGCCTGCCCAGCGCGGATTGCGGCGAGCCGGCGTCCCGGATGATCGAAGCGAGATCGAAGGCGCTGCCGGAATCCGTTTCGACATAGCCCGGACAGGGCGCCTGCGCGTGCGCTGCGATACCAATAAGTCCGATGGACGACAGCAGCACGAATCGGCGCACACGGCGTAGCGGCGAGAGCGTAGAGCGGGAGAGGGCGTTCATGGGTGTGTCCACCTCGGCTTCGGAAACGGATCAACGGCATTGCAGCGAGCGAGAAGACTTATCCCCAGAATCCGAGCACAAGCGTGTGGATATCCTGGGCATTCGTTGCGCAAGACGTTGACGCGCAAGACTATTCTTGCGACGTTTGAATCTTGCGCGACGGACGTCTGCCGATTGTGAACCTATTGTCCGAACCGTGTCATCCGCTTGGAAAGCGTCGCTTTCGACAACCTCCCGGTTAGTCCGAAAGCATTCTGAAAACGTCTTATCCCCGCTTCGGAATGTCGAGACCGCGTATTACGGCTGGGCGCTGCAAGAACGCGTCGAGGGCGCGCTCGACGTTCTTGAACTCGTGAAAATCAACGAGCTCGCGCGCCTCGTAGAATCCGACCAGATTGCGCACCCACGGGAAGATGGAAATATCGGCGATCGTGTATTCGTCGCCGATAATCCACTCGCGCTCTTCGAGTTGTCGATCGAGCACCGTGAGCAGGCGCTTCGACTCCGCGACATACCGCGCACGCGGCCGCTTGTCCTCGTATTCCTTGCCGGCAAACTTGTTGAAGAACCCGACCTGCCCGAACATCGGCCCGACACCGCCCATCTGGAACATCAGCCATTGCAGCGTTTCATAGCGCTTCGCGATGTCGTCGGGCATCAGTTGCCCGCTCTTCGCCGCCAGATAAACCAGGATCGCGCCGGATTCGAACAGCGGAAGCGGCGCGCCATTCGGTCCGTTCGGATCGATGATCGCGGGAATCTTGTTGTTCGGATTCAGCGAAACGAATTCCGGCGACAACTGATCGTTTGCGTCGAAACGCACCAGATGCGGTTCATAAGGCAGTCCGGTTTCCTCGAGCATGATGGAAACCTTGACGCCGTTCGGCGTCGGCAGCGAATAGAGCTGAATGCGCTCCGGATGCTGAGCGGGCCATTTCTGGGTGATCGGAAAATCGGTGAGCGCGGTCATTGAAAGTCCTCTGAGGGTCGAATCGCAGAATATAACCAAGTCGCTGGATTTCCGTTTCGCACCACTGTCGCGCGCAGGGTCATCGAACCGACATCTCCCCGCGCAAAAATTGAGGGATCTCGAACAGACTCGGCGTGTCGAAACGCAGATTCTGTCCAGACCTCGACTACTAAAACGATTGTAGGATTCACACTACGAGCACGAGGTCAGAGCGAAGCGCCCCGACAAAGAATTCAACCGATCAACAAGAAGCCATGCCCCTTGCGGGAAGCATGCAGCGCTGCGCAACGTGTGAGCCGATTCGCTGGCTCGCTTATTGCATCGATGCGGGTGCCCGTGCATCTGTGTTGGCCTACAAACCGATAGGTTTTATCGCTGCCATGAAAACCGCTCCTCTCGCAATGCTCACCGCATGCGCTGCCGTGGTCGGGGGACTGCTGCCCAGCCTGTGCGAAGCCACCCCGCTCGACAGTCAGCTCGACTGCAAATCCAGCGCGCACCGCTTTATCGCGCCGTTGGTCGCCGACAAATCCATCGACGCGCGTCCGATGCGCGTCGAATCCAACTCCGTCAACGCTTTCAAGCCGATGCAAGGCAGTCAGCTCACCGCTTACGGTTTCCGCGTCTTCGCCGTGCTGGGCTATCAGCAGGACGACGACATGTTCAAGCGCGGCAGCGGACAGCCGGTCAGTGATTCTTCATACGGCGTCGTGGTCCTCGGGGCCGCGGAAACGGTGGAGGCGAAGGTGCGGGAATCCGGCAGCACGGCCGTGGTGAAGCAAGTCGTGCCGATGCTGATGACCGCTGTTTTCTGCGACGGACGCGACGCGCACAACACGACGACGGCCGGCCCTGTCACGACGGAAGCTTCGCGTAATCGCTGAATCCGCTGGAACCGTGCGAACGCGGCGATAATGTTCTCCCAAATTCAGCGCGCAGCTGTTGCGCGCCCAACAACAGGAGAACGCCGATATGTCCGACGCAGCCAACCAGTCTCAACGAATCGCCATCGTCACCGGAGCGGGTAGCGGAATTGGCCGGGCGGCGGCGTTGGCCCTTCTCGGCGACGGCTGGTCGGTCGTATTGGCGGGACGTCGCCCGGCGCCGCTGCAAGCGGTGATCGAAGAAGCCGACGCCGCCGGTCGCGCGCTCGCCGTGCCGACGGACGTGTCGGACCCGCAATCGGTGGAGCAGTGCTTCAAGACGGCGGTGCAGCATTTTGGCCGCGTCGATCTGCTGTTCAACAATGCCGGCGTGACCAACCCGCCCGGACCGTTCGAGGACTGGACGCCGGAGCAATGGCGCAATGTCGTCGACATCAATCTGAACGGCATGTTCTATTGCCTCCAGCAGGCGTTCCGCACGATGAAGGCGCAAACGCCGATGGGCGGCCGCATCATCAACAACGGCTCGATCTCCGCCAGCGCTCCGCGCCCGAATTCGGCGGCCTACACCGCGACGAAACACGCGGTTCAGGGCCTGACGAAAACCGCTTCGCTGGATGGTCGGAAATACGACATCGCGGTCGGTCAGATCGACGTGGGCAACGCGATGACGGAGCTTTCGGAGCGCATGTCGAAAGGCGTGCCGCAGGCGAACGGCGAGATCGCGGTGGAAGCGATGATGGACGTGAAGATCGTCGGCCAGTCGGTGCTTTACATGGCGAACCTGCCGCTCGAGGCAAACGTCCTGTTCCACACGGTGATGGCGACGAAAATGCCGTTCGTCGGCCGCGGCTGATCGAGCCGCTTCCTGAGCCGCCACCCGAGCTGCCACCCGAGCCGCTACCCGATCCGATACCAGACGCGAATACCGGAATACCAGTGGCTCACGCTGGTATCGTCGCCGGCGCCGAACGTCGAGAGGCTCTCGACGTTCAGCACATCCGCGCCATGCTCCGCAATCCACTGATTGGCGCGCTCGACGAGCGCCGCCCCGTTCTCGTACACGTTGCCCTTGATGAGGTGATGCTGCACGACCTGTCGCTCGAAATCTTCGTAGGCGATCTTCGTCATCCTGAGTCTCCGTATTGTCCGACGGCATGTTGCGGCGCAGCGCTCCTGCCGCATGACGCGTCCTGCCGATTCGAGCATCATATGGCCTGAGACACGCCCGTGCGAATCGGTGAAATCCGCGTGCGGGCGGCCCGGCACGACACAGCACACCACAACACGACTGACCCGGGGCGATCAAAGCAAAGCGCGCTGCCCGCGCCCATAAAAGCCCGACGCTGGAGACACCAAGGAGAGCACGCATGGACATGCGGCAACGCGAGCACATCGAGGCAGTCGTCGCGGCCACCACGCGGGCACAGTCGCTGGCCCAGCAGCGCTTGCACGAAAGCATCATCGAATCGTCCTGGCGGCGTTGCGTGCATCAATACGGACTCGACCCGTCGCGCATGCAGGAGGCGCGCATCCTGCCGCAGACCCGGCTGCGCGAACATCAGCAGCGTATCGACGACTTCGCGCGCATCGCCCGTCACGGTCTCGAGACGCTGTATGAGCAAGTGGCCGGCATGGGCTACGTCGTCTTGCTGACGGACGCGCTGGGCGTGACCGTCGACTACATCGGCGATGCCAACACCGATGCCGCCTTGCGCCGCGCGGGCCTCTATCTCGGCGCGGAGTGGAGCGAAGCGGGCGCGGGCACGTGCGCCGTGGGCACTGCGCTGACCACGGGACAGGCGCTGACCGTCCATCAGCTCGATCATTTCGACGCCACGCACATTCCGCTCACCTGCACGGCAGCCCCGCTCTACGATTCGCGCGGCGCGCTTTCCGCGATCCTCGATATCTCCGCGCTCGTATCGCCGCAAGCGCGCGACAGCCAGAACCTCGCGCTGCAACTCGTGCGCATTTACGCGGGGCACATCGAGAACGCCAACTTCCTGCGCACGCATCGGCAGGACTGGATCCTGAAGCTGAACGCGTCGCCGGAATTCGTCGACGTCGATCCTGAATACCTGATCGCGCTCGATGCGGGCGGACGCATCGTCGGCCATAACCGGCGCGCGCATACCATGCTGGCGGCGGAAATCGGCCGGCCGATCGCGCCGGGTGAACCGGCGGCGTCGCTGATCGGCGTGCCGTTCGACACGCTCTTCGACGCGCGTCTCGAAGAACTCGGCCGCTTCGTCTATTCAAGGCCGAGCGAACTGCGCGCGGTGCCGCTCGCGAAAACCGGCGCGTTTCTTTACCTGAGCGTGATGCCTCCCGCGCCGTGCATCGCGCCGGCGACGAGCGCGAGCCGACCGCGCATCGTGGACGTACCCGCGCCGCTTGCCGCGCTCTGCGGCGGCGATGCGGCGCTGACGCGGCAGCTGGAACGCGCGGCCAAGCTCGCCGATGCGCCGATCAATCTGCTCGTCAATGGCGAAACAGGCAGCGGCAAGGAGTTCTTCGCGAAGGCACTGCACCGTGCGAGCGCACGCCGCACGGGTCCGTTCGTCGCGGTGAATTGCGCGGCGATTCCGGAGACGCTGATCGAAAGCGAACTGTTCGGCCATCTGCCGAACAGCTTTTCCGGCGCGGGCGCGAAGGCGAAGCGCGGCCTGATCCAGGAAGCCGATGGCGGCACGCTGTTCCTCGATGAAATCGGCGACATGCCGCGCGAACTGCAATCGCGTCTGCTGCGCGTGCTGGCGGAGGGCGAGGTGCTGGCGATCGGCGCATCGCGGCCCGTGTCGGTCGATGTGCGCGTGATCTCGGCGACGCATCAGTCGCTCGATGCGCTCATGCAGGACGGGCGTTTCCGCGAAGATCTGTACTACCGGCTGAACGGCGCGCGTTTCACGTTGCCGCCGCTGCGCGAGCGCACCGATCTCGACTGGCTGATCCGCAAGTTTCTCGAAGAAGGCGACGACAGCGCGCGTCCAACGGTGACGCTTTCGCCGGGCGCGCGCGAGCGGCTGCATCGGCATGACTGGCCGGGGAATCTGCGCGAGTTGTGCAATGCGCTGCGCTATGCGCGCGCGGTGTGCTCGAACGCTGTGATCGAGATCGACGATCTGCCGGAAGGCCTGAGCCACGTCGCGATGCCGGACGACGCGCCGCGCGCCGTCGAGGCGTTCGATCCGCATCGCCTGCCGCCCGAAGGCATGCTGCTGATGCAGTACCTGCGCGCGGCGAGCTGGAATCTGAGCGCGGTGGCGCGACAGATCGGCGTGAGCCGCATGACGTTGTACCGGCGCATGGCGCGCTATGGCATCCAGTCGCCCAATCAGCGCGACGGCCACTGAACCCGCGCGATACGCCTGTCCACCGTGAGACACCTGCCGCTGTGACACCTGTCACGGCGGCACGCGTTACACCCGCGATTTCCGCGGGTATTCCCGCGCTTTTTCCCCGCTGAACCCCTTCGTCCAATTGGCATAACGCTTGCCTCTATCCGCCGCACAAAACACAGAACGGAGACACAGGCATGCGTGTCAGCGCAACGCCGCTCGTCGGCATCATCGCCAATCCGGTTTCGGCGCGGGACATCCGGCGCGTCATCGCCAACGCCAATAGTCTGCAACTCGCCGACCGCGTGAACATCGTGTTGCGGCTGCTGTCCTCGCTGGCGGCGAGCGGCGTGCCGCGCGTGCTGATGATGCCCGACCGCGAAGGCCTCAAGGTCATGCTCCAACGGCATCTGGCGCGCAAGCAGGGTCCGGATGCCGGACTCGCCGCCGTCGAGTTCCTCGACATGCCGGTGACCGCGCGCGTCGACGACACCTTCCGCGCCGCGCGCATGATGCGCGAAGCGGGCGTCGATGCGCTGCTCGTGCTGGGCGGCGACGGGACGCATCGCGCGGTCGTGCGCGAGTGCGGACAGGTGCCGCTCGCAGGGCTTTCCACCGGCACGAACAACGCGTATCCGGAAATGCGCGAGCCCACCATCTCCGGTCTCGCGACCGGCCTCTATGCCACCGCGCGCGTGCCGGCGCACGAAGCGCTGGCGTCGAACAAGCGGCTCGATATCGAGATTCGCGCTCGCGACGGCGCCGTGCGCCACGACATCGCGCTGGTCGACGCCGTCATCTCGCACGAGCATTTCATCGGCGCGCGGGCGCTGTGGAAGATCGAGACGCTCGCCGCCGTCTACGTGTCCTATGCCGATCCGCAGGCGATCGGCATGTCGGCTATCGCGGGGCTGCTCGAACCGCTCGGCCGTCACGATCGCGGCGGACTCGCGGTGCAGCTCGCCGCGCCCGGCGAAGGCGAGTTCGATCTGTGCGCGCCGATCGCGCCCGGGCTGATGGAGTCCGTGCCGATCGCAAGCTGGACGCGTCTCGCCGATGGCGTGCCGCATCGCGTGCGACAGCGCACGGGCATCGTCGCGCTCGACGGTGAACGGGAGCTGGCCTTCGGTCCCGATGACGAAGTGACCGTCACGCTGAGGGAGAACGCTTTTCGCAGTATCGACGTGGCTGCGTGCATGCGTTACGCGGCGGCGTCCGGGCTGATGCGCCAGCCCATGCGTCATACCCGCTGAACCCACCCCAAGGAGACAGAGATGACAGCAACGCAGCATGCGGGCGGCTTGCCGCTCTCGAAGGACGAACTGTTGAGCGTCTATCGCAAGATGCGCACGATCCGCGATTTCGAGGAGCGTCTGCACGTCGATTTCGGCCGCGGCGACATTCCCGGCTTCGTGCATCTGTATGCGGGCGAGGAAGCCGCGGGCGTCGGCATCATGAGCCATCTGAACGATGGCGACCGCATCGCCAGCACGCATCGTGGACACGGGCACTGCATTGCCAAGGGCGTGGACCCGGTCGCGATGATGAAGGAGATCTACGGCAAGAAGGGCGGTTCGTGCAACGGCAAGGGCGGCTCGATGCACATCGCGGATCTGTCGAAAGGAATGATGGGCGCGAACGGCATTCTCGGCGCGGGCGCGCCGCTGATCTGCGGCGCGGCGCTCGCGGCGAAGTTCCGCGGCAAGGGCGAGGTCGGCATCACCTTCGCGGGCGATGGCGCGTCGAACCAGGGCACCTTCCTCGAAAGCCTGAATCTCGCGGCCGTGTGGAATCTGCCGGTGATCTTCGTGATCGAGAACAACGGCTATGCGGAATCGACGGCGCGCGACTACGGCACGGCCGTGGACAGCTACGTGGACCGTGCGGCGGGCTTCGGCATTCCCGGCGTGACGGTGGACGGCACCGATTTCTTCGCGGTCCATGAAGCAGCGGGCGAAGTGATCCGGCGCGCGCGTGAAGGCGGCGGCCCGGCGTTGCTCGAATGCAAGATGATCCGCTTCTATGGCCACTTCGAAGGCGATGCGCAGACCTATCGCGCGCCGGGCGAGCTCGACGAGATTCGCTCGAACCGCGATTGCCTGAAGAAGTTCGCGCAGGCCGTGACGCAGGCGGACGTGATTGCTCCGGCGGAACTCGATGCGATCGACAAGGAAGTCGCCGCGTTGATCGACCGCGCGGTGCAGGAAGCGAAGGACGCGCCACTGCCGACCGCCGCCGATCTGCTCACCGATGTCTACGTCAAATATTGATTCCTGGAGACGACAATCATGGCCCGCAAACTGAGCATGAAGATGGCGATCAACGAAGCGCTCGATCAGGAAATGCAGCGCGATCCGAGTGTGATCGTGCTGGGTGAGGATATCGTCGGCGGCGCCGGCGCGGATGGCGAAAAGGACGCGTGGGGCGGCGTGCTCGGCGTGACGAAGGGACTCTATGCGAAGCACGGCGACCGCCTGCTCGACACGCCGTTGTCCGAGTCCGCGTATGTGGGCGCGGCGGTCGGCGCGGCGGCGTGCGGCATGCGTCCGGTCGCCGAGCTGATGTTCATCGACTTTATGGGCGTGTGCTTCGACCAGATCTTCAATCAGGCCGCCAAGTTCCGCTACATGTTCGGCGGCAAGGCGGAAACGCCTGTCGTGATCCGCGCGATGGTCGGCGCGGGTTTCCGTGCGGCCGCCCAGCACAGCCAGATGCTGACGTCGCTGTTCACGCATATTCCGGGGCTGAAGGTCGTGTGCCCGTCGACGCCTTATGACACCAAAGGCCTGCTGATCCAGGCCATCCGCGACAACGATCCGGTCATCTTCTGCGAGCACAAGAATCTCTACGGCTTCGAAGGCGAAGTGCCCGAGAACTCATACGCGATTCCGTTCGGCGAAGCGAACGTCGTGCGCGACGGCAAGGACGTGTCCATCGTCACCTATGGACTGATGGTGCATCGCGCGCTCGAAGCCGCCGCGACGCTCGCGAAGGAAGGCATCGAAGCGGAAGTCGTGGATCTGCGCACGCTGTCGCCGCTCGATATCGACACCGTGCTGGAAACGGTGGAGAACACCGGGCGGCTGGTCGTCGTCGATGAAGCGAATCCGCGCTGCAACATCGCCACGGATATTTCCGCGCAGGTTGCGCAGCAGGCGTTCGGCGCATTGAAGGCGGGCATCGAGATGGTATGTGCGCCGCATACGCCGGTGCCGTTCTCGCCGACGCTCGAGGATCTCTACATCCCGAACGCCGCGCAGATCGCCGACGCCGCCCGAAAGACCATGAAGGGAGGAAAGCACTGATGGCCGCAATCACACCGATCGTGATGCCCAAGTGGGGCTTGTCGATGAAGGAAGGCACGGTCAATGAATGGCTCGTGGAGGAGGGCACGGAGATCACCGTCGGCATGCCGATTCTCGATGTCGAAACCGACAAGATCGCCAACGCGGTCGAGGCGCCGGACGCCGGCTTGCTGCGGCGGCGGGTGGCGTCGGCGGGCGATACGCTGCCGGTGAAGGCGCTGCTCGGCGTGCTCGCGCCCGCTGAAGTCAGCGACGCCGATATCGACGCGTATGTGTCCTCCTACGTGACGCCCGCCGACGACGAGGAAGAGGGCGAGGAAGTGTCGGCCTATCATTTCGTCGATGTCGACGGCATCCGCGTGCGCTATGCATCGCGCGGCGGCGACGATGCGAGCCGGCCGGCGGTGCTGTTCATCCACGGCTTCGGCGGGGACCTCGACAACTGGCTCTTCAATCTCGATGCGCTCGCCGACAAGCACCGCGTGTTCGCGCTCGATCTGCCGGGCCACGGGCAATCGACGCCGAAGGTGCCGGGCACGACGCTCGCGGACCTCGCGGGTTTCGTCGGCAAGTTCATGGACGCGGTGCAGCTCGACCGCGCGCATCTCGTCGGCCATTCGATGGGCGGCGGCATCGCGGCGCAGATGGCGGTGGATCTGCCGGAGCGGGTGGAATCGGTGGCGTTGATTTCGTCGTCCGGTTTCGGCGATGAGATCAACAACGCCTACACCGAAGGTTTCGTCACGGCCGAGTCGCGGCGCGAACTGAAACCGGTGGTCGAACTGCTGTTCGCGAATCCGGAACTGGTGAGCCGGCAAATGCTCGACGACCTGCTGAAGTACAAGCGGCTCGACGGTGTCAGCGAAGCGCTCACGTCGCTGAATGCCGGCTTGTTCGCGAACGGCAGGCAGGCGGCGCAGCCCGGCGGCAAGCTGGCGTCGACGGCCAAGCCGGTGCTCGTGATCTGGGGCGCGCAGGACCAGATCATTCCCGCCGCGCACGCGAAAAATGCACCCGAAGGCGCGACCGTCCGCGTGTTCGAGGACGCCGGGCATATGAGCCAGATGGAGAAAGCCAACGAAGTGAATGCTTTGTTGAAGGAGCATGTCAGCAAACGCAGCTGATGCGCGCGCCCCGCCGGAGAAGGCTGCCGGCGGGGCGGCGCCGTGTCGCGCGGTTATTGGCTACCATGCCGGGATGGCGTCGCTTGCGGCGCATTCCGAGATCGATTCCATGTCCTTCGAACTGATCGATTCCACTGCGGTGCCTCCTTCCGGCGATCCGCTGCACGCCGAGGAAGCGCTGCTCGCGCGCGCCGCGGCGGGCGAGCCCGTCGCGCAGGTGTGGGAGGCGCCCGTCTCGTTGATCGTGCCGCGCAGTTATCAGCGCTACCCGGCGCTCGCCGATGCGCGCGAGGCGTTTGCCCGGCGCGGCTGTCCGGTGTGGCTGCGTCTGTCGGGCGGCGGGTTGGTGCCGCAGGGACCGGGCATTCTCAACCTGAGCCTGGCTTATCCGGTGCGCGCGCCGATGGGTGCGCTGTCCGAAGGCATTTACGAACACCTGTGCCGCCTGCTCGCCGACGCGCTCACGCCGCTCGGCGTGCTGACGCATTGGCAGGCCGTGGAAGGGTCGTTCTGCGACGGCCGCTTCAATCTAGCGTGGGGCCCCGGCGACGAAGCGCGCAAAATTGCCGGCACCGCGCAATACTGGCGGCGCGTGCCGCAAAGCAGTCACGACACGCCGCTCTATGCCGTGCTCGCTCACGCCGTCCTGCTGGTCGACGCCGATCCGATCGAGATCAACGCGCGCGCCAACGCGTTCGAGGCGATGATCGAAAGCCGGCGGCGCTACGAAGACATGAAGATCGTGACCGTGGCGCAGGCGCTCGCCTACGAATGTTTTTCGATTCCCGTGGATTTGCGCCAGCGTGTGCGCGCTGCGCTGATCCAGTGCGTGAAGGACGCTTCCCTGCCAGCGCAGTAAGACGCATCGAGGTGGCCATGCCGCTCAGACGTGCATCGAACGGGTTCTTCTTCGCGCTGTGGGTCGCCGTCTGCGCCGCCGCGCCCGAATTCCTGTGGCAAGGGCTGTTCTCGCTCTTCGGCCATTTTTCCCTGACCGACGCCGCCGCCGCGCTGCTGATCGGCGCGATCCTGGCCTTTTTCGTCGAGCCCGTGCTGGAACGGCTGCGCAGTCTGGGCGATACGCCTCAGCACGCGGAGAAATCGCCCGCTTTTGCCGCGTGCGAGGCACTCGGCTTTGCGGTCGTCGCGGTGTGCGTGCACGAGGCGATCACCGTGTATGTCGCGGCGAGTCACGGCAACGCGCAGGCGGGCGAGAATCTCGCCAAGGCCGTCGCACAAGCCGTGCAATGGGCGATTACGCCGTTTCTCATCACCATCGCGTGGCTGGTCGCGCGCAGTCCGGCATGGCTCGCGTGGCCAGTGGCGGGAAGCGCGGTGATCGTCAGCGGGATTGTCGGCGTGGTGAGCGGATGGAATACCAACGTGCTCGTGACGAGTCTCATCCCGGCAATCTTCGTGTTGATTGCAGGGTGCGTCATCGTAGGAGAGCAATGGGACGCGACCACCTTCCGGCGCTGCGCGCGGGCTACTGGCGTGATCGCGCTCACCTGGCTCGTGTTGAGCGGCGCGCTGCAACTCGTGCTGTGGCTCGCGCACGTGCAGGCGTTTCGGGTCTACGAGCAGTCGGAGTTCTGGAGCGACGCGCGGTTTTACGTCGGCTGGGTGACGGGGCTGCTGGTGGCGCCCGCATTCGTACCCGACGCGCCGCTCAATGCCGGCGGCAAAGGCTGGCGCTGGCGGCGGTGAAGTCTGCTGGCCGAACGTCTAGTAAGAACCCGGCGGCGGCTGCCAGCCCGGCGGGGGCGGCGGTGGCGGCGGCGTGGTATAGGCCGCGCCCGCAGGCTGCTGCTGGATGGTGCGCATGGCGCCGCGCACAGGTACCCTGTCGCCCGCTGCATACATGCATTGCAGATAAGAATAGTCGTAGCGTTGCTGCACGTTATAGCCGGACGTCTGCGACGCCCCCAAACCGAACGCACTGCCCGTGAGCAGACCCGCGCCCGCGCCGATCGCCGCGCCCGGGCCGCCGCCGAACGCCGCGCCCGCCGCCGCGCCGAGCGCGGTGCCGACCACGGCGCTGCCCACCGCGCTGGTGGTTGCTGCCTGATTGGCGTCGACGCCGCCTGTTTGCTGGAGCGCGAACTGACGGCATGAGGTGTCGTCGGCGCGGAACTGGTCGAAGGTTTTATTGCTGCCCGGCAGCGCCATCACGCTGGGACCGGTGGGCATCACGGTGCAGGCCGAAAGGCCGAGTGCCGCGGAAAGCAGGGCGAGCCTGGTGATGTTCATGGATGCTTGCAAGTTCCTGAGATTGACGATGCCGGCACGCGCCGCATCAGTTCGGCGACGGCGGCGTAGCCGGAACGGGATGCCACGGTGCGGCGCACTGCTTGACATAGGGGTAATACGCCTTCGCCGGGTCGCAGTAGTACCACATGCCGGGCTGCTGGGCGGGCGCGCCCGGATCGGCGGCGGGCTGGCCCTGTTCGACATACTGGACCGGTGCGGGAGGCGCGACCGGCGCAACGTAGACGGGCGGCGGCGGATAGTAGTAATACGGCGCGGGCGCCACCGGATACGGGTAATACGCGGGACCTCCAATCCACACGCCGACGCGGCCCCAGGCATGAGCATTGGCGGCAAAGCCGGCGCTCGCCACGAGCGACAGCGCGATAAGAGCCTTGAGGCGATTCACGACCTTCTCCAGGAAAAAAATGTTCGCTGATTTGACAGGTACAACGGACATCGACGCTTGGCTGTTGACCGCGTGCAGCGCATCTTTCTACGCTATTCCCTTTATCGCGAAAACTCAATTACGCGACCGCGAACGTATTTTTCGGCGCATTACGCCGTAACGCAGCCGAGAAACAATGCCCTGCATTGTCAGGCGCGCAGCACGGTGACGCCGGCCTGTTCGATGGGTTCGGTCAGCTTCGTCCCAGCCGCGCCTTCCACGATGAGAGTCTGTGCAAGCTCGATGCCGCCTATCCGGTAAGCCGACGCCGCATTCAGTTTCGCCGCCGACGCCAGCACTACCGTTTCCGCCGCCCGCGCCGCGAGTGCGCGTTTGATGTGGGCTTCCTCGAAATCGCCGGTGGTGAGGCCGGCAGTGGGATGGACGCCGGTGACGCCCATGAAGTAGAGGTCGGCGTGGATATGCGACATCGCTTCGACGGCCGCCGCGCCGACGGTGACGATGGAATGCTTGTAAAGCCTGCCGCCGATCAGCACGACTTCCACCGAAGGATGTTCGGCAAGCGCCACCGCGACGCTCGGGCTATGCGTGACGATGGTGGCGTCGAGCGTGTCCGGAAGCTGGCGTACGAGCAGCGCCGAAGTCGTGCCGCCATCGATGATCACGACCTGTCCCGGCGCGATCATCTCCGCAGCCCGGCGCGCGATGCGCCGCTTGGCGTCGGACTCCATGTTCTCCCGTCGTGCGAACGGCGCGACCGCCGGCGACGCGGGCAGCGCTCCGCCGTGTACGCGCTGCAGCAGTCCTTCCGCCGCGAGTTCGCGCAAGTCCCGCCGCACGGTGTCTTCGGAGACGCCGAAGCTCGCGCTCAGTTCGGTGGCGAGTACCTGGCCCTCGCGTTTGAGGACGTCGAGGATCGCTTTCTTGCGTTGGCTGGTCAACATCGGATGCGTGAATTTTCTTGATATTGCACGAAACTGCACGATACCATGCGCTGACCTGAACGTCGAATGGGAGAGGCAGATGGAAACGAAAGACCGCGTCCGCATCGTGAATACCGCTGTCCTGTCGGACGACTGGTACGTGCTCAGAAAAGTCACCTTCGATTTCCTGCGCCGCGACGGTACGTGGCAGCGCCAGAACCGCGAAACCTACGATCGCGGCAACGGCGCAACCATTCTTCTGCATGACCGCCAGACGGGCAACGTGCTGCTGACGCGCCAGTTCCGCATGCCGGCGTTCGTCAACGGACACGACGGCATGCTGATCGAGACGCCGGGCGGGCTGCTCGACGATGCGTCGCCGGAAGAGCGCATCCGCGCCGAAGTGGAAGAGGAAACGGGCTATCGCGTGCGGCACGTCGAGAAGGTCTTCGAGGCGTTCATGAGCCCGGGATCGGTGACCGAGAAGCTGTACTTCTATCTCGGCGACTACGATAGTTCGATGCGCGTGTCGGCGGGCGGCGGCGTCGAGGAAGAGGGCGAGGAAATCGAGACGATCGAGGTGCCGCTGGCAAAGGCGCTGGAGATGATCGCGAGCGGCGCAATCATGGACGGCAAGACCATCATGCTGTTGCAGTACGCGGCACTCAACGCGCGTTCAGGCAAGTAGCGATACCGCCTTCACCTGCGCCCGCACGCGCATGCCCGTGACGATACCCAGCCGGTCCAGCGAATAGCGCGTCACGCGCGCGAGCAGCGGCGAGCCGTCCACATCGAGACGCACGACGGCCTGCGATGGATGCGCATCGTCCGCGATGCCGATCACCGTCGCGGGCAGCACGTTCAGCACGCTGCTGCGCGCCTCGTCGTGCGTGCCGATGACGAGGCTCACGTCACGCGCTTTCACGGTGATGCGCATTGGCTTGCCGTCGGGCAGCGGCGCATGCACCACGGTCAGCTTCGCGAGCGAGGCCGGCAGCGCAATCGTCAGCAGACCATACACGCTGTCATGACCGGCGACGACGCCTTCGAGCACGACCGATGCGTCATCGGCGAGCGCGAGCGGCAGGTCCAGGCGCGCAAGCGTCTCCGCAATCGGTCCGCTCGCCACCGCGCGCCCCGCGTCCAGCAAGACGAGATGATCGGCGAGCCGCGCCACTTCTTCCGGCGCGTGACTGACGTAGAGCATCGGGATATCGAGCTCGTCGTGCAGACGTTCCAGATACGGCAGGATTTCGAGCTTGCGTTTCTGGTCGAGCGACGCGAGCGGCTCGTCGAGCAGCAGCAGGCGCGGACTCGTCAGCAACGCGCGCGCGATGCCCACGCGCTGGCGTTCGCCGCCCGACAGTCCCGACGGCATGCGTTCCAGCAGATGCCCGATGCCCAGCAGTTCGGCGGCCTGCGCGAGATCGACGCGCCGTTCGGCCGGCGTCACGCGCTCGAGCCCGTAACGCAGATTTTTCGTCACGCTCAGATGCGGAAAGAGGCTCGCTTCCTGGAACACGTAGCCAAGCGGACGCTTGTGGGTGGGCAGGAAGACGTTGCGCTCGGTGTCGAGCCAGACTTCGCCATTGACGACCAGCTTGCCTGTGCGCGGACGCGCCAAGCCCGCGAGACAGCGCAGCAGCGTGGTCTTGCCGGAGCCGGAATGGCCGAAGATCGCGGTGACGCCGCGGCCGGGCAACGCGAGATCGAGATCGAGCGTGAAACCGCTTTGCTCGACGAGAAAGCGTGCCTCGATGGCGGGGCCTGCGCGTGAGGAGGACGTGAGTTCAGACATGCGCCGCGAAGGACCGTCGGCCGAAATAGAGCAGCAGAAGAACGACGAACGAGAATACCACCATGCCGCCCGCAAGCCAGTTCGCCTGGGCGTATTCGAGCGCTTCGACGTGGTCGAAGATCTGCACGGACACTACGCGCGTCTGCCCCGGAATGTTGCCGCCGATCATTAGCACGACGCCGAACTCGCCGACCGTATGTGCGAAGCCGAGAATCGTTGCCGTGACGATTCCGGGACGCGCGAGCGGCAACGCCACCGTGAAGAAGCTGTCCCACGGGCCGGCGCGCAGGGTCGCGGCAGCTTCGAGCGGACGGCGGCCCATGGCTTCGAAGGCGTTCTGCAGCGGCTGCACGACGAAGGGCAGCGAGTAGATGACTGAGCCGACCACCAGCCCTGCGAACGTGAACGGCAGCAAGCCGATGCCGAGCGCCTGCGTCAGCTTGCCGACCGAGCCGTGCGGGCCCATCACCAGCAGCAGATAGAAGCCGATGACCGTCGGCGGCAACACCAGCGGCAGCGCCACCACGGCGCCGACGATGCCCTTCAGACGCGAGCGCGTTAGCGTGAGCCACCACGCGATCGGCGTGCCGACGACGAGCAGCAGCGCTGTCGTCAGCGACGCCAGTTCGAGCGTCAGCGTGATGGCCTGGAGGTCGCTGCTGTCGAGCGGCATCGGCGGGATTACAGCTGGTAGCCGTAGGACTTGATCACTTCAGCGGCCTTCGGTCCCTTCAGGTACTCGATGAACTGCTTCGCGACCGGGTTGTCCTTGCCCTTCTCGAGGATCACGGCGTCCTGCTTGATCGGCTCATGGAGGTTCGCGGGCACGATCCACGCCGAGCCGCCGGTGATCTTGCCGTTCTTGTAGATCTGCGACAGCGCGACGAAGCCGAGTTCCGCGTTGCCGCTCGCGACGAATTGCTGCGTCTGCGAAATGTTCTGACCTTCGACGACCTTCGGCTTGAGTTCGGCGGTCAGGCCGAGCTTGTCGAGCGTCTGATAAGCAGCGAGACCGTAGGGCGCGGCCTTCGGATTGGCAATCGCGATGTGCGTGAAGGCGTTCTTCTTCAGCACGTCGCCCTTGTCGTCCACATAACCGTCTTTCGCGGACCACAGCGCGAGCGCGCCCGTCGCATAGGTGAAACGGCTGCCGGGCACGGTCGCGCCTTCGGTTTCGAGCTTGGCGGGCGTGGAGTCGTCGGCGGCGAGGAACACTTCGAAGGGCGCGCCGTTCTTGATCTGCGCGTAGAACTGACCCGTCGCGCCGAACGATGCCACCACTTTGTTGCCCGTATCCTTTTCGAAGTCCGCGGCGATGGCCTGCACCGGCGCCGTGAAGTTGGCCGCGACCGCGACCTTCACTTCACCCGCCAGCGCCGACGAAGCAGCGATACCGGCGGCGAGCGGAACGAGCGCACCCATGAGGGCGCGGAGAATTCGAATCTTCACGTGAGACTCCTTGAATCGAGTGGACATTCTGGTTATGGATCGATTGCGGACTGCGCTTGCAAGACTGCGAAGCGCATGCGCCGTGTGGTTCGGCGAGCACCGTAATATATACGACTATATTGCGTAGGCGCATGTTGGCTTCATGACATGACGTGCATGTGTGCCGGCAAATGTTCGATGCCGTGCCGGTTTGTGAGTGTCGCTCAAAGATATGAGTTGACCGCTTGGACGCTTTTGTCCGACACTGATTTATCCGCAACGAAAGCCATCCGGTAAAAATTGAGCAAAGCTCAATTCAAGCGAAGCAGGGAGACGAGATATGACCGATGCAGCGAATCTTCAGCGTCTGAAGCTAGGAATCGAAGGACACGTAGCGCGCGTGACGCTGGATCGCCCGGACGTGCGCAATGCCTTCGATGACGCCACCATCGTCGAACTGACGGCGGCCTTCCGCGCGCTCGGCGACGACCCGAACGTGCGCGTCATCGTGCTTGCCGCGAACGGTCCGGCCTTCTGCGCGGGCGCCGATCTCAACTGGATGAAGCGCATGGCGGGCTATTCGGAAGCGGAGAATCGGGCCGATGCACTCGGCCTCGCCACCATGCTGAACACGGTCTACGCGTGCCCGAAGCCGGTGATCGCGCGCGTACAGGGCGATGCCTATGCAGGCGGCATGGGACTCGTCGCAGTCTGCGATATCGCGGTGGCGGCGAACACGGCGCAGTTCTGCCTGTCGGAAGCGAGGCTCGGCCTGATGCCCGCGACCATCGCGCCGTATGTGATCCGCGCGATGGGCGCGCGCGCGGCGCATCGCTATTTTGTCACGGCCGAGCGCTTCGACGCCGCCGAAGCCTTGCGGCTCGGATTCGTGCATGAAGCCGTCGAAGCCGGGCAACTCGATGCGCGCGTCGAGGCGATCGCGTCGGCCATCGTCGCGAACAGTCCGAACGCCGTGCGCGAGTGCAAGCAACTCGTCACGGATTTCGCGGGCGTAGAGATCGACAAGGAATTGATGGGCGAGACGGCCGAACGCATCGCGCGCATCCGCGCATCCGACGAAGGGCGCGAGGGCGTGCGCAGTTTCCTGGAGAAAAGCAAGCCGTCGTGGCTCGGCTGAGCAGAGGGAGCGCACATGATTACGCTGCATCATTGCGTGAGCGCGCGGTCGTTCCGGCCGCTGTGGGCGCTGGAGGAAATCGGCGTGCCTTACGAACTGAAGATGCTGCCGTTTCCGCCGCGCGTGCTGGCGCGCGCCTATATGGAAGTGAATCCGCTCGGCACGATTCCGGCGCTCGAAGACGAGGGCGTTTTCATGACCGAGTCGGCGGCGATCTGCCAGTATCTGGCCGCGCGTCATTCGCCTGGTGCGCTGGATGTCGCTTCCAACGAGCGCGACTTCGGCCGCTACCTCAACTTCCTGCACTTCGGTGAAGCAACGCTGACTTTCCCGCAGACGCTCGTCTTGCGCTACACGCATCTGGAGCCGGCGGAGCGCAGGCAGCCGCAGATCGTTGAGGACTACGCGCGCTGGTTCCATGCGCGCCTGCGCACGCTGGCGCCATTGCTGCAAACGCAGCCCTGGCTGTGCGCCGGGCGTTTCACGGCAGCCGATATCTCCGTGGGTTACGCGCTGATGCTGGCTGAACTGATCGGTTTGAGCGAGCGCTTTGCGCCGTCCATCGCGGACTACTGGAAGCGTCTGAGCGAACGGGAAGGCTTTCTCCGCGCGATGCGCGCGCAGGAAGCCGCCGCGCTGGCTCAGGACGTCTCGACGGTCGCATCGCCGAAGCTTTGCCCGTAGCAACCCTCCTTCAAGTCCCCTCGTCCGTGGGGTCGTGCGCTGCGCCGCATGACCTTACTCTTCACATCACGCGCTGACCTGCATGCGCGGATTCGAAGAGACTCATTTGACGAGGTGCGCCATGGCCGCTTTCTTCTGGTTACTGTCGATGATCGTTGCGCTTGTCGCGACGGCCACCATCGCGACGGCATTGCCGCGCTCCGCGTCCGACGAATTGAATGCCTTCACGCCGCAGTCGCTGTTCAGCATGGAGGCGAAGCGGGTCGACGCGATGCTCGCGTCATGTCTTCCCGCAGCTGATTGAGTCCGGCGCGCGCACGGGGCGCGTTTGCCGGGCGTCGGCCGCAAGGTGTTTGGAATCAACGGGTTGAGGAAGTAATAACAACGATATCCAACGAGTTGTCCACTCGAACTGTGGATAAGCCGCGACCGGGGCCAGTCGCGGTGGCTGTACCCCAAAACCGCCGTGAAGGACGCGCTGGGGAGACCAACCATCAACATCAAGAATCGAGGCCGAAGAGCCTGGGAACCCAGCGGCGTTTGTTTCTACGCTGCGCACGTCAAGCCGCCTCGGCAGCCTGTCAGGTGCCGAGGCAGGCGTCTTTTGCGATCAATGCTGAAGCACGGAACTACCGTACTTTGCCGCCAACGCAGTCTTGAAATCGGCGGCAGCCTTTTCCGCGAGTTTGGAATGTGCCTCGTCGGCGTCTTGTTCTCCTGCGTTCGGGTTCGGGTTGGCGGCTTCGGTGATCGGGCCCGCCGAGGCTTGCGGCTGATCGGAGACCGCAGGCGGGATCGCTGCTGATTTATGGGTGTTCGAAATCAGATATGCGGCAATGGCCAGTAGGCAGGCGAGTGCAGCGAATACGAAAAGTCTGTAGCGCATCGAAGACCTTCTTCAAAAAGGCGGCCTCGACAACGAGTGTTGATCGAGGCCACGGATTTCATGGGATTCAGTTTGCGGAATAGAAGGCGTCGAGTTGTGCCTTCAGCTCGGTTCCAACCGAAGGAGTCGAATGAGCATGTGCCCCGAGCCAAATGTCTTGAACGTGATCCGTTGCAGAAGGGCCTGACCTTGCGTATCGGCGAAAGTTTGCGCATAAGTGAGGGCGGTGCCGTTATAGGGCGTGACTGAATCGAAATAGCCATTGCCCTGATACACGCGAAGATTCGGCTTGATTGTCATGGCGGAGCGGAGATCGTTGATGGCAGCGCTGGTCTCCTCGGAATAGGTAACCTGATTATCAGGCTGCACATGCGTCCAGTCCCAAAGCGCAAAAATTGCTTCGTTTGTAAGCTTGGTGGTATTAAGCGCATTCGGGTTGTATCCGCTCAGCGCATTGAGATTTGACCAACCCCAACTGACGATTGGGTCGATCATCAGTGTGGCCGGATCGTCGCTACCAAACTTGTTCTGGTCAGGCGCCGTTGTCGACGTGACGCGCCCATCATACATGCCAAGATAAAGTGTCTGACCGAGATTGTTGTGGAACGCGGCGCTCGTCTGGGAAGTTCGGGCGGCCGGTGCCGATGTGATCATGGACGGGTTCAATCCCGTATATGCCGCGACGCGAGATTTGATCGTATCGGGATACGCAAAACTGGGCAGAGCCGACTGGGCGATGCTGATCTGGGCGACCAGATTTTGAAAGTCCGAAATGGCTCCAGCCACATTGACCGGCGCTTGTTTTTGCAATGCGACGATCTGATTTGCAAGCTCGAGTGTATTGAGAAGGCCGTTCGGTGAAAAAGCACCGGATGTGATGTTGTTCAGCAAGTTTTGCTGAGCGTAGGTGAAGTTTGCGCTGTTGTTTCTACCCAGATCGACGTCAATCAGTGAGAAATAGTACGAGATGATTTGAGGCAGGTGGGTGGCCGTCTCGAAGGGCAGAACCGTGGAGTTGGCATAGGCCTCAACCTGGGCAAGATAATCTTCGAGCGATGGAGGCGACGCCGGATTGATACCCAGTGTCGACCAGTTGACCTGGTTGTTTGCATAGGCGTTGGCAGCGAGCGTCGGAAGTATGCCGGTCAGGGAGCTTTCGGCATTCGTTCCACTCAGTAGGGAACTGATAAGCATCACACCTTTCAGGTTGATCTGAGCGTACTGCTTCGCGAGAATATTCGCAGTGATCGCGGAACGAGGTGTTCCGTATGATTCACCCAACAGATAAACCGGCGAATTCGCTCTGCTCGTGGCGTTCAAATAAGCGCTGATGAAGGCCGCGATGGATTGACCGTCGACATCCGTGCTCCAGAAATCCTGATTTTTTGCAGGGGCGAGGGCCGTGGAATAAGTGGTTCCGACAGGATCGATGAACACGAGATCCGTGTCGTTGATGATGCTGTTCGGATTGTTGTCGTACCAGTTACTTGCAGCCGAGAAAGGACCTGTACTCTGATTCGGCATGGTCAATACAGGGGCCTTCGGCGCATACGCTGCCTGAAGGTAGGCATAAGCGCTTCCGGGGCCGCCGTTATAAATAAATGTCACGGGGCGATTGACCGGAATATTGGGTCCGGACTGCGTATAGGCGCGATACGCCATGGCCGCGGAAATGGTGTTGTTGGTCTTGCCCGTCAGCGTAACAAGCTGATGACCGGTCGTCATCGCATAGCTGACCGTTTTTGAGTTGTCCGCGGACGTCCACGTATAATTATACGAGACAGCGGGTACACCGCTATAAGCAGACAGATTGTCAAACGCTCCACCACCGTAAAACCAAGGGTCGTTTTCCACATTCAACGCAGATGCGCTGCCACTGGCGGTCAGATGGAGCGTTATCAGACCCAGTAGCGAGGCGGTTTTTACAAGAATGTTCTTCATGATCGTTAAATACTCCAGAGCGATGCCAAGAGTGAGTTTCATGCCGTCATGACTAATGGTCATCGTTTTTCAGGCTTATGCGGCAGGGCGCGTCGCGCGGGCCGGAGACTCTGTCGCGAGACATGACAAGCATAAAGAGGGCACTTGTTTTCGCAAGCAGAGTTTCAGTTCGCGTATGGCCGAATCTGCGGAACTGTGGAGATCGATCGGAAAATGCGAGACGCGAGTTTTGAAATGTCGAACGATTAAGATCGCTGCTGTGGACCGCCCGGCTTATATTTGATTCGTCAATTCATGACGTGCGCCATTATCTCAAAATGTCGAAACGTTCGACTCTGCTGAATAATGGTTTCGCGAGTGGTATCACCTGGAAGTGTCTCGCGGCGGAGAGACGATGTACGCGCCGCTCGCAACGCGCTGGGCGCGCGCAGGCGAAAAAAAAGCCCGCTTCAGTGAGCGGGCTTGAATCCACATCGGTTGAGACATGGAGGAGACAGGTGTAAGTATAAACCCTTAAGTACTGACGTCAACCCCTGAGCGAAAAAAATTCAGCGGCGGCGGCCGTCAGGGCTTTCCAAGGCTGTGGTAATAGGCCGCGAGGTTCGCCACGTCCGCCTCCGACAAAGGCTTGGCCACCATCGTCATCATTTCGTTCTTGCGCTCGCCCGACCGGAAGTCGTTGAGCGCCTTCACGAGATATTCCTCGGTCTGGCCCGCGAGATTGGGCGCCTCGGGCAGCTTCGACATGCCGTCGATACCATGGCACGCCGCGCACTGCGCCGCCTTCGCGCGTCCCGCCTTGATATCGCCGGCGGCGAACGACGGCTGCGACAGCGCCGCCAGCACGCCTGCCAGCAACACGGCCGTAAGCGCCGCATTCACTTCGCACCCGTGTAGGAGATCCGGTAGATCGCGCCCGCGTAGTCGTCGGACACGAGCAGCGAGCCGTCCTGCAAGGTCTGCATGTCGACCGGACGGCCCATGTACTCGCCGTTCGGCGTCAGCCAGCCTTCCGCGAAGACTTCCGCGTCGCCCGCCGTGCCGTCGTCCTTGATGGGAACGAACATGATGCGCGCGCCGATCGGCTTGGTGCGGTTCCACGAGCCGTGCTCAGCATCGAAGATGCCGCCCTGATACTTCTGCGGAAACATCTTGCCGTTGTAGAACGACATGCCGAGGTCGGCGGCATGGGCCGCGAACTCGACCTGCGGAAACACGACGCCCGCCGGCGGATTCTGATCCTTGTAGTCCACCGTGCGCACCTTGCCGCCGCCATACCACGGGAAGCCGAAGTTTTCGCCCGCCTTGGTCGCGTGATTCAACTCGCCGGGCGGAATGTCGTCGCCCATGCCGTCGACCTGGTTGTCCGTGAACCAAAGCGTCTTGTCCTTCGGATTGAAGTCGAGGCCGACCGAATTCCGCACGCCATGCGCATAGGTTTCGCGGTTCTTGCCGTCCTGATCCACGCGGATGATGCCAGCCAGTCCATTGCGGTCGAGGTCGGCGAGCTTGTCCTTCGGCGGCACGTTCCACGGCTGGCCGAGCGCGATGTACAGCTTCTTGTCAGGGCCCACGCGGCAGTAGCGGGCGCCGTGATTGAAGCTTTCGAACTGCGTCGGAATCAGCTTGCCTTGCGGGAAGACCACCGCCGCCGCGACGTCCGGGCCGCCTTCGCCGAAGAACTGCGCCGCGGGAAAGGCGAGCACCCGGTTCTGCTCGACCACGTAAAGCACCCCGTCCGGCGAGAAGCACACGCCGTTGGGTACCTTGAACGTCACCGATGAAGCGAACTGGGCGACATCGCTCGCCACGCGCTGATGCGTCCGGTCGGTGACCTGCCACACGCGGTTCTTGCGCGTGCCGACGAACACGACGCCCGTCGACGGCTCGATCGCCATGGCGCGCGCTTCCGGCACCACCGCATACAACTCGATCTTGAAGCCCGGCGGCAGCTTGATCTGCTCGAGGTTCTTGCGCAGCGCGTCGGCGGTGGGGCCGGACTGGGGAATCGTTTCCGCCGGCGCCGACGTGCCGGTCTGACGGAAGTTGGACAGCGCATTGACGTTGTCCTGTGCCGCGTGCGCGAGCGGCAGACAAGCGAACAGGACGGCGACGGCGGACGGCACGAGCTTGAGCGTTGCGTTCATCGGGTTGTCTCCTGGATGGTGTCGACCGGCTTCGGCGGCTCACGCCGTTGGCCGGATCCATGCAAAGCGAAAACAGCTTTTGGATGGTGCCTTGAACAGCACGACTACTTTCGCCGAAGCGCCCGGCCTGGAAGCAAAGGACGCGAACGCCACGACGCTGCCTGCGGTGAAACTCACTCCTGAAAACTCACTCGCCCGAACGGTGAGCGAAGCGTGCGGCCGCTATTTCCGGCCGTCGAAGAGGAACACGTCCGAGCGGTCCGGGCTCGGCAACGCGACCAGCAGCCGCGCGCCGTCGAGAATGGCGTTGCCGGTTACCGTCGCGTCCGGCAACGGGCAGGGCGCGGGGCCGAAGGTCACCGAGACGTCGTAGGCGTTCGCGCCTTCATGGGGCGCGGTCGTGCCTCTGAAGATGCAGCCGCTGGTCGTCGTGCCGGCGAGATAGCCGTCGCCGGCGACGGTGATGCGGGTCTGCGTCGCCCCGCCGAGCGACATGCCGCGTCCGCTGTAGAGGCCGCCCGCGTTGGCGCGGGTCGGGGCGACATCGAGGATCGGCATGGCGCGCGCCGCGTAGACGAGGCTCGCGCTGCCGTTCCGGTTCACTACGCTGCCGTCGACCGCCGGTGCATGCGCGAAATCCGCGTTGAAAGTGACCGGCGACGCCGCTTGCGCGCCCAGCCGATAGTCGAATGCGGAAGAACTCGTGAAACGTCCGTCGCTGGTCTGGGTGCCGTGCGCGGCCACCGCGACGCCGGCGAGACCCGTGCCGCCCGCGCCGCCGTAGAACAGATACGCGGTGCCGTCGAAGAGCATCAGGAGCGTGGCCTCGGCGGTGCTGCCCGTGAGCGAGCCCTTGTAGACGCCGCCGGAGGAGAAGATGGTCGTGACCGTGCCGGGCGTCGGCGCGGCGCCGGAAGCCGAATTGTTGCCGTCGGTGGAGCAGGCGGCGAGCGTGGCGGCGCAAAGCACGAGGGGAATCGCGATTCTTTTCATTAAAGACTCCGGTCGCGGGCGATGAGTGTCCTGTATAAGCGGTTCAATCAAGCAGGTCAAGCGCGGCGCGCGGGCTCATTTCCAACTCATTCAGCATGCTTAGGATATCTTTCATGGCACCGGGGCTTCACAACACGGGCCGATCCCAACAAGACATTGCCTGAGTGAGGAGTGAGAAATGAACAAGTCGACTGTCGCCGTGTGTGCACTGGCGCTGGTCTGCACCGTGGGCATGAGCGGTTGCGCCTCGATGGGCAGTTCCGCCGATATCTACGACAGCATGCAGACGCAGCGCGAACAGACGGTGCGGATGGCGACCGTGGAAAGCGTGCGCGGCGTGACGATCGACGATAGCAATGGCCAACCGTCCGTGCTCGGCGCGCTCGGCGGCGGCGTGCTCGGCGCGGTGGCGGGCAGCGCGATCGGGGAGGGACACGGCTCGCTGCTGGCGGGCGTGATCGGCGGTATCGCGGGCGCGGTGGCGGGCGACAAGGTGCAGAACCGCTTGGAACAGCAGAAGGGGCTGGAAATCACCGTGCGGTTGGACAATGGCGATCTGCGCGCGATCACGCAGGCCGCGGATGGCCAGATGTTCTATGCCGGCGAACGGGTCCGGCTCCTGTCGAGCGGCGGGATTACCCGCGTGACGAGCTGACGCGAAGCATCGGCCTGCCGATGCGCTTCCCGGTCTTTCTGCGGAACGAGGCAGCGTCGGGCAAGGTGCCGGCGCTGTTCTGCCTTGCCGGTTGGACCTGATTACGCCGCGGAACATGGCATTGAGCCGATCGCGCGGGATACGTCGCCGCGCGGCGCCGAGATTCCCAGCGCGCGCGGCTGACGCCTTCTGGAAGCGAACGAACGAAAAAGCCAGATGGGGCGTCGATGAGGCGCTCTGCCTGGCTTTTTGCGTCAGTTATTCGGAGGTTGCGCCGGGCGGATGGCACGCAGACAGGGTCGTGAAGCGACGTTTGTGCGCCAGCGAGGGCTGCGTCGCTGAGCAGTGAGACCGCACGCGCGGCAGGCTTGCCGGCGTCGCGCGTATTGAGGCGGAAGGGCGCGCCGCGGCGTTTGCCCGCGCGTCCAGCTGTCCGTGTGATGAAGTTCGCGGGGGACGCCGTCGTCAGTACGCACCGGCCATCGGCAGGAGCAGGTAGGGCAGCAAGTCTTCGTAGCGCATCGCATCCATTGAAGGGGCATCGTCGCGCGCGGTTTCCTCGGGCTGAACTTCACGATTCGACGGTTCAGCGAGCAAGGAGCCTGCGGCGACGGCTGTTGGTTCGATCTTCATGATTCCCTCGGTGAGGCAACGTGTGAGGGCAGTGTGCGTGTCGAGAGTTAGGCGTGCGTGAGCGCCTGGCATCGTGGATGCTGCCATCGACAGGACCATGAAACGAGTCATTCTGTTCGGCGCCTTCGACCGGCACAACGCCGGCGACATGCTGTTCGCACACGTCGTCGCGCGGCTGCTGACGCAGCGCGCGCCCGCGATCGAGATCGTGTTCGCCGGACTCGCGCAACGCGATCTGCGTAACAGCGGCGGTCATGCGGTGGCGGCGCTTGCCGAGGTGGCCGCGCGCTGGCGCGACGAACCCGTGACCGTGATTCACGCCGGCGGCGAATTGCTGACCTGCGATGCCTGGCAGGCCGCGATCATGCTGACGGAGCCGGGCGAAACGCAGCGCTGCATCGCGCGGCATGGCATGCGGGAATCCGAGCGTCGCGCGTGGGCGCGCACGAAGCTTGGTATTGACGCTTGCGCGCCCTACGTGATCGGACACGAGACGTTTCCGCACGCCGCGTCGATCGTCTGCAATGCGGTCGGCGGCGTGAAGCTCGAGTCGCTCGCTCCCGCCATGCACGGCGAAGTGCTCGACAAGCTCCGCGGCGCCGACGCGCTCGCCGTGCGCGACGCGCATACACAAACCGCCTTGCGGCTGGCGGGCATCGAGGCGCGCCTGATTCCGGATCCGGTTGCGTTGATCGCGGCGCTGTTCGACGAGCGCATTCAGGCGCACGCGAATCGCGGCGAGGTTGTCGCGATTCAAAGCGCGTTGCCGCAGGGATATCTCGCCGTGCAGTTCAGCGCGGATTTCGGCGACGACGCCACACTGGCCCGCATCGCCCGGCAGCTGGACCGGCTGGCCGAAGTGTGCGGCAGGGGCATCGTGCTATTTCGCGCGGGCGCCGCGCCCTGGCACGACGATCTCGCGGTCTATGAGCGGACCGTGCGCCGCATGAACTGCAGGACGGTGAAAATCCTCGCGTCGCTGAACGTATGGGATATCTGCGCGCTGATTGCGAAGAGCGAAGGCTACGCGGGCAGCAGCCTGCACGGCCGGATCATCGCGATGGCGTATGGCCTGCCGCGCATGAACATGCGTCACGCCGAAGCCGAAGCCGAAGCCGAAGCCGAAGCCGAAGCCGAAGCCGACAAGCAGCGCGCGTATGCATCCACGTGGGACCAGGGCAATGCAGGCGTCGAACTTGTCGAACACCTGTGCGACGCCATGCTGGAAGCCCTGAAGGCCGACCGCGAGACGCTCGCGCAACATGCGGCGACGCTCGCGCAAGCGTACCGTCAGGCGTTCGACGACCTCACACCGCGCCTGTAAATCAAGCCGCTACGGCTGTTCGGTGAAGTCCAGATACGCCTTGACGGCTGGCGCCCGTTCGAAGCGCCGATACATCATCGCCACTTCGGAGGGCACCGGCTTGCCCGCGATGTCCCGGTACTCGACCCCCGGCACCACCATGCACTGCGCGAGCGAGCGCGGCACGACCGCGACGTCGCCGCCAAGCGACACGTGCGCGAGCACGGCGGCAAGCGTACCGGGCTGGGCGACGACGCGCGCCGTGAAGCGTCCGCGCCGCGCCACTTCGAGGGTGCCGGACTCCTGCTCCGGCACGACGAACGACTGATTCTTCAACTGCGCGGGCGAAATCGTGGAGAAGGCGGCAAGCGGCGAATCGCCGGGCAGGGCGACGAGGAAGGTATCGCGATGTACCGTGCGCAGTTCCACGCCTTCGGGCCAGGGCACGGGCGGCCGCACATAGGCGACGTCGATGCGTCCCTCGAGCAGCAGCGCGCCCGCTTCGCGCATGACAATCTCCTCGATGCCGATCTCCACGAGCGGAAAGCGCTCGCGAAATTCGCGCACGGCGGCGGGCAGCACGCCTGCATAGACGGCCGAGCCCACGTACCCGACGACGATCCGCCCCAGTTCGCCCCGTTCCGCGAGGGCAGCCCGCTCCGCGCCGCGCGCGAGATGCGCCAGCGCGCTCTGTGCTTCGCCGAGATAAGCCTCGCCGGCCGCCGTCAGCGCGACCGATCGCTTGGTGCGGTGAAACAACCGGGCGCCGAGCAGACGCTCCGCTTCCTGGATCTGCTTGGTGAGTGCGGGCGGCGCGATGCCGAGTTCTTCGGCGGCGCGCGAGAAGTGCAAGTGCCGGGCGACGCTCAGAAAACAGCGCACATGACGCAGTTCGACAGGCATGTTCTGTTCAAGAATTCAGTAATTAAGTCGAGATTCTATGTCAATGACAGGAAATACCGTCGCCGTTAGCATCGTCGGGAACCTGGCCTTCCTGCACCGTCCATGTCCGACACGATCCGCAATCCCCGTTTCGTCCTGCTGACCGCATCGGCGACCTGCGCGCTCATCACGCTCGATACCAACGTCGTCGCGGTGGCGCTGCCGTCCATCGCGCGCGATTTCCACGCTGGTTTCGCCGAGGTCGAATGGGTCGTGAGCGCGTATATGGTCGCGTTCGCCGCCTGCCTGCTGCCGGCCGGCGCGCTGGCCGACCGCGTTGGCCGCAAGACTCTGCTGATCGCCGGACTGGCCGTCTTCATGCTCGCGTCGCTCGGCTGCGGGTTCGCGCCATCGGCGGCGGCGTTGAATATCGCCCGCGCGGCGAAGGGCGTCGGCGCCGCGATGCTGCTCACGTCTGCGCTCGCGATCATCGCCAACACGTTCCACGAAGGCGCGGCGCGCGCCCGCGCGTGGGCCGTGTGGGGCACCTGCATGGGCGTGTCGACGACCATTGCGCCGCTTGTCGGCGGCGTCATTACGCAATGGGCGGGCTGGCGCTGGATCTTCCTGATGAACCTGCCGATCTGCGCGGTGCTGGCGGTCTGCGCGTGGCGCGGCATTCGCGAGTCGCGCAACCCGCACGCCGGGCCGCTCGATCTGGCGGGAAGCGCGCTGTTTGCCGCCGCGCTGGCGCTCGGCATCTGGGCGCTGATCGACGCGCAGGCGGACGGCTGGGCCGACTGGCGCACTGAATCGCGGTTCGCCGCCTGCGCGGTGCTGTTTGTCCTTTTCGTCCGCGTGCAGCGCACCCGCGCCCACGCGATGATCGACCTGACGCTGTTCCGCCAGCCGCGCTTCGTCGCCGCCGTGCTCGCGATGGCGGGTTACGCCGCCTGCGCGCAGGTGATGATGACGTTCCTGCCGCTCTATCTGCAAAACGCATTCGGGCTGCCGGCGGTGCGCGCGGGCATCGGCATGCTGCCGTTCGCGATTGCCATGGTCATCGGGCCGCGCATCGGCGCGGCGCTCAGCCGGCGCGTGCCCGCGATGACGCTGCTGTCCCTCGGTCTCGCGGCCATCGGCGCGGGCAACCTGCTGACGGCGCTGTTCGCCGGCATGTCGAGTTACGGGCTGATCGCGGCGGGCATGATCGTGACCGGCCTGGGCGCGGGCGTGCTCAACGGCGATACCCAGAAGGCGATCATGGCGTGCGTGCCGCCGAACCGGACCGGCATGGCCTCGGGCATCAGCACGACGACGCGTTTTACCGCCATCGTCACTTCGGTGGGCGTGCTGGGCGCCGTGCTGGCGACGCGCACGCACGCCGCGCTCGACGCCCACGCGTTCGCGCTCGCCGATGCCCGCACCGTGCTCGACGACACGTTCCTGTCGCGCCTGCTGGCGGGCGATCTCGCGCACGCGGGCGCGAGCCTGGGTGGCGCGGCGGGGGCTGTGGTCGTGCGGATTGCGCGCGAGAGTTTCGCGAGCGGCTTCTCGGCGGCGCTCGGCGTGGCCGGCGCCTGCGCGCTGATTGTTGCGGCGGCGGTGTGGTGGCTTGCCGGCATCACGCGAAGCGACACGCAGGCGAAAGCTGCTGGAAAGCCTCAATCAGCCGTGTCTGAATAATCGGGCACGCTTCTTCCGGCCAAACGCTGCGCACGAGTAGGATGGGAGCCTCGCGCGCATACCGTGCAGGTCTCCCCATGAACGGCATAACGAAACTTCTGAAGTCAGAGACGATCAATTCGCGTCGCGTGACGATCGAATTCATGCGCGCGCTCTGGCATCTGCGTTCGCTGTTCACGACCTTCCTGCTGATCTTCGTCGCGCTTTGCGTGGCGATGCATTACCTCGGCGCACCCATCGACACGCTCACGCACCTGAAAACGTCGTTCGGGGAGACGGTGTATTTCTGCGGCGTGACGGCGTTGACCATCGGCTATGGCGACGTGATCGCGACCACCGGTCTCGGACGCGCGCTGGCCGTGCTGATCGGCATGTTCGGCGTGCTCGTCATGGGCGTGATCACGGCGGCGGCGGTATTCTCCATCCAGCGGGCGACGCAGCAAGCCCGCGCGTGACGTTTCCATCACGTGTAACGGAGCGATATCGCCATGGACAGCCTCGCAGGAAAGACCGTCGCCATCACGGGCGGCTTCGGCAGCCTCGGACTCGCGACGGGGCGCGTGCTCGCCGGGCGCGGCGCGCGCATCGCGCTGATTGGCAAGAGCGGCAGCGCGCAGCCGTTGCCCGTGGAACTCGCCGACGCATGCATCGTCACCGGCATCGACCTGACGGATGCGCAGTCAGCACGCGAGGCCATCGGGCGCATCGTGCAACAGACCGGCGGCCTGCATGCGCTCGTGAACGTGGCGGGCGCGTTCCGCTGGGAAACCATCGCGGACGGCAGCGTCGACACCTGGCAGACCCTGTTCGATGTCAACGTGAAGACGGCGCTGAACGCGTCGAAGGCGGCGCTCGATGCTTTGAGTGCCCAGGAGAACGGGCGCATCGTCAATCTCGGCGCGCTTGCGGCGCTGAAGGCGGGGGCGGGCATGGGCGCGTATGCGGCGTCAAAGGCCGCGCTGATCCGCCTGACCGAAGCGCTGGCGGAAGAGCTCAAGGATCGCGGCATCACGGTGAACGCGCTGTTGCCGTCGATCATCGATACCGCGCCCAATCGCCGCGACATGCCCGACGCCGACTTCTCGCGCTGGGTGAAGCCGGACGAACTCGGCGCGGTGATCGCGTTTCTGCTGTCGCGCGATGCGCAATGCATCACGGGCGCGGCGATTCCGGTGTCCGGGCGCGTTTGAAACCGGGCTGAATCAGCGCGATTGCGCCTTGAAGCCTTCGCCCTGCATGCCCGCGCGGTCCACCGCCGCGATGCGGTTGCGGCCGTTGTCCTTGGCCTGATACAGCTGCGCGTCAGTGAGATTGATGAACGTGGTCACGTCGATACGCTCGCCCGGCACCACCGTGCCGACGCCAAAGCTCGCCGTCACTTGCTGGTTGTGCGGCGAGCGCACGTGCGGGATGGCTGCGTCGGCGATCATCGCGCGGCAGCGCTCGGCGATGCGCATGGCGGTCTCGGCATCGGTATCCGCGAGAATCAGCGCGAACTCCTCGCCGCCGAAGCGTCCGAGAAAATGCTGCGGACCCGCCGCTTCGCCGAGCACGCGCGCGATGCGTTGCAGACACGCGTCGCCTTGCAGGTGGCCGTAATAATCGTTGTAAGACTTGAAGAAGTCGATATCGATCATCACCAGCGACAGCGGCTTGCCCGACGTGCCGGCGGCTTCCCATTCGCGCGCCATCACGTCGTCGAAGCGGCGGCGGTTGCCGACGCCCGTGAGACTGTCGCTGAACGAAAGACGCTCCAGTTCCGCTTGCATCTGCGCAAGCTTTTCCTCGGTGCGCTTGCGTTCGCTGATGTCGAACATGAAGCCGATCAGCGCTTCCACGTCGCCATTCGCCTTACGCACGACGTGCACGACGTCGCGCAGCCAGACATAGCCGCCGTCGCGAGTGAGCGCGCGGTAGTCGGCTTCGTGATCCGTGCCCGCCTGCGATTGCGCGACGCAGAAATTGACCACTGCTTCCCGGTCGTCCGGATGCATGCGCTCGGCCCAGTCGGTCACCGTCTTCCACGTCGAGGGCGCCCAGCCGAGCAGCGCCTCGATTTGTGGGCCGATATAGGTGAACGCCATTGTCGCCCAATCGATCTTCCAGGGAATCGCCTTGGTCGATTCCAGCAGCGTGCGGTACACCGCGTGGTCGTCCTCGCCGAGCGCGTGCCCGGACGGCGCAAGGGAATCTTCGTGACGCAGGAAAGCGGCCTGGAGCGGGCCGTGGGAGGAATCGGAAGTCATCGTGTCGGTCGGCGTCGAAGCCGGTTATTTTTGTTCTGTGTCTTATCGGCACGGGCGGCAACGTTCTGAAGTTTCCGGCATTGGCGGCCCCGCTTTCGGAATTTGCCAATGGGAAGTCGGCGCAGGTCTGCTTATGCTCCTCCCGTAGCTCACGCTACACAAAGGTGGTCTCGAGTTTGGGCCCCTGCTCACGCGGGGCCCGTTTTTTTCTCTCGAACGCTTCGCTTCGGCGTGTCACGCTTCGTGCGACACCACGAAGTGCATGACATCCGTGCGTCCTTCTTCGAAGCCCGCTTCGCAATAAGCAAGGTAGAGGCGCCATGTGCGCATGAAGGATTCGTCGAAGCCCAGCGCGCGCACCGCGTCCGCGCGTGCGTCGAACGCGCGGCGCCAGTGCCGCAACGTGCGCGCGTAGTCCGCGCCGAACGAGAGCGTGGCGTGTGCATCGAGTTTCGCGCGCTGTGCCGCGCGAACGAAGCGTTCCGGGCTGGCCAGCATGCCGCCGGGAAAAATGCTCTCGCGGATGAAATCGCTTGAAGCGCGGTACGCGGGAAAGTGGGCATCGCGAATGGTGATGGACTGCACCAGCGCCTGCGCGCCCGGTTTCAGGCAGCGCCGCAGCATGCGGAAGTAAGCCGGCCAGTACGTTTCGCCTACGGCCTCGAACATTTCTATGGAAACAATGGCGTCATACCGGCCGTGCAGGTCGCGGTAGTCGCGCAGTTCGAACTCGACGAGACCGGTCAAACCTTCGCGCTGGGTCTGTTCGAGCGCCCAGGCATGTTGCGCGGGCGAAATCGTTACGCCGTGCACGTGAATGCCCTGGCGCGCCGCGTGGCGCGCGAAGCCGCCCCAGCCGCAGCCGGTTTCGAGCACCTGCATGCCGGCACGCAAGCCAAGCGTCTCGATAATGCGCTGGTACTTGCGCTCCTGCGCCGCCACGAGGGAACCATGCGCGTCGCTTTCGAAGCAGGCGCTCGAATAGGTCATCGTCGGATCCAGCCAGAGCGCATAGAAGTCGTTGCCGAGATCGTAATGCGCGTGGATGTTGCGGCGGCTGCCGGCGCGCGTGTTCAGGCGCAACCGGTGCCGGAGCGTGTTCCACCCTTGCGCCAGCGCGCCGCCCACCACCGTGCGTTGCAGCGCCGCTTCGTTGCGGAGCGCGAGGCGCAGCACGGCGCACGGGTCCGGCGTGTCGAGCCAGCCGTCGCGATACGCCTGCGCAAAGCCGATGTCGCCCGCGCGCAGGATCGCCCGGCAGGCGCGCCAGTCATGAATGTAGAGTCGCGCGGCGGGCTGCATCAACGGGTCGCCGAAGACGCAGCGATCGCCGTCTGGCGTTACGAGCACCAGATGGCCGACGCGAATGCGCCGCAGCAGACCGAGGAAGCAGCGCGCGGCGAACGGCATGGCCGTTTGCGCGGAAAATGACCGCAGCAGATTCATGATCGGACCTTGTTGTTGGATTCGTTCGTATGGTTTGGATCGGCTCGACTCGGCGGATGCCGGCCATGAAAGGGCACGCGCTTGAGCCAGAGCCTGAGCGCCTGCCAGTGAATCCGCACGATGACCCCGGCGGCGAGCAAGGGCTGACGCAGCAGCGTGCGCCATGCCAGCGCGGCGGTGAGCGGCCGTGCATCGAGACTCAAGACCGTGCGGATCAGCAGTCCGTCCGGGTCGCGATAGTCGATGGCCAGCGAAAGATGCGCGCCGCGCCGGCGCACCCGGAATGTGTAGTCGCCGGCGACGTCGCAGAAGGGCGAAACGTGCAGGGTCTTGCGGCACGTCAGCTCCGTGCCCGCCGTGATGGCGGCATGATCGGGCGCGCTCAGCAAATAACCCCGATGCTCGCCGAAGGTATTGCGCACATCGGCGTAAAGCGCGCGCAGCGCGCCCGCCTGGTCATGGCAGAACCAGAAGCTGACCGGATTGAAGCCATGGCCGAATACGCGCGGAATGGTCAGCAGCCGGATGACGCCATCGGCGGGAATGCCGGCCTCGGCCAGACGCGCGCGCATCCAGTGCTCGAGATTGCTGCCGTCGCGCGGACCGTGGTCGCGCGTGAACAACGAAAAGAGCCGCGTCCGGTCGATGCCGAACCAGCCGCTTTGCAGCGCATCCAGCCCGGCGACGTCGCACTCCACGTAACACGCCGGATAGTCAAAACGGTGATGCGCCGGGCGCAGCCGTTCGTGCATCACGCGGCCTGTCAGCAGGCAAGCCGTCGTCATGGTTGCGCCCATGCCGGCGTCACGCCGAAGTCGCGCGCCACGCGCAGCGCCGACTTCAGCCCGTCTTCATGAAACCCGTAGCCGGTCCACGCGCCCGCATACCACGTGCGGCGCGTGCCCTGCAGGGCGGGCAGATGCGCCTGCGCGTCGATGGCCGCGAGGTCGAGCAGCGGATGTTCATAGTCGTAGCAGCCGAGCATCGTGCCGGGCGCGGGTTCATCGACGGGATTGAGCGTGACAACCAGCGGCGTCGAGAATGGCAGTGGCTGCAGCTGATTGAGCAGATAGCTGACGCAGACCGGCGCGGCGTGTTCATCGGCGCCGCGTGTGCGCGCGCCGCCGAGATAATTCCACGCCGACCACACCCGGCGACGGCGCGGCAGCAACGCCGGATCCGTGTGCAGCATCGCGACATTGCGCCGATAGCGCACCGCCCCGAGCAGCGCGCGTTCGGCGGGAGAGGCGTCGTCGAGCAGACGCAGGCTCGTCGGCGCGTGCGTGGCGAGCACGACGGCATCGAAACGCTCCGGACCGCCTTCATCCGTCATCACCACGACGCCCTCGTCGTCGCGCCGCACGCCGCGCACCGGCGTGTTCGTCCGCACGTCGTCGAGCGTGGCCGCGATGCGTCGCACATAGTCGCGCGCGCCGCCCGCCACGGTCTTCCACGGCGGCCGGTCGTTCACCTGCAACAGCGCGTGATTGAGACAAAACCGCAAGAAAGTGGCGGCGGGAAAGCGCAGGACGTCGCCGGCGGCGCTCGACCAGATCGCGGCGGCCATCGGCAGCAGATAGCGGCGCTGGAACGGCGCACCGTATCCGTGCTCGGCGAGCAGTTCGCCGATCGAGCAGCGGTTCGCGCTCGCGTGCTCCAGATGCCGGGGCGCGGACGCGTTGAAGCGCAGGATGTCGCGCAACATGCCGATGAACGACGGCGAGAACAGATTGCGCCGCTGCGCGAACACGGTGTTCAGGTTGGTGCCGGCCCATTCGAAGCGCCCGCCGTCGAGCGACACGGAAAACGACATTTCGGTGCGGTGCGCGGCGACCCCCAGTTCGTCGAACAGCGCGATGAGATTCGGATAAGTGCGGTCGTTGAAGACCAGGAATCCCGTATCGACGGGATGCTGCTCGCCGTCCAGCGTTACGTCCACGGTATGGGAATGGCCGCCGAGATAATCGGCGGATTCAAAGAGCGTCACACGATGCGCACGCGCCAGCAGGTACGCGCTCGCGAGACCGGCGATCCCCGCGCCGATCACCGCGATGCGCTGTCCTGCTTCTGTCGATGGCTTCATGCAGCGGGTCTCCTCGCGCGCAATGCTCTTGTCACAGATACGCGGCAGCTTCGTGTCCGGATGCATCCGGGTCTAATCGCGCTGGCCGGGGCTCTGGAAGCCCGGCTGCCCGATCTGCCCGGGCGATTGCGGCACGCGCCGGAAGCGCGCGGTGTCGTAGCCCATCGCGTCGAGGCGGGCGAGCAGCGAACGGTAGACGTCGTCGCTCATGGTCGGCTCACGGGAGAAGATCCAGCCGAGCTTCTTGTTCGGGTAGCCGAGAATCGTGTAGCGGTAGTCAGGGTCCACATACAGCGTCATTTGAGTCACGTGCACGGGCCAGAACGGCTGCACGCTCCACTCGCCGCCGTTGCTGCCGGGCTTCACCGTGTCGACGAAATGATGCGTCGTTTCCTTTTCTTCGAAGCCATTCTTGCGGCCGTGAAAGATATCGTCGATCTTGCCGTCCGGCCGCAGCGACCACTCCACGTGCGTCCCGACGTAATCGCGCTCGGCGAAGTAGGGGATGTTCGCGATGACATACCAGCGCCCCATGTAGCGCGGCAGCTCGACAGGCACGGTCTGGAGTGGCTGATCCGCGCGCGGATTGGGGTTTGGCGGGCTGGAACAGGCCGCTACGGCCGCGACCACGCCCACTCCGATCAACGCCACGATGAGCGCACGCTTCATGATCTGACCTCCGCGACAGGTTTTTCGAGCAGATAGTGCGCGACGCCCCATTCGCTGCCGCGCGCGTAGCCGAAGAGTTCCGCGACCGCCATGTAGAACATGCGCCAGCGCTGGAACCAGACGGCGGCGGCGTCGCCGTAGGCGTCGTGCAGGATCGGCATGATGCGGGGGCGGGCGGCGTCGAGGGCGGCGAGCCACTGGTTGGCGGTGCGCTGGTAGTGCGTGCCGTCCAGCCACCATTGCTGCGTGACTTGCAGATCGTCGTCGAAATGCCGCAGCAGGGACGCCGACGGCATCGTGCCGCCGGTAAAGAAGTAGCGGGACATCCAGTCGCTGCCGTCGCGCGACGTGAAGTGATAAGCGAGCGTCCGGTGCGCGAACAGATGGACGAACAGCAGGCCGTCGGCGGCGAGCCAGGGTGAGATCTTGGCAAGCAGGCGTCCGTAGTTCTTCATGTGCTCGAACATCTCGACGGAAAGGATGCGGTCGAACGGTGCATCGGCGTCGCTCGCGAAGTCGAATTCGAAATCGACGATATTGCCCGTCACCACGCGCAAGTTGCCGATGCCGCGCTCGCGTGCCCGCGCCTCAATGAACGCGCGCTGACCATGCGAGTTCGAGAGCGCCACTACCTGCGCGCGCGGATAGCGTTCGGCGATCCACAGCGCAAGCGCACCCCAGCCGCAGCCGAGATCGAGAATGCGCTGGCCATCGGCGAGACGGGCGCGCTCCGCATAGAGTTCGAGCATCGCCTGTTCGGCTTGCGGCAGGGTTTCGTCGCCGCGCGGATAGTAGCTGCACGAGTACTTCAGGCGCGCGCCGAGATGCGCCTCGAAGAACGCGTCCGGCAACTCGTAATGCTGCGCATTGGCAGCCTGCGTTTCGATGGCGATGGGACTCGCGCGCAACTCGCTCACGAAGCGCTCGAAGGCCTGCGCGCGCATGGCGGGGTCGTCGGCGTGCTCGTCGGCGAGACGGCGGCGCATCAGCGCGCGCATGCCGGCGCGCATCAGCACATCGGGAACCCAGCCGCGCTCGCACGCCCGCAAGATCCAGTTTTCGTCCAGCGCCGGCATGGCCTGAGTAAGCGTGTGCGGTTCCGGAGCGGTGGAAGTCATCGTGTAGGGGTCTCCCTGTCAGGCTCTGTCAGGCGCGTTTGGGTGGCCACGGCACCAGCACGCTCGTGGTGCGCATGTAGTCGCGATAGCCATCGCGTGTCACGGCGAGACGTGCTTCGAGGATCGGAATGCCCGATACCTTCAGGAGCAGCCACGCCATCAGCACAGGCGGTGCGAGCGTGACCCACGCCCACGGCAGACCGATCGACAGCGCCGTGTAGGCAAGCCAGTGCACGCATTCGAAGAAGTAGTTCGGATGCCGCGAGTAACGCCACAAGCCTTCCCGGCAGACCTTGCCGCGATGAGCCGGATTGGCGGCGAAGCGTTTCAACTGCTTGTCGGCCATTGCTTCGCCCGTGACCGCGACGATCCAGATCGCAATGGCCGCAACGATGTTCCCGGCGCTCGCGGGCTCGACGGCATAGGCGGGCACGAAGAACGCGGCCGCGAGCAGCATCGAGATGACGGCCTGCAACTGGAAGAACCAGAACATGTTGCGTGCGGCGCGCGTGCCCCAACGCTCGCGAAACGCGTGATAGCGCGGATCTTCGGGCTTGCCGTGATTGCGGCGCCACAGGTGCAGCGCAAGCCGCCCGCCCCAAAGCAGGCCGCCGGCCGCGACGCACACGCGGTTGAGCGGCGCACCCGTTGCGCTCGCGGCGATGAACAGCGCGACGATGCCGAGCGTGGCGGCCCAGACAGGATCGACCATGCCGGCGTTTTCGGTGCGCAGTTGCTGGAGCCACGCGGCTGAAAAGACCAGCACGAGTCCAACGACCACGATGGAGAGTGTGACGATGAAGGGCATGGGCGAGTCCGTATCGATGCTCGTGTTGAGCAATACGGATGCCGGGCGCTGCTGGATGCGGCTCGCCGCCGGCGAACGAAAACTCGACGTCTCCCGTGCAAGCGGCTTTGAATGTGATGCCTTTGCGCACGGCGGAGCGCGGTTGCGCTCACGCCTGCCCTGCAATAACGCGCGTCAGGTTGTATGCATGGCGCCAGTGCCGAGCACCGGTCCGGTCGGCGCGCCGGTGGGCGATCCGCCCGACGGTTCGTCGGACACCGCAAGCACGGCCTGCGCGTTCAACTGCGCCATGATCTCGGGCGGCAAGGACATGGTCGCGGGCTGGTCGGACGTGAACACGCCGAGCGGGATCGGCTTGGCGTTCGGCGGGATCAGCCAGAGTTCCGTGGTGCGGCCCGCCGGCATGGCGACGCGCGCGGCGGGTATCACGACCATGCGCGCACGCCGCACATCGACGGTCGCGGTCCAGTGCGCGACGCCGTCCTTGGGCGCGATCGACGCGACCATGTACTCGCTCGATGCGGCCGTGGTGGCCGGCGCCTGCGTCGCCTGACGCGTCCAGTTGAAATTCACGCCGAGCAGCACGAGCGCGGCGACACTCGCGCCGATGGTCAGCCAGCGCCACAGGCTCAGGCTGTCCCACCAGCGCTTGCCTGGCGCTTCACCCGGTTCGGCTTGCGGCGACAGGAAACCCAGGTCGCGGCGGATGCGGGTCCAGACGCGCGCGGGCGGTTCAATCGGGCCGATATCCTGCGCGAGCGGCGCGAGCCGTTGTTGCCATGCGTCGAGCAGGCGTTGCAGGGCGGCGTCGCGCGTCACGTCGGCTTCGAACGCCGCACGCTCGCTCGCGTCCAGCACGCCGAGTGCGTACTCGGCGCAGCGCAGGTCGTCGTCGTCGCGAAGGGGCGTGTTCATTGTTCGAGACAGGTCTTGAGCTGCATCAGGCTGCGGCGGATCCAGCTTTTCATCGTGCCGAGCGGCACGGCGAGACGCTGCGCGAGTTCGCTATAGGTGGCGCCTGTGAAGAACGCTTCACGGACCGCGCTCTTCTGTTGCGCTTCCAGCCGGTCCAGACACAGTTCGAGGCGGCGTCGCTCCTCGTTCCATTCCGCGGCGGCGGCGGGCGTGGGGGCTTCGTCGGCGAGTTCGGGGGTTTCATCGTCGCCGAGCAGTTCTTCACGATGCTGACGCAAGCGGTCGATCGTGCGGTTGCGTCCGAGCGTGATGAGCCACGTGATGGCGCTGCCGCGCGCGGGATCGAATGTATCCGCGCGGCGCCAGGCGCTGGCGTAGACGTCCTGCAGGATGTCTTCGGCTTCGGCGCGATCATGCACCATGCGCACGATGACGCCGAACACACGCGCCGATGTCTCCCGGTAGAGCGAGGCAAACGCCTGCTCGTCGCCGCTCGCGACGCTCACCAGCAACTGGTTCGTACGTTCGCGGCGCTGACGGTCGGCGTCGGCGGAAGGGTTGGTGCTGCCGGAAAAAGGGTCCGTCATGGGCAGAAAGGGCCGCACTGCGCTCCATGCTGAGTATGTCGCGCAATATAGCATTGCCGCCCGCCGTTCAGTCCCAGTCACCATTTCGCTTTCCGCTCCGTCGCTTCCCTTCACTCCATACGGATGTCGCGGCGCGCGGGATGCGCGGGACGTTTCGCTGACGGCCGGAACCTAGCGTGAACGCGACAGCATCGTGCCGCGGCACGCGCTCGCGAGACAGCGGCATGCATAGAGCTGCTTGACGGCCGCGGTGCGCCGGCCTTCCACCGTCAGACGATAGTCGATGAACAGTTCCTGACCGCATTCGATTGGCGAGATGGCGCGGATGAACACGCGCTCGCCGTCCTGCTCCGCCTCGCAATTCGGCGCGCAACTGTGATTGAGCCAGCGCGCCGAATTGCCGCCGCGCGCGCCGTCGATCACGCGGCCGTCGTCGAGACCGAACAGGAACGTATGGCCGTCCTCGGGACTCGCGCGCGCATGCAGCCGTTGCGCTTCCTTCCATGAAACTCGCAGGCCTTTGTATTCGAGCAGCAGGGTGCCTGGCGATAGATCGGCGAGGGCGAAGACGCCCCGGCCATGAACGGGCGAAGTCCGGACAGTGATTCGGCGCATGGTGTGGCGGGTCGCGTTGGGGACGAAGAGTAATTGAGGGATGACGTTCGCGTCGTTATGATGTGGCCGTCATAAATCGCTGTCATCTGCCATGTCCGCAGTTTCCCTCCGCAAGAGCACAAAGCGCAAGCCGTCACGCGGCATGCTTGCGCGTTATCGAAACAGGATTGTCGAAGTGCTTGGGGAGGCGCGCGGGCAGCGCGTGATGATACGGTCGATTCATGACGACGGCGTGGAGCGTCGCACGGCGGTGAAGCGGATCAACTTGATGCCGTTGGAAATGGAACTGTTCTGAAGCGTTCACTGCTCGCCGCGTAACAGGCCGCGCGCCTGTTCGAGCAGCGCAGCCGCTGCGAGAAACTCCTTGCGGCCCGCCAGCGTGAGTGCGGCAATTGCGGTGTCCTTGAAGAGCTCGTTGTCGGACACGGCGGGCGCGTTCGTTTCATTCACGCGCCCTTTCAGCAAGCGAAAGTACGCGAGCGTTTCGAAGGCTTCTGCGCGCTGATCGGCGGGCGCGTCTGCCGCGATCAATTCCGCCGCGCCAGTCAATTGCGCGATGGCCTGTGCGTAGTCCGGGCGTTCCATCTGCGTCTCCTTTTCTCGTGGTGAATGCTGCGCTAGCCGTGTGCGTGCCGGTGATGAACGTCCGGAAAATGCGCGTGCGTATGCGTGATCGGAAAGTGCTCGTGCGGATGCGTATGCGGTTCGTCGCCGTGATACGCGAAGTCGTGCTCATGCTGATGATGCGCGTCGTGTGAGTGTCGATGCGTGTGCTGCAGCCGCTCGTGCGTGTGTTCGTGCTCGTGACGTTCGCGCACGTGCAGCCAGACGCCGAAGGCCATCAACGCGGCCGCGATCCAGAACAGCGCGCCCGGCGTATGCGGCCAGAGGGCCAGTGAAATCGCGACGCCGAAAACGGGTGCAACGGAGAAGTAAGCGCCCGTGCGCGCCGTGCCGAGGTGACGCAGCGCGATCACGAACATCACAAGGCTCACGCCATAGCCGGCGAAACCGGTCGCCATTGCGGCGAACAGTGGCGCCGGCGCGGGCAGACGCGCGCCCAGCGCGAAAGCGATGCAAAGATTCGTCACGCCCGCGACGAGCCCTTTCGCGCACGCGATGACCGTGGCGTCGGCGGCCGAGATCTTGCGCGTCAGATTGTTGTCGATGGCCCAGCACGCGCACGCCAGCACGATCAACAACGCACCGCCCGGCAGGCCGTTGCCTGTCGCGCCATCCGGTTGCCAGGCGAGCACCACGCCGCCCGCGACGATCGCCGCCATGCCGAGAACCACGCGCCGGTCCACGTTCTCGCGGAACACGAGCCACGCGATGGCCGCCGTCAGCACGCCTTCGAGATTGAGCAGCAGCGCGCTGGTCGAGGCGGGCGTGCTGGCGAGCCCGAGCATCAGCAGCGCGGGGGCCACGACGCCGCCCGCGACGATCGCTCCCGCGAGCCACGGAAGCTCGCGCGCCCGCAATCCGTTCGAGTCGAGGCTCGCCGGTCGCAGCAGGATGACGCCGCCCAGGCCGATGCCGCTGCCCAGATAGAACAATCCCGCGACCATGAACGGCGGCACGCCGCCAAGCAGGACCTTGGCGACGGGCGTGGCGGCGCCGAACAGCGCGGCGGCGCCGAGGGCGATCAGGATGGCGGTGAAGCGGCTGGACATGGCGAGGAGGCTCAGGGGGCGGCAAGGGTCAGTTTAGAACGCATCGTCACGAGCGCGCCCCGGTGGACGCGCTCATTTTTCTCTCATTCTCGCGGTGCAGACTTCTTCCATCGACAAACAAGCGGGCAATGAGGAGAGGACACCATGAAAACGATCGGCGCACAAAAAATGAAAATGCTCAAGAAACTCATCCTGGCGGCCAAGCTGACTTTCGGCATCGCGACGGTGGCTTACGCGCATCCGTTCATCGGCGTGGGTATTCTCGGCGGGCCGGTGTTTCCGGTGGCGTCCAGCGCCCAGAGCGCGCCGCCGCTGCCCGTTTATCCCCGCGCGACGGATTCCGGCCCCGCGCCGCTGCCGCTCGATGCGCCGCCGGTCACGTATGCGTCGCCGGTCATCGGCAATCTCGCGGCCATCATGGGGCATGCGAACAACGCGACTGTTCAGGGCGGTATCTGAAACGCGCATGCGTGAATGAAGCTCACATACGTGTCAGAAACATTCGTTTGTGCCGCGTTGCGTGCGGCGTTAGGCTGAAGCGTTCCAGCTGATCGATTACGTGCGCACATGACCGATTCCATCGACTACGCCGCCCTCGCCGATGCCGCCCGCAACGGCTACCTGAACCGCGTGATTGCGAGCGTCAACGATCACGCCGTCCACCTGAGCGTGATGGACGCGCCTTACCGCTGGCATCTCCATCCGGACTCGGACGAGACGTTTATCGCGGTGGAGGGCACGCTGGTCATCGAGTTCGAGGAAGGCCCGGTCGAGTTGCACGCCGGCGAGTTGCTGACGGTGCCGGCCGGCAAGGTCCATTGCACGCGTCCGGGCGGCGTGCGCTCCGTCAATCTCACGATCGAAAAGAAAGACGCCGAAACCGTGTTCTGCGCAGCGCCCGGCTAGCGCCGCGCCCGTGTTTCCAGATGGTCGACGAGGCGTTGCGCCGCAGGCTGCAACGCGTTGAAGTCCCGGAAGCAGATCACGAAGCGGCGCGCGGCGAAATCATCGGACAGCGGGACCGCCGCGATGCCGAGCGCCTGCCGGTAGGTGCCCGCCACTTCCATCGGCACGACGCTGATGCCCAACCCGGCCGCGACGACGCGAAACGCCGCGTCGAAGCTCGACACGATCACGCGATACGACATCGACTTGCCCGCTTGCGCCGCTGCGCGCTGGAGCATCGTGTGAACCGCGGTGGCGGGCGGCAGGCCGACATGCTCGAACGCGAGCGATTCCTCGAAGCTCACCGAACGCCGCTCTGCCAGCGGATGATCCGGCGGCACCGCGAGCGCAAGCTGGTCGTGCCGGTACGTACGGTGTTGCAGGCCGCGCAGATCGACGCTGTCCCAGCACACGCCGACCGACGCCACGCCTTCGCGCAACTGCCCCACGAGCTCGTGCGACAGCCGCTCTTCCACGTCCACCTTGATGTTCTGGTTCGCCGGCTCGCGCATGAACGAGGCGATATCGTCGAGCAGCGCCTCCGCAATCGCCGATGCCGACGCGCAAATGCTCACCCGCCCCACCAGACCGCCGCCGAACGCGGCGACGTCGTTGGCCATGCGCTCCATGGTGAACAGCACGCTGCGCGCGTGTTCCAGCAGCGCGCCGCCCGCCGGTGTGGGCTCGACGCCGCGTCGCGAGCGCGTCAAGAGCGGCACGCCGAGCGCCGTCTCCAGCTGCGCGATGCGCTTGCTGATGGCCGACGGCTCGATATGCGCCTCCTGCGCCGCGCGCGCGATGTTCTGGTGCTCGCAGACCGTCACGAACAGACGCAGCGTTTTCAGGTCGATGTCGCGCATGGCGGGCCGATGCTCCGTTGAAGGTCTGAATGATCCGGAGACATTCCGAACCGGAAGCGTGAGGCTTCCAAATTACCGCTTTCTGCACGATTGCGGAATGTCTAGAGTGAAGAACATTCAGAAAAAACACGGAGACAAAGCTCATGTCCGCGTTCCCCCCGCGCGCTGTGATCCGCGAAGTCGGTTTGCGCGACGGTCTGCAAAGCATTCAGACGCTCATGCCGACGGCGCGCAAGATCGAATGGATCGCTGCCGCTCACGCGGCGGGCCAGTGCGAAATTGAAGTCGGGTCGTTCGTGCCCGCGCGCCTGCTGCCGCAACTCGCCGACACGGCCGAACTCGTCGCCTTCGCGAAGCGCTTGCCCGAGGTGTTCGTCTCGGTGCTGGTGCCGAACCTGAAAGGCGCGGAACGCGCACTCGACGCGCAAGCCGATCTCATGCTCGTGCCGCTTTCCGCCAGCCACGCGCACAGCCTCGCGAACCTGCGCAAGACGCCGCAGGAAGTGATCGACGAAGTGGCGCGGATGCGCGCGGCGCGCGATGCGTCGGGGGCGAAAACGCTGATCGAGGGCGGCATCGGCACGGCGTTCGGCTGCACGATCCAGGGCCGCGTCGATCCCGCCGAGGTGCTGCGCCTCATGCAGGCGCTGCTCGATGCGGGCGCGGACCGCGTAAGCATCGCCGATACCGTGGGTTATGCGGGCCCTGCCGCCGTGCGCCAGTTGTTCGAACAGGCGCGGCGCGTCGCGGGCGAGCGCTTCTGGTGCGGCCATTTCCACGACACGCGCGGCCTCGCGCTCGCCAACGTCCATGCCGCGCTCGACACCGGCGTCGCGCGCTTCGATGCGACGCTCGCTGGCATCGGCGGCTGTCCGCATGCGCCGGGCGCGAGCGGCAACGCGGCGACCGAAGACCTCGCTTTCATGCTCGCCGAAATGGGCATCGAGACCGGCATCGATCTTCGTGCCTTGTTGTCGCTGCGTGCGCAACTCGCGCACTGGCTCGAAGGCGAAACGCTGCACGGCGCGCTTGCCCTTGCGGGCCTTCCCGTCACATTCGCATCACCCTCCGCAATCGAAGCCTGAGGACCCTATGACTCATTCAGCCCTGCCGCTCGAAGGCATTCGCGTGATCGAGTTCACGCACATGGTGATGGGACCGACCTGCGGCATGATCCTCGCGGATCTCGGCGCCGAGGTCATCAAGATCGAACCGCCCGGCGGCGACAAGACGCGCAACCTGCCGGGCCTCGGCGTGGGCTTCTTCCGCTCGTTCAATCGCAACAAGAAGAGCGTCGTACTCGACCTGCACACGGACGAGGGACGCGAAGCCGCGCTGGAACTGATCGGCGGCTGCGACGTGCTGCTCGAAAACTTCCGTCCCGGCCTGATGACGAAGCTCGGACTCGACTACGACACGCTGTCGAAGTCATATCCGAAGCTGATCTATGTCTCGCACAAAGGTTTTCTTCCCGGCCCGTACGAAAAGCGTCTCGCACTCGACGAAGTCGTCCAGATGATGGGCGGACTCGCCTTCATGACCGGTCCGGCGGGACGGCCGCTGCGCGCGGGAACGTCGGTGAACGACATCATGGGCGGCATGTTCGGCGCCATCGGCGTGCTGGCCGCGTTGCGCGAACGCGAGCGCGACGGCCGCGGCCAGGAAGTGCAGAGCGCGCTGTTCGAGAACTGCGTGTTCCTGTCGGCGCAACACATGCAGCAATATGCGATGACCGGCGAAGCGCCGCCGCCGATGCCGTCGCGCGTATCGGCCTGGAGCGTGTATGACGTGTTCACGCTCGCTGAAGACGAGCAGTTGTTCATCGGCGCGGTGAGCGACAAGCAGTTCGTCACGCTGTGCGACGTGCTCGAACGTCCCGACCTCGCGCGCGAGCCGGCGTTCGCCACCAATGCGATGCGCGTCGCGGTGCGCCCGGCCTTGCTCGCGCGGCTCGGCGAGATTCTCGCGTTGCAGCGCGCGGACGAACTCGCGCCGAAACTCGAAGCGGCCGGCATTCCGTATGCGCCCATCGTGCGTCCCGAGCAATTGCTCGACGATCCGCATCTGAAAGCGAGCGGCGGTCTCGTGCCGATGCAGACCGACGACGGCGGCTCGACCGATGTCGTCCTTCTGCCGCTCACGCTGGGCGGACGCCGGCCCGGCGTGCGGCAACCGCTTGCGGCCGTGGGCGAACATACCGAAGAAGTGCTGGGACAGCTGACCAAACTGACGAAGCGCATCACGGCGTGATGCTTCGCGACAGGCGCATATAACAATCCGCGCCGTCGCCTACAGAGTGGCATGGGTCCGTTGTCGGCCGGAACAAGGCGGCAGTCACGGACGCATCAAGGAGACACAGACAATGCAGCCTACCTTCAGCGCGGTCGCAGAGCCGCTCGCCTCGCCTGACATCCGCGTCGACATGACGCCCGGCGCGCAGATCTCCGCGCGCATGGACCGCCTGCCGATCACACGGCATCTGTGGATGCTCGTGTTCCTCATCTCGCTCGGCGGCTTCTTCGAAATCTACGATCTCATCTTCACCGGCTATATCGCGCCGGGCATGGCCCGCAGCGGTCTGTTGCAGACCACCACGCATGCGTTCTTCGGCTTCACCGGCATCGCCGGATTCATTGCGGCGACCTTTGCCGGACTGTTCATCGGCACGTTCTGCTTCGGCTGGTTGCCCGACCGCTATGGACGCCGCAGCGTGTTCACGGTCTCGCTGCTGTGGTACTCGATCGGCTCGGCGATCATGGCGTTCCAGACCACGCCCGAAGGCGTGATCTTCTGGCGCTTCGTGACGGGTATCGGCGTGGGCGTCGAGATCATCACCATCGACAGCTATGTCACCGAACTCGTGCCGCAATACATGCGCGGCCGCGCGATGGCGTTCAACCAGACCGTGATGTTCGCCGCCGCGCCCGTCGCTGCGCTGCTCTCTTACTGGCTCGTGCCCGAGACCGTATTCGGCCTCGACGGCTGGCGCATCGTGGTGCTGGCGGGATCGGTGGGCGCGGTCATCGTCTGGTTCATCCGGCGCGCGGTGCCCGAAAGCCCGCGCTGGCTCGCGATGCACGGCCGTACGGAAGAAGGCGAACGCGTGGTCGGCGACATCGAGCGTGTCGTGGCGCGGGAATCAGGCCAGCCGCTGTCGCCGCCCGCGGCCTTCGTCGAGCAGCCGTCGCATCGGCGCGCCGCGCTCGGCGAACTGTTCAAGGCGCCGTATCGCGCGCGCCTCATCATGCTGATTGCCTTCAATTTCTGCCAGGCGATCGGCTATTACGGTTTCGCCAACTGGGTGCCGACCTTGCTCATCGGACAGGGCGTGACCGTCACGAAGAGCTTGCTGTATTCGTTCGTCATCGCCTTCGCGCTGCCGCTCGGTCCGCTGCTCGCGATGTTCTATGCCGACCGCATCCAGCGCAAATGGTTGATTGTCGGCGGGGCGCTCGTCGTAATCGCGAGCGGTCTTGCGTTCGGTCAGATGAAGTCGCCGGTCGCGCTGATCGCGCTCGGGGTGCTGATCTCGCTTGCGGGCCAGACCATCTCCGTGTGCTATCACGCGTACCAGACCGAGCTCTTTCCTACCGCCGTGCGCTGTCGGGCCAGCGGCATCGTGTATTCGGCGAGCCGCGCCGGCGCGATGATGTCGGGCTTCATCATCGCGTTCCTGTTGAAAGAGTCTGGCGTGCCGGGCGTGTTCGCCGGCATCACGGTGTGCATGCTCCTGGTCGCGCTCGCGATCGGCGTGTTCGGTCCGAGAACCAACGGCTTGCGGCTTGAGGAACTGAACCACTGACACCACGTGCTGACACGAAGACGACTGGTTCGCCGATAGCCGTCTTCACCGCACTTTCAATTGCTTGTCGATGCGCACTGCCTTGAAAAGCTTTCCGCAACCCTGCGCAAGTTTTATTCGAACGCCGATGTAATTGGCTGAACACCGGGGCTCAGATCGACCCGCCAGAGCGGGAACAACTCCTGCATCGTCTGCTCTAAGCGATGCGACGTGGATAACCGACGCTCGCGCACTTCCTTCTTCTTCGCTTCCGCGGCAAGGCCCATGCTGGTGCATCGATAGCAGAGGCGGGTCACGTGGAGCATGCAAGTTCGAGCGCCATGAATACGCAACTCAGTGAGCAATGCAAGTCCCGCCTGTTCCGCATGAAGTTCGAACGTCCAGTCAATAGCGTTGCGTTCGTCCTCGCGGACAGCCGCGAAGCGGCGTGGCGTATCGGCAAGACGGTCATGGCGGTGGTGCATGGCGTCGGCATTCAAAATGTCGAGCTGCATGGTATCCAGTCTTTCAGCGAACTGGTGCGCACCGGAGTCAGCGAGGATCAGGATCTTCGCATCTTTGAACTCGTTACCGCCGGCGATCAGGTCGAACAGTGGTCGCACACGCCTTACTTCTTTACCGACGATGCCTCGCTGCTCGGTAAATGGGCGGAACTGCGCGCTGACCTGGCTTCGGAAGTCGCGCAAGTTGTGCTTCGTCGCGCGCGTTGAGCGCACCCGTAGCGCGGCTACGGGCACATGCGATGCTTTGTTGCAAGGGTCAAGCGTCTTGCACAGCCCCCTTGGCTGCTGATCACGACGCTTCCTTTGAGCGTGGTCAACCAGCGGCGGGGTGCTGCAATGATACGGTCGTACAACCATAAAGGCTTCGTGCTCGAAGTCGCCGTGCAGGCGAACGGCCGGCTTGAACCGGCTCCCCTGACAGCACACTATCTTGCCATCGTGACCATCAGCCGCTCGGGGCGGCCCGTCACGGCCTTCTCGCCGTTACGGGTGGAGAACGCGCACTTCCAGATCTTTGCTTCCGCCGAAGATGCGCTGATGAGCGGGCACACCGCGGCGCGCGCCATGGTCGACGAATGGACTGAAGCGACGGACTGAATGTCTCGCGCAGACAGCTGCGCACATTGGCCGTCTGGAAAGGCGAACTGGAGTCAGGCGGCCACGCGCCGGTTTTGCTGACCTTCCTGAACGTCCGCGGCGGACGAGGCGGAGTCGAGCGCGGAGTCGAGCAGCGCCAGCTTGCGTTGCAGCGAGGCTACCCGCTGACTTTGCGACGGAACGAGGTCGTACTCGGAATCGAGCTGTGCGACGCGCATGTCCCAGTAGCGGGGGGGAAGCCGGTCGGTCGAGCTATTGCGTTCGACGAAATTCGAAAGGACCATCTCGAGATGCTGTAGTTCGCGTTCGGCGAACTGAGCCGGTCGACGCTGTCGAAATGCGGGGACGGAAACTGCGGTGATGCCTCTTTTCATATCGGGGGTTCCAGCCTGGTGCTCAGAAGCTCCTACTTCAGCAAGGGATGTACCCCATTGACGTTTTGCTCCGCTTCAAGATGTTTCCAGATGAAAGCGGCACAGCGACCATCGCGGGTACGCCGCCGTGCCTAGGGGCTGTCAGCCAGTTACAAATTGTCAGAGCAAACGCTCTAATTCCGGCCTTCTGCACTTGGCCGGCGCTTGCATCTCGCGATATGGCACCGCGCCATGCGGAAATTCTTCAAAGTGAACACGCAGTTTTGAAATCGCTACCCGTGTCTGAGGCTTTCAAGCAGAAAGCGTCCCTGCCACGGCATCAATGCCCCTGATAAGCGCCCAAGAGAACTCTCGCCGTTGCGATTAATTTATAACCAGCGAGAATTATTTCTGAAATCGGAATGCATCGCGCATTCAAGAAAATAAAACAATCGGATTCGCATGAGTCTGATTTGCAAGATTACAGAAATAAAAAAAGGAGCGGCTCCCTCTCGCGAAGCCGCTCCTTGCCCCATTAATAACTTCTCGGAGTTCTGCAGGCAGACGCAAGCTTAACAACGCTCGCCAGCAAACTAAACTCCGTCGACCGCAATTAACTTATCCCGAATGCGGAGAAATGGCGTCGCCCAAGCGTAACAATGGCCCATGGTCGATTCGATTGGTGAAACCAGCGAAGCTTTTTTCTTGAAAAGAGCTGAAACCGTGCAGCTGTCCATTCTCAGAATCGGCAAAATATTATTGCGTCCACAGCCTCGACACATTTCCACAACCGTCGAATAAAGTGACTTCCAGTTTCGCAAGGGCAATTGGCCGGTAAATCAGCCAGCCGGCCCCGGGAAGCTTTTCGCTTTAAAAGGACTTCGGACAATCATGAAAAGAAATTTGATCATCGCGGGTGTGCTGGGCACATGTGCAGCCACGGCCCAAGCGCAAAGCAGTGTCACCCTGTACGGCGCACTGGACGCGGGCCTCATCTACACGAACAACTCCGGTGGACATACCAACTGGCAGCAAGGCAGCGGCTCACTCTCGGATAGCTACTTCGGCCTGAAGGGCATCGAGGATCTCGGCGGTGGCCTGCATACGCTGTTCAAGTTGGAGGGCGGCTTCAACATTAACAACGGCCACACCATTGAAGGCAATACGACGTTCAACCGTCAGCTCTATGTCGGCCTGCAACACGACCGGTACGGCACGTTGACGCTGGGCCGCCAGTACGATTCGATGGTCGATTACCTCGGGCCGTTCTCGGAAGCCGGCGCTGGCTTCGGCAACAACCTGAGCGCCCATCCATTCGACAACGACAATCTCGACCATTCGTTCTCGATCAAGAACGCGGTGAAGTATCAGAGCGTCAACTATGCGGGCTTCAAGTTCGGCGGTCTGTACGGCTTATCGAATGACGCGGGCCAGTTCTCGAACAACCGCGCGTGGAGTGCGGGCGCGTCGTACAGCAACGGTCCGCTGAACGCCGCCGCCGCGTACCTGCAACTGAACAACTCGCTCAACACTCCGAACGCCACCGGTGCGGTGTCGGCAGGCCAGGGTAATAACGTCAACCTGACGGCGGAACTGCAGCGCACCTTCGGCGCCGCGGTGAACTACACGTACGGCCCGGCCACCGTCGGTTTCGTGTGGACCAACACGCACTTCGACAACCTGATGGCCGGGGTCCAAGGCGGCACGTCGTTCGCGCTGCCGAACGGTGCGAACCTGCACCTGAACAACTTCGAGCTGAACGGCCGCTACATGCTGTCGCCGGCGCTGAGCCTCGACGCCGCCTACACCTACACGGACGGCAAGGTGTCGGGTGCGCAAGGCTCGGGCGATCCGAAGTGGCAGACCTTCTCGCTGGAAGCCGACTACATGCTGTCCAAGCGCACCGACGTCTATGTCGAAGCCGTGTATCAGCATGCTTCGGGTCAGCTCGGCAATGCCCGCGCGAACGTGGCGATGATCAACACCCTGTCGCCGTCGTCCACGGGGAACCAGGTTGCCGCAACGGTGGGCCTGCGTCACCGCTTCTAAGCGGAACCTGGCAGCAACACGACAAAGCGGCCGCGATTGGGAGATCGCGGCCGCTTTGTCTTGACGCGGAGGAAGGACGCTACTCCTTCGCCGGCTCCGAGCCCCCGATGATCTGCCCGACGTCATACGCCGTGCCGCCCGTGCCCGCGACGAGCCGCGCAAGCGCCGTTGCCGCCGTGTCGCGCCGCGCGCCGCTCTCCGGTCGATACTGCTTCGGCAGCGCGAGATAGAAGGTCGCGCCGGCGTCGGGCGTGCCTTCCGCCCACACCTTGCCGCCGTGCCGCTCGATGATGCGCCGGACATTCGCGAGTCCGATGCCGGTGCCGTCGAAGGCATCGCTGACGTGCAGGCGCTGGAACACGCCGAACAGCTTGTCCACATAGCGCATGTCGAAGCCGATGCCGTTGTCGCGCACGAAATACACGACATGCCCGGCCAATTCCCCGCTGCCTTCCTGTGCGCCGACATCAATTTCCGGCTGTGGCCGCTGCGCGCTGAACTTCACCGCGTTGGACAGGACGTTCGTCAACGCCACATGCAGGAAGACATGGTCCGCTTCGACGGGCGGCAGCGCGTCCACCGTCCAGCGCACGCGCGCGGATGATGATTCGTCGATGTCGTTCTGGATCACGGTGTGGACGAGCGCGCGCACGTCCACTTGATGCGGTCGCAACGCCGCGCGGCCCAGTTGCGCGAACGAGAGCAGGTCGTCGACCAGACGGCCGCCGAAACGTGCCGACGTCACCACGCGCTCCAGATAGCCGCGTCCGCGCTCGGAGAGCTTGTCACCGTCGATCTGCGCGAGCAGGTCCGCAAAACTCACGATATGCCGCAGCGGCGCGCGCAGATCGTGCGAGACCGTGTAGGAAAAACCTTCCAGCTCGTGATTGGCGCGGCCGAGTTCGGTCGCAAGCTGGGCGATTTCTTCCGCGCGCCGCAGCACGATGCCGAGCATCGCCGCGCGAAACTCGAGCGCGATTTCCCGCTCGGCGGGCCGCCATGGCAGCGAGCGGTCGCGCACGACGTCGGTCCAGGTTTCGAAGCTGAGACGCGGCGAGAGCGACTCGGCCTGTCCGGTGAGCTTGGCGCGCGGATCGCCGGCCCATTCGATCGTCTGCACGACTTCCTGGCGAAACCAGACGACGTAATTGCGATAAATCTTCGAAATCGACACCGCCAGGAAACCCGCGACGTCCGGCGAGCCGGCCAGCGCCGGGCAATCCTGCGACGCATGGTCCGACATCACTACATCCTCGCTCTGGTCGTCGAGCCAGTCGACCAGCGCGGTCACGGCTTGCTCGCCGGGCGTCACGCCGACCAGCGACGTGCGTCCCTCGAAGATCACCGCGGCCCCCGACGAGCGCGTGAAGCCGAGCAGGTCCGACGGGTCGTTGACGAGCGCTTCGACGAAGCTGTCGGTATTCGCCATCGACGAGAGCAGCTTGGACAGCATGCGTCGCAGTTCGAGCCGGTAATGCGCCTCGTCCTGCGTCTCGCGCGCCTCGATCTGCAGCGACACGATCTGCGCGACGTGCTCGCACGCGGTGCGCACTTCGAAGGGCGGCAGCCGCGGTGTCGCGTGGTGGCAGGAAATCAGGCCCCAGAGTGTGTCGTTGACGATGATCGACATCGACATCGAAGCGAGCGTGCCCATGTTGCGCATGTACTGCAAGTGAACCGGCGACACGCTGCGCAGCGACGCATACGTGAGATCGGTCGGACGGTCCGTCTGCGGATGCAGCATGGGAACGAGCGGCGCGGCCTCGTAGTTGGCGTTCGAAATCAAACGGATGCGGTTTCTGCGATACAGCTCGCGCGCCTGCGCCGGAATATCCGAGGCCGGGAAATGCTGACGCAGATAGGACGGATAGCCGGGATCGACGGCTTCGGCCAGCACGTTGCCGTGGCCTTCATCGTCGAACTTGTAGACCAGCGTGCGGCCGAAGCCGGTGATGCGTGAGATCTCCGTCGCGGCGAACTGGCACAGCTGTTCTACCGTGCGCATCGTCTGGACTTCGGTGACGAACGAGCGCACCAGCGGATAAATGGTCGAGAACACATCGGCGGTGTCCTGCGCCGGCTCGACTTCGACGAACAGCAGTCCGTCATGCCGGTGCACGATGATCGCCATCGGCCCATGCGAGGTCCAGCCATCGAGCATCACGTTGCCCACGTGCAGCGCCATGCCGTCGCGTGACAGGTGTTTCAGGCTCGCGACCGCGCGCTCGCTGGCGGCCGGGCCGAGCACGTCGGACAGCGCGTGGCCCAGGCACGCGTCGGGCGCGAGGTGCGCGAACTGCGCGACGTTGCCGCTCACCTGCAGGATGTGGCCATGCGCGTCCACGCTGAAGAACACGCCATGCGGCTGGATTCCACCCGGAATGTGGATCGGCTCGCGTGCGCAGTCGTCAAGGGCGAGTGCGTCACGCGGGTCGGGGCGGGCGGTGCCGGCGGTGGAGGTTTTGTCCATCATCGTCCTGAATGCGGTCCGGCTTCTTTATCGCGCCGGTTGCGAAAAGCGGGATACGGTGGGTCGGACGGCATGCCGCGTGCGGCATGCCGGTGATTTGTACAGGTCACGCGCCACGCTGCGCGTCATTTCTACGGGACGGGCGACGAGCCCGTGAGCGGCGAACGCGGCGAACGCAGGAACCGTTCCGCGAAGGGTGCGTAGTGGCCGCATCATCGTACGATCGGCCACACGCGCGGCACAAACGCGGCTGATACCATGCGAAGCCCAATGACGATTGCCGGAGCAGCGGCACTGCATGCATGGCTCAGCTTGCCGGAAACCGCATCATACGGGGTTCGCGCCTTATTGCCGCGGCGCTGTCCACGACATTGCTGTGCGGCGCGTCGATACGCGAGGCCTGCGCGCAATCCTGGCGCGATGTCGCGCCGCTGGCGCCGCCGTCGTCCGGGCGTCCGCGTGAAGCGCCGCAACCGCCTCAGTCCGGTGACGATTCCCAGCGCGTCGCCATACAGGATCTGCACGGCCTGGCCTTCACGAGCGCGGAACCCACCGTGGCGTCCGCCACGCAGACGGGTTCAGGCGGCGCGGTCACGGCGGCGAATCTGCCGCTGCTGACGCCCGATTTGCTCGACCGCTTTTCAGACGACCTGCACCGGCCGCTCACCTTCGCGCGCCTCGCCGAGATTCGCCGAGCCGTGGTGGCGCGCTATCGTGAGGCGGGGCAGCCGCTCGTCGATGTGTACGTGCCCGAACAGGATGTGAGCGGCGGCGTCGTGAAGATTGTGGTTGCCGAATACCGGACTGGCCGTGTCGTGCCGAAGGGCAATCGCTGGTTTTCCGACGCGCTGCTCGAACGCGAGATGCCTCTGACGAGCGGCGCGCCGATTCGCGAGGCGGATGTCGCGACCGGCCTGGCGCTGCTCAATGCGAATCCATACCGCCGTGTCGATGTGGTCTACGCGCCGGGCGCGGCGCTCAACACGACCGACGTCCTCCTGCAAACCGAAGACCGCTTCCCGTTCCGGGTCTACGGCGGCTACAACAACGACGGCGTCCGCGCACTGGGCCGCGACCGGCTCCTGGCGGGCTTCGACTACGGCAATCTGTTCGGCATCGACGCGCGCTTCAGCTATCAGATGACCGCGAGCAACGACCTCGTGAGCGGCAATCCCGAAATCGAAGGGCGGCCGGACCGCGCGCGCTTCATCGCGCATGCGTTCAACTTCGTCACGCCGCTGCGTTGGGGCGACCGCATCGAGTTGTTCGGCGTGTTTGCACAGAGTACGCCGCGTCTGCCCGACAGCTACGGGCAAACCGGCCTCAGCGCCCAGCTGAGCCTGCGCTACGACTGGCGCTTGCCGCCGCTCGATCACGCGGGCGCCTGGCAGCAGCAGGTGCAGCTCGGCTATGACTTCAAGCGCTCGAACAACGACCTCGAATTCGGCGGCTTCCAGGTGTTCAACGCCAACACGCACATTCACCAGTTCGTGCTGGCCTACGATCTTTCGAACAGCGACGTGGGCGGCGACACCCATCTGAACGCCGCGCTGTACGCCAGCCCCGGTTACTTCGACGGCAGCAGCAACGACGTGGCCTACGACACCGCGCGCCTCGGCGCGAAGCCGCGTTATCAGTATGTGCAGTTGTCGGCATCGCGGGATCTGGCCATTGCTGCCACGGGGTTTTCGGTATCGGCGCGCGGACTGGCGCAGTGGACCGGCAGCACGCTGTTGCCGAGCGAGGAACTCGGCCTGGGAGGCGATGCCACCGTGCGCGGCTACGAACCCTACGCGGCGCAGGGCGACCGCGGCTGGAACGTGCAGACGGAGGTGCGCGCGCCGGCGCTCACGGCCGGGATCGCTGCCGTGCAGCCCTTCGTGTTCTTCGATGCCGGGCACGTCTGGAACCGCATCCCGGAGTTCGGCGAGGTCAATAATGCGTCGCTGGCGAGCGTCGGCGCCGGCATTCGCGTGCAAATGGGGCGCTTCGTCAGCGTGCGCGGCACCTATGGCTTTCCGCTGCGGGCCGTCGTGCCCAACGGCTCGAAAGCGCCCCTCGGCGAGATCTTCCTCGTGATCGGCAGCTAGGGGCGCCTTCGTTCAACGCCTCAATGCGCCTGCTGCCACTGGAGCACCGGATGCGTGGCGCCGGCGGGCATTGCCCACACGCCGCCTGCCGGGATGTTCCAGTTCAGATAGTTCGATGCGTTGCTCATCTGCGCGGTGCTGAGCCCGTGTGCGTCGGACGGCGCGGTGCCCGAGTTGGACGCGGCGGCGGTGCTGCGGATGGTGGTGTCGCGATTCCAGTAGACGTTGTTGTGGATGGCGCCCGTGTTGTAGGCCGCGATGCCGCCTTCCGGATCGCCCGGAGGCCCGCCGCCGCCCACCTGTCCCGTGGCGAAGGATTCGTTGATGACCCCGGTCGTGCCGTTGCTGTACACCAGTCCGCCGCCGCCGAAGCCGCCGACGCCACCCGTCGCGTACGACTGCGTGATGAGCCCCGAGTTGAACGCGACGAGTCCGCCCGTGTTGCCGTGCGTGCCGCCGCGCGTGAAGCCGGTCGCATACGACTGCGCGATGGTGCCGTTGTTCACGCCGACGAGTCCGCCCGCCGCCGTCTGGTAGCCGACGTCCGCCGTGCTCGACGAGCGTGCGATGGTGCCGTTGTTGACGCCCGCGACGCCGCCCGCGCCAAAGCCGCCGAAGCCGTTCTGCGAGACGCTGCCGGTGGTGTTGACATAGGTGACGTAGCCGTTGTTCTGCCCAACGAGCAGGCCCAGCCCGCCTGACGTATTGCCGCCCGTGTTGCCGTTCGTCAGGTTCAGGTCGCGCACGACGCCTTTCGTGCCGATGACGCCGAACATGCCGAAGTAGTCGTTGTCGAGATCGGCGGTGGTGGCGAGCTGGTCGATGGTGTGGCCGAAGCCGTCGAACTGGCCGGTGAAGGGCGCGGCGGTGGTCTGGCCGATCGGCGTGAAATAGTTCGGATAGGCGGTTGCGCTCGCGTCGATGTCCTTGCCCAGCGCATAGTTCCCCGCAAGGTTCTGCGAGACGTTCTTCAGGTCCGCCAGCGTGTTGACGAGTTTGTAGCCGGTCGCCTGCGTGACGAGGCCGCTGTATTGCGCCGCCGTCCAGCCGCTGTTCGTGAGCACCGTGCCCGGCGCGTAGCTGCCGTTCATGTCGTACAGCGCGCTGACGATGCCGCCGCTCTTCGACCAGTCGATGGTGCCGCCGTTGGTCACGCTGCCGCCGTTGTCGGCGCCGCCTGCATCGGCGCGCAGGGTGAGGTTGCCGCTGCCGCTGTTGGCAAGCGTCGATCCGGCGCCGATCGACACGCTGTGCGCCGCATTCAGCGTCAGCGAGCCATTGCCGTTCCACTGCACCGGGCCGTTCACCGCGAGATCGCCGCTGCTGCTCTGGGCCACCACCGAAGTGCCGTTGGCGAGACTGCGCGCGAGCGCGGCGCCGGTCGGTTGATCGACGGTGAGCGCAGGCGCGCCGAGCGTCCAGGTCCCCGCATGCACGTCCGCGCCCGCGACATCGAGCGCGTTGGCGTGCGTCTCCACCGCGCCGCCGCTGCCGTTCGCATTGGCTGCCGTGATCGTGCCGTTGGCGTGTACCGCACCCTGATCGGCGACGAGCCAGACGTGGCCGTCGCGCGTCGCGGTGCCGGTCGCGCGGATCGCCGCGCTGTTGCCGGCGAGCGCGAAGACGTTGCCGTCGGCGGCTTGCAGGCTGGCTTGCGCCGCCTGGATCGCGCCGGCGTTCATCACGGAGCCGCCGCTTCCGGCCTGCACGAAGACCTGCTGGCCGCCCGACGCATCCTGCAGCAGCACCTGGCTGCCGCTCGCAAGTTCGGCGGTGCCCTGCGGCGCGCTGATGGCGCCGGCGTTGATGACGGCCGTGCGCGACACGAGGAACACGTCGCCGCCGCTCGAACCGATCTTGCCCAGGTTGATGACCATGCCATTGCCGCCGCCCGCGAGCGTCAGCGGGCCGCCTTGCATGAACGCGGCGTCGCCGACATCCAGCGCGGAGGCGACGAAGCGCCCACCCGTCGCGACCACGCCGCCGGGTCCGACAAGCACGCCTTGTGGATTGACGAGATAGACGCTGCCGCTCGCGCTCAGCCGGCCGAGCAGCACCGACGCGTCGCCGCCGGTCACGCGATTGAGCGTCGCGCCGCTGCCGTTGTTGAACGTGACCTGCCGGCCGCTGCCGATCGAAAAGCTGTTCCAGTCGATCACGCCGCGCGACGTCGTCTGATTGATGGTGAGCGACTGACCGCCGCCGCCGATCGAGCCGCTGCCCGCGACGAACTGGCCGCCGCTCGGAAGCGGCGGCGCGGCGTGGGCAACGGCGGCATAGGTGAGGCCCGCGATCAAAGGCACGAGCGCCGCGAGCGGTCGCAGGCGCGTCGAGGATGGTGGAACGGGCGAATGAATGCAGCGGGGCATGGCGACCTCCGTTCAGTGTCCATTTGTTTTCGGTTATTCCGGATCGGGTGGCCGCTGACGGTGGTGCCAATTCGCTTCGGGATCAATGAGGATCGCGAGGCGCGAACATCGACGTGCGAGCAGGCGCGCCGATGGTAGCAACGCGCTGCACGCCGTCAATGTGGGGTGGCGCACATTCTTCAGAGCGAAAAAAAAGTCGCTGCCGCAACCTCCGGCGCATCAAGACGCGCGTTCGCCGCGGCATGAAATTTGATCGCTGCGCGCGGTCGCAAACGATTCAATGCAGAGGTTTGCCCTTGTTGGCGAGCGTGGCCCGGCATTCGTGATAGATGCGCTGGACCAGCGCGTTCTCGTAGTCGAGCTCTTCGCTGTCCAGAATGCGTTCGACGTCGTCGCGTGCGGTGTCGTTGTCCAGCAGGGTCGACAGACGGGAAGCGAGCGCTTGCGCCGTGACCGAGAGCCGCGCGGTTTCGATCCAGTCGGCTGCGCGATGATGCCGGTCGAGCCAGCGATGCGCCGCGCGCACCTGGAAGGAGGGATCGGGCCAGTCGCCGTCGAGATAGAACGCGCCGAGGAATCCGCACGTGAGCCAGCACAGCAGATGCACCCGGTCATCGGGTCCGAGAGGATAGCGGACGTGGCTCATGAGGGCGGCGCGCGGCAGGCGATACACGACGCAATGACGATAGCACGCGGGCCGTGTGTCGGGCAGGCCGTCGCGCGCATGAGTGCGCCTTGAACGGCCGAGCGGTGACGCGTTACTCGCAATCGAGCTTTGTCAGGCCGGCGCTGTCTGTGCGATAGCGACACACGTCGACGCGCCCGGGAATGGCGATGTCGCGCATGGCCTGATTGGCGTAGACGCATTGCAGCGTGAGCGAGCGACCCTGGTCGTACACGTAACCGACTTTCCAGCTGCCGCGATGGTCGTCCCACTGGTCGGCGACGAGGGAAACCTGCTCGCCTGGCGCGCCATCGAATAACTGGACGTAGCGTTCGTGGGTGTCGGGCAGCACGGGGCAACTGAGTTGCGCCGCGCTGACTGGATTCACGGTGGCGGCGCAGGCGCACCACGCCCAACGCGCAGCCTTACTCGACGACATAAAACTTGTCCCCGTTGTTCACATCCGATGCATGGCCCCAGCGCAATACCCGCGGCCCGACGGGCTTGCGCGGATGAGCGTACTGGTCGTACACAGAGACGCCCGCCGGCCCTTGACCCACATAGATGGCTGCATGCCCATGGAAGTGACCGTAACGGTCGAAGGTGGCGATGACCGTTCCTTCGACGATATGCCCGTTTCCCTTTACCGGCGCCCCTTTGCGCCAGACGGACGTTTCCGGAAGCGAAGGGCATACTTGCTTGACGTATGACACGCATTCGCCGCAGTAATGCGGCGGGCCCTCGAGTGCGGCGGGAAACGCATCTGCATACGGGCCATTCGGAGAACTGGGGGCGCATACCCACATACCTTCTCGCGCATGGGTGGCGTGCTTGTAGTTTCGGCTGACGTAGCTCATGGGTCCGGACAGGATAGCGAAGGTTGAGCAAGCAATGCTTGCCGGGCCGTCAGGCAAGACGTCAGGCAAGACGGCTGCGGCAAGGGCATGCCGTTTCGATCCAAGGTTATCAACATGAAGTGCTTTTCATAACGCGATTTGTCCGATTTAGTTACTCGAAGATCGAAGCCAGATGCAGCGTCGGCTACCATGATCTCCGTGCATGCAGCCCTTCATCGAGTGAGGAAACCGACACCTTATGGATTACACGGCGCTCGCCCAACGCCATGCCTTGCCGATCATCGCGATGCTGCTGGTCGTCGTGCCCACCGTGGCCTGGTTCGCGTGGACGCATGCCGCGCGCCGGCCGCACATGTCCGCGCCGGGCGTCGCTATCGCCACGTTCCTGCCGGCGGCATTCGGCGCGGCCGTCTTCATCGCCATTGCAACGCGTATCGCGCACGGCAGCGCGTTTGCATCAGCGGATCAGCTGATGCTCGATGCCGTGCGGAACGGCGTGCCGGTCGCTGCCGCGCGCTGGTTCGGGCGCGCCACGCATCTCGGCGACCCCTGGTTGCTCACGCTGTTGTGCGCGCTCGCCTGCGTCGCGCTTCTGTTCGCGCGCCGCGTCGGGCTTGCGATCTATCTCGCGGCGGTCACCGGCGCGGGCGCGCTGCTCAATCACGCGCTCAAGTCGCTGATGGGCCGCGCTCGCCCGTCGGGCGCGCTCGTGCCGCTGCCTGAGAGCTTCGCGTTTCCGAGCGGGCATACCTTCGGCTCCATCGTCTGTTATGGCATGTGCGCGTACGTGCTGCTGCGTATCGCGCCCACGCGCTGGGACCCGCTCATCGTCGCGCTGGCCTGTCTGTTGGTGCTGACAATAGGCGCGAGCCGTATCGTGGTCGGCGTGCATTTTCCCGGCGATGTGATCGGTGGCTTCGCGGCAGGCGGCGCGTGGCTGGCGCTGTGCATCGGCGTCGCGGAACTGGCGCGGCGGCGCATCCGTTGAGGCCCGTGGCGTCGAGCCCATGCTCATACCGTGAATCAGACGCGCGTCCCATGATTCAACGCGATATCGAGATTCATGCGCCCCTGTCCGACGACCCGCGCCAACCCGGACCAGTAGTCCTCGATGAAGTGTCGCAGGAACGGGCTGGCGCTCGTCGCCGGCAGATCGAACCGCGTGCCGACGTCCTTCGGAAGATTGGCGTGCTTGTTCTGCATGTTGATCAGCGCGTCGCCATCGACGCGGTACGAGTAGATTTGTCTCGGCTGGGGCGTTCCGCCGTAGCGCGTCACCGTGGCCGGGTGAAGGCCCGCGGCGCCGAACGTGAAAGCGGTCGCGCCGCTGGCCGTGGCCGCCGCCGCCGCGAGACCGCCGCCCAGCGAGTGGCCGGCCAGATAAAGATCGCCGGCCGCGCCGTGCTGGCGGATCTGGTTGCCGATCTGCACCGCCCGCTCATATTGAGGCGCGCTCACCGCCAGATTGAAGGCCTGCGCAACGTTGGTGCTCCAGTCCTTGGCTCTGGGAATGTCGGTTCGTTCGAAAGCCAGCGTGGGCTTCAGGTCATGACCGAAGATCGCCGCGTCGGGTTCGAACAGCCGCGCGGCGAGTCCCGAGCCCGGCAGCTTGAGATCGGCCGGCGTCAGGCCGAAACGCTCGAGCTTCGGGGCATCGTCGGAAATGTCCTGCCAGCCGATAGGCGGCGTCAGACGGTGCCTATGGTCATGCACCGCCTCGACCAGAAACGCCTGCTGCTGGGCAACGGCGTCGCGCTCGAGGTCGGCGGCGGCGCGGCGGACTTCCGGTCTTTCGTCGGCCTCGCCGCGATGAACGAGGTCCATTGTGTTGCTCCACTGCCGCGCCGCTTCCTGAGCCTGAGGTCCGGTCCACCTCGGGATCAGCGCGCCTCCGCGTGGGAGCGTGTCTGAAGTCGCCGACGACGCGCCAGTCGACGGATCGCCGGATGGCGGCGTCGCGTAGTCGGTGAAGCTGGTCTGATCGAGATAGCCGCTGTATTCCCGGACCATGTCCCGATCGACCGTCGAAGGAAGCGTGGCGAGGGTTTCGTCGGAGGGCGACGTGTCCGTTGAATCGGCCGCCGGCGAAGGCGAGCGGGATGAGGACGTGATCTGCATGACGACTCCTTGTTGGCGCACGCAGACACTTTACGGAGCATCGGCGCGCGTCATGCGGTGATCTCGCATCCCATCTCGCCCGATCATTTTTGGATCCAAAATCCTTGATTCAGGAAACAGATCGGCGCACAATCGCCCGGAACCGAATCGCCTGTCCAGATATCGCATCCTCTCCGGAGCTGTCATGACCGATCGCGCCCAAGCAGTTGCAAGCCCTTACGCCGCCAGCGAAAGTCCACGCATGTCCACGCAGACCAGCCGCGCGGTGACGGCGGCGGTGGTCGGCAATATCCTCGAATGGTTCGACTTCGGAACCTACGCGTTTCTCGCGAGCGTGATCGCGAAAGTGATGTTTCCCACTGGCGACGACTTCGCCGCCATGCTCGGCACCTTCGGCGCGTTCGGCCTGGGCTTTGCTGCGCGGCCGCTCGGCGCGATCATCTTCGGCTGGCTCGGCGACAAGAAAGGCCGCAAGTGGACGCTGACCTTCGTCATGCCGCTGATGGCCGCCGCCACGCTGTTCATGGCCTTGCTGCCGACGTACGCGTCCATCGGCATCATGGCGCCGGTCCTGCTCGTGGCGGCGCGCATGCTGCAGGGCATTTCCGTCGGCGGGGAACTGGGCAACGCGGTGGCGTTCCTGGTGGAGTGGGCGCCGCCGAAGAAGCGCGGCCTGTACGGCAGCTTCCAGCAATGCAGCACGCTCGGCGGCATGCTGCTCGGCTCCGGCGCGGCCGCGCTGATGACCACGCTGCTCTCACCGCAGGCCATGCTCGACTGGGGCTGGCGCGTGCCGTTCATCATCGGGGCGATCGTGATCGGGCCGATTGGCTGGATCATCCGCAAGCGCAGCGAGGAGACGCCCGTCTACCAAAGCGCCAGCGAAGATGCGCCCGCCACGCCGCGCCGCGCCCCCGCGTTGCTCGGCTTGCAGGCGTGCGGCCTCGTGATCGTCTGGACGGTTTCGCTGTATGTGCTGCTCAACTATCTGCCCTCGTTCACGACGAAGTACGTCGGCATGAGTTCTTCCACGGCGCTCTGGCTCAACACGGCCGGACTGATCGTCATGACGGCGTCGATTCCGTTCTGGGGCGCGGCGTCCGACCGCTTCGGACGCAAGCCCATCTACGCAATCGGCTGCGTGGCGTTCCTCGTCCTGCCCTATCCCATCTTCCATCTGATGCTTGCCTACAAGTCGGCGGCTGTCGTCGGCGCGGTGCAAGTGGTGGGCGGCGTCATCATCGGCATCTTCTCGGGTGTCGGGCCGGCCGTGCTGTCCGAATTGTTCCCGACGAAGATCCGCACGACCTGGATGTCGATCGGCTACGGCATTGCCAACGCGGTGTTCGGCGGCTTTGCTCCGATGATCTCGATCGCGCTCATCAAGGCCACCGGTTCGCCGCTGTCGCCGGCGTTCTTCGTGATGCTGGCCGCGCTCCTTTCCACGCTCACCGTCATGACCATCCGCGAAACGGCGCACGATCCCTTGCAATGAACGAAGAAACACATGATGTCGTGGTGATCGGCGCCGGCGTGATCGGCCTTGCGTGCGCGTGGGCGGCTCTGCGCGACGGCGCTCGCGTGACCATCGTGGACCGTGATTTCGAAGGCGACCGCGCGTCGCACGGCAACGCGGGCGGCATCGCGGTGAGCGAGAGCACGCCGATCGCCGTGCATGGCATGGTCTCGAAGGCGCTGAAGTGGCTGATGGACCCGCTCGGGCCGCTGGCCGTGGACTGGAAGCATCTGCCGAAGGCGCTGCCGTGGTTCATGGCGTTCCGACGCGCCGCCGAGCCGGAGCGATACCAGGCGGTGTCGCATGCGCTCGCGCTGCTGAACAACCGCGTGTACGACGACATCCTGCCGATGTTCGACGACATCGGCGCCACGGCCATGCACTATCGCCGTGGCGCGCTGACCGTCTATGAAACCGATGAAGCCTTTGCCGCCGATCAGGACGAATGGGCCTTCAAACGTGAACTGGGCGCGCGCTGGCACGCGCTGAACGCGCAGCAGGTGCGCGAATGCGAGCCCGCGCTCGCGCCGGTTTTCAAACACGGCGTGTTTCTCGATGACTGGTCCCATATCGGCGACCCGCGCCGCATCGTCACGCTGCTGCGCGAACGCGTGCGCGCGCTCGGTGCGCGTTTCGTGACGGGCGTGGCGCGCGCTGTCGAGGCGCCCGGCAGCGTCGCGCTCGATGACGGCACACGCGTGAGCGGACGCCGCATCGTCGTGGCGGCGGGCGCGTGGTCGGAGGCGCTGGCGCGGTCCATCGGCGACCGGGTGCTGCTGGAAAGCGAGCGCGGCTACAACGCCACGCTGCCCCGGCACGGCATTGCGCTGAATCGCGAGGTGATCTTCGCGGAACGCAAGTTCGTCGCGACGCCGCTCGATGTCGGCATGCGCATCGGTGGCGCGGCCGAGTTCGCGGGCCTCGACGCGCCGCCGAACTACCGCCGCAGCGACGCGCTGCTGACGCTCGGCAAGCGCTTCCTGCCCGGCATCGACGACACCGGCGCCGCGCGATGGATGGGTCATCGTCCCGCCACGCCCGATTCGCTGCCGGTGATCGGCGTGTCGCCGCGCGTGCCATCGGTTGTCTACGCATTTGGCCACGGCCATCTCGGGCTGACGCAGTCGGCGACCACCGCCGCACTCGTCGCCGACGTGCTGGCGGGCCGCACGCCGCGCGTGCCGCTCGCGCCTTATTCGATTGCACGTTTCTGAGCATTCACATCCACTGGAGGAGCAAACATGCAAGTGAACTGGAAAGGTGTCTTCCCCGCTGTCACGACCAAGCTGAAGCAGGACGGCTCGCTGGATCAGGAGGCGATCGTCAGCGGCTTGAACCGGCTGATCGAGAGCGGTGTCGGCGGGGTCGTGATGATGGGCATGGTCGGCGAGAACGCCCAGCTCACGCCGGACGAAAAGCGCACGGTGCTGAAGATCGCAGTCGAAACGGTGAAGGGGCGCGTGCCGGTCATCTCGGGCCTCGCGGAGCTGAATACGGCGAACGCCATGCAGTTCGCGAAGGATGCGGAAGCGATCGGCGTGCAGGGTCTGATGGTGTTTCCGGGGCTGACGTACCGCTCGGACGATCGCGAGACCGTGGAGTACTACCGTTCGATCGCGCGCTCGACGCGCCTCGGCCTGATGATCTACAACAATCCGCGCGGCTATGGCGTCGACATGCGTCCGGACCTGCTTGCCCAACTCGCCGATGAGGCCAACGTCGTCGCGATCAAGGAAGAGACCTACGACACGACCCGCGTGACGGATCTCTATGCGCGCTTCGGCGAGCGCTTCGTCGTGTTCTGCGGCGTGGATGACCTGATCGTGGAATCGGTCGCGCTCGGCGTCACCGGCTGGGTGTCCGGCATGGCGAACGCGATGCCGAAGGAATCCGTCGCGCTGCTGAATCATGCGGTCAACGGCGAATACGACAAGGCGCGCGCACTGTATCGCGCGCTGATCGACCTGTTCCATCTCGACACGCACGTCAAGCTCGTGCAGTACATCAAGCTCGCGGAGAACATCACGGCCGGCTATCCGGAATACGTGAAAGCGCCGCGCCTGATGCTGGAAGGCGAGGAGCGGCAGCGGACCATCGAGATCGTGGAGAAGGCGATCGCCAGTGTGCGGGCACTCGAACAATGAAGTCCACGTTCTTCTGCATCGACGGACACACTTGCGGCAATCCGGTGCGCGTGGTCGCGGGCGGCGCGCCGCCGCTCGAAGGCGCGAGCATGATCGAACGGCGCGCGCATTTTCTGCGCGAGTTCGACTGGATCCGCACCGCGCTGATGTTCGAGCCGCGCGGCCACGAAGTCATGTCCGGCAGCATTCTCTATCCGCCGACGCGCCCCGATTGCGATCTCGCGATTCTCTTCATCGAGGTGAGCGGCTGCCTGCCGATGTGCGGACACGGCACCATCGGCACCGTCACGACGGCAATCGAGAACGGTCTCGTGCGGCCGCGCGAGCCGGGCGTGCTGCGGCTCGACACGCCCGCCGGCGTAGTTGTCGCGCGTTATCGGATGAACGGCGAGCATGTGGACTCGGTGCAGCTCGTCAATGTGCCGTCCTTCCTGCATTCGCGGGATCTCTCGGTGGACGTGGACGGTCTCGGCGAGATTCGCTTCGACGTGGCCTACGGCGGCAACTTCTATGCGATCGTCGAACCGCAGCGTCACTACGAAGGCCTGCACACGCTCAAGCCTTCAGACATTCAACGTCTGAGCCCGCTGCTGCGGCAACGCGCCAACGAGAAGTACCGCTTCGTGCATCCCGGGAACGATGCAATCAACGGCCTCAGTCACGTAATGTGGACCGGCGAGCCCACCGTGACCGGCGCCAGCGCGCGCAACGCGGTGTTCTACGGCGACAAGGCCATCGACCGATCGCCGTGCGGCACCGGCACGTCGGCGCGCATGGCGCAGCGGGTCGCGAAGGGCCAGTTGAAGATCGGCGAGCGCTTCGTGCACGAGAGCATCATCGGCACGCTGTTCGAAGGCGTGCCGATGGAAGCGGCACGCGTCGGCGAATACGATGCCATCGTGCCGGCCATTGAAGGCTGGGCGCGCGTGACGGGCCACAACACGATTTTTGTCGATGACCGCGATCCGCTCGCGCACGGCTTCCTGCTCAAGTAACCGGAGAGACTCATTCATGCTGATCCTGAAGAATGCACGCGTGCTCGACGTCGATCATGAACGCGACGACGGCCGTTACTCCATCGTCATCGAAGGCGGCACGATTCGCGAAGTCACGCGCGAGCCGGTCGACGCGGGCGGCGCGGAGGTGATCGATGTCGGCGGCAAGACGGTGATGCCGGGCATGATCGATTGCCATGTGCATGTGATCGCGTCGGTGGCGCATCTCGGCAACAACAGCCGTCTGCCGAACACCTTCGCTGTGCTGCGCGCGGTGCCGATTCTCGCGGGCATGCTCAACCGCGGCTTCACCACCGTGCGCGACGCGGGCGGCGCGGACTATGCGCTGTCGCGCGCCGTCGAGGAAGGCGTGATCGCGGGGCCGCGCCTGTTCGTCGCGGGCAAGGCGCTCTCGCAGACCGGCGGGCATGGCGACTTCCGCGAACGCTTCGACAACTCGGACCCCGATCCGTGCGGCTGCAATCGCAACATGGGAGCGATCGGACGCGTGGTGGACGGCGTCGATGAAATGCGCAAGGCCGTGCGCGAGGAAATGCGCGCCGGGGCGAATCACATCAAGATCATGGCGTCGGGTGGCGTGGCGTCGCCCACGGATCCGATCGGCAACCTACAATTCTCCGTCGATGAAGTGAAGGCCGCCGTCGAGGAAGCGGAGTCGCATCAGACCTATGTGATGGCGCATGCCTATACGCCGAAGGCGATTGCGCGGGTCGTGCGGCTCGGCGTGCGGACCATCGAGCACGGCAATCTGATCGACGAGGAAGCCGCCGACGCCATGCTCGAACACGGCGCCTATGCCGTGCCCACGCTCGTCACCTATGACGCGATGGCCCGCGTCGGCGCGCAGATGGGCCTGGGCGAGGACACGCTTGCGAAGAACGAGTCGGTGCGCAAGCGCGGTCTCGAAGCCGTCGCGATGCTGCACAAACGCGGCGTGAAGATGGGCCTCGGCTCGGACCTGCTCGGCGACATGCATCAGTTCCAGAGCGATGAGTTGTCGATTCGCGCGGAGATCGTCGGCGCGTTCGAGGCGATTCGCCAGGCGACGGCCATCGGCGCGGAAATCGTCAACATGAAGGGCAAGCTGGGCGTCGTGGCGGCGGGCGCGTTCGCGGATCTGCTCGTCGTGGACGGCGATCCGTTGAAGGACATTCGCGTGCTGACGGGGCAGGGCGAGCGCATCGCGGGCGTGATGAAGCAGGGCGCTTGGGTGCGCGAGACCTTGCGCTGAAGTTGCGTGCCAGAATGGCAACTTCCATCGACACCGCATAAACGATTCACATGCCTTCAGCCGTCACTTCAACCCGCCGCAGCGCCGAAGCGCCCGATTCCGCCGATACCACGCGCAGGATCGTGCGTACGACGACGGTCGAACTCGTCACCACGGCGCTGCGGCAGCGCATCCTGTCCGGCGATCTCGCGCCCGGCGAAGTGCTGCGTCAGGAAGCGCTTGCCGATGAACTCGGTGTAAGCCGCGTGCCCGTCCGCGAGGCCATCACGCGGTTGGTCGGCGAAGGCTTGCTGACCAAGGTGCCGCATAAGGGCGCATATGTGGCGGAGTTGTCGATAGGCGAGGTGCAGGAGACGTTCGAGATCCGGCTGCGTCTGGAGCCGTGGCTGTTTTCGCAGGCCATTCCGCATATCAGCGACGCCGATATCGCGCGGGCCGAAAAGCTCGTGAACGAGATGGATCAGGCCGAGTCGGGCCTGTGGGGCCAGCTGAACTGGCGTCTGCACGAGACCCTCTATCTGCCCGCCGGACGCGACATCACCTTGCAGATGCTGCGCGGGCTGCATGACCGCAGCGACCGCTATTTCCGCTTTCAGGTCGTGCAGGTGCCGATCCGCGAGCAGTCGCACGACGAACACATGAATCTCGTCGAGGCATGCCGGAAGCGCGATGCGAAGCTCGGCGCGAAGCTGCTCGAACAGCACGTGAAGACGGCCGCGCAGCAGATCATCGCGGTGGTCGAGACCATCATGGCGCGATGAGGCGGACGCGCGCGGGCAGCGCCGGGTCGCGCGCGTCGATGTCGATTTGCATGGGGTCAGGCGCGGCCGCGATCTGTGCGAACGCGGCTTCATCGACCATCACGACGGGTACGTGCTTCGCGTAAAGTTCGTTCGCGACGATGGCGCCGATCGACACAATCAAATCGCGCTCGGTCAGCACGATGCCGACCGGCCCTGTCCCGTTGCGCACGGCTTCCGCGAGCACGCTGCTGCTCGAACTCGATCCGCGCGCACGCGGCATCACGAGGATGCGCGCCGCGAGACTCGCGCCGTGGCCTGCGTGCGTGGCATCGACGATCACGCCGTTCGCCGCATCATAGCCGCCCCAGAAACTCAGCGGCGGCAACGCGATGCCGGCCGCGCGCGCTTGGCCCGGAACCAGGGCGACGGCTTCAAATGCTTTCATCGAACCACACCTGTCCTTCGAAGGCCGAACGCACGCATTCGCTCATGCTGCCGAACGCCACCGTCACGCCGATGTTCGCGGGCGCGTAGTGCGCCCATTTGCCGGAATTGGTCATCACAAGCCCCGTCACCTGTTTCATCACTGGCGTGATGTACGTGCAGGTATCCACGACGATCTGCACGCCGCGCTCGCCGAGCGTCTGCGCGATGCCTTCCTGTTCGAGTTGCCAGAGCACGAAGCGGCTTGTATTGACGTAGAAATCGCTGCGCGGCTTGCCTTCGTGACGCTCGAACAAGGCGGCGAGCGTACGGAATTCATCGACGGAGAAGTGCGGCGTGCCGAGACTCACGGCGGCCAGCGCATCGCCGGGCCGCGCGCGGCTCCAGCGTGCGCGTACAGCCGCGAGATCCGCCGGACTCACGCGCAGCGTGCGTTCGGGCGCGCGGCCTTGCAATGCGGCGTCGAGCGTCGCGGCTTCCGGCGTGATGCCGACCGCATGAAACAGCGCCACCGAGCCGCTCGATGCCGCCGCCGCGCCGAGCGCCTTCAGTTCGTCTTCGGTGGTGTCGGCGGGCAGGCCGGTGATCGCGGCGACCGTCGCGCCCACTTCACCGCCGAGCACGAAACCGAGCGCGGCGAAGTGCGCGTCACGATGCGGCGACGCGCTCACGTCCGGCGCTTCGATCACGACGCGGGCCGCGCGATTCTCGGTCACGTGCAGTCCCGCGTGCGGCACGCGGCCGGTGATGGCGGCGGCGAGATCGAGGAAGTCGCCATAGCGGCTCGTGCGCGCGCCGAGCACGGAATTGGCGAACACGATGGCATTGGATTCGGCCCAGGCAATCTGATCGCCCAGCTTTGGCCGATGCCGCAGTTGATACGGCGCGCACGTGAAGCTCGCCTCGCAGCCGAGTTCGACATGCGCCTGCATCAGCCGCGTGCCCGCGCGGGCGAGATCGGCTTCGCCGCGAAACAGTTCGGGATGGATGAGATCGAGCGAGCCGACATTGAGCGTGGTCGGCACGGACACTTTCGCGCCGCTCGCGACGAACCGTTCCACGAAGTCGAGACTGGCCGCGCCGTGATAGAGACAGCCGTCGATGTGCGCCGACGTGATGTCGATCAACGCGCGGGCGTCCATCACGCGAGCCGTCGCGACGACGATGCGCATCGCCAGCGCGACGCCTGCGCCGAAATCGCCGTTGAGCATCGCGCGGTCGCGCGGACTGAGAGTGAGCATCGAGCGGAACGAGATGAAGAGGTCCGCGTCAGGATAGCGGATTTGCGCTTCTGGCTCAAAGACTCTCAGCGCCTTTCACTCCCGATACGCGGCGAACTTCGAAGTCTTGCCGATGCCCGGATTCAAGCAGTTGCACGGATCGAGCGTGCGGTAGAACTCCGCAAGCTGCGGCTTCGCTTCGTACAGATGCCCCACATTGTGTTCGGCCGGATATTCGGCGCCGCGTTCATCGAGCAGGGTGAGCATCTCGTGTTCGAGCGCCATGCAGTCGTGGCCCTTCGCGACGATATAGTCCTGATGGAACACGTGACACAGGAAGTGCCCGTAATACAGCTTCAGCAGGATCGGCTGCTCGATTTGCGGCGGCAATTGCTCGAACCATTCGCGATCGTTGCGGCGCAGCGCGATGTCCAGTGCGACGATATCCTCCACGTCGCGATGATGCACCGCGCGATAGCGCACCGCCGCACTCGCCGCCGCGAAGCGATGCAGAAAAGCCCGGCGGCCTTCGTCATCGGTGCATTCGAAGTACGCGCCCTCACCGCTCGCGAAGTGCTGCTCCAGATACGCGCGCGCCTCCGCGACGCCGGCGGCCGGAATCTTCAGCATCAGGTGATGCGCGTAACGCTCGCGAAACTCCAGCAGACGCGCCGGCAGATGTTCCGGCAGACGCTCGCTGAACCATTGGAGCAAACGGTCCGTCAGGTGCTTCGACATGAAGCCGAAGCGCTCGAACCAGGCATCCGCGCGCGTCTTGAGATTGAAGAACAGCGGTAGACGGCGCGTACCGAACCGGTCGATGATGACGAACAGATCCTTGCCATAGCGGCGCGCGACGTCGAAGGCATCGCGGTGCAGATATTCGCCCGCCACCGGCAGATGCGCGAAGTTCGCCAGCACGTGTCGCCGAAGATGCGTCAGCACGGCCGTATCGTTGGTGCCAATGTAGAAAACCTGCGCGCCGCGTTCGGCCTCGAAGGTATCGAGCCGTACCGCGAAGATCATCACCTTGCCCGCCGAGCCCGACGCTTCGAACAGCCGTCGCGGGTCGGCGTTGAAGCGCGCGGGCGTGGGTGCATCGACGTCGCGGACGTGCGTCGCGTAGTCGTGATCCGAAGCCGCGGCGCCGGCGTGGACATCGGCGTCGCGGAACGCACCGCTTTCGACGCGCGTCAGCATCTCCTCCGGCGAGCCGCCCAGTTCGATGCCGAGGTGATTCACGAGGCGCGGCGTGCCCGAGGCATCGACGACGGCGAACAGCGCCATTTCCGTGTAGGCCGGTCCGCGATGCACGAGCGCGCCGCCCGAGTTATTGCTGATGCCGCCCAGCACCGACGCCCCGATGCACGACGAGCCAATCACCGAATGCGGTTCGCGTCCGAGCGGCTTGAGCGTGGTTTCGAGCTGATCGAGCGTCGTGCCGCCGATGCAGACCACCTGGCTGCCCCCCTTTAGCAGATGCACGCGCCGGATGCGCGTCGTGCTGACAATGACGACATCGCGGTCATAGCCGTTGCCGTCGGGTGTCGAGCCGCCGGTCAGCCCGGTATTCGATGCCTGCGTGATGACGATGGCGCGCGCCGCGCAGCATGCGGCGAGCGTGCGCCATTGTTCCAGCAGCGTGCCAGGACGCACCACGGCCAGCACGCGGCCGCTGCCGAAGCGATAGCCGGTGCGATAGCGGCGGGTTGGCGCGTCGCCGGTGAGCACGTTGCGCACGCCGACGATCTCACCCAGCGAAGCGAGCAGGTTCTTGCCGGCGTTCTCGAACGGGATGGAGGTTTGAGCCGTATCGGACATGATGGCCTCACGCCTGTCTCGGGCCCGAGGCGGCGGGCGCTGCGACCGTCGCGCGTTGCGTGAGCGTCAGCAGCGCGCCCAGCAACAGCGCAGCGGCGACCACGGCAAGTCCCGCATTCGTGCTGTGGGTGACGTCCTTCATCCAGCCGATGATCGACGGGCTGACGAAACCGGCCAGATTGCCGATGGAATTGATCATCGCGATTCCGGCTGCGGCCGCGGTGCCGGTCAGCACGCTGCTCGGATAGGTCCAGAAGACCGGCATCATCGAGAGCACGCCGGCCGTGCCGAGCGAGAGCGTCAGCATTGAGAGCATCAGGTTGCCGCTGTGCAGCGTGCTCGCGTAGAAGCCCACGGCGGCCGCGAGCGCCGCGACGGCAAGATGCCGGCGCCTTTCGTTGCGGCGGTCCGAACTGCGGGCCACCAGCGTCATCGCAACGATCGCGACCGCATAAGGAATGGCCGTGAGCAGACCGACATCGAAGGCATCCTTGACGCCCGCCGCCCTGATGAGCGTCGGCAGGTAGAAGCTCACGCCGTACAGGCCCATCATGCAGCAGAAGTAGATCGCCGCCAGATGCCACACGCGGCCGTTCGTCACCACGCTTTTGAGCGAGTGATCGGCGTTTTCGGGGGCGTCGCGCGAAATGTTGTCCTCCAGAAGCTGCTTTTGACGCTCGTTCAGCCACGAGGCCGCGCGTATGCCGTTGGGCAGCATGAACAGGGTCAGCACGCCGAGCAGCAGCGAGGGAATGGCTTCGAGCAGGAAGAGCCATTGCCAGTTGGCGAGTCCGTGAACGCCGTTGAACGCCGCCATGATCCAGCCGGACAACGGGCCGCCAAGCACGCCGGCGACCGGAATGCCCATCATGAAAAGCGCGTTCATGCGGCCGCGTCGCGTGGTGGGATACCAGTACGTCAGGTACAGCACGATGCCGGGAAAGAATCCGGCCTCGGCGACGCCCAGCAGGAAGCGCAGCGTGTAGAACATGGCCGGCGTCTTGACGAAGAGCGAGGCCGCCGACACCAGCGCCCACGTGATCATGATGCGGCTGATCCACACGCGCGCGCCGACGCGATGCAGAAGCACATTGCTCGGCACCTCGATCACGAAATAGCCGATGAAGAAAATACCCGCGCCGAGTCCGTAGATCGATTCGCTGAACTTCAGGTCGTTGAGCATCTGCAGCTTCGCAAAGCCGACATTGACGCGGTCCAGATAGGCCGCGACATAGCAGATGAAGAGAAACGGCAGCAGGCGCCAGGTGACGCGGGCGTAGGTGGCGTTCTCGAAGGCGGGGGTGGATTGTGGCGTCATCGCGTGTCTCCTGGTGCGTGTGCGACGTGTGCGGACTTGCGCCGCAACTGAGTGGCTGACGCGCATTGTTCCGCGACTGCAGGAGGCTGTCGAGACACCGGACCAGTGGTCCGACCAGTTATTGTTGGCGTGCCAGCGGGGTTTGACCATCGTAGTCAATGGCGGCGCGGCAGGGGGGATTTCCGCACGGCAGTGCGGCGTGTGCGGCGCGTGTGCTATGTGTGCCGCGCCCTCCGCATGTGCTGTCGAGCTACTGCCAGCCCTTCAGCCGCAGCGTCGCCCGCACGAGGCGCTGTTCCTCGGCCTCGATCTCACGCAGGCATGCCGTGGTGGTGTCGATGTGCGTGCTCGCCGCCTTGCGCGCGAGTTCGGGCTGCTTGCCGAGCACGGTCTTGTAGAGGCGAGCGTGCTGTTTGTCGATGACGCGCTTCTCGGCCGCACGGTGATAGAGGTTGTTGACGGACGCGAAGACCGAGCTCAACAGAAGGTCGGTCAGCGAGCTGAGCGTATGCACCAGCACGGGATTGTGCGATGCCTCGCAGATGGCGAGATGGAAGTTGTAGTCGAGCTGGGCGCGCTTCGACTCGCCGATTTCGCTCTCGCTGGCGGCAAGCATCTCTTCGTAACGGCGGGTGATGAGCGCGAAATCCGCCTGCGTGCCGCGCAATGCGGCGAGGCGGGCCGATTCGGCTTCGAGCATCGCGCGCACTTCGAAGATGTCGTAGAGCGTGCGGGGCTGCGAGCCGAGCAGATGCATCATCGGCGTGAGCGCGGGCTGTGACGTGAGCGAGGCGACAAACGAACCGCGTCCGTGCGAAGTCTCGATGATTCCCCGCGTGCGCAGCACTTTCAATCCTTTACGCACCGCCGAGCGCGACGCGCCGAGCTTCACCGTCAGCCGCCGTTCGGACGGCAGCGCCTGACCGGGCTTCAGGACGCCATCGACGATCAGGTTTTCGATACGTTCCGCCACGACGTCCGCGATCTGCGACGCGTCTTCCGGATGAGATGAATGCATGGTGCGCCTCACTGGTCGGACCACTTCGAGCACTCTAGCATGGCTGTTGCGGAGCGAGCCCCGTTCGGCGCGGTCAGCCATTCTGTCACGCCACACGGACAGTGTGTCCCTGCGGATCGACGGCACACCGCGCCCGCGCCTTGTGCAGGGCAATGGCACCGTACTTGCGTGAGGGTGGCCCCTTGATCGATCGAATCTTTATTTCGTCCTGAAAGGAGACGTTCTCATGAATCCGGATCTGACCTTCCGCGCCGGCGAGGCCACCGTGCTCGCCGCTCCCGGACAAGCCACCGATCCGATGCCGGAAATATTGATTGGCCGGGTCGACGGTCCTGTTGGTCACGCTTTCGCCAACATGATGGCGCAGTCGAAGGGGCACACGGCCATGTTCGCCATTCGGGCGTGCAACCAGATGGTCCGCCCCGCGACCATGATCGTGCCGAAAGTGACGCTGAAGGACATGGCGAATATCGACCTGTTTGGCGGCGTGGTGCAGTCCGCGACGGCGGATGCCGTGGTTGATTGCCTGATTGAAGGCATTCTGCCCAAGGACCAGGCAAACGAGCTGTGCATCATCAGCCTGGTGTGGATCGACCCGCGTTGCGCAACCGACGCGAACTTCGACAAGAAGGACATGTACCGCACGAACTACGAAGCCACCAAGCTGGCCATACGGCGCGCGATGAACAACGAGCCGAGCGTCGACGAACTCATCGCGAACCGCCACAGCATCAAGCACGACATGGACGACTGGAGTTAGTCCGAATCCATGGCGCGGCATGCTTCTGACGGCGCATCGCGCCGTTGCAGAACGAGCGCGGCAGATTGACCGCCGCCGCCACGCGTCACGCAGCAACTCAGCAGTCCAGCGATTCAGCGACTTCCTGCCGCGCGTGCTTCCCGCTTGCGTGGAGCGGCCTCCTTGCGCGGTCCGGGCGACGCCTTCACGGCATCCGCCGGCGGCGCCGCGGCAAGTGCCTGAACCCCGGAAGCGGCGGGCTGGGCGAGATCCGCGGTTTTCAAGGTGAAATTGACATGCACCGTGTCATAGGGAAACACGATGCCGCCGCTCTCGTCATGTTCCAGCAAGCCGGTTTCGAGCAGCGCCTTGACGTCGCCGTGAACGCCTTTCACGTCGCGCTCGAGACGCCGCGACAACTCGCGGATGGACATGGCGCCGGCGCCGGTCATGGCGCGGATGATCTGCCAGCGTGACGTGGTGAACGTGCGAAACAGCAGTTCGGGGGTGGCATAGGAAAAGTGCGCGCCCTGAGCCTTGCCGGCGGCTGCGGCCTGTGCGCGTTTCATGACGTCGTCGAGGGACGACACGCTTATCGTGACGGTCTTCATGGTCTTGACCTCCATCTCTGCAAGATTTCCATATCCATCCTGAAATCGGCCAACAGCTGATTCAGTGATGAAAATTCATAAGGTGACTCGGTGTTCGTGAAATGACGATTGTCGCCCTTGCGACGCTCGTTGTCGTAGCGCAGCACGCACACGTTCCTCGCGACGAACGCAAGCCTGTACTTCCACACATGCGAGCATCCCGGAACCGGCACAGGGACTTGCCAGATCTTCATTTCAACGAGCGAGTCTGGCGAGCGCTCATGGCGCTCGCCAAGGATCAGAATTGCTTTGCCTTTACTGTTGGATATTTTGACAACACCTTGTTGTGTTGTCAAATCTTCCAACGTCTGTAGTTCGCGCACCATTTGCCGGACAGCGGACTTGACGAAGCACGCGACAGGCGGCACGAGCCGCGCAGCCACCACGAGTGAATCGCGAGGCGCGCACAGTCGTCATACCGGGGCCGTCATACGCTGCTAGACTGAAAAGCTCGTTGCGGAGGCTCCCATGCATCCCGCAGCGCAGCATCGGCAAGCAGTGAGCGAGTGGCGAGCTTATAGCCGGCCCCTATCGGCCGCATTGCAAAAATCGCATTCTATTGAGGGTTGCTCTCACGTATTTTCTGAAATACGGCAGGGCTGGCAAGCACTCGATTTTCACGCCACAGAAAGCAGCGACTTCACTCAAGGGTTCGGGGCGTGTTCACCGGACTCGATCAAGGCAGGAGCACAGCAGAACAATTAGTGGGACCGTCCTCGCAAGGAGATAGCGCATGTCAAACGAATCGAAGTGTCCGTTCACTCATGCCGCCGGTACCGGCACGACGAACCGTGACTGGTGGCCCAGGCAGCTACGCGTAGATCTGTTGAATCAGCACTCCGGCAAGTCCAATCCACTCGATACCGGCTTCAGCTATGTCGAAGCCTTCAAGAGTCTCGATCTCGCCGCGGTCAAGAAAGACCTCGCGGCATTGATGACCAACTCGCAGGAATGGTGGCCCGCCGACTTCGGTCATTACGGTCCGCTCTTCATTCGCATGGCGTGGCATAGCGCCGGCACCTACCGCATCGGCGATGGCCGGGGAGGCGGTGGCCGCGGCCAGCAACGCTTCGCGCCGCTCAACAGCTGGCCGGACAACGTCAGTCTCGACAAGGCGCGTCGCCTGCTCTGGCCGATCAAGCAGAAGTACGGCCAGAAGCTTTCCTGGGCCGACCTCATCATCCTGACCGGCAATGTCGCGCTGGAAACCATGGGCTTCAAGACCTTCGGCTTTGCCGGCGGCCGCGAGGAAACATGGGAGCCGGACCAGGACGTTTACTGGGGCAATGAAAAGACCTGGCTCGGCGGCGATGTCCGCTATGGCAAGGGCGCCGCCGGCAATGACGACGACCAGGGCGTCATCACCGCCGACGTACAGAAGCACGGCGAGGAAGCGAGCCGGACCGACGGCGGCCGCAATCTCGAGAATCCGCTCGGCGCGGTGCAGATGGGCCTGATCTACGTCAATCCGGAAGGCCCGGACGGCAATCCGGATCCGCTTGCCGCCGCGCACGACATCCGCGAAACCTTCGCGCGCATGGCGATGAACGACGAGGAAACCGTCGCGCTGATCGCGGGCGGACATACCTTCGGCAAGACGCACGGCGCGGGTCCGGCTGACAACGTCGGCCCCGAGCCGGAGTCCGCCGATCTCGAGAACATGGGCCTCGGCTGGAAGAATAGCTTCGGCAGCGGCAAGGGCGCGGACACCATCACCAGCGGTCTCGAAGTGACCTGGACCACGACGCCGACGAAGTGGGGCAGCGGTTTCTGGGAAAACCTGTTCGGCTACGAATGGGAGCTGACCAAGAGCCCGGCGGGCGCGAATCAATGGGTGGCGAAGGATGCGGGTGAAACCGTTCCGCATGCATACGATGCATCGAAGAAGCTGAAGCCGACGATGCTGACCACCGACCTGTCACTGCGCTTCGATCCGGAATACGCGAAGATTTCAAAGCGTTTCTGGGAGAACCCCGACCAGTTCGCCGATGCCTTCGCGCGCGCATGGTTCAAGCTGACGCATCGCGACATGGGACCGAAGGCGCGCTATCTCGGACCGGAAGTGCCGCAGGAAGAACTGCTGTGGCAAGACCCGATTCCGGCCGTCGATCATCCGCTCGTGACCGATCAGGAAGTCGCCGCGCTCAAGCAGAAAGTGCTGGCGTCGGGGCTGTCGGTGGCGGAACTGGTGTCGACGGCATGGGCGTCGGCGTCCACGTTCCGGGGCTCGGACAAGCGCGGCGGCGCGAACGGCGCGCGCATCCGGCTCGCGCCGCAGAAGGACTGGCAGGTCAACGAGCCCGAGCAGCTTGCGAAGGTGTTGAAGTCGCTCGAAGGCATTCAGGGCGAATTCAATGGCGCGCAATCCGGTGGCAAGCGCATTTCGATGGCCGATTTGATCGTGCTGGCGGGCGGCGCGGCCATCGAGAAAGCGGCGGAGACGGCGGGGCACAAGGTGACCGTGCCGTTCACGCCGGGCCGCATGGATGCGTCGCAGGAACAGACCGATGTTCTTTCGATGTCCGCCATGGAACCGGTCGCCGATGGCTTCCGCAACTACATCAAGGACGGCATCCGCGTGCCGGTCGAGGCGCTGCTGATCGACAAGGCGCAACTGCTGACGCTGAGCGCGCCGGAAATGACGGCGCTGGTCGGCGGACTGCGGGCGTTGAAGGTGTCGTCGGGGAATGGCGCGCACGGCGTCTTCACCGACAAGCCCGAAGCGCTGACCAACGACTTCTTCGTCAACCTGCTCGACATGAACACGGAGTGGCAACAGGTGTCGTCGCGCCGCGATGTGTTCGAGGGCCGCGATTGCAAGTCGGGGCAGCGCAAGTGGACCGGCAGCCGCGTCGATCTGATCTTCGGTGCGCATTCCGTGCTGCGGGCGTTGTCCGAGGTGTATGCCAGCGCGGACGGCCAGGCGAAGTTCGTCAATGACTTCGTCGCCGCGTGGAGCAAGGTGATGGATCTCGACCGCTATGAGTTGAAGAAGAGTTGAAGACGTAAGCGCAGGTCGGCCTCCGGCGTGATGAACGGCGACCTTCCCGGGTCGCCGTTTTTCATGGCGGGCGCATTCATGCGGAAGCGGGTATCGTCTACGCTCACGCTCGATCATCGACAGGAGACACGCCATGCCCCGCACCATCGCCGAGAAGCGCGCGGCCTTTCGCGCGCTGCACGAATCGGGCTGCTTCATGCTGCCCAATCCGTGGGATACGGGTTCCGCGCGCTATCTCGAATCGCTCGGTTTCAAGGCGCTCGCGACGACGAGTTCCGGCTTCGCCTGGTCGCGCGGGCACGCGGACAATCACGTCTCGCGCGATGACGTGCTCGCTCACCTGCGCGAGATCGTCGCCGCGACGGACCTGCCCGTGAACGCCGACTTCGAAAGCGGTTTCGGCGCGACGCCGGCCGAGGTGGCTGAAAGCGTCAGGCTGGCGGTGGCGACGGGCGTCGCGGGCTTGTCGATCGAAGATTCGACCGGCGATGAAGCCGCGCCGCTGTTTCCCATTGAAGTTGCGGTGGAACGCATGCAGGCCGCGCGGCGCGCGATCGATGAAACGGGCGGCGATACGCTGCTCGTCGGGCGTGCGGAGAATTTTTTCGCCGGCAAGCCCGATCTCGACGACGCCATCGCGCGTCTCAAGGCTTATGCCGAAGCCGGCGCCGATTGTCTCTACGCGCCCGGCATCAAGACACGCGAACAAATCGAGGCCGTGGTTCGGGCCGTCGCGCCGAAGCCGGTGAATCTGCTGATCGGCGGCGGGTCCGACTTCACGCTGGATCAGGTCGCCGCGCTCGGCGTGCGGCGCGTCAGTGTAGGGGGCGGACTGGCGCGCGCGGCGTGGGGCGGCTTCCTGCGCGCGGCGCAAGGTCTCGTCGACGGCCGTTTCGACGGATTCAAGGACGCCGCGGCGGGCAACGATCTCAACGGCATCTTCCGCTGAACGGCGGCATCATGCTGCGCTCGGGCAAAGGCGGCGCCGCTTCGACGATCTCGAGCGGCGCATCGAAGCGAAGCCCGGGATCCAGCGCGAGCGGGATCAGCCAGCGCAAGTTGGGAATCACGTTGTCCGGCAGCGCGTCGACTGGAAAGATGCCGATCTCCTCGGCGTCGCCGCGCCGTGCGGAAAACGCCTGGGCGTTGCTCATGAAGAAGAAGTCGATCTTGTACGAACCGGGCCTGACGAGGCGCACGTAGTTGACCCACTCGTCAGCCGTCGAGGCGACCATCGCTTCTTCCATGAACTCGCGCGCCATGGCGTCGGCGGCGGTTTCGCCCGGCTCGACCTTGCCGCCCACGCCATTCACCTTGCCATGCTGCCATTCGGGCTTCAGCTTGGACACCAGCACCACGTGACGCCTGCACGTGGAAAACATGAATCCAGTGACGTACTCGATCATGCGCTCATCTCGGCAATCGCAGCCGGATGATGGCTGCCGATCCTGAGGGTCTCGCTGCGGTCGGGGCCGTAGGACACGAAGCGGATCTTCGCGGACAGGTGCGACTGGATGAAGCCGAGGTAATGCCTCAGTTCGGCGGGAAACGCGTCGATTGAATGATAGCGGCCGGTCAATGGCGGCCAGCCGGGCAAGCGCTCATAGACTGGTTCGATGTCCGCAAACTGCATCAGCGCCTCATTCGCCGACACCGAGCGTCCATTCAGGCGATAGCCCGTGCACACCCAGATCTCCTTCATGCCGCCCAACACGTCCACGTTGGTGATGGCGATTTCCGTCACGCCGGCCAGTCTCACCGCATGATCGACCAAGGGCAGATCCAGCCAGCCGCAGCGTCTGGGCCGCTTCGACACCGTTCCGTACTCATGACCTCGCTCGCGAATAGTGTCGGCGCGCTCATCGTCGAGTTCCGTGGGAAACGGCCCGTTGCCGACCCGGATCATATAAGCCTTCATGACACCGAGCACATGCATCCTGTGCGCAGGGATGCCTATCATGCCGAAGCAGTTCTGCGGCAGCGTCTGATAGGCCACCGTATAGGGATAGGTGCCGAATGCGCAGTCCAGAAAGGCCGCCTGCGATGTTTCGAGCAGCACGCCTTCGTTCGCCGCAAGTGCGGCGCTGATTTTCTCGTCGGTGAAGCATTCGTAGTGTCGGACGGTCTTGCCCAGTTTGAGCAGTTTTTCGAATTCGGCATCGAATTCGAGATCCAGCGTGCCCTCGAATACCTGTTCGATCTGTTTCTTCCGAATGTCCCACAGCATTAAAAGTTTCTGCCGCAGCGTGTCGGGATTTTGCGTGTCGATCAGCCGGATGCCATGGCGATTCGCCTTGTCCTCGAAACACGCGCCTACGCCTACGCCCACCGATCCAATCTTCTTCTTGCCCTTGAAGGCTTCAGACGCCCGGTTCAGCTGGGCATGAATCGGCAACACGATATGACAGCGAGGGTCGATATGAATCTTGTTGTCGGGGTGGACGGACTGGATATAGTTGATTTCGCGTTCCAGAGTGTCGAGACTGAGCAGCGAACCCTGGCATACATAGAGTTCCTTGGCGCCTTCGAGCGTGGCGGGAATCTGCGAGAACGCGGCCTTGGTTTCACCGACATTCACCGTGTGACCGGCATTCGCGCCGCCGTTGAAACGGGCGATATGCCGGTAGCGCCTCGACAGATAATCGACGAACTTGCCTTTGCCTTCATCCCCGAATTGCAGGCCCATTACAGCGTGAAACATGAATGACTTCCTAAAAGGTTTGATTCAGCGCGATCGCGTCGGCGAACGTCGCGGCTTGCGTCAGGGAATGAGCGACCGGAACGCCGATTTGCGAAAGGCGTTCATGGCTATGCGTCCCCGATGAATACAGAACAACGTGAATACCGGCTGCGCGTGCGGCCAGTGCGTCATCGATCGAATCGCCGATCACGACAATCGTATTGGCCTCGACGCCATGCGTTCGTTTCAGCAGATCGACATGCGCGGCCAGGTGATCGAGCTTGCCATTGCGCGTGAGCGGAAAATCGCGCCCGTGAACGCGGCAAAAGTACGCATCGATCTCGAAGCGGCGGATCATGCCGGTGAGGATCGGCTGCTTTAAAAGCGAGCAGATGGATTGACTTTTCCGGCTCGCGATAACCTCGCGTGCATCGTGAGCCAGCGGTGCGAGATGAATGGCGTCCCGATAGAACGCGTTGAAGATCACGCCGATTGCATCGAGTTCGGCATCCTGTATCTCTCTTCCAAGCATGCTGCTGTAGAAGTCGTGTACCGGAACGCAGTAACGCGCGCGATAGTCTTCGAGCGATAACGCTTCAAGATTGAAGTGCCGCAGCGCGCGATTGGTGGCTTCCAGGGCAATGCTCACATCGTTCAATAATGTGCCGTTCCAGTCCCAGACGATATGTGCTTTGGTATTCATTGCATTGTGCTATGTGTGCAGGAACACGACTTGACGAGCGCGAAGAGTCCGGCCGGCGCACGCGGGCGGTTTTTCAGCATCGCCATATCGCGCCTCGACTGTTGAATGGAGACAGGCATGGCACCGATATCTTCCACGAGCGACAACAGCGATGTCGAGAAATCGGCCCATTGGTCGAGCGTCGTGTGATAGAGATTCGAATCCTGATCGACAGGAAATTTCTTGAGCAACCGGTGATGTCTGAAACTCCAGGGAGAGAGCGTATCGAGCCGCCGCGCATCGAAAATGGCCTCGTCATGCTGATATCCCGTGACGCGAAGCATCTTTTCCCAATGCAGTTCGGCAGCCCAGGGCCCGACCACCGCGCGATGCGCCGCATTCAGGATCTGTTCGCCCCGGTTCAACGTATGGCCTGTTCCACAGTTATCGTCAATAAGACGAATTCTTCCGCAATGGGCCATGCTGCTTCCCCAGATCATGTCCGAGTCATTCGCGGAGTCATCGTAAGCAGACAGCTTCAGGAAATTCAGTTGAGCGTCATGAATAGCTGAAAGCAAGGCGGCCGGCGCACCGCCGCCCAGCAAAATGCCGATGCAGCAATCCCAAGCTGTCTCCCGTGAAAACATGCCGGCCGAGATCGAGAGTGCGTGATTGTCGCCTTCGAGAAACACTCGGGGCACCGAATCCAGTGCTTCGCGCGGCATGGCGTCTCTGAAAAAGCGCGCGGCGTGTGGCACATGGCTCGAACCAAGAAGCAGCGCCACCAGTTGTCCGGCGTAGACCTTGATGGCATCGATGAGCGGAATGATTGCGTCATTGCTGGTCTTGCTTGCAAGACACGCGTCGAGCATTCTCAGCAATTTGTTTAATAGGTGATCGGCGAGAATGTAGCGCGCCGGTCGAGAGCACATGCCGCTATCGCACTCGAGATCCTCGTTGATCGCGGAAAGGACAAGGATGTCTTCGAGCAGGTCGCGGCCGTTCGCCATTCGATAGTAGTTTTTCGAGCGCGATGCAATGCCGCTTTCGTGCGTGCCAATCAGCGCGGGAAAATTTCGCACCTCATGGTGAATCAGATCGAGTTCGTGCAAGCCTCCTCTCATGTCACCGAGAAGGCCGAACGTGGACAGGCTCGGGAAGCGGCTCAACCATGAATGGGTCATACGGTTGTGGTCTGCCTGAGCTGTGCTTCAATCTCGCCGTATGACAGGCTGCCGCAATGCAGCGCCTGTCCCAGCACCGTTCCTTCCACGGCGATAGCCTCGAGAGCGAAGATATCCTCGACGCTCGACACGCCCCCGCCGGACACGATGGGTCTGCTGGTTCTTTTCGTCATGGCTTCGAGCAAGCGAAGATTGGGATGATTCATGTTTCCGCCGCGGTTCACGTCGGTGACCACGTAGCGCGGGCATCCGAGTTGGTCCAGTAAGGCCAGTTTCGGCCACACGTCTCCCGACTCGTCATTCCATCCACGGCTCGTCAGCGTATAACCGGAATCCGATTCGCGGACATCCAGCGCAATGGCAATCTTTTCGCCATATCGCTTGAAAAGACTTTCGCACCAATGCGGATTCTCGAGTGCCGCCGTGCCGATATTAATCCGGCCGCATCCTGCATCGATTAATCGGGCGACGTCGTTTTCGGTCCTGATTCCGCCGCAAACCTGCACGTTGGCTTTAACCTGCTTCAATAATTCGAAGACCAGATGGCGGTTGCTGCCTTTGCCCGCGGCGGCGTCCAGATCGACCACGTGAATCCACTGCGCGCCCGCATCCTGAAAGGCGAGCGCCAAATCGATGGGACTCCCCAGCCCCTCCGCTTTAATGTCGTGACCGAGCGTGGCGGCAATCGCGGTTCTGGAAGTCAGCGCATTTGCATTAACGATATCGACCGATGGATATAAGGTGAATCTCACACTCCTCCTCGAAGTTGGGTTGTTCAAAACAGGCGCTTTGAAACGAATGTTTTGAGTAGGGGTAAATTGGGATTGAAAATATAGTCCTGATAGTTTTTTGAGAGTGAGGCCGAGATATCTGCTTTTAGACAACTATCAAGGAATCGCTGGCTTCGGCGTAACGCCCGGCGATACGCGCGCGATCGGCGCGAGCAGGCGACAATGAAGCTCTTCTCGACATTGCCAGGAACCGCATGGACGAACTCACGCTGCTCGCAGACGCCAACGATCGCGCCCGCCGCTATCTCGAATCCGCCGCCACGCGCCGCGTGTTTCCCGATGCCGCCGCACTCGCCGGCCTCGACGCCTTCGACGAGTCCTTGCCCGACCACGGCCACCCGCCGTCCGATGGCCTTCGGCTGCTGGACGAGAAAGGCTCTCCCGCCACGGCGGTATCCAATGGACCGCGTTACTTCGGCTTTGTCGTCGGCGCCACGCTGCCCGCCGCAGCGGCGGCCGAACGGCTGATGCTGGCGTGGGATCAATGCGCGTCGTCGTTCGACAACTCGCCGGTTTCGGCGGCCATCGAACGCATTGCTGCGCGCTGGGTCGTGGATGTGCTCAAGCTGCCGGAAGGCAGCGCGGTCGGCTTCGGCACCAGCGCGACCGCCTGCACGATGGCGGCCATCGCGGCGGCGCGCCGGGCGCTGCTCGCACGCAAGGGCTGGGACTTCGACGCGGACGGCTTGATCGGCGCGCCCGAAGTGAAGGTCGTGATTTCGGAGATGTCGCACATCACCGTCAGGAAGGCGCTGCGCATCCTGGGCTTCGGCATGAAGCGCGTGATCGTCGCGCCGGCGGACGAATACGGGCGCATCGATCCCGAACGCGTGCCGCCGCTCGACGACATGACCATCTTCTGCATGCAGGCCGGCGAAGTGAACACCGGCGAATTCGATCCGTTCGCCGTGCTCGTGCCGCGCGCGAAAGCGGCCGGTGCGTGGGTGCACGTGGATGGCGCTTTCGGTCTGTGGGCGCGGGCGTCGTCGAAGGCGTTCCTCACGGACGGCATCGACGGCGCGGACAGCTGGACCACGGACGGCCACAAGTGGCTCAACACGCCTTATGACGGCGCCATGGTGATCTGCCGCGATGCCGCCGCGCTCGCTTCCGCGATGAACAGCGATGCCGTCTACCTGACCGGCGCGCCCGATGCGCAGAAGAACCTGACGCTGGAGTTCTCGCGCAGGCCGCGCGGCATTCCAGTATGGGCGGCGTTGCGCTCGCTCGGGCGCGCGGGTGTCGCGACGATGATCGAGCGGCATTGCGCGCAGGCTTCACGGATCGCTGAAGGCCTGCGCGAGGCGGGCTACGAGGTGCTCAATCGCGTGGTGATCAATCAGGTGCTGGCGCGGGCGGCGACCGACGAGCAGACCGTCGCGATCCGTCAGGCGGCGCAGGCCTCCGGCGACACGTGGTTCGGCGCGACCGTCTGGCAGGGGCGCCCGGCGTTCCGGATCAGCGTGTCGTCGTGGCGCACGACCGACGAGCACGCGGACCAGTTGGTCACGCTGCTCGCCGATCTCAAACGGCGCCTCTGAGCCTCAATCCGCGTGCGCGCGATCGAAGGCCCAGACATCCGGGAAGCCCATCAGCTCGCACATCGCGGAGAACGGATACATCGCGTCCGGGGCGCTCTCCGTATTCTTGCGCGCGAGGATCTGGCCGTAGGCGTCCTTGAGCGCCTTCGCGGCTGTCAGGAAGCCTGTCGCCGGATAGATCGCCAGCGTGAAGCCGAGCTTCTGGAACTCGTCGGGCGCAAGCTGCGGCGTGCGTCCGCCTTCCACCACGTTCACCAGCAGCGGCTGGTCGAAGCTGCGGCCAATCGTCTCCAGTTCCTCGACGCTCTCCGGCGATTCGATGAACAGCACGTCCGCGCCCGCCTTCGCGAACGCTTCCGCGCGACGCAGCGCTTCGTCGAGTCCGAGCGAGGTGCGTGCATCGGTGCGCGCGATGATCTGGAAGTTGCTGTCGCTGCGGCTTTCCGCGGCGACCTTGATCTTGCGCACCATGTCTTCGAGCGGAATCACCCGACGGCCCGGCGTGTGGCCGCACTTCTTCGGAAACTCCTGGTCTTCGAGCTGAATGCCCGCCGCGCCCGCCTGTTCATAGCCGCGCACCGTATGCGCGACGTTGAGCAGGCCGCCGTAGCCGGTGTCGCCGTCGCAGATCATCGGCGTATTCGTGCCGCCGCAGAAGGCCGCGACGCGGTTGACCATGTCGGTGTAGGTGGCGAGGCCCGCGTCCGGCAGGCCGAGGTACGACGCCACCGTGCCGAAGCCGGTCATGTATAGGCATTCGAAGCCCATGGAGTCGGCCATCTTCGCGGAGATCATGTCGAAGATGCCCGGCGCGGTGACGAGGTCCTTGCGCGCGAAACGCGCTTTCAATGCCTGGCGCTTGCTTTCGTGTGTGACGCTCATGAGGTTTTCCTTTCGTGACGATGTGAAGTAAGGATCAACGCTGCGATTCGTGCGAAAGCGGCGAACGGGCGAGCGGGTCGCCGGGGTCGAGCGACGGCGCGATGTCTTCCAGCGAGCGCCGGTTCGTCTCGATGCCGAACACCGCCAGCACCACGGTCATCACGACCAGCGTGCCGATGATCATCGACAGCACGTCCTTGACGCCGCCCGCCGTGTACATCACGACGACGAGCTGCGGCGCGAAGATGCCCGTGATGCGACCCGCGCAACCCGCGATGCCGTTGGCGCGCATGCGGTTCTCGGTCGCGAACAGTTCGGGAATGTACGTGGCGATGCCGAGCGCGACGAGCAGATAGGTGAGCGTGAACAGCAGGAAGCCGAGCAGCGTCGCCATTTCGATGCCGGTCGAGTGCCCGTACAGCCAGCCGACCACCGCAGCCAGCGCCGAGACCACGATGAGCCCGTTCCTGCGGCCGATACGGTCGGCGAGAAACACGCCGAGCAGCGCGCCCGCCGGTCCGCCGAGCGACATCAGCGACGAATAGCCCAGCGACGACGCCATGCCGATGCCCTGTTTCATCAGGAAGGTCGGCACCCAGACGATGAAGCCATAGATGACCATGTTGACCGCGACCTGCACAACGATGGACACGAAGGTGCGGCGAATCTGCGCCGGCCCGAAGAGTTCAAGCAGCGTGGTCTTGCGGGTGACGGTGCGGGGCACGTCGGCGATGGGCGGCAGCGGCGCGGCGCGCGACGACTCGTCCTCGGCGGCGCGCAGGATGGCTTCGGCTTCTTCATAGCGGCCTTTCGATTCGAGCCAGCGCGGCGATTCCGGCATCTTCTTGCGGATCACCCACACGATCATCGCGCCGATCCCGACAATGGCGAACATCGCGCGCCAGCCGATCGACGGAATGATCAGATAGCCAAGGAAGGTCGAGAAGAACAGCGCGGAGTTCGTCATCAGCGACAACATCGCCGACCACTTGCCGCGCACGGCGGGCGGCATGAACTCGCCGATCGAGCCATAGCCGACCACGATCTCCGCGCCCAGCCCGAGCCCCATGAAGAAGCGGCAGACGATGAGCCACGTCATGTTGGGTGCGAACGCCCCCGCGATCGACGCCAGTCCGAAGACCGCGAGATTGAACTGATACGTGAATTTGCGGCCTTTCGCGTCGCCGAGCACGCCGGCCGCGAAGGCGCCAATCAACATGCCGATGAAGGTCGACGAGAGAAACGCGGCGTTCAGTTGCAGGTTCGACCAGCCCATCTTGGTGAGCGCGCCGAGCACGCCGCCGGCCAGATAGACATCGAATGAATCGAGAAACATGCCCGCGCCGATCAGCCATAGCACGCGCTTGTGAAAGCCGGAAATCGGCAGCCGGTCCAGACGCGGACCGGCGTTGACGGTGCTGACGGTGCTGACGGTGGCGTCAGCGGTGGTGGTGCCTTCGTTGCCCGGCATGTCGTGTCTCCTCTGTCGTCCAAGCGACTTTTTCAACGACGGTTCATCAATGCTGTTGCTGCTCGACGGTCATGCACGACGCGTCATGCGGAAGCCGCATGCTCCCGGTCGTAACGGTCGAGCACCGCCTTTTCGGCGGCGAGAATATGGCAGCGCGTGATGGCTTCCGCCCACGCGACGTTGCGCTGTTCGAGCGCCATGACGATTTCGAAATGCTGTCGCGCACTGCGTTCGCGGTCTGCGTCGCTATAGGTGTCGAAGGTCCACTTGATGAGCGGCGTTTCCTTCATCGACTTGAGCGAGCGGTCGAGCCGCGCATTGTTGGCGGCGGCCGTGATGATGGCGTGGAACTCGCCGTTGGCGGCGAACCAGGCTTCGCAGGACTCGGGCGTGGACGGATGCTGCGTGATGGCGAACATCGCATCGGCGAGTGTTTTCAGATGCGCGATGTCCGGCGCACCGATCCCAAGCGCCGCGCGGCCCGTGAGATACGGCTCCACCAGCAGGCGCGCTTCGAAGATTTCGCGCGCGTCCTGCAGCGTCCACGCCTTGACCCGCACGCCGTAGTTCGGCCGGGTTTCGACCCAGCCCTCGGCGTCGAGGCGGCGCAGCGCCTCGCGCACCGGCGTGCGGCTCACGCCAAGGCTGCGGGCGAGCTGTTCCTCGCGCAGATACTGGCCCGCGCCGTACTGGCTGCCAGCGAGCGCCTCCTTGATCGCGAGATAGACGTCATCGGCCGAGCGCGCGGGTTCCGGCAAAGTTGTATGCAAAACCTGCTGAGATTCGGCCACCTGGCACCCGTTTCACGCGTTCGACGGGAGCATTGTATGCAAAGTCAGCCTGACGATCCGTGGGGGATTTCCCGCAGTGCCTGCTTACTTGCGGTGTTTCGCCATGTAGCCGAGATACGCGATGAGCGCGTCGAGATCGCTGTCGCTGATGGCATTACGGTCGAAGGCGGGCATTTTCATATCCTGCCAAGCGCGGATCGACTTCGGATTGCGGACGAACGATTTCAACACCCACGGCTGAAAATATTCGGTGGGGTTATGCGGGAGATTGAGATCGGGACCCATCGACGCATCGCCGGCGCCGTTCATCTTGTGGCACACGATGCACTGCGTCGCGAACACGGCCTGGCCGCGTCGGATGGGCGAATTCGCGGGCACGCTTGGGTCGACCGCGAGTTGCGGCCAGCGCGCGGCGAGCGTTGGCGCGACGCGGATCGAGTCGACCTTGTAGGGCCATTGCTCGCTCGACACGCCCGATAACGCGGGATCCAGCCACACGACATAGAACGGACCGATGTCGCCGCCGTCGGCCAAGCGCGGCCAGGGCGCATCCGGCGCCTCGATGGCAAGCCACGGTTCGGCGCGCTTGCCGGCTTTGCCGAACAGCAGCTGCGGCGCAAGATGCGTGACGAAGCCATCGCTGGCGGTGATCTGCAGTTCCTGTTCCGCGGGCAAGGCAGTGACGCCGAGCAGCGCGCGCAACGGCACGGCGCGATAGGTCATCGTGCGATGAAAAACGACGTCGTTCGGCACGTGGATGGTGGCGGCGTCGGGGCGCGCGAGCAGCTGCTCGGTCGTGAGCGAGCGCTCGCCGCCGACGTTGATCGCAAGGCTCGCGGCCCACGATGCAACGCTGAAGCACATCAGGCTGGCAAGGACGAGGACAGGACGCAGATTCATCGTATGTCCTTCAGCGCGTGTTGCTGAACAGCGGCGACGCGAGACTGGCCGCCGCCAGTTCGTTCGCCGCAGCGAGCAAGGTGGGGCCGAGCGTGGCCATGCGTTTCTCTGTGAGCCGGATCAGCGGCCCCGCGATGCTGATGACGCCGATCGCCCGATGGCCACGTCGCTGCACCGGCGCGGCCATCGCCGTCATGCCGGGCGCGAAGACCTCGTTGATGGTCGCGTAGCCGCGCGCGCGGGCCGCATGCACGAATTCGAGCAGGCCGGTCACGGTGGTCGGCGCGCGTGGCCCGTACTGCTTCGGCGTGCCGAAGCCCTGGCGCGACACGAGTTCGAGCGCGCGTTCGTCGGTCATCGTCATCATCCAGGCGTGGCCGGTCGCGCTGCACGAAAGGATGGTGTCCATGCCCATGTCCGGGTCGTAGCGCAGGCCCTTGAGCGCGCCTTGCGCCTTCGCGACCCACGTGAGGCGGTCGCCGTCCACGATCGCCAGCCGCACCAGTTCGCCCGATTGTTCGGCGAGGCGATCGAGCATGCTCTGCGCGATGTCGACGATGCCGGAAGTCGCCAGATAGCTCAGCCCGAGACCGACGAGCCGCGTGGTGAGCACATAGTCGCCGTGTTCGCGCAGCTGGCGCACATAGCCGCATTGCTTCAGATCCACCAGCAGGCGATGACACGCGCTGCGCGGAATGTCGAGCTGGTCGGAGATCATCGCGAGCGGCGTGCCTTCCATTTGCGTCGCGAGAAATTCGAGGACCGCCATGGTTCTTTCGGTGACGCCGGGCATTGCTTCCTCGTGTTGGGTCGGGCCGTAACGAGCCGCATGATTGCATATGACGGGATGAAATTCCACCCTGGAACGATGTCCCAGCGCTGCTGATAATCTGTGCGCCATGCCGGTTCTAACGGCGATAAATGGAGAGGAGACAGACACAATGCACGCACCAACACAAGCGCATCAGTCGATGCGTACACGCGCCGTCACGGCCGCCGCCATCGGCACGGCGCTCGAATGGTTCGACTTCACACTCTACGGCGCGCTGGCCGCGACCGTCTTGCCGAAGCTGTTCTTCCCGTCGATGGACGCGACCTCCGCATTGCTCGCCTCGCTCGCGACCTTCGGCGTGGGACTCGCGGCGCGTCCGCTCGGCGCGATCATCTGTGGACACCTGGGCGACAAGCTCGGCCGCCGCAACCTGATGCTCGGCACCGTCACGGTGATGGGCCTCGCGTCGATGCTGATGGGCTTTCTGCCGACCTACGCGAGCATCGGCGTATGGGCGCCGCTGTTGCTGGTGATCCTGCGCATTTTGCAGGGCTTCGCGCTCGGCGGCGAATCGACCGGCGCGCAACTGATGGCGATCGAACACGCCAGTCCGGATGCGCGCGGCAAGTACTCGGGCCTGCTCGGCCTGTGCTCGCCGCTGAGTCAGATCATGGCGAACGGCGTGCTGCTCGGACTGTCATCGACGATGTCGGCGGAAGCCTTCGACAGCTATGGCTGGCGCATCCCGTTCATCCTGAGCTTCGTGCTGGTGGTCGTCGGCGTGTATATCCGGCTGCGCGTGGCGGAAACGCCTGCGTTCGTGGCGCTCGCGAAGACCGAAGTCGCGGAGGTCGGCAGCCCGCTGCGCGATGCGCTGCGCCTGCACTGGCGCACTGTGTTGCGCTGGATGCTGTTCTTCTGCGGACCGGCGGCGATCTTCTATCTGATCGTCGTGTTCTCGCTGAGCTATGTGACGAAGACGCTCGGCGTGCCGAAGCAGACCGGCTTCCTGCTGCTGATGGGCGCGAATGTCTGCGCGATCGTCGGTGCGCTGGCGGGCGGCATGCTGAGCGACCGGATCGGCAGGCGGCGTGCGCTGGCTATCGGCTCGACGGCCACCTTGCTGATGCTGTTCGTGTACTTCCAGATCCTCGACACGAAGAGCTTCATGCCGATGCTGCTCGCGATGGGCTTCTTCCTCGGTTTCACGCAGTTCCAGAGCGGCATCCAGCCGGTGGCCTTCGCCGAAGCCTTTCCGACCAACGTGCGCTATTCGGGCTCCGCGCTGGCCTACACGGGCGCGAATCTCGTGGCAGGCGGCCCGATGCCCGTGCTCGCGGTGTGGCTCTTCGCGGTCTGCAACGGCTCGCCCTGGGGCGTGGTGGCGGTGTGCGTCGTGTTCAACCTGATTTCGCTCGCGATGATTCTGACCGCGCCGGAAACGCTGGGCATCGACATGAACCGTACCGACTCCGCGGCCGAAGTCGCGGGCGCGTCCTCGCCTTCTTCCCTGCAATCACACTGAACCGACGAAGCTGATGAATCCTACTGTCTATGTCCTGAACGGCTCGAACCTGAACATGCTCGGCAAGCGCGAGCCGCATCTCTACGGCACCACGACGCTCGCGCAAGTGCAGGCGCGCACCGAAGCGCTCGCGGGCGAGCTCGGTCTCGCCTGCGAGTTCCGCCAGACCAATCATGAAGGCGTCATGGTGGACTGGTTGCAGGAAGCCTTCGAGAAGGACGCCGCCGTGATCATCAATCCGGCCGGTTTCTCCTTCTCGTCGATTCCCGTGCTCGATGCCATCAAGCTCATCCGCAAGCCGGTGATCGAAGTGCACATCACGAATATTCATCAGCGCGACGAGCAGTATCGGCATTCGCTGGTTTCGCTGGCGGCGCGGGGGGTGATCTGCGGGTTGGGGCCGCAGGGGTATTTGCTTGCGTTAAGGGCGGTGGCGGAGATGTTGCGGGAGGCGGATTAGCCTTCGCCCGCCGCAAACTGCCCCCGCAACGACTTGCGAATGATCTTCCCCGTCGCGGTCATCGGCAGTTCGGCGGCGAAGCGCACTTCACGCGGATATTCATGCGCGGCGAGCCGCGTGCGCACGTGGTCCTGCAATTCGCGCACGAGGGCCTCGCCGGGTTCGAAGCCCTCATTGAGCACGACCACCGCGCATACGATCTCCGTGCGCCGCGCATCCGGCACGCCGATGACCGCCGCGAAGCGCACCGCCGGATGCCGGATCAGGCAGTCCTCGATCGGTCCCGGTCCGATGCGATAACCCGCGCTCGTGATGACATCGTCGTCGCGGCCGAGGAAGCGGAAGAAGCCGTCTTCGAGCGTGCCGAGGTCCCCGGTCAGCAGGAACTCGCCGCGAAACTTCTGCGCGGTCGCGGCTTCGTCGCGCCAGTAGCCGAGGAACATCACCGGGTCCGGCCGCTGAATCGCGATGTGCCCCGGCGTGCCATCAGGCACCGGCACGCCGTGATCGTCGACCACGGCCACGCGATGTCCCGGCACCGCCCGGCCAATCGCACCGCTTTGCGGCTCGAACCAGCGCGCGCACGATGACAGCACCATGTTGCATTCGGTCTGTCCATAGAACTCGTTGATGGTGACGCCGAGCATCGCGCGTCCCCACGACAGCAATTCCTCGCCAAGCGATTCCCCGCCGCTCGCCACCGAACGCAGCGCCAGACCGTCAGGCTTGGCGCCAGATGTCGCGCGCATCATCTTCAGCGCGGTCGGTGGCAGGAAGGTGTGGCTCACTTGATGTCGAACGAGCAGGTCATACGCGGCCGCGCCGTCGAACTTGTCGAAGCGGCGCGCCAGCACCGGCACGCCGTGATGCCACGAGGGCATCAGCACGTCGAACAGACCGCCGATCCACGCCCAGTCGGCGGGCGTCCAGAACAACGTGGCGTCGAGTGGAAAGCATTGCTGCGACATCTCCACGCCCGGCAAATGGCCCAACAAGATGCGATGCCCGTGCAGCGCGCCCTTCGGCTTGCCGGTCGTGCCCGAGGTGTAGATGATGACGGCGGGATCGTCGGCGGCGGTATCGACCAGGGCCGGTTCATCGGATGCGGCTTCGATCGCGGGCCAGAAGTCCGATTCGGCACAGAACACATGATGCAGATCGGGCAAGGCGGCGCGGATCTGCGCGATCTTCGCGGCGCCTTCGGCATCGGTGATGACGGCCTTCGCGCCCGAATGGCCGAGGCGGAATTCAATCGCGTCCATGCCGAACAGCGCGAACAGCGGCACGGCGATGCAGCCCATCCGGTACGCCGCGAGATGCGCAATGGCAGCTTCCACCGACTGCCGCACGAAGATGGCGACGCGATCGCCGCGTTCGACGCCCCGCGCCTTCATCGCATTGGCGAAGCGGTTGGAGATCCGAAGGAGGTCATCGAAACTGTAGCGCTGCTGAGAAAGATCCGCGGCTTCGACGATCAGCGCCAGGCGGCCGGAACCGTCCGCCCATTTGTCGCAGACGTCCTGCGCGATGTTGTAGCGCGCCGGAATGCGCCATTCGAACTGCGCTGCGACGGCTTCGTAAGAGTCACCAGACGGGAGCATGGGGCGAGGGCGGGAAGGTTGATCGTGGGGACATCATACTGGCTCCCTGCGCGGCAACGCGTTCAGTCGATACGTTTCTGCCAGGCCGCCACCGCCCCGGCGACGAGCGCGACACCGATCAAATAATAGAAGCCATCGAGCGAACTCAGGAAGTTGGCCTGCTGCGCAACGAGGCGGCTGATCTCGCCCAGCGCGAGACTGCCGGCCTCCGACGCGCTGTGCCCGGTATTCGGGAAGCCGCCGAGCAGGCTCTTGTAGGCATTCTCGAAGACCGGGTTGTACGGATTGATCGTTTCGACGAGCCGCGTCTGATGCAACGCCACGCGATGCTGTTCGAGAATGATGATGGTCGCCGTGGAGAACGAGTAGGTCAGTTGCTTGACGATGTTCTTGAAGCGATAGCTGTGGCTGTACTCGTCGATTGCGAAGACGCGGAAGGTGAGATTCGCCACCGGCAGCGCGATGAAAAGCAGCAGCATGCCGCGCAGGATCATCGGGGCGATGAGCCAGCCCATGCTGACGTCGGGCGGCAGGTTGATCATCCAAGCGCCGATGAACGCGGCCATCAGGAAGCCGGTCATGATGAGCCACTTCTTGTGCTTGATGCGTGCGGAATAGCGGAAGTAGATCACGGCCATGCCGAGCGACACCATCGAAGTCAGTCCGACGAGCCGCCCCGCGTTCTCCACCGGATAACGCAAGCCGCTTTCCAGCAGACGCGAAACGAGAAAGCTCATCGCGTTGTTGATGTAATAGAACCCGATGTACAGCACGATGCCCACTTGAAACGTCTTCTCGCGCAATGCCTGGAGCCGCAGCAGCGGACGCGGATGATGCCACTGGTGCCAGACGAACCAGCCGAGCGCGAGCACGCCGGTGGCCGTCAGCACGATGAGTTCGGGCGAGCCGCTGAACAACTCGAAGCGCACTTGCTGCATGACGATCTGCAACGCGCCCTGCGCGAACGCGAAGATGATGTAAGGCCAGAAATGGGTGTCGCCGCGTTCTTCGGGCTGTACGCGTCCCGTCGAAGGCACGGCGATGAACGCTAGCAGCGCAAGCGCGACGCCGCCGACTGCCGTGCACGTGAACAACGCACGCCAGCCGAGCCACGCGACGAGATAGCCGCCGCACAGCGGTGCAAGCGCGGTGCCGAGCAGAATCATGTTGAGGAAGCGGCGCGTCGCGGGCGGACGCAGTTGCGGTGTGAAGCGTGTTTGAATCAGGATGCGCGCCGCGCTCATCATCGGGCCGATGAAATAGCCCTGGAAGCCGCGCACGAGCGCCAGTTCGAGCGCGGACTCGGCGAACGTGGCTGCGACCGCGCCCGCCGCGAACAGCAGCAGACAACCCGCGATGTACCGACGGTTGCCGATCCGTTCTATCCACCATTGCTGCTGCAGGATGCCGAGCACCGAGGCGACCGCATACGCGCTGGAAGCCCAGACGAGTTCATCGGACGATGCGTTGATGCCGCCCGCGATCGTAGTCGTGAAGAACGAGAAGACGGCGTTGTCGAAGTAGTCCAGGCCGGTTGCCAGCGCGATGGCCCACGCGAAGGAATCCGCGCGCAGGCGCTCCGCAATCCTTCCCGGCAAGCTGAACGATGCCGCACTCATGCGTCATCGTCTCCGCCGCTCGCTGTTTTGCGCGGCTTGCGCGCGGCCAGCCGCTCCTGCAACAGCGCTTCCTTGCTTTCGCCCGCGATGCGCCGCCGCAGATAGTCGAGGTCGTCGGCGAGATCCTTGCGCACCGCCTGCGCTTCCTTCAGTTCGCGCCGCACGTTCGCGATGCGCGCGTCCACCGCTTCGATCTGCTGCGACAGCGCCTGCTCGATCTCGCGCAGCGACGCGCTTGAATAACCTGTACGGCCTTCGCCGAGCGTTTCCATCGGCCGCTTGAGCATTTCGACAATGCCCTGCAACGAAAAGCCCAGCGACCGCAGCCGCAGGATGCGTGCAAAGCGTTCCAGATCCTCGTCACTGTAAAGCCGGTAACGGCCTTCGCTGCGGCTCGGCGTGACGAGCCCGCGTTCCTCGTAGTACTTGAGCGTGCGCGGGGTGACTTGCAGGCGTTCGGCGGCGTCGCGGATGGTGAGGAGCGCGGAGGGCGTAGACATGGCGAATGACAAGAAGCGATGCCTCGCAGTATAACGCAAACCTGTACGTTCACGTACAGGTTTGCCGGGCATGAGGCATGCTCGCCATCTGCCACGCGTTGAACCGGAACGCAGTGATAGACTCCAACGGCCTTCCACCGGGCCACGCGGCGCCTGCATCGGACGCTGCCCGAACGTCACGAACGTCACGAACAACCGATACGAATGAAACGATTCTCGATGATCCGCGATTTCCACCTGGCCGACTGGTTCACGCTGGGGAACGCGGTATGCGGTACGGGCGCGCTGTTCTCGGCGATGTCCTACCTCGACGACTCCGATGTCCTGCACATCTATCTCGCCTGCGCGCTGGTGTTCGCGGCGCTCGTCTTCGACGTGCTCGACGGACGCATCGCGCGGTGGCGTCAGAAGGCGTCGCTGCTCGGCAAGGAACTGGATTCGCTCGCGGACGTGATCTCGTTCGGCGTCGCGCCGGCGATCATCGCGTATGGCTTCGGCATGCGCGGCCTGTATGACCGCGTGATCCTGGCTTATTTCGTGGCGTGCGGCGTGTCACGTCTCGCACGCTATAACGTGACGACGGAAGAGATGTCGGGCGCCGCCGGCAAGGTCACGCACTTCGAAGGCACGCCCATTCCCACATCTTTCGTGATCGTGCTGCTGTTGACGGTCGGAGCGGCGCTGGGCGCGATCGGCGAGAACATGTGGTTCGGCTCGGCGCGCATCGGCGGTTTCGTGCTGCATCCGCTCGTGCTGGTCTACGCCATCTCCGGTTCGCTGATGATCAGCCGGATTCGCATTCCCAAGCCTTGAGCGCCCGACAGGCGGCGTCAGTGATGCGACGCGTGATGCCGCCCGACCAGCAGGAAATGCACGAGCGCCAGCAGCGGAAACACCGTCGCGCAGACTGCGACGAGCCGCCAGCCGCCATGTTCGTAGATCTGGCTGGCGAACGCCGAGCCGATTGCTCCGCCCACGAAGATGCTCGTCATATAGACCGCGTTCAGCCGGTTGCGGCTCGACGCATGCAGCGCATAGATCTCGCGCTGGCCGAGCACCATGTTCATCTGCACCGCGAAGTCGAGCAAGACGCCCGTCACGACCAGCGCGCCCACACCCCATGCAGGGTGAATCAGAACCGGCAGATACGCGAGCGCGGCCAGGATCAGCGCGGTGAAGGTGGCGCGCACGGTATGTCCGGCATCGGCGAGACGCCCGGCGATGGGCGCCGAGGTCGCGCCCATTGCGCCGATCAGCGCAAAGATGCCGATGGCCGTCTGCGAAAGCCCGTAATGCCGCGTGAGTTCGATGGGAATCGCGGTCCAGAACAGGCTGAACGACGCGAACATCAGCGCCTGATACAGCGAGCGATGACGCAGCACCGGCATCGTGCGGACGAGATGGCCAAGTGAGCCGATCAACTGGAAGTAGGTTGCCTGATGATTCGGCTGACGGCGCGGAATCGTGAGCGCGAGAACGATCGTGATGACGACCATCAGCACGGCGGCCGCGGCGAACATCGCGCGCCAGCCGAAGTGACCCGCGACGATGCTCGACACCGGCCGCGACAGCAGGATGCCGAGCAGCAGACCGCTCATGATGGTGCCGACCACCTTGCCACGCGATTCGTCCGGCGCGAGGTGCGCCGCGAGCGGAATCAGGATCTGCACCGCGACCGAGGAAAAGCCGATCAGCAGCGAAATCACGAGGAACCAGCCGGGCGTGTGGGTGAACGCGGCGGCCATCAGGCTCGCGATGGAGACAAGCGCCGTCGCGATCATCAGCTTGCGGTTCTCGAGCAGATCGCCGAGCGGCACGATGAAGAAGAGGCCGAGCGCATAGCCGATCTGCGTGAGCGAGACGATCAGGCTCGCCGTGCCGCCGGCCATGTGCAGGTCGGGCGCGATGAGTTCGGTGATCGGCTGCGCGTAATAGAGATTCGCGACGATGGCGCCGCAGCAGAACGCGAACAGCGCGATCAGGCCGCGCGTGAGTTCGATGTGCCGGGTGCCGTCGAGCGGGGTCGATGTGGGTGTCGACATGAATGTTCCTTGAATGGCAGAGAGGGACTATACGGTGTTGCGGCGCAACCTGCTTGAGGCGCCCAAGGCCTGAGACGAAGCGTAGTCGTTGCGCCATGACGATGGAATCCCTCTAGAATGCAAGCTTGCGTTGCGTGCGATGCAACGAGAAAAGGCGCGGAATGGACAAGCTTCAGGCACTCAATACGCTTCTCGAAGTAGCGCAATCGGGCGGCTTTGCCAAGGCCTCGCGGCGTCTGGGCGTCGCCACTTCGTCGGTGACGCGGTTGATGGACGCGCTCGAAGCATCGCTCGGCGCGGCCCTGCTCACGCGCACGCCGCGCAAGGTAAGCCTGACCGACGCGGGCGTCGCCTACGTGGAGCAGGTCGGCCGGCTGCTCGACGATCTCGCCGAAGCCGACGAAAGCGTCTTCGACAGCAGTGCTGCACCAGTCGGCGTCCTGCGCGTCGCGGTGCCTTCAACCTTCGGACGGCTGCGGCTGGCCCCGCATCTGGCCGCGTTCATGGTGGAGCATCCGCGCGTGGTCCTCGACCTCGTCGTCGCGGATCATTACGCCGACCTCGTGACCGAGCGTATCGACGTCGCTGTGCGCATCGGCGTGCCGGACCGCGACGGGACGCTCATCGTGCGCAAGCTCGCGGACAATCCGCGCATGGTCGTCGCGAGCGGCGACTATCTTCAGCAGCGCGGCACACCGGCGTCACCCGCCGACCTCGGCGCGCACGAATGTCTTCGTTTCGCGTATGGCGGCGGCCATCGCGCGCGGCAGGAATGGACCTTTCGTGCGAAAGGTGCCGAGACACGCGTGGAAGTACACGGACATCTGTTGTCGAACAACCTGGACATGCTGCTTCAAGCGGCGCTCGCCGGACGCGGCATCGCGCTGTTGCCCGCCTGGCTCGTGGATGCCGACGTGCGCGCCGGACGGCTCGTGCGGCTGTTCGACAACCATGAAGCCAGTCCGCACGAGAAGGGCGTCGTGATTCATGCCGCGTATCTGCCGAACCGGCGGCAGTCGAGCAAGGTCCGGGCGCTCGTGCGTTTCCTGGAAGCGCGCCTCGCGGGTCCGAAACTGACCTGAACCTACGTAGCGGCATCCTATACAAGCATATGATTTGCCGGCGTCCGACCGCTGCGTAAGATGGATTACATCGAGGCGGTGGCCGGTCCAGTGCCCGCCGCTCTCTTTCGCACGATTCAGGATCACGCCCTTGTCATTCCCTTCCAGAGTCTCCGTGATCGACGACGACGAATCCGTTCGCGTCGCTTCCTCCAGTCTGCTTCGGTCGCTCGGGTGGGAGGTGAGTCTGTATGCATCGGCGGAAGCGTTCATCGACACGGATCCGCTCGACGGCCTCGCCTGCGTCATCACCGATCTCAACATGCCCGGCATGTCCGGCCTGCAGTTGCAGCAACGCCTGCATGCACTCGCGCCCAACGTGCCGGTGATGTTCATCACCGCATTCGCATCCGAGGCCGCGCGGCGGCAGGCGCTCGACGGCGGCGCGGTCTGCTTCCTCAGCAAGCCTGTCGATGGAACCACCGTCGCCGATTGCCTGGATCGCATCAGGCAAGCTTTTTGAAGGGTTAGAATCGGCCGATGGTCCGGCGGCGGCTCGCCCGGATCCTTCTCAACGAACGCCTCCCCGAACGCTCATGACCATGCCAGTCGCTCCGTTCGTCGTTCGCTTCAACCCGCCGGCGCTCGCCCGGCCATGATGGAGACACTTCAGGCCGCGCCGCCCACGCTGCGTCACGACACCCGCATCGTGTCCATGCTCGCGGCGGCCATCGCGCTCGCCGTCTTTCTGATCGACGCGCTCACGCCGCTCGATATCGCCATCGCGGTGCTGTATGTCGTGGTGGTGCTGCTCGTCAGTTCCACGGGCAAGCGCCGGGCGACCATCGGCACCGCCTGGGGTTGCGTGCTGCTGACGCTCATCGGCTTCATCCTCTCGCACGATCAGACGGTTTCCGGCAGCGCGCTCGCGCGATGCGTCGTGAGCCTGCTCGCGATTTCCACGACCGCCGTGCTCGCGCTGCGCAACCAGACCGCGATCACGCAGCGCCAGCGCATGGAAGCGGAACTGGAGCGTCAGCGCGAAGAACTGCGCAATACCATCGATGCGATTCCCGGCATGGTATGGAGTTCATCGCCGGAAGGTCGGCTGATCTTCGTCAACCGGCGCTGGAACGATCTCGGCGTCTCGCTGGGAAACCCCGCAGGGGGCGACGATGTCTGGCGAACCATCGTGCATCCCGCCGACTTCGAACCGATGCAGCGCGACTGGCAAGCCGCCATCGCGACGGGCGCGCCGTTCGAAAACGTTTCGCGGATTCGCGGCAGCGACGGCGTGTACCGGTGGATGCATATCGGCGCCGAGCCGTTGCGCGACGCGTCGGGCGCGATCCGGCGCTGGTACGGCGTCAACACGGATATCGAGGCGCGCAAGCAGGCCGAGCACGCGCTGCGCCGCAGCGAAGCGTTCCTGCTGGATGCACAGCGGCTCTCGCGCACCGGCAGCATCGCGACGAGCCTGCCCGCCGGCACCATGTGGTGGTCCGACGAGGCGTATCGCATCTTCGACTATCCGCGCGAGGTTACGCCGTCCATCGACGCGATCCTGGCGCGCACGCATCCCGACGACCTCGCCATCGTGCGCGGCGCGCACACGGCCGCATTGAGCGGCGCGCGGGAGATCGATGTCGAGCATCGGCTGCTGCTGCCGGATGGAACGGTCAAGCATGTGCATTTCGTCGCGCACCGCTCGGCGGCGGAAGGCGAAGGCGACGAGACCGTCGGCGCGTTGATGGACGTCACCGAAACCAAGCGCGCGCAGGAGGCGCTCGCGCGCTCGACAGCGGAACTCGCGCACGTCACGCGCGTGACGATGCTGGGCGAACTGGCGGCGTCGATCGCGCATGAAGTGACGCAGCCGATGGCCGCCATCGTCACCAGCGGCGACGCGGGCCTGCGCTGGCTCGGCCGCGCGACGCCGGACATCGGGGAAGCGCGGCAGGCGATCACGCAAATGATCCGCGACGCCCGGCGCGCGAGCGAGGTCATCGCCCGGATTCGCGCGATGGCGCGCAAGCGCGACAGCCAGCCCGCGACGCTCGACGTCAACGAGATCGCCGGCGAAACCCTCGAACTCGTCGGGCGCGAACTGGCGCGTTATCGCGTGGACGTGCGCACCGAACTCGCCACGCCCGCGCCTACGGTGTGCTGCGACCGCGTGCAGTTGCAGCAGGTGCTCATCAATCTTTTCATGAACGCCGCGCACGCCATGTCCGGCGTGGACGGTCCGCGGATCCTGCACATCGCGACGAGCGCCAGCACGGACGCGCCGGGTCATGTCACGGTCACGGTGCAGGACACGGGCACGGGAATCAGCGACGAGAGCGCGCGCCGCCTGTTCGATGCATTTTTCACGACGAAGGCGGAAGGCATGGGCATGGGGCTGTCCATCTGCCGTTCGATCATCGAGGCACATGGCGGCAGGATCTGGGCGGAAGCGCCCGAGGAAGGCGGCGCGCGTCTGCGCTTCGAGCTGCCCGGACACGAAGGGGACGACAATGAACACTAGCGGCAACGCGGACGGCGCAATGGTCTATGTGGTCGACGACGACGAATCAATGCGCGAGGCGCTCGGCACGTTGTTGCGTTCGGTCGATCTGAACGTGACGAGCTTCGCATCGGCGCACGAGTTTCTTGCGCACGACATGCCCGACGTGCCGAGCTGCCTGATTCTCGACGTGCGCCTGAAAGGGCAAAGCGGCCTCGCGGTGCAGGAGCAGATGGCGGCGAGCCAGCTCGGCCTGCCGATCGTCTTCATGACGGCGCATGGCGATATCGCGATGACCGTGAAGGCGATGAAGGCCGGCGCCAAGGATTTTCTGGCGAAGCCGTTTCGCGATCAGGACATGCTGGACGCCGTAGCCCAGGCGCTGGAAAGCGACGCAGCGCGGCGCACCGCGAACCGTTCAGTAGCCGACTTGCGGCGGGCCTATGACCTGCTCACGCCGCGCGAGCGCGAGGTGCTGGCGTTCGTCGTGTCGGGGCTGATGAACAAGCAGATCGCGGCGGAAATGAATCTGAGCGAGATCACGGTGAAAATCCATCGCGGCCAGGCGATGAAGAAAATGGCGGCGCGTTCGCTCGCTGATCTCGTGTTGAAGGCCGAAGCGCTCGGTGTGGAGCGGCCGCAGGGCGCGGCGGCGGCATCGCGGGCGCAACGCCTCTGAGCGACGCGGCCACGCCGTTGCGTTACAACAGGCGATCGCGTTCCGCCAGCCCCGTGACGGCCTGCTGGCCATCCGGCGAGGCGAACCGGTACTCGCCTCGCGCGCACGTCTTCGCTTCGAAGAGCGCGGCGTCGGCGCGCTTCAACGCGCTCTCGAACAGCTCGCCCGGTCCGGCAAGCGCAATGCCGGCGCTCACGCTCACTTGCTCGATGATCCCGTCCATCAGGTCATAAGGCTCCGAGAGTTCGCGCAGGATCTTCTGCACGAACGCCTCGCCGGAGCGGCTCGCGATATAGGTCGCGACGATCGCGAACTCGTCGCCGCCCAGCCGCGCGGCCAGCTCGGCGCGCCGCATCGCATTGCGCAGGCGGTCGGCGACCTGGCGCAGCAATTCATCGCCGGTGTTGTGGCCGTGTGCGTCGTTGATGCGCCGGAAGCCGTCCAGATCCACATACATGACGAAGACTTTCTCGCGTCCGGCCCCGCCCGTCATCAGGCGTTCGGCGTGATCGGACAGATAGCGGCGGTTCGGCAGACCGGTCAGCGAATCGTGATGTGCCCAGTGCAGGATTTTCGCCTCGTTCCGGCGGCGCTCCGTCACGTCCTCGATGATGATAACCGTGCTGCCGTCCGGCACCGGATTGCGGATCAACTGGAGCTGGCGGCCGTCGCTGAGCGGCAAGTCGAGCGGCGCGTGGCCGTCCTTCAGCCATTGGGCACAGCGCGTGGCGAACTCGCGGCGCAAGGTCTCGCCAAACTTCGCGATGCCCACATGGCCGATGAAATCCGGCAACGACACGTTCAGGCGCAGCGTGTCGCCGCTCACACCGAACAGGTCCGCCGCCCGTCGATTCGCGATGATCACCTTGCCCGCTGCATCCACCGTGCACAGGCCGTGCGGCATATGGGCGAGCGCGGCGTCGAAGCGCGCGGCGATCTCGGCATGGCGATGCTCGGCGGTCATCATCGCGACGAGACCGCGATAGTGGCGGCGCACGACCGCGGACATCGCGGCGAGATAGAGGAAGAGCGGCGGCACCAGAATGCCGTAGCCGGCCGGCGCCAGCAGCGCGCCGATGCCGATCGGCGCGGCGCCCAGGCTGACCTGCGCGAGCGCCAGTTGCGGCGTGCCCGCATTGCGGGAACCGATACCGCCGAGCGAGCCGGCCGTCACCATGATCGCGAGTGCGGTCAGGACGGCGTCGCCGGACGCGACGCACGCCATCGTGCCGAGACCGGTCGCGAAGCACGCCGCCAGCGCGAACGGCGCATAGCGCCGGGCCCACGGAGCGGGATGCGGCGTCGCCGATCCGCGCAAGGCGCGATACCGGCACACGATCCCCAGGCGCACGGCAAGCAGCAGGACATCGCTGGCCAGCCAGACGACGTTCCAGAGCGCATGGAGCCGCATGCAGGCGATGACCGCGACGAATGTGCTCGACAGCCCGGACAGCAGCAGCGGACGCACATCGACGACGAGCGTCGACAGCAGCGCCGCGCGCATCGCAGGCGTGATCGTGCCGTCCTCTGTCGCCGGGGTGGCGAGAATCGCATCGATCAGGGACGGGGTACGTGGCATACGAAGGACCGGCGTGCCGGGAAGAGGGAAAAAAAACAGCACCGGCGGTGAGAGCACCGCCGGTGCGCGTATTTACGGCAGTGCCTGCAGAAATCTTGAGCGATGCCCGCCGCCCGGAATCGGGCGTCGCCCGCGCATTGTGCCCGTTCCGCATGATCGTTTGACGACCGCGCGCTGCAAAGCCGGCGCGGCGCGGGTTTTGCCTCATCGAAAGCTTTCGGTTCACGGACGATGATGGAAGGCGGTTCGCAGCGTGCCGGCCGGTTGCGCGCCACGCGCACTGTGATATCGATGTGAAGACAGCGTCATGAAGAAGGCCTGGGAGCCGTCAGGCGATCGATAACAAGGAGACGTCATGAACACGAATTCACGCTCATCCAGCGCACCGGACGCGTCGCACGCCGAACACCGCAAGCAGACGAGGAAGGCTACCGCGAGCGGCTGGATTGGCTCGGCGCTCGAATACTATGACTTCTTCATCTATGCGCAGGCCGCGGCGCTGATCTTCCCGCAACTGTTCTTTCCGTCCGGCAATCCGAAGGTGGCGATCGTCGCGTCGCTGGCCACTTATGGCGTCGGCTATGTCGCGCGGCCGATCGGCGCCTTCGTGCTCGGCCATTTCGGCGATACCCACGGCCGCAAGACCGTACTCGTGCTGTGCATGTTCCTGATGGGCTTCTCGACCATGGCCGTCGGCCTGCTGCCGACTTATCACAGCGTCGGCATGCTGGCGCCCGCGCTGCTCGTGATCCTGCGTCTGGTGCAGGGCTTCGCGGTGGCGGGCGAGATTTCGGGCGCGAGCTCGATGATTCTCGAACACTCGCCGTTCGGCCGGCGCGGCTATTTCGCGAGTTTCACGTTGCAGGGCGTGCAGGCCGGCCAGATTCTCGCCGCCGCCGTGTTCCTGCCGCTCGCGTACTACATGCCGGAGGACGCCTTCAATTCATGGGGCTGGCGCATCCCGTTCCTGCTCTCGGCGGTCGTGCTGATCGCGGGCTACATCATCCGGCGTGAAGTGCATGAAACGCCGGCCTTCGAGAAGGAAGGCGAGCGGGGCGCGGTGCCGCGTTCGCCGATCGTCGATGCCTTTCGCTACAACCTCGCCGACATGTTCCGCGTGGTCTGCATGGCGCTGATGAACGTGATCCCCGTCGTTGCCACCATTTTCGGCGCGGCGTATGCGGTGCAGGCGGCGTATGGCGTCGGCTTTCACAAGAGCGTGTACCTGTGGATTCCGGTGGTCGGCAACATCCTCGCGGTGGTCGTGATTCCGCTGGTCGGCAATCTCTCCGACAAGATTGGGCGCAGGCCGCCGATCATCGTCGGGGCGATTGCCTCGGGGCTGCTGTCGTACCTGTATCTGTATGCCATCAGCATTCATAGCGTCGGCATGGCGATCATCGCGTCGCTGCTGATGTGGGGCGTCGTGTACCAGGGCTATAACGCGATCTTCCCGAGTTTCTATCCGGAACTTTTCCCCACCCGCACGCGCGTTTCGGCCATGGCCATCGCGCAGAATGTCGGCACGACCATCACGGCGCTGCTGCCCGCGCTGTTCGCGACCGTCGCGCCGCCGGGATCGACCAACATCCCGCTGACCATCGGCTCGATCACGCTGGTGGTGACGATCATCGCGGCCATCGCCGCATGGAGCGCGCGCGAAACCTACCGCATTCCGCTCAACCAACTTGGCGAGGCAGATGCACGGGAAGTCGAGAAGACCGAATACGACCGGCTGCGCGCGGAGTCGGTCGCGAATGCGCGTGCTTCGTGAGCCTGCTTCATCAGACAGGTGACCTCCGATGAGTCCAGCAGCAGGCAGGACACGCATTGCCGTGGCGGGCGCGGGGTATATCGGCCAGGCGCACATGGGCGTCGCGCAGCGCAGCACGACCTGCACGCTCACCGCGATCGTCGATCCGGCGCCCGCCGCCGCAGCGATCGCGGCGCAGGCGCAGGTGCCGCTCTACGCGACGCTCGATCAACTGCTCGCCGCAGACCGTCCCGATGGCATCCTGCTCGCGACCCCCAATCAGCTTCATGTGGAGCACGCGCGCACGTGCCTGGCGGCGGGCGTGCCGGTCTTGCTGGAAAAGCCCGTCGCGCCGACGGTCGCCGAGGCGCAGGCACTCGTCCATGAAGTGGAGCGCTCGGGAGCAAGAATGCTGATCGGGCATCATCGCGCGCATAGTCCGATCATGGCGCGCGCGAAGCAGGTGATAGACGAAGGGCGGCTTGGGCCGCTCGTCGCGGTGATGGGCAGCGCCGTGTTCTTCAAGCCCGACGAGTATTACGCCGGCGCGCCGTGGCGCCGCGAGCCGGGCGGCGGTCCGATCCTGCTCAACATGATCCACGAGATCCACAACCTGCGGATGCTGTGCGGCGACATCGTCGCGGTACAGGCGTTCGCTTCGCATGCCGCCCGCGGTTTTGCCGTCGAAGACACTGTCGCGATCAATCTGCGCTTCGCCAGCGGCGCGCTCGGCAGCTTCATGCTGTCCGACACGGCGGCGTGCCCGCGCAGCTGGGAGCAGACATCGCAGGAGAACCCGGCCTATTCGACCTATCCCGACGAAGACTGTTACGTGATCGCCGGCACCTTCGGCTCGCTCTCGGTCCCGACGATGCGACTCAAGTCCTACGCCACTCTCGCCGACCGTTCCTGGTGGAAGCCCTTCGACACGGAAATCGTGACGATGCAGCGCGCCGATCCACTCGCGTTGCAGATGGAACATTTCGGCCAGGTGGCGCGCGGGGAAGCCGAGCCTATTGTCAGCGCGCGCGACGGACTGCAGAATCTGCGGATCACCGAGGCCATCGTCGAGGCCGCGCGCAGCGGCAGAATCGTCGAGACCGTCTGAATTTCCCATCCCATCGAGGACAAGTCATGGCAAAAATCCTGACGCTGCACGGCGTCAACCTCAACATGTTCGGCAAGCGCGACCCGAAGCAGTACGGCACGGCGACGCTCGCGCAGATCGATTCCGAAATGAGCGCGCTCGGCAAGAAGCTGGGCGTGGACGTGGAGGGCTATCAGACGAACATCGAGGGCGAGATGTGTTCGCGCATTCATCGCGCCTTCGAGGAAAAGGTCGACGCGATCGTCATCAACGCGGGCGCGTGGACGCATTACAGCTATGCGATCCGCGATGCGCTCGCCATTCTGACGGCGCCGGTCATCGAGGTGCACATGTCCCACGTGCATGCGCGCGAGGAGTTCCGCCACAAGTCGGTGTTCGCGGAGATCGCGAAGGGGCAGATCTCCGGCTTCGGCGTGGACAGTTATCTGCTGGGATTGCGAGCCGCTGTTTCCGCGATCGGCGCGGGGAAGTGAGGCTCAAGAAGAACGGCTTCTGAAACGTATCCGGCGTGGCGGGTGTTCAGGCCGCGCCGGTTTCGGGCCAAGGCGGCGCGGCGGGTCAGACCGTGTGGCCGAAATCCTTGTGCTTGGCGCCGGATTTGTTTTGCGTTATACGCACGCGCGCCGGTTGCTGATCGCGCCGGGTAGCGCCTCGGATGAACAGCACCGCGCACAGTGCGCTGATGGCCCAGACAGCTGCAATGATCGTCAAGTAGTTCATGTCGTTCTTCCTGATGCTTCTTTCTGCTGCCTGTGCGGTGCATCGACGCGGGCGGCGGTCCTGATGTCCAGCCCGTCCCGCGCGCTTTATCCGTCTTGTTCCAAACTCAAGCCTGCGAGGCCGGCATCGTCAGCAGACGGCCGATCAGCCGTTCCGCGATGGCGTGCTGCTCGGTGATGACGATGGCGTCGTCGTCGCTTGCAGCGTCCGGCGCGGCGCGCAGCGTGCCCGCCAGGCGCATGATGCTGTCCGACACCGACTGCAACTCTTTCAACAACTCGGCTTGCGTCGCCGACACGTTCTGCTGACTGTCCCCTGCATGCACTTCAGCCGTGCGATGCGGCCTTGCGTTACCTTCCATCGTCTGAAACATGTCGACCCCCGTGAGTGGATGATGCGATTCTCCCGCCGCCGCCCGAAAAGCAATCCTCCGAACAACACCTGATTCCAGCCTCATATCGTTTCGTGACTTGTAACGGTTGGCTTGTTGCGGTTGCAGCAGGTCCGCCCAGCAAGGCTTTGCGGCCATCGGGCGGAAACATCGCGGATTTTTCGTGGCTTCTTTTTCTGGCTGGCAGCACGAGCGTGCTGGACGGAAAGGGTGGGCCGCTCAAAAAAACAACACTTTTTACACGAAATGACGCGGCGGAGGGCGGGCGAAATGACGCAAATTTTTAGGGCTGCAAGACGTGTGCGGTAATTATTGCGTCGTTGTCAGCGCGTTGGGGGTTTCCGTGAGGCGAAGCATGGACGGAATCGGCTACTATCTCGAAACCAGAAGGCGCTCACGCACTTCGCGTCGACGGTTCTGACCCTCGCTGATCTCTCGTCCTGACACGCTCACCATGTTCGAAAAAATCGATGCCTATCCCGGCGACCCCATCTTGTCGCTGAATGAAAACTTCCAGAAGGACCCGCGCACCAGCAAGGTCAATTTGAGCATCGGCATCTACTTCGACGACGAAGGCCGTCTGCCCGTCATGAAGGCGGTCCGCGAGGCGGAACTGTCGATCTTGCAGGATCTCGGTCCCAAGCCCTATCTGCCGATGGCCGGCTTTGCCCATTACCGCGATGCCGTGCAGGCGCTCGTGTTCGGCAACGACAACCCCGCGCGCGCCGCTGGCCGTATTGCCAGCGTGCAGACGCTCGGCGGCTCGGGCGCGCTGAAAGTGGGCGCGGACTTCATCAAGCGCTATTTCCCGCAGTCGAAGGTCTGGGTGAGCGACCCGACGTGGGAGAACCACCGGTTCATCTTCGAGCGCGCGGGCTTCGACGTGAACACCTACCCGTACTACGACGAGGCCAGCGGCGGCCTGCTGTTCGACGCGATGCTCGCCGCCATCGACACGCTGCCGGCGAAAAGCGTCGTGCTGCTGCACGCGTGCTGCCACAACCCGACGGGCGTCGATCTCGACGATAGCCAGTGGGTCAAGGTCATCGACGTGTTGCAGAAGCGCGATCTGCTGCCGTTCGTCGACATGGCCTATCAGGGCTTCGGTTCCGGTCTGGACGAAGACGCCTTCGCTGTGCGCGAACTCGCGCGCCGTGGCGTGCCGGGCTTCGTCGCCAATTCGTTCTCGAAGAATTTCTCGCTGTACGGCGAGCGCTGCGGCGGCCTGCACGTGATCTGCGACGACTCCGCCGCCGCCGACCGCGTGCTCGGCCAGTTGACGAGCGCGGTGCGTTCGAACTACAGCAATCCGCCGACGCACGGCGCGAAGATCGTCACGCAGGTGCTGAACACGCCCGAGCTCAGGCAGTCGTGGCAGGACGAACTGGCGTCGATGTGCCAGCGCATCGCGCGCATGCGTCAGGCCATCCACGACGGCCTCAAGGATCACGTGCGCGGCGAGATGCTGACGCGCTACGTCAAGCAGCGCGGCATGTTCACCTACACCGGACTCGTGGCGGAACAGGCTGACCGTCTGAAAGAGGAATTCGGCGTCTATATCCTGCGTTCGGGACGCATGTGCGTCGCGGGCCTGAACGACAGCAACGTGCAGATCGTCGCCGATGCGATCGGCAAGGTGCTGGCGGCGAAGTAAGCCTTCACCACGGACCGGTCTGGCCGCTACATCGCGGGACAGGACAGCACTTTCTGCGGCGGCAGGCTGCCCGGTCCCGTGTCCACTTTCGAGCCGCGTGTCGGCGTCAGGATGAGCCGCACGCTGTTCGTGCCTTCATTCGCGAGTACGTAGGCGTCGCCGCTTCCCTCCGGCTGCCAGTACACGCGATACACCTCCCCTTCCTTGTACACATGCAGCGCGCCATGCCGCACGGCGCCGCCGCGCCAGAAGTTCACGCTTTCGCCCTCGCGCAGTGTGATCGGCGCGTCCTGCCCGCCGGTCGCGCTTTCGAGCGTGCCGCAGACGGTGTCGTCGGCGCGGGCGGACAGGCAGACGGCGAGCGCCACGAGCGCGCCAGCGCAGGTCGTCAGGGATGAGCGTTTCATCGTCGTGCGGCTCCTTTTGAAAAGCAGCGGCGCGCGTGCGCCGTGCCGCGCTGTCCGCAAGATACGCGCCGCCGTTCTTTTTCCCGTGTGCTAATTTGAATGAAGCAGGCGGACCCGGAAGCGCAATGCGGTCGGGCCGGCAGGCGGCGTTCGATCATGGAGGCCCCATGTCAGTGATCGCACCGGACGAAAGAGCGGAGTTCCTGGCCATCCTGACGCGTCATCGGCTCGACGAGCAGGATTTCCTCGTGCAAGAGGGCGGTCAGAACGACGTCGTCGATGACGTGTATCCGTTACAAGGACTCGTCACCATCACGCGGCGCTCCACGCTCAAGGAGCGCGAATATCGCGTCGGACACGGCACGCACTGGACCGCCGCGTTCGAGAAGGATCTGAACAAGGGCGTGTTCCGTTGAGCAGCACGCCTGTAGGAAGTGAGCTTGAGCAGTCTTCCATCACGCATCTTTCGACGCGGAGCTGGCGATGAGACCCACCGAATTCAAGTCGTTCAAGGCGCATGTCGCGATGATGCTGCGCGATCTGCCGCGCGGCGTGACCGCCGATCTGACCGACGTCGCCGTCGCGTACTGGAACGGGACTCAGGTCGTGGGCGTCTACCTGCGCGACCACGGCCGCCTCGACGAGGACTTCGACTTCGACGAAAACGCCTGGGGCAACTGGCGCGAAGAATTCCTGATGTGGCTGGAAGCGCCGCGCTTCACTGAGCGCGCCGATCTGAAGGCGGCCTTTGCCACTGGCGCGGTCGAAGCGGTGCCGCCCGGCGGGCGCTGGCCTGCATCGTAAGTCATCTGTAAAACGTGCCCATCACGTGCTTTCATCCGCCGAAACGGCACGTTGATTGCTCCTGACGACGACGCGACAGCGTCCGAACCACGACCGCCCGCCGGCCGTGTCTCGCCATTCATCGTCATAGAGGGAGTTCAGCATGGCTGGCAACGGAAGACTTCATTCGCTCACGTTCTTCACGGCCATTGTGTTCGTCGTCATCGGCCTGTTGCTCGGGATCGGCGGGGCATACCTCGTGGCGGTGAAAGGCTCGTGGTACTACGTCGTCACGGGCGTCGCCATCGTCCTGACGGGACTGCTGCTGCTGATCCGGCGGCGCTCGGCGCTGCTGCTGTTCGCGCTCGTACTGTTCGGTTCGACCCTGTGGGCCGTGTTCGAAGTGCATTTCGATTTCTGGCAACTGATGCCGCGGTTGTGGGTCTGGCTCGTGCTTGCCATCTGGCTGCTGATTCCGTTCGTGCATCGCGGCGCGCTGTTCGGGCCGCCCTCCACGGCGCGGGCCGCGCGCACGCCGCTGGCGGCGGCGATTGTTCTCACATTGCTGCTCGGCGCCGGCACCTGGCTCCGCGATCCGCATGACTTGTCCGGCCGGATCGACGTGGAAGCCGCCGCCGACGCCAATCAACCCGACGCCAACGCCGGCACTGGACGCAAGCCCGGCGACTGGACCGATTACGGCGGCTCGCCGCTCGCGCAGCGCTACGTGCCGCTGACGCAGATCACGCCGGAGAATGCGCATCAGCTGAAAGTGGCCTGGACCTATCGGACCGGCGACATGCCCGGCTCCGGCGATCCCACCGAGACCACCGACGAGAACACGCCGATCAAGGTCGGCGACACGATTTTCCTGTGTACGCCGCACAGCAAGGTGATCGCGCTGGATGCCGCGTCGGGCAAGGAGAAATGGCGCTTCGATCCGCAGATTCAGAGCCCGGTCGGCTTCAAGCATTGGGAGCATATGACTTGCCGGGGCGTCGCTTATTACGATCCGGCGATGCATGCCGCCGCGGCTCCTTCGGATGCGGCCGCTTCCGCGCCTTCAGACGCGGCCGCCTCCGCTCCGGCCGATGCCGCCGCAGCGTCAGTACCCGCCGCACCCGCGCCCGTCACGACGCCTGCGCAGACCACCGCGCTCGCCGAGTGTCCGCGCCGCCTGTTCCTGCCCACCGCCGACGCCCGCCTGATCGCGCTCGACGCCGACACCGGCAAGCCCTGCGCGAGTTTCGGCAAGGACGGCGCGATCGATCTGCGCGCCAACGTCGGCCCGTTCACACCGGGCGGCTATTACTCGACTTCGCCGCCGGCGCTGTTCCACAACCTCGTGATCGTCGGCGGCCACGTGACCGACAACGAATCGAACAACGAACCCTCCGGCGTGATCCGCGCGTTCGATGTGAACGACGGCCATCTGGTCTGGAACTGGGATCCGGGCAATCCGGACGCCACCGAGCCGATCGCGGCGGGCGGCACCTACGTCCGCAATTCGCCGAACATGTGGTCGATGTTCAGCGTCGACGAGAAGCGCGGCTTGATCTATCTGCCGATGGGCAACCAGACGCCGGATCAATGGGGCGGCCAACGCACGCCGCAGGCGGAGAAGTTCGGGGCGGGACTCGTCGCGCTGGACGCCGCGACGGGCAAGCTGCGCTGGAACTACCAGTTCACGCATCACGACCTGTGGGACATGGACGTGGGCGGCCAGCCGACGCTCATCGACCTGCAGACGGCGCAGGGTACGCAGCCGGCGATCATCGCGTCGACGAAGCAGGGCAGTCTCTACGTGCTGAATCGCGAGACCGGCCAGCCGATCGTGCCGATCAACGAAGTGCCCGTGCCGCAGGGCGCGGCCAAGGGCGACCATACATCGCCGACGCAGGCGGTGTCCGCGCTCAACTTCAATCCGCCGCGCATCCGGGAGGCGGACATGTGGGGCACCACGCCGTTCGATCAGCTCTGGTGCCGCATCAAGTTCAAGAGCTTGCGTTATGACGGGCCGTTCACGCCGCCGTCGGAGCAGGGCACGCTGGTGTTTCCTGGCAACTTCGGCGTGTTCGACTGGGGCGGCATTTCAGTCGATCCGGTTCGGCAGATCCTGATCGCGAATCCGGACTATATGGCGTTCGTGTCGAAGCTGATTCCGCGCGAGAAGATCCAGAAAGGCAAGAGCAATGGCGTGGTCAGTGAGACCAGCGGCATCAAGCTGGCGCGCGGTACGCCGTTCGGCTTTGAGATCAACGCGTTTCTTTCGCCGCTCGGCATTCCTTGCCAGGCACCGCCGTGGGGCTACATGGCGGGCGTCGATCTGCGCACGAACAAGATTGCGTGGCAGCACAAGAACGGCACGATCGTCGACAGCGCGCCCCTGCCCATTCCGATGCCGCTCGGCGTGCCGAGTCTGGGCGGAACGATTGTGACGGCGGGCGGCGTGGCGTTCCTGACCGGCACGCTCGATCAATACGTGCGCGCCTACGACGTTCACGACGGCCGCAAGCTGTGGGAAGCGCGGCTGCCGGCGGGCGGGCAATCGACGCCCATGAGCTATGCGGACGCGAGCGGCAAGCAGTATCTGCTCGTGACCGCAGGCGGACATGGCTCGCTCGGGACGAAGGCCGGCGATTACGTCATTGCCTACACGTTGCAATGACGCATGAGACGCGAGATTACTGCGCGCGCCGGTAGGCTTCGGCCATCAGCGCGCTGACCTTGGCGCGGGCGTAAAGCGCGTCGCGCGTGGCGGCGCGAAGCTTGGCGGCAAGGAAGGAAACGAGGGCGATCGGGGTGGCGGCGATGATTCCCATGACGGACTCCAAACTAGGGGTAACTAACTAGGTAATAACCCTAGGTTAGCATATTTTGACGCGGCGCAATAAAAGCCTTTCAAAAAGCTGCTTCGGCGTGGGCATTCCGTATGCTCAATGGCAGCGTCGGCATCGCGTTGACAGCTCATGCGCGATTGCTCTGGATGGTCCTGTCTCTCCGTCAAGGAGTTGCACATGAAAGCGCTCGTTCCTGCTTATGCCGCTGTTGTCGGCGCCGCGCTGCTCGCGGTCATCATCGGCGCATGCAGCGGGGGCGGTTCCGGTGCGAACTCGAGCGCGTCGGCTGCGGGCGGCGGAGCGGCTTCGGGTGCATCGAGTCCGGCGGGGGCGTCGGGTGCAGGAGGCGCATCGAGTCCTGCGGGCGCATCGAGTCCATCAGGCGCCTCAGGCGCTTCCGGCAGCAACGGCAACGGCAACGGCTCGACCACCGCCGTCAGCAACCCGATGGACGTCGCCACCTGGCATAACGACATCGCCCGAACCGGTCAGCAACTGGCTGAAACGGTCCTGACGCCGTCGAACGTCAATACGACGACATTCGGCAAGGTCGGCGTCTTCAACGTGGACGGCGCCGTCGATGCCCAGCCGCTCTTTTTGGCAGGCGTACCGGTCGCGGGCGGCACGCGCAATGTGCTGTACGTCGCGACCGAGAATGCGAACGTCTATGCCTTCGATGCCGACAGCGGCGCCGTGCTCTGGAAAGTCTCGACGCTCGGCAACGGCGAGTCGCCCAGCGACGACCACGGCTGCGCGCAGATCACGCCGAACATCGGCGTCACGGCGACGCCGGTCATCGACCGTTCGCGCGGGCCGCATGGCGCGATGTACGTGGTCGGCATGTCGAAGGACGGGTCGGGCGGCTATCACCAGCGCATCCACGCGCTCGACGTCACCACGGGCGCCGAACTCTTCAACGGTCCGTCGGAGATCACCGCGAGCTATCCGGGCAACGGCGCGGGCACCCAGAACGGCCAGGTGCCGTTCACGCCGGGCCAGTACGCCGAACGCGCCGCGCTGCTGCTGCTGAACGGCGTCGTGTACACGTCCTGGACTTCGCACTGCGATTTCATGCCGTACACCGGCTGGGTCATCGGCTATAACGCCGACACGCTTCAGCAGGCAAGCGTGCTCAACCTGACGCCGAACGGCCAGATGGGCGCGATCTGGATGAGCGGCGCGGGGCCGGCATCGGACGGGCAGGGCATCTATCTGCTCGATGCCAACGGCACCTTCGACCCGACGCAAAACGCCCAGGAGATGCCGATCAACGGCAACTACGGCAATGGCTTCCTGCGGATCGACCCGAATCCGCTGCGGGTGCAGGATTACTTCCAAGCGTCGAACACGGTGCAGGAGTCGAACGAAGACGAGGATCTCGGCTCGGGCGGTGCGATGGTGCTGCCCGATTTCACCGATGCAAACGGCGTCGTCCAGCATCTTGCGGTGGGCGCGGGCAAGAACTCGACGATCTACGTGGTCAACCGCGTGTCGATGGGCAAGTTCGATTCGAACGCCGACCACATCTATCAGGAACTCGTCGGGCAGATCACCGGGCCGATGTTCGCCGGGCCTGCCTACTTCAACAACACGGTCTACTTCGGCTCGATCGGCGACAGCATCAAGGCGTTTGCGATATCGAACGCCGCGTTGTCCGCGACGCCCACGAGCAAGACCGCAAACACCTTCGGCGCGCCGGGCGCGACGCCGAGCATCTCGGCCAATGGCAACGCGAACGGCATCTTGTGGGCGGCGGAAAACGGCACGATCGCCGGGCTGCGCGCCTACGACGCAGGCAACCTGTCACGCCAGCTCTACAACAGCGGCGACACCAGCGGACGCGACCAGTTCGGCCAGGGCAACAAGTTCATCACGCCGACCGTCGCGAACGGCAAGGTGTATGTGGGTACGAAGAGCGGCGTCGGCGTGTTCGGGTTGCTGGCGAAGTAAGCGCGTTGACTCACCGCGCCGGATGCGCCGCGACGAATGACTTTCGGCGGCGGGGCGGCGGGGCGGCGGGGCGTCTGGCCGGTGCACGCACCGTTCTGCGGAGGGGGCAGGAAGAGGCCGCGAAGGCCTTGTTTGGCGAAACTGCGGGAACGTGTGGGAGCGTGCGTAGATGACTATAGATGCGGGTTCCGCCCGAAATCATGCCGTGGCGTCGTCCGGCAAACGCACGGCACACCACCCCTGCGTCGATTCGGCCGAACAGTCGGCATGCCGTGTCAGGGACAGATGCGCTATATTTTAAAATACATAACGCGTCGCGTTCGGCGCGAAAAACCTGTCACCGGCCAGCATGTTGACCCGTACACGATCCTCATCATCCGCCACGCCCGCCGCAGCCGATTCCAGCCTGGGCGCCAGCAACATCACCGTGCAGGCCGCGCGCGATCGCGAACGCGCGGAGCCACTGCGGGATCTCGTCGATGCTCATCGGCGCTTGCAGGGCAGCGTGTTGCGCTTTCTCTCGTTGTTCGTGGAGAGCGTGGAGCCTGCGCCGCTGGATCAATTGGTGGCTTGTCTGGAGAAGAAGGCGCGCGCGGCAGGCTTTGCGCGCATGCCGGAATTGAGCGAAGCCGTGCAGGCGACGCGCGAAGCAGCCCGGCAGCGCGAGTGGCTGTTCTCTGATTCCTTCGGCACCGATGCCGCCGCGCTTCGTGAAGCCGCTCGCGCGCTGGAGCGCCTGGACGCGACGCTCGTCGGCTTGTGCGTTGAACATGTGGTGCGGCAGACCGCCTCGCGCGGCATGAAGGGCAAGGCGCGGCGCGCCTGAGCTTCAACCCGTGACAGCGTTCAGGGCGATGGCCTGATCCCGGACGGCACCGCGTCCAACTGGCGGAATACGCTGAGCCAGTCTTCGAGATGCCAGGTTTTCGATACGCGATCGCCGCGGATTTCGTGGAAGGAGTGAATCGCGAAACGAAGCGGCTTGCGGGTGGCGGCGATGCCCATCAGCGGTCCGGCCTGCGTCCCGCTCACTTCGGCGCGCACGCCCACGCGATTATCCTGCACCAGCATGTCCAGAATCTCGATGCGCATGTCGGGCAGCGCAATGGCGAGATCGGCGAAGATGGGGATCATCTGGTCGGGACCGGGACGTTGACCGGGCGGTTCGGGAAGATACGCCCAGTCCGGTGTGACGGCCTCGCGCAGCAGCATGAGATCGTGCGTGGCGAATGCGCGATAGAGCCGTTCGACTGCGTCTCTCGCGGCCGTGTGAGTGAGCTGGCCTGCCTGCATGGCGCCTCCGTCATGAGCGGTTGGCATGAGGTGGAAACTGCGGCATAACGCACCCACTGTACCGCAACCCGTCCGCAACACGCAGGGACGGCCCGGGAGTCATGTTAAGCTGACGTCTCTTCGCTGGGGAGTAGCCGGCTTTTCCGTTCGGGAAAGCGTCCATGTCAACACGCTCGGTCGTTCGGACCGTGGCATGGACAACCGTCAAGGGTTGGCAAGACCATCGACAGAATCCGCGACCGGTCGGGCGCGCGTTCTGTCGTTCCGTCTTGCCCGACCAGAGCGCTACTCGATGAACCTCGCCTCCACACTATTTCTTGCCTTCGCCATGTCCACGGACGCCTTCGCGGCCGCCGTCGGCAAAGGCGCCACCTTGCACAAGCCTCGCATTGCCGAGGCCCTGAAGACCGGCGTGATCTTCGGTGTGATCGAGGCGCTGACGCCGCTCGTCGGCTGGGCGCTCGGCAAGGCAGCCGCGCAGTATGTCACCGCATGGGACCACTGGATTGCGTTCGCGCTGCTGGGTCTGCTCGGCGCCCGCATGATCCGCGAAGGCCTGCGCGCCGTGGAGCACGAAGAAGAAAAGCCCAATTCCCACTCGTTCTGGGTGCTCGCGCTCACCGGCTTCGCCACCAGTATCGATGCCATGGCGGTCGGCGCGGGCCTCGCGTTCATCGATGTCGATATCTTCTCCACCGCCGCGACCATCGGCTTCGCGACCATGCTGATGGTGACCATCGGCGTGATGGTCGGCCGGGTCGTGGGTGCGACCATCGGCAAGCGGGCGGAGATCGCCGGCGGGCTGATACTTATTGGCGTCGGCTGCGTGATTCTGGCCGAGCACCTTGGGTATCTCAGCTGAGCGGGCCTGTTTGTCTGCCGCGCGGCGTAAAGTAGGCGAGCGCGGCCGCCACGATGAACAGCGCCGGCACGTCGCCCGCCAGATGTCCGATATGCGCGTGAGACTGCGCCCCGCCGAATGACTGCACCGCCATGATGGCGCCGTGCACGACGCTCGACCACACCGCGAACCAGATGAGACTCAGGTGTCGCAGCGGATCGCGCGAGGCGATCAGCAGGAACACGCCAAGCGTCGCATAGAGGCCGACGATCATCAGCGCATACTCCGAGCGGCCTCCGGGCGCGCCTTCCCAGGCCCAGCCGGAAGGCCAGAGCAGCATCAAGGGATAGAGGCCAAATAGCGCGATCAGCCCGACGATCACGAGCACGATGCGCAGGCAGGCAAGACGATGGGTGTCGGTCATGGCGGATTCCTTCCCGGGCGGCGAGAGAACACAAGATACGCCTCGACGACTTCCCCGAGCGAGCGATTTCAGTCCGCGAAGCGCATTTTCAACAGGCTGACTGATTGCAGCAAGGCGCAAAGCGATAATGGCTTTACAAGCGGAAGTATTGGATTGGCGAAACAAATCGCAATACCGGCGACACGGGTTGAAGCGCGCTGAAAGTTATCCGCAGATAATGCTAAGCTGCCCATGATCATGGAGGGAGAACATCCATGTATTCACGCGCGAAAGCAATCACGAAACTTCAAGCAAAGCCTTCAATTGCAAATCAGCAAAGCTTGAGGAAAAATGAAGCATTGACCGATGAAGAGGATTATTACGGAAACTGGTTTCTCCAGCAGGTCAGATACAACCGGACGCGCCGGGTGCTGAACCGGATGCAAGCCAATGCAGTATAAATGCACCAGGAATTTTTGAATTCTTGCGGGAAGAGTTGGAACGACGAATATCTCGCGCAGGGCTTTCCCTCGAGCGAGTTGATGCAGTTATTTGCGAACCGCCTGCGAAAAGGGCGCAACGTTCCGGTGGAGGTCGGTGATCTCGATGCTGAAGAAACAGCTTTCATGAAGGTTATTTTTGCGAAAGATCTTTACGTAACTCATGCAACCGAAAGAAAAGTATCGAGCAAAAGCGGTGACCTGGTCCTCTTTTCAAGGAAAGACTGATTGACGAAGGGATTGCTTTTCCGGATTATCATTCGATGGATGAGGATATCGAAGGGCTGGGAAACGATGACTGCGTATTTTTCTCGCTTGAAGTCGGGGAGAAATCGAAAAGAAAGAAAGTCGATTTGGCGGATTGTTTTACAGGGTGAATTACAGCCATCCGATGTTTGATTTTTCGTCGATGTCGCTTTTCGATCAGATGAACATGCAGATCCCTCAACCTTCCATAACGCGCCTGAGTGACAAAGCGAGAGCAAGGCTCCGCGCCCGAAAATATGCGCGATTGAACATCTTGTTTCATGGAAGGGAGGACAGCATGAGCGGACTGGCGTACTCAATCATCGAGGTGAAGAGAATGCTGCCGGACCGCGACAAGCGGACTATCCTGAGCGCCAGGTCTGATGACGAAGTCATCCGGGTGAACAACTGGATTTTCAGGCCCGAAATCAGGGTTCCAAGGATCTTCGCGGTTCGCAACGGACACTATTCAGTCTCCGGTTACTCGGATGACTGAGCCGTCCGCGCGAGGACGTGCGCACCTGCAGCCAATCACCCGCAACGCCTTCCACCAAAAACTGCCTTCACGCCGATGCGATTCGTCATTCGACTGCCTAATTCAAAAAAGTACAGTCAAAAAATACAGCATGGAGTGTCTTTCAAGGACGACCCTGCCCAAGAGCACGCATGCCACGTCCGATCGCCGCACGCATTCATCTCGATGCCATCCGTCACAACCTGCGGCTCGTCAAGCGGACGGCGCCCACCTCGCGCGTAGGGAGCAAGGCCAATGCGTATGGGCATAGCATCGAGCGCATTTAACCGGCGCGGGCGGAAGCAGACGGCATCGCGCTACTGGACCTCGACGAAGCCGTGCGCGTGCGCGAACTCGGCTGGAACAGGCCGGTGCTGTTGCTGGAAGGCGTGTTCGAGCCGGACGATCTGGCGGTCGCGGACCGCCACCGGCTGACCGTCAGCGTGCATTGCGACGAACAGCTCGACATGCTCGCAGCAGCGCGCCCGCGCGAGCGGATCGACATTCAGTTGAAGATGAATTCGGGCATCCCGTCTGATTCGCGCTGATTCGCGCGTCAGTGAGTGAATGTCAAATTCAGTCGAGGACGCGGCGTGTTGCAGTCACGCCGTTTTGCAGCGGGATAATCGTCGGATCCCATCTTCGAATGGAGGATCCATGTATCCGTATGCGAAGGCGTCGGTGCGGCTGCTTGTCAGGCAGGACAGACGGCCGCTGAAGAAAAGGCCTGTGCGCACGTTGGAGGCGGGTGAACCGGAAAGCGACAAGACCCGAGACGTGGCATGCAGGCTTTTGCAGCGCGTCAGATTCAAGCGGGCGAGAAATGCCCTGCGCAGAATGGGTCGCAACGGTTATCTGTTCCGCAAGAACGCCACGCCTGAACAGGACGACGACTGGGTGTACGTCGGAGGGCCGTTGGTTCCGCAATTCCAGCGCTCTTCCGCGCTGTTTTCGAAGTCGATCAAGAACGTGGATGACGTCATCGCATCCAATGGCGCACTGGACGCTCAGGAAGAGTCATTCGCGGACAATTTCCTCGGCATGCCGTTTTACGCCACGCACGCGACGCAATCCAGAGTGTTGAGTCCAGGCGGCGACCTGGTGCTGTATTCCAGAAAGCGCCTGAGGGAGAAGGCAATCGCGTTCTCAGAAAAGAATTCAACCAGTCTGGATGTCAACGGTTTGGGGAATGACGACTACGTGTTTTTTTCGCTGGAGGTGGGCGAGCAGCCGTCGAAGGATTGGAGCCGTTTCGGGAGCCGGATGTACAAGGTGAAATATGATCATCCGGCGTTCGCTCATTCGAGCATGTCGCTTGTGGATCAACTGGAACTCGAGGCTCCTTTGCCCGGGGCCTTGAACTTGAGCGACCAGGCGAACGATATCCTCTACGGAAGGTGCTTCGACCGACCCGATGTGATGTTCCATGGACGAGAGCGCAGTATCGTCGGCCTGCTTCATTCGATCATTCATGCGGCAAGAGAACTTCCGCCGGCTGACAGGCAGATCATTCTGAACGCGCGCTCCGAGACCGAGATCAACAACATCATCAACTACATCTTCAGGCCGGAGATCCGGGTGCCGGGGATGATTGCCGTGTGTCAGGACGATTTCGGATCGTATCGCTTGAAGGACGAGTGAAGAGGTCCGTGTTCGACGACCCGAGGCGGCGCGCTGCCGCCTCGACCTGGCGCCGGAGCGAGTTGCGTCAGCGCGTGGCCGCCATGTAGAACGCGGTAGAACGCTGCGGCGTTACGCCGACGATGCTCATCTGATTGTTCACGACGGTCGCCTCGACCGGCATCGTCACGCCGCTGCCGGTGGCGCAGGCGGCGCTGGTGAAGTTGAGCGAGCCGTCGAGAATATGCTTGCCGGTCGCGCGCGGCTTGAAGTTGCCGGTGAACGTGCAGGCGCCCTGCGAACCGGTGATTGCGCCGTCTGCGGCGAACGTGATCGTCGAGACCGTCGTGATGCTGGCCGGGTTGCTCCACGTTCCCACGACGTCGCCAAGGGCAAGCGGTGTGTCGTAGGTCGCGCTGTAGTTGCCGTTGAAGTTGAGCGCGGTGGTGTTCGGTTTTGTGTTGATCGAACTCGTCGCCGAGAACACGCTTTTCGCCGTGAACGTGCCGCTGAGCGTGCCCGCGATGATCTCGCCGGTGTAGTGCAGCGCGACGACGGCCGGATCGGTGAATGCGCCATTGGTGGCGGTGAGGAAGCCTTCGGTCATCCAGACCAGATCCTGATTCGACGTATAGATGCTGAAGTACTGCCCGGTTTCGAGCACGATGGTTTGCGCCGCCAGGCCCGTGTCCGTCGCGCCGAACCAGATGCCTTCGGGAATCGCATGCGACGTCTTGGCGACGCAGCTCTTCGTCAGGTCTCCGTTCGTGACGCAGGTTTCGTCGCTTCCTCCGCCTCCGCAGGCAGCGAGAACGGGCAGGGCGAGCAGCATCACTTTCGGGAGCAGTTTCATGGGAACGGTAGAAGTTGTTCTTGTCGATGAGCGTTGAGGACGCGCGGGAGGAGCGCGCCTGCAATGCGTTATCGGATCGTTCGGACGAAACTTGAGATGGGATGGGTATCCGGGCTGCTATGCCATCACGGACCAGCACGCTGTGACCTTGATTAGCGGGGCATGCCTCACCACTTCCCCTCCGCCGCCCCCGGCCTGACCGACTCCCGCGCATACCCCGCCGGCGTGCGCGCCAGTTGCGCGCTCGGCGTCACCGCCATCAGCTCGCCAAAGCCCGACGCATACCGCGTCATGAAGGGTGCGACATCCGGCGCCGGCGCGGTGAGGCCGTTTTCCACGCGCCCCAGTCCACGCAGCCAATGCCCTGTTTGCGCGAGCGAGACCTGCACATGCCAGCTCCCGCCTTCGCGCTGCTGCCGCCATAGCGCCGCCGCTGCGCCGAAAGCCATCAAAAAGCCGCTCGCCATGTCGAGCATCTGCATGGGCAAGGGGCGCGGCTTGCCGTCGCCAGCCGCTTCGCCTTCCGCCGCGTTGAAACCCATGGCCGTCTGCACGAGCGAATCGAACCCGCGCCGTTGCGCCCACGACCCTTGCGTGCCATACGCCGTCAGCGAGACATAGACGATGCCGGGCCGTCGCGCCGCCAGCGCATCCGGCCCGAAACCGAGCGCCGCGAGCCCTCCCGGCCGATACCCCTGCGAGAACACATGCGCATCGTCGATCAACTGCCCGAGCGCCGCGCGATCCCGCTCCGTGCGCAAGTCGAGCAGCGCCGAACGCTTGCCGCGACTCGTGTCCGCAATCGCCGGAATGTTCGGCAGATGCGGCGCGTTCACCAGCATCACGTCCGCGCCGAACGCGGCCAGCGCGCGCCCGCCGACCGGTCCCGCAAGAATGCGCGTGAAGTCGAGCACCCGGATGCCATCGAGCGGCCGCGCAGGTTCAGCCAGCGAAGGCAGCGCGCGCGGCGGCGCATCGCCGATGCGGGTCATCGTCATCAACGGTTGCGCGGCGATCGCATGCGCGTGAGGCGTGGCGTCCCATTCGTCGAAGGTGCGCAGCATCGTGACGACAAGCCCTTGCGCCGCCGCGGCATCCTCGAAGTCGCGGCCGCGCCAGGCCAGCATTGCGCGCTCGGCGTCCATGCGCGTCGCCGTCTTCGGATCGAGACCGAGCAGGCGCAGCGCGCCATCCTGATGATGTTCGAAGTTCGCGTGAATGCGCACGTAGCCATCGGCGCAGCGATACAGGCCGGAGAAGCGTCCCCATGTCTCGGGCGCTTGTCCATCGACGGTGAAGGCGCCCGTGCATTCTACGGCGGCATGCGTCATGTCCACCGACACGCGCTGCCGCCCGACGCCCCGCGCATGCGCCAGCTCGCACGCGGCGAGCGCCGCTGCGGCGACGGTCGCCTGCGCCGCCGTGCCGATGGCGAAGCTCGATGGAAAGACCGGCTCGCGGCCCGGGAGATCGATGAAAGAAAGCGCATCGCCGGGCAAGCCGGCGATGCGCCAGAGTGCGTGAAGCGTGTCGTAAGCTGAAGCGGATGTGTGAGCGGACATGATGGATGGGCGCGCGTGCTTCGTGGAAAAGAAGCCCATTGTCGCGCCGACCGCGCTCGCTCGCTCAGTGACGTAACTCAGTGACGTAGCTCAGTGACGTAGCTCAGTGACGTAACTCAGTGACGTAGCTCAGTGACGACGCTCAGTGACGACGCTCAGTGACGCCGCGTCGCCAGTTCCGCGCCTTGCCGCAGCGCTTCGAGCATGCTGCCTTCATCGGCGATCCCCTTGCCGGCGATATCGAATGCCGTGCCATGATCCACCGACGTGCGGATCACCTCCAGCCCGACCGTCACGTTGACGCCCGCTTCGAGACCCAGCACCTTCACGGGACCGTGCCCCTGGTCGTGGTACATCGCGACGACGAGATCGAAATCGCCACGTCCTGCGCGATAAAACAGGGTATCGGCGGGCAGCGGGCCGGTCACGTCGAGACCGCGTTCCTGCAGCACCTTGACGGCCGGAATGATCTTCTCTTCTTCCTCGCCATAACCGAACAGACCGTTCTCGCCCGCATGCGGATTGATCCCGCACACGCCGATGCGCGGCTTGCTGATCCCCGCCTTGATGAGCGTCGCGTTGCCGCGCTCGATGGTGCGCTGGACCAGACCGGGTTCGATCTTGCGGATGGCGTCGATGATGCCGATGTGCGTCGTCACGTGGATCACGCGCAGTTGCGGCGCGACCAGCATCATCGAGACTTCGTCGACGCCCGTCAGGTGCGCCAGCATTTCCGTGTGGCCGGGAAACTTGTGGCCGCCGGCATGCAGCGCTTCCTTGTTCAGCGGCGCGGTGCAGATTGCGTCGATCTGGCCGGCCTGCGCCAGTTCCACCGCACGCGCAATGTACTGATACGCGGCATCGCCCGCGACGGCGGACAACTGGCCGAACGGCAGGTCATCGGGAATCAGACCGAGGTCGATGCAATCGATCGTGCCGCGCTCATATTGCGCTTCCGGCGCGCCCTGGATGCGTCGCACGCTGGCGCTGACGCCGGTGAGTTCGATCGCGCGTTCGAGGCGGCGCGCATCGCCGATCACGAGCGGACGGCACTGTTGATAGACCGCCTCGTGCGCGAGGCTTTTGACGACGACTTCCGGTCCGACGCCGCTTGCGTCGCCCATCGTGATGCCGATTACGGGGAGGTAGTTGCTCATGATATTTCGTCTGGATTCTGGGTAAATTCGGTTACTGGCGCGCGACGGGAAGATCCGCGCCGCGCAAGTGCAGGTAGGCGCCAAGCAGCGCATGCTCGCTGCCGAACGCGCCTGCCTTGGTGACGATGGCCGGCCCCGCGCCGTTCGCAGGCCTGCCGAGCGCGACGCCGGCTTCCACCTCGCGCAACAGTTCGAGACTGCCGACGCGGGCGGCGGCGAGCATCGCGCGGGCCGTTTCGCCGCCGGTCGCGATGAGACCGCCCAACTGGTCGAAGTGCGGCGCGACGAGCGCGGCAAGGGCGTTCGACAGAAGCGCGCCTTCGGCCGGATCGAAGGCGTCGTCGCGGCCGATGCGCACGATCGCGTCCTCGCGATCCCGCACCGTTCGGCCGATGCGTTCATGCCACGCCGTCCACTCCGGATGACGCGCGCCGTCGCGCAGCACGGCGGGCGGCACGATCATCTCGCGGACGCCGGCTTCGGCGCCGAGCAGCGCGCACTGGCGCTCCGAGATTGCCGAGAGACTGCCGACCAGCGCGAGGATCGGGCCTTGCGTTCCATCGAACGGGCGGGTGATGTGAGTATCGGCTTCGGTGGCGAAGAGATCGGGCAAGGCGGCGAGTTCGCGCGCGAGTCCGCCCGAGCCGACCCAGAAGAACGACGCATCGAGCGCCGCCGTCACGCGGGCAAGCGAGGCGAGATCCTCGATGGTCTCGGCATCGACGACGATCGCATCGACGCCGTCCGCCGAAGCCGCCGCCGAGATCACCATCGCCGCGACATCCTGGGGCGCAGCGCGAAACGCTTCGAGCGACACATGCGCGACGCGCAGTCCCACCTTGTCGAGCATCGCGCGCAGTTCGGGGTTCTGGCCGGCGTGCTCCAGTTGCCAGGTTTCGGTTTCCTCAAGCGGCACGCCGCGCACGATCACGCGGCCATCGCGCACCGCGCGGCCGGTGGCGGGGAAGGCCGGCGCGACGATGGCCGGTCCCGCGAGCCGCGCGAGGGCCGCCACTTCGGCGGTCCAGTTGCCGCGCAAGGTCGAATCGATCTTCTTATAAAGCCGCCGGCCCGGCGCGCGCAGCGCTTGCCACGCAGCAGCCACGCGCTGCGCGGCTTCGGCGGGCGCGAGGCGGCGCGTGTCGGTATCGGCGGCGATCACGGCCGCATCCTGAGGCGGCGCGTCCGCGTCGAGCGACACGACCGTCCTGCGGCCCGCCGCCGCGAACGCAATGGCGCAGTCGGCGGCGCCCGAGAGATCGTCGGCGACGATCAGCAAGCTGTTCATTGCGTGGCCTCGCGTGTCTTCGCGGTGGCGCGCGCCTGATCCCGGGCGTTGGCGCGTTTCGCGATCGACGCCGTCAGGATCGGCGAGACGATGGCCGTCACCACCACGCAGGCCGCCACCAGCAGCGTCGCCGATTTGGCGGCTTCGTTATAGACCGGATTGGCCGCCGCGATCAACGCCGGCACCGCTGCCGCATTGCCCGCGGTATTCGCTGCCGCCGCGCCGGCGACTCCCGTGCCGCCACTGAGACGGTCGGCGAAATACAGCGGAATGCCCGTCACGATCACGACCGCGAAACCCAAGCCGATGCCGAGCAGTCCCGCCTGCCACACCTTATGGAGATCGAGGCTTGCACCGAGCGCCAGCGCGAAGAACGGAATCATCACCGGCACGGCGCGGCCGAGGAACTCGCGCATCTCACGATCGAGATTGCCGAGCAGCATGCCGACGACGAGCGGCAGGAGGCGGCCGACGAGCGTCGGCCACGGAAACGCCGAAAGGCCCGCGACGCCCAGCGTGACCATGGTCAGGAACGGACCGGATTCGAGCGACATGATGGTGTACGCGCCCACGTCCTCCGAGCGGCCGTACTGGCCCATCAGCGCCATGTAGAGACCGCCGTTGGTGTCGTTCATCGCGGCGACGACGGCCAGCGTCGAAATGCCCGCGAACAGCCCCGAACTGACCGGCTGCTCACCGAGGAAATGCCCGAGCACGATGCCCGCAACGATCGCCGTCCCGACCTTGGTCGCGAACAGCGCGCCGCCCTTGCGCAGCAGATAAGGCGTCGCCTTCACGTCGATGCCCGCGCCCATGCAGACATAGAACACGGCGAGAATCGGCAGCGAACCGGTGAATAGCGCGTTCGTGAACGAGCCGAAGAACTTCGGCATGCCCGGCGCGAAAGTCGCGATCAGCGAGCCGATCAGCAGCGGGACGATCATCATCCCGCCGGGCACGCGCTCGACGGCGCGCTTGATGTGAATCTGAGCCATACATGTCTCCAAGTGGTTTCTGGCCGAATCACGCAAATTATGATTGATTCGATCATTTTGGAGTGTAGCGCTATCGTTCGTCTCGCGCAATTTGTGCGGCATGGGGGTTTCTACTGATCGTTTCGATCATTTCCCTTGGAAGAAGATGATCGGAACGATCAATCAGCAAGCATGCAACGAGCCCGACGGGTTCGCTACACTGTGCGTCCCGCCGGGAAGCCATCGAATCAGGGAACAGGATGAAAGTAGAAAAACGCCGCGAAGCGATGCTCAAGGCCGTGCTGTCCGGCATGAACGACGTCGCCGCGCTGTGCGAGCACTTTGGCATGTCCGAGGCGACCGTGCGCCGCGACCTGAGCGCGCTGGCCGGCGAGCGGCGGCTCGTGCGCACTTACGGCGGCGCGGCGTCGGTGGGCATGCACGAGCCCGAGGAATCGCTCGACACGCGCCGCGAGAGTTTCCGGGAACAGAAGGAAGCGATCGCCCGCGCGGCGGTGCGTCACGTACAGGACGGCGACACCATTTTCCTCGACGGCGGTACCACGACCGCCGCGCTGGCACGCCTGCTTGCCGGACGCACGGCGATTCATGTGGTGACCAACAATCTGCTCGCAGTGGGCGCGCTCGCGGCGGCGGACGTGCGCGTGACGCTGATCGGCGGCGATGTGCGGCCGTCCAGCATGAGCACGCTCGGAGCCATCGCGCAGGTGGGCTTGACGCGCGTTACGTTCGACAAGGCGTTCCTCGGCGCGGACGGCGTCGTGGCGGGCCGCGGGCTGTGTGAGGCGACGGCGGAGCAGGCGTATCTGAAGGAATGCATCGTGGCGCAGGCGGCGAGTGTGTTCGTGCTGGTCACGTCGAACAAGCTCGAACGCGCAAGCCAGCAGCACTGGACGCCGCTGGACCGGAACTGGACGCTCGTCACCGATGCGCTGGCCGAAGCGCCGCTGCTCGCCCGTTTTAGCGAGCGCGGCAATGTGACGGTGGAACGGGCGGCGCTTACGTCGAAAGAAGCGTGACCAGCGCGACCGCCGAGTCGCCCGCAAGCTGACCGCCATTGTTCTCCGCGAGCGCGACCTTGGCGCCCGGCCGCTGCCGCGCGCCGGCCTGGCCGCGCAACTGGTGGGTCAGCTCGACGATCTGCGCCACGCCCGTCGCCCCGACCGGATGGCCGCGCGACAGCAGACCGCCGCTCGGATTCACCGAAATCCTTCCGCCGATGCCCGTATCGCCCGAACGGATCAGCTTCGGTGCATCGCCGGGCGCGCACAGGCCGAGGTTCTCGTAGTGGATCAGCTCGGCGGGAGCCGAGGCATCGTGCAGTTCCACCACATGAACGTCCTGCGGGCCGATGCCGGCCTGTTCATACGCCTCACGCGCGGCGCGCACCGCGACCAGCTCACCCGTGCCGTCCGCTTTCGCCGACACGATCGAACTCGCGCGGATGAACACCGGGCGGATGTCGTGCCGCGCCGCGAAAGACTCGGAGCAGATGAACACGGCCGCGCCGCCATCGCCGATGGACGAGCACATGAACAGCGTCAGCGGATCGCTCACCATGCGGCTCGACAGCACTTCCTCGACGCTCGTCTCCTTGCGGAACTGCGCATGCGGATTGAGCGAGCCCGCATGACGGCTCTTCACGACGACCCGCGCGAAATCGCTGGCCTCGGCGCCGGTCTTGGCCATCCATTTGCGCGCCTTCGCTGCGTACAGATCCATGAACAGCGAGCCGGTGCCGGCCGTCACGCCTTCGGGCAGCGGCTCTTCGAGATCGACGGCCTTGGCGAACGCGCCGAACGATACCGCCTTGTCCTCGTGCGAAAGCTTCTCCACGCCGACGACCAGCGCCGTTTCCGATTGCCCCGACGCCACCGAGAGCCACGCGAGATGCAGCGCCGAACTGCCGGACGCGCAGGCGTTCTCGACGTTGAACATCGGCTTGCCGTCGAGTCCGGTATGGCGCAGCGACGATTGCGCCCGGATCATCTCCTGTCCCGTGACGACGCCCGCCGCCGCATTGCCGAAGAACACGCGGTCCACGTCATCGACGCTCACATGCGCGTCCTTCAGCGCGAGCGACACCGCCTCTTCCGAAAGCGACTTGAGATTGCGTTCGAGAAACTTGCCGAATGACGTCATGCCGACGCCGCCAATCACCACGTTGCGCATCATTGCCTCCATTGCATTGAGATAAGGGAATCGAGTAAGCGAGTAAGCGAGTAAGCGAGTAAGCGAGTAAGCGAGTAAGCGAGTAAGCGAGTCTCAGTCGAGCGTCTTGCCGCGCGTTTCCGGCATGCGCGCATAGACGATGCAGCCCAGCACGCACACGGCGGCCACGTAGATCCACAGGTAATCGACGATGCCGGCGTTCGCCATCGCGGTGACGATGGTGGGCAGCGTGCCGCCGAAGAGCGCTGCCGAGAGCGCATAGGGCAGCGCGACGCCGGTGGCGCGGACGTGCGCCGGGAACTGTTCGGCCATCACGGTGGCGCAGGTCGCGGCGAACCCGGACGAAAGCAGCATGCCGAGCGTGACGATGACGGTCGCGCTCCAGTAGTCGTTCGAGAGGAAGTGCAGCGCGGGCCACGCGAACAGCGCGGAACCCGCTGCGAACACGAGCAGCACGGGCTTGCGGCCGATGCGGTCCGACAGCATGCCGAGCAGCGGAATCGCGACGAGCGACACGACAATCGACACCACGCTGGCACTGAAGGCATCGCGCAGCGGCAGGCCGCGCATGTGGGCGAGGGTCGGAAACAGCACGAGCCACAGATAGATGCAGAGGTTGCCCGCCATGGCGATACCGATCACGCGCAGCGCCGCGCGCCGATGCTCGCGGATGATCGTGACGAACGGATGCCGCGTGTGCTGCCGGGCGGATGCGGTCTTCTTGAAGGCATCGGTTTCGGCGACGGCGAGGCGCACCCACAGCGCCACGAAACCCATCAGGCCCGCGATCGCGAAGCCGATGCGCCAGCCCCACGCGGCCATCGCGGGGGCGTCGATGATCGACGTGAGCAGCGCGCCGATGGAGGCCGCCACGAGCACGCCCGCGTTGACCGCGAAGTGCTGCCACGAGCCCGCGAAGCCGCGTCGCGCGGGCGCCGCCGATTCCATCAGGAAGGTCGAAGCCGAGCCGAACTCGCCGCCGGCTGCGAAGCCCTGAACGAGCCGCGCGGCGACCAGCACGAGCGGCGCCGCGACGCCGATCGACGCATGGCCCGGACACAGGGCGATCACGAGCGAACTGCCCGCCATCAGCGCGACCGAGAGCGCGAGGCCGTTCTTGCGGCCGTGCCGGTCGGCATAGGCGCCGAGCAGCGCGCCGCCGATGGGCCGCATCACGAAGCCGACCGCGAACACGGCGAAGGCCGCGAGCAGCGCGATGCCGGGGTTATGCGCGGGAAAGAACTGCCGCGAGAACAACGACGCGAAGGTCGCGTAGATGATCCAGTCCGTGAACTCGACGATGGTGCCCAGCGTGGCCGCGACGATCGCTTTTTTCTGCGTTCGGTTAAGCGGCGTCGCGGCGGGCTCCGCGACTTGGGGCAAGGTGGTGTGCATGGCGGCGTCTCCGTTTGGGTATGTGTTGGACGCATCCTAGGTTCGGCCCGCCGCGCACTCAAACGACATTTTTTGCGCTGTCGATTGACTTTCTCTCAATCGAAAACGCCATCACGAAAACTCAATCAAGCGCGCAAAAAATGTCGTTTGAGCGCATGACAGGCCGCAGCCTACGATCGGGGCATTCGTTCAAGGAGACAGCAATGAATGCTTCAACAAACGAGGTCGCCATCGTGACGGGCGGCGCGAAGGGAATCGGCTTCGGTATCGCACAGGGACTGGCGCGCGACGGCAGGCGCATCGCGCTGTTCGACCGCGATCGTGCGGCGCTCGACGAGGCGGCCACGACGCTCGATGCGGCCGGCGTCGACGTCATGGCGCTGGCCGTCGACGTGACCAACGGCGACTCGGTCCGGCAAGCCGTGGAGAGCGTGATGGAACGCCATGGACGCATCGACGTGCTGGTGAACAACGCGGGCATCGTGCGCGACAAGCGCATCACCCGCATGAGCGACGACGACTGGGACGCCGTGATCGACGTCAATCTCAAGTCGCAGTTTCTGTGCTGCCGCGCGGTGCTCGGACACATGAGCGCGGCGCGTCATGGGCGCATCGTCAACATCTCGTCGCGTGCATGGCTCGGCGGCGTGGGGCAGGTGAACTATTCGGCGGCGAAGGGGGGCGTCGTGAGTCTCACGCGCAGTCTCGCGCTCGAATGGGCGCGCGACTGCGTGACCGTCAATGCAGTGGCGCCCGGTATCGTCGATACGCCGCTGTTCCAGGCCTTCGATCCCGCGCTTCAGGAGAAGCTGAAGCAGTCGGTGCCGGTGCAGCGTATCGGCACGCCGGAGGACATCGCCGAGGCCGTGCGCTTCTTTGCGCGGCGCGAGGCGTCGTACATCACCGGCCAGACGCTCTACGTGTGCGGCGGGCGCTCGCTGGCGTCGCCAAGCGTTTGAGACACGGAGGCCATCATGACGATTCGCTATAGCGTGTCCGCGCACGTCGCCACGCTGACACTCGACCGCCCCGAAGCGCTCAATGCGCTCGATCTCGATACGCTCGTCGAACTGCGCGCGCGTCTCGCCAATGCCCGCGACGACGATGACGTGCGCGTGATCGTGATCACCGGCGCGGGGACGAAGTCGTTCTGTGTCGGCGCGGATCTCAAGCGCAGCTTGCCGCCTTCGACCTCGTTCGGCGCGTCCTTCGTGAAGCCGCTCGAACGCGCCGGCGCGGAAGGCATCTACGTGCGCCTGATGGAACTCGGCTCGCTGCGCATCTTCAAGCCGCTGATCGCCGCGATCAACGGCTATTGCCTCGGCGGCGGCCTCGAACTGGCGCTGCAATGCGATCTGCGCATCGCGTCGACGAGCGCGGTGTTCGGCTTGCCGGAAGCGGTGGTCGCCAGCATTCCCGGTGTGTGCGGCATCCAGGCGCTGCAACGCGCCGTGCCGTCCGCCATCGCGATGAAGATGCTGCTCACCGGCGGCAGGATCGACGCGGCCTATGCGCATCGAGTCGGTCTCGTAAGCGACCTGACGGAACCCGAGGCGCTTCTGGAAGAGAGCCTGCAACTCGCGCGGACGATCGCCGCGAACGGACCGCTCGCCGTGCAGATGATCAAGAAGGTCATCGAGACCAGCGCCAACGTGCCGCTGGCGCAGGCGCTCGAATTCACGGAGATGGCGTGGGGCGCGCTGCGCGATTCGGAAGACCGCATAGAGGGGCGCAAGGCGTTCGCCGAAAAGCGCGCGCCGCGCTATGCCGGACGCTGATGCGTCAGCTTTGCGCGTCGTCGCCGCTGGACAGCAGCCAGGTGCGGAACGCGGCGAACTCCGGACTCGAAAGATGGGCGGGCGGATAGATCAGGTAGTAGGTGAACGCGCCGAGATCGAGCACGAACGAAAACGGCATGACAAGCGTGCCCGCGCGCAGTTGATCGGCGACCAGCACGCGCTGCGCCATCGCGATGCCATGCCCCTGCGTCGCGGCGAAGTACGCAAGGATCGAGCTTTCGTAGGAGAGCCCGCCCAGCGGATTCACGCCGCGCACGCCGGCCGCGTCGAGCCACTTGGCCCAGTCCTCCGGACGCGCGAGCGAATGCAAGAGCGGCACGTGACGCAGCGCTTCGGGCGTGGCGTCGTCGAGGTCCGGATGCGCGCGCAGGAACGCCGGGCTGCATACCGGCACCAGTTCGTTCGGTACCAACCGGTCGAAGCCGAACTCGGAGGACGGCGCGTGGGAAAGGCGGATCGCGGCATCGACGTCCTCGGTGTTGAAGTCCACCGGCTGCAACGAGGTGGTCAGACTCACTTCGATATCCGGATGGTCGCGATGAAACGTCGACAGGCGCGGCAGCAGCCAGTTCATCGAGAACGTTGTATAGGCGCGGATCTTGAGCGTGCGTCGCCGCCGCGCCTCGGTGAGATTCACGGTCGCGGTGCGCAGCGTTTCGAAGCTGCGTATGACGTCGGCGAGATAGCGCGAACCCATGGGCGTCAGCGTGATCGCGCGATGACCCCGCTCGAACAGCAGCACGCCGAGCTGGTCTTCCAGCAGCTTGATCTGGCGGCTGACGGCGGCAGGCGTGACGTTCAGCTCGTCGGCGGCGAGCTGGATGCTGAGCAGCCTTCCGCAGACTTCGAAGGCGCGCAGGGCGTTGAGTGACGGAAGGGTTCGCATCGAAAAATGGTAGCAATGTGCGCGCGGGCGCGCCAGCCGTGAAGACACGGAGAAGGAGACGATCATGCTGGACGGTTTGCGGGTTCTCGCGCGCGGCGCGCGCGATGCGGTGCGCTTGTGCGCGGTCCTGCTCGAACAGGCGGGCGCGTGTGTCGAGTTCGACGGCGCCGATGGGACGGGTTACGACGTCATCGTGGTTTCGTCGGATAGCGGCGAGACGGACGGCGTTGCTGGATGGAAGGCAGGGGGCGCGCACATCGTGTGCGATATCACCGCGACCGGACCGCAGGATTCGCGCGCCGGCACGTCGTGGACCGACGCGCAGATCCAGGCGATGAGCGGCCTGATGGACACCACCGGTTTCACGCAGGGCGCGCCGGTGCGGATCGGCATTCCGCTGACGGAGATTTCGGCGGCGCTGTACGCGGCGGCGGCGATTGCAGCAGCGGTGCGCGTGAAGCGGCTGGGCGGCGGGGTGCAGAACATCGATGTCACGTTGAGCGGCTGTGCGGCCAACGCGCTCACCACGTTCCTGCCCGCGGCCTTTGCGCGCCGCACGGCGGGACGCGTGGGCAACCGGCATCCGGCGAGCGCGCCGTGGAACGCGTATCGCACGCGCGACGGCTGGATTCTCATCTGCACCAGCACGGATGAGCAGTGGCGCAAGCTCAGGTTGGCCGCGAACATGCCGCCGCTCGACGACGCGCGCTTCGCGACGCTCGCGGGCCGCGTGCTTTACGTCGACGAACTCGACGCGCTGCTCGAAACCTGGACCATGACGCTCGACACCGACGCGTGCGTGCGTGTGTGCGAGCGTATCGGCGTGGCGGCGGGACCGATTACCGGCATGCACGAGCTGGCGGCCGAGCCGAATTTCCGCCTGCGTCACGCGGAGGCGGCACGGGCTATCGATACGGCGGGCGTCGATGCGCAGACGTATCGGCGGGTGCCGGTCTTCGCGGCGTCGCGATTGAGCGAGGCGCGCGGCATCGCACGGCCGGAGCGGTCCGCAAGCGGCAATACGGCGCCGCTCGCGGGCGTGAAGGTGATCGAGATCGGTCAGTACACGACGGCGCCACTCGTCGGCAAGCATCTGGCGGCGCTCGGCGCGGATGTCGTGAAAATCGAGCCGCCCGATGGCGAAGCCGCGCGCGCATGGGCGCCGGGACAAGGCGGCACGAGCTATTTCTTCGCGCTGAACAACACGGACAAGCAGACGCTCGCGCTCGATCTCAAGCAGGACAGCGACCGCGCTCACTTGCGTGAACTGCTTGCGGACGCCGACGTGCTCGTCGAAAACCTGCGGCCCGGCGCGCTCGCCAAACTCGGCTTCACGCGCGAGACGCTCGGCGCCATCAATCCGGCGCTCGTTTATTGCTCGATCTCGGGTTTCGGGATGAGGTCGGCGTATCCGTCGCGGCCCGCATTCGACACGGTCATCCAGGCGATGAGCGCCCTGATGGACCTGACCCGCAGCGACGGCGTACCGGTCAAGATCGGCGCGTCGGGCGCGGACATTCTCGGCGGCCAGGCCGCGTTGTTCGCGATCCTCGCACGGCTCGCGGGGCGGGCATCCGGTACGGGCGCATTCATCGAAATCTCGATGCAGGACGTCGCTGCGTGGTGCGCGTTGTTCGCGGCGGGCCGTTCGCCCGTGCATGGCGAAGTGCTCGCCTGTCTGGACGGCCATGTCTGGATCGAACGCGAAGCCTCGGATGCCGAGCGCTCAATGTGCGCCGCGCTGCCGAAGGCGCTGGCCGCGCAGCAGATGGCGTGCGCCGTGCCGGTGGTGCGCGTCGACGAATTGCTGCAGGACGGCAACTTTCTCGCCGACGTGCTCTCCGCCGCGCGCGATGAGCACGGCGCGTTCTGGCCGGTGCTGAAGCCGCCTTATCGACTGACGAAGACGCCTGCCTGCGTGCGCGCCATTCCGGGCGCGCCGCGTCATGTGAGCAACGTCAACCCCGTCCCGCCAGCGCCAGCACGCGTTCCAGTTCCGGAAGATCGACCGGCTTGACGAGATGCGCGTCGAAGCCCGCAGCGCGGGTGCGCGCGCGGTCTTCATCCGAGCCGAGGCCGGTCATCGCCGCGACGACCACGCGCGCGCCTTCGTCGCGCATGCGGCGGATCACGTCGAAACCCGTCAGACCGGGCATCGAGAGATCGAGCAGCACGACCTGCGGCCGCTCCGTCCCGAACGAAGCCAGCGCCTCGGACCCGTCGTAGGCAGGACGCGCGCGATGGCCGAGCATGTCCACGAGCAGCGTCATGCTGTCGGCGGAGTCGCGGTTGTCGTCGACCACGAGCACGTCGAGCTGACGCGTCGCGGCTGTGCCGGGCGTCGTGCTCGCGGGCGCGCCCGCGGCCGGCGGCTCCGCGAGTGGCAGCCACAGCGAGAACGCGCTGCCCTGGCCCGTGCCGCCGCTCTTCGCTTCCACATGCCCGCCGTGCAGCTCCGCGATCGCCCGCACGAGCGTCAGGCCGATGCCCAGTCCGCCTTCGTCCGGATGCGCGCCCGGCGGATGTTCCTGCACGAACAGGTCGAACACGATGGCGAGCGCTTCCGGTGAAATGCCGCGTCCGTGGTCGATCACGCGCACCATCACCGAGCCGCCGCGCGGGCCCACTTCGAGCGTGATGGTCGAGGCGGGCGGGCTGAACTTCGATGCGTTGTTGAGCAGATTGTTGAGCGCCTGCACGAGGCGCGTGGGATCGCCGTTGACGTAAAGCGGCTGCCCGCTGTCCTTCACGACGATGCGCTGGCCGCGTGCGTCGATCAGCGGCTGGCTGGCCTCGACGCTCAGATGCACGACCGTGGCGATGTCGATGAGGTCGGTGCTGAGGCGGATCTTGCCCGAGCTCACGCGGCCTGCTTCGAGGAGATCGTCGACGAGCCGCGTCAGGTGCGCGAGCTGCCGGTCGACGATCTGGCGGCTGCGGATCACTTCTTCGTCGCTGGTGGCCTTGAGCTTCAGGATACTGACCGCGTTGCGGATGGGCGCGAGCGGATTACGTAACTCGTGGCCCAGCAGCGCGAGGAATTCATTCATGCGCCGGCTCGACGCCTCCAGTTCCTCCAGCCGCCGCCGCGCCGTCATGTCGCGCGTGATCTTGACGAAACTTCGTTCGCCACCCGAACCGTTCGGCAGCGCGCTCAACATCACGTGCGCCCAGAATTCCGAGCCGTCGCGGCGGATGTGCCAGTCTTCATGTTCCACCCGGCCGCGTTCGGCGGCCAGCACGAGGTCGTCCATGGGACGGTCGCGGCCGTGTTCGTCCGATGTGTAGAACAGCGCGAAATGCCGGCCGATCGCCTCGTTGGCCGTGAAGCCGTAGATGGCGCGCGCGCCCTCGTTCCACGAGCGCACGTAGCCGTTCTGGTCGAGCATGCAGATGGCGTAATCGCTGACCGAATCGATCAGCAGCCGCAGGCGCTCGTTTGCCTCGCTCGCGCGCCGCCGGTCGGTGATGTCGTGCACGAAGCAGGCGAACTGGCGCTGGCCTTCGTACCAGACTTCGCTGATGGTCAGTTCGGCGGCGAATTCGCTGCCGTCGCGGCGCAGCGCGGGCAACTCGACGCGCCGGTTGATCATGCGCGCCTCGCCGGTGGCGAGATAGCGCGTGAGCCCGGCACGGTGCCCGTCGCGCAGACGTTCCGGCACGATCAGCGCCGCCAGCTCCCGGCCCGCCGCTTCGTGCGCCTTCCAGCCGAACAGCAGTGCGGCGGCCCCGTTCCAGTCGACGATCATGCCCGCTTCGTCCATCGACACGAATGCAACGTGGGCGTTGTCGAGCACGGTCTGGCGGCGGCGCATGGCGTCGGCGAGTTTCTTTTCGTATTCGAGCCGCAGCGACGACTCCACCGTGAGATCCGCCGCGACGCTCGCGTTTTCCTTGAGCAGCTTGCGATTTTCCTGTGCGATGTCCTCGCGCGCGATGGTCTCCGCGATGCATGCGCAAAACGCATTCAGAATGCTGATGTCGGACGCGCCGAAGAAATCCGTTTGTCCGGAAATCAGTTTCAGGACGGCGACCGAACGGCTTTCGTAGATGACCGGCGCGACGACCATCGACACCGCGCCGACGGCTTTGCAGGCGGCGCGATCCACGCGATGATCCGTGGCCGTATCGCGGCAGACAAGCGCCTGCTGCCGTGTGATGCACAAGCCGGACAGGCTCCCGGCGGTGGGCAGGCGCACGCCGATGTGCGCGGCCGCCGCGCCGCTCGCCGCCTGGTAGACGAGTTCCTCGCCCTCAATCCATTCCACCACCGCCGATGCGACGCCTGCGACTTCCCTCAAGGTATCCGTGACTTTCTGCAGATAGGCGGACAGCGGCAGCCGCGAATGCGCGAGGCTGGCGAAGGTGGCGAACCAGCGCTGGAAATGCGCCTGACGCCCGTCTTCTGCCGTGTTGCGCGTTTCTGAAGTCGATGCCTCGGATTGAGTCCGCATGAGCTGAATATCCAATCGATGATTCGCGACGGTAATCGCGAAAGTATCGTGGGGGTTTAAACAGATAATCAGACCAATTGGAACACAAAACGGCAGCCAAACGTTTGCTCTTTCAGGGTTTTTATTAAAGGTGAATCGGAACCGGACATTCTCGAAAATAATCGAGGCGCTTGCATGCCCCTATTTCTGAATGCCCGCGTCGAGACCCTTTTATTCGGTCGCCCATTGTGCCCATTGTTGCGCGCATTCGGCCGCGAAATCGCGATAGGTACGGGGCTTACGTCCGAGCAGATGGGAAAAACGTTCAATTTCATGCGCGTTCGCCACTGCGCCGTCCTGCTGGTAACGCTGCATCATGAGCCGCATGTCATAGGCGAGCCAATCAGGTCCAGCGCCTTTCATCCGTGTCTCGAGCGCGTCGAGGTCGTCGCCGCCGTAGCGGATCTCACGATGCAGCGCGGAGCTCCAGATAGCCGCGATGCTGTCCGCCGTCAGCGCATCTGGTCCGACGAGCTCGTAAGCGACGCGCGGCAGCGGTTCCGCGCTGCGTTCGCGCCGCAGCAGTTCCCGCGCGGCGGCGTCGCCGATATCGCGCACATCGACCATCGAAATGCCTTTTGCGCCGATCGGCATGCCGTAGACGCCGTGCTTCACCAGCGCCTCCTTCATGCGCGCGTCGTTCTGCATGAAGTACGCGGGGCGCAGGACGGTCGCGGGCAGGCCAACCTGTTCGATCATGCGTTCCACCGCGTGCTTGCTCGTGAAATGCGGCACGTCCGCATACGCCTCGCCCTTGAACACCGACAGGTACACGATGCCTCGCACACCGGCCTCGCGCGCAATGCTCAGCGCCTGCAATGCCTGCGTGAGTTCGTCTGCCGCGTTGGGCGCGAGCAGGAAGAGGGTGTCGACGTCCTGCAATGCGTCGCGCAGCCCGCCGATATCGCCGAGTTCGCCCTTTGTGGATTCCACTCCGACGGGGAACTGCGCCCGCTCCGGCGAGCGCGTCAACGCCCGCACGCTCGCGCCGCTGCCTTGAAGATGGCTGAGAACCTGGGTGCCGATCACGCCGGTGCTGCCCGTCACGAGAATGGTCATGTCGAAGCTCCTTACTGATTGGGTTGGGACGCTGCTACGATAATCGTTCCGAGTCGGCATCGATAGACCTCGGTTCGAGACGCTTCGTCTCGTCAATGGAACGGACATGGACCTGATCGCACTCGTTGACTTCAATGCCGTCGCGCTGCACGGTGGTTTTGGTCCGGCGGCGCGCCAGACCGGCCGGCCGAAGGCCACGTTGTCGCGGCACGTCGCCGAGCTGGAGCTGAGTCTGGGCGTGCGGCTGATCGAGCGCGGGGCGCGCACGCTGCGCCTCACCGAAGAGGGCCGGGCGCTGCATGAACGCACGCGCGGCCTGCTGGCCGAGATCGACGACGCCGGCGCCGCGCTCGCCGCGCGCGCGCCCGTGCCGCGCGGACGCTTGCGCGTGAGCGCGCCGATCGTGTTCGCGCACGTGAAGTTGCCGGGCGTGGCGGCGCGCTTCGCGCGGGCCTATCCGCAGGTCGAACTGGAGATCGTGGCTGAGGATCGCGTGGCGGATCCCGTGCAGGACGGCTATGACCTCGTGATCCGAGTCAATCCAGACGCCGATGAATGGCTCGTCGGACGCTGCGTCGCGACCGACCGGCGCGCGCTCGTCGCGCCGCGCGGCTTCGTGACGGAACCGGACGCGGCGACACTGCCTGCGGTGGTGCTGGCGCGCACGGCGCACGAAGCGTGGCGGATCGAGCAACCGGATGGCGGCGCGCGCGCGATCAAGCCCGAACCGGTGTTGCGGCTGTCATCGTTGCTGATGGCGCGTGAGGCCGTGCTCCAGGGCGTGGGGGCGGCGTTGCTGCCGGGCATGCTCGTCGAATCCGACCTGGCGGCGGGCCGCCTCGACCTGCTTGGATATGAGGCGGGAGCGCCCGTGGAGCTTTGGGTGCTCTATAGTTCGCGGCGTCTGTTGAGCGCAAAGGTTCGCGCGTTCATCGACGTGTTGAAAGCGGGTCAGGACGCTTGAGTTTGCGTCTTGTGAGCAGTGGTGTAGCGCTTTGAATTTGATCAAAGCAGTGTGATCCGGATTAATGATGCTTATCGGCATTGATTAATTCGGATACCTGTTCTTGACAGCGTGCGCACTCTGAAGAATTAAGAATAGTCGCGTTCAAACGCAGGCAGTCTCGGGGATACATTGACAGTCGGTCGAATACGCAATCCGCGTGTTCCGCTCCAGATCGATTGTCGAGGTTTCATTGTGTCGAATGCCGGGTTACTGAATAGTGGAATGCTTGAGCGCGGCGCGGCGGACATTGCCGGGGCGGCGCTCGGCTCGAAGCGCACGATTACGCTGAGCGGGGCGGCGCTGCCTGTGGCTGCGACGGGTGAACCTGCTTTGCGCTTGCGGTCGATCAATGGCGAGGAAGCGCTTTCCCGGCTGTATGCCTACACCATCGAGTGCGCCACACCGCTCAATTCGGTGATGCCGGATCTGGCAGCGGCGAATCTCGACCGGAACGCGATGATCGGCAAGGAGCTGACCGTGTCCATCGAACTGGAGGGCATGGGGCTTGGCAGCGTGGTGAATATCGGCGCGGGCGTGCGCGAGATCAGCGGCCTCGTCACGCATGCGGATTACGTGAGCCAGTCTGACCGGCAAAGCCTCTATCGGCTCGTCCTGCAACCCTGGCTGGTGCTGCTCGAACAGCGCTCCGACTACCGGATCTTCCAGCGCAAGACCGTGGTGGAAATCATCGAGGAGGTGTTCGAGAACTACCTGTACTCGTATGAAATGCGGCTGTCGGAATCCTATCCGGTGCTGGACTACCAGGTTCAGTATGGCGAAACGGATTTCGAGTTCGTCCAGCGGCTGATGGCGGAGCACGGCATCTACTGGTTTTTCGAGCACAGCCAGTCTTTTCATCGCATGGTGCTGGTGGATCAGGTGGGGGCGCATCGGCCTGTCCAGAGCGCGGCGTATCAGACGCTGCCGTACTTTCCTCCGGGGCACAAGACCGACGCCGAGCACATCAGCAAGTTCGAAGTCAACGGCAGTCTGCAACCGGGGCGCGTCACCACCAACGACTTCGATTTCAAGAAGCCGCGCGCCACACTGATCAAGCAGAACGAGCTGCCGCTGGAGACCGATCACAACCGTCTGGAGCGCTACGAGTGGCCGGGCGACTACACCGATCCCTCACACGGTGAACAGTTCGCGCGGTTGCGCATGGAGGAGTGGCGCGCGCAGGGAGAACGGGCTTCCGGGTCGGGCAATGTGCGCGATATCGTCTGCGGGACAACCTTCACGCTTGAAGGCTTTCCGCACGAGGCGGCGAACCGGGAATATCTGGTCATCGCATCGAAGGTCATCGCTTCGGAACCGGACCAAACGAGCAACTCGGGCCACTATCTGTTTGTGGCCTCATTCGTCGTGCAGCCGGCTACGGTCGCGTATCGACCTTCGCGCAAGGACTATCCCAAGCCGCGCACCAGCGGCCCGCAGACCGCCATCGTCACGGGACCGGCCGGCCAGGAAATCTGGACGGATCAATACGGCCGGGTGAAGCTGAGTTTTCACTGGGACCGCTCGGGCGTGAAGGACCAGAACTCGTCGTGCTGGGTGCGCGTGTCGTATCCCTGGGCAGGCGGCGGCTATGGCGGCGTGAATATTCCGCGTATTGGAAGCGAGGTGATCGTCGACTTTGAAAACGGCGATCCGGACCGGCCGATCGTCGTGGGACGGGTCTATAACGCAGAGTCGATGCCGCCTTGGCCGCTGCCGGCCAACGCGACGCAGAGCGGAATGCTGTCCCGCTCGATGAAAGGGGGTGTCGAAACTGCGAACGGCATCCGCATGGAGGACAAGCAGGGCGGCGAGGAACTCTGGGTGCAAGCCCAGAAGGACATGAACACGACGGTCAAGAACAACGAGACGCACAAGGTGGCGGCGGATCGCGAGAAGTCGGTGGGCGGAAACGAGACCACCACGGTCACCGGCACCCGCACCGAGACCGTGACGAAGGACGAGACGATCACGCTCAAGGCCAACCGCAAGCGAGAGGTGACGGATAACGACACGTTGACCATCGGCGGAGACCAGAAAACCGACATCACCGGCAAGCAGACGCACACGGTCAACAAGGATCGTGAATCGACTGTCGTGGGCATGGATACCTTCACGGTTAGCAAGAATCGCACGGCCAAGGTCATCGGCACGGAGCATGAAACGGTTCATCTGGCCAAGACGTCGATATTTGAAAACGACCACACGGTGACCGTCACCGGGCATCAGAAGATCAGTGTCGGAAAAGGTCGGGACGTTCTGGTTACGGGTGACCTGCTGGTCACGTCCACGACGAAGATCACACTGCAGTGCGGCGCGTCCAGCATCACGATGAAGAAGGACGGCACCATCACGATATCGGGCGTCAAGATTACATCGACTGGCTCGAGCAGTCATGCAATCAACGGCTCGACCGTCACGTTCGACGGCTCGACCATCACCAGTAGCGCAACGGGCGAACACACGGTTCAGGGCGCCAAGCTGAAGCTCAATCCTTGATGCCCGCGCCATGCAAGACTGGAAACCCACCAATCCGGTAGAGCGCCGGCTGATGGCCGCGCATGATGACTGGCTTCGCTTCGCCCAAAACCCCGGCGCGCGTTTGCTCTACTGGCATGCCAGTCCGGCCGATGTCGAACTGCTGAAGACCTTCTTTCAGGGGCAACGGGAACTGTCGAATGCCGTGCTGGAATTGAGCGCGCCGTTCGAAGACGCGGATCAATACGTCACTGCGCTGACCGAAGAAGTCATGCGGTTCTATGACGAGCGACGTGAAGGGTCTGCGACGTCGGGCATCGTCGCTGACTGGCAGCCTCCCGTGAGGAATCGTGAGCCGGCGGCGGCTTATTTTCTCGCGATGCTTGGCAGTCTGATGCGGCATCACCCGGATGTGTTTCCCGGCGTGGTGCTCGTGCTCGTTCCTGAGCGCGTCAACAAACCCAAAGCGTTCGAGGCATGTCTCGAAAAACTGGTGCTCTTGCTGGAGGGCTCCTACGCCGAACTGTCGCGGCGGCTCAGGTTGGCGCTCTACGGATCCGAGCCGACCTTGCTCGACGGATTCGCGCAACGGCAAGCTCATGCCGTGCACGTGATCCATGGACGTTATCAGATGGATGCGTTGCCTAGGGAACTCGCCGCACAATCGGGCGAGCGCGGAGCGTCGGGGCAGTTCAGGCGGCTGTTCGTCGAACTCTCGGAAAGCCTGTCACACGAGGATCCTGCGCGCCTCGAACGCCTGCGTGCGGCCGCGCTTGCGGTAAGCAACGGCCGTCAATGGTTCGATCAGAGTGCGACCGTGCATTTGCTGGCGGGCTCGGCGTATCTCAAATGGGATGACGCCGAGCGGGCGTTGCATGCGTATCGCGAAGCAGCTGCTTCCGGGCAGCAGGCCCGCGCAGTGGCGGCTCCCGCTGGGAACACGCTCGTGCTCAACGGCTTGTTCGGCGAAGCGAGCGTGCATGTCATGGGCGAGCGCTATCTCGATGCCGCGCGCTGCTACGCCGGCGCGGCGCCGTATGCGCAGGCGGAGAACGACGCCATCATGCTGGTCGAGGCCTATCGAATGCAGGCGTGGTGTCTCGATCGCAAGCGCGAACGCGCGGCGGCGCTCGAAGCAAGCTTCAACGCCCTGAACGCCGGCATGGGCATCGATCCGGCATTACGCGCGAACAGCAACCTGCAACTCGTGGTCGCCTGGATGCTGGC